>CAKSZL010000004.1 GCA_934525625.1 uncultured Burkholderiaceae bacterium
AACGCATTACGTGACATTGTTTTGAAGTCAATGGGAAATGTTTAATCTCGTCGCTGGTTATCCTTCGGAAGAGTAAAGGGGACGGTGCCCCTTCCCTAACGGGTTAGCGTTGCTATGGTAGGCTTTTGGTTTTAATTTATGTTAATTTGACAATGCCAGAAAAATACATATCATTAATATGCACAACTATAATAATAGGAGTATTAAGATGAAACTAGTTAGTTCAAACGCATGGATGCTTACACTCATAACAGTTGCATTGTTATTCGGGTTCGCTGATTTAGCCGTTGCACAAACGGCAGATCTAAAAGGAGTGACAGATAGATTAACCAAGCAATTACCTGGGGTTGCAGACATTCTATCGATAGTGGCCTATTTAGGGGGTATTGGTTTTGGGATTAAAGCTGCACTCAAGCTAAAGGAGCATAATGAATCCAAAGGTCAAGTTCCCATTTCACAACCCATCACAATGGCTATCGTAGCTGCGCTATTACTTGCTTTACCTACATTGTTGACAACTACTAAGAGCACCCTTTTTGGTCCAGGTGGCACTGGAGGTGCAACATTAGATGGTGCAAATATGAGGCAAATTAAATAGGAATATTGCCTTACACGCGTAGACGTTATAAGTTTTCTTTGGAAGAGTTGAGGGGGACGTTTCCCCTTCCCATAAAGGCTTCGCGTTGCTGTGGTAGGATTTTTGGTTTTCCTGCGAGGCACTATGACACTCAACGAATTTCTTGAACACGGAACACACTTCATCAACTTTCCTGCTGAACAGCTTGGGGGGATGTTCAACCGTGAAGCCATTGAAGAACTACCAAACACTGATCTTTACCAGAATGCAGCTTTTATGCTCTCACAACTGCTTGTAGGGAACGTTGGTGAGCCGTTGGAAGAGTTGCAGGGTATGGATCGTGCTGATCGTGTGCGTGTGCTCACAACGTGGCTTGATGTGCTTGCTGAACAATCACACACCGATCATGTTGCAAGGTTCATGCTGAACCTTGTTTGAAGATGCTTTTTGGTGGTGAACGTGGTACCTTGGTGTGTCAGTATTTTTTGTCAATCCGACTCGCACCGAGGCTAAGGTGTTGATGGCAAAGAGATTTTATTTTTTTGGTGAAATCTCAGGGATGCGCCACCAGAATTTACCTGCTAGATCAGGGCACTGACTCAGGGCAATAACGCCATCCTTCGCGGTGGCGTTTTTGTTTTTGCGCGCGCCGGCCATCAAGCTAGTGCCGGCCTGGGAACATCACTACAATCGGTTTGAATGATGGGCGCTTTCCCCCATCGGAGACCGCTATGCGTAGTTTTGATTTCAGTTCGTGGCCGGCCGTGTTGTCCACGCTGCTGGGCCTGGCCTTCATCACGCTGATAGGCGTGGGAATACGGCTAGTGGTGATGCAGACGATACAGATGCGCCGCGAACGCGAGAACCGCCAGATCAACGAGCGCCTGCGCGCCTTGATGGCGGCCTACAAGACGCTGGGCGGTTCCTTCACCGGCAACCTCACCGTCGACCCTACGCATTTGCGCGAACTGCGCCGCGCGGCGGCGGCCGAGGCGGCTGTGGAGCTTGACGAAGAAATCGCCGATGACAAGACTGACTCCTCTGACGCCACACATCCCTCTTCCCACCCCGACCCCACCGCCTCGGACCGTCCCCGCCGCATACGCGACGCCGTGGAAGCGGCGCTTTCCGACATCATTCTGTTGGGCACCGAAGAACAGGTGCGCCTGGCCGCCCGCGCCGCCACCGAACTGGCGCAAGGGCACCCGATACATACCGCCGAACTGGTGGTCTCGCTGCGGGATTACATTCGCGGCGTGCTGAGCCTGGAGCCAGTTCCGCAAGATGTGTTCATTCCCGCGCAAGGGCCTACGCGCCCATCGGGAAGCCGAAGCGGCGCTGGCCGCGATGGAGGCGGCAAAGCCGGTGGCGGCGGCAGAGGCGGCATGGGCGCCGGAGGCATGGGAATGGGTATGGGAATGGGAATGGGCGCTGGCATGGGCCTGAAGCGCACGACGAACGAAGACCCGTAGCCTTGCCTTCAATGCCGGGCTACGGTATAACCCATCTCAGAGTGAATTGGGATGTCGTGCCCAGGGTGGGCCACCCCATATCAGGTATCTTTCGCATCCGTATCGCACTCTTTCCCCTGATTCGACTTTTTTCCGGCACCTCGCCGGCGGCATCGTTGCGCCTGCGAATCGGGATTACACAACACTACGTTCAAAAAGAGGCGTCAACATGGCTAATGTGAAACGCAGACAAATTCTGACGGCAGGTACGGGCGCGATGGCGATGGCGGCCATGCCGGCTTTCGGGCAAACGCCGTTCATCGACGTCAAGCATACGCTGGTGCCGCGCAAGGGCAGCGGCCCGCGCATCGTGATTGCCGGCGGCGGCTGGGGAGGCTTGACGGCTGCCAGGTATCTGCGCGAGTTGCTACCGCAGTCCGACGTGGTCGTCATCGAGCGCAATCCTGTTTTCTGGTCGTGCCCCATCAGCAACAAGTGGCTGATCAACGTGGTCGATTCCAACTACATCATGCACGACATGAGCAAGGCGGCCAATCAGTTCGACTATCAATTGCTTCAGGCCGAGGTCACCGGCTTCGACCGCGACCGGCGGATAGTGCACACCAGCAAGGGCCAACTGGATTACGACTTCCTGATTCTGGCCGGCGGCATACGCAACGCCTACGACATGTGGTTCGGCAACGACGTGCGCGCCGCTGAATATACGCGCCGGCATTTCCCTTCGGCCTACATTCCCAATGCCGAGCACCTGGCGCTCAAGCAAAAAGTGCAGCAGTTCAAGGGCGGGACGCTGGTCATGACGCTGCCGCCGCCCCCGCATCGCTGTCCGCCTTCGCCCTACGAACGCGCCTGCGCCATCGCCTGGCACTTCAAGCAAAACAAGATTCCCGGGAAAATCGTCATCCTGGACCCCAAGCCTCGTATTGCGCCCATTACCGGCGGCTTCACCGAGGCGTTCAACGAGCTGTATCCCGACATCATCCAGCACGTTCCCAACGCCGCCATCAAAGAGGTCGACCCCTTCAAGAAGCGCATACAGACGGCGGCCGGCGACTTCGATTTCGACGACGCCATCCTGATGCCGCCGCACCAGGCCTCCGACATGGTGTGGGCCGCGGGGCTGATCAACGAGAAACCAGCCGGCGGCCCCAACTGGTGGGGTCATCAGCACCCGACCATGCTGCACGCCATTCCGGACGACCGGGTGTACATCATCGGCGACAGCATGGGTTTTATTTCGCCGCAGTTCGGCCACTATCCCAAGAGCGCCCACGTGGCCAATGCCGTGGGCAAGATCGCGGCGACGTATATTTCCAAGCGCGTCAAGGACGAGGAGATCGTTCCCATTCTGCCGGACAACCTGTGCTATATGCTGGTCAACGCCAGCCCCCTGGAAGCCGTGTCCGTCCAGTTCGATTACGCGTTTGCGGAAAACGGCGACGTGCACCAGACGCAGATAGACGTGGACATACGTTCCGAAGAGTTGATTGCAGAGAATTTCGTATGGGCGCAAACAAAGTGGAAAGACTTTCTGGGTTGAGGCGGCGGGGCTCGCCGTCCACGGCCAGCCCCCCGCCCGTTGACGGCGGGCGCCGCAGGCTGATGGCATTGGCCGCCTCGCTGGCCGCCGCCGGCTGGGTCGGCCCGGCCTTGGCCCGCTCGCAGGCGGAAGAATTGATCGGCCAGTTTCTGGCGGGCAAGCCGGCGGGCGCCGCGCCCTTGAAAGTGGAATTGCCCGACGTGGCGGACAATGCCAACGCCGTGCCTTTGCGCATTCTTATCGACGAGGCCATCACCGAGCAGTCGTATTGCGAGGAAGCCATCGTCGTGGCCGAGAAGAACCCCCGGCCGCTGGTGTGCAAGCTTCGCTTCAACCCGCGGATGGGTGCGGCGGACGTCGCCACCCGCATACGCCTGGCCCAAACCCAGCACGTGACGGTATTGGCGCGCATGAACGACGGCCGCGTGCTCCAGTATCGCCAGCCGATTACCGTCACGATAGGCGGCTGCGGAGGATGACGAATATGAGTACCGAAAGCAACCGCCCGCCGCGCATCGCGATCCATCCGCAGAACCCCGCCGCCGGCGAGCGCGTACGGGTGCGCGCGATGGCCCAGCATAATATGGAAACCGGGCTCAGGCGCCGGGCTACGGGCGAGCCTATTCCACGCAACATCATCAACATCTTCCGTTGCACTTACGATGGGCAATTGCTGTTCGAATGGGAACTGGATACGGCGGTTTCGCCCAACCCGTATCTGGAGTTCCATTTCGTGGCGCACCAGTCGGGGGAACTAAACATGCGCTGGGAAGATGAAGAGGGGCAAGTCATCGAAGCCAGCCGCCAGATCGTCGTGGCTTGAGCGTATCAATCCCGCGAAAACGGCCAACCCCCGAAAGCCGCGATAGCACAAGGGGCGGGCCGGAAAGCCCACCCCTTGCGGGGTTTACGTCAGCATGTCGGCCCAGATGTTGCGGGCCCAGCCCCAGGCGTACTGGCCTTCCTGGCGAGTGGGATGCGTGGACAAGCCGCCCGCCCCTTCCACCGGCAGCATGGTGGCTTTTTCCGCGTCGTAGCGGTGCACGCTGCTGACGTGCACGACTTCGTCGGCGGAAGTAAAGCTATAGCATGTGTTGGCGTAGATGGGCAGAGGATTGACGGGCTGCTCGGCGAGCAAATCGATAATGGCGGCGGCGCAGGTCTTGGCATGCTGGTTGGCCATGTGGCCCGACTTGGGCATGACCGGCGCATGGAGAATGGCGTCTCCCAGCACGTGCACGCCCGGCGCCGCCTTCGATTCGAAGGTAAGGAAGTCGACTTCGCACCACCTGCCGTTGGCCGTCGCCAACCCCGCTTGCACGGCGATATCGCCGGCGCGCATGGGCGGCAGCAGGTTGAGCACGTCGGCTTTCTGCTCTTCGCCCATTTCGAAGGTCAGCGTGCGGGTCGCGGCGTCTACCTCTTGCACCTTGAAGCTGGGGTTGTATTCGATCAGCCCTTTGTACTGCTCTTGCCAGACTTTCGTGAACAAGCCCTTCTTCGAGGTGATTTCGGGGTTGGCGTCGAACACCAGTATCTTGGAGCGCGGCTTGTGGCGTTGCAGATAGCTGGCGACCTGGCAGACGCGCTCGTAAGGCCCCGGCGGGCAGCGGTAAGGCTGGGCGGGAATGGTAAGCGCGAAGACGCCGCCGTCGGGCATGGCCCGCAGCTGGTCGCGCAGTTGCTCGGTTTGCGGGCCGGCCTTCCAGGCGTGGGGCAGCGCGGCGCGCGCCTCTTGCGTTTCGAGGCCCGCCACCTGATCCCACATGAAATCTATGCCGGGCGACACCACCAACCGGTCGTAGGAAACGGTTTCCCCGTTGCCCAGCTTCACTTGCTTGCGTTCGACGTCTATGGCCTCGGCCCGCTCATGAACGATCTTGATACCATGATTCGTGCTCAGCCCTTCGTAGCCGCGCGTGATGTTCTGCAATTCGGTATTGCCGCCGATGACCAGGTTGGACAAGGGGCAGGAAATGAATTGGCGGTTGGGCTCTATCAGCGTGACGCGCAACTGCCCCTGGCTGAACAGGCGCAGATACTTGGCGGCCGTCGCCCCCCCGAACCCGCCGCCGATGACGACGACGTGGGCTTGCTTGAGCGAGCGGGCATACACTGCGGGCACCAGGCCCGTCAGGCCGATGAGGCCGGCGCTATACAGAAAATGGCGGCGATTCATGGCGACTCCTTCGGCGTTTGTTGCGACAGCCAGCGTGCGATGCGGCGAATCTGATCGTCGTCGTAGCCTTTGGACAACTGATGCATGATAGTGGCCGGCCGCTTGCCTTGCTTAAAATCCTTCATTTGCTGCACCAGCCAATCTTCGTCCAGGCCGGCCAGGGCCGGCATGCCGGCGTCGGGCAAGGCGCGGCCGTTGGTGCCGTGGCAATTGGCACAGGCCGCCGCCCAGTTGCGGGCTTGCGGGTCGGTTATTCGTTCCTGGTTTTCAGCCTGTGCGGTAGCCATGAAGCTACAGGCGCATATCAGGCCGGCCAGCCATGGCCTAGCATCCATCCGTCTCATGTATGGTCTCCTTATTGTTTCAGCCAACGGTGGGGTGTGGCGGGCTTGCGCCGCCCGCCTTTGCGCGTCTTCCCTGGCCGATGCCGCCCCCTGAACCGGCATGCCGCGACGCAACTCTGATACAAGCTTGTTCAGTCGAAACCATACCTTGCGGCGCGGTGGCGCGCAAGCATGTGCTTATGCGCGGCACCGCCTGTATGGCGACCGTATGTTCAATGCGGATTGTGTGGCGGCGCGAACAGTATCATGCCCAGCCGGGCGCCGAGCAAGATGGCCGCAATCGCCACGAAAGACTGGATCGCCAGGGTCGAAAAGCCGCTGAGCAGCTGCCCTATCGAACAGCCGGTGGCCAGCACGCCGCCGACGCCCATCAGGACGCCGCCCGCCATGTAGCGCAGCATCTGGCGCGCATTGGCAAACCCTTGCCAGCGCAGTTGGCGGCGGCAAACGGCAAGCAAGCCCCCGCCCAGCACCGTACCCAGAACCGTTGCGACGGCGAAATCCATTTCCATGCCGGTCGAGATCATGGAATAGAGCAAGGCCTGGCCGATGGGCGCGACGTAGCTCAGGGAAACAGGCGGCATGGGGTTGAACTCGTCGACCGCCCAGTAGCCGCTGACCGCCCACCCCGCGACGATAGCCAGGCCGACGCCCACCGCGCCTATCCACAAGCGGGGGCTGGCGCGCAAGCCGGCGTTCGTGAAGGCCCAGAGCGCCAGCAGCAGTCCGGGCAGCAAGCCCGAGACCAGCCACAAGCCGAGCTCGCTCAAGCCGGTAAGCTCGTGCAGCCAGCTCGACAAACTGGCGTGGCTGGGTTCGAGCGTCAGAATGCCCCAGGAGGTCAGCCATTGCCGCAACGGCGACAGCACGCCTTTCATGGTGGCGTAGCCGGCCAGCCCCACGCAAGCCAGCACCACCCACGAGCGCAGATTGCCGCTTGCGCTCAGCACCAGGGCGCGCGCGCCGCAGCTATTGGCCATGACCATGCCCAGGCCGAACAGCAGGCCGCCGAAGATGGCGGCGGGCAAGGCGATACCCGTTTGCACATAAATGGATTGCGAGAGGTCGACATCGACTTGGCTGGCCAGCAGCTGCGTGCCCGCCAGGGCCACCGCCATCGCCAGCACGAATGAACGCAAGGGCGCGCCATCGGTGTAATAGACCTGCCCTCTCAGGCTGCGCAGCAAACAGAAGTCGCTCAGACAGGAAGCGGCCCCGAACAGCACGCCAACGGCCAACCCCGCCCATATGCCTATTTCAGTCATACAGGTATCCGGACAACAAATGCCTTGCGGCAAACGAACAGAAACGCCACGTGTTTGGCCTCTTCACTGGCTCTCCGCCCGGCATGGCCGCCGCGTTGCCATATAGGCGCGACGGCACCGCCAGCGGGATGCCGAACTCAATCAGTATTAGGGAACAGACGGGGTTTATACCGCAGCCGGCGGCCAAATACAAGCCAAGGCGATTCGATGGCGGCCCATTTGCGGGACATGAGGAAATCAATGAATGGCCGTCTTTCAATCCTCCGAATAAAAGCCGATAAGCCCTGCGGCTTTTACTTAGAGAAGCGTCTTGCAATCGCATGATCGTGCGGCCGCAATCATTCAATGCCGCTATCCAAGATAGATTAAAATGAAAACTTAATCATGCATAAACAAAATCATGGTAATCTAGCGATACTTAAAAACCCATTGCTAGGAAAGAGCAAATACATGGCAACTTATCTTGAATTGAAAGCACAAGCCGAAGCCCTGCTGAAACAAGCCGAACAGGCCCGCAAGCAGGAAATCGCCGAGGTGGTCGCGGAAATCAAGCAAAAAATGGCCGAATACGGAATTACCGTATCCGATCTGGGCCTGCCCTCCGGCGGCAAGAAGCCTCGTAAATCTTCCGGCTCCAGCGGCGCTTCCGTCGTGCGCTACAAGGGCCCCAACGGCGAAGGCTGGTCCGGCATGGGCCGCCAGCCGCAATGGCTCAAAGACGCCATTGAGCAAGGCAAAAACAAAGAAGACTTTGCCGTATAAATCTCCCGGCAATGCCGCAGGCCCAAACCTGCGGCATTGCCGCTTTTGCCACTCGCCCAGCCACTCCCCTATTCCATAACAGGCTTGCGCAATGCCGGCCACGAATGCCGCGCGCCCGCCCAATTAAGGAAATGTTTCATCACAAACAACATTCCTTATTCAATTCTTTCTTAGCTCCGCCTCGGTGGGCATTCGTCCCCGCACTCAAATAAGCGGTGAATTAATTACCCGGCCAATTCCGCCCCCTTGAATGCACGCGGCACAATAGCAACGGTACGGGCACAACAACACAAGCATTCGCCACCGCCAGCAATGATGACACCAACTTTCTGGAAACGCCTGTTTTACGGCTTGCGGCATGTCCGCCCCGCCGGCTCGGGCGCAAGCCCCCAGCCCCGAACTGGCAAGCTGTATCTGGTTGGCGTCGGCGTCGGCGACCCGGACAACATCACCGTCAGGGCGCAAAACGTATTGCGGCAGGCGCAGGTCATTTTCATATCGCCGCGCCGGCGCGAACAATTCGCCGAATTACTGGCGGGCAAGGAACTGCACGAACCGGGGCGCGGCCTGTTCAAACCCATGCAAAGACGCTACCTCGGCGACGACGAAGCCCAGGCGCTTGAAGAGCGCATCCAGCGCATCATCCGCGCCGCCGTGGCCGACGGCAAAACCGTCGCCGTCGTCGATTACGGCGACCCCACGGTGTACGGCCCGCAGCAAGGGTATCTGCAGGCCTTCCGCGATTTGAACCCCGAGGTCGTTCCGGGCATTTCCAGCTTCAACGCCGCCAATGCCGCGCTGGCCACCGCCATCACCGGCGGCAAGCACAGCTCATCGGTCATCCTGACGCGAGCCAAGGCGGCTCAAGAAGGCTACGACGGCCAGGACAGTCTGCCCCGGCTGGCGCAGACGCGCTCGTCCATGGCGCTGTTCACGATGAAAATGGATCTGCCCCGCGTCGTGGCGCAATTGAAGACCCATTACCCCGGCGACACGCCCGCCGCGCTGGTGCTGTATGCCGGCGAATCGCAGCGCCAGCGGGTCATACGCGCCACCCTGGACACCCTCGAAGCCGCCGTCCATGGCGTCGAGCTGCCTTTCGAGCACCTGCTGTACGTAGGCGATTTTCTGGAAGATCAGGCCTGAATTTCGGCCGGCTGGAAAAAGCAGTAGCCCTGGTTGCGCAAGGTTTTGACGGGCAACGGGCAGCCGCCTATTTCCTGCACCCTTCGCCGCAGGCGGCGCATCTGGGTATCCAGACGCCGCTGGTCGTAATCGATGAAGTCCGCCCCCAGCGCCTGCACGACCTGCCTGCGGCTGACGCTTTGCCCGGCCTGGCGCATCAGGCATTGCAAGACAAGCATGTCCTGCTGCGACAAAGGCACGATGCCGGCCTGCGGCACGTGCAGATGGCGCGGGCCCAGCTCCAGCCGCCAGCATGCCTGCGGACGCTGCAAATGCAGCCGCCGGGCCAGCGCCGCCAGCGTGGCGGCCAGTTCGTCCAAGTCGCAGCCTTTGGCCAGATAATCATCGGCGCCGACATCCAGGCCGGCGATCTTGTCGGCGCTGGCGCCGCGCGCGCTGAACACCACGATGCCCAGCTGCTGCCCGCCCTGGCGCAGACGCCGTATCAGCGACAGCCCACAGCCGTCGGGCAAGCCGACGTCAATGACCGCCAGGCGATGGCGGTTCGCATCGAAAAGGCGGTCGAAGCCGGCCAGGCTCGCCGCTGTCGTGCAGGCATAGCCCAGGCTGTCGAGAAACTCGCATAGCTCCTGGGCAAGCACAGGTTCGTCTTCTAGCAAAATGACTTCGGGCATGAAAAAACCAATGAAAGAGCCGAACGTTCGCACGATAATATACGGCGAGGGAGGAGAACAATTTATATGTCATGCCGTGTCGCGGTCCATCTTGCGCGGTGGCTGTCGGCCGCCGCCTTGCTGCTGTTGTGGCTGGCGCCGCCATCCGTGGCCAAAGCGCAGGCGCTGGTGCTGGACGCCGGCGCGCCCTTCTTCGACAGCTCGGGGCACATGCAGATGCTGGCGGGCTCCACCGGCACGCTCGACGCGGCCCAGGCGTTCGACGCTCCCGGCTGGCAAGCCTTGCCCGGCAACCTGAGCGCGGGGTTTTCCAACTCTCCCGTCTGGCTGCGCCTGCCGCTGCGCGTCGACGCCCCCGCTCCCCGGGACTGGGTCTTGTGGTTCAGCAATGCCTTGCTGGACGATGTCCGGGTGTACACGCGCCAGCCCGACGGCGGCTGGCATCTGCTGGGGCACAGCGGCGAAGACGTGCCCAGGGCGCGCTGGCCGGTGGATTACCGCAGCCCGACCTTTCAATTCCGCCCCGCCGCCGACAGCCCGCAATGGCTGCTGATCCGCCTGCAATCCAAGAACGCCCTGGCCACCCGGCTGGAAGTCTGGCAGCGCCTGGCCTTCGACAACTATTCCCGGCGCGAGGGCTTGTTCTTCGGCCTGTATTTCGGCTTTTACCTGCTGTTGATCTGCGTGCACGGCATATTCTGGCTGTCCACCCGCGCCTGGATGAGCGGCTTGTTCCTGGCCTACCTCGGCGGCACCGTGCTAAACGAAACGGTATCGCTGGGGCTGGTGCAGCAGATCACCGGCCTGCCCGTGTTCTGGAGCGACCGGCTGCTGGGCGCCGGCCTGGCGTTCAGCCTGTTCGTCGCCACGCTGGTCACCAGCCGGCAACTGGAGCTGGCCGTCGTATGGCCGCGCCTGACGCGCACCATCGTATGGCTGTCCGGCGCACTGGCATTGGCCAGCCTGGCGCTGGTGGCCGCCGGCCGCTACGCCCAGGGCGTCGTCCCCATACAGTGGATAGCGCTGGCGCTCATCGTCGTGTTCTCCGCCCTGGCCGCCCGGCTGCTGGCCGCCGGCCACCGCCCCGCCCGTTTTTTTGCGCTGGCCTTCGGCGTGTTCTACCTGGGCGTTTTCATCAGCTTTCTGCGCAATCTAGGCCTGCTGCCCGTCAATGCCTGGACGCAGCACGCCTCGGCGCTGGGCACCATGGTGCATATGGTGCTGCTGGGGCTGTACGTCATCTGGCGCTACGAACGCAGACGCCGCGCGCGCGAAAAACGCCAGGCCAATCTGGTGGCGGAAATGGCCATGCAGCACAACCAGCGCCTCGAACGCCAAGTGAAAAACCGCACCACCGAACTGCTCGACGAAATCCGCCGGCGCGAACTGCTGGAAGACGAATTGCGCGCCTCGCTGGAACTGGAGCGCAAGGTTCGCCTGGAACAGAAAGAATTCGTCGCCATGGTGTCGCATGAATTCCGCACGCCACTGGCTATTATCGGCACCTGCGCCCAGCAGTTGGGCCGCAATCTGGACGCCCCCGCCGAGCGCAACCAGACACGCTGCCGCAACATTCTGGATGCGTCGAAGCGGCTGCTGACGCTGGTAGACCAATATCTCACTGCGGACCGCATCGACGAGACGCGCGCCGAACCCATGCTGCTGGCCTGCGACGTGCGCGAGATGGTGCAGGCCCTGGCGCGCGAATTCCCCGCGGGCCGGGTGCATGCCGTGCTGCAGGGGCCGGACGGCCCGGTGCTCACCGACCCCGGCTTGCTGCGCATTGCGCTAAGCAATCTGCTCGCCAATGCCGACCGCCACACTGCGCAAGACGAAACCGTCACCATTACGCTGGCGGCCACGGCGCAGCATCTGCGCATAGACGTGGAAAACCCCGGCACGCCCATTCCGGCCGAAGACCGGGACAAGCTGTTTGAAAAATACTATCGCGGCCGCAACGCCACCCGCAAACCCGGCGCCGGCCTGGGACTGTATCTGGTGCATCGCATCGCGGAAAAACTGGGCGGCAAGGTAAGGTTGGAGAGCAACGGCGAAAACGGCGCGATCCGCTTTCGGCTGACGCTGCCGACGGCGGACACGGCGGCAGACGCAAACACCATCGCGACAACCAGCACAACAGCCAGTCCAACAGCAGGTACGACAGCCGATGCAACCGTCTCTGCAACAAATGTTTAATTTGACAATCCCCCCTGCATCCTAGACAATTTTGGAGTTTGCTCCTTGCAGATAGCTGACTGATGGGGAGGGTTGCCATGTTTTTGCATGCCCTCTTCCAATTGGGTATTCAAACTGTCGCTCCGCGCAAATCCCAAACGGAAGAAGATAAGCAGAAAGAGAAGTCTGTTTCGCCCAAGGGCGAGACGCCGTTTGCCCATATCCGGATCGCGCTTCACGCCAGCCGGCGCGTTTTGTCGCGCCCAGCCCGTACGCGCCAAGCTTTCTACATTCCCGTGGGCCGCCAACACGCGCCCCAGCACCCCTCGCTGTCGTTCATCCACGACCGTTCCTTGCGATACGGCATCTAGCCCTTCGTTTCCGGCTTTCTTCGTACTGGCCTGATGGGCCAGGCGGGCCTACGCCCTCGAAGACATATGGCCGGATTCCACTCTTGCGCCCGCTTGTCGTCCAACCCGGCATGGGCATGATTTTCTACGCACACAATGATTCAAACCCCTTATTACCTCGTCGATAAACGCGCTTTTGCCGAAAACCTGGGCAAGATGGACGAACTGCGCGCGCTTAGCGGCGCCAAAGTGCTGCTGGCGCTCAAGTGCTTTGCCACCTGGTCGGTGTTCGACCTGCTTAGCCGGCACATGGACGGCACGACGTCGTCGTCGCTCAACGAGGTGCGCCTGGGGCGCGAGAAATTCGGTGGCGAAACCCATGCCTACAGCGTGGCCTACGCCGACCACGAAATCGAAGAGGTCGCCGCGCATGCGGACAAGATCATCTTCAACTCGCTGTCGCAGTTCCAGCGTTTCGAGGGCCGCGTCGGCAATCTGCCCAAAGGCCTGCGCCTGAATCCCGGCGTCAGCGCTTCGGCCTATCTGCTGGCCGACCCCGCGCGCCAGCATAGCCGCCTGGGCGAATCCGACCCCGCCAAGGTAGCCGCCGTCATCGACCGGCTGGACGGCTTCATGGTTCACAATAACTGCGAGAACCGCAGTTTCGAGCGCTTCGACGAACTGCTGGTCCAGGTGGAAGAAAAATTCGGCCATCTGTTCCGGCAGGTGAACTGGGTCAGCCTGGGCGGCGGTATCCATTTCACGGCCCCCGATTACCCGCTTGAAAAACTGGCGGCCCGCCTGAAGTCGTTCGCCGAGCGCTACGGGGTGCAGGTCTACCTGGAGCCCGGCGAGGCCGCCGTCACCAACACCACCACGCTGGAAGTCACCGTGCTGGACGTGGTCGACAACGGCAAGCCGCTGGCCATCGTGGACAGCTCCATCGAAGCCCACATGCTCGACTTGCTGACCTACCAGCTCAACGCCCGCGTCAGCCCCGACAGCGGCCCGCACCGCTACATGGTTTGCGGCAACTCCTGCCTGGCAGGCGACATTTTCGGGGAATTCGACTTCGAAGCACCTTTGCAGCCGGGCTCGCGCATCTCCATCCAGGACGCGGCCGGCTACACCATGGTCAAGAAGAATTGGTTCAACGGCGTGCGCATGCCCGCCATCGTAGTACGCGAACTGGACGGCGGCACCCGCGTCGTGCGCCAGTTCTCTTATGACGATTTTGCCTCCAATCTGTCGTGAGGCGCCATACACATTTAGGAGCCCTTCCATGAAACGTAACGTCCTCATCATCGGCGCTGGCGGCGTGGCCCACGTGGTGGCGCACAAGTGCGCGCAAAACAACGACCGCTTCGGCGAGCTGCACATCGCATCGCGCAAGCTGGAAAAATGCCACCGCATCGTGGAGTCCGTCTACAGCAAGGGCAGCATGAAGCTGCCCGGCCACTTCCACGCGCACAGCCTGGACGCCCTGGACGTACAGGCCACCACGCAGCTCATACGCGAGACGAACGCCAGCATCGTCATCAACGTGGGCAGCGCCTTCCTGAACATGTCCGTGATGTCGGCCTGCATCGCCACCGGCGCGGCCTACATCGACACCGCCATCCACGAAGACCCCGCCAAGGTCTGCGAGCCGCCTCCGTGGTATGCCAACTACGAGTGGAAGCGCCGCGAAGAATGCGAGAAAGCGGGCGTCACCGCGATTCTGGGCTGCGGCTTCGACCCCGGCGTGGTCAACGCCTACGCGCGCCTGGCCAAAGACGACTACCTCGACGAAATCGATTCGCTCGACATCATCGACATCAACGCCGGCAAGCACGGCCACTACTTCGCCACCAATTTCGACCCCGAAATCAACTTCCGCGAGTTCACCGCCACGGTATGGTCGTGGCAGAACAGCCAGTGGCAGCCCTCCAAGATGTTCGAGCACCGCCAGTCGTGGAACCTGCCCGTGGTCGGCAAGCAAACCACCTACCTGACGGGCCATGACGAAATCCATTCGCTGTCGCGCCATCTGGGCATACCCGACATCCGCTTCTGGATGAGCTTCGGCGAACACTACATCAACGTGTTCACGGTGCTCAACAACCTGGGCCTGCTGTCGGAAAAGCCCGTCGTCACCGCCGAAGGCCAAGAAGTCGTGCCGCTCAAGGTCGTCAAGGCCGTGCTGCCCGACCCCGCCTCGCTGGCGCCGCGCTATACCGGCAAAACCTGCATCGGCAGCCTGCTCAAGGGGCGCAAAGACGGCGAGGAACGCGAGGTGTTCATCTATAACGTCTGCGACCACAAGCAGACTTTCAAGGAAGTGGGCAGTCAGGCCATCTCGTACACGGCCGGCGTGCCGGCGGCCGCCGCCGCGCTGCTGATCGCCGACGGCGCCTGGGACGTGCGCCGCATGGCCAACGTGGAAGAGCTGCCGCCCCAGCCCTTCATCGCCTTGATGGACAAGATAGGCCTGCCCACGCAAGTCATCGACTCGGCCGCCGCGGGCGTGTCGCCCGTGGAGATCGTCGAAGCCGCCGACACGCTGCGCGGCTGACGGGCTCAGCGGCTGATGGAAAAGCAAGGGCGGCCAGAAGGCTGGCGTTCTTCACAAAGTAATCGCTTGATATGGAAATGGAATTATCGTCCTAACGCTCGGCTCTTGAGTCCTCGGCGCTGCTCGTCCAGCAGATCGACCAGCAGGCCCTTGCCCCGGCCGTCCACCTTGAACAGGCCGTAACGCGCCTGTTCGTAATGCTTGGCCTGCCCTTCCGGGAAGAACCAGGCATCCGTCACTACCCGGACATCGCCGTCCCGCAAGCGGAAGACCAGCTTGGCCTCGCCGTCGGCGCTCGGCGCGCTCCGGCCGGCCTGCTCGGTGGTCAGCACGCCGCGCAAGCGGTGCACGCCGTCGGCATCCGCCTTCAGCAGCAGCACGCCCGCGCCGTCGCCATGCACCGCTTCGTCCAGCTCGGGGGATGCTCTTAGCAACTCCGCGACCTGATCGGAAACTTCGTAGCGCAGCGCCATGTAGTCGCCCTGCATCAGCGAGCGCGGATCGACGGGCGCCAATTGCAGCACCACCTGCTGCCCATGGCGCAACACGTTTTCGCGCTGCGCGATAGCCCAGTTGGCTGCCGCCAATATCGCCAGCAGGCCCGCCAGCACCACCAGCAAGCGCCAGCGCAAGCCTCTGCCGCGCGCTGCCGCCGCCCGGCCCGAGGGCTCTCGGCGCCATTTCCCGCGGTATGCCGCCAGGGCCAGCGCCCCCAGCAGCAGCCAAGCACCCGTGGCCCCCAACACCCAGGATTTTTGCAGCAAAGAGGTGTCGAGCTGATAGTAGAACTGCCCCAGATACGTCAGCAAAGCCACGGCGCTCAGGCCAAGCAGCGCCGGCCGGTGCAGCGCCCACCCCAGCATCAGCCACGTCAGCGCGACCGCTACGCCCGGCGCGCCCAGCCAACCCACGCTGGCGACGAGCAGCACCAGCGCGGCATACAGACTCAAGCCCCATCCGGCGCCGCGCAATAACGTGGCCTGGGCATACAGCGGCAAGACCGCCAGCACTGCGCCCAGCACCCAGACGGCCTTCTGCGCACCAGCGATGTCGCCGCGCCAGCTTAGCGCCGGCGACCACCAGCCCGACACCAGCGCCAGCGCACTGAGCGCCCAGGCCAGGGCCACATGGCCTTGCCGCCGCTCGTCGGCGGCCACCCAGCGCCAAGCGGCCAGGGCGGCCAGGCTGAGCACCAGCAATCTTTCGTAGGAGGCGCGCAGCAGCCACGCCTGGTCTTCCACCCACGGATCGCTGAACCAAGGCCCCTGCCATACGTAGAGCACGACGATGCCCACGCCCGCCAAGGCGCTGAACAAACGCATGACGAAGATGGGCGCCAAGGCGTAGATGATGGCGGCAGGCACGGCCACCGCCGCCACCGGACCGGCCGAAAAATCGCTGCTGGCGGCCATGACGCAGATGGCGTACATGACGTAGCCCGAGGTCAGCAACACGATGCCCAGGTCGCGCCCCGCCGAACGTTCAAGATGGGTACGCAGCGCCCACAGGCCCGCCGCCATCAGCACCGCGCCCAACACGCCGCCCGCGGTTTCATCCAGCTCCAGCACCAGCATCGCGAAGAGCAGGCACATGACCGCCGCCAGCCCCATCAGCACCAGGCGAAAGGCGCTGATGAACCAGGGCTCCTCGCCGCGCAGCCGCTGCGACCCGCTCTTGCGCGCCACCGCCAGCAAATGGCGCGCACCCAGGATAAAAGCCAGCACCAGCATTAGGATGATGATGGGCAGGCTGATCGTCATATCCAGCCGTTCCAGAATCAGCACGCACGCCGCCGCGCAAGCCGTCAGCCCCAACAGGCTGAGCATGGCGGCGTCCGGCTTAGCGCGGGTATAGACGCCGGACAGCACCGCTCCTATCACCAGCCCCGGCCAGCCTAGCGCCAGCGCGTAGGGCTGCCCGGCGGCCACGCCGATCAGGAAACCCGCCAGCCACCAGCCCGCCACCGCCATCATCGCCGCGCGCGGCGCAATGCGCCAGGCATCGTCCAAGGCCAAGCGCCCGCCCGCCCATTCGCGCAATACCAGCAGCATGAGATTCAGGGCCGTCATGCCGGCCGCCACATGCGTCCAACGCAGGCCCAGCTCGTTGGAGAGGAACAAGGCCAGCGCGGTGTTGAGCACCGCGGCCCACAGACAC
Organism: uncultured Burkholderiaceae bacterium; assembly: GCA_934525625.1. Lineage (GTDB taxonomy): Bacteria > Pseudomonadota > Gammaproteobacteria > Burkholderiales > Burkholderiaceae_B > Mesopusillimonas. The sequence goes on from CAKSZL010000004.1 coordinate 17,196, forward strand.
AGTAGAAATACCGTGGGCATGGCCAGCACCCACGGCAATATCAGCAGCGTCCAGACGGCGAAGAGCTGCCAAGGGTCGGCCCCGGTCTGGTAGATTTGCCCGATCAGCGCCAGCAAGGCGCCCGTCAGTACGGCGGCCAGCCCCAATGCATTGGCGGCCACGCCCGCCACGCCGACGTCGTCGGGACGGCGCCACAGCCGCCAAGCGGCCAGCAGCGCGCCGGCGGCCAGCGCGGCCTGCGTGCCCGCCAGCTTCTGCAAGGCGGAGGCATACGGCCAATTGGCCGCTATCCAGCAAACCGCCGCGCTGGCCAGCAAACCCGCCCCCAGCCATATGGCCAAACGCCAAGGAAATACCCGGTCCGCACGGCCGGGCACGAGTAAATTCGAGGGTAAAAAACGCAAGCGGAAACCTTTTGTGCAACGTCTCCCGATGGCTGCCCGCCTGGCCCTGCCTGCGCGGCAAGACAATTGGCCGCCTGGCCGGGATGTGCAAGACGGACGCCGACGGTAAAGAACCGCCAAGTTCAGCCGTCAACACGATAACCCAAACATCTGCTCGCGTGTATTCGGCGACGCGCCGCCATGCTTTCCGTGGCGCATCGCCGAGAAACTGCGCCAGCGGCAACCAAGAGACAACACTTCCATGCGTACCAACCTGCCCGTTACCGACGTCGAAACCATCGTCCGGGAAGATCAATATCTCATCTCGAAAACCGACATGAAGGGGCGCATCATCTATGCCAATCCCGCCTTCGTCGAGGTCAGCGGGTTCACGCGCGAGGAACTCATCGGCAAGGCTCACAACGTGATCCGCCACCCGGACATGCCGCCGGCGGCCTTCGCCGATCTGTGGAAGACCCTCAAGGCGGGCAAGCCCTGGCTGGGCCTGGTCAAGAACCGGCGCAAGGACGGCGGCTTCTACTGGGTGCTGGCCAATGCGTATCCGGTCGTCGAAAACGGCCAGGTCACCTGCTATGCGTCGGTACGCGTCAAGCCCACGCCCGAACAGGTGCAACTGGCGCAGGCCTTTTACGCGGACGTCAACGCGCAGCGCGGCACCCGCTACGCAGTCAAGGAAGGCCAGCTCGTGCTCAAGGGCTGGCGCCGCGCCCTGGAACTGGCGTCCATGCCGTTCCGCAAGCGCCTGCGCGCCTCGATGTTCCGCATGGCCTTGATGGCGTCGGTCGCCATCGCCCTGGCCGGCTACTTCGCCGCCACGGGCGGCGTCAGCGGACAGCAGCATTGGTTCGTCTGGCCCGCCCTGGCCGCCCTCACGATCGGCACCTTCGGCTACGGCTGGATCATCGCCCGGCGCATCACCACTTCGTTGAACCAGGCGGCCGTCATCGCCAGGCAGGTGGCGGCCGGCAACCTGAACGCCTCCATCGACGGCGACGGTAACGACGAACTGGGCCGCCTGCGCTTTTACCTGGACATCATGCGCAAAAGCCTGATCAGCCTGAGCAACGACGTGCAGGCCGGCGTCACCGGCACCGGCCATGCCGCCCAAGTGCTGTTCGCCAACAACAGCCACCTGGCCACGCGCACCGAAGACCAGGCCTCGTCGCTGCAGGAAACCGCCGCGGCCATGGAAGAACTGACCGTCACCGTCAAGCAGAACTCCGACAACGCCGCCGCGGCCTCCAACCTGGCCAGCGAGAGCACCGCCATCGCCCAGCGCGGCGGCGAAGAAGTGGGCGCGGTGGTGCAAACCATGGACGGCATACGCGAAAGCTCGCGCCGCATCGCCGACATCGTCACGCTGATCGAAGGCATCGCCTTCCAGACCAACATCCTGGCCCTGAATGCGGCAGTCGAATCCGCGCGCGCGGGCGAAGCCGGCAAGAGCTTTGCGGTGGTGGCCGGCGAAGTGCGCAACCTGGCGCTGAAAAGCTCGCAGGCCGCCAAGGAAGTCAAAGCCCTTATCGACGAATCCAACGGCCGCATCAACCTGGGGGCCAGCCAGGCTTCGCAGGCCGGCAACACCATGCGCGACATCGTCGACTCCTCTATGCGCGTGGCCACGCTGATGGCCGAGATATCGACGGCCTCCGTCGAGCAAAGCACCGGCCTGGAGCAGATCAACCAAGCCATCGGCCAAATGGACGTCGCCACCCACCAGAACACCACGCTGGTGCACGACCTGGGCCAAACCGTGCGCGCGCTGTCCGCCGAGGCCGCCAACCTGGGCGACGCCATCGGTGTGTTCAACAGCCACCTGCAAGATCAAAGCCGGCCCGCCAAAGTGGGCGCGGAAAACGCACGGCGCATGGCCTGCGCCCCGCACCATGCCCAGCGCCTGGACGAGCACTAACGCGCTATCCCAAGCCGCAACAAAAAAGCCAGGCCCTATGCGGGAACCTGGCTTTTTTGTTGGGCCGGCAACTGGCTCGGACAGGGCGGCTCAGCCGCCCCGCCAACCGGCTTATTCCATTTCTAGATCAAACGAGTACGCGAAGACGAAGCGCAGACAGTACAACTCGTACGGCAAGCAAAGTCGACAAAGTAATCGCTTGATATGGAAATGGAATTACTTCATTTTGCCGGGGTCTTTCATGTCTTTGATGACGTCGAACTCTTCGTTGATGAGGCGGCCATCCACGCGCTTGACTTCGCGGATATAGACGTTCTGGACGATGTCGCGGGTTTCGGGGTCGATGGACACCGGACCGCGCGGGCTTTCCCAGGACAGGCCCTTGGCGGCGGCGATGAAGGCGTCGCCGCTGGAGTCGCCGTTGGTCTTCTTGAGGGCTTCGAAGATGACGTGCATGCCGTCATAGCCGCCCATGGACATGAAGTTGGGGCGCACCTTGGGATAAGCCTTGGCGTAGTCGGCCGTGTACTTGCGGTTCAGGTCGGAGTCGTGGGCGTCGGAATAGTGGAAGGCCGTGATCAGGCCCAGGGCGGGATCGCCCATGGCGTCGAGCACGTATTCGTCCGTCAGGTCGCCGGTGGCGAACAGCTTGATGCCGGCTTCTTTCATGCCGCGTTCGGCATAGCTCTTGAGGAAGGCCACGCCTTGCTCGCCCGAGGGAACGAACATGAAAATGGCCTCAGGCTTGGCGTCGCGCACGCGCTGCATGAACGGCGAGAAGTCGGGGTTCTTGACGGGGGTGCGCAAATGGCCGGCGATTTGCCCGCCGCCTTCGGTGAAGGTCTTGACGAACTGCTTCTCGGCGTCGTGCCCGGGGCCGTAGTCGGCCACGAAGGTGTAGACGTTCTTGATGCCGTTCTTGAGCACCCACGACGCCATCGCGCCGGAGTTCTGCGGCAGCGTCATCGAGCTGCGCACGATGTAGGGAGAGCGTTCGGTGACCGAAGAGGTGGCGGCGTTCATGACGATCATGGGCACCTTGGACTCGGTGGCCACCGGCGCCACGGCGAAGGCCGAAGGCGTCAGGCCGAAGCCGGCCAGCACGTCGACCTTGTCGCGGTTGACGAGTTCTTGCGCGGCGCGGCGGCTGATTTCGGGAGCCACGCCGGTATCGTCCTTGACCAGGATCTCCACCTTGCGGCCGGCCACGGTGTCGCCATGATGGCTCATGTAGAGCTTGGCGCCGTTCAGGATCTGCATGCCGTACTCGGCATGAGGCCCGGACATCGGCAACACGAAGCCGATCTTGAGCGGCTCGGCGGCCTGGGCCGTAACGGCGACCCCCAGGGACAGCATGGTCGCCGATAGAATTTTCTTGAGTTGCATGACAGTTGTCTCCGGATACAGTCTGTAAAACCAGTAGACTAGAAACATGCCCCGAACTTGTCAATGCCTGTTGCCCCTCATAACCTTCGAAACCGCAAATAAGTCGGTAAAAAGCGCTACGACTCGATCAAACTGGCGGCGCGCTGGCGGAATTCGCGCGGCGACACGCCCGCCAGGCGGCTGAAGAAGCGGGTGAAGTAGGCCGGGTCGTTGAAACCCAGGGCGTCGGCCACGTTACTGATCGTCATCGAGGTGTAGACCAGCATGCGCTTGGCTTCCAGCAAGCGCCGCTGATGAATCAGCGACAGCGCCGACTGTCCGACGATGTCGCGGCACAGCACGTTCAGGTGCGCGGGGGTGACGCCGATGTGGGCGGCGTATTCGGCCACCGACCAGGGCTTGCGGTAATGGGTTTCTATCAGGTCGCCGAAGGCGGCGAAGTGCCGGCGCGCGCGGTCCGGCGCCTGCGCCGCGCCCGCCCCCGCCTCGACCGCCAGTTGCCGGCTCAGCCACACCAGAATGCCGGTAAGCATGGCCTCGATCAGGCCGTTGCGGTGCTCTTGCTTGGATTGGTATTCGGCATGCAGCCAGCCGAAGGCGGCGTCCAGGCGCTCGTGGTCGGCGGCGTCCAGCGTCAGCACGCGCGGCTGCTCCGGCAGGTGCACCACGCCCGGCAGGCTCTGCCCCAGCCGGCCTATCAGCGGATAGCCCAGCGTTACCACATAGCCCTGGGCATCCGGCGCGAACTGGAAGCCGTGCACGCACATCTGCGGCACCGCCACGACGCAGCCCGGCGGCAGATCGTGATAGCGGGCGTCCAGCGCGGCGCGCGCCTGCCCGCTGCGCAGGTACAGCCATTGCATCAGGCCATGGTGCCTGTGCACCCGGATCTGCCAGTCGTGCAAACGGCTGCGCGCCGCGATGGATTCGCAGTGCACCATGTCCGGCGTGGGCCACTGGTTTTCGCCGTATAGCTTGTATATGGGCGCGGGCGCGTCGGAAACCTTCAGGGATTGCAGCATCGCGGGGAAGCCTGTGTGCGGTCGAAAAAGAAGGAGAACAAAGGAAAAGCAGGAGGAGAAAGAAAGGAAACATCAGGGGTTAACCCTGAAATCATGCAAAAAACAGCCTGCCATTTGCCTATAGGCTGCCCCAATTCTTGCAAAAGTGCAATTATTCGACGCAGAAGTGCATTCCGCAATGCGCGCGCCAGGCTCATCATTACGCCTGTGTCCTCATACCAATACGGGCCTGATGCCGGCGCCAGCCGGGCCAGCCCCCACGCCAGGAGCCAACCATGAAACAAATGCGTACCCAAGTCGCCATCATCGGCGCCGGCCCTTCGGGCCTGCTGCTGGGCCAGCTGCTGCACCATCAGGGCATAGACACCGTCATCCTCGAACGCCGTTCGCCCGAGTATGTGCTTAGCCGCATCCGCGCGGGCGTGCTCGAACAAGGCATGGTCGATCTGCTGCGCGAAGCCAAGGCGGGCGAACGCATGGACCGCGACGGCGACGTGCACGAAGGCGTCAACATCTCGTTCAACGGCAAGCTGCACCACATCGATTTCGTCAAATACGCCAAGGGCCAGACCGTCATGGTCTACGGCCAAACCGAAGTCACGCAAGACTTGATGGACGCGCGCAAGCGCGAAGGCGGCGTCAGCATCTACGAAGCCGACAACGTGCAACTGCACGACTTCTACTCCGACAAGCCGCGCGTCACCTTCACCAAGGACGGCGAGGAAGTCGAACTGCATTGCGACTACATCGCGGGCTGCGACGGCTTTCACGGCGTGTCGCGCCAGTCGGCTCCGAAGAGCGAAATCCGCACTTTCGAGCGCGTGTACCCCTTCGGCTGGCTGGGCATTTTGTCCGAAACCCCGCCCGTCAACGATGAACTCATCTACGCCCACCACGAGCGCGGCTTCGCGCTGTGCAGCCAGCGCCATGCCATGCTCAGCCGCTACTACGTGCAGGTGTCGCTGGACGACAAGGTGGAAGACTGGTCCGACGAGCGCTTCTGGGAAGAACTCAAGCGCCGCATTCCGGTCGATGCCGCCGAGCGCCTGGTGACGGGCCCCTCCATCGAGAAAAGCATTGCGCCGCTGCGCAGCTTCGTGACCGAACCCATGCGCTACGGCCGCATGTTCCTGGTGGGCGACGCCGCCCACATCGTGCCGCCCACCGGCGCCAAGGGCCTGAACCTGGCGGCCAGCGACGTCTCGACGCTGTACCGCATTCTGGTCAAGGTGTACAAGGACGGCCGTACCGACTTGCTGGACAAGTACTCCGAACTGGTGCTGCGCCGCATCTGGAAGGCCGAGCGCTTCTCGTGGCTGATGACCAACATGCTGCACAAGTTCTCGGACGACCCATTCGCCGAGCGCATGCGGCTTGCCGAGCTGGACTACTACACCAGTTCGGAGGTCGGGCTGGCCAGCATCGCCGAAAACTATGTCGGCCTGCCCTACGAACCTATCGAGTAATTACAGCAGGTCTTTGCGCAGATCGGCGGGGCTGCGGGGCGACAGCAGCCCCGGGGCCACGTCGAACACCGTACGCGCGCCGCTTTGGCCTTGCTGGCTCAGGCGGTGCGCCGCACGCGCATAAGCTACCAGCACGCTGGCGGTGTACTCGGGGTTGCTGTCCAGCTTCAGGCTGAATTCCATCACCTGCTTGCTGGCGCCGTTGTTGGTCTGGCCCGAACGAATCACGAAGCCGCCATGCGGCATGGTGTTGTGGCTGCGGCGCAGTTCTTCTTCCGAGATGAAGTTCACCGTCGTGTCGTAGTCGGCGAAGTAAGCCGGCATCGTCACGATGGCCTGTTCCACCGCGACGGCGTCCGCGCCCTCTTCCAGCACCACGAAGCACTCGCGCGTATGCTTTTCGCGCGTGCTCAGTTCGGGGTTGCTGCCCGAACGCACTTGCTCAATGGCCGTTTGCGACGGCAGCGTGTATTGCACGCCGCCCTTCACGCCCGGCACGCGGCGGATGGCGTCGGAGTGGCCCTGGCTCAGGCCCTTGCCCCAGAAGGTGTAGGTGGAGCCTTCAGGCAGAATGGCTTCGGCGTACAGGCGGTTCAGCGAGAACATGCCCGGGTCCCAGCCCACCGAAATCAGGCCGATGGTGTTGGCGCCCTTGGCCGCCGCATCGACCGCGGCGTAATATTCGGGAATGGAGGAATGGTTGTCGAAGCTGTCCACGGTGTTGAACATCGCGGCCAGTTGCGGGCCTTGCTGGGGCAGATCGTCTTTGGAGCCCCCGCACAGGATCATGACGTCGACTTCCTGGCGGAAACGTTCGAGCTCGTCCATACTGTACACCGGCGCGCCGCTGGCCGTCTTGACGCTGGCCGGATCGCGGCGGGAGAACAAACCCACCAGGCGCATATCGCCATTCTGGGCGATGGCGGCTTCGACGCCGCGCCCCAGGTTGCCGTAGCCTACAATGCCAATTCTGATTGCGTTTTCCAAAACACTGCTTCCCAATAATGGTTGATCGGAACGCCGGGGCACTCATTCTTTGCCGTCGGCGCAACTTGGAAGACATTTTAGCGTATTTTGTATACTGAAACCGCCATGCCACAGCATCCAGACGCCACGCCATTCGTCCACGGCTATCACTCCCACGTGTATTTCGACGCCGACACCATAGCCCAGGCGCGCCGCTTGTGCGAGGCCGCGGCGCAGCGCTTCCCCGTTCACATGGGGCGCGTGCACGAACGCCAGGTCGGCCCGCATCCCGACTGGAGCTGCCAGCTTTCGTACCGGCCCGAGGTGCTCAACCAGGTGCTGCCGTGGCTGGCCATGAACCGCGACGGCCTGGTCATTTTCACCCACCCCGTCACCGGCAACGACTTGCGCGACCACCGCGATCACGCCATCTGGATGGGCGCGGTCAGGCCGCTCAACCTGGCGCAATTCGAAGACCGCCAGGATCCCGTCCACGAAACTTTCTGACCGTCGCGCGGCGTTGCGCCTGGCAGCGTCGGGCGGCGCGTTCTCAGCGGCTGCGCGCGCCCTTGCGCCCGCCGCTCTGGCGCGGGGTTTCCTTACCCGGCCCGGCTGCCTCGGAAAGCCGGTCCATCCACGACAAGGCTTCCACGTGCGCCAGAAAATGCCGCAGATAGCCCGGCGATAGTTCGCGCATCAAGGTTAGCGAGCGGTACACCAGATGGCTGGAATTGAGCGGGCCCGCGTTGTCGGGCACGCGCTCCTGCGATTGCTTCAATTGCCGATTGGCGTTGACGCCGGCCCACAGCTCACGGAAGTAATCCAGTTGGGCGGGTTCGGGCAGGGTTTGCTTGAGCAGGGCAGCCGGGCTTGCGGGCCGCGCCGCCGCGCCAACCTTGACAGCTTCGGCCCGCGCGCCGTCCGTCTCACGCTCGCCGGGCTTACGGCTGGCCATATAAGCCAGCAACTCGGCCAGCGTGGCCGGGCCGTCGGTCTTGCGCGCTTTCTTACTCATGCGCGGACACCGCTGCGCCGGGGGCCCTCCCGGCGGGCGCCGGTTCGCCGGGGGCCGCTGCGGCGTCTTGCGCCGTCGCGCCGCCGGCCTCGTTAACGGGCCTGGGAACCGGTACGATTTCCACGCGCCGGTTGCGCGCCCTGCCTTGCTCGTCTTGGTTCGAGGCCACGGGCTGCTCGGCCCCGAAGGCTGCGGCGAACACATCGGAGGGCGGCACGCCCGCCTCTATCAAGGCGCGGGTTACCGTCAGCGCGCGCTGGGCCGAGAGTTCCCAGTTGTCCGCAAAGCGGCGGTTGTCCTGCCAGATGGGCCGGTCGTCGGTAAAGCCGCTTACCATCAGCACCTGGTCGTGGGCTTGCAGATATTCGCCCAGCGGTTCGATGAGGCTTTCCAGCACGGCCATGCCCTCGGGCTGCAAGTCGGCGGAATTCAAGGCGAACAGCACGCTGCCGCTGATGCCGATACGCCCGTTCACCAGTGTCACCCGCCCTTCGGCCAAGGGGCGCGCCAGCGCCTGCTCCAACGTCATGCGGCGCTCGGTTTCTTCCTGCCGGTGCTTGATTTCCTCCTGTAGTTGCGAGGAAAGCTGCAACTGTATGGCGATGACGCCCACCAGCACCAGCACGAACGCGCCCAGCATCACCGACATCAAATCGCCGAACACCGCCCATACGGGCACGGCCGGCTCTACGCCGGCGTCGATGTCGTCTTTCATGCCGTTTGCGCCCCGGCTTGCGCCTGCGGGCCGCCCAGTTGGCGCAGCTCTTCGATAATCTGCTTTTGCGACAGCATGCTCAAGTCCACCACCTCGCGGGCTTGGGCCACGTAGTAGGCAAGCTGCTCGTCGCTGCGCGCCAGGGATTTATCCAGGGCTTGCTCGATGCGCTGCAACTGCGCCATGAGCGCCTGGTTCGACGCGCCGAAGGCCTGCACCGCATTGCCGAAAGCCTCGCCGAGGCTGGCTACTTGCGCCGCGCCGCCCGTCACCTGCTCGGCCACGCCGGTTAGCCTTTCAGTCTCGGCCTGAACCTTGTCGGTGAACTGCGTGCCGACGCGCTGCAACACGTCGGCGGAAGTGCCCACCAGTTCGTCCACGGCCTTGCGCTGCTCGGTGGACGCATGGTTGACCGCGTCCAGCAGCGTGCCCAGCGTTTCCAGCAGGCGGCTGCGCTCTTCCAACATGGCATTGTCGCGCGCCATGCTGTCGGACAGCTTCTGGCGCACCTCGGCCACGGCCTCGGCGGCGGCCTTGGGCGCCTGCGCGACGGCTTGCGCCAACTCCTGTATTTGCGCCATGGTTGCGCGGGCCTGATCGCGCGTCTCGGTGGAAACCGCCATGGCGGCCTCTTCCAGCGCCAGGCAAATCCGCCGCTGGCTGCCGGCAGCCTCTTCGCCGGCCTGGCGCCACTCCTGGCGCAAGGCGGCGGCCGCTTCCGTCAGGGCCGTGGCCCAGGCCGACAGGCGCTGTTCGTCTTGCGCCGCCAATTGCTCACGCAGCTCGCCTTGCGATTGATGCACCTGGCTGACCAGCGAAGCGGCATGCTGCTCCAAGGCCTTGGCGGCCTGCGTCAGCGCGGTTTGATTGTCGGCGGCCAATTGCCTGCCGCTTTGCTCTTGGCGCGCCATGGCGTCTTCCCAGGCCTGCGCCATGGCCGACGCGGCGCCGTCCATGCGCGCCGCCACGCCATCCACCACCGCCGCCGAGCGCGTTTCCAGTGTCTGCACGAAACCGTCCAGCAAGGTGCTGATCTCTTGCACTTGCGCGGCATAGTCGCGCCGGTGTTCATCCAGGGCTTTGCTCCAGGTGCCGGCCACCGCCGCCGCGCCGTCTTGCGACTGCTTGGACAAGGCCTCCATCTGGCGGCTCAATGCCTGGGTGACCGCTTCGCGCATCGTTGCCGTCTCGCCGGCCAGCGCCTGCATGGTGGACTGGGCGATGGGCTCGATGGCCGCGCCCGCCGCGCGCGCGCCTTCGGCCAGGCCATCCTTCAGCGATTGCTCCACCGAGGCGGCCAATTGCGCGTAAGCGGACTCGGCCTTGGCGTGGAAAGCCTGCTGGCCTGACGCCAACTGTTCGCTCAAGGCCTGGCTGCGCTGCACCAAGGTGTCCGTGAGCGTTTGGGTGCTTTGCTGCAAGGCCTGAGCCAAGGTCTGATTGCGCTGATCCAGCGCCGTCGCCAGATTCTGGCTGTTTTGTTCCAACGTGGCCGCCAGCGCTTGGCTGCGCTCGTCCAAAGCCGCCGACGACGTCTGGCTGCGTTGATCCAGCACCGACGCCAGCGCCTCGATGCGCCGCTCCAGCGTCATGGCCAGCGCTTCGGTGCGCTGTTCCAGCGCTAGCGCCAAGGTTTCGCCACGTTTTTCCACCGCCTGCGCCAGCGTTTCGCCGCGCTGCTCGAAGGCGGCAGCCATGGCTTGCAGGCGGTCAGCCACCAACGGCATGACTTCGGCTTGATCTTGCAGCAGTTTCAGGCTTTGCTCGCGCTGGCGCGCCTGCGTGTGGCCGTGCAAATGCGTAGCGATCCGGGCGTCCAGCAGTTGCGCGGCTTTCATGCGCTCGCGGCGGCACAGGGCCGCCAGCAGGCCCAGCATGGCGGAAGTGGCCACGCCCGCCACCGACGTGCCGAAAGCCAAGCCCAGGCCCTGCACCGGCGCGGCCAGCGAAGCGCGTATGGCCTGCAAGTCGGTGGCGCTTTCCAGCGCCAGGCCCGTGCCGCGCAAGGTCGCCACCATGCCCAGAAAGGTGCCCAGCATGCCCAGCAGCACCAGCAGGCCGACCAAGTAAGGCGCCAGCGCCGGCGCGGGCAGCCCCACGCGCTCGCCGTGTATGCGCTGCCGCACGGCATTGCGCAGCCCCTGCGGCAGGCGCGCCACCCAGGAGTCCAGGTTTTCCACCGGGCCCGACAGGCCGGAGAGTTCCCCGGCCAGCGCCGCCGTCGCCTGCTGGTAGCGGTACAGTTCCAGCGCGCCGGCTAGGTACACCACGCCTATCAGCACCGTCATCGACAGCGCCAGAGGGTTGGAACCCACATAGCCAGCGCCTACCCAGCAAGGCACGGCCAGGCCGGCGACGAAAAAGACAAAACTCAGCAAACGGATCATAAGGTCTCAGGCTCACTGGCGCGCAACGCCGCCAGCAGCCCTTCTATGGGTTGTAAACGAAGGTCCAGTTCCACAAGCAGCAGGCTTTGCATGTCTTTGCGGAACACATCCAGCCACGCGGGCGATACGGACACAAGCGCAGGCGCTTGTCGGGCGGGCGCCGGCGGCGCCGCTTGTCTCGGCGTATCGTGCTCCGGCGCAGCCGATTGCGGCGCTGCTTGCGCCGACGTATCGAGCCCCGGCGCACCCGCTTGTGGCGCTGCTTGCGCCAGCGCGGCCGCTTCCGCCTCGCGGCGCAGGCGATTGAAATGCTGTTCCAGCAGCGCCGGCGTCTTCAATAACAGCGTCTGCTCATGCGGCGCCAGCGCCTGCTCCATGGCCGCATCCACCAGCGCCAGTCGCGCCATTTCCGGTGTGCGGCTGGACAGCATGCCGCGCAGGCGGGCGCGCAACTCGGCGATACGGGTTTCCATCTTCTGCTGCAGCGACACATAGCGCTGCCGGTACGTCGGGTAGTCCGTGGGCGTCGCCCTGACCTTGCCCTGCACACCGCCGCCCCAAGGATTCCGCCGCTTGGCCGGCGGCGCATTGGCGGCCTCGATGGCGTCCTTCAGCGACGCCCGCAGCAAGGCATACTCGCCCTGCCCTGCGCCTTCTTCCGCCGCGCCCGCTGGCGTCGCCGGCGGCGCGCCGTTCAGCGCGCCCGACAAGGCGATGGCGTCCGACCAGCCCAGCCACTGCACCAGTTGCTCGGCCAAAGGCTGAGCCGGCGCGCACGCCTGGGCATCCGTCAGGCCGGCCAGCAGGCGCACCAGCGTCGGGCTACCCAGCCCCAAGCGCCGGGAAGGGTCTTGCATCATAGCGGGACAGGTTTAAAAACGGCCAATTTTACACATAAGCCCTCGGATTCGCGCTTTACGCTCGGCCCCATGCCCGGGTAGGTTGGCCAACCCACCAAAAACAAACCCCGCCGGCCAAAAAAACCAGCGGGGTCGTCGTATCGCCCGAAAAGGCGAGGCGTACCTGACGATTAAACAGTCGCCTCGTCCTTCTGCTCGGCCGGGGCCGAGGTGCGGATCAGGTGATCGAAGGCGCTGAGGGCCGATTTGGCGCCCTCGCCGGCCGCGATGATGATCTGCTTGTACGGCACCGTGGTGACGTCGCCGGCCGCGAACACGCCGGGCACCGAGGTCTGGCCGCGGGCGTCGACTTCGATCTCGCCGTGGCGGGACAGGCTGACCGGCGAATCCTTGAGCCATTCGGTGTTGGGCACCAGGCCGATCTGGATGAACACGCCTTCCAGATCGATGCGGCGCTCTTCGCCCGACTCGCGGTCCTTGTACGACAGGCCGTTGACCTTCTGGCCGTCGCCGTGGATCTCGGTGGTCTGCGCCGACACGATGATGTCCACGTTGGACAGGCTGCGCAGCTTGCGCTGCAGCACGTCGTCGGCGCGCAGAGCGTCGGCGAACTCGATCAGCGTGACGTGGCGCACCACGCCGGCCAGGTCGATGGCCGCCTCGACGCCGGAGTTGCCGCCGCCGATGACCGCCACGGCCTTGCCCTTGAACAAGGGGCCGTCGCAGTGCGGGCAGTAGGCCACGCCGCGCGCGGCATATTCTTTTTCGCCCGGCACGTTGATGTTGCGCCAGCGCGCGCCGGTGGAAAGAATGACCGTCTTGCCCTTGAGCACCGCGCCGTTCTCGAGTTCGACCTGGATGAGGTCGCCCGGCACCAGCTTGGTGGCGCGCTGCAGGTTCATGATGTCAACGTCGTAGGCGCGCACGTGCTCTTCGAGCGCGACGGCGAACTTGGGCCCTTCGGTTTCCTTGACCGAGATGAAGTTCTCGATGGCCATGGTGTCGAGCACCTGGCCGCCGAAGCGCTCGGCCACGACGCCGGTGCGTATGCCCTTGCGCGCCGCATACACGGCCGCCGCCGCGCCGGCCGGGCCGCCGCCGACGATGAGCACGTCGAAGGGTTCGCGGGCGTTGAGTTCTTCAGCCTTGCGGCCGGCCGCGCCGGTGTCCAGCTTGGACAGGATTTCCTCGACGCCCATGCGGCCTTGCTCGAACGGCTCGTCGTTCAGGTACATGGCGGGCACGGACATGATCTGGCGCGCCTCGACTTCCTCCTGGAACAAGGCGCCGTCGATGGCTTCGTGCCGGATGCGCGGATTGATGATGGACATGGTGTTCAAGGCCTGCACCACGTCCGGGCAGTTCTGGCACGACAGCGAGAAATAGGTTTCGAAACGGTAGTCGCCAGGCAGATTGCGAATCTGCTGGATGACGGATTCTTCGAGCTTGGGGGGATAGCCGCCGACTTGCAGCAAGGCCAGCACCAGCGAGGTGAACTCGTGGCCCATGGGCAGTCCCGCGAAGCGGACGCTGACGTCGGTGCCGGTGCGCTTGATGTCGAACGACGGGATGCGAACACCCTCGGCTTTGCCGTCAACCAGGGTGATCAGGCTGGACAGCGGCTCGATTTCGCGCAGCAACTCGCGCATTTCACCCGACTTGGCGCTGTCGTCCAGGTAGGCCACCAGTTCGATGGGCTGGGTCAAGCGTTCGAGATAGGTTTTCAATTGAGCTTGGAGGTTCGCATCTAACATGTTGGTTCTCTTGTGAAGGGGGACAATTTGACAGACCTGCCATCCGGGCAGGGCGCCCGAATGGCGTCTGGGCAATACGGGCGGGCTCGTAGCCCGCCGATGCCTGGGAAAGCACCGCAAACCCCTGTCCCAGGCAGACCGCGAGGGCCGGCCTGCGACAGGCACGGGGCTTTAGATCTTGCCGACCAGATCCAGCGAGGGCGTCAGCGTGGCGGCGCCTTCTTTCCACTTGGCGGGGCAAACTTCGTTCGGGTGGGCGGCAACGTACTGGGCGGCCTTCAGCTTGCGCAGGGTTTCCGTGACGTCGCGGGCAATGGCGTTGTCATGCACTTCCATCGTCTTGATGACGCCGTTGGGGTCGATGATGAAGGTGCCGCGCAGCGCCAGGCCGTCCGCGTCGATATGCACGTCGAAGGCACGGGTCAGTTGGTGGGTGGGGTCGCCGACCAGGGCGAACTTGGCCTTGCCCACGGCGGGCGAGGTTTCGTGCCAGACCTTGTGCGAGAAGTGCGTGTCGGTGGTGACGATGTAGACTTCAGCGCCGGCCTTCTGGAATTCGTCGTAGTGCTCGGCGGCGTCTTCGATTTCGGTGGGGCAGTTGAACGTGAAAGCGGCCGGCATGAAGATCACCACGGACCACTTGCCCTTCAGGTCAGCGTCGCTGACTTCGATGAAATTACCGTTCTTGAACGCGTTAGCCTTGAAAGGTTGGATTTCCGTATTAATCAGGGACATGTTCGTCTTCCTTTGGGTTGAAAAATTGAATGACAGGGTCAGTATAGGCAGGGGCTGCCTATTTGTAAAATTGATTGATTAAATAGTGTCGGTAAATTTTAGCTATCGACACGAACAGGGCCGAAACGTACTGCCAAGCAAACTGGAAAAACCACTGCGGCGATGCAAAGCCGGCCTTCGGCATGCCCGCCCGGCCCTAAGCTAAAATAGTGGGTTTCCCAGAAAAGACAAGACCCCGCTGCCGGCGCCCAGGGCGCGGCATCGGGCTCATCATCAAGTTTAAGCCATTATCAAAACAGGAAAACCATGGAAGCCGAACGCCAGAACCAGCTTGCCGCACGCCTTGCAGATTACGCCGAGCGCCAGGCGGTTTTACGGAGGTATCTTTGACTTCGATGCGAAGTCCGAGCGCCTGCACGTCGTCAATGCCGAACTGGAAAGCGCGGAAGTCTGGAACGACCCCAAGCACGCCCAAGACCTGGGCCGCGAAAAGAAAGCGCTGGAAAACGTCGTCCTGACCCTCACTCGCGTCGGCAGCGGCCTCGCCGAAGCCCAGGAACTATTCGACCTGGCCAGCGAAGAAGACGATGACGACACCCTGGTCGCCATCGAAGAAGACTGCGCCGAGCTTGGCGCCCTGCTCGAAGACCTCGAGTTCCGCCGCATGTTCAACAACCCCGCCGACCCGCTCAACTGTTTCGTCGACATCCAGGCGGGCGCGGGCGGCACCGAAGCCCAGGACTGGGCCTCCATGCTGCTGCGCCAGTATCTCAAGTACTGCGAACGCAAAGACTTCAAGGCCGAAGTGCTTGAAGAATCCGAAGGCGAAGTCGCGGGCATCAAGTCGGCCACCATCAAGGTCGAAGGCGAATACGCCTTCGGCTTCCTGCGCACCGAAACCGGCGTGCACCGCCTGGTGCGCAAAAGTCCCTTCGACTCCTCGGGCGGGCGCCACACCTCGTTCGCCAGCGTCTTCGTCTACCCCGAGATCGACGAATCCTTCGAGGTCGAAGTCAACCCCGCCGACTTGCGCGTGGACACCTACCGCGCCAGCGGCGCGGGCGGCCAGCACATCAACAAGACCGACTCGGCGGTGCGTATCACGCACATGCCCACCGGCATCGTCGTGCAGTGCCAGAACGACCGCTCGCAGCACCGCAACCGCGCCGAAGCCATGGCCATGCTGCGCTCGCGCCTGTACGAACTCGAAATGCGCCAGCGCATGGCCGAGCAGCAAAAACTGGAAGACTCCAAGACCGACGTGGGCTGGGGCCACCAGATACGCTCTTACGTGCTGGACCAAAGCCGCATCAAAGACCTGCGCACCAACGTCGAAATTTCCAATACCCAGAAGGTGCTGGACGGGGACCTCGACCCCTTCATCCAGGCCAGCCTCAAGCAAGGCGTTTGAATCATGACCGACATCCAGTCCAATCCGGCCGGCGCCGACGAGAACCGCCTGATCGCCGAGCGCCGCGCCAAGCTGCACGCCCTGCGTGAAACCGGCAGCCCCGCCTTCCCCAACGACTTCACCCCCGACGCGCGCGCCGCGCAATTGCACGAGCAATACGGCGAGCAGGAAAAAGAGGCCCTGGATGCCCTGGGCGCGCACGTCAAGGTGGCCGGCCGCATGATGCTCAAGCGCGTCATGGGCAAGGCCAGCTTCGCCACGCTGCAAGACGGCTCGGGCCGCATCCAGGTTTTCCTCGAACGCAATACCGTGGGCGAAGACGCCTACGCGCAGTTCAAGTCGTGGGACATCGGCGACATCATCGCCATCGAAGGCGCGGTGTTCAAGACCAACAAGGGCGAGCTTTCCGTCAACGCGCAAAGCGCGCGCCTGCTGACCAAGTCGCTGCGCCCCCTGCCCGACAAGTTCCACGGCGTGGCCGACCAGGAGCTGCGCTACCGCCAGCGCTACGTCGACCTCACCATGACCGAGCAGACGCGCCAGACCTTCATCGCGCGCAGCAAGGCCATCGGCAGCCTGCGCGCGCACATGCAGCAGGCCGGCTTCCTGGAAGTCGAAACGCCCATGCTGCACCCGATTCCGGGCGGCGCGGCGGCCAAGCCTTTCGTCACGCACCACAATGCGCTGGACATGCAGATGTTCCTGCGCATCGCGCCCGAACTCTACCTGAAACGCCTGGTCGTCGGCGGCTTCGAGCGCGTATTCGAGCTGAACCGCAACTTCCGCAACGAAGGCGTCAGCCCGCGCCACAACCCCGAATTCACGATGATGGAGTTCTACGCGGCCTACACCGACTACCACTGGCTGATGGACTTCACCGAAACGCTGCTGCGCGAAGCCGCCATCGCCGCCACCGGCAGCGCGGTACTCAACTACCAAGGCAAGCCCATCGATTTCAGCACGCCCTTCCAGCGCCTGACCATCGTGCAGGCCATCCTGAAGTACGTGCCGGAATACACCGAAGAGCAGTTGCAGGACGAAGCCTTCCTGCGCGCCCAGCTACGCAAGAAAGGCGTGGACGCCAACGGCCCCACGCTGGCGCGCGCCGGCATAGGCGCCCTGCAACTGGCGCTGTTCGAGGAAACCGCCGAATCCCAGCTGTGGCAGCCCACCTTCATCGTCGACTACCCGGTCGAGGTTTCGCCGCTGGCGCGCGCCTCCGACACGCGGCCGGGCATCACCGAACGCTTCGAACTCTTCATCTCGGGCCGCGAAATCGCCAACGGTTTTTCAGAGCTGAACGACCCCGAAGACCAGGCCGCGCGCTTCCAGGCCCAGGTGCAAGCCAAGGACGCCGGCGACGAAGAAGCCATGTATTACGACGCCGACTACATCCGCGCGCTGGAATACGGCATGCCCCCCACGGGCGGCTGCGGCATAGGCATAGACCGCCTGGTCATGCTGCTGACCGACAGCCCCAGCATCCGCGACGTCATCCTGTTCCCGCACCTGCGGCCGGAAGACGCTTGATGCGGTAGAAGGCGGGGCTCGCTAGGCGGGCCTTGAAGATGAAAGCACAGCCGCCTGCGGTATCGTTACCGAGGCGGCTGTGTTGTTTTGGATGCATCGCGCAGACTTGGTTCGCGGGTCTTCGCCTCTCAAACGTTCCATGCTGCTGGCTCGGGCGGCCTGCTCCACCATCGCTTGCGTGGCGTCGTCCAAGTACAGCGTAATCTGCGACATGGCGAACTCCCAACCTAAAACACATATATTTTTAGTTATATGTTTCCAGGATGGTTTTCACCACCTTATGCTGAAAAGACTCGCCCCTCGGAAGGGATCAACCCAGCTCCCGCCCCAGATAACAAGCGCCTTCGCCATAGCCGCTCAGCTTGGCTGCCAAACCCTTTGGCGGCGCAGGCAAGTCAGTGTAGCCCAGGCGCCGCCAATAGGAGGCCGCTTGCGCCAGCGCGACCAGGCGCGCCTGGCGCAAGCCTTGCTCATAAGCGTGTACGGCGGCGGTGTCGTACAACTGTCGGCCTATTCCGCCTCCTTGGGCTCGCGGGTGCACGGCGCAGTCGTGCAAGAACCAGCATGTAGCAGGCTCGGGCAAGCACGGCAGCGTAAGGTCTAGCTCAGGCGGCAGGCCGTCGTGCCAAGGATAGGCGATGAGGTAACCCAGCAACCCGCCATCGCCCTCTTGCGCCACCCAGCAGGTCTGGGGCGATAGCGCCTGGCGGTTCAGGAAGAACTCCGCCCGTTCGTGCAAGGTGCCGGGGTAGATTGCAATCTGCAATGGCAGAATTCCCGGCACGTCTTGCTCCCGCATGCGGCGCACTTGCACGCGGCTCTTCGGTGAAAGCGTACTGTTCATGGGCTCAACTTAGGATTTGACCTCGGCATTGAGCATGATCGCCGCAGACGCCGGCGCGCGGCCGAACATCAAGCCCATCAGTTGCTCCGCCAAGACGGGGTTCTTGGGCTTGGGCGCGCTGTCTATCAATGCCTGAGCCGTCTCGGGCGACCAGTCCGGCTGATTCAAGCGCATGCGCATGATGGCCCTGGCTGGTTTTGACATCGTACTTCATCTTGCGGCAGGCGGTTTGCACCGCTACCTGCTCGTTGACCGGCTATGAGCACGCCCTTGCGGCCCATGGCTACCCAGTTGTTTGGCGTTTTGCCCAACGCGGTAAAGCTTTGTCCTGCCGCGAAACCGCCGACCTTCTCGGCCGAGGCGTCCGGCGCGGCGCGCATATCGGGCGGGCTTGCCCAAGCGATTGATGCAAACGGCCAGGCCAGGCCGGCGCGGTTAATCCCGTTCGTCTATCCAGGTCATCTGGATGGCTTCGAGGATGCGTTCGCTGCAGTTGTCTTCGACGTCTTCGAAGCCCGGCAAAGCCAGCACCCAGGCCATCAAGTCGGTGAAACGCACCGTCAGGGGGTCGACGTCGGGATGCGTCTCGATGAGGCCATCGACGATTTCGTAGGTATCCGTCCAGCGCATCAGTGGTTTTCCTTGGCGTGGTTGATGGTGTAGCGGGGAATCTCTATGGTCAGGTCTTCGTCGGCGACGATGGCCTGGCAGGACAAGCGCGAGGTGGGTTCCAGCCCCCAGGCGCGATCCAGATAGTCTTCCTCGTTGTCGGTGGCATCTTCCAGCGAATCGAAACCCTGGCGCACGATTACGTGGCAGGTGGTACAGGCGCAGGACAATTCGCAGGCATGTTCGATGGGAACGTCGTTGTCCAGCAGCACGCGGCAAATGGAAGTGCCGGTGGGGGCGTCCTCGATGACGGCGCCTTCGGGGCAGACATCGGGATGAGGCAATACGGTAATTTTAGGCATGGCGATACAAGGCTGTTTTCTTTTTTACGGCATGGCCGGCTCGAACCGGCATCATGCCAGTTCGTCCAGCGACTTGCCCGACAAGGCTGCGCGTATGCTGCGATCCATGCGGCGCGCGGCAAAATCGTCGGTGGCGGCGGAAAGCGCCTGCTCGGCTTCGCGCACGGCGTCGATGTCGTCGGCTTCCAGCCTGGCCTGGGCCTGCTCCAGGCATTGCTTGATCCGTTCGAGCTCTTGCGCCGAGAGCAGGTCGGCGTCGGCGGCGAGCGCGGCCTGCACGGACTCCACCAAACGCCGCAAGTCTACCTGCTGCTCGCGCAGCGAGCGTTCGCGCGCATCGATTTCGGCATTGGACATGCCGGCCGACAGCATGGCCGCGATCTCGTCGTCCGACAAGCCATAGGAAGGCTTGACCGTTACCTGCGCCTGCACGCCGGTGCTTTCTTCGCGCGCGCTGACTTCCAGCAGGCCGTCGGCGTCCACCTGGAAGGTAACGCGTATGCGCGCCGCGCCCGCCACCATGGGCGGTATGCCGCGCAGCTCGAAGCGCGCCAGCGAACGGCACTCGGAAACCAGGTCGCGCTCGCCCTGCACCACATGAATACTCATCGCGGTCTGGCCGTCTTTGAAGGTGGTGAAATGCTGGGCGCGCGCCACCGGTATCGTGCTGTTGCGCGGAATGATGCGCTCGACCAGGCCGCCCATGGTTTCCAGCCCCAGCGACAGCGGGGTGACGTCCAGCAGCGTCCAGTCTTCGTCGGCTTCGCGGTTGCCCGCCAGCAGATTGGCCTGGCGCGCCGCGCCCAGTGCCACCACCTGGTCGGGGTCGAGATCGGTAAGCGGCGGCGTACCGAAAAATTCTTGAACGGCCTGGCGCACGACCGGCATGCGCGTAGAACCGCCCACCATGACCACGCCTTTGACGCCGTCCGGCTCCAGCCCGGCGTCGGCCAGCGCCCGCGCCGCGCAATCGAGCGAGCGCCGCACCAACGGCTGCGCCCAGGCTTCGAACTGCGCGCGGGTGATCAGCATGGCCGGCGTCTGGCCGTCGGTCAGGCTGGCCCGGAAATCGGCCTGTTGCTGGCTGGAAAGCGCCTCGCGCACGCGCCGGGCCTCCAGCCGCAGCGCGCGCTGGTCTTCGCGGTTGTTCGCCTTGGCGCCCGTGGCGGCCAGCACCTGCTCGACGATGAGGATGTCGAAGTCGTCGCCGCCCAAGCGGGTGTCGCCGCGCGTGGCGGCTACTTCGAAGACGCCGCGCGTCAGCTTCAGGATGGAAATGTCGAAAGTGCCGCCGCCCAGGTCGTACACCGCATACGTGCCCTCGGCGGCGTTGTCCAGGCCGTAGGCGACGGCGGCGGCCGTGGGTTCGTTCAGCAAGCGCAGCACGTTCAGGCCGGCCAGCCGGCCGGCGTCGCGCGTGGCCTGGCGCTGGGCGTCGTCGAAATAGGCGGGCACGGTGATGACCGCGCCGACCAACTCGCCGCCCAGCGAGGCTTCGGCGCGCTCGCGCAACACCTTCAGCACCTGACTGGCGACCTCCAGCGGCGTTACCGCGCCCTGCACCGTTTGCAGGGCGACGCCCTGGCCGGCGGGCTGCATGTCGTACAGTTGCCCGGCCTCGGCGCGGGCCTCTTCGTAAGAGCGGCCGATGAAGCGCTTGGCCGACGCCACCGTATTGGCGGAATCCTGGGCCTGATGCGCCAGGGCTTCGTAGCCCACCGCCACCTCGCCGCCGGCCAGATAGCGGACGACGGACGGCAGCAGCGCCCGGCCTTCGGCGTCGGGCAGCACTTCGGGCACGCCGCTGCGCACGGCGGCCACCAGCGAGTGCGTGGTGCCCAGGTCTATGCCGACGGCCAGCCGGTGTTGGTGCGGGGCGGTCGATTGCCCGGGTTCGGAAATTTGTAGTAGAGCCATAAATCTATGTCGGTTTGCGCCGCGCCGGCGTCAGTTGGGCGCCGTACCCTGCCGCGCGGCGTTGGTACGCACGGACTGGATTTCGTGGGTCAGCTTGTCGACGAACATCCATTCGCGCACGTGGCGGGCGGCCTGCGCCGCATCGTTCTGCTCGTCCAGCAACCGGGCCACTTGCGATTCGAGTTGGGCCATGTATTGCGCCACTTCCTGGCGCAAGGCTTCCAGGCCAGCGGCATCGCCTTCGTCGCGCGCCTGTTCCAGCTGTTCGCGCCACTCCATCTGCTGCATCAGAAAGCCGGGCGCCATGCTGGTATTGCTTTCTTCTTCCAGCGCCTGGCCGGCGCGCTCGCACAAATAGCGCGCGCGCTGCAAGGGCTGGCGCAGCACCTGATAGGCTTCGTTGATGGTGGCCGCCCATTGCATGACGACGCGTTTCTCGGCGGGGCTGGCGGTGGCGTAGCGGTCGGGGTGCACGCGGGCGGCCAGTTCGCGCCAGGCTTTTTCCAGCGCGCCGGCATCGAGCCGCTGCCGCGCCGGCAGCCCGAACAAGGCGAAATAATCGTCGGCCGTCACGTTACACCGTAAACGACTCGCCGCAACCGCAGGTAGCCTTTTCGTTGGGGTTCGAGAACTTGAAGCCGGAATTCAGGCCCTCGCGGCCGTAGTCGAGCTCGGTGCCTTCGAGGTAAGCCAGGCTTTTGGGGTCGACGAAGACCTTGATGCCATGCTGCTCGAACACGTGGTCGTGCGAGTCGGGCACGTCGACGTATTCGAGCTTGTAAGCCATGCCCGAGCAGCCCGTGGTACGCACGCCCAGGCGCAAGCCTACGCCCTTGCCCCGTTTTTCGAGGTAGCGGCTGATGTGATCGGCGGCGTTCTGCGTGAGCGTGATGGCCATGGCTTACTCCTGATGCTTGGCTCGGTAATCCTGCACGGCCGCCTTGATGGCGTCTTCGGCCAGGATGGAGCAGTGGATTTTGACGGGCGGCAGCGCCAGCTCTTCGGCGATCTGGGTGTTGCGGATGGTGAGGGCTTCGTCCAGCGTTTTGCCCTTGACCCATTCGCTGACCAGCGAGCTGGACGCGATGGCCGAGCCGCAGCCGTAGGTCTTGAAGCGCGCATCTTCGATGACGCCCTGCTCGTTGACCTTGATCTGCAGCTTCATCACGTCGCCACAGGCGGGCGCGCCGACCATGCCGGTGCCGACCTGGTCGTCGGTTTTCTCGAAGGCCCCGACGTTGCGGGGGTTTTCGTAGTGGTCCAGTACTTTGTCGCTATATGCCATGATGTTTACTCCTGTTTGGCCCGATTAGTGGGCGGCCCACTGGACGGAATCCAGATCTACGCCGTCCTGCACCATTTCCCACAGCGGGGACATTTCGCGCAGCTTGCCGACACGTTCGACGAGCAGTTGGACGGCGAAGTCGATTTCTTCTTCGGTGGTGTTGCGGCCCAGCGTGAAGCGGATGGAGCTGTGCGCCAGTTCGTCGTTGCGGCCCAGGGCGCGCAACACGTACGAGGGTTCAAGGCTGGCGGAAGTACAGGCCGAACCGCTGGACACCGCAAGCTCTTTGACCGCCATGATCAGGGACTCGCCCTCGACATAATTGAAGCTGACGTTGAGGTTGTGCGGAATGCGGTGCTCCATGCTGCCGTTGACGTAGATCTCGGGGATTTGCTGCAGCCCCTTGAGCAGCTTGTCGCGCAGCGCGCCCAGGCGCTTGGCTTCCTCGTCCATTTCGAGCTTGGCCAGATGGAAGGCTGCGCCCATGCCGACGATTTGATGCACCGGCAACGTGCCGGAACGGAAACCGCGCTCGTGGCCGCCGCCGTGCATTTGCGCTTCGATGCGCACGCGCGGCTTGCGGCGCACGTACAGCGCGCCTATGCCCTTGGGGCCGTAGACCTTGTGCGCCGAGAACGACATGAGATCGACCTTGAGCTTTTGCACGTCGATGGCGATTTTGCCCGCGGCCTGCGTGGCGTCGACGTGGAAGATGATGCCCTTCTCGCGGCAGATCTCGCCCAGGGTTTCGATGTCCTGGATGACGCCGATTTCGCTGTTGACGTGCATGACCGAGACCAGGATGGTGTCGGGGCGCAGCGCGGCGCGGAAGGCGTCCAGGTCGAGCAGGCCGTCGTCTTTGACGTCCATGTAGGTGACTTCGAAGCCTTCGCGTTCGAGTTCGCGACAGGTGTCCAGCACCGCCTTGTGCTCGGTCTTGACCGTGATGATGTGCTTGCCGCGGCCGGAATAGAAATGCGCGGCGCCCTTGATGGCCAGGTTGTCGGACTCGGTGGCGCCGGACGTCCAGACGATTTCGCGCGGATCGGCGTTGATGAGCTCGGCCACTTGGCTGCGCGCGCGCTCGACCGCTTCTTCGGCTTCCCAGCCGTAAGCATGGGTGCGCGACGCCGGGTTGCCGAATTTTTCGGTCAGCCACGGCAACATGGCTTCGACGACCCGGGGATCGACCGGCGTGGTCGCGGAATGATCGAGATAGATGGGACGGCGTGGTGTCATGCTTGAGTGCTCCGTGATCTAGATTCGAATAAGGCGGTTTCAGGCGGTGAGCGACGAGGCGACGAGCGCCTGTTCGGGGCGCATGGCGTCGCGCGCCGCGGCGACCGGCATGCTGACGGACGTGTCGTTGAGCAGGCGCATACGCTGCTTGTCGACCAGATCCTGCAGCGAGACGGAATCCAGATACTCGACCATTTTCTGGTTGAGCGTCGTCCAGAGCTCGTGCGTCATGCACTTGCTGGACTGGCCCGTGCGGCCGACGTTACAGGATTCCTTGCCCCCGCAGCTGGTGGCGTCCAGCGGTTCGTCCACCGCCAGGATGATGTCGGCCACCGTGATGTTGCGCGCCAGGCGCGCCAGCGAATAACCGCCGCCCGGCCCGCGCACGCTGCCCACGAGTTCGTGGCGGCGCAGCTTGCCGAACAGTTGTTCGAGATAGGACTGGGAAATGTTTTGGCGCTGGCTGATCGCCGACAAAGCCACCGGCCCGCTGTGCTGGCGCAGAGCAAGATCGATCATGGCGGTGACGGCGAAACGTCCTTTGGTAGTCAAGCGCATGGCAACTCCCTGAATGAAGGCCGCCACCCAAACTTTGTCATGGCGGCCGCCAGGCTCGGGGCGAATAATACCCGAGCAATTAACTCAAGTATAGCTTATACCCGACTACATTGGTAGAGTTAAGCGGCAAAAAAAACGAGCGACGTCACGCCACCCGTTTTTTGCCGCTAGGCCGCCCCAAGGCAAAAAGCGTCACCTTGGGGGATGAGCCCGGACATGGAACAGTCCCTGCGGACTGTTTCGTGCCTGGCGAATCCGAGCGGCATGCAGGCCGCGAGGTGGACTGCAAGCCGTAGGCGCAGCGTGGGGGTCCGCCACTCGTATGCGCTTTAAGCGGCCTGGTATTGCGTGACGCGCTTGCGCACGACTTCCAGCACGCCCTGGCAGGCGTCTTCGATGTAGTCGAGCACCTTGTTGAAGCCTTCGACGCCGCCGTAGTAAGGGTCGGGCACCGTGGCTTCTTCGAATTCGTTGGCGAAGCGCATCAGCAGCATCAGCTTGTGCCGATACATCTTGGGGCACATCTGCTGCAGCGCGGAAAGATTCTCCCAATCCATGGCCAGGATGAAGTCGAACTCGCGGAAGTCGTCAGGACGGATCTGACGCGCCACACAGCCGGAAATATCGTAGCCGCGCTTGCGGGCGGCAGCCTGCGCGCGAGCGTCGGGCGCTTCGCCCAGATGGAAGTTGTGGGTAGCGGCGGAATCAACCACGACCTGGCTGGACAAACCAGCCTCATCGACCAGATGACGAAAAACGCCCTCTGCGCTCGGCGAGCGGCAGATGTTACCCGTGCAGATGAAGAGTACTTTAGTCATAATGAGGTCAGATTGTGAGGGAAAACCCGCAATAAGGCAACCTTTTTCCTCAGATAACAGGCGTTTTCGCAACGCAGCAATATTTGCCCGACGCCTGGGTATGACACGTCTGGCGCAGCCCTCGCCGCCCCCGCCCGCCATGCGGGTTTCAGCATTAGCTTAGCGGCGATAGGTTGCCAAAATACGACATTTCGTAACGGCGAGGCAGGTATTTACCGGACATCCCTCCAACTTGTCAGGCGGCGCTCCACGACGCCCAGAAGGGAAAAAAGCAACATGCCCATGCCGCCGAGAATCACGAGCGCGGCGAAAACCCGAGGGGTGTCGAAGTTGCCTTGCGCCATGAGGATGATGTAGCCAAGACCTCGTTGCGACGCAACAAACTCGCCGACGATCGCACCGACGAGCGCAAGGGAGATGGCCACCTTCATACCGGCCAGAATCGACGGCATGGCGCATGGCAGGCGAACTTTGAAGAAAAAATCGACCGGGGAGCCCTTGAGCACCCGCCCAAGATCATGCACGTCGGACGGCACCGACCTTAATCCGTGCACGGCATCGACGATGATGGCGAATACGGCGATGAGGAAGGCAACGGCGATTTGCGGCTTGGCTCCGGTACCCATCCAGACGACCATCAATGGGGCGAGCGCCACCTTCGGCACGCTGTTGAACGATACGATCAGCGGATAAATGGCATTCTCGAACCATCTGAGGTTGACTACCGCCAAGGCGATCAACACGCCGATGACAACCGATAGGACAAAGCCGGACAAGGTCGTCAGCAGCGTGTATCCGGCGTTTTGCATATACCAAACGGAGTCGCCGGCTATTTCCCGCAAAATAAGCGTGGGCGCGGGAAGCAGTATGGGACGAATATCGGCGATCCAGACTGCCGCCTCCCACATTATTAAAATGATGACGAAGGCGGCAAGAGCGGAAAAATGGGAGCGAAAGCGGGACTTTGTCATGGCTTCTCTCCCACGTTGTCATTGAAGAGCCCCATTTTTTCGAACAGATCCCGAATGTGTTGCGTGTAGACGCCGAACTCCCTGGTCTCCCTGACGGCAAGCTTTCTAGGACGCGGAATATCGATGTCTATCACCTCCAGTATCCTGCCCGGCCTGGGCGAGAAAACCACGACTTTGTCCCCGAGATACACCGCCTCTGAAATACCGTGCGTGACGAACACGACCGTATTGCGCACCCCCATCCAGAGATTCTGCAGCTCGACGTTCATCTGGTCGCGCGTAAGCGCGTCAAGCGCGCCGAACGGCTCGTCCATGAGCAGGATTTCGGGCGAGTCGATGAGCGCCCGGCAAATCGCGGCGCGCTGCCGCATGCCTCCCGAAAGCTCGCGCGGGTAGCGGTCGGCGAACCCGTCGAGCTTGGTCAGTTTCAACAGTTCTTCCATGCGCGGCCGGGCCTGGGCCGTCGATTTGCGCGCAAACTCGATGGGAAGCATGATGTTGCGTTCGATCGTGCGCCAATCCAGCAAGGCGTCCCGCTGAAACACCATGCCGATGTTGTCGGGCGGGCCTGCAACCTTCCTGCCCTGCACGGAAAGTGAACCGTCGCTGATCTCTTCCAGCCCGGCCATGCAGCGCAGAAAGGTGCTTTTGCCGCAACCGCTGGGGCCGAGAATACTGACGAATTGGCCTTCGGGAATTTCCAGCGAAATATCCTGGAGGGCGAGCGTGTCCCGCGGCCCTCCATACGTCTTTTGAACGGTACGCGCATCGACGGCGATCATCGGCCCAGCTCCTGGAGATTGACGGGACGAACGAGGCCGACTTCAACGTACTCGGAACCCGAAAGGCTGTTGTCGATCAGGGCAACCGACGCCAAGGTCTTGACCGCCGCATCCCAGTCGGGGGTGGAAATCGCCGCGAACCCGACCTCGGCCTGCGCCGGCTTGCCGATGAAGTCACGCAAGGCGTCGATCTGGGCGCGCAAGACCACCGGGTCGGGCCGCGCTTGCGCGCGCCGCTTCATGATCGCGGCGACGGCTTCGTCTTCGTGGCCTTCGTAGATGTACTGCCAGGCTGCGGCGATGACGCTTGCATACTTCGAGATGGCCTCGCGCTTGGGCCCGCGCAACGCGGCCTCGTTCGAAAAGAACCCGTACCCGGGCATGACCAGCCCATGGTCGGCGAAGCGGATCGCCCGTGAAGGACGCGCCGAGACGACGGCGGGCAGAAAGAATGGAATCGTCGAGAAGGCGGCGTCCACCTGCCCCGATATGTAGGTGCCCGGCTTGGCGGCGGCGCTTACCGACACCAGTTGCACGTCCCGCTCGGTGATGCCGCCCGAGGCAAAGAAGGTGCCCAGGAATGGCGCTTCCAGGGCGCCGGCGGTATAGACCGCCTTTTTCCCTTTGAGATCCGCCGGCCCCTTGATGCCGCTATCGGCGGGCACGAAGCAGCCGATGTCGCCTTCGCGGAAAAACGTGGTGATGGCCCTGACGGGCAGCCCTTTGTTGCGCGCCACCATCATCGTGGAAAGCGACGCATGCCCGACGTCGAACTCGTCGCTCCCGCCGACGATCTGCACCGTATTCGCCGAGCCGCTGCCGTCCTGAAGGCTGATGTCGAGGCCGGCCGCCGACAGCCATCCTTTTTCTTCGGCCAGGTGGACCGCGCCATGTATGCCCCACGGGGTCCAGTCAAGACGAACTTTCAAGCTGCTCGTCTGCGCAGCGGCGGGAAATGAAAGCCCGGTGAAGGCGCTTGCCACCCCCAGCCCGAGAAGGGAGCCCGTGAATTTTCTTCTGGATATGCTTGGATTCGCCATAATTTTCTCTCCTTATTGAGAACAGATCAGCAAGATCACCGCAGGCAGGCGCACAGGCGCGCTACGCTGCAAACACTCGAACGTAAAACCAGACACACGGCTCGCCTTGCGACGACGCGCATTGCAATACCCCATGTCGCCCGCATCAGCATGAGCACCGATGAAAATCCGCTCATACGTCCAGCACCACATCCGATAGCGGAATCGCCTGGCAGGCGAAACACCTGCCGTCTTCGGCCTCCATCGGCGACAGATGCAGGGTCTTGCCCTGCAGCACCGCCACTTCGCAGCTCTCGCACTGGCCTACCCTGCAGCCGCTGGGCATGGCCACGCCCAGCGCCTCGCCGAAAGCCAGCAAGCTGCCGTCCGTGGAGCGCCAGGTCGCCCGGCGCTTCGAACGCGAAAAATACACGTCGAACGTGGCGTCGCTCAGGGGAATCTGGGTTACCGGAGAACGGAACTCCTCTTTGAAAATCTCGAACTGATGGACGCCGCGAGCGGTCAGGGCTTCGGTGAGCGCATCCATCATCGGCACCGGCCCGCACATGTAAAAGCGAGCCCTGCGCGCAATATCGCCGTCGCTGAACGATGCGCTGGAAATCCGGCCGCGCACGTCGTAGTCGACGCCCAGGCGATCGCCTTCAAGAGGCTGGTCGTAGTAATTGACGATGCTCAGCCGCGCAAGATCGGCTTGCAGCGATTTCAGACGCCGGGCAAACGCATGGGCGCCGCTGTTCTGGTTCGCGTAGTGCAGAACGACTTCCGGCATCCGCTCAAGGCCGCGCAGCGTTTCCAGATAGCTGATGAAAGGCGTAATGCCTATGCCCGCCGCAATCAGCACCACGGGCGACGAGGTCGCGGCCGGCATGACGAAATGGCCGCCCGGCGCTTTCAGGCCGACCACGTCGCCCAGCCGCATGCCGTCCACGATATGGGAAGACATGAGGCCGCCCTTTACCCGCTTGACGGCGATGCCGTACGAAGTGCGCTGCGCCTGTTGCGCCGCGCCGGTCAAGGAGTAGACCCGCCTGACCTCGCCATGCTGCGCGCCGAGATCGACGCATATGGGCAAATGCTGGCCTGGCCGGTAATCGGGCAGTTGCCCGCCATCGACGGCCTCGAAGGCTACCCGCATGACGTCCGCCGTTTCCCTGTGCATGGCAGCGACGCGGAAAGGCCGGTAGCCCTCCCAGGGCCGCCTGGCCGGGTTCTGCGACGGGTCGAGCGCCACGTCGCAGGCGAAGGAGCGAAACGGCGAGGAGCCGCTGAGGGTATCCAGTTGGTCGGCGCTGATCAGCGCATTGAAGTTGCTGGTCTTGGAACCCGAAACGGGGTAGCCGGGCTGGCCCAGATCTTCACAGGCCTGCCACCAGCCGTATTCGGCCACCAGCACACGCTCGTCCAGGGCATCGTTCAGCCTGGCCTCGAAGCGCGCGCTTCCCGCGCGCGTGGACACCACGCACCAATCGCCGTCGCGTATATTCCTGCTCGCCGCCAGGCCCGGATGGATTTCAACGACGGGAACCGGGGAGCGCTTGCGCAAGGAAGCCAGCGAACGATGCTGGCTATGGCAGTAGTAGCCGCTTTTGGCCGAACTGAGCACATACGGAAACCGTTTCTGCGACACCGGGCTGTCGGCGGGCTCCACGAACACCGGCACCGGCGCATAGCCGTGGCGCATCAGCTTTTCGGAATAAAGCTCCACCCGCCGGGTTTCGGTCGCAAACCCGCGCCACTCGCCGTTCAGGCGGTCCGCATACTTTCGATAGGATTGCGCCACTGGCCGGCATATTCCTTCCGGGCGCTTGCGCAGCGTCTCGACGTCCAGCCCCAAGGGCTGCAGGATATGATTCCAGCCCGCCTCCAGGCTCCCGCCGAAGAACTCGTCTTCCATCCCCATGCGCATGGCCAAATCGAAAACGATGTCGTTGTCGGATCGGGATTCGCCGCGCGGCGGCACCATCCGCTGGCGCAACTGGATCAGCTCCTCGGCCT
Organism: uncultured Burkholderiaceae bacterium; assembly: GCA_934525625.1. Taxonomy (GTDB): domain Bacteria; phylum Pseudomonadota; class Gammaproteobacteria; order Burkholderiales; family Burkholderiaceae_B; genus Mesopusillimonas. Next base: position 47,179 of record CAKSZL010000004.1, read on the forward strand.
CGGCGCTGATTTCAAAGCCGATGCGCAGCCCCTCCCGTTCCCACGGCGTATTCACCGGCAAGACGATGTCCGCGTAGTGCGTCGTCGGCGTCTCGAACAGATCGCAATGCACGTGGAATTCCAGCGACGCAAACGCCTGCTCGGCCTGCTCCACGTCGCCATGCGAAACCACGGGATTCCCGCCAAACGCCATCATGGCGCGCACCTGGTACGGCTGGCCTTCGAGAATGGCTTTATACAAGTCGCGGGCGGTGATCCACCCTTGGGCCGGCGGCCCCAAAGGCCGTTCGTCGACGCCCAGCGCTTTTTCCAATTGCTCCGCCGGCAACAGGCTGGGCGGATTCACGCGATTCACCCGCTGCCGGTTCCAGACGACGTTGCCGCCCGGCACGTCGAAGCTGCCGGTCAAGGCATACAGCGTCGCCATCGCGCGTTCGGTTTGGGTGGCGTTGGTATGCTGGCCCACGCCCGTCCAGGCATGGTAGGCAATGCTGCGCGCTTCCCGAATGATCCGCGCCGCCGCGCGAATGTCGCTTTCGGGTATCCAGGTGATCCGCGCCACGCGCTCGGGCGTATATTCCGCGCATGCATCGGCGAAATGCTGAAAGGCGGGCCGACAGGCAATGCCGCCAACCCGGTACCGGCCCCGCAAGGCGAAACGCTTGGCCTTGGGCGTCGGCCCTTCGACCGCCGGGTCGTAGACGGCGACCTCCTGTTTCGTGTCATCCCAAACCAGATAATGATTCCGGGAGGAATCCGTCTTCGGGCACAGGTCGTCTTCCCGCAGAAAGCGCCCGTTGTCGTCGCGCACGAGAAACGGCGCGTTCGTCCAACCGCGGACGAAATCTTCGTCATAGCCCTCTTGCGCCAGCAGCAAGTGGGAAAGCCCCAGCGCCAGCGCCGCATCGGCGCCTGGCCGCACGCGCAGCCAAAGGTCGGCCTTGGCGGCCAGCGCCGTGCACCGGGGGTCGATAACCATCAGCTTGGCGCCACGGGCCTGCCCATCGCCAATGGCGGTGGCTTGCGAGAGCCAGACATTGGCCGGATTGTGCCCCCACAGAATCATGAGGTCGCTGCGGGCGTAGTCCGCCGTCGGCATGCCGCAGCCAAACGTGAACATATGCGCATAGTCTTTGTGCCAGTTGCAAACCTCGATGCCGTAAACGGTATTGGGGCTGCCGAACAGGCGGATGAAGCGCTCGACCCATTCAATGCTGTCGCACATCGGCGTGCCGCTGGGCGTGGTTACGCCGAACGCCACCGCTTCGGCGCCGCTTTCCCGGCGAATTTGCCGCAGTCGGTTCGCGGTTTCCGCCAGCGCCTCGTCCCAGGAAATCCGTACCCAGCCGGGATCGGCATCGCCCTTGGGCCGCGTTCGGCGCATAGGGTGAAGAATCCTGCGCGGGCTGTGAACGAGCTCCGGCGCGGCCTTCCCTTTGGTGCACACGGCTTTGCCGGTGGGATGATCGGGATTGGGCCGGACGCTGACAAGCCTGCCGTCCTCGACCGTATTGATCGTCCCGCAGCGGGAACGGCAAAGCGTGCAAAAGCCGGCCTTTTCTTCAACAGCCATAATGAAGAACCGTTTGAGTACATGAGGCGATAAGGGCTAGGCGGCACCCGCTGTTGCAACAAGGCTTCAGCAGGGGGCAACCGAGCAACGCTTTCAGTATAGGAAGGGGGTGTTTATGCAGTACACGTTGTACCGACTAGGGTTTCCCCCGCCCGATGTATCAATCTGTAAACCGGTTGCCCGCTTGGGATTTTCAGTGGACTCCATCGCCGAGAACCCATGAAGGCGCTGCCGGCAAGCTGTCCGAAAAATAGGCCCGCCGCCCTTAAATATTCAGTGCACACACTATATTCAAGAGCGTTTTCAAATGTCCAGAATGAGGTCGGAACTGGGAATGGCCTGACAGGCGAAACATTTCCCTTCGTCGCTGTTGATCACAGCGGTAACATGCCGGACGTTGCCGGCGATGATGTCGAGCACGCAGCTCTCGCACTGCCCTACCCTGCACCCGCTGGGCATGACGATGCCCAATGCTTCCCCGAACTCCAGCAAACTGCCGTCGCTGGGGCGCCACGTGGCCTGGCACTGGGAACGCGCGAAACGCACGCTAAAAGCCTGGACTTCACTCAAGACCGGGCGTTCGGGAGTGCGGAACTCCTCCTTGAAAATATCGAATCGGGGGACGCCGCGTTCGATCAGGCCTTCCGCCAAGGTTTGCATCATTCCCGTCGGGCCGCACATGTAGAAGCGGGCGCGTCTTTTGATCAATTCGGCAGAAACGACGGAAGCGGTAAGACGGCCCAGCCGCTGATAGTCGAACTCGCTGCGGTCGGTTACCAGGGGCTGCTCGTAATAATTCAAAATAGTCACACGGGGAAGCCGGGCCCCCAGCTCGGCAAGCCTGGCCTTGAAGGCGTGCGTTTTGCTGTTCCAGGTTGCGTAATGCAGAATGACTTCGGGCGTGCTGTCTCCTTGCGCCAGGGTTTCCAGGTAGCTCATGAATGGCGTAATGCCTATCCCCCCGGCAAAAAGAACGACCGGCAAGCCGGTTTGCCGCGGAATAATGAAACTGCCGCTGGGGGACTGCAAACGTACGGCATCGCCGACCTGCAAACCGCTGCTCAAATGAGCCGACATCACGCCGTCGGGAATATGCTTGACGGTAATCCGATAATGGCTGCGGTCGGCATCATCCGCCGCTCCGCTCAATGAATACGTACGCGTTACTTCCCCATGAGGCGGCACATTGGCAAGGCGGGTCGATACGTGCTGCCCGGGCAGGAAATCTGGGAGCAGCCCGCCATCGGCGGACGCCAGGGTAATGGACAGCACGTCTTCGCACTCCCGCTCCAAGTGCGCGACCCGGAATGGCCGATACCCCGGCCATGGACGGCGCCTCGGGTCCAGCTGGGAATCGAGCTTGATACCGCACGCCAGCGACCGGTGGGGCACGGATCCGCTCAAGGGGTCGGCGCGGTCCGCGCTGACCAAGGAGTTGAAGCTGCTGCTCGAAGGGCCTGAAGTGGCGTAAGCGGGCTGCCCCAGGTCTTCACACGCTTGCCACCAGCCATAGTCCGCGACCAGAACCCTGGGATGCAGGGAATCGTTGAACTTCGCCTTGAGCCGCGCCTGGCCGGCAGGGGTGCTGACCACGACCCAGTCCCCATCCCGAATGTCATGCGCGCTACCGGTTTGCGCATGTATTTCGATTTGGGGAAACGGCGCCCGCTTTCTCAGGGAAACCAAGCTGCGGTGCTGGCTGTGGCAGTAGTAGCCGCTCTTGCTCGACGTCAAGAGGTACGGAAACGCCGCGCGGTCGACGCAATCGCCGGCCGGCTCGGCGTACCGCGGCACAGGCGGATAGCCATGGCGCAACAGCTTTTCCGAATACAGCTCGACCAGCCCGGTTTCGGTGTCGAAACCGCGCAAGCCATTTGCCGTGCGGTCGGCATACTTTTGGTAAGACTGTTCCAAAGGGCGGTATATGCCTTCCGGATGGCGCCGCAAGGTTTCGACGTCCAGCCCCAAAGGCGCCAGAATATGGTTCCAGCCGGCCTCCAGACTGCCCCCGAAAAATTCGCTCTCCATGCCCAGGCGCACGGCCAAGTCGAAGACGACGTCGTTGTCCGACCGCGACTCGCCCTGCGCCGGCACCATTTGCTGGCGCAGTTGAATCAGCTCTTCCGCTTTGGCGCTCACCTCGAAGCCCACGCGCAAGCCTTCGCGCTCCCAGGGGGTATTGATGGGCAGCAGGATGTCCGCAAATTTTGAAGTGGGCGTTTCAAAAAGGTCGCAGTGGACGTGAAATTCGAGTTGCGCGAAGGCCTGTTCGGCCCGCGCCACGTCGCCTTGCGAAACCACCGGATTGCTGCCGAACGCCATGAATGCGCGCACGCGGTAAGGCTCGCCTTCGAGCACGGCACGGTAAAGATCGCAAGCGCTGACCCAGCCCTGGGCGGGCGGGCCCAATGGCTTGGTATCCAGGCCCAGCGCCTTGTTGCGCTGCGCTTCAGGCAGAAGCTCCAGCGCGTTCACGCGATTCGCCGGCTGGCGATTCCAGAGCACGTTCCCGCCTGATACGTCGAAGCAGCCGGTCAGCGCATACAAGGTGGCCACGGCGCGTTCGGTCTGGCTGGCATTGCCGCTTTGGGCAATCCCCGTCCACGCGTGATACGCCACCTTGCGTGAGGCCATCAATAAACGGGCCGCGGCGCGCAGGTCGTCCGCCGGCACCCAGGTGAGGCTCTCGACGTGCTCCGGCGTATACGCGGCACAGGCATCCGCAAAGTGCTGGAACGCGGGCCGGCACGCCACGCCATTGATCTCGTAGCTGCCGTAGAGGGCATAGTCCTTGCCATCGGCGCCGGACGCCGCATTCCTGGGAACAGGCCGATTCTCGGCAAGGCTCCAGCACACATAGCCGGCGCTCGCCGATTGCGGCGAGAGATCGGTTTCGCGCAGGAACAGCCCATTGTCGTCGCGCACCAGCAAAGGCGCGTTGGTCCAGTTGCGCACAAAGCCTTCATCGAAGCCCCGTTCGGCCAACATGATGTGCGACAAGCCCAGCGCCAACGCAGCGTCGGCGCCGGGCCGCACCCGGAGCCAATGCTCCGCCTGCCCAGCCAAGGCGGTGCACCGCGGGTCGACCACGATCATTTTCGCGCCGCGCGAACGGCCTTCGCTAATGGCCGCCGCCTGCGAAAGCCACACGTTGGCGGGGTTGTGCCCCCATAGCAGTATCAGGTCGCTATTGGCGTAGTCCGCCGTGGGAATGCCACAGCCGAATGTGAAGCGATGGGCATAATCCTTATGCCAATTGCAGATTTCCGTTGCATAGCAGATGTTGGGGCTGCCGAACAGGCGAATGAATCTTTCTACCCATTCAATGCTGTCGCAAAGCGGCGTACCGCTAGGGGTGGACACGCCGAAGGCCACGGCCTGCGCACCCGATTCGTCGCGGATGCCGCCAAGCCGCTTCGCCACCTCGTCCAAGGCTTCGTCCCAGGAGATTCTCGTCCAGCCGGGATCGGCGTCGCCCTTGGGCCGCGTGCGGCGCATGGGATGCAGGACTCGTCGGGGATTGTGAACCAGCTCCGGCGCAGCTTTGCCTTTGGTGCACATGGCCTTGCCGGTAGGATGGCCGGTGGCCGGCCGCACGCTGATCAATCGGTCGTTATGGACGAGACTAATGGACCCACAGCGCGAACGGCAGAGGGTGCAAAAACCGATCTTCTCTTCTGGTGGCATAGCGGCACTTGGTATTCAGCCGTCCTTGATTGGCGCATTCTCAAGCGCCCAGCCGTCACGGCGCGGGCTGGCATGGAGCGGTGGCAGTTCGTATATTGAATTCCAAACCGCAGGCCCCCGCCATTGGGAATTACCTTCGCTTGCAGAACCAGCTCAACCCAGCAGCACCGCCTGTTCCTTCAAGCGCTGCAAGGCGTCGCGCACCACGGCGGCCTGTTCGAACTCCAGGTTGCGGGCGTGGTCTTGCATTTGTTTTTCGAGCCGGCGGATTTCCTTGGCCAGCTTCTTGTCGTCGCCGAGCACACCGACGTCGACCTCCAGCGCCTTGCCCGACGCGGAAGCCGGCGCAGCCATGACGCCGTCTATCATTTCGCGCACCGCCTTGCTGACGCCCTTGGGCACGATGCCGTGGGCCTCGTTGAAGGCGACCTGCTTGGCCCGGCGGCGCTCGGTTTCGCCCATGGCGCGGCGCATGGAGTCGGTGATGACGTCGGCATACAGAATGGCCCGGCCGTTCAGGTTGCGCGCGGCCCGGCCTATGGTCTGGATCAGGCTGCGCTCGGAACGCAGAAAGCCCTCTTTGTCGGCATCCAGTATCGCCACCAGCGACACTTCGGGGATGTCCAGGCCTTCGCGCAGCAGGTTGATGCCCACCAGCACGTCGAACGCGCCCAGGCGCAGGTCGCGGATGATTTCCACGCGCTCCACCGTGTCGATGTCGGAGTGCAGGTAGCGCACGCGCACGCCGTTCTCGCCCAGGTAGTCGGTGAGGTCTTCGGCCATGCGCTTGGTGAGCGTGGTGACCAGCACGCGCTGCTGTTGCGCGACGCGCAGCCTGATCTCGCCCAGCAGATCGTCCACCTGGGTGACGGCCGGGCGCACTTCGACCTGCGGGTCGACCAGGCCGGTGGGCCGCACGACCTGCTCGACCACCTGGTCGGCGTGCGAGTTCTCGTAGGCGGCGGGCGTGGCCGACACGAACACCGTCTGGCGCATACGCTGCTCGAACTCCTCCATCTTCAGCGGCCGGTTGTCCAGCGCCGAAGGCAGGCGAAAGCCGTAGGTGACCAGGGTTTCCTTGCGCGAGCGGTCGCCCTTGTACATGGCGCCGATCTGGCCCATGGTGACGTGGCTTTCGTCGATGAACATCAAGGCGTCGGCCGGCAGGTAGTCGATGAGCGTGGGCGGCGGCTCGCCCGGCGCGGCGCCGGACAAATGCCGCGAGTAGTTCTCGATGCCCTTGCAAAAGCCCAGCTCTTGCAGCATTTCGAGATCGAAGCGGGTGCGCTGCTCCAGCCGCTGGGCCTCGACCAGCTTGCCGGCGTGGGTGAGCACGGCCAGGCGCTCGCGCAGTTCTTCCTTGATGATTTCGATGGCGCGCAGCACGGTTTCGCGCGGCGTCACGTAGTGCGAACGCGGAAACACCGTAAAGCGCAGCACTTTCTGCCTGACCTTGCCGGTGAGCGGGTCGAACAGTTCCAGCGTTTCGACCTCGTCGTCGAACATGGTGACGCGCACGGCCAGTTCGGCGTGTTCGGCCGGGAAGATGTCGATGACCTCGCCGCGCGCGCGGAAGGTGCCGCGGGCGAAATCCACGTCGTTGCGTTCGTACTGCATGGCCACCAGGCGCGCCAGCAGTTCCTGGCGCCCGATGCGGTCGCCCTCGCGCAGGGTGAGCACCATGGCGTGGTAGTCGCCGGGGTTGCCGATACCATAGATGCACGAAACCGAACCCACGATGATGGTGTCGCGCCGTTCCAACAGGCTTTTGGTGGCCGACAAACGCATCTGTTCGATGTGATCGTTGATGGACGAGTCTTTCTCGATGAACAGATCACGCGTGGGAACGTAGGCCTCGGGCTGGTAATAATCGTAGTACGAGACGAAGTATTCCACCGCGTTGTTCGGGAAGAACTCGCGGAACTCGGCGTACAGTTGCGCGGCCAATGTCTTGTTGGGAGCCAGCACCAGCGCGGGCCTGCCCGTGCGGGCGATGACGTTGGCCATGGTGTAGGTCTTGCCCGAACCCGTCACGCCCAGCAGGGTCTGGAACATCAGGCCGTCGTCCACGCCTTCGGCCAGCGCGGCGATGGCGCCGGGCTGATCGCCAGCCGGCGGATAAGGCTGGTATAGCTCGAAGGGGCTGTTCGGATACTTCACGAATCCGGGCGCGGCATCTGTCACGGCGTCTGTCATGTAGGGAGCGGCCCTCGTTTCTGGACAAGTTCAGGGTTAACCCCTTATTATCACACATGGGCTCTTTGTTTCACTAGTGAGACCCATACCTCTTCCCACCCTCATCAGCCGACAAATGTCATCTATCTTCGCTCCCGTCGAACTCGCTCCCCGCGACCCCATTCTTGGCCTCACCGAACAATTCAACGCCGATACGCGCAGCCAGAAAGTCAATCTGGGCGTGGGTGTCTACGGCGATGAAAAAGGCCGCCTGCCCTTGCTGCAAGCCGTGCAGCAGGCCGAGGCCCGTCTGCTGGCCACGCCCCGCGCGCGCGGCTACCAGCCCATCGACGGGGCGCCCGCCTACAACAAGGCCGCCCAGACACTGCTGCTGGGCGCCGACCACCCCGCCGTCACCGAAGGCCGCGCCGTCACGGTGCAAACCCTGGGCGGCACGGGCGCGCTGAAGATCGGCGCCGATTTCCTGCGCCAGTGGCTGCCGCAGGCGCGCGTCGCCATCAGCAACCCCAGCTGGGAAAACCACCGCGCGCTGTTCGAGCGCGCCGGCTTCGGCGTGGACAACTACCCGTATTACGACGCGGCCACCAACGGCCTGGATTTCGAAGGCATGATCGGCCATCTGGAAACCCTGCCGGCCGGCACCATCGTCGTGCTGCACGCCTGCTGCCACAACCCCACCGGCATCGACCCCTCGGCCGAACAATGGCAGCGCATCGCCGCCGCCGTCCAGGCCCGCGGCCTGCTGCCCTTCATCGACATGGCCTACCAGGGCTTCGGCGACGGCCTGCAGGAAGACGCCGCCACGGTGCGCCTGTTCGCCGGCCTGGGCATCAACGTCGTCATCAGCTCTTCGTTCTCGAAGTCGTTCTCGCTGTACGGCGAGCGCGTGGGCGCGCTGACCCTGATCACCGCCGACACCGACGAAAGCGCGCGCGTGCTCAGCCAGCTCAAGCGCACCATCCGCACCAACTACTCCAACCCGCCCACGCACGGCGGCGCCATCGTTTCCACGGTGCTCAACACGCCCGAACTGGCCCAGTTGTGGGAAGAGGAACTGGCCCAGATGCGCAACCGCATCCGCGACATGCGCAGCCAACTGGTGGGCAAGCTGGGCACGCTGGGCGTGGACCGCGATTTCAGCTTCATCCTGAGCCAGCGCGGCATGTTCTCGTACTCGGGCCTGAGCCCCGAGCAGGTGGCGCGCCTGTGCAGCGAATTCGGCATCTACGCGGTAGGCACCGGGCGCATCTGCGTCTCGGCGCTCAACCCCGGCAACATCGAATACGTGGCCGAATCCATCGCCCAGGTTTACAAAACCCCGCAGGCAGCATAAAATAGCTGTCTTTTGGCGCAAGCCTATTTAGTGTATTAGTACGCTGCTGCTATAGGTTTGCAGGTATTAATGCCGTTTTACAGATTTTGCGCCCGCCGGCTTGCGGCGGCTCGTCCGAAAACGTGGTGCTTCAGCTCGTGTTTTCAGGCCCGCCGCCGCGATCGATCGAAGCAGGCCAAATCATACGATCACAGCCGCGGTATCCGTACAGGGCGCGGTACTCTGTTTATAGATTCAGCACTTTACACATACTATGGCCAATTCTGCCCAAGCTCGTAAGCGCGCCCGCCAAGCGGTTGCCCGCAACAAACACAACTCCAGCCTGCGTTCCATGATGCGCACTTCCATCAAGCGCGTCCGCGAAGCCATCGCCGCCGGCGACCAAGCCGCCGCCAACGAAGTCTTCCGCAAGGCCAGCAGCGTCATCGACCGCGTGGCCGACAAGAACGTCGTGCACAAGAACAAGGCCGCTCGCCACAAGAGCCGCCTGGCCGCCGCCATCAAAGGCCTGGCAGCCTGATTGCCGTGTCGGCCGGTTCGTCCGGCTGATTCATTGCCGTCGCATAAACCCCGGGCTTATCCGGGGTTTTTGTTTATCTGAACACGCCCGCACATGACAGCCCCTGCCCTGCCCGTTCTGCTCCTGTGTTTCGAACTGCCGCCGTCCGCGCCAGCCGATAGCCTGGCCCGCCTGCAAGCGCATTACGAGGTGATCCCGCTGTGGCTGGCCGACGATCGCGCCGCCTGCATCGCCCGGCACCGGGAACACATACAGGTGCTGGCCACCAACGCCTTCCTCCCCACCGACGCCGCCTTCATCGACCAGTTTCCCGCCTTGCGGGCCATCTGCAACCTGGGCGTCGGCTACGACAACATCGACGTGGCCCATGCCCGCCAGCGCGGCATCGTGGTCAGCAACACGCCCGGCGTGCTGGACGACTGCGTCGCCGACCTGGGCTTCGGCTTGATGCTGGCCGCCTTGCGCGGCATGGGCCAAGCCGAGCGCTACGCCCGCGCCGGCAAATGGACGACCCGTCTGCCCGCCTTGCCGCTGGGGCGGCGCGTTACCGGCAAGCGCCTGGGCATCGTCGGCCTGGGCCGCATTGGTCTGGCCATCGCCCAGCGCGCGCAGGGCTTTGCCATGCCCATCCGCTATCACAACCGCCGGGCGCGCAACGACGTGCCTTACGAATACGCCGACAGCCTGCGCGAACTGGCCGGCTGGGCCGACATTCTGATGGTCGCCACCACGGGCGGGCCCGGCACCCGGCACCTGATAGACGCCGACGTACTGCGCGCGCTCGGCCCCGAGGGCTTTCTCATCAACATCGCGCGCGGCTCGGTCGTCGATGAGTCCGCGCTGGTCCAGGCCTTGGAACAAGGCGTCATCGCCGGCGCGGGGCTGGACGTCTTCGACGACGAGCCTCACATCCCGCCAGCCCTGCTGACGCTGGAAAACGTGGTGCCGATGCCGCACATCGCCAGCGCCACCCTGGAAACCCGCCAGGCCATGGTGGGCTTGATGGTGGACAATCTGTGCAGCTATGCGGCGAACGGACGCCTGGTAACCGAGGTTCAAGATAGGCCAGTCGTCTAGAAAGCGCCCCCCCACGGCGCGCCTGCGGCTTGCCGCTCCTTCAGAAAACGCTTTTCCCGCAGGGCGGCCCGGCGGCGATAAAACAGCCTTTGAATACCTGTTGCGCAGGTTGTTCAAAGGCCGTTTTATTCAACGCCTCATTCCAGCGCCGAAGGCGGCTTCACAGCGCACGCCACCGGCAACGGCCCGCCCCGGTCGAATTGGAACAACAGCGTTTCCGTGGCGCCAACCTCCAGCGCACGCTTGGATTGCTCCAGCATGACGTGATAGCCGTTGCCCGTGGTGAAGGCGAATTCTCCGCCGGCGGGAACCCGGATGGGACCGGCATGAACCATTTTGCTCATGCCGCCCTCTTCGCGGTTCACGTGCAGCATGGCGTGGCCGAAGGCGTCCGACCGCACGCCCGTGAGGGCGATGTCCTGGCCAGATTCGTTGAGCACCTTGAAATACCCGGCGGAAGGCAGGTGGCTGGGCAAGGCGCGTATCCAGCAGCCTTGCACCGAGACCTGCGCGGGCGGCTCGCCCCGGGCCGAAGCGGCGTCGGCCGCGGACATGTGCGCGCCGTGGCCGCCGTGCGACTGCCCGTGCTGCTCGTGCCCATGATGGTGCACGGATTCATCGGCCGCCTGTATCGGCCCCGCCATGCCCGCAAACGCCAGCGGCAGCAGAACCATCAAAGACTTCAGCGTCATGGCGGCTCCTCTCAGCGGCTGCCGTGCGGATGGCCGTGGCCGCCCGAATGGCCCGCCCCGGCGCCGCCGTGCGTCAAGGCGCGCACGGGCACGTCCAGCTTCATGGCCTCGCGTTGGCCGTCGCGCTCGAACACCAGCGTCAGGGCGACCTGTTCGCCTTCCTTCAGTTGCTTGGCCAGGCCGAGCAGCATGATGTGGTAGCCGCCGGGCGCCAGCGCCACCGTTTGGCCCGCGGGCAAGTCCAGCGCCGCGATCTGGCGCATGCGCATGACGTTGTCCTGCATCGCCATCTCGTGGATCTCGGCATGCTCGGCCGCCGGCGACTCGACGTCGACCAGCCGCGTATCGGCATCCGGCGTCAGCTCCATGAACACGCCCGCGGCCGGCTGGCCCGGCACCGTGGCGCGCGCCCACGCATGGGCGACCTGCACGTCGGCCCGCGCAGCGGCCATGCCCACCACCCAGGCCGCCAGAAAGACGGCGGATTTACCAAGAAATTTCATGATCGAACTCCAATTCGGTAAGCATCAAGGAGCGCCGGGAGACTCCGGCATGGGCAACTGGCGCGTTTGCAGCAGATTGTCTTGCCCGAATCCGCAGACGAAGCGCCAGGCCAGGGGTTCGAGCTGGCGCAGCCGGGGATCGACGATGACGCAGCGCACGCCCTCGAAGTAGGACGGCACGACGTATGGGGAATACGTCAGCGGGCCGGTGTCGGAATCCGGGGGCCTGAAGCGAGACATGACCCCCGCCAGCCTTTCGGCCCAGTCACTGGGCCTGAAACGTTCGCCCGCTTGGGTCACTCCCAAAATAACCAGCTTGTGCTGTTCCGGGTGATTTTCCCACCGCTCTTCCGATAACCCTTCTTCCGACATGGCGTACCAAATTCCGATTGGTCTCAGGCTGCAACACGCCCCTGACACAACCTTCGATTGTATATGATACTGATACTGTTACCATGTACATGTTTTGCCATCAGACCAACAGGCACTTATGTCTTCCGCCAGCACCAACGTACCCAAGCTGCGCCACTTCCTGCAGTTCAACGATTTCTCCAAGGCCGAAATCCTCTATCTGTTCGAACGCGCGCGCCTGATCAAGGACAAGTTCAAGCGCTACGAGCCGCATCGCACCCTGCACGACCGCAACCTGGCCATGGTGTTCGAAAAAGCCAGCACGCGCACCCGCGTGTCGTTCGAGGCCGGCATGTACCAAATGGGCGGCGCCGTCATCCACCTGACCACCGGCGACTCGCAACTAGGACGCTCCGAGCCCATCGAAGACACCGCGCGCGTCATTTCGCGCATGGTCGACTTGGTCATGATCCGCACCTTCGAGCAAACCCGCATCGAACGCTTTGCCGAGCATTCGCGCGTGCCGGTCATCAACGGCCTGACCAACGAATTCCACCCCTGCCAGATCCTGGCCGACATCTTCACCTACATCGAGCATCGCGGCAGCCTGGAAGGCAAGGTCGTGGCCTGGGTGGGCGACGCCAACAACATGGCCTACACCTGGCTGCAGGCGGCCGAAATGCTGGGCTTCACGCTGCACGTCTCGGCGCCCGAAGGCTACCGCCTCGAAGCCGAGCGCATCGGCCAGCCGTCCGCGCAAGTGCTCAAGCAATTCGACGACCCCATCCAGGCCTGCCAGGGCGCTCAGCTGGTCACCACCGACGTCTGGACGAGCATGGGCTACGAAGAAGAAAACGAAGCGCGCCGCAAGGCCTTCGCCGACTGGTGCGTCGATGCCGAAATGATGGCGGCGGCCCACCCCGAAGCCTTGTTCATGCACTGCCTGCCCGCCCATCGCGGCGAAGAAGTCACCGCCGACGTCATAGACGGCCCGCAAAGCGTGGTCTGGGAAGAAGCCGAAAACCGCATGCACGTGCAAAAAGCGCTGATGGAGTTTCTGCTGCTGGGGCAGTTGTAAGCGCCATCAGCACATGTGGTACGGCAAGCGAAAACGACAAAGTAATCGCTTGATCTGGGCTTATTCCATTTCCAGATCGAGCGAGTACGCGAAAGCGAAGCGCAGACAGTACATGTGGTACGGCAAGCGAAGCTGACAAAGTAATCGCTTGATCTGGGCTTATTCCATTTCCAGATCGAGCGAGTACGCGGAAGCGAAGCGCAGACAGTACATGTGGTACGGCAAGCGAAGCTGACAAAGTAATCGCTCGATCTGGAAATGGAATTACAGCCGCGGCACGGCGGCCAGTAGTGCACGCGTCTGCTCATGCTTGGGCCGCTGCAATACGTCGGCCACCAGCCCTTGCTCGACGATGCGGCCTTCGTGCATGACCGCCATGCGGTCGGCCAGGTACTCGACCACGCCGAAATTGTGGGTGATGAACAGATAGGCGATGCCGTACTGGCGCTGCAGCGCCTGCAGCAGCTCCAGTATCTGCGCCTGCACCGAAACGTCCAGCGCCGAGGTCGGTTCGTCCAGAATCAATAGCGAAGGCTCGACCGCTAGGGCGCGCGCGATCGCCACCCGTTGGCGCTGCCCGCCCGAGAACTCGTGCGGATAGCGGTTTACCGCATCAATCGGCAAGCCCACGCGCGTCAGCCATTGCCCGGTCCGCTGGCGCACGTCGGCCAGTGACAGCTCGGGCTTCAGCGCGCGCATGCCCTCGGCCAGAATCTCGCCCACGCGTATGCGCGGATTCAACGAAGCGTAAGGGTCCTGGAACACCACCTGCATGGCCTGGCGCACGGCCTTCATGGTCCGGCGGTCGGCGTCCAACAATGCGCTCCCGGACAACCAGGCCTGGCCGCCCACGTGGGCGCGCTTGTCCAGCAAGCCCAGCAAGGCCTTGGCGGCCGTGGTCTTGCCGCAGCCCGAGCCGCCCACCAAGGCCAGCGTTTCTCCCGCTTGCAGCTCGAAACTCACGTCGTGCAGCACCTGGGTGCTGGACTTCACCAGCCCCGCATAGCGGCGCTGTTCGTAAGCCACCGACAGGCCCTGCACGCGCAGCAGCAGGCCTTCTTCCGGCGCACCAAGCGCCTCATGAGTCGATGCAAAAGCAGCATGTTGATCCCTCTGCTGGCTCAAGACAGCTCGGTTATATACCGCCGCGCTCTCCCCGGCATCCGTATGGCCCACCCCCGCCCTGCCCGCAACCGCCGATACGTCTTCTAGCGCGTCTGGGGCACTTGCCCCCTCGCCGTCCATCGATGCGGACAAACGCCGGCCGCGCTTGGCGAAGGTGGGGATGGCCGCCAGCAACTGGCGCGCATACGGATGATTCGGCGATTCGAAAAAGGTTGGCGCCGGCTGGGTGTCCAGTATCTCGCCGCCGCGCATCAGCGCGACGTGGTCGGCCACTTGCCGCACCACGGCCAGGTCGTGCGTGATGAGCAGCATGGCCAGGCCCATTTCCTGCTGTATTTCGCGCAGCAAGTCCAGTATCTGCGCCTGCACCGTCACGTCCAGCGCGGTGGTGGGCTCGTCGGCAATGAGCAGGACGGGCTCGGCCGCCAAGGCCATCGCAATCATGATGCGCTGCTTCTGGCCGCCCGAGAACTGGAAGGGGTAGTCGTCCAGGCGCTTGTCGGCGTCCGGAATGCCCACGCGCTTGAGCCAGGCCGCCACGCGTTGGCGCGCCGCCTCGCCGCGCAGGCCGGTATGCGCGCGCACGGTCTCCAGTATCTGGTCGCCCACGGTGAGCACCGGGTTCAGGCAAGAAGACGGCTCCTGGAAGATCATGCCTATGCGCCCGCCGCGCACGCGTCTCATGCCGGATTCGGGCAGGCTCAGCAGCTCGGTTTCGTCCAGCCCCACGTGCCCCGAGGTAATGGCCGCCGCCTCGGGCAGCAGCCGCAGCAAGGCCAGCGCCGTCATGCTCTTGCCGCTGCCCGATTCGCCCACCAACGCAAAGGTTTCGCCGCGCGCAATCGCCAGGCTCAAGCCGCGCACGGCCTGCATCACGCGCTCGTCGGCCTCGACGGCGACGGACAGGTCGCGCACGCGCAGCAAGGGTTCGGATGCTGGGGTAGCCGCGCCGTGCGCCGCACCGTGGGGTATCAATGCTTGCTCGTTCATACCGGCTCCCGCTGGGTATCGCCGCCGTCCGCTCCAATGCGCCCCGCGGCGCCTTTAGCACGTGCGCGGCGCAGCGCCAGCAATCCGCCCACACGCCGCGCGCGCGGATCGAAAGCGCGCTGCACGGCATCGGCGAACAGGTTGGCGGAAAGCACCAGCGCCAGCATGAACGCGAACGCCGCCAGCAGATTCCACCAGATCATGGGGTCGCGGGCCATTTCCAGCCTTGCGGCGTCTATCATGGTGCCGAAGGAAGGCGTGGCCGGGTCCACCCCTATGCCCAGGTAAGACAGAACAGCCTCATACAGCACCAGGCCGGAGAACTCCAGCGCCGCCGTGATGAGCACGATGTGCATCAGATTGGGCAGCAGATGGCGCAGCATGATGCGCACATGCCCCACGCCGAAAGCGCGCGCCGCCTGCACATATTCCATTTCGCGCAGCTTGAGCGTTTCGGCGCGCAGCAGGCGGCACAAGCCCGACCATCCCGTCAGCCCCAGAATCAGGCATAGCAGGAACAGGCGCAGGTCGGCGCGCGCAGCCATGGTCGGGAACAGTTCGGGATGGCGATCTATGTAGACCTGCATCATCAGCACGCAGGCGGCGATCAGCAGCACGCCGGGAATGGACGTCAGCGTGGTGTACACGTACTGGATCACGTCGTCGACGCGCCCCTTGAAGTAGCCCGCCGAAATGCCGAACAGCAGCGCGGGCGGCAGCATGGCCAGCGTCGTCAGCGTGCCGATGATCCATGCCGTGCGCAGGCCCTTGAGCGCCTGGCCCAGCACGTCGTTGCCGGTTCTGTCGGTGCCCAGCACGTGATAGTTGGCGGCCAAGGCCAGCGCTGCGCCCGCCGCCAGGCACAGCAGCAGCCAGGTGACCCACATGGCGCGCCAGGGCACGCCGGTCTCGCTGCGCCACCAGGCTTGCCAGGCCAGCCGCCACGAGCGCGTGCGCCGCCATTGCGACGCGGTCAGCAGCACGGCCGCCAGCAAAGCCGCCAGCGTGCCCAGGCCCAGCCCCCACGCCAGCAAGCGGCGCAAGTCGGCGCCGCGCTGGGCGTCGTACAGCAGCCCTACGCCGGCATGTTTCAGGCGCGGATAATCGCGCACCGCTTCGCCGTCCACCAACTGGGTTTCCTTGGTGAACTGGTACAGCGACAAGGGTGCGGAATAGGTGTTCTCGGGGCTGCCCATGCGCGTATGGGCCAGCAGGTCGTCCAGCAGCGAACGCACGACGGGCGAGTAGCTCACGCCCGATTCGGCATCGCCCTGCGCGTTGGCGGCCACCGGCCGGTAATGGATGGAATCCAGCACCGCCACCAGCAGGAACACGGCCAGTATCACCGAGGCGCACATGGCCGGCGCATCGCCCGCCACCTGGCGCCAAGCCCGGCGCAGATTGGGCTTGCGCGCCACGTAGAAGCCATAAGCCAGCAGCACGGCCGCCAGGCCCAGCATGAAGACATCCGTCCAAAGCAGAGTGAACTTAGGCATGATTCCAACCCTACTCGAAACGCACACGCGGGTCGGCCAGCGTGTAGGACACGTCGGCCAGTATCAGGCCCACGATATACAGGGACGAGCCCAGAAACACCATGGCGCGCACGATGGAGAAATCCTGGGCATTGATGGCGTCTATGGTGTAGCTGCCCAGCCCCGGAATACCGAAGAACGACTCGGCGATCAGGCTGCCCATGAACAGCAGCGGAATCGCCGACACCGAGCCGGTGAGTATCGGCAGCATGGCGTTGCGCAGCACGTGACGCACCATCACGGTGCGCTCGGCCAGCCCTTTGGCGCGCGCGGTGCGCACGTAGTCTTTGTTGATTTCTTCCAGGAACAAGGTACGGTAAAAGCGCGCTTCGCCGCCCAGGCGCGCAACGATGGCCACTAGTATCGGCAGCGCCAAAAAGCGCAGGCTTTGCCACCAGGTTTCGCCGAAGCCCGAATACGGCACCCAGGCCAGCACCTTGGCGAACAGCCATTGGCCCGCGATGATGTAGAACAGCCCCGAGATGGAAAGCAGCACCACGCACAGCACCACTCCGGCCAGGTCTATGGCCGTATAGCGAAAGAACACCATCCAGAACGCGAACGCGATGCACACGCCCAGGCCGAGCACGAAGGTGGGCAGCGCCAGCGCCAGGCTGGGCCCCATGCGCTGGCGTATCTCGTGGCCGATGTCACGCCCGGCATCGGACAGGCCGAAGTCGAAAGTCAGCAAAGGCACCGAACGTTCGTGGAAAATGGTGTCGGTCAGCTTAGCGCCGCCCTGCGCCTGCGCGTTGAAGAACAAGGGCTTGTCGTAGCCGCGCTCGGCCTTCCATTGGTCAATGGCTTCCTGGCTGATGCGCTGCCCGCCTATGGCCATGCGCGCCATGTCGTCCGGCGTGTTCACCGTGAAGAACAGCAGGAAGGTCAGCACGTTGACGCCCAACAGCACCAGTACACCATAGGCCAGGCGGCGGCAGATGTATCCGATCATCGCGATCCTCCGGGCAGGCGGCCGGCCGGACGCGCCAGGCCGGTCTGCTTCTCGCGGCGGCGGGCCGCCCGCCACACCACCCAGGCCGCCAACAGCGCCAGCGCGGCCGCCGCCCACAGCGGCCACCACACCGGCCGGTTCCATTGCTGGATTTTCTCGGCGCGCAGTTCGGGCTCCAGGCGCAGATACGGCAAGGCGTCGCGCACCATCTGCGTAGCGCGCGCATTGCGCACCCACGACTGGTACGCGCCGCCGGAAAGCGGCAGAAAGCCGAACATCCACGGCATGTCGCGCTGCACGATGGCCACCATGCGCCGCACCAGCGCTTCTTTTTCGGGGCCGTCGTCCAGAAACCGCATCTGTTCGAACAGGCGGTCGAATTCCTCGTTCTGGTAATTGGAGGCGTTCTCGCCGCCGTTGACGGCCTTGGCGTTGGGCCCGTACAGCAGGAACAGGAAGTTCTCGGCGTCGGGATAGTCGGCCATCCAGCCCCACATGAACATCTGCGCCGAGCCGTTGCGCATTTTGTCCTGGAAGCGGTTGTAGTCGGTGGCGCGTATTTCCAGCTCGACGTTCAGGCGCTGAAGCTGGCGCCGCATCCAGTCGAGGCTGGCGCTGGAACCCATGCCGCCCATGGAATCGAAGTACAGAATCAGCGGCTGCCCGGTACGGGCGTCACGGCCTTCGGGATAGCCGGCCTCGGCCAGCAGGCGGCGGGCTTCGTCCAGAGAACGGCGCGCCACTTTGTCGCCTTGCAGCTCGTAGACTTGCTTGTTGCGCCCTTCGGGCAGCTCCTGGTAGCCCAGAATACCGGGCGGCACCGGCCCGTGGGCGGCTTCGCCCTGGCCGTTCAGGAAGATGGAAACGTATTGCTCCCAGTCGAAGGCGATGCTAAGCGCCTGGCGCAGCTTGCGGTTGCGCTCTTGCTGCTCGGGCGTGTCGCCCCGGCCCACCACCGGATCCAGCCAATTGAAGCCCAGGTAGTACAGGCTGGCTTCGGTACTGGTCAGCAATTGCAGGCCGCGGTCGGCGTACAACTGGGCCTTCTCGGGCGAATCGCCCGCGGCCACCGTCAGCGCCACGCCGTAGGTGTCGTCCTGCGCGATGGGCACGTCGTAATAGCCTTGCAGAAACTTGCCCAGCAGCGGCACGCTTTCTTTTTCCAGCGTAAATACGACGCGGTCTATGAACGGCGTGGGCTTGCCGCAGTCTTGCAGCCGCCCTTGGGCGGCGTCCTCGAACTCGCCTTCGCAGGGATATGGCTCGCCCCGAAAATTGGGGTTGCGCTCCAGCACGTGGCGGCGGTTGGGAATGGATTCCACCAGCCGGTAGGGGCCGGTGCCCACCGGCCAGGTATTCAGCGACAGGCCATGGCGCAGCATGTCCGGCTGGTCGTAGAAACGGTCGGCCTCCCAGGGCACCGGCGCGGCGAAAGTCATGGCCAGCCAATACTTGAACTGCGGGTACTTGCCTATGACGCGAAAGCGCACGGTGTGCTCGTCCAGCGCCTGCACGCCGGAAAAGCCATGTTCGCGCAATACCGTCCAATGCGGCGCCTCGCTGCTCTTGAGCAATTCCCGAAGCCGCTCGCCGTACTCGCGCATGCCTTCGACGTGCTCGGCCATGGTCGAGAAAATCGGCGACACCACCCGCGGGCTGGCCAGGCGCCTGAACGCATAGACGAAATCGTGCGCCGTTAGCTCGCGCGTGCCGGTTTCGGCGAAATCCGTAATCGCATACTTGCCGTCCAGCTGCTCCGGCGAAATCGGCCAGTACAGCGGGTGCCCATAGGCGTCCAACGCGAAAGCGGGGTGCGGCTCGAACGACACGCCCTTGCGGATGGGCACTTCGTAGACGCTGACCGCCACCTGCTCGCCCGGCGCGTCGTCGGGCAGCCTGCGCCCGCGCGCGTCGTAGTAGACCGGCGTCGCCACCGCCTCGGCCGAGCGCGGCGCAAGCTGGTAAGGGCGCACCAGATACTGGTAGCGATACAGCGGCTCGTAGATGGAATACGTGAACGGCGTCTCGTCGGTGGAGTAGGACTTGGCGGGGTCCAGATGCTTGGGCGAGCGCTGCGAAAACGCGGTAAACAGCGTGTTGGCGGCTTCGTCGCCCCGGCCGTAGGGGCTGTTGACGGCGCTATCCGAACAGGCCGCCAGGCCCGCCGCCCACGCAAGCGCCAGACATGCGAGCCAGGAACGCATCATGAACATTGACCCAGTTGCCAACACTGATAGCGCCACACCCAGGGCGCCACCGCATCGGTACGCTGCCAGATGCCGAGCCGGTCGCGGCGCGCCTCGCGCTCCAGCCCGCGCAGGCTGTCGTCACGCAGAAAACGGCCGCGCTTTTCCATATTGGCCCAGGCCAGGCCGCGCGCCACTTGTTTCTGGTTGGCGGTGGAGCCGTCGGGCAGCATGACGTCGCAAACGTTGCGCTGGTAGCGGTCTTGCTCGAAGCATTGCACCTTCAGCGTCTTGCCGGCCACGAGATCGGCCAGGGCCTTGCGCGACTGCTGCGCCATGGGCTGGCCGGGCCGGGCCCTATCTTTCGTGACTTCGGGCGCGTCGATGCTGGCCAGGCGGACTCTTTCGCGCCGTTTGCCCACCAGCAAGGTCAGGGTGTCGCCATCAGCCACCTGCACGACCTGCCCGGTCAGCGAAAAAGCATATTGCGTATCGGGGCGCACGGGCTCGCGGGATTGCGCGGGCAACGCGGCCGCCAGCAATACCGCGCCGGCCAGCCAGCCGACAACGCGCGCCATGCCGTACCCGCGCGCATCGCAACAAAGCGTCCCCACGCTACCCAGTCGGCTTACCGCTCCCGGAGAGGGGGCTTTTTGCCTTGGGAGCGGCCTGGTGGCGAAAGCGCCGCCCCGCCGATACCGTTCTTGCTGACTACTCGACATCTCCGTACCACCCCGCGTCATTGCGCTATTCAAGCAAGCTGCCGCCTGCCCCGTCCACAAGGCCTGGGCATTCATGCTACAACCTTGGCAGTCCGTTTTTCCAACTGGTGCCATCATGACTGAACGCCATCTCGTTATTCTCGCCTCGTTGTCGCTGGCCGTGGCCGTGGCCGCCGGCGCCTTCGGCGCGCACGGCCTCAAGCGCGTACTATCGGCCGACATGCTGCAGATCTGGCAAACCGGTGTACTTTACCACCTGATACACGCGCTGGGCATACTGGCTTTGGCCGCGCTGATGGGCCGTTCGATGTCCGGCAGCCTGCTGGGCTGGGCCGGCCTGCTGATGTTCATCGGCATCGTCTTTTTCAGCGGCAGCCTGTACGTGCTGGCGCTAAGCGGCACCAAGTGGCTGGGCGCCGTCACGCCGCTGGGCGGGGTGCTGTTCATCATCGCCTGGCTGCTTACCGCGGTCGCCGCCTGGCGCGCCTATTGAAGCCGTAGTTTCCGGCCCCTGCCATGCCGTCGTTTTTCGACCTGTCGCTTCCGATTTCCAGGAAAGATAGCCATGCCTATGCCCCCCTCCTCCACCGCGGCTTTTTCGTCCACCCCCGACACGCAGGCCTTGCGGGAGTTCGTCATCGGCCTGCCCAAGACGGAACTGCACCTGCACATAGAAGGCACGCTGGAGCCCGAGCTGATTTTCGCGCTGGCCGAGCGTAACGGCCTTACGCTGCCCTACCCCTCGGTGCAGGCGCTGCGCGACGCCTACGCCTTCACCGATCTGCAGTCTTTCCTGGATTTGTACTATGCCGGCGCGGGCGTTCTGCTGACCGAGCAGGACTTCTACGACATGGCCATGGCCTACCTGCGGCGCGTACATGCCGAAGGCGTGCGCCATGCCGAAATCATGTTCGACCCGCAAACCCACACCATGCGCGGCGTGGATATTTCCACGGTATTCGCCGGGCTGGCGCGCGCCCTGCGCGAGGCGCGCGACACCCTGGGCCTGAGCAGCTACCTGCTGCTCAGCTTTCTGCGCCACCTCAGCGAAGCAGAAGCCTTCGACACGCTGGAGCAAGCCCTGCCCCTGCGCGAGGCCTATCGCGACCTCTGGATAGGCATAGGGCTGGACTCGGGCGAACGCAGCAACCCGCCCGAAAAATTCGCGCGGGTCTATGCGCGCTGCCGCGAGCTGGGCTTCCGGCTGGTGGCTCACGCCGGCGAAGAAGGGCCGGCCGAATACGTACGCGACGCGCTGGACATACTGCATGCCGAACGCATAGACCATGGCGTACGCAGCGAAGAAGACCCCGCCCTGGTGCAAAGGCTGGCCGACAGCCGCACACCGCTGACCGTCTGTCCGCGGTCCAACCTGAAGCTGTGCGTGGTCGACGACATGCGCCAGCACAACCTGGCCAGGCTGATGCGCCAGGGCCTGTGCGTAACAGTCAATTCCGACGACCCGGCCTACTTCGGCGGCTACCTGGCGGACAACTACATGGCGGTGGCCCAGGCCCTGGGCCTGTCGGCCGCACAAGTGTCCACGCTGGCGCGCAACAGCATCATGGCGTCGTTCCTGCCCAACGCCGACAAGCTGCGCTTGCTGGACGAGCTGGAAGCCTACTGCCAGCGCAGCCCGCTCTGGGTCGCTTAATTCGATTTTCGTAGTAATGAAAAAGCCGGAATCCGCAAAAACGGATTCCGGCTTTTTTGTATCTATCCGGGCCTGATTTATCCGGCTAGCCCGAACCGTTTGGCGGCGCAGGCTGGCCCAAGCAGGCGTAGATGATCTAGGCTTTAAAGCTTAGATGACCTGGATGGATTTGGCCTGGGGGCCTTTCTGGCCTTCAGCAGCCACGTAGGACACACGCTGGTTTTCTTCCAGCGTCTTGAAGCCCGTGCCCAGGATGTCGGAATGGTGAGCGAACAGATCTTTGCCGCCCGACTCGGGCTTGATGAAGCCATAGCCCTTTTCGTTGTTGAACCACTTGACGATACCGGTTTCAGTTTGCATTTTTTGCGTTCCAAATAAAAGACTGGGCAACAGCGCCCAACAGCGAGACTTCAAGAGCAAAGATCGGCGCAAAAAAGTACTGAACGGGTACTGACTTGTACTAACTTCAACGAACTTGAAAATCCAGCCATTGTGTTTATATGCTTTGATGGCGACCAGCGTCAAGCACATATTGCATTGCTATGGGCAGCTGTATCGCCCAAGCAACCGTTTATAGGCGCGATACGACGGCGACAGAGGTAAATATCAGGGTAAACCAGCATGCAAAGCACGACTAATGACGAAGCGTGGTTATCGAGCATGGCTACCTTCTATAGCCACCGCGTACAGCCTGCCAAGCAACACATGACGAACCAGTATTGGCAACCGTCCCAACCCTAGCTATCTAGAACCCGCCTGCCGCGCCCAGCCACATGAGACCGGGGATGCTGGCGCCCCAGACCATGACCAGTACGATGTCGGCCAACATGGCGCCGCGCGTCAGGCGCCCCGGCTGCCGCCGACGGGGTTGGGGCGAAGGGGGAAACGGCCATTTGCCGCGGGATTCAAAACGCTGTGTTTGCATTGCGCACCTCGCTAGTGTTTGTTTTGTGCTGCTTTTTTGTGCTACCTCATACAGCAAAACTGTTTATTCATACAGTGATTAATACTGTACAAAAAAACAGCAATGCGCGCAACAAGATTTTGCACCTGATTTCTACGCCCGGCTCCTAGCCCCCCTTCCCTTGGCGCGCCATAACCGCCGACGCGCTCCCGCCCGGCTCCCCCATCGCGAGCCAGCCCTCGGCCCGGCCTCGCAACCGCTATATACGACCGAATATCCACTTTAGTCTAATAAGGCTTCCGTACCCGCCCCAACTGAGGTCAAATCGTTGCAGGACAAGGGTTTTGGCGGGATGTAAGTAGGCGCGGCATTTTTTTGCGCGCTCTATAATGCCCTTACAAAACCAAGGTTTTTATTAGATTCAACCACAGCGAATGGAGTTCGTTATGAACATGTCAATTTCGCGCCGAGGCTTTTTAAAGCTGGCGGGTGCGGGCATTGCGGCAGCAACGTCGCTAGGAGCCATGGGCTTCAGCGACGCGGAGGCCGCTGAAGCTGCGCACGTACGGCCGTTCAAGCTGGCCACCATGACCGAAGCCCGCAACATCTGTACGTACTGTTCGGTCGCCTGCGGAATCATCATGTATTCCAAGGGCGATCTCAGCGCCGGCGAAAAGGCCGAGCTGGTCCACATCGAAGGCGATGCCGACCACCCCACCAACCGCGGCACGCTCTGTCCCAAGGGCGCGGCGCTGAAGGATTTCGTCAAGGCCAAAACCCGCCTGACCAAGCCGCGCCATCGCGCCCCCGGCAGCGACAAATTCCAGGAAATCTCCTGGGACGAGGCCCTCGACAAGATCGCCCGCGCCATCAAGGACGATCGCGACGCCAATCTCATCGAGAAGAACGCCGCGGGCCTTACCGTCAATCGTTGGACGACCGCTGGCTTTCTTGCCGCTTCGGCCACCACCAACGAAACGGCCTGGGCGACATGGAAAGTCGTTCGTTCGCTAGGTATAGTCGGATTCGATAACCAGGCGCGCGTCTGACACGGCCCCACGGTGTCCAGTTTGGGCCCGACATTTGGCCGTGGAGCGATGACGAACTCCTGGACCGACATTAAAAATACCGACCTTGTCATCATCATGGGCGGCAATGCCGCTGAAGCGCACCCGTGCGGCTTCAAATGGGTGACCGAGGCCAAGCATCATCGCGGCGCGAAGCTGATCGTGGTCGATCCACGCTTCAATCGCTCGGCGAGCGTTGCCGATTACTATGCCCCCATCCGTCCCGGTTCGGACATCGCCTTCCTCATGGGCGTGATCCGCTGGTGTATCGAGAACGACAAGGTGCAGTGGGACTACGTCCGCAACTACACCAACGTGTCCTATCTCGTACGCGAAGACTTCGGCTGGCAAGACGGCATGTTCACCGGCTACGACGAGGCGAAGCGCGAATACGACCAAACGAGCTGGGAATACCAGATCGGCGATGACGGCTACGTGCTCACCGACGAAACGCTGGAAAACCCGCGCACCGTCTGGCAGCTGCTGAAAAAACACGTCAGCATCTACACGCCCGAATTCGTGGAAAACGTCTGCGGCACGCCCAAGGACCGCTACCTGAAGATCTGCGAAATGATCGGGGAATGCTCGTCGCCGACGAAAACCATGACCTCGATGTACGCGCTCGGCTGGACGCAGCACTCCAAGGGCTCGCAGAACATCCGCGGCATGGCCATGCTGCAGCTTCTGCTGGGCAACATCGGCGTGCCGGGCGGCGGCATGAACGCGCTGCGCGGCCACTCCAACATCCAAGGTCTCACCGACGTGGGCCTGATGTCGAACCTGATCCCCGGCTATCTGGCGATACCGAAGGAATCGGAACCCGACTTCGCCACCTACATGTCCACCCGCGCCAACAAGCCGCTGCGCCCCAACCAGATGAGCTACTGGCAGAACTACAACAAGTTCTTCGTCAGTTTCCTCAAGACGCTCTGGGGCGACAAGGCCACGGCCGCCAACGGCTGGGGCTACGACTGGCTGCCCAAGCTCGACATCCGGGAGTACGACGGCCTGCGCATGTTCGACATGATGTCCAAAGGACAGGTGAACCTCTATTTCTGTCAGGGATTCAATCCTATCCTGGCCTTCCCCAACCGGGGCAAGCTGACCGAGGCGTTCTCCAAGCTGAAGATGCTCGTGGTCATGGATCCGCTCGAAACCGAAACCGCTTCGTTCTGGGAAAACCACGGCATCTACAACGACGTCGATTCCGCCAAGATCCAGACCGAAGTCCTGGAGCTGCCCACCACGTGTTTCGCCGAGGACGAAGGCGCCATCGTAAGTTCGGGCCGCTGGCTGCAATGGCACTATGCGGGGGTCACCCCTCCGGGCGAGGCCAAACACGACAGCTGGATCATGGCCAATATCTATCTCAGGGTGAAAAAGCTCTACGAGAAGGAAGGCGGCAAGGCTCCCGAGGCCATCATGAATCTCAACTGGGACTACGCGGACCCCGCCAATCCCACGGCGCCCGAACTCGCTCAAGAACTGAACGGCCGCGCGCTCGAAACGGTCTATGATCCCGCCGACCCAAGCAAGGTGCTGCTCGAAAAAGGCAAGCTGCTGTCCACCTTCGGCCAGATGCGGGACGACGGCACCACCTCGGGCGCCTGCTGGATCTATACCGGCTGCTACACCGAGGCCGGCAACATGATGGCGCGCCGCGACAACAGCGACCCGTCGGGCATGGGCGTGTTCCAGAACTGGTCCTTCTCCTGGCCCGCCAACCGCAGGGTGCTGTACAACCGCGCTTCCTGCGACCTGGACGGCAAGCCATGGGATCCGAAACGGGTGCTCGTCGAGTGGAATGGCGAGAAATGGGTGGGTGCGGACGTCCCGGACATCGCCCTGACCGCCAAGCCGCGCGAGGTCGGGCCGTTCATCATGAACCCCGAGGGCACCAGCCGCTTCTTCAGCCGCAGGCTGATGCGCGACGGCCCCTTCCCGACCCACATGGAGCCCTTCGAAAGCCCCATCGCCAACCCGCTGAATCCGTCGATGCGCGGCAATCCCGCCGCGCGCATATTCGAGGGCGACGTGGCGCAGCTGGGCGACAGCTCGGAGTTCCCGTTCGTGGCTACCTCCTATCGCCTAACCGAGCACTTCCACTACTGGACCAAGCACAACTACGTGAACGCCGTGAACCAGCCCGAGTTCTTCGTCGAAATCAGCGAAGAACTGGCGGCCGAGCGCGGCATCAAGAAAGGCGGCATGGTTCGCGTCTGGAGCAAGCGCGGCCAGGTATGGGCGAAAGCGGTGGTAACCAAGCGCATCCGGCCTCTAGTCTGCGACGGCAAAACCGTCCATGTCATCGGCATTCCTTTGCACTGGGGCTTCAAGGGCGCGGCGCGCAAGGGCTTCGGCCCGAACACGCTGGGGCCGTTCGTTGGCGACGCCAATATCGATACGCCGGAATTCAAGGCGTATCTCGTCAATATTGAACCCGCTTCGGAGGTCAAAGCATGAACGAGCGCGCACCCCAACCCACAACGGCGGCCGCCAATCCGCCGGTTCAGCCGCAGCCGTCCAACCTGCTGCCCAGCGATGTCGTGCGCGCGTCGGCCATGTCCAACCTGCCGACGCCCGAACGCCAGCTGACCAAGGTAGCCAAGCTGATCGACGTCTCCAAGTGCATAGGCTGCAAGGCCTGCCAGACGGCTTGCATCGAGTGGAACGACACGCATCCCGACATCGAGGAAAACCTGGGGGTCTACGAGAACCCCCACGACCTCACGCCGGAAATGTACACGCTCATGCGGTTCACCGAGTATGAAAACCCGGAAACCAACGATCTGGAATGGCTGATCCGCAAGGACGGCTGCATGCACTGCGAAGACCCGGGCTGCCTGAAGGCCTGCCCGGCCCCCGGCGCCATCGTGCAGTATTCCAACGGCATCGTGGACTTCATCTCCGAGAACTGCATCGGCTGCGGCTACTGCGTGGCCGGCTGTCCGTTCGACGTGCCGCGCGTCTCCCAGATCACGCACAAGAGCAAGAAGTGCACGCTCTGTTCGGATCGGGTCGCGGTAGGCCAGGGCCCGGCTTGCGCCAAGGCCTGTCCGACCCAGGCCATCGTCTTCGGCACCAAGGAAGACATGGTGGCCCACGCCGAAGAGCGCATCGAAGACCTGAAGTCGCGCGGCTACGACAACGCCGGCCTGTACGACCCGCAAGGGGTGGGCGGCACGCACGTCATGTACGTGCTGCACCACGCCGACAAGCCTTCGCTGTACGCCGGGCTGCCCGAAGACCCGAAGATCTCTCCGATGGTCCAGACCTGGAAGGGACAGGCCAAGACGGTCGGCCTGGCAGCCATGGGCATCGCCGCGGCTGGCGCCGTCTTGCACGGCGTCATCGCGCGGGCCAACAAGGTCTCCGAGCATGACGAAGCCGAAGCCCGGAAACTCGTCGAGCACGTCGACCTGTCGGAAATCAAGGAGCCATGATGGATAAGAAACGCATCTATTCCGCAAGCGGCGACAAGATCGAGTCCACGCAGCCTTTGGTGGTCAGCCGCTACCGCGGCTTCACCCGCGCCAACCACTGGCTGACGGCCCTATGCATGATAGGCCTACTGCTGTCCGGCTTCGCGTTCTTCCACCCCTCGCTGTACGGGCTCACCAGCCTGTTCGGCGGGGGCCCGACCGCGCGCTGGCTGCATCCCATCATGGGTGTCGTCATGTTCGTCAGCTTCCTGATTCTGTTCCTGCAGATGTGGAAACTGAACCTGCCGCGCAGTGAAGACTGCGCATGGGTCAAGAACATCGGCGACGTCGTCAAGGGCAACGAAGAAAAGCTGCCCGAACTCGGCAAATACAACGCCGGCCAGAAGTTCATGTTCTGGGCGATGGCGGGGCTGATAGCGGTTCTGCTGGCTACCGGCATCATGATCTGGGAAGAGTACTTTCCGCAGCTCGTCTCGATTCCGGTGCGCCGTATCGCCGTGGTCGTGCATGCGCTGGCGGCGGTGCTGATGTTCCTGGTCTTCGTCCTGCACGTCTACGCGGCCATCTGGACGCGCGGCACCATACGCGCCATGACGCGCGGCACGGTTACCGGCGGCTGGGCTTATCGCCACCACCGCAAGTGGCTGCGCGAACTGGCGGCACGACGCAGCCAGGGCTAGGCCCCCCTGAACAGGCCGCCCGCGCCGCATGCACCGCGGCCCCAGGCGGTTCGCTTCAGCACAAACCCGCGCGATACTCCAGTTGTTGCGCGGGTTTGTCTCTGATAGGCATCCAAACCCTTCCGAACCGCGGCGCATGCCCGCCCCGATCGATCCGGCCTTCCCTATAATGACAGCATGACCATCCCTATCCAACCCGATCCCTCATACATCGGCGGCGTCCCCGAGGCGCCGCTGGCCTTTTTGCCCGAACCGATCCAGGTCTTCCAGGCCCGATCGCGCCGCTTCGCCTTTCTGGCCGAATCCAGCAACCTGGGCCCCTACCTGAAACTGCTGGCCGAGATCTGCTCGCTGCAAGCGCGCCTGTGCGTTACGCTGCCGCCGGTAGAGCCCATCGCGCCGCAGCGTCAGCAAGCGGCCAAGGCCAACGGCATGCCGCCCCTAGACCGCATGGCGCTGGCCGACGACCCGCAACTGATCGCCACGCTGGAGGCCTTTTGCGAACAGGCCGCGCGCCTGAGCATGCCCGAGCAGGCGCAACTGGCCCTCGCCGCGGTAAGCCAGGCCGACCCTGAAGACCGTCGCTGGCTGCTTTCCAACGTGCTGTCCGACACCGTTCCCGACGACGGCGTCGCGCTGCATCTGTTCGCGGCGGCGGCCGTGCAGGTGCATGCCGCCAGGCTGGCCGCCACGCTGGACGTCGCCATGCTGGCCCCCATACGCACGGGCGTCTGCCCTTCCTGCGGCGGGCGCCCGGCCACGTCGTCGGTCATGGGCGCGCAAGGCATCGAGAACGTGCGCTACGCCACCTGCGCCTGCTGCGCCACGCAATGGAACGAAGTGCGCGTCAAATGCCTGTGCTGCGGCTCCACCAAGGGCATCAGCTACCGCTCGGTCGATACCCACGAAGCCACGGTCAAGGCCGAGGTTTGCGTGGAATGCAATAGCTGGGTGAAAATCCTGTACCAGGTCAAGAACGCCAGCCTCGACCCCATCGCCGACGACGTCGGCAGCCTGGGGCTGGACATCCTGATGAAGGACACCGGCATCCACCGGCACGGATTCAACCCATTCATCGTAGGCTACTGATGCACGATTTCCGCGCGCTGCCTTCGGTCGACCAATTCCTGCTCTCCGAAGCCGGCAAGGCCCTGGCTCAACAACACGGCCGAGCCGGCGTGCTGGCCGCGCTGCGCAAGCGGCTGGACGCCATGCGCGCCGCCATCCGCGCGGGCGAAGACGGCGCGGCGCTGGCCGACGCCCTGCCCCATTTGCTGGCCGCCGACATGGCGATGGCCGCGCGCTCCAAGCTGCGCCCGGTACTCAACCTGACGGGCACCGTGCTGCACACCAACCTGGGCCGCGCCATACTGGCCGACGAAGCCATACGGGCCGCCACGGCGGCCATGGCCAATCCGCTGGCGCTGGAGTTCGACCTGGACGGCGGCGAACGCGGCCAGCGCGACGACCACCTGCGCGGCCTGCTGTGCGAACTGACCGGCGCCGAAGACGCCACCCTGGTCAACAACAACGCGGCGGCGGTGCTCATCGCGCTCAACACCCTGGGCCAGGACCGCGAGGCCATTGTCTCGCGCGGCGAACTCATCGAGATCGGCGGCGCCTTCCGTATGCCGGACATCATGACGCGCGCCGGCGCTCGCCTGGTCGAAGTCGGCACCACCAACCGCACTCATGCGCGCGACTACGAAGGCGCAATCGGGCCCGACACCGGCCTGATCCTGAAAGTCCATACCTCCAACTACCGCATCGAAGGCTTTACCGCCGAAGTCGGCGCGCAACAGCTATCGCAAATTGCGCGCAAGGCCGGCGTGCCGCTGCTCAACGACCTGGGCTCGGGCTCGCTTGCCGATCTGTCAAGCTACGGGCTGCGGCGCGAGCCCACCGTCGCCGAAGCCGTCGCCGAAGGCGCCGACCTGGTCACGTTTTCCGGCGACAAGCTGCTGGGCGGGCCACAGGCCGGCTTCATCGTGGGCCGCCGCGACCTGATCGCCGCCATCAATAAAAATCCGCTCAAGCGCGCCGTGCGCCTGGACAAAATCCGCATCAGCGCGCTCGAAGCCACGCTGCGCCTGTACCAAGACCCCGACCGCCTTACCGAACGCCTGCCCACGCTGCGCATGCTGGCGCGCCCCCGGGCCGACATCCAGGCCCAGGCCGCCAGGCTGCAGCCACCCGTGCAGGCGCTGCTGGCGCCGTTGGGCTTTGCCGCCGCCGTCACCGATTGCGACAGCCAGATAGGCTCGGGCGCGCTGCCCGTCGACACCATCCCCAGCGCCGGCCTGAAACTGACCGGGCAAGGCGGCGACGCGCCCAATCAACTGGCCGCCCGGCTGCGCGCCCTGCCCACGCCCGTCATCGGCCACATCCGAGACGGCGGGCTCATACTCGACCTGCGCTGCCTGGACGACGACCAGGCCTTGCTCAAGGCCCTCGAAGCCCTATGATCGTCGGCACCGCGGGCCACATCGATCACGGCAAGACAGCGCTGGTCAAAGCCCTGACCGGCGTGGACGCCGATCGCCTGGCCGAGGAGAAAGCCCGGGGCATCACCATAGAGCTAGGCTTCGCCTACGCCGACCTGGGCTCGGGCACCATCACCGGCTTCGTCGACGTACCCGGCCACGAACGCCTGATTCACACCATGCTGGCCGGCGCCGGCGGCATAGACATGGCGCTGCTGGTGGTGGCGGCCGACGACGGCATCATGCCGCAAACCCGCGAACACCTGGCCATTCTCAACTTGCTGGGCATCACGCGGGCCATCGTCGCGCTCACCAAGGCCGACCTGGCCACGCCGGAGCGCCGCGCCGAGGTCGAGAAGGAAATCCGCGCCACGCTGGCCCATACCGGCTTGCGCGACGCCCCCGTGCTACCCGTCTCGGCCCATACCGGCAAAGGCATCGCCGATTTGCGCGCGGCCCTGCTGGCCTGCGAAACCGACATCCGCGAACGCGAAACCACCGGGCTGCTGCGCTTTGCCGTGGACCGCAGCTTTACGCTGCCCGGCGTGGGCACGGTCGTCACCGGCATCGTGCTCTCCGGCCGCGTGGCGCTGGAAGACAGCGTCATCGTCAGCCCCTCCGGCCTGCATGCCCGCGTGCGCGGCATCCATGCGCAAAACCGCAAGGCCGCCGAAGGGCTGGCCGGCCAGCGCTGCGCGCTGAACCTGGCCGGCGACGGCATCGCCAAAGACGCCATCCATCGCGGCGACATGGTGCTGGCCCCCGCGCTGCACGCGCCCACCGACCGCATCGACGGCGAGCTTGCCGTGCTGGCCAGCGAGGCCAAGGCCCTGGACGTCTGGTTTCCGGTGCGCTTGCACAGCAACGCCACGGAAGTCGGGGCGCGCATCGTGCCGCTGCAAGGCGCGGTCAAGCCCGGCGCAACCGGCCTGATTCAATTGGTGCTGGACCACCCCATCGCTGCCGCCGTCGGCGACCGCTTCATCGTGCGCGACACCACGGCCAGCCGCACACTCGGAGGCGGGCATTTTCTGGACCTGCGCGCGCCGCAGCGCAAGCGCGGTTCGCCCGAACGGCTGGCTACGCTGGCCGCCGCGCGCCTGCCCTTGGCCCACGAGGCGCTAGCCGCGCTGGCCGCCATCGACCCGGTGGACATGCCCGCCTTCGTGCGCGACCGGGGCTTGGCGCAGGCCGCGCTGCCCGCCATCGTCGAGCAAGCGGGCGTGGCGACCATCGCGCACATGGCCTTGTCGCCCGACAGCCTGAACGAGTTGCGCACGGGCTTGCTGGCGCAGCTCGAAGCCTTCCATGCCGACAATCCCGACCTGGCCGGCATAGGACGCGAGAAACTGCGCCTGCTGCTGACGCCCCGCCTGCCCAAGGACGCATTCCTGGTCTTTCTGGGCGCCGAAACGCAAGCCGGCCGCATCGTGCTGGACGGCGCCTTCGTGCGCCTGCCAGGCCACGAAGTCAGCCTGTCGCCCGACGAAGAAGCCCTGTTCGCTCGCATTCTTCCGCAACTGCTCGGCGAAAGCCGCTTCCGGCCACCGCGCGTGCGAGACGTCGCCAAAGCGTTCGACGCGGACGAGCGCGAAGTGCGCAAGGTAATGCGTCTGACGCAGAAGCTGGGCCGCACCGACCAGATCGCGCACGACCACTTCTTCGCACGGGAAGTCACACGCGAAATGGTGGAGATCATCCTCGACGTGGCCGCGCAAAGCGAAGATGGCTGGTTCACCGCGCCCGCCTTCCGCGACCGCGTCAACAACGGCCGCAAGGTGGCCATCGAGATTCTGGACTTCTTCGACCGCCTGGGCCTGACCCTGCGCAAGGGAGACCTACGCCGCATCAACCCCCATCGCACGGATTTGTTCGGAGATTGATTTTTTGCCGGCGGGCCGCCCCAAGACGGTGTGAAGGCCTCTTATTCAAAGCCAGCAGTGATATCATCACGGCTGGCGGCAACTCCCGCAAAGGGAGGGCTTCGTCCCCGGTGGGGCGGCCGGACTTCAAATCCGGTTGGGGCAGCGAGCCTGTCCCGGGTGGGTTCGACTCCCATGCCCTTCCGCCATTCTCCCTACGTCAATCGCGCAGCCGTATCATCCCCCCGGCCACCGTCTGGTGCGTGGCTTCGTCTATCAGGATGAAAGCCCCCGTCGCCGCCAGGTCGCGATAATCGTCGAAAGCCAGGGCGTCGCGCGTCTTGAGGGTGACGCGGCCGATGTCGTTTACCGACAGCTCGCCGTCGTGCACGGCGGTTTCTTCCAGGCGTTGAAGGTCGCGGCGCGTGCGCACTTGCTGCAGCTTGGCCGAGCTAAGCTGCGTGCCGTGCTTGATGAGATAGCGCCGCGCCAGGCTGGCCGGGCGCGTGTCCAGCCAGCACAGGTCGGCCTCGAACTGATTGCCCACCACGGGCGCTTGCTCGGCGTGCGTGAACCAGTTGCCGCGCGATACGTCGACTTCCTTGTTCAACACCACCGTTACGGGTTGGCCGGCCACGGCCAGTTCGATGGCGCCGTCGCTGGTCAGCAGCGATTGCACGCGCGCGCTTTCGCCCGAAGGCTGCACCCGCACTTCGTCGCCCACGCGCAGCACGCCGCTGGCAAGCTGGCCGGCGTAGCCGCGCAAGGCGTCGGCCTGGTGGCCGTTGTGGCGCGCCACCCATTGCACGGCGAAGCGCAGCGGGCCATGGCTGAGGTCTTGCGAGCCCGGCAGGGATTCCAGATGATCCAGCAGCGCCGGGCCTTGATACCAAGGCGTATGCGCCGACGCATGCACGATGTTGTCGCCATGCAGGGCCGAGATCGGTATCGCCTGGAAGCCGCCAATGCCGATGCGCTCGGCCAGCCTATGATAAGACTGCACGATGCGCTGGAACACGGCTTCGTCCCAATCGAGCAGGTCGAGCTTGTTGACGGCCAGCACGATGTGGCGCACGCCCAGCAGTTGCGCGATGGTGCTGTGCCTGCGCGTCTGCACCAGCAGTTCGCCGTCGGGCGCCTTGGCCGCGTCCACCAGAATGATGGCCGCGTCGGCCGTCGAAGCGCCGGTTACCATGTTGCGCGTGTACTGTTCGTGGCCGGGCGCGTCGGCCACGATGAACTTGCGTTTGGGCGTGGCGAAATAGCGGTAAGCCACGTCTATGGTGATGCCCTGCTCGCGCTCGGCCTCCAGGCCGTCGGTCAGCAGCGCCAGGTTGGGCGCTTCGTCGGGCGTGCGCCGGTACTTGCTGTTCTCCAGCGCGCGCAGCTGGTCGGTGTACACGCCTTTGCTGTCGAACAGCAAGCGGCCTATCAGCGTGGACTTGCCGTCGTCCACCGAGCCCGCCGTGATGAAGCGCAAGACTTGCGAAGCCGCTTCGCGCTGCCAGGATTCATTGATCGCATTCATTAAAAATACCCCTCTTTCTTGCGGCGCTCCATCGAAGCTTCCGATGTCTGGTCATCCATGCGGGTGGCCCCGCGCTCCGTCACCGTGCTGATCACGGTTTCCGCGACGATCTGCGCCACGGTCGCGGCCGTCGAGGCCACCGGGCAGGTGCACGAGATGTCGCCCACGGTGCGGAAACGCACCGAGCGCGTTTCCACGGTTTCGCCTTCGCGCGGCGGCGTCAGCGGCGTCACCGGCACCAGCAGGCCGTTGCGCGGCACCACTTCGCGTTCGTGCGCGTAGTAGATGGAAGGCAGTTCTATGCCTTCGCGCTCTATGTATTGCCAGACGTCCAGCTCGGTCCAGTTCGAGATCGGGAACACGCGCATGTTCTCGCCGGCGTGCACCTTGGTGTTGTACAGATTCCAAAGCTCGGGGCGCTGGGCCTTGGGGTCCCACTGGCCGAACTCGTCGCGGAACGAGAAGATGCGCTCCTTGGCGCGCGCCTTTTCCTCGTCGCGCCGCGCGCCGCCTATGCAGGCGTCGAAGCGGAATTCCTCGATGGCTTCGAGCAGCGTGACGGCTTGCGCGGCATTGCGCGAATCGGTCTCGCGGCGCAGCACCACGGAGCCGCGCGCGATGGAGTCTTCGACGCTGCGCACGATCAGGCGTTCGCGCAGCTGCGCGGCGCGCGCGTCGCGAAATTCGATGACTTCGGAAAAGTTGTGCCCCGTGTCGATGTGCATCAACGGAAACGGAAAGGCCTGCGGCCTGAAGGCTTTTTCCGCCAGCCGCAGCAGCACGCAGGAATCCTTTCCGCCCGAGAACAGCAGCACCGGCCGCTCGCATTCGGCGGCCAATTCGCGCAGGATGTAGATGGCCTCGGCTTCCAGCCAGTCCAGATGGGTTCTTGCTTGTACGTTAAGCATGGTTTTGCGCTTCCTTGTCTACGTTGATTCTTTGCAGGTTGACGCCATGCAACCCGCACTCCTTGGCGTCCGACGATTCCCACCACCACCTGCCCGCGCGCAAGTCTTCGCCGGGTTTGACCGCACGGGTACAGGGCTCGCACCCGATGGAGGGATAGCCCTGGTCGTGCAGCGGGTTGTAGGGAACGTCGAAATGACGGATGACTTGCCAGACTTCCTCGTGGCTCCACTCGGCCAAGGGGTTGAACTTCTGCAAGCCGAAAGCCGTATCGAACTCGGACAGCGGCAGCTCTTCGCGCGTAACGCCCTGGCCGCGCCGCTGGCCGGTAACCCAGGCGCCGCGCCCTTGCAGGGCGCGCGTCAGGGGTTCCACCTTGCGTATGTGGCAGCAGCTTTTGCGCAGCGCAACGCTTTCATAAAAACCGTAGGCGCCGTGCTGCGACACGTACTGCCGCACCGCTTCCTCGTCGGGCCGCCAGACTTCCACGTCGCAGCCATAGCGCTGCTTCACGGTGTCCAGCAAGGCCAGCGTCTGCGGCGGCAGCATGCCGGTGTCCAGCGTCAGTATGGCCAGCGCAAACCCTTGCTCCGACAAGGCATGCGTCAGCACCATGTCTTCGGCCGCCAGCGACGAAGCCGCCACAGCCCGTGGATATTCCCGGGCGATGGCGGCAAGGTCTTGCCGCAAGGCCTGCCAGCGTGCTTCTGGAAAATCGTTCATCGTTTAAACGTCCTCATTGAAAATCGTCCTCCCGCGCTATCGCATGCGCCACTCGACCAGGCTCTTGAGCGCCAGCGTCACCAAGGCCAGCAGCGCCAGCAGCGACGCCACCGCGAAGGCGGCCGAGAACATGTATTCGTTGTAGAGAATCTCCACGTGCAAAGTCATGGTGTTGGTCTGTCCGCGTATCTGCCCGGACACTACCGACACCGCGCCGAACTCGCCCAAGGCGCGCGCATTCGCCAGGATGGCGCCGTACAGCAGCGCCCACTTGATGTTGGGCACGGTCACGCGCCAGAAGATCGTCCAGCCCCTGGCGCCCAGCGTCAGCGCCACTTGCTCTTCGTCCTGGCCCTGCGACTGCATCAGCGGAATCAGGGCGCGGGCGATGAAGGGGAAGGTGACGAACAGCGTCGCCAGCACGATGCCGGGCACGGCGTATACGATGCGCATGTCCCACTCCTGCAGCGCCGGCCCGAACCAGCCATGGCGGCCGAACAGCAGGATGAAGATCAGGCCGGCCACCACCGGCGAGATCGTGAACGGCAGGTCTATCAAGGTGACCAGCAACTGCTTGCCGCGAAACTGGAAGCGCGTAATGGCCCAGGCCGCGGCCAGGCCGAACAGCAGGTTCAGCGGCAGGCAGATCGCCGCTATCATCAGCGTCAGCTTGATGGCTGCCCAGGCGTCCGGGTCGGTGATGGACTTCCAGTACAGATCCGCGCCGCGCCGGAAGGCTTCGATGAAGACCGAAGCCAGCGGCAGGAACAGGAACAGCGTCAGAAAGCCCAGGCCGACCAGCATGAGCGCGGCGCGCACCCATCGCGGCTCGGTCAGGTGCATGGGCAGATCGGCGGCGCGCGGCGGCAAGCCGGCATTGGCAATGACGGCGCCCATCAGTGCCCCCTATCGTGATTGCGTTGGCCTTGCCACCATTGCAGGCCGTTGATCAGCAGCAACAGCAAGAACGATACGCACAGCATCACGGTGGCGATGGCCGCCGCGCCGGCGTAGTCGTATTGCTCCAGCTTGGAGATGATGAGCAGCGGCGTGATCTCGGTGAACATGGGCATGTTGCCGGCGATGAACACCACCGAACCGTACTCGCCCACGGCGCGCGCGAAAGCCATCGCAAAACCAGTTAGCAAGGCCGGCGTCAGCGCGGGCAGTATCACTTTATGGAAGGTGATCCAGCGGTCCGCGCCCAGCACCGCGGCGGCTTCTTCGAGTTCGCGATCCAGGTCGGCCAGTATGGGCTGCACCGTGCGCACCACGAACGGCAGGCCGATGAACGTGAGGGCAATGCAGATGCCCAGCGGCGTATAGGCCACCTTCAGGTTGAACCATTCGGCCAGCGGCGCGCCCAGCCATCCCTTGGGCGCGTACAGGGAAGTCAGCACGATGCCCGCCACCGCCGTGGGCAGGGCGAAAGGCAAATCCACCAGCGCATCCACCAGCCGCCTGCCCGGAAACGGATAGCGCACGAGCACCCAGGCCACGACGGCGCCGAACACCACGTTGATGGCGGCCGCGAAGAACGATGCGGTGAACGACAATCGATAAGAGGCGACCACCCGAGGGTCGGTCACGACCTCCCAGAAGCCGGACCAGCCCAGCCCAGCCGCCTTGAGCGGCAAGGTCGACAGCGGAATCAGCACCAGCAGGCTGAGGTAGAGCACGGCATAGCCCATGCTCAGGCCGAAGCCCGGCAGCGCCCCGCGCGAGGAGCGCCGCGCGGGTGCGGGTACGGGCAAGGTCGCGGCGACACTAGCGTTCATGATGACTTGCGCCTTTGCCCATCAACGGCTGGGTTGGTAGATCTGGTCGAAGGTGCCGCCGTCGGCGAAGTGCTCCTTCTGGGCCTTGCGCCAGCCGCCGAAGGTGTCGTCTATGCCAACCAGTTTGACCTCGGGAAACTTGTCGCGGTACTTGGCCGCCACGCTGGCATCGCTGGGCCGGTAGTAGTTGCGCGCAATGATCTCCTGGGCCTCGGGCGTGTACAGCCATTCCAAGTAGGCTTGGGCCTGCGTGCGTGTGTTCTTGCGGTCTACCACCTTGTCGACGATGGTGACCGGCGGCTCGGCCAGTATGGAGAGCGAAGGCACGACGATGTCGAATTTGTCGGGCCCCAGTTCGTTCAGCGCCAGAAAGGCTTCGTTCTCCCAGGCCAGCAATACGTCGCCCAGGCCGCGCTCGACGAATGTCGTGGTGGAGCCGCGCGCGCCGGTATCCAGCACCGGCACGTTCTTGTACAGGCGCTTGACGAACTCCTGCGCCTTGGCCTGGTCGCCGTTGCTGCGCGCCAGCTCGAAGGCCCAGGCCGCCAGATAGTTCCAGCGCGCCCCGCCCGAGGTCTTGGGGTTGGGCGTAATCACCTGCACGCCGTCGCGCGCCAGATCGTCCCAATCCTTCAGGTTCTTGGG
This sequence comes from uncultured Burkholderiaceae bacterium, assembly GCA_934525625.1. Taxonomy (GTDB): domain Bacteria; phylum Pseudomonadota; class Gammaproteobacteria; order Burkholderiales; family Burkholderiaceae_B; genus Mesopusillimonas. Next base: position 85,372 of record CAKSZL010000004.1, read on the forward strand.
ATTGCCCTTGCGCACCAGGAACACGATGGTCGAGGTATAGGGCGAGCTGTTGTGCGGCAGGCGCTTTTGCCAGTCCTGCGGCAACAGCCCGGCATCGGCGATGGCGTCGATGTCGGAAGCCAGCGCCAGCGTGACGACGTCGGCGTCCAGGCCGTCGATGACCGAGCGCGCCTGGCGGCCCGAGCCGCCGTGCGACGGCCGGATGACGATGTCCTGGCTTTGCGCCTGTTTGTAGTGCTCGGCGAATCGCGCATCGATCTCGCGGTACAGCTCGCGGGTTGGATCGTAGGAAACGTTCAGCAGTGTCACGGCTTGTTGGGCATGCGCGGCGACGCCCGGCACGGCCATTGCAAATGCGACCGCCAATATGCGCAAAGGACGGGTGAGACGGTGATGATTCATGCTTGGCCTCCTTCAAAGCCTGGCTGCTTGACGAAGCGCCATCTTGCCCACGCCCACCCGCCAGAAGAACGAATCGTTTTTTCGATACTTATGCCTTGCATGTATATGCCTGAACGGCGGAATGCCGAAACCCGCATGAACAAAGGCTTTCAAGGCATCCAACGATTTTTCCCGTTCGCCTGCTTATGCGTGCAGGCCATAAGGTAAGCATTCAAACTGATTTAGACCCGCCTACAATTTCACTCACCCTGGCGCGACGGCTGCTTTGCTTGCGCCCTCGATCACCCGCCCCCTCTTCGGGCCCGTCGCGCAGCGCGCGGCCCATGCATTGGAGCACCATGTATATCTACGATGAAGTCGACCAAAAGCTGGTGAATCAGCGCGTCGCCCAGTTTGCCGATCAGACTCGCCGCTTTCTGGACGGCCAACTGAGCGAAGACGAATTTCGCACCTTGCGCTTGCAGAACGGCCTGTACATTCAGCGCCATGCGCCCATGCTGCGCGTGGCCATTCCCTACGGCCTGCTTGCCAGCTACAAGCTGCGCGGGCTGGCCTACGTGGCGCGGCGCTGGGACCGCGGCTACGGGCATTTCTCCACGCGCCAGAACATGCAATTCAACTGGCCGGCCTTGCCCGACGTGCCCGACATCCTGGCCCATTTGGCCACTGTGCAGTTGCACTCCATCCAGACCAGCGGCAACTGCATACGCAACACCACCACCGATCACTTCGCCGGCGTCGCGCCCGATGAAGTCGTCAATCCGCTGGTGTGGTGCGAAGCCATCCGCCAGTGGTCCACGTTTCATCCCGAGTTCGCCTTTCTGCCGCGCAAGTTTAAGATCGCCGTCAGCGGCGCGCATACCGATCGCGCCGCCATCGTCGTCAACGACATCGGCCTGCAAGCCGTCGAGCAAGGCGGCGAAATCGGATTCCGCGTCTGGATAGGCGGCGGCCTGGGGCGCACTCCCCTGGTGGGCCACCTGATCAAGCCCTTTGTCGCCTGGTACGACTTGCTGACTTATCTGCAGGCCGCGATACGCGTCTACAACCTGCACGGCCGGCGCGACAACAAGTTCAAGGCGCGCATCAAGATACTGGTGAAGGAACTCAAGCCCGACGTTTACGCAGCCGAGGTCGAAGAACAGTGGAAGACCTTGCGCGGCGGGCCCGACACGCTGCGCAAGGAAAACATCGACGCTATTGCCGCGCGCTTTACCTGGCCCGACTACGACACCCTGCCCGCCGACTTGGCGGACGACGCGCCCGCCGACGCGCCGGCGGGCTACCGCCATTGGCTCAAGCGCAACGTGCATCCACACAAGGTGCCCGGCTATGCCGCCGTCACCGTATCGCTCAAGGCCACCGGCGTGCCGCCGGGCGACATCACGGCCGATCAAATGGACGGCATGGCCGACCTGGCCGACGAATACAACTTCGGCGAACTGCGCGTGTCGCACGAACAGAACCTGATTCTCGCCGACGTGCGCCGCGATCGCTTGTACGCCTTATGGCAACGCCTAAAAGAGCTGAATCTGGCCACCGCCAACGTGGGCCTGCTGACCAACATCATCTCCTGCCCCGGCGGCGACTTCTGCGCGCTCGCCAATGCGGTTTCCATTCCGGTGGCGGCCGCCATTCAAGAGCGCTTCGACGATATGGACTATCTGCACGACATCGGCGAACTGGATCTGAACATCTCCGGCTGCATCAATTCTTGCGGCCACCACCACGTCGGCCACATCGGCATTCTGGGCGTGGACAAGGCCGGCGAGGAGTGGTACCAGATTACGCTGGGCGGCCGGCAAAGCAACGCACAGAAAAACATCTCGGCGCTGCAGGCCGACAAAAGCGCGGGCGCGGCCATAGGCAAGATCATCGGCCCCTCGTTCGCCCGCGAACAGGTGCCCGACGTCATCGAACATCTGGTGCAAACGTATCTGGATCTGCGCGACAGCGAACACGAGCGCTTCATCGACGTGGTGGAGCGCCTGGGCATAGGCCCGTTCAAGGAACGCGTCTATTCCGACCCCACGCTGAACGGAACCGCAACAACCGCCGCCAAGGAGCTCGCCCATGCTTGACACGAACACGCTCAACGCCCGCCTCCATCTGATACGCGAGGGCCGTCTCATCGGCGACGATCTACGCCGCTTCGAGGCGGCGGAAGGCGGAGACGTCCTGCCCCCGGACGAAGCCGGCTGGCTGGTGCCGGTAGCCGTCTGGCTGGCGCACGGCATCGAACAGTGGCGGCAACGGCAACACCCCGTCGCCTTGCTCGTCGCGCCCGACACCGAGCTGGAAACGCTGTTCGCGCACAGCGGGCTCTCCGACCTGCAAGCGCACGTCTCGCTGATCGCGGTGGAATTTCCCGCCTATACCGACGGGCGCGGCTATTCGCTGGCGCAATTGCTGCGCCAGCCATACGGCTGGCAAGGCGAGCTGCGCGCCGTCGGCGACGTGATGATAGACACCATGCATTATCTGGCGCGCTGCGGCTTCGACAGTTTCCTGGTCAAGCCCAGCCACGACCCGCACAAGGCCCTGGCCGCGTTGGCGACTTTTACGCTGGCCTACCAGAAGAGCTACCGCCACTCGGCCGAGGTCGCCGAGCTGGCGCCGGCATAGCAAAGCGTGGAACAGCCCCGGCGGCATGCTGTTTCGAGGCTGTTCAAATATTGCAGGCATGAAAAACGCCAGACACGTCATGAGACAGCCGGCGTTTCATTTACCGCTTCGCGGCGCAAAACGGCAGGCGAGCGGTAAGCCCGCCTTCCCCGCTTACTTGTTGGGCTGCGGCGTGATGCGCAGATAGGGGCGCACGACGGTATAGCCTTTGGGGAATTTTTCTTTCAGCACGGCTTCGTCTTTCAGCGAGGGCACGATGATGACGTCTTCGCCATCCTTCCAGTTGACGGGCGTAGCCACGCTGTAGTTGTCCGTCAGTTGCAGCGAGTCGATGACGCGCAGGATTTCGTCGAAGTTGCGGCCCGTGCTGGCCGGGTAGGTGATGGTCAGGCGCACCTTCTTGGCGGGGTCGATGACGAACACCGAGCGCACGGTAACCGTGGCGCTGGCGTTGGGGTGAATCATGTCGTATAGCTCGGAAACCTTGCGGTCGGCGTCGGCGATGATGGGGAAGTTGACTTGCGTCTTCTGGGTGTCGTTGATGTCGTCGATCCAGCCTTTGTGCGAGTCTACGCCGTCGACGGACAGCGCCGCCACCTTGACGTTGCGCTTGGCGAACTCATCGGCCAGCTTGGCCGTGTAGCCCAGCTCGGTGGTGCACACCGGCGTGAAGTCGGCAGGGTGCGAGAACAGGACGCCCCAGCCATCGCCCAGGAATTCGTGGAAGCGGATACGGCCGATGCTGGAGTCTTGTTCGAAGTCGGGGGCCGTGTCGCCCAGTCGCAGAGTTGCCATGATGATCGTCCTTGAAACGAGGGAAGTGAAGGTCAATACCTAACCATGATACTGCCACTTTATTGCGAAAATACAAAATTCCTGGCGTTTATATTCTTATAATTTATATTTGGTTATGGGGGCTGGTGGAGACGCCGGGCTGGACGTGGGAGTGCAAAATTTAATGAACATGCCCTGTGTCAAGTTCTGTCCGGCGCCCCCAGCCTTGCCCGGCTGGCTCAAGCAGAAGAACACCGCCGAAGCCGCCGCCGCTTCGGCTTCCTTGCGCAAAGCATCGGCGGGCTCACTCCAGCAGCACGGCCAGCCTGTTGACCAGGTCGAGGCTGGTGGGGGTGACGACGTCCATCGGCGCGCGCTCGGGCGCGTAGTTGAGCGACTGCTTGAGGCTCTCGCCGGTGGTGGTGGCGTTCAGGGGCAGCAGCATGACGGACGTTTTTCTAACGTTCCCCGAAGTCCGCGACGTGATGTCCACCACCTCGCCGTTGCTCATGCGCCGCATCATGCGGTAGCCGCTGTGCGGGTTGAAGTCGCCCTGCCGGAAGGCGTTGTAGGTGGCGTCGGTCCTGCGGCCGCTTGCGTATTCAAGGTAGTTGAAATCGCGCACCGCCGACGAGTGCGCGGCTGTGTACATGGTCTGTCCGTCGCTTTCCCTGTAATCGACGGGCGGAGTGAGCAGGAGCGCGTTGTACTTTTGCAGACGCGTGGGGTCGTTGCCGGAGTTGGGGAAGTACACCGAGTAATCCCAGCTCATGAACTCCAGAAAGGAGTTCCTGGCGTTCGTCATGATCGTGCGCATGTCACTGCCGCCCAGCGGCTGGTAGTCCTCCCACTTGGGGCTGAGGCTCGGCGTCACGGGCGTGTCGCCGTCGAAGGGCCGCGCCACCCACCGGGCGCCGTAGATGGCCTGGTAGGCGCCGAAGTGCTGCACGAATACCAGCGCCGGCGCCTGGCCCTGGTTGAAGATATAGACGGGATACCAGGGCGTCTGGAGCGCCTTCATGCCGTTGCGGTAGAGCGCCAGCGGGTCGGCGTTGGGGTTGCTGAAATCCACCGTCGCCACGCTTTCCTTGTTGGGCTTTCCCTGGTTCACGTGCGCCAGCTCGGTCCAGGTGACCAGTTCCGCTCCACCGCTGCCGTCGGCCTTCCAGCGCATCGGCAGGTAGCCGCCGGGCGCCACGGTCCACGCCTTGCCCCTGGCGGGGTCGAGCAGGGTGCCCACCACGTAGTCGTAGTAGTCGATGTCTTGCAGGCTCTGGTACAGCTCGCTCTCCGCCTTGGCGGCGCTGGTGCCCAGCATGGCCTTCTTGTAGCCCGCCAGCACGGCGGGCGTCAGGTCGGTGCCCTGGCTCAGGGCCAGGCCCACCAGATCGTAGGCGCGGGCGGATGCCTTCTGGAAGAACTGGTGGTAGCGCGTGCTCATCTCGGGCGTGACGTTGCTGACCGAGAGGCTGGCGAGGAAGGCCAGGTACGTGTCGAGCTTGCCGAGCTTTTCGCTCACCAGCATGATTTCCATCAGGTTGGGGAAGCTGCCGATGGCCTTGTCCATGCCGGGAATGTCCAGATCGGGGCGCAGCTGGGGGATGACCGCGTCGTAGGGCAGCGTCTCGAAGCCGCTGACGAACATCTTGTCGAAGCGCACCAGGTTGCCGTCGCCCGCGCCGGCCTGCGGCGGGTGCTGGTTCTGCCGGGCGCGCTCCTTGATGTCGTCCAGCTCGGCGATGAGCTGAAGGTAAGCGTCGCCGCCCTGGCCGGATTGCAGCAGCGCCTTGTCGTTGACGACCAGCGGCTGCTCCTCCACGCGCTTTTTCGCGAGCTCCAGTTCTTTCTTGTCGTCGGCAGCTTTCTTCTTGTCGGCCAGGTACTGCTTCCACTGGTCGTAGGACGTGAAGGCCACGTCCGGCGGGGCGTCCTCGTCGTGGAGGGGGCCGACGGGGGTGGGCAGTTTCACGCCGGGGTCCCTGGGCAGGCTGCCCATGGGCGGCACCAGGGAACTGCCCTGGTCCTTGAGCATGGTCTGGATGCTGCTGACCCAGGCCGTGGTATCGGCCACGCCGGCTGGCTTGGCCTCGGCCTGGACTTGCACGTCGGTCAACGCCTTGGCCCAGCCGTTTTGCTTGTAGAACTGCAAGGTGGTGCTGCCGCCCGCGCCGCCCGTCAGCGTCTGGTACTGGGCCGACAGCGAGCCGCCGTTTTGCGATTCGGTGTTGCCATCGGCGCTGCGGAAGGAAAGCTTGCCGCTGCCGATGGCCTGGTTCATCGAGGTGGTCTGCGAGACGAAGGCGTCGCCGTTGACGGCGTAGAAGTCGGCGATGGCGCTCTCGATCTTGCCGCGCAGCTCGACCATCTGGCGCACCAGCACGGGGCGGATGGAGGCGTTGGCGCAGATCCCGTGCTGCGCCTTCAGGTCGCCGAACACGCTCTCCATGCGTGAGAGGATCTGGATGTTGGCGTAAGGGTCGCTGTCGGCAAACTTGTGGCGGCTGACGGTGACGCTGGTGATGTAGGGCTTGCCGCCGCAACTGTCGGTGGGCGTGCTCTCGGTGGTGGCGACGTAGCTGCGCAACTGCGCGTCCGTCAGCTGGGTGCCGAGCAGGTAGCCGGTGAAGTTCTCGCTGCCGGTGAAGCCGCTGCCCAGGATGGAGACGATGTTGTTGGTGTTGGCCGACACCATCTGCACGCTGACGGTGCCGTCGGACTTGGTTTTGCGGTGGGCACTGGCGTGGTGGTAGGCGGCAGCGGCCTTGGCGCCGCCCCATTCGCCGCCAATGGAGCCGGAGGTCGACACATCAAAGGTGAACTGGTCGGCGGACGTGCTGGCTTCCTTGCTGCTGGTAACGCTCAGCACGGTTTTCTGCTGCGAACGGGTGGTGTCCACGTTCAGGCGGGCGTCTTCCTTGAGCGCCCCCAGGTCGAAGATAGGGCGCAGGTTGTAGGTGGACTGGGCCGAGTTGATGCCGGAGCCGACCGAGAGGGACTTGATCGTCTCGGGCGTGATGGGGGTGCCCTTGCCGGCGGTCAGCAGGTAGCGCTCGAAGTCTTCGTCGTCCATCGCCGCATGCGCGGCCAGGGCGGGGTACTGCGAGGCATGGCCCGGCGCGGGATCGGGCGAGCCGTCACCGCCACCGCAACTGGCGAGGAAAGCCAGGCAGGCCAGCGCCGACGGCAGCAGCGCCCAGCGGGCGGGGTGGGCTCGTTGCATGTTGATTCTCCTGTTTTGATGGCTGCCAGCGCTTGTCCATCAAGCGCTGGAGGCACTTTTCATCTGCAAATGGATTACGGCACCGGTCTGGTGCAGCCGGGTGGTATCGGCCCCCGTTGTGGTTGCCGCTGCCACCGCCGCAGTAGTACTCCACCGCGCGGTAGCTGTTGCAAGCCACCAGGTACTGATCACGCGCGCTGACGGCATGTCCGCGCAACGCGCAAGCTTGGACGTCGGCCTCTTGGCGCTGGGCGGCGCTGAACTCCGCCACCAGGCGAGCCTCATGCTGGATAAGTGCATGATTTCTTTCTTTATTGATTTGTTCTGGTGTATTAATGGCGATTAGTAACTACCCAAAGGCGGTTGACAGAGCATGGCTCTCTTTCTCGCCATGCAATTGCCATGTTGTGAAATTCTACAATTCACCGCCAATCCATCGGGCGCTTCTTTTCTGTCAAATGCTGTCAAAATCTACCGAGCAACATGGACTCGTCGGCATAGTTCAATAACTTCACTCATCCAGTACCGATTGCATCTTGTCCCATGCACCGGGTTCGATCTCAATGACGCGTACAACGCGACGGGCGCCGTGATGCTGACGGCGCTGGATGCCAATGACGATCAAGTGCTCGGTTTCCATGCAGGCGCCGACGTATACCTTTCCAAGCGCAGGTGGCCCGGTTTACTGCTCCTGCTGTGCTTGCTGTCGATGCGGATGGCAATGCTGGTGGCAATGGCGGCAAGCACCCATGCCGCCCCGGTTTTGGTGAGTTTGATTTTTGCCACGATGACTCCTCAAAGACCCGTTTTTCAGGGGCCACACGGGAGCCATGCGGTCACCTGTCGGGTCGGGTTTCAGAAAGCACGGCATACGATGAGCTCGCCTAAGTTATTGATAACCCCTCTGTATCTTGCTTGGGCGTAGTCCAGCGAAATGCGCTACTGATGTCATCGTGAATGAAAAAGCCGCCCTCCCCATCACGGAGAAGGCGGCTTTTCGGCATGTCTGCCGCGCCATGGGCCTTGTCCGGCCCCGGCGCAAAGCAGCCGACTTTATAGCGCCTTACAGCGCGTTGGTCAGCTCGGGCGCGGCCTGGAACAGGTCGGCGACCAGGCCGTAGTCGGCTACGCCGAAGATGGGCGCTTCGGGGTCTTTGTTGACGGCCACGATGACTTTGGAGTCCTTCATGCCCGCCAGGTGCTGGATGGCGCCCGATATGCCCACGGCGACGTACAACTGCGGCGCGACGATCTTGCCGGTTTGGCCGACCTGCCAGTCGTTGGGTGCGTAGCCGGCGTCGACGGCGGCGCGCGAGGCGCCGACGGCGGCGCCCAGCTTGTCGGCCAGCGCTTCGATGATCTTGAAGTTCTCGGCGCTGCCCACGCCGCGGCCGCCCGACACCACGATGGGGGCGCCAGCCAGTTCGGGGCGGTCGCTCTTGGCGACTTCGCGGCTGACGAAGGCCGACAGGCCCGAATCGGCCACGGCGTCCACGTTTTCGACGGCGGCTTGGCCGCCCTGCGCCGCCACGGCGTCGAAGCCGGTGGTGCGCACGGTGATGACTTTGACCGGGTCGGCCGACTGCACCGTGGCGATGGCGTTGCCCGCGTAGATGGGGCGCTGGAAGGTGTCGGCCGAATCCACCGCGATGATGTCGGAGATTTGCGCGACGTCGAGCTTGGCGGCCACGCGCGGCGCCACGTTCTTGCCGCTGGCGGTGGAGGCGAACAGGATGTGGGTGTAGCCCGAAGCCAGCGCCACCACCTGGGCGGCCAGGTTTTCGGCCAGGCCGTTTTCCAGCGCGGGCGAGTCGGCGACCAGCACCTTGGCCACGCCGGCGGCCTGCGCGGCTTCTTGCGCGACGGCCTGGGCGTTGGCGCCGGCCACCAGCACGTGCACGTCGCCGCCCAGCTTGGCGGCGGCGGCCAGAACGTTCAGCGTCGCGCCCTTGAGCTGGGCATTATCGTGTTCTGCAATAACGAGAATGGACATGTTCAGATCACCTTTGCTTCGTTCTTGAGTTTGTCTACCAGCGTGGCGACGTCGGGCACCACGACGCCGGCGGCGCGGGTGGGCGGCTCGGAGACCTTGAGCGTCTTCAGGCGCGGCGTGACGTCCACGCCCAGGTCGGCCGGCGTCAGGGTTTCGAGCGGCTTTTTCTTGGCCTTCATGATGTTGGGCAGCGTGACGTAACGCGGCTCGTTCAGGCGCAGGTCGGTGGTGACGATGGCGGGCAGCTTGAGATCCAGGGTTTCGAGGCCGCCGTCGACTTCACGGATGACCTTGACGCGATCGCCCGAGACTTCGACCTTGCTGGCGAACGTGGCCTGGGGCCAGTCGAGCAGCGCGGCCAGCATCTGGCCGGTTTGGTTGGCGTCGTCGTCGATGGCCTGCTTGCCCAGGATGACCAGTTGCGGCTGTTCTTTGTCGACCACGGCCTTGAGCAGCTTGGCCACGGCCAGGGGCTGCAATTCGGCGTCGGTCTGTACCAGCACGGCGCGGTCGGCGCCGATGGCCATGGCTGTGCGCAGGGTTTCCTGGCACTGCGTCACGCCGCAGGAAACCGCCACGACTTCGGCGGCCACCGACTGCTCGCGCAGGCGGGTGGCCTCTTCGACGGCGATTTCGTCGAAGGGGTTCATGGACATTTTGACGTTAGCGATGTCTACGTCGCTTTGATCGGACTTGACGCGTACCTTGACGTTGTAATCAACCACGCGCTTGACGGGTACCAGCACCTTCATCGAGCACTTCCTCCAGATAAAAATGAAAACCGCGAACCCTGGCATGACGGAGCGCTTGCGGCGCCCATCGCCGGTGTGGCTGCCACGCCGGGGACATGTTCTTATGACGAGAAACAACCCATTCTACAAGTTTGCCAGCTTTTTTATGTGCAGCGCAACACAGCGCCCGAGCGACGGCAGATCGTACCCCCCCTCCAACAGGCTGACGACCCGCCCCGAAGCGTGGCGGCCGGCCACCTGCATGATCTGGTCGGTGAGCCAGCCGTAGTCGGCGTCGGTCAGATCGAGCTGCGCCATGTCGTCGTCCCGATGCGCGTCGAAACCGGCGGAAACCACGACGAGCTGGGGCTGGAAGGCCTCCAGCCTGGGCAGCCAATGCTGCTGCACCAGTTGTCGTACGCGTTCGCCTCCGGCGCCTGCGGGCAAAGGGAGATTGATCATGTTTTGCGCATTATTTTGAGTGTACACACCAGGAAAAATATTTTCTTGAAAAAAACCGCACATCAGCACACTGTTGTTTCCGGCAAACATTTCTGCCGTTCCGTTACCATGATGCACGTCAAAATCAATAATTGCTATACGTTCTAACCCGTATTTTTCAAGTGTATACGCTACAGTTATTGCGATATTGTTGAGAAAGCAGAAGCCCATGGCCTGTTCCGGGCGGGCGTGGTGCCCGGGCGGGCGCACGGCGCAGAAGGCCGTCTCGGCCTCGCCGCGCATGATGGCGTCCACGGCGGTGATGCCCGCGCCGGCGGCGGCCCACATGGCCGGCCGGGTGTCGGGGCACATCAGGGTGTCGCCGTCGATGGCCACCGTGCCCTGCCCCGGCGACAGGGTATCGAGCAGATGCAGATAGTTTTGCCCGTGCACGCGCAAGGCGTCGGCCATCTGGGCGGGCTCGGCTTCACGCTCGGCCAGCAGCTCGAGCACGCCTTGCGCGATCAATTGGTCTTGAATGGCGTCCAGCCTGCCCGGACATTCCGGGTGCCAGTCGCCCATGTCGTGCAAGCGGCACGCGGGATGAGTAATATAGAGCGTCTGCATAAAGGATGATTATGTTCAAGCCCGTGGGGTTTTTGCAAGCTGCATTGGTCGCGCTGTTGACCGCCTGTTCCGCCACTCCCGCTACACGCCAAGCCACCGAAGCGCCGTCCGCCGCTACGGGGCCCACACCAAACACCACCCTGCCGGCGCCCGGCGAGCCGGCCGCCGCGCTGGACGCCGACGAAAAAACCTACGCCCGGCAGATTGCGCAAACCAGGCAAATACCCATCAGCCACGTCGAACAGCGCCTAAGCCAGGCGCGCTACAACGCCCGGGTGGCCGAATTGATTTCGCCCGCCAAGACCGCGCGCATCCGCCGCAGTTGGCCCGTGTATCGCCAGCGCGTCGTCGAACCCGTACGCATACGCGCCGGCGTGAGGTTCTGGCAGGAACACCAGGCCACGCTGGAACACACCGCCGGGCAGTACGGCGTGCCCGCCTCCGTCATCGTCGCCATCATAGGCGTGGAAACCGTTTATGGCCGTCACACCGGCGGTTTTCCGGTGCTGGATACCCTGTACACGCTGTCCTTCCGCCACCCCGAGCCCGCGCGCCCCGAACGCGTGCAGATGTTCCGCGAACAACTGGCCGATCTGATAGAACTGGATTACGCCGGCCAGCTCGACGCCGCGCAAGTGCGCGGCTCGTTCGCCGGCGCCATGGGCCTGCCGCAGTTCATGCCGGGCAGCCTCATGCGCTACGCCGTGGACGGCGACGGCGACAAGCGCATCGACCTGCACGGCAGCGTGGCCGATGCGGTGGCTTCGGTGGCGAATTTCCTGATCGAACACGGCTGGCAGCCAGGCCTGCCGGTTTTCGCGCCGGTGCAACTGCCCGCCAACCCCGGCGAACTGGTGGCCGGCGGCCTGGCGCCCACGCTGACCTGGCAGGAGCTGCAAGCGGCGCACGCCGCTACGGGCGCCGCGCCGGGCGCCGCCTGGCAGGCGCACAAGCTGGGCGTCATCGACCTGGTCGACGAACCGAGGCAGCGCGTCGAATACCGCACGGCCACGCCCAACTTCTTTGCGATCACCCATTACAACCGCAGCTACTTCTATGCGGCATCGGTGGCCGACCTGGCTCAGGCGCTGGAGGCCGCCCACGCCAAGCAGGCTGCGCGCTGACGCCGCTCCGGGCCGGCCCGCCATCAGCGCACGTTCAACTGGTCGAGCTGCCATACGGAAAGCGAGTAGTAATAGCGCAAGCGCTCGGAGGGAATGGCGTCGTAGGGAAACACCAGGAACAAAGGACCATGGCGGCGCGCGGGCATGGATTGGCCGTCCATGCTCAAGGCCACGATGGCATCGTATTCCGTAACCTCGTCTATGGGAAAACCCATCTCGAAGTCGTTGACCGAGACTGCGGAAATCCAGGTGCCGTCCATCCCCGCGGCGGCAAGCACGTCGCGCAGCAAAGGCCCCCGGAACGCCACTTTGCGCAGATACCAGGGGGTGTGCACCTTCTGGGTCAGTTGCGGCAGCGCTTTCAGGGCCTGCAAGTCGAACTGGGCGTGGCGGCCCATGCCTTGCACGGTGAGCAGGATTTTGCCGGGCCTGGCCGCCCGCGCCGGCGGCTCGGGATCGGACAAACGCAGCACCGTGACGACCGCCGCCACCGCGCCCAGCACCGCCACGGCATAAAGCGCGGCCATGGCCACCCCGCACCGTCCATCCGAATGCTCGCGCGCGCTCATGTCGAAGCCTCCGGCTGGGCGGTGCGCGCAAGCGCCTCGATGTCCACATCGTCGATCTGATCGGGTCGCATGAACTGCCGCGCGTAGTCCATCCACACCTTGCTGCGCAGGAAATAAACGAACAATTGTGCGTCCAGATGCTTGTCGCGGCCCATGAAAGCCATGATGCGCAACGACTCGGACAGGGTCTTGGCCGGCTTGTAGGGGCGGTCGCCCGCCGTCAACGCCTCAAATACGTCGGCCAGCGCCATGATTCTATCGGTAACGGGCAGATCCTCGGCGCACAGGCGACGCGGATAGCCCGTGCCGTCCATTTTTTCGTGATGGTTGGCCGCAATGTCCGGCACGCGCGCCAGATGATCGGGCCAGGGCATGCTCTTGAGCATGATGAGCGTGCGCACGATATGATCGTTGACCATGAAACGGTCTTCGTCCGTCAAGGTGCCGCGCCGGATGCTCAGATTGTGCAGTTCGCCCATGTTCTGCTTGTGCGCCGGCAGCACCATGTCGAAACCCAGCGCGTTGCGTAGGTCGTCGCGCTCCACGGGCGGCTTGTGCACGTCCCAGGCCACAGGATGCTCCGGCTTATCGGCCAATAGCCTTTCGGCGGTGGGCAGAACCGGCGGCGACGGCCGGGCCTGCTTCAAGCGCAGGCTTTCCTGCGCCGACAGGCCCAGGCCGTCGTCGAAATAGCGCAGCCAGGTCTGCTCGCCGATACGGCTCAAGCGTTCGACGGCCTCGTCCGACATGAACTCGCCGCCGATATTGCATTCGGCGACGAAGCGGAAATCTTCTTGCAGTTGCGCGCGCCGCGCATCGCGCCGGGCCGCGGCGGCTGCACAGCTCGAACTCGCTTTGCCAGCGCCCGTCGGCGGTCTCGAATGGGTCACCGTGCGCCATCCCTGGTTCGGGCGCGGGCCGCTTCCCGTCCAGCATGCCCGCTTCGCCCACCGAAACCACCAGCACCAGTGCGCCGCTTTGCTTGTCCCGCAGATAGACGGCGCCGCCCTGGCAACGCGCGGCCCTCACCAGATGCTTGAGCACCTGCGTGAGCATGCTTTCGATGTGCGCCTCGGTACCCAGTACCTGGCTGACGGATAGAAAAGCCTCGACGGCGCCCGCGACGTTGTCCATCACCCAGTTGAGCGCTTCCACTTCGCTCAGCCTGGAGGCTCCGGCCGTCTTGCGGCGGAAATCGAAATACGACATCGGCCTGGCCTGCTCGGCCAGGCGTTCCAGCGCCTCGCCCACCGAGCTGCCGACTTTCCAGCCCAGCGGGAAGAACAGCAGGATCAGCGCGATCGAAATCAGGAACATCCGATTGCGGTAGTGATCCAGATCACCCAGCAGCTCACGCGTGGGCGCCGTCACGTACAGCCGCAAATCCACGCCCTCTATACCGTCGAAAGGCAGCACCACGCCGAACCAGTCTTCGCCCGCGGCCTGGTAGGACACCGGCTGGTTCAACTGTCCGATGGCATGCAGGCGCTCAAGCGGGGCCACCCCCAGCTCCGATACCGAACGCCCGCTCAAACCGGCCGCCCCCCGTTCGGCGATTCGCAAGGCATCGGCATCCAGATAGCCGACCACCGTGTCATAGTTATCGACCAGGGCCAGCTCGGCACCGGGCGTCGCCCTCAGGCTACCCAGGCCCGCGCCCAGGTCTTGCAGCGTCAGGTCCAGCGCCACCACCGCCCGCCCCGTGTAGGCCAGCCTGGACAAGGTGACGCCGACCTCCCCGGTGGTGTAGAAAACGTAAGGCCCCGTCGTGACCGTGGATACCGTGTCTATGGCACCGATATACCAGGGACGCTGGCGCGGGTCGATCAGGTAATCGGGTTCGGGCCGGTACAGAACCAGCTCGTGCGTGGCATCGTAAAAGAAGGATTCGCTCCGGCGATCGCCTTCGGGCCTTCGCGTAACAGTCTGCACCAAGTAGGAGGAACCGGCCGGCGCCTGAACCTGCCTCCGTATCTCCCGGTTTTCCAGGGGGCGTACTAGCAGATAATCGCCATTCTCGTAGCCGACCAGCAATGCGGAAACCAAGGGGCTGTCTATCAGCCTGTCGGCCAGCACACTGGTGCGCTCCAGGCGCTCACCCAGGGTGTCGGCCGCAGCCACCGAGTCGGAAGCGAGGACGCGCAGCAGGACGCCGTTGGGTTCCATCATGCGGCTTGCGCGCTGCACGGCGATCTGGCCGGTATCGCGCGCGGACATCGCCGCCGTGTCCAGCAAAGCCGCCCTAAAACCGTACCAGCTCAGCATGATGAGCGTCAGCGCCACGAACATCATGGCTGCGACCACGACGCCTGCGATGACGACGCGCACGGGCCAAGCTCGCCTGTAACCGGAAATCCGACGCATGTGTTCGTTCCCTTGCAAGAGAACGAACGTGGGCGCATCAGGCTGCACACCCCTTCATCGCTTAGTTCCTTGCGATCGTGTATGTAATAATTTATATCACGCGATGCACGACCACAAGGCTAAACAACGTCAAATCGTCTAAGTAAATACCCCTTTGCGGGGTCAATTGAATGCGCCCGTGGAAAGATAGCGGTCGCCGCGATCGCAGACGATGAACACGATGGTGGCGTCTCGAACGCCGGCCGCCACGCGCAGCGCGGCGACCAGGGCCCCCGCCGACGATATCCCGCAGAAAATGCCCTCTTCGGCAGCCAGGCGCCGGGCCATGTCTTCGGCTTCCTGCTGGCTGATGTATTCCAGGGCGTCGACGCGATCCGCCTGGTAGATCTTGGGCAGATAGGCTTCCGACCACTTGCGTATGCCGGGAATCTGCGCGCCTTCGGCGGGCTGGGCGCCGACGATTTGAATCTCGGGCTTGCGGCCGCGCAGATAGGCGCTGACCCCCATGATGGTGCCCGTGGTGCCCATGGCGCTGACGAAATGCGTGATGCGCCCGCCGGTTTGTTCCCACAGCTCGGGGCCGGTGGTGTCGATGTGCGCCTGGGGGTTGTCGTCGTTGCCGAACTGGTCCAGCACCCTGCCCTTGCCCTCGGCCTGCATGCGCAGGGCCAGGTCGCGGGCGTATTCCATGCCGCCTTCTTTGGCGGGTGTCAGGATCAGCTCGGCGCCGTAGGCCGTCATGGCCGCGCGGCGTTCCAGCGACAGGTTGTCGGGCATGATGAGTATCATGCGGTAGCCGCGTATGGCCGCCACCATGGCCAGCGCAATGCCGGTATTGCCGCTGGTGGCCTCAATGAGGGTGTCGCCGGGCTTGATTTCGCCGCGCTGCTCGGCCCTGGCGATCATGGACAAGGCCGGGCGGTCTTTGACGGAACCCGCGGGGTTGTTGCCTTCGAGCTTGGCCAGAATGACGTTGCCGCGCGCGTCGGCCAACTCGCCGGGAATACGTTGCAAACGCACCAGCGGGGTGCGGCCTATGGTTTGTTCGATGGTCGGGTAGTCAGGTTTCATGCGTAAATGATACACCTGAAACATGTGTCTACCGGCCCGGGCGGACGCCCCGCCTTGCGCCCACCCTTCCCCTTTCAACGCGGCGGTTTCTTCGCATTCGCCTCGGCGGCCGGCGCCTGCGACACCAGCTTCAGGCCGGCCGCCTGCAGCGACTGCGCCTTTTTGGCGCCTATGCCTTTGACGCGCTCGGACAGATCCTCGAAAGACTCGAAACCGCCGCCGCGCGCGCGTTCGTCGACGATGGCCTGGGCCGTCTTCGGGCCGATGCCGCGCACGGCTTGCAGCTCTTCCGGCGTGGCGCGGTTGACGTCCACCGCCCAGGCTTGCGTCGAGCAGGCCAAAGCCAGCCCCAAGGTCATGACGGCCTGCGACGCTAGACGTTTCAGGCCGCCCTGCGCCTGGGCACGCGCTTCGGGCCTGGCCGAACGCGGACGCCTGCGCAGGAAACGCGACATGGGCGAAGCGCGCTCGCCGCGCCCGGCGGCCTCGCCGGCCTGGCCGGGCGCCGCTCCTCGCGCTTGCCAGCGAGCGGCCGCCCCTTGCAAGGGCTGGGCCACGGTGGATTCGGTAAAGGGATTCATGGTGCTGCCTCCGTTGAATAATGCTGGGAAAGCGGCGCACGGGTGCTAACAAAGGCCCGGCGGGGTGAAACCCCGGGCCGCGTTTACAAGCGTGCGCCACCCAGCCATCATGCGGCGCGGAGGGCGGCATGTCTGCCGGCAGTGAATGCTTCTGCCCATTGGTAGTTTGCGCAAAGCGGGGGGCGCTAAATGGAACAAGGCCGGGCATCACCCGGCCTTGCGCAGGTCATCTTCCTGTTTGCACGAGAGAAGACGACACCACGGTGGCTGCACCGCCAACGAGCGGCGGCACTCAAGCCCGCCTCATAGACGCCCGGCTTGCAGCAGCGTCTTCGCGTACGACGCCACGCCTTCCTGCACCGTCAGGAAGGGCTTGTCGTAGCCCACGCCGCGCAGGCGCGTCAGGTCGGCCTGGGTGTGGCTTTGGTAGCGGCCCTTGAGGTCTTCCGGGAAGGGAATGTAGCGCAGCAGTTCTTTGTCGACCAGCTCGGGTAGGGAAAGCTCGGGCTCGCCCTGGGCCTGGCGCAGCGTATTCACCACGGTGGAGGCCACGTCGTTGAACGGCTGGGCGCGGCCCGTGCCGCAGTTGAACACGCCGGAGATGTCCGGCCGCTCCAGGAAGAACAGATTGACGGAGACGACGTCGTCCACGTGGATGAAGTCGCGCATCTGCCCGCCCGCCTCGTAGCCGTCCCAGCCGCCGAACAGACGCACGTGGCCTTCGGCGCGGAACTGATTCATGTTGTGGAAGGCAACCGAGGCCATGCGGCCTTTGTGCTGCTCGCCCGGGCCGTACACGTTGAAGTAGCGCAGCCCCACCACCGGCGCCGTCAGCGCGCTCATGCGCTGGCGCAGCACCTGGTCGAACAGATACTTGGAATAGCCGTAGACGTTCAGCGGCGCCTCGAAGCGCGGGTCTTCAATGTACTGCGGCCCGGCGCCGTAAACGGCGGCGGACGACGCGTACAGCATTGGAATCTTGTGCTTTTGCGCGAACTCGAAGAGTTCGAGCGTGACGCGGTAGTTGTTGTCCAGCATGTAGCGGCCGTTGCGTTCGGTGGTGTCCGAGCACGCGCCCTGATGCAGGATGGCGTCGATTCTGGGCAGGCGGTTTTGCATCAGGCGGATGCGGAAGTCGTCTTTATCCATATAGTCGGCGATCTGCAGGCCCACCATATTGACAAACTTGTCGCCTTCGAGCAGGTCGTCGACGACGAGAATATCCGTATGCCCCGCGCGGTTCAAGCCGCGCACCAGATTGCTGCCGATGAAGCCTGCGGCCCCCGTAACGATGATCATGCCAATTCTCCTGCTGTAACGACCGACGTACCCAATTTACCCACGACGATGCCGCCCGCCTTGTTGGCCCATTCGACCGACTCGAACCAGCCCAGGCCAGCGGCCCGCATGACGGCCAGCGTCGCCAGCACGGTGTCGCCCGCGCCCGACACGTCGAAGACTTCCTGCGCCAGCGTGTCGACGTGATGACGGCCCGCATCGGTGAACAGCGTCATGCCTTGTTCGGAACGCGTGACCAGCAAGGCCTCCAGGCCAAGTCCGGTGCGCAGCGCCTGCGCGCGCTCTATCAGTTCTTCTTCAGTGCGCCACGCGCCGATGGCTTCGGTCATTTCGAGCCGGTTGGGCGTGATGACCGAGGCCCCCGCATACTGGCCGTATTCGCGGCCCTTGGGGTCCACCAGCACCGGTACGCCGGCCTGGCGCGCCATGCTTATCAATTCGGCCACGCCATCCAGCGTGCCTTTGGCATAGTCCGACAGCACCACCACGTCGTGTTCGGAAAGCCACTCGGCCATGGTTTCGCGTATGCCGGCCAGCGACACCGCCTCGGGACGCTCTTCGAAATCGACGCGCAGCAACTGCTGCTGGCGGCCCAGCACGCGCATCTTGAGCGTGGTGTGCAGGCTGGCATCGACGATGAGCCGGGTGCGGATGCCGGCCTGCCTAGCCAGCGCGTCGATTTCGCGCCCGGGTTCGTCGTCGCCGACGATGCCCAACAGGCTGGCTTGCGCGCCCAGGGCCGCGACGTTGCGCGCCACGTTGGCCGCGCCGCCCAGGCGGTCTTCGCGCTTGGCGACCTTGACGACGGGCACGGGCGCCTCGGGCGAAATGCGCTCGACCTCGCCGAACCAGTAGCGGTCCAGCATCAGGTCGCCCACCACCAATACCCGCGCGGCAGCTACCGCCTGCATGGGAAATTTACTCATACCGCTTCCTCGATACGCCTGGGTTGATAGGTTTCCCAGGCGTTGCAACCAGGGCATTGCCAATAGTAATGCCGCGCCTCGAAGCCGCACTCGCGGCAGGCGTAGCGGTCGAGCCGCTGCGTATGCCGGTGTATCAGCCGGCGCAGCAGGCCCAAGTCGGCCAGCGGCTGGCCGTCTATGGCCACGCGGTTTTCCTCGGGGACGGCGAGTTCGACTTCGAGCAGGCGGTCCAGCCCCAGCAGCGAAGGATGCGCCTGCAGGGCTTCGCGCCCGAAGGCCCAGGCCTGGTCGTGGCCGGCCTGTTCGCGCAGGCCGCGAAACACGACGTTGAAAACATCCAGCGAGGGATGGCGCAGATAATGCTGGCGCAGCAGCGCCAGGCCTTCGGCGGCCTGGCCGCCGCGCTGATAGTTGTCGTACAGCAGCCCCGCCACCAGGCCGGCATAGGCCGGCGCGCTGGTGAGCACGGATTGCAGGTAGGCGCGTTCGCCCTCGGCATTGCCTTGCGCGCGCGCAACGGAAGCGCGCAGCATGGCGATACGGGCCATGGCGGCCTGTCCCTGCCCCTCGGCCGCCAGCTTCTGCGTGGCGTGCTCGGCGGCGTCCAGCGTCGCCAGGGCTTCTTCGACGTCGGGCGGCTTGGACGACAGCGCGGCCTGGGCCAGTTCGCATTGGTAATGCGCCAGTTGCGGAACGGGCTCGTCCACCAGCCCGCGCAGGCGGCGCACGGCGTCGATGGCACGCGGCCAGTCGTGTTCGGATTCGTAGATGCGGATGAGGGCGCGCACCGCGGAGACCGCGAAGCGGGTGTCCAGCACCTGCTGGAAGGCCTGCTCGGCGCGGTCCAGCATGCCGGCCTTGAGAAAGTCGTGCGCCAGTTCGTGCAAGGCTTGTTCGCGCTCGGCCTGCGGCAGGTCGGCGCGCGCCAGCAGGCTTTGGTGCACGCGGATGGCGCGTTCCATTTCGCCGCGCCGGCGGAACAGGCTGCCCAGCGCGAAGTGCAGTTCGGTGGTTTCGGGGTCGAGCTTGGCGACTTCGATGAAGGCGTCGATGGCGCGGTCGGGCTCTTCGTTGAGTATGAAGTTCAGGCCCTTGAAATAGGAGTCGGGCAGATTGCGGGTTTCGGACAGCATCTGCCGGATGTCAACGCGCGCCGCCACCCACCCCAGGCCGAACAGAATGGGAACGATGATCAGCCACCAGGGCTCGAAATCCATGATGCGGCCCGGGTGTTACATGGGGGCCAGCGGCGCAACGGCTTCGGGCGCCGGCGCCGGCTGCGTGGCGGTGAGCACCCGTTCGGCCTGGTGCTGCATTTTCTCGAGTTCGCGCCGCAGGCGGGCGGCTTCGCGGCGTCGGCGCAAGGCGGCCGGCAGAATCAGCAGCAGCGCGAATATCGCACCGATGATGAAGGTGGCCAGCATGACGACGATGAGCGGGACTTCGCGCAACACATAGTCGGCATAAAACGTGACGTCCACCGGACCGGTATTGTTCAGGGCGAAAAGCAATACCAGCACGAACACCAGCAGGCGCAGCACCCAGACGACGTAGCCCATGAGTTTCCCCGAAAAATTCGAACGGCCTTTATTGTACTTTGTATGGCTGGCGAAAGTCCGCCACAAAGAAGCCCCCACGCTGCGCCTGCGGCTTGCTGTCCACCTCGTGGCCTGCATGCCCCTCGGATTCGCCAGGCACGCAACAGTCCGCAGGGACTGTTGCGTGTCCGGGCTCATCCCCCGTGGGGGCGCTTTTTGCCTTGGGAGCGGCCCGGCGGCAAAAACGAACCGCCCCCCAAACGCTGGAGCATTATCCAACGCTTGGGGGGCGGTTCGACAAGACGGGGAAGCCTTTATTGTTCGGCTTCGGCGCCCTGTTGCGCTTCGAACGCGGCATCGACGCGCTCGCGCAATTCTTTACCCGCCTTGAAGTGCGGGACCTGCTTGCCGGGAACCATGACGGCTTCGCCGGACTTGGGGTTGCGCCCCACGCGGGGCGCACGCTTGGACAGCGAAAAACTGCCGAAACCGCGGATCTCGATGCGCTGACCCTTGACTAGCGCCTGGGTCATGGCATCGAGCACGGTCTTGACCGCGATGTCCGTATCGCGCACGGCCAGCTGCGGGTAGCGGCTGGCCAGAATCGCGATAAGCTCTGACTTGGTCACGCTGATTAACCGTCGTCGCGCTGTTCGTTAAGCTTGGCCTTGAGCAGAGCACCCAGGTTGGTGGTGCCCGACGAGGCGCTGGCTTCCGTCATGCGCTGGATGGTTTCGGCGGTTTCCGCGTTGTCGCGAGCCTTGATGGACAGTTGGATGGAACGAGCCTTGCGGTCGATGTGGATGATCATCGCTTCGACGTTGTCGCCCGCGTTGAGCGCGGTGGTGGCGTCTTCGACGCGGCCGCTGGAGATCTCGGAGGCGCGCAGGTAGCCTTCGACTTCCAGGGACAGCGTGATGACAGCGCCCTTGGCTTCGACGGACTTGACCACGCCAGGAACGACGGCGCCCTTGTCATGCGTGGCGACGAAGTTGTTGAAGGGGTCGCCTTCCAGCTGCTTGATACCCAGCGAGATGCGTTCCTTGTCGGTGTCGATACCCAGCACCACGGCTTCGATTTCGTCGCCCTTCTTGAAGTTGCGCACGGCGTCTTCGCCCGATTCCGTCCATGAGAGGTCGGACAGGTGAACCAGGCCGTCGATGCCGCCGGGCAGGCCGACGAACACGCCGAAGTCGGTGATCGACTTGATGGCGCCGCTGACTTTGTCGCCGCGCTTGAAGTTGATCGAGAACTCTTCCCAGGGGTTGGCGCGGCACTGCTTCATGCCCAGCGAGATGCGGCGGCGGTCTTCGTCGATTTCGAGAACCATGACTTCGACTTCTTCGCCCAGGGTGACAACCTTGCGCGGATCGACGTTCTTGTTGGTCCAGTCCATCTCAGACACGTGCACCAGGCCTTCGATGCCGGCTTCGACTTCGACGAACGCACCGTAGTCGGTGAGGTTGGTGACCTTGCCGAACAGGCGCGTGCCTTGCGGGTAGCGGCGAGCCAGGCCGACCCAGGGATCTTCGCCCAGTTGCTTGACGCCCAGCGAAACGCGGCTTTTCTCTTGGTCGAACTTGAGGACCTTGGCTTCGATCTCTTGACCGACTTGCAGGACTTCGGAGGGGTGACGGACACGGCGCCATGCCATGTCGGTGATGTGCAGCAGGCCGTCGATGCCGCCCAGGTCGACGAACGCACCGTAGTCGGTGATGTTCTTGACGACGCCCTTGACGACGACGCCCTCTTGCAGGGTTTCGAGCAGCTTCTGGCGCTCTTCGCCCATGCTGGCCTCGAGCACGGCGCGGCGCGACAACACGACGTTGTTGCGCTTGCGGTCGAGCTTGATGACCTTGAATTCCATGGTCTTGCCCTCGTAGGGCGTGGTGTCCTTGACGGGACGCAGATCGACCAGCGAACCGGGCAGGAAGGCGCGGATGCCGTTGGTCATGACGGTGAGGCCGCCCTTGACCTTGCCGGTGATGGTGCCGGTGACCAGCTCGCCGGATTCGAGCGCTTGCTCGAGCGACAGCCAGGCCGACAGGCGCTTGGCGCGGTCGCGCGACAGGATGGTGTCGCCGTAGCCGTTTTCGAGGGAGTCAATGGCGACGGAGACGAAATCGCCTTCCTCGACCTCGAGTTCGCCCTGGTCGTTGAGGAATTCTTCGACGGGAATGAGGGCTTCGGACTTCAAGCCGGCATTGACGACGATGTAGTTGTGATCGATGCGCAGGACTTCGGCGGAGATGACCTCGCCGGCTTTCATGTCCTGGTTCTTGAGGCTTTCAGCGAAAAGAGCGGCAAAGCTTTCTGCGCCGGCTGCGGCAGGGGTGGGGTTAGACATCGTAGGTTCCGTTGGCCTTGGAGGGCCGTAAAAAACACGCCCAGGCATAAAGGCTTTGGGCGGAGTGGATGACATCCCGACGCCCCGGTTGACAGCGACCGCCGCCCACGATGGGCGGCTGGGTCGTCATGCAAGACCGGGGTGGCGGGTACTGATTTTCGACCAGTGGCCGAGTACTGCATTAACCGTTTCTTCGACGCCCATATGCGACGAATCGATGGTGATGGCGCCGTCAGCCGGGCGCAAAGGCGCATGGCTACGGCTGCGGTCGCGCGCATCGCGCGCTTCCATGTCAGCTACCAGCTCGTTAAGCTTAGCAGAAAATCCCTTTTCCTTCAACTGCTTACATCTTCTCTGCGCACGCGATGCAACATCGGCGTCCAGAAATATCTTGAGCGGGGCGTCCGTGAAAACAATGGTGCCCATGTCGCGGCCGTCCGCCACCAGGCCCGGCGCCTGCCGGAACGCGCGCTGGCGCGTCAGCAAGGCCTCGCGCAGCAAGGGCTGGGCGGCGATGCGCGAAGCCAGGTTGCCCACGGCTTCCTCGCGGATTTCACGGGCGACGTCGCGCCCCGCCATCCAGATGCGGTCGCCGTCGAACCGCACATCCAGCCCGGCCGCCTGGCGCGCCACCCCGGCCTCGTCGGCGGCGTTAACGCCGGCGTCCAGGCAGGCCAGCGCCGCCAGGCGATACAAGGCTCCGCTGTCCAGCACGTGCCAGCCCAGGGCCGACGCCACGCGCTGCGCGATCGTGCCCTTGCCGGAAGCCGTGGGGCCGTCTATGGTGATGACGGGAATCATGCTCATGCCTGCGTCTCTTGAATCAGGTTTCCGAAAACCTGGAAATAATCAGGGAAGGTCTTGGCCACGCAGCCCGGGTCCAGAATCGTGACCTGCGCCGGCCCGAAGGCGGCCAGCGAAAAGCACATGGCCATGCGGTGGTCGTCGTAGGTGGCGATGCTGGCGTCGCGCCAGTCGCCCGAGGCGATGGGATGCACGCGCAGCCAATCGGGGCCGGATTCCACCTGCGCGCCCAGGCGGGCCAGCTCGGTGTGCATGGCGTGAATGCGGTCGGTTTCCTTGACGCGCCAGCTGCCGATGTTGCGCAGCATGCAAGGGCCGTCGGCGAACATGGCCAGGGCCGCCGCCGTCATGGCCGCATCGGGGATCAGGTTGAAGTCTTCGTCGAAGGCCGCCAGGCGCCCGCCCTGGGCGACCCGCACGCCGCTGACCTGCACGGATTCGGCTTCCCACTGGATGGTGGCGCCCATGCGCCGCAGCACGTCAGCGAAGGCGATGTCGCCCTGGATGCTGCGCGAACCCACGCCGCGTACCCGCACCGGGCCGCCGCCAATGGCGCCCAGCGCCATGAAATAAGAGGCCGACGAGGCGTCGCCTTCGATGGCCAGGTCGCCCGGCGCCACATAGCTGGCCGTGGCCGGCACGATGAAGCGGTGCCAGCCTTCGTGCTGGACGTTGACGCCGAAGCGCGCCATCAAGTTGAGCGTAATCAGGATATAGGGCCGCGAGATGAGTTCACCCTCGACCTCGATGACCAGCGGCTGGCCGGTGGCCGCCGTGCACAGCGGCGAGGCCAGTAGCAAGGCCGTCAGAAACTGGCTGGACACCGAGCCCTTGACGCGGATGGGCTGGCCGCCCTGTATGCTGCCCGGCTGGATGTCCAGCGGCGGGTAGCCCTCTTTGCCCGCATAGCGGATGTCGGCCCCTACCCGCACCAGCGCCTCTACCAGATCGCCTATGGGGCGCTCGTGCATGCGCGGCACGCCATGCAAATGGTAATGGCCGCCCAGCAAGGCCAGCGCCGCCGTCAAAGGTCGGAACGCCGTGCCCGCATTGCCCAGGAAAATGCTTTCGCGCCGCGGGCCCGCCGCCAGGCCGCCCTCGACGTCGAGCCGGCCGCCGCCATGGTCTTCCATGGCCACGCCCAATTGACGCAAGGCCGCCAGCATTACGCGGGTATCGTCGGAATCCAGCAGGCCGCTCAGGCGTGTGCGCCCGCGCGCCAGGGCCGCCAGCAGCAGCACGCGGTTGGAAATGCTTTTGGAACCGGGCAGCGTCACCTCGCCCCGGGCAAGCTGGGCGCGGGGAAGCGGCAACGATTCGACGCTGGAGGAATGTATGCTCATGATTGACTCCGGCTGCCCCACAATCGGCGCGCCACGGCGGCGCGCTCCAGAAACTGCAACAAGGCCTGGCCGTCTTGCTCGCGCAAGGCCGATTCGGCCTGCTCCAGGCTCTCCCGGACCAGCGCCAGTTCGGCCAGCACGGCCTCGCGGTTGGCCAGGAAGATGTCGCGCCACATTTCGGCAGAGCCCGCCGCGATGCGGGTGAAATCCCGGAAACCGCTGCCGGCCAGCGCCAGGCGGGCGTCGGCGTCGTCGCAGGCCAGCACCTGGTGCATGTACACCGACGACAGAAAATGCGGCACGTGGCTGACCGAAGCCAGGGCGCGGTCGTGGGCCTGCTCCGTCATGTTCACCACCCGCGCCCCGCAGGCGCGCCAGATGTCTTCCAGCATGGCGCGCTGCCGCGGCGTGTTTTCGGGCAAAGGCGTCAGCACCACCAGGCGGGACTCGTACAGATCGGCGCGGGCGGATTCGGGCCCACTGGCCTCGGCCCCGGCGATGGGATGGCCGGGCACGAACTGGCCCACGCGATCGCCCAGGGCCTGCCTGGCCGCCACGACGACGTCGGCCTTGGTGCTGCCGGCATCGGTAATGAGCGCCCGGGGGTTCAGATTGGGCAGCAGTTGTTCGAACAGCGCGCCCATGGCGCCCACCGGCGCCGCCAGGAAGATCAGGTCGGCCTGGCGCGCGGCTTCGGAGAGGTCGAGTATCTCGTCGATCAGGCCCAGCCGCTGCGCCTGCAGCAGCGTGGCGCGGCTGCGGCCCGCGCCGATAATACGCCGCGCCAGGCCGCGCGCGCGCAAGGCCGCCGCGAACGAACCGCCAATCAGCCCGACGCCCGCGATGACCGCCGTGTCCAGCATCGGCGCCGCATCGGAAGCGGAGGATGCGCGGGAGGAATGCGTCATGCAACCCCCTTTATTGCATGGGATAGGAGCCCAGCAGCTTGAAGAAGGCCGCCTTGGCCTTGAGCTGCGCCAGGGCCCGGCCCACGGCCGGATCTTCGGCGTGCCCCAGGATGTCGACGTAGAAGTAGTATTCCCACTGCCCCGTGCGCGCCGGGCGCGACTCCAGGCGGCTCATGGAAACGCCGTTCTCGGCCAGCGGCGCCAGCATGTCGTAGACGGCGCCGGAGCGATTGGGCACGGCCAGGATCAGGCTGGTCTTGTCGTGGCCGCTGGGCGCCACGGTATCTTTACCCACCGCCAGGAACCGCGTGCGGTTGTGGGGAACGTCTTGTATGCCTTCGGCCACGCATTGCAATTGCCAGGCCTGCGCGGCGGATTTACCCGCCACCGCCGCGATGGAAGCATCTTGCGCCGCCAGGCGGGCCGCCTCGCCGTTGCTGGGCGCGGCCTCCCAGGGCAGGTCGGGATAGCGCTTGGCCAGCCAGCCCTGGCATTGGGCCAGCGCCTGCGGATGCGCCATCACGCGCGTTACGCCTTCCATGGTGCCCGACTGCGTCATCAGGCAATGATGGATGTTCAGCGAACGCTCGCCCATGACCTTGAGCGAGGAATTGAGCAGCAAATCGAGCGTGCGGCTGACGGCGCCCTCGGTGGAGTTCTCCACCGGCACCATGCCCACCTGGGCCTCGCCGGATTCCACCGCGCGGAAGATTTCGTCGAAGGTGTCGCAGCCCAGCTGCACGACGGAGTGGCCGAAATGTTCGAGCGCGGCCTGTTCGGAAAACGAGCCCTGCGGCCCGAGATAGGCGACCGTCAGCGGGCGCTCCAGGCCGCGGCACGCCGAGACGATTTCCGTCCAGACGAAGGGAATGGCCTCGGACGGAAACGGCCCGGCATTGCTTTGCTGCAATCGGCGGATCAGGCTGGCCTCGCGCTCGGGCTTGAGCACCGGCCCTTGCTCGTCGAAGGATTCCTTGACCTTGCCGACATCCAGCGCGACGCTGGCGCGCTGGTTCAGCAAACCCAGTATTTGCGCGTCCAGCGCATCGATTTGCTCGCGCAGCGGCTGCAGCCGCGCCTTGAGTGCATCGTCAACCATGGCGTTTTTCGAAATCCCGCATGAAATCTACCAATGCCTGCACGGCCTGCATGGGCAGCGCGTTGTAGATGGAGGCGCGCATGCCGCCCACACTTTTATGCCCTTTGAGCTGCAGCAGCCCGGCCTCGCCGGCCTGTTTTAGGAAAGTATCGGTAAGCGATTCGTCGACCAGCTGGAACGGCACGTTCATGCGCGAGCGGAAACGCGGATGCACGCGGTTGACGTAGAAATCCGATTGATCGATGGTGTTGTACAGCAGCTGGGACTTGGCGATGTTGCGCTGCTCGATGGCCGCCACCCCGCCCTGCTCCAACAGCCACCGAAACACCAGCCCCGCAACGTAGATGGCGTAGGTGGGCGGCGTGTTGTACATGGACTCCGCCTTGGCGATCTGGGCGTAGTCGAAAGCCGAGGGACATATCGGCAAGGCATGGCCCAGCAGGTCGCGGCGCACGACGACCAATGTTACGCCGGCCGGGCCGGCGTTTTTCTGGGCGCCGGCATACACCATGCCCGCCTTGGCGTAATCCATGGAGCGCGACAGGATGTTGGACGAAGCATCCACGACCACGGGCAGGTCGGCGCGGCCCAGCCCGGCCATGTCGGGCCAGTCGGGGAACTCCACGCCGCCTATGGTTTCGTTGCTGCAAAAATGCAGATAGGCCGAATCGGCGCGCAACTGCCAGGTGGCCGGATCGGGAAACCAGGTGAACGGCCCGCACTCGGCGCCCTCTAGCGTGGCGGCGTGTTCGCTGCTGGCGGCCACGCGCACGTCGCCGTAGCGCTGCGCTTCTTTGAAGGATTTCTGCGACCACGAGCCGGAAACCACGTAATCGGCCTTGCCAGCCCCGTTACGCCCGATGAGGTTCAGGGGAACGATGGCGTTCTGGCCGATGGCCCCGCCCGTGGTGAACAGGATGGCGTAGTCGTCCGACACCCCCAGCAAGGCGCGCAGGTCGGCTTCGGCCTGCTGGTAGATCTGCATGAACTGCTTGCCGCGATGGCTCATTTCCATCACCGACATGCCGCTGCCATGCCAGTCGAGCATTTCGGCGCCGGCGGTCTGCAAAACCTCTAGGGGCAGGACGGACGGCCCCGCCGAGAAATTCCAGGGGCGGCTCATGGCTGCTCCTTGTCGTCGCCCTGGTCCTTGCCGGCCTCGGGCGCGTCGGCGCCTTCGGAGGCGTCGCCAGCATCGGAGCCGTCCTCGGGGGCGCCCTCTTCCAGCAGGTCGTCCGCATCGCTTTCGACCACGCGGCGCACGCCGGACAAGGTGCTGTCGTCATCGACGCTGATGAGCGTGACGCCCTGCGTGGCGCGGCCCATTTCGCGGATCTCGGATACGCGGGTGCGCACCAGCACGCCGCCCGTCGTGATCAGCATGATTTCGTCGCTGGGGCGCACCAGCACCGCCGCCACGACCTTGCCGTTGCGGGCGGACGTTTGAATGGCGATCATGCCCTTGGTGCCTCGGCCATGGCGAGTGTATTCGGCGATGGAAGTGCGCTTGCCGAAGCCGTTTTCGGTGGCGGTGAGCACGCTTTGCAGTTCGTCTTGCGCCACCAGCAGCGAAATGACCTGCTGGCTGTCTTCGAGCGTCATGCCGCGCACGCCACGAGCGGTGCGGCCCATGGGGCGCACGTCGTTCTCGTCGAAGCGCACGGCCTTGCCCGCGTCGGAGAACAGCATGATGTCGTGCTGGCCGTCGGTAAGCTCGGCGCCGATGAGGTAGTCGCCCTCGTCCAGCGCCACGGCGATGATGCCGGCCTTGCGCGGGTTCGAGAAGTCGGACAGCGGCGTCTTCTTGACCGTGCCGCGCGCGGTGGCCATGAAGACGTAGTGGTCGTCGCTGAACGCCTTGACGGACAGCACCACGGTGATTTTCTCGCCATCGACCAGCGGGAACATGTTGACGATGGGCCGGCCGCGCGAGTTGCGCGAACCTTGCGGAACCTCCCACACCTTGAGCCAGTAGACGCGGCCGCGGTCGGAGAAGCACAGTAGATAGTCGTGCGTGTTGGCGATGAAGAGCTGGTCTATCCAGTCGTTTTCCTTCATCGTCGTGGCCTGCTTGCCGCGCCCGCCGCGGCGCTGCGAACGGTACTCGGACAAGGGCTGGCTCTTGATGTAGCCGGCCTGCGACAGCGTGACCACCATGTCGGTCGGGGTGATGAGGTCTTCGGTGTCGAGTTCGGTGGCGTTGTATTCGACCTCGGAACGGCGGGTGTCTTTGGCGTTGGTGCCGAATTCCGTCTTGATGGCCAGCAGTTCGTCGCTGATGATCTCGGTGATGCGCGAAGGCTTGGCCAGAATGTCGAGCAGGTCGGCGATCTCGGCCATGACGTCGCGGTATTCCCCGACGATTTTGTCCTGCTCCAACCCGGTCAGGCGCTGCAGGCGCATGTTCAGGATTTCCTGGGCCTGGACGTCGCTCAGGCGGTACATGCCGTCGCCCTGCAGGCCGAAGCCCTCGCCCAGGTGGTCGGGGCGATAGGCCGCGCTGCCGCCGGGCGTGGCGCCCTGGTCGGCGCGCTGCAGCATTTCGCGCACCAAGGAGGAATCCCAGGTGCGCGCCATCAGTTCTTCGCGCGCCACCGGCGGCGTCGGCGCCGCCTTGATGATGGCGATGAAGTCGTCGATGTTGGCCAGCGCTACCGCCAGGCCTTCCAGCACGTGGCCGCGGTCGCGCGCCTTGCGCAGCTTGTACACGGTACGGCGCGTGACGACTTCGCGGCGGTGCGCCAGGAAGTACTCGATCATCTGCTTCAGGTTGAGCAGGCGCGGCTGGCCGTCGACCAGCGCCACCAGGTTCATCCCGAAGGTGTCTTGCAGCTGCGTGTTCTTGTATAGATTATTGAGCACGACTTCGGGCACTTCGCCGCGCTTGAGCTCGATGACCAGGCGCATGCCGTCTTTGTCGGACTCGTCGCGGATGTCGGAGATGCCTTCTATCTTCTTCTCGTTGACCAGCTCGGCGATGCGTTCCTGCAACGACTTCTTATTGACCTGGTACGGAATGGCATCGACCACGATGGCCTGGCGGTTGCCTTTTTCGAGGTCTTCGAAGTGCGCCTTGGCGCGCATGATGACCCGGCCGCGCCCGGTGCGGTAGCCTTCGCGTACGCCGGACATGCCGTAGATGATGCCTCCCGTGGGGAAGTCGGGCGCCGGGATGCGTTCGATGAGTTCGTCCACCGAGCATTCGGGATTGCGCAGGCAGTACAGGCAGCCTTCGATGACTTCGGCCAGGTTGTGCGGCGGAATGTTGGTGGCCATGCCCACGGCGATGCCCGAGCTGCCGTTGACCAGCAGGTTGGGCAGGCGCGCCGGCAACAGCGCGGGCTCTTGCTCGCTGCCGTCGTAGTTGGGCGTGAAGTCGACGGTTTCCTGGTCGATGTCGGCCAGCAGCTCGTGGGCGATCTTGGAGAGCCGGATTTCAGTGTAGCGCATGGCGGCGGCGCCGTCGCCGTCCACCGAGCCGAAGTTGCCCTGCCCGTCGACCAGCATGTAGCGCAGCGAAAAATCCTGCGCCATGCGCACGATGGTGTCGTAGACGGCCTGGTCACCGTGCGGGTGGTATTTACCGATGACGTCGCCGACGATACGCGCCGACTTCTTGTAGGGGCGGTTCCAGTCGTTGTTGAGCTCGTGCATGGCGTACAGTACGCGCCGATGCACGGGCTTGAGGCCGTCGCGCACGTCGGGCAGCGCACGGCCCACGATGACGCTCATGGCGTAGTCCAGGTAACTGCGGCGCATCTCTTCTTCAAGAGAAATCGGCAACGTTTCTTTGGCGAAAGAATCCATGAGTCCCTATATATCCCACAGGAAAACCAAGTCGGGCCCAGCCACCCGGCACAAGCAAATAGGAAATTCTAGCATTTCCAGTTACTTGGCATCCTTCCCGCCACCAGGCCGGACGTTTCCCGCCGCAAGCCTCGGCCTTGGCCCCGGTGTTGCCCAAAACCAACGATTTAGCGCTGGTTTGAGGCCGAATTGCCGCATCAACCCCTTGCCGAGGGGGCTGGACTCATGCAAAACAGGCGAAATGCCGTAACATGAGCCCTGATATCGCCCCAAACTTCGGTATCGCGATAGACCCTGAATACACAGCCAAGCCCGTAAGTTGAACCGTTCGTACAGTTTGAATTGTTTTGCAGCCGGATTCTTTAACTGTTGTTCAGGCATTGCTATACTGGGCACGATTTTATTTATGCGGCGGAGGTTCGCTGCGCTCACCTACCAGCATTAAGCTCAACGAGGAGAAACATGAATAAACCCTCCAAATTCGCAATGGCGCTTGCCATCGCCGCCTTTTCGGCAGCGGGCGCGGCTTCGGCGCAAACGGTCGACAACTGGCAAAACCCCTACGGTAATGTCTGGAAGAACGGCACGAACGAACTCTGCTGGCGTGATGCCTTCTGGACGCCCGCCACCGGTATCGCCGGGTGTGACGGCGTGCCCGTCGCCCAACAGGCTCCCGCTCCCGTCGTGGCTCCCACGGCAAGCAAGGTCGTCCTGAACGCCGACACGTTCTTCGACTTCGACAAAGACACCATCAAGCCCGAAGGCCGTCAGGTTCTGGATCAAGTCGCTGCTCAAGCTTCCGGCATGAACCTCGAAACCATCATCGCCGTTGGCCACACCGACTCCACCGGCCCCGAACAGTACAACCTGGGCCTGTCCCAGCGCCGTGCCGCTTCGGTCAAGAACTACCTGGTCGGCAAGGGCATCGACGCCAACCGTATCTACACGGAAGGCAAGGGCGAAAGCAGCCCCATCGCCAGCAACGCTACGCGTGAAGGCCGTGCCCAAAACCGTCGCGTGGAAATCGAAATCGTCGGCACCCGCCGTTAATTTCATCTCCGCCGCACGGTACGGCAAGCGCATTCCGATGCGCTTGCCGGCTAAAGAACCCCGTCTCGTGGCGGGGTTTTTTATTGCCCTAGTACAATCCTCATGCAAGCCCGCAGATTTGATTTGCATGCGGGTTCCGCCGCAGGCAAAGATTATCCAGGAACGCAACATGAATTCGCCAGCCACGTCTCCCGCCGCCAACGTCGACCAGGCCGAACTCGACAAGTTCAGCGCGCTCGCCACCCGCTGGTGGGACCCCGAGAGTGAGTTCAAGCCGCTGCACGCCATCAACCCGCTGCGCCAGGAATGGATAGAAGGCCTGTGCGGCGGGCTGCGCGACAAGCTGGTGCTGGACGTCGGCTGCGGCGGCGGCATACTGGCCGAAGGCATGGCCAGCCAGGGCGCGCGGGTCACCGGTGTCGACCTGGCTGAAAAATCGCTGCAAATCGCCCGCCTGCACGGCCTGGAATCCGGCGTGCCGGTGGACTACCAGTTGATCAGCGTCGAAACCCTGGCCGAGCAGCAGCCCGGCAGCTTCGACGTGGTCACCTGCATGGAAATGCTGGAACACGTGCCCGACCCAGCCTCCATCGTGCGCGCCTGCGCGAAACTGGCCAAGCCGGGCGGCTGGGTGTTCTTCTCCACCTTGAACCGCAACCCCAAGTCTTTCCTATTCGCCATCGTGGGCGCCGAATACGTGCTGCGCCTGCTGCCGCGCGGCACGCATCAATACGAAAGCTTCATCAAGCCCAGCGAACTGGCCTCGGCCGCGCGCATGGCGAACCTGGATGTCCAGGCCATGAAGGGGCTGTCGTACAACCCCATCACCGACCACTATTATCTGTCCGACGACACGTCCGTCAATTACCTGATGGCGACCCGCAAAAAGGCTTGAACCGCGACATGCGCAAACTGATACTGTTCGACTTCGACGGCACGCTGGCCGACACCGCCCCCGACCTGGCCGTGGCCGCCAACATGCAGCGCGAGCGCCAAGGCCTGGCCGCCCTGCCCTACGAGCAACTGCGTCCCCTGGCCTCGCAAGGCGCGCGCGGCCTGCTGCGCGTTACGCTGGGCCTGACGCCCGAAAACCCCGATTACGAAACCCACCGCCTGCAGTTCCTGGCCGATTACGAACAATGCATGCATCAATATGCGTCCTTGTTTCCGGGCATACGCGAACTGCTGGACGCCATCCGGGCGCATGGCCACGCCTGGGGCATCGTTACCAACAAGTTGGAATACCTGGCCAAGCCGCTCATACGCCATCTGGGCCTGGAAGAGGAAAGCGCGGTCATCGTGGGCGGCGACACCGCCGGGCATCCCAAGCCGCACCCCGCCCCGCTGCTGTACGCGGCAAAGCAGGCCGGTTTCGAACCCGGCCACTGCATGTACGTGGGCGACGACGCGCGCGACATCGTGGCCGGCAAGGCGGCGGGCATGCCCACCATCGCCATCGGCTACGGCTATGGCGACCCCGAGGAAATCCCCGGCTGGCAGGCCGACGCCATCGCGGACAGCCCCGCCGCCATTTGGCAAGCCATACAAGACCTCAGCGAAGCCCGGCAAGACTGATAGCCGGCATTGATGGCTACCGTAGGCTGACTACTTCACGCGGCGCGCGGCAATACTTCTTTCAGCACCTTGGCGAAACGCACGACGCGCTGCGTGTCGCGCTTGCGCGTCAGCTTGGGAAAGCGGGCGTCCGCCCACGCCATGGGGCGCAACAGGCGCCGCAGGCGGCGCAGCATGGCAAGCAGCGCCGGGTCGCCCACTTGATCCAGATAGCGCCGCAGCAGCGCGCCGCCCTGGGGCAATACCTGTTCGCCATCCAGATGCGAGAATGCGTCGCCGAAATACAGGAAGACATCGTAGGCGCGCGTCGCCGCCGCCGACAGGGCATAGCCGTGGCGCTCTTCGAAATCGATGCGATACAGCAGGCCGCTGGGGTGGTCGGTGACGTTGCGCAATTGCGCGCCGCCATGCCAGCAGCCGTGGCGATGCCAATCGGCCAGATCGTCGGCCACGCGCTCGAACAAGGCGATGCGTTCGGGTTCGCTCAGGTGTTCGACGATTTCATCGAAGCTTTTGCCCACATAGGACAGCACCAGGCATTCCTCGTTTTGCAGCAGCACCTCGGGCACACGGCGGCCGGCGCGCGCCAGTTCGCGCAGGCGCGCGGCCTCCTGGCGTATGCCGCCGGTGCGCAGCAAGGCCGGCGAGACCCATTCGCCGAAGGCCAGGCGGCAGCCCAGGGCCGCCAGGCAGGCCCTGGCGCCGCCCCGGGGTTTTTCCCGCGCCCTCTTGAAGACATACGTGCGTCCATCGAGTTCGAATAGCCGGGTCTCGTCATCCGCGCTCACCAGCATCGTCGCAACGGCAGCTTCCAGGCGGGCCAACGACGCCCCGGTCTTATCGTCTGTCATGTACTTTCCCAATCCACATTCAAAGCCGCCATCCGATGCCTAGGGCGGTACGCAGACGTGATCATACCTTCCCACCAGAGCCTTTTCGATTGATGTCTAAACGCCGAAGTCCAGCGCGCGGTGGTGTGGTGCCGTTCAGGCACGTTGGAACGAAGGTAGCCCGCGCAGCGGGCCGAGACCACGTGCTGGAGTGGTCGAGCCGAACGACCGGGCCTGGACGGCGCCACGCCACCGCGCGCGGGTTAGCACTCGCCTGGCAAGCCGTGCAGCTAAATCGAAAATGCCCTAGACCAAGCAAGGCAGCCGTCATCTGAAGCAAAAGCTCCCCCGAATAGTGGCGGAGAAACTTCGGCCCGAAGGCCGGTGTTCTTCGCAAGACCATCGCTCGGTTCGGAAATGGAATAAGATCGTTGCTCTTGCCAACCCGGGCCTGCCGCGCATGAATCCACTTACCTCCCTGTTGTCTCCCGCCAACCGCAACCTGACCCTGCTGGTCGCCGCGCAAGCGCTCGGAGCGGCGACACCGCCCATCATCATTTCGCTGGGCGGGCTGGTCGGGCAAATGCTGTCCGACGATCCGTCCATCGCCACCCTGCCCGTCAGCCTGTATCAACTGGGCCTGGCGCTGTCCACGATTCCCGCCGCCTACGCCGTCAAGCGCCTGGGCAGGCGCGAGGCCTATATGGTGGGCGGCATCGTGGGCGTGCTCTCCGCGCTGCTGGCGGCCTGGGGCATTTTCGAAAGCAGCTTTCTGTATTTCTGCCTGGGCATCACCCTGGCCGGCTTCTACGGCGCCTGCGTGCAAAGCTACCGCTTCGCCGCCGCCGACGCCGTACCGGTGGAGCGCCGCGCCCGCGCCATTTCCATGGTGATGGTGGGCGGCCTGATCGCGGCCGTCATCGGCCCGCAAGTCGTCATCTGGACGCGCGACTCGCTGCCGGCCACCCCCTTCGCGGGCAGCTTCGTCAGCATGGCCGTCCTGGCGCTGCTGGCCCTGCCTTTGCTGGCCATGCTGCGCGTTCCCCGCGCGCAGGCCGTCCGGCAAGAGGACAGCGGCCGCTCGCTGGGCCAGATCGCCCGCACGCCGCGCTTTCCCGTGGCCGTGCTGGCCGGGGTCGTCTCCTTCGGCCTGATGAGCTTCATCATGACGGCTTCGCCCATGGCCATGGTCGGCTGTGGCTACAGCGTGGGCACCGCCGCGCTGGGCATTCAATGGCACGTGCTGGCCATGTTCGGCCCCAGCTTCGTCACCGGCAGGCTGATAGACCGCTTCGGCAACAACACGCTGACGGCCGCCGGCCTGCTGCTGATAGGCGCGGCCGGCCTGCTGGCCTTGGGCGGCTTGGAGCTGACACATTTCTGGGGCTCGCTGATTCTGCTGGGCGTGGGCTGGAACTTCGGCTTCATCGGCGCCACGTCGATGGTGACCGACTGCTACCGGCCCAACGAGCGCGCCAAGGTGCAGGCCCTGAACGATTTCCTCGTCTTCGGCACGGTGGCGGCGGCTTCCTTCTTCTCGGGGCATTTGCTGAATACCGCCGGGTGGGAGGCCATCAACCTGTATATGCTGCCTTTGATCGTGGTGGTGCTGGCGGCGCAGTTGTGGCTGGCTTGGGTCGAGCGCGGGAAAGGGCCGGCGACGGCGGGCTGACGCCTACTCGCCCGCGGTATCCCGCACCGGCAAGCCAGCCTGGGAATACGTGATCCACTCCCGCCAGATGGCGACCAGCAGCGCCATCAGCACCGGGCCGATGAACAAACCCACCAGCCCCATGGTCTGCACGCCGCCCACCAAACCGAAGAACGTCGGCAGAAACGGCAGCTTGACGGGGCCGCCCACCAGGCGCGGGCGCAGGGTTTTGTCCACGATGAAGAGCTCCACCGCGCCCCAGGTGAACAGGCCTATGCCCGCCACCACATCGCCCGAGCCGATGAGATACAAAGACACCAGCGTGAACGACAAAGGCGCGCCGCCGGGGATCAAGGCCATGAAGCCCGTGACCGCGCCCAGCAGCACCGGCGACGGTACGCCGGCTATCCAGTAGGCGACGCCCAGCACCACGCCCTCGCCCAAGGCGATCAGGCCCATGCCGGTTACCGTGGAGTTGATGGTGGCGGGCACCATGCGGGAGAAACGCTGCCAGCGTTCGGGCAGCAGGCGTTCGCCCACGGCGTCGAGCTGGCCCACGATGCGCCGGCCGTCCTTGTACATGAAGAACAGCACGATCAGCATGAACAGCACCGTCAGCAGCAGGCTGAAAACGTTGCCCGTGGCCGACAGCAGCATGCGGTAGATGTTGCCCAGGTGCTCGCCGCTGACGGCCTCGACCACTTCGCCCAGCGCGTGGGGTTCGCCCAGGTAGGTGCGCCAGTGTTCGGCCACCCATTCGCCGATGACCGGCAGTTCGTTGATCCAGGCGGGCACCGGCACGCCGTGGCGGTTGGCCGCCAGCGCCCAGATGACGAAGCTGCTGGCCTCCTGGATGGCGAAGGTAAGGGCCAGCGACAAGGGAATGATGAGCACCAGCAGCACGACCACCAGCGCAAGAGAGGCCGACAAGGTGTCGCGCCGGCCGCAATGGTTCCACAGGCGCCGGTACATCGGCCAACTGGCCAGGCAGATGATGAAAGCGGCCAGCACGGGAACCAGAAAGCCGCGTAGGAAATAAACGCCCGCCAACAAGACCAGCACCAGCAACCAACGGGTAATGAGCCAAACAGGGAGAATAGGTTGCATAAAAACTTATAGAGGGCGAACGGACATGCGGCGCGGCTTGCCCCGCATGTGGAGGAGGGAAAGGAGGGAAGTCAGTTGCCGACGTACATGGGCCTGTTGTCGTTCAGGTTCAGCCAGCCCTTGACGATGCGGTAGATGACCCAGACGGCGTTGGCAAACAGAATGGCGTAGCCGACAAGCAGAATGATCGTGACGAAGCCCACCACCGTCCATAGAACGGCGAACCAGAAAGTGCGTATCTGCCAACGGAAATGCGAGGCCAGCCAGGTGCCCTGCACTTCTTCCTGCTTGACGTAGTTGATGATGATGGCGACGAGGCTGGTAATGCCGACGAAAAACGAGGCTGCCTGCAAGGCGTAGACGACCGTCGTGATCGTCTTGGCCGACTTGAGCCTAGGGTCTTCAGCGCCCGTTTGGACGATGGTCTCAACGCTCTGGTCTTGCATGGAACCCCCTTTTTGGAAAACGCAATGAGGCAAACCGGCGCCGGAGCGTGTTTGCGCCATAATGCTAGCAAGCCTGGGAAGCCGCCGCAAACATAATATCCGCCGCCGATACGATATTCGCGGATGCGCTTCGCTTCATGTTCCGATGACAGCCAACCATGGAATAAAAAATACCCGCCCCCGGAGAAAAAAGGGGCGGGTATTTGTCGCCAAAGCAAGGCGCTGCGGGGCGGCGGTGCGCCCCCCATGCCTTTAGACGCCGATGGGCTGGCCGTCTTCGCGGCGGATGGCCACGGTGGAGGCGCGCGGGCGCACCTTGCCGGAGGGCGCCTTGGTGGCGTCGTCCGAATCGTAGGCAGGCCAGTTCACCGGATGCTGCACGTTCAGGAAGATCGTGGTGTGATCCGGCGTGAACGCGAAGCCCGTGATCTCGGCTTCGTTCGGGCCGACGAAGAAGCGGCGCAGGTCACCCTGGTTGTCCGCATTGATGGCGGGGCCGGTGCCGGTGGCGTCGGCCAGCGCGCCGGGCACCACGGCCAGCATCTGGTCGTTGGTGGCCTTGGCCACGGCGTTGTTGCGCCCGCCATCGATGCCGTTGTCGGTCTGGATCCACAGAATACCGCGGTCGTCGAAACCCAAGCCGTCTGGGCTGGCGAGCTGGTTGAGCTCGGTCAGTCCCGAGCGGTTCACGTCGGCCTCGGCATCGGCGTTGGCGCCGAACACGAAAATATCCCACTTGAAGGCGGTCGAATCCGTTTCGTCGTGCCAGCGGATGATGTGGCCGTTGACGTTGTTCAAGCGCGGGTTGGCCGCGTTGGTTTCGTCCTTGCGGGCGGTATTGTTGGTGAGCGTCAGGTAGATGTCGCCGTTGGTCGGGTGCGTGGCCGTCCACTCGGGGCGGTCCATGGGCGTGGCGCCGACGAAGTCCGCCGCGCCGCGGGTGTTGATGAGGATGGCTTCCAGGCTGCCGAATTCCTGGCCCAGCGTGCGCCCGTCCGCGCCCTTGGCGTCTTCGGTCAAAGACAGCCACTCACCCGTGCCGTCTTCATTGAAGCGCGCCACGTACAGCGTGCCCTTGTCCAGGTACTTGGCGCCCACCGCCAGGCGGTCGGTGCGCTCGACGTCTTTCGGGTCCCACACGGCTTCCGAGACGAATTTATAGATGTACTCGAAGCGCGAGTCGTCGCCAGTATAGAAGGCAACGGGCTTGCCGGCTTCCAGCGGGCCGTAGGCCGCGCCTTCGTGGGCGAAGCGGCCCATGGCGGTGCGCTTGGTGGCGATGCTGTCCGGGTCGTAGGGATCGATCTCCACCAGGTAGCCGAAGCCGTTGACCTCGTTGCGATAGTCCTGCGTGGCGTCCGCGCCTGTGGCGGTGATGTTGAAACGGGAGAACTCGCCTTGCACTTCAGAAGCATCGCCCGCTGCCGTTTCCCACAGGTAGCGCCCCTTGGCGGTGGGCACGCCCAGGCGCTTCTGGTGCGCCGGCTGATTGGCGGCGTCGGTGTTGACGAAGCAAGAGGCCCAGTTTTCCTCGGCCGTCAGGTAGGTGCCCCAGGGCGTGTAGCCGTTGCCGCAGTTGTTGTTCGTACCGCGCACCATCGCTCCGGCGGGCGAGTACCGCGTCTTGACCCAGTCGGTGCCTGCGACCGGGCCGGCCAGCGCCATGGGTGTGGCCGAGGTGAAGCGGCGGTTGTACTTCGAATTCTGAACGATCTCCCACTTGGAGCCGTTGAGCTTGACGTGCAGCACGGACACGCCGTGCGCATTGATTTCCTTGCGCACTTCCTCGGCGGGACGCTTGCCGTCGTTGCCGATGGTCGGGCCGTTGGGGTGCAAGGCGTTTTCGTCGATGTATTCGTGGTTCATGACCAGCAAGCCCTCGACCGAGCTGCCCTCCAGGGCGAAGTAGTGCATGCCGTCGTGGTGCATGCCGGTGGAATACAGCAGGTCTTGCGAGGTGTTGTTGCCGTCCTTGTCCCAGGGTCGGCCGTTGGCGTTGAACGGCGTGCCCCAGGGCGCGAAGACTTGCGCCACGTAGCCCGCCGGCATCACACAGGCGTCGGTCATGGAGTTGGGCAAGGATTCGAAACCCAGCGTCACCTTGGAAGGCGTCTCGCCACCGCCTCCGGGCGTAGCCTCGTCGTCACTGCCGCTGTCGCTGCCGCAGCCGGCCAGGCCCAGGCCGGTGGCCGACAGCAAGGCCGCGCTCAAGCTGCCCTGCATGAACCTGCGACGCGACAGGTTTTTCTCCAGTATCAGGCTAAAGGGCGTGTTGTCGCTGGCATTGCGATTGACTTTATCGCTGATGGACTTGCTCATTGGAACTCCTAAACTCGTGTTTGATCCCTGTCCGGGGTGATGTCGCGCCGGCATGGGCGTGCGTCACCCCGATGCGGCAGCGCGATGTTAGGGGTCCAGCATGAAACTTTTATGTCAGAAAGGGCCCCCACGCCGCGCCTTCGGCTTGCTGCCCCCCAAGGGGGCGCTTTTTGCCTTGGGAGCGGCCCGGCGGCAAAAAGGACCACATGATCGCTACGCGGCGTGAAGGCGGAGGCTGGGCAGGGCGAAACTTATAACCGCCCTTGCTATAAAAATTTCGCAATATTCTTTTGGATTATGAGTGCGGCATGACATGATGCCCCATGGTTTCATCGCCGCCGCCGCGCCTGCGGCCCTGGCCGGCACCCCATCCCGGAATCCCCATGAGCATAGAAGTCCGCAACGTCCACAAGCAATTCGGCGATTTCACCGCCTTGCACAACGTCTCCCTCAAGTTTCCCGACGGCGAGCTCACCGCCCTGCTCGGCCCGTCGGGCTGCGGCAAGACCACGCTGCTGCGCATCATCGCCGGCCTGGCGCAGGCCGACAGCGGGCAGATACTGCTGGACGGCAACGACGCCTCGCGCCAGCACGTACGGGAACGCCAGGTGGGCTTCGTGTTCCAGCACTACGTGCTGTTCAAGCACATGACGGTGTTCGACAACATCGCTTTCGGCCTGCGCGTCAAACCGCGTGGCGAGCGTCCCGGCAAGGCGGAAATCCACGAACGCGTCATGCGCCTGCTGAATCTGGTTCAACTGGACTGGCTGGCCGACCAATACCCCTCCAGCTTGTCGGGCGGCCAGCGCCAACGCATCGCGCTGGCGCGCGCGCTGGCGGTGGAGCCGCGCGTGCTGCTGCTGGACGAACCCTTCGGCGCCCTGGACGCCAAGGTGCGCAAGGAGCTGCGCCGCTGGCTGCGGCGCCTGCACGACGAGCTGCACGTCACCAGCATCTTCGTCACCCACGACCAGGAGGAAGCCCTGGAAGTGGCCGACCAGATCGTCGTCATGAACAAAGGCCGCGTCGAACAGCTGGGCACGCCCGACGAGGTGTACAACCGCCCCGCCACGCCCTTCGTCTACGGCTTTCTGGGCAACGTCAATCTGTTTCACGGGCGCGTGCGCCAGGGCGTGCTGGAAACCGGCGACCTGCAATGGCAGGCGCCCGACCACGCGCAAGTGGACGACGCGCCGGGCACGGCCTACGTGCGCCCGCACGACTTGAACGTTTCGCGCTTCGAACCGGGCGTCAAGGGCATCGTCGCACGCCTGCTGCACGCCCACGCCATCGGGCCGCTGGCCCAGTTGGAACTAGCGCGCGCCGACAACGACGACATCATCGAAGTCATCATTCCCAGCGAGCAATACGCTCAATTGGCGCCGCGCGAGGGTGAAGAACTCGTGGTCACGCCCCGGCGCGTGGACGTTTTCCTGGAAACCGCCGGCTAATATACGGTTTGCTGGCGAACGCAGCAAAAAAAACCAGCATCTGTGCCTATCTTCGGCCAGAACGATGCGGAAATTATCGTATTATTAAAAGACGATAACGACACCCTCCGCACAAAACCTATCCCTGATGTCGCTCATCCTGATTCTTGCTCTGCCTTTCGTAGGCAGTCTGCTGGCTGTTGCCTTGCCGTCGAACGCCCGCAATGCCGAAGCCTGGCTTGCCGGCCTGGTGGCCCTTAGTTGCGCCGGTCTTACCATCGCCCAATGGCCGGCTATCTCCAGCGGCGAAATCATCGAGTTCTCCCGTCCCTGGCTGACCGGCGGCATTCCCATCAATCTCAGCTTGCGCATGGACGGCTACGCCTGGCTGTTCGCCATGCTCATCACCGTCATGGGCGCGCTCATCGTGCTGTATGCGCGCTACTACCTGGCGCCCGAAGACCCCGTACCGCGCTTCTTTTCGTTCTTCCTGCTGTTCATGGGCGCCATGCTGGGGCTGGTGCTGTCGGGCAACCTCGTGCAGCTAGTGGTGTTCTGGGAGCTGACCAGCCTGTCGTCGTTCATGCTGATCGCCTATTGGAACCACCGGCTGGATGCGCGCCGGGGCGCGCGCATGGCCTTTCTCATTACCGGCTCGGGCGGGCTATGCCTGCTGGCCGGCGTGCTGATGCTGGGCTACGTGGTGGGCAGCTACGACCTGGACATCGTCCTGGCCTCGGGCGACCTGGTGCGCGCCCACCCCTGGTACGTGGCCATACTCGTCCTGATCGCGCTGGGCGCGCTCACCAAAAGCGCGCAATTCCCCTTCCACATCTGGCTGCCCAACGCCATGGCGGCGCCCACGCCCGTCTCGGCCTATCTGCATTCGGCCACCATGGTCAAGGCCGGCGTGTTTCTGCTGGCGCGCTTCTGGCCCGTGCTGGCCGGCACCGACGCCTGGTTCTACATCATTGGCGCGGCCGGCCTCTGTTCGCTGGTGCTGGGCGCGTACGCCGCCATTTTCCAGCAAGACATGAAGGCCGTGCTGGCCTATTCCACCATCAGCCATCTGGGGCTCATCACGCTGCTATTGGCGCTGAACAGCACGCTGGGCCTGGTGGCGGCGGTGTTCCACATGATGAACCACGCCACCTTCAAGGCCTCGCTGTTCATGGCCGCCGGCATCGTCGACCACGAAACCGGCACGCGCGACCTCGGACGATTGTCGGGGCTGCGCCATGCCATGCCCATCACCGCCACGCTGGCCATGGTGGCGGCGGCCTCCATGGCGGGCGTGCCGCTGCTGAACGGCTTTCTCTCCAAGGAAATGTTCTTCGCCGAGGCCGTCAGCGCCAGCCACGACCCGCTCATCAGCTCCGGCCTGCCCATGCTGGCGGTGGTGGCCAGCGCCTTCAGCGTCACCTATTCGCTGCGCCTGATCCTGCAGGTGTTCTTCGGCCCGCCCGCCACCGACCTGCCGCGCGCGCCGCACGAGCCGCCGTTCTGGATGATGATGCCCATAGGCCTGCTGGTGCTGGTGTGCCTGCTGGTCGGCATTCTGCCCATGTACACCCTGGGGCCGTTCCTCGCCCAGGCCGCGTTCTCCATCCTGGGCGAGGCCACGCCGCACTACGACCTCAAGATCTGGCACGGCCTGAACCTGCCCCTGGGCATGAGCATGATCGCCATGGCCGGCGGCATCGTGCTGACGTTCGCGCTGGACAACCGGCCGCACATCAAGCCGGGCCGCGCGCCGTTCATCTACCGCTTCAACGGCCGCCATACCTTCGACACCCTGCTCGAATGGGCGGACGCCGCCGCCCACTTTCTGCACGAACGCCTGTATTCGCCGCGCCTGCAGCGCCAGATGATCATCATCGTCGTGGGCACTTTCGTCGTCGCCGCGCTGCCGCTGCTTAGCGGCCATTGGCTGCGCGGGCAATCCCACACCATGGTCAACCTGTTCTTCGTCATGCTGTGGGCCGTAGGGTGCGCTTGCGCCATCGGCGCCGCCCACCAGGCCAAGTACCACCGCCTCACCTCGCTCGCCCTGTCGGGCGGGGCCGGCCTGGTTACCGCCCTGACCTTCGCATGGCTGTCGGCCCCCGACCTGGCCCTGACCCAATTGGCCGTCGAAGTCGTCACCGTCGTGCTCATCCTGCTGGGCCTGCGCTGGCTGCCGCCGCGCGTCGCCTCGCAAGAAACCCGCGTCAACGTCACGATAAGCGTGCGCCTGCGCCGCGTGCGCGACCTGCTGGTGGCTGTGCTGGCCGGCGCCGGCATGAGCCTGCTGGCCTACACCATCCTGACCCAGCCCGCCCACACCGACCTGGCCGAATTCTTCCTGCGCAACGCCCTGCCCGAAGGCCACGGCTCCAACGTCGTCAACGTCATCCTGGTGGACTTCCGCGGCTTCGATACGCTGGGTGAAATCACCGTGCTGGGCATCGTGGCGCTAACCGTGTTTGCGCTGCTGCGGCGCTTCCGCCCGCCGCTGGAAAGCATCAAGGAAGGCCCGCTGCGCCGCCAGCAAGGCGCCAATAATCCGGCCCTGGACATCCCCGAGCCCGAGCCCGATCCCAACGCGCTGCTGCCGCGCCAGCCCATGGCCGTCCCGGCGGTGCTGGTGCGCCTGCTGCTGCCCATCGCCGCCATGGTGTCGCTGTTCTTCCTGCTGCGCGGGCACAACCTGCCTGGCGGCGGCTTCGTGGGCGGCCTCATCTTCGCCACCGCCATCATTCTGCAGTACGTGGTCGGCGGCGTGGTCTGGGTGGAATCGCGCCAAAGCATACGCCCGCAGAAATGGATAGCCATCGGCCTGCTGCTGTCCGGCGGCGCCGCGATGTCGGCCTGGTGGACGTCGCGCCCGCTGATGACGGCGCAAATTACCGACGTCGCCCTGCCCTATCTGGGCACCATGCACTTGTCCAGCGTGCTGTTCTTCGACCTGGGCGTCTACATGCTGGTCATCGGCGCCACCGTCCTCATGCTGGTTGCGCTGGGCCACCAATCCCTGCGTTTCCGCCGCAAACCGGCCGCCAAAACCATAGAACCAGGAGCCCCCGCATGGAAGTAGTCCTTTCCATCGCCATCGGCATACTTTCCGCCTCCGGGGTGTGGCTCATTCTGCGCCCCCGCACCTTCCAGTTCATCATGGGCCTGACCCTGCTGTCCTACGCCGTCAACCTGTTCATCTTCAGCATGGGCAGCATACGCGTGGGCGGCGCGCCGGTCATCGAGCAGGCCGCCACCGACATCGACCCCAACTTGTACACCGACCCCGTGCCCCAAGCCCTGGTGCTGACGGCCATCGTCATCGGCTTCGCCACCACGGCGCTGTTCCTGGTCGTGCTGCTGGCTTCCCGGGGCCTGTCGGGCAACGACCACGTCGATGGCAGGGAGGCCGATCTGTGAGTTTCTGGCTGCAGCATCTGCCTGTCTTCCCCATTGTCCTGCCGCTGCTGGCCAGCGCGCTGCTGCTTCTGCTGAAAGACGGCCGGCGTCGCACCCGGCTGGCGCTGTCTTACGTTTCCGTGCTGGGCCAGCTCGTGGCGGCCTTCGCGCTGCTTTACCTGACCACCGGCGGCTACGCCGAGCAATGGCCGCACAACATCGCCGTCTACCTGCTGGGCGACTGGCTGGCGCCCTTCGGCATTCTGCTGGTCGCCGACCGCCTGGCGGCCATCATGCTGGTGCTCAGCGCCATCCTGGCCTGCGCGGCGCTGCCCTACGCCGCCGTGCGCTGGGAACGCGCCGGCGTGCACTTCCTGCCGCTGTACCAGTTGCTGTTCATGGGCCTGAACGGCGCCTTTCTCACCGGCGACCTGTTCAACCTGTTCGTGTTCTTCGAGATTCTGCTGGCGGCCTCCTACGGCCTGATGCTGCACGGCTCGGGCGAGCAGCGCGTCAGCGCCGGCCTGCACTACATCGCCACCAACCTCGTCGCCTC
Source organism: uncultured Burkholderiaceae bacterium (assembly GCA_934525625.1). Taxonomy (GTDB): domain Bacteria; phylum Pseudomonadota; class Gammaproteobacteria; order Burkholderiales; family Burkholderiaceae_B; genus Mesopusillimonas. The sequence goes on from CAKSZL010000004.1 coordinate 130,322, forward strand.
CTTCCTGCTGCTGATCGGCATCGCCATGATCTACGGCGTCAGCGGCACGCTCAACATGGCCGAACTGGCCTCGCGCGCGGGCGAACTGTCGGGCGGCAACCGGCGCCTGTTCGAGGCCGCCGCGGCCGTGCTGGGCGTGGCCTTTCTCATCAAGGCCGCCGCCTGGCCGCTCAATTACTGGCTGCCCAGCACCTACGGCTCGGCCTGTGCGCCGGTGGCCGCGGTCTTCGCCATCATGACCAAAGTCGGCATCTACGCGCTGCTGCGCATGGGCGCGCTGCTGCTGCCCAGCGGCGCGCCGGCGGCCTTCGGCGGCGAGTGGATGTACGGCGTGGGCCTGGCGACCATGCTGTTCGGCACCATAGGCATCGTCGCCACGCAGCAGGCCGAGCGCCTGATCGGCTATTGCGTCATTCTGTCCTCGGGTACGCTGCTGGCGGCGCTGGGCATGCCCGGCGTCACGCTGACCGCGCCGGCCCTGTTCTATCTGATCAACTCCGTGCTGGCCATCGCCGCCTTCTACCTGCTCATCGAAATGGTCGAACGCGGCCGAAGCTTCGGGGCCGACGTGCTGGCGGTCAGCCTGGAGGCCTTCGAGCTCGACGAGCCGCAAGCCTCCGACTATTCCGAAGACACGGTGGGCGTCGCCATTCCCGCCGCCATGGCCTTTCTGGGCATGTCCTTCGTATGCTGCGCCCTGCTGGTCATCGGCCTGCCGCCGCTGTCCGGCTTCGTGGCCAAGTTCACCATCGTCTCGGCCGCCGTGCAGGCTTCGACCACCGGCGCCAGCACGCTGGCGGCCTGGTCGCTGGTGGCCTGCGTGCTGGTGTCGGGCCTGGCGGGCATCATCGCCCTCACCCGCACCGGCATCCGCCTGTTCTGGGGCTCCGAAGACATCACCGTACCGCGCCTGCGCATCAGCGAAGCCGCCCCGGTGGGCATACTGCTGTTGCTGTGCCTGGCGCTGACCTTCTGGGCCGGGCCGGTAATGGCATTCCTGGAAGACACGGCGCAGCTGCTCGACCAGCCGCAAACCTACATCGACGCCGTATCGGGCACGCCCGCCATTCGCCAACTCGGGGGGACGCCATGAAGAAAGTCATCTACTGGCTGGTATTGCCCTGCATTCTGCTGGCCGTCTGGGTGTTGCTGAACCGCTCGCTCGATCCGGGCCAGATCGCGCTGGGGGCCGTGCTGGCCCTGCTGCTGGCCTGGGCCGCCATGCCGCTGCGGCCCCTGCGCGCCACGCCGCGCCGCCCCTGGAAGCTGCTCGGCCTGCTGGTGAACGTCATCATCGACATCGTGCGCTCCAACATCCAAGTGGCGCGCCTGATCTGGCTAGGGCCCGACTCGCACACGCCCGGCTTCATGAAGATTCCCCTGACGATGCGCGACCCGCACGGCCTGGCCCTGCTGTCCTGCATCATCACTTATACGCCGGGCACGGTGTGGTCGGGCTTTTCCGAGGAAAAAGGCCTGCTGACGCTGCACGTGCTCGACCTTAGGGATCAGCAATACTGGATAAATCTCATCCAGCAACGCTACGAACGTCCCCTGAAGGAGATTTTCGAATGAATACCGTGTTGTACTGGTCTGGCATCTTCGCCCTGTGCTGCTATGCGCTGGCGCTGATGTTCGCCACTTTCCAATTGATGCGCGGGCCGACGCCGCAAGACCGCATCCTGGCGCTGGACACCATGTACGTCAACGGCATGCTCATCGTGCTGGCGCTGGGCGTGCTGTTCGGCACCAGCTTGTACTTCGACATCGCCCTGCTGATGAGCATGTTCGGCTTCGTCAGCTCGGCCGCCCTGGCAAAATTTCTGTTACATGGAGAGGTCATCCAGCCATGAACGATCTACCTCTTTGGGTTACGATACCTGGCAGCTTGCTGTTCATCGTCAGCGGTTTCCTGACACTCACAGGCTCATTGGGGCTGCTCCGCCTCAAGCGGTTTTATTCGCGGCTGCATGCCGTTACGCTGGGCAATACCCTGGGGGTTGGCTGCCTCATCGTCACCTCCATCTTGGCGGCCTCGGCCGAAGCCCAGCGTCCGGTATTGCATGAGATCCTGATCCTGATGTTCCTGATCCTGGTGTCTCCGGTTACCGCCATCCTGCTCATGCAAGCGGGTCTGCGCCGCGACCCTCGCCGCCCGGTTTCAAGCGACTAGCAACACCGCTTTTCCGGCCCGGCTGGCCGTAGCGCAGCAATTTTCTCGCAACAGGAGGTAATAATGCGAAAACTGCACACCCTGTCCAGCCTGGCCCTCGGCCTGTTGACGGCCGCGACGCTCGCTCACGCCCAAGGCAACAGCCCCGCACAAAACGACCCCTGGCACGCCAAGTACCAAGCCGACTTGGCGCAATGCGCACAGTTGCCCACGCCCGAAGCCGTCGCCAACTGCCGGCGCGACGCCGGCGCCGCCTACGAGACCGCGCGCAAAGGCGAGCTGAACTCCGGCCCCAGCGATCAATTGCGCCAGAACGCCATACAACGCTGCAACAATCTGCCGGCCGCGCAGCGCGAAGATTGCATGATCAACATGCAGCAAGGCGCCAACACCCAGATCCAGGGCAGCGTCACCGGCGGCGGCATTCTGCGCCGCACCGAAATCGTCATCCCCGGCGACCCGGCGCCGACCGCTCCTCCCCCGCCCAACATCATCACGCCGCAGACCGCCGACCCGGCACTGGGAGACCTGCCGCGCGCCAGCAGCGTGCAACAGTAACACTTACAGTTCCAACTGCATGCCCATCTCTACCACGCGGTTGGGCGGAATCCGGTAAAAGCGCGAACTGCCGCTGGCGTTGCGCGCCATGAAGGCATACAGCGTGCGCCGCCAACGCGCATACCAGGGCAGTTTGCGCACCACAATGATGGTTTGCCTGGAGAGGAAAAACGAGGTGCTCATGGGCTCCAGGCGCAGCTCCGGCTGCTCTTGGGCCAATTGGCCCAGCAATTGCGGCACGTCGGGCTCCTGCTTGAACCCCCATTGCGCCGTCAGCCGCCAACTGCTCGGGCTCAGGCGCTCCAGTTCATAGCGCCTGTCCCTGCCGATGTAGGGTTCGTCCGCGCTAAGCACGTTCAAAAAAAGCGTCTGCTCGTGCAGCACTTTGTTGTGCTTGAGATTGTGCAGCAAGGCCGCCGGCACGGCTTCGCGGAACGGGCTCATGTACACCGCGGTGCCGGCCACCCTGGCGGGCGGGTAGGTTTCCAGGCCTTCCATGAAGTCCTTCAGAACGGGCTGGTCCTTGGAGAGCATGGCCCGTACCTGCGTCTGCCCCTGATACCAGGTGAGCATCAGCGTCAGCAGGCTCAGGCCTATCAGCATGGGCAGCCAGCCGCCGTCGATGAACTTGGGCAAATTGGCCGAAAACAGCAGCGCATCGACCACCAGGAACAACCCCAGCACCAGCCACACCCACTTGCCCCTGCGGCCGCCGACGCGCCCCGGCAAGACCTGCGTGGCCAGCAGCGTCGTCACCAGCATGGTGCCTGTCACGGCGAAACCATAGGCGTGCGTCAGCGCCCCCGAAGAACCGAAACCCACGATGAGCGCCAGCACCGCCACGCACAGCCATTGGTTGATGCGCGGCAAATACACCTGCCCCTCGGTCTGGGCGGAAGTGTGCAGGATGATCATCCTGGGCCAGAAACCCAGTTGTATGGCCTGCCGCGTTACCGAGAAAGCGCCGGAAATGACTGCTTGCGAGGCGATGATGCTGGCCGCCGTCGCCAGTATCACCAGCGGCAGCGTGCCCCACTGCGGCGCCAGGAAGAAGAAGGGATTGGCGATGGCTTGCGGATGCGCCAGCAGCAGCGCGCCCTGCCCGAAATAGCAGCACGCCAGCGCGGGCAGCACCACCAGAAACCAGGCCCGGCTGATCGTACGCCTGCCGAAATGCCCCATGTCGGCATATAGGGTTTCCGCGCCCGTCAGGGCCAGCACCAGCGCCCCCAGCAACAGATACACCTGCCATGGCGCTTGCCGGATGAAATCCAGCGCATGGCGCGGGTCGAGCGCCCACAGCACTTGAGGGTGCTGCGCGATGCGCCAGGCGCCCAAGCCGCCGATCAGCACGAACCAGAGCAGCATCAGCGGCCCGAACCAGCGGCCTATGCTGCCCGTGCCGCGACGCTGGATGCTGAAGAGCGCCAGAATGAAACCAGCGGCGACGGGCACTATCCAGTGCTCCAGCTCCGGCGACAGCACGGCCAGGCCTTCCACCGCCGACAGCACCGATATGGCCGGCGTGATCACGGTATCGCCGTAGAACAGGCATGCGCCGGCCAGGCCCAGCACGATCAGCCACCTGCGGCGCCCGGCCAGGCCCGCCGCCGCGCCCCTCGGGCTGTTGCGCAGCGCCAGTTCCAGCAAGGCCAGCGTACCGCCTTCGCCCCGGTTGTCGGCGCGCAGCATCAGCATGACATACTTGAACGACACCACCCAGACCAGCATCCAGAACAGCAGCGACAGCACGCCGATGACCAGCTCGGGCGTCAGGGTGTCGAAACCGCCCAGCGCGGCGCGCACCGTGTACAAGGGGCTGGTGCCGATGTCGCCGAATACGATGCCCAGCGCGCCGATCACCCAGGCCGGGCGCGTCGCCGCCCCCTTATCCGCCGATGCGGCATGTGGAAGAGTCATGATGCTTGTTCTTGCCGATTCAGATGCGTGCCCATGCGCGGGCCGGGAAATACGATGGTTATCCGGGTGCCCGGCCATTGCGGCCGGCTGACCAGGCTCCACCATGCGCCGTGCGCCTGGGCGATTTCGCGCACGATGGCCAGCCCCAGGCCCGAGCCTTCGGTCTTGGCGCTCTTGGCGCGGTAAAAAGCCTCGAACACGCGCGCCTGCTCGTCGGGCGCGATGCCCTGGCCGTCGTCCTCGACCACCAGCGACGGCGGCGCGGCCTGCACCAGCAGCTTGATGCGCTGCGCGCTCTCCGCATAGCGCAAGGCGTTATCGATGAGGTTGTCGAGCAAGGCGTCCAGCAATATCGGGTCGGCGTCTATCCAGACCGCCTGCTCGGGGGCTTCCAGTTGGAGATCCACGTGGGCCGCCCGCGCGTGCGGCACCCACTCCGCGCCGGCGGTGCTGACCCACTCGGCCAGGTCCAAGCGGATGAAGCTGTCCCGCGCGCGAGCCGTGGGCTCGGCGCGCGCCAGCACGAGCAGTTGCTGGCCCATGCGTATCATGCGGTCGCTGGCCTGCTTGATGCGCTCGGCGCGCAAACGCACGTCGTCCGGCAACTGGCGCGCCAGCATCAGCTCGGACTCCAGCCGCAGGCCGCTGAGCGGCGTGCGCAACTGATGCGCGGCATGGCCGATGAAACGGCGCTGCGACTGCACGGCCTCGTCCAGGCGCGCCAACAAGCCGTTGATGTGATCCACCACGGGCACCATTTCGGTTGCGAGGCCTTCCACCTCCAGCGGCTGCAGGTCGTCCACCGAACGCAGGTTGATTTCTTCGACGATGCGGTTGATGGAGCGCAGGCCCGAGCGCACGCCCGACACCAGCACCCAAGCGAACAGCGACACCAGCAGCAACTGGCTGATCAGCATGGCCCAGAAGATGTCGCGCCACAGCCAGTCGGCCAGGTTGATTTGCGTGACGACGAACCAGGTGATGCTCAGGTCGATGACGACCAGAATCAGGATGGGAGGCACCAGCCGCAGCATCAGATGCCGCATCAGCGAACGCGGCGGCGGCCATAGGTTCATGCGGGAATCGCCTTCGCCCGGCGCTTGCGCGGAAGGCTCAGGGCGCGGAGGCTGACTCATGAGAGGGTTCGGCCCCGGGGGCCGATTCTTCCACTTCGAGCAGATAGCCGAAGCCGCGCACCGTCTGGATGATGGCGCCGCAGCCTTCCAGGCGCTTGCGCAGGCGATAGACGTAGACCTCGACGGCGTTCTCGCTGAAATCGGCGTCCCAGGCCGACAGGGAATTGACGATCTGGCGCTTGGTGACGACGCGGCCGGCCCTGGCCATCAGCATTTCGAGCACGGAGAGTTCGCGCACCGACAAGGCCAGGCGCTTGCCGTCCACGCGCATCTCGCGCCCCGCCATGTCGAACGACAAAGGCCCGACTTCCATGCTGGACTGCACCACCCCGGCGCGGCGGCGCGCCAGCGCCCGCACCCGGGCGGCCAGTTCGCGCAGTTCGAAGGGCTTGGTGACGTAGTCGTCGGCGCCGGCATCCAGGCCGGCCACGCGGTCGTCCAGGCCGTCGCGGGCGGTAAGGATGAGCACCGGCACGTCGTGGCCCTGGTTGCGCATCTGGCGCAGCACTTCCAGCCCGCCGATGCCGGGCAGGTTGAGATCGAGCAGCACCACGTCGTAGGCTTGGCCGCCGATGGCGCCGGGCGCCTGTTCGCCCGATTCGAGCCAGTCGACGGCATAGCCCTGCTCGATCAGAAAATCGTGCAGGGCCCGGCCCAGAATGGCGTCGTCTTCAATGACAAGTACTCGCATACGGTTGATTTTAGCGCACGGACGGCTTGCGGTTTTGCGCTATGATGAACTGGATATTGGGAGCATTACGTGCAGCTGCAATCCGAGTCCAACCCGGCACTGAACACCGTTACCGCCTACGGCGACGACTTCATCGAAATCAACGCCGTCACCTATCGCCACGCCGTGTATTTCGGCCCCGAAGGCGAGATACATTCCCTGCCCGTCACCTCCGCCAGCCAATTCACCGCCGCGCTGCTGCGACAGGTGGCCGGCCTGCCGGACGCCGCCGCGGCCGACCCCATGGCTTTTCTTGACGACGCGCCGCCCGCCCTGCCCGCCGACGCGCCCCAGATCGTGCTGATCGGCACGGGCGCGCGGCAGATATTCCTGCCGGCCACGCTGGTGCAGCCCTTGAACCGCCTGGGCATAGGCGTGGAAACCATGGATACGCAAGCGGCGGCGCGCACCTACAATATCTTGATGAACGAAGGGCGCCGCGTCGTCGCCGCCCTGCTACCCCTGGAGTACGCAGCATGACAGTCGCCATCGTCGGCCAGACCATCCCCGATTTCAACCTGGAAAGCTCCGCCGGCCCGATATCCGCGCAATCGCTGCGGGGGCAATGGGTGGTGCTGTATTTCTATCCCAAGGACAGCACGCCCGGCTGCACCACGCAGGCGCAGGGCTTTCGCGATCTGTCGGCCGAATTCCAGGCCCTGAACTGCCGCGTCGTCGGCGTCTCGCGCGATTCGCTCAAGTCGCACGGCAACTTCATCGCCAAGCAGGAGCTGCCTTTCGCCCTGGTTTCCGACCCGGACGAAACCCTGTGCGGGCTGTTCGGCGTCATGAAGCTGAAAAACATGTACGGTAAACAGGTACGCGGCATCGAACGCAGCACCTTCCTGATCGACCCGCAAGGCAAGCTGGCGCAGGAATGGCGCGGCGTGCGCGTGCCGGGGCATGTCGAAGCCGTACTGCAGGCCGTGCGCGAGCACAGCGCGCAAGCCTGATCTTTTCGCTTCGGCACGCCCGTTCCCCCTGCTTTCTCTCTAGGAGCCCCGTCTCATGCCGCTACCGAAGTTGCCTACTCGCATGGGCGCCCTGCTGGACATTCCCAACCAGGAACTGGCCGCCGAAGAAGACGTCGCCGTGCTGGCTCCGCCAGCGCCGTCCCAGGCAACACCCGCGCCCGCCAGCCGCGCCGACGCCGCGCCCGCCGCCGCGGACGACAAGGCCCCGGCAAGCGCCGCCGCGCGCCAGGTTCCCGCCAAGAACCGTACGCCCGCCGCCAAGCGCACACGCCTGCCGGTAGCCAAGCGCAAGCTGTTCGTGCTGGACACCAACGTTCTGCTGCACGACCCGACCTCGCTGTTCAAGTTCGAGAACCACGACATCTTTCTGCCCATGGTCGTGCTCGAAGAGCTCGACCACCTCAAGAAGGGCATGTCGGAAGTCGCCCGCAACGCGCGCCAGGCCAGCCGCTTCATGGACGATCTGGTAGGCTCGCAAACGTCGATAGACAAAGGCTTGGCGCTGGATACCCTGGGCCACCAGGATGCGCTCGGCGACCTGCATTTCCAGCATACGGCCCTGCAAGCCAAGCTGCCCGTCGAACTGCCCGAGGGCAAGGCCGACAACCGCATCTTGCAAGTCGTGCATGCGCTGCAAACGCAGCACAAAGGCCGCGAAATCATCCTGGTGTCCAAGGACATCAACATGCGCCTGAAGGCGCTGTCGCTGGGCCTGCACGCCGAAGACTACTTCAACGACCACGTCATCGACGACTCCGACCTACTCTACGAAGGCGTGCTGCCACTGCCCGAGAACTTCTGGACCAAGCACGGCAAAGACGTCGAATCCTGGCAGCAGGGCGGCACCACTTACTACCGCATCAAAGGCCCGCTGTGCCGGGACTTCATCGTCAACGAGTTCGTCTACTTCGAGGGCGAACTGCCGCTGTATGCGCAGGTAAAGGAAGTCAGCGGCAAAAGCGCCGTGCTGGCCACGCTGCGCGACCACAGCCATGCCAAGAACAGCGTGTGGGGTGTTACCGCGCGCAACCGCGAGCAGAACTTCGCGCTCAACCTGCTGCTGAACCCCGAGTGCGATTTCGTCTCGCTGCTGGGCCAGGCGGGCACCGGCAAGACGCTGCTGGCACTGGCCGCCGGTTTGGCGCAAACCTTCGAGACCAAGCGCTACAACGAGATCATCATCACGCGCGCCACCGTGCCCGTGGGCGACGACATCGGCTTTCTGCCCGGCACCGAGGAAGAAAAAATGCTGCCTTGGATGGGCGCGCTGGAAGACAACCTGGAAGTGCTGCACGCGGGGCAATCGAGCACGCTGGCCGGCCCCACCGGCAGCGGCGGCAGCCAGGACTGGAGCAAGAGCCCCACGCTGGATCTCATCCGCTCGCGCATCAAGGTCAAGTCGCTGAACTTCATGCGCGGCCGCACCTTCCAAAGCAAGTTCCTGATCATCGACGAAGCCCAGAATCTGACGCCCAAGCAGATGAAGACGCTGGTCACCCGCGCCGGCCCCGGCACCAAGATAGTTTGCCTGGGCAACATCGCGCAGATCGACACGCCTTACCTGACGGAAGCCAGTTCGGGCCTGACCTACGTGGTCGACCGCTTCAAGGGCTGGCCGCACGCCGGGCATATTACGCTTCAGCGCGGCGAACGCTCGCGCCTGGCCGACTACGCCAGCGAAGCCTTGTAAAGCCCAGCAAGTTCCCGGCAAAACCCGCCGCCGGGGCTTTCCCTTCAGAGTGAGTCCGCACGCCATGGCCACGCCAACGTCCCCTTTCCGCCCCATCGCCATCACCATGGGCGATGCGGCGGGCATCGGGCCGGAAATCATCGTCAAGCTGTTTGCGCACGGCCTGCCCGCGCCCGCCGTGGTGTACGGCGATGCGGGCATTCTACGGCGCGAGATCGCGCGGCTGATGCCGCCGGGCGGCTTGGCCGTGCACGCCTGCGCGCAGCCCGGGCAGGCGCGGCTGCAAGACGGCGTCATCAACGTCATAAACCGCTGGCGGGCGCTGCCTGCCGACCTGCCCTACGGCCGCATCGATGCGCTGGCGGGCCGGGGCGCCTACGAATACCTTTGCCAGGCCATAGACGACACCCTGGCGGACCACGCCAGCGCCATCGTCACCGCGCCGCTGAACAAGGCCGCCATGCAGGCGGGCGGCGTGGACTTTCCCGGCCATACCGAGATTCTGGCCGAGCGCACCGGCACGCGCGACTACGCGATGATGCTGGTCAACGACGAACTGCGCGTCATTCTCGTCACCATCCACGAAGCCCTGGCGCGCGTGCCAGCGCTGATCACGCCGGAACTCGAACTGCGCACCATACGCCTGGCCCATGAGGCCTGCGTGCGCATGGGCATAGACGCGCCGCGCGTGGCCGTGGCGGGCCTGAACCCCCACGCGGGCGAAGACGGCAAGTTCGGCCACGAAGAACGCGACGTCATCGCCCCCGCCATCGCCCGGGCCCGCGCGCAAGGCCTGAACGCCAGCGGCCCCTGGCCCGGCGACACGCTGTTCATGCGGGCACGCCAGGGCGAGTTCGACGTCGTCGTGGCGCAATACCACGACCAGGGCCTGATTCCCATCAAATACCTGGGCCTGGATCAAGGCGTCAACACCACCGTCGGCCTGCCCTTCGTGCGCACCAGCGTAGACCACGGCACCGCCTACGACATCGCCGGCCAGGGTGTGGCCGACCCCTCGTCGCTGCGGGCGGCTTTCGACCTGGCGGTCAGGCTTAGCCGCTAGCGGGCGAAGAGCCCATGAACCGGGAAACCGCTCTTGCACGCCACGGCTACGCGTCCGTACCGCCGGAGTCCATCGCAAACACTTCGTCCAGCGATCGCGCATCCAGCAGATTCAACGACCAGGCTTCCCGATCAGCCAGGGAGGCTTGCTCAACCCGCGCTTTGACCAGCGCATCCAAAGGACCGAACTTGCGGTCTAGTTGGCGCAGCAACAGCGCGCAGGCGCCTTGCTCTCGACCCTCTTCCAGACCGTCTTCCCGACCTTCGAGCCACCAACGGCGAGACCAATTCTTATAGCCAGTTGTCAACATGTCGATGACCTCGGAAAACTCGGTAGTATCGGGTAACTTGGCATCTTTCGGCGCGGCGCGCGGCATCAGGATATGGCGCACCCAAGCCCCGAATGCGCGGCGCAACTCATCCGCCTGGGGAGCAGACAGCATCTTTTGTAAAGTGTGCAACAAGCCTTGGGTTTGCGCAATATCCGGGCTGTGCTCCAGTTGGAACAGCAGGCTGGCCAGATTGCCATGCGGCAAGGCGCCCGAACGCACCAGTTCGCCTTCGTCCAGTAGCAGGTAGCGGTATTGCGGCTGGTACTGGCGCAAGCCCGGCGGCGCCGGCTGCAACAGATCGCCGATGGAAGTAGACGCCAGCCAAGGGCGCTCCCCCGTATACAGCGCAATGGGAAGCACCACGGGAAAACGCCCTCGCCTGGACACCATCTTGCGTGAGTACATGTCCTGCCATGCCAAAGTCTGGTACCTCAGGCAGCGAATGGCCATGATGTGATCATCCCGCGCCTGGTGCTCCAGCATCAGTACCAGATAAGCCTCTTGTTCGGCCTGCCCCGCATCCGGTGCGGCTGCTTGCCAGGCCAGCCGCGCGCTCGCCGTGCCCGTGACGCCTTCGGACGGCGCTCGCCATTTCACCCGCCATACCATGTCGGCCTCGCGGCGACGATGCTTGTCGCTCAGGTAATGTGTCGGTAGCGGCCGCAGGCTGTCCAAATCCAGCGCAGTCACCCACGGCTCGACGATGATGCCCTCGAACAAAGCACGCACCATGGCGGGGTGCCGGAACAGATTGCGGTAATGGTAATCGTGCAGTTGCATGGATGCCCCTAGGCAAAGGGACACTTACTTTATGTCCGCGGCACTTGATACGCGCCCCCACTGGGAGGAGTTTGCCCATCACGGCTTTTACGATCTTGCGCGGCATTCGAACCGCCTATAAGGATCGGGCTCAGCACTTGCTTCATTAAGTTTTCTTAATCCCGAAAGGATTGCTTCGGCGCTTGGTAAACATATAATAAGAATTATTATCAATAGCAACAAAAAGAAGGCTGAAGCGCAACGTGCCTGCCGACACTCGCCACACCGCCCAGGGCGCGCTGTTTTCCAATCTGTACCGCCATCACCACGGATGGCTGGTCAATTGGCTGCGCAGGCGCCTGGAAAATCATGAACAGGCTTGCGACTTGGCTCACGACGCGTTTCTGCGCCTGTGGAACAAACTGCCCGACGAGCAGGCGCGCGAGCCCCGCGCCTACCTGCGCACTATCGCCAAAGGCTTGGTCATCGACCATTACCGGCGTAACGACATTGAATACGCCTATCAGCAAAGCATCTGCCAGCTTCCGCCCGGCGAGGCGCCCAGCCCGGAAACCCGGCTGCTCGTCATGGAAACCCTGCTCCAGATCGACCGCCTGCTGGACAGCCTGCCGCGCCGCACGCGCGAAGTCTTTCTGGCCTCGCAGTTGGACGACATGACCTACCCGGCCATCGCGCAGCGCTTCGGCATCTCGCTCTCCACCGTCAAGCGCGACATGTTCCAGGTTTTCCGCGCCTGCCTGGAGCTGGAGCAGCCATGAGCGTCGCCCAGCCGCTGCGAAGATGCTTATTCCTCCGCGCAAAAGCCGACTGCAAGGCCGGGGGCGCCGCATGAGCGCCGAGCTCTGCGCCGGCGTGTCTGCCCAGGTGCTGGATCAGGCCGCCGCCTGGATGGTGCGCCTGCACTCGGGCGATATCTCGGAGCACGACCGGCGGGCGCTGGATTCCTGGCGCGCCGCCAGCACGGAGCACGAACAGGCCTGGCGGCGCGCCCAGACATTGCTGCAGTCGCTGGACACACTGCCCGCCAGCTTGGGCGACACCGTGCTGCGCCAGCAAGGCCGAGCGCGCCGCAAACTGATGGCGCGCTCGCTGGCCCTGCTGCTGACGGCCCCGGCCGCCGCCTGGCTGGCCAACGAAACCACGCTGGTGCAAGCCTGGCGGGCAGACTTCTCCACGCGCACCGGCGAACGCCGCCGCCTGGTTTTGGACGACGGCACAGAATTGACGCTGAACACCGACAGCGCCGTCGACGTCGAGTTCAGCGCCACGCAGCGCCTGATCGTCCTGCGCCACGGAGAAATCCTGGTCGAAACCGGCGCCGACGAACAAGCGTCCGGCTACCGCCCCTTTCTCGTGCGTACCCAGAACGGCGCCGCCGCCCCGCTGGGCACGCGCTTTACCGTACGGCTGGACGCCGGCCACACCCGCGTCGCCGTCCTGCAACATCGCGTGCGCGTCGCTCCCACGCGCAACGATATTTCCCTGACCCTGGCTCAGGGCGAGTGGGCCAGCTTCGATGCCGACCGAATACTGGCTCAGGGCAACGATGCCGAACCCGCCGATACCGCCTGGCAACGCGGCATGCTGGTCGCCAATCGCCGGCCGCTGGGCCGGATAGTCGATGAGCTGGCCCGTTATCACATCGGCTGGCTGCGCTGCGACCCAGCCATTGCTCAAAAACAGCTATCGGGCGTGTTTCCCGTGGACGACGTTCCACGCGCACTGGAAATGATCGCCGGCGAGCTGAACCTGAAGGTACGCCGCCTGACGCGCTACTGGCTCGTCCTCGAAGCCGCGCAGACCTAGGTTCGTAATGTGTAGGTTGGCACTGCCCGCACGCCTCCTTGCCCCCGCCTAACCCTGAAGCGAAAAACTTTTTCGGTTTTTTGAACCTTTTTCGCGCCTCGTCCGGCATAGGAATCAAACGCATTCTCAAAAGGCATGTTCCATGCAGACGACACGCTGGCCGTCCCATCGCGGGCCGCTTCCCTCTTCCGCTTTGCTGACCACGCTCGCCGTCAGCCTGGGCCTGGTATTGGCCATGCCGCCCTTCAGCGCCCACGCCCAAGATACCGCGCCCGTATCGGCCGAACTGGCCAACCCGCAGGTCGACGTTCCCGCCGGCGCGCTGGATCAAGCTCTTACCACTTTCGCCCAACATGCCGGCGTCGCCCTGGTGTTCGACCCCGCCCAGGTGCAAGGCCTGCAGTCTCGCGGCCTGCACGGCCGGTATTCGGTGGATCATGGCTTTACGCTGCTGCTGCAAGGCAGCGGCCTGCACGCGGTGCGCACGGCGCAAGGCAATTATCGATTACAGCGCGTCGCCAGCGCTGGCGCCGGTGACGGCGTCAGCACGCTCTCCGCCGTGCAGGTCACGGGCCGCTACGACCCGCGCGAAGCAGCCTTTGAAACTCCCGCCGCCGTCACCGTCGTCACCAAAGACGACTTGAACCGCATCCAGGCGCGCCACGCCAGCGAGGTTCTGCAGGCCGTCACAGGCGTCTATACGGTTACCAACGAGCAGAACCCCAGCGTATCGGTGGACATACGCGGGCTTAAGGATTTCGGCCGCGTCAACATGAGCATCGACGGCATGCGCCAGAACTATCAGCGCACTGGCCACCAGCAGCGCAATGGTGAAATGTTCTTCGACACGGAATTTTTGTCGGGCATCAAAATCGAAAAAGGCGCGCTCAGCGGCGCCGGCAGCCTGGGCACCATAGGCGGCATCGCCGACTTTCAAACCATAGAGCCCGAAGACGTCTGGCTGCCCGGCCAGGACATAGGCGTACGCGTGCGCGGCCACACCGGGGTCGGGGGCTATGCCAACGGGCAGAAATTCAACGGCAGCCTGGCCTTCGCCTTCAAAGCGCACGACACGCTGGACGTACTCGTGGCCGCCGCCGGCCGGCGCAGCGACGAATACGCGCCCGGCACGCGCGGCCATGCCTTCCATCCCGCCTCGCGCGCGGAAGGGTTTCACCCGCCCCTGGTCAGCCAATCGAACCAAGACCAGGATTCCGGCCTGCTAAAGCTGCGCTGGCGCCCGGCGGCGGGGCATGAACTCAAGTTCACCGCGCTGCATACACGCGTCAAGTATGCCGAAACCTCCATGCAAGACTACGGCCACATCGGCCGCATCTATGGCTCTTGCTACGACTATTGGTTCGGCGACAAAAGAGACGACCCCAGCCAGCAGTGGTGCGGCAGTTGGCCCGGCCCCGATGACGTGGACATCTACCCGCAGGACAGCACCAGCCAGACCAAGTCCACCAGCCTGGGCCTGGACTACGCCTACAAACCGGCCGGCAACTCGCTGATAGACCTCAAGGCCAAGCTGTATTACGTCGACACCGAAGACAAAACCATCAACACCAGCAGCCAAGACCTGGAATTCCAGACCCGCACCGAAACCATAGGCATGTGGGCGCACAACACCGCGCTGTTCACGCTTTCTCCGAACTGGCACCTGGACTGGACGCTGGGCGCGGAATTTTTTCTCGACCGCAACAAACCCAAGACGCAAGCCTTCATGCCGGGCTACGACCAGGAAGGCTTGGACGTCATGAGCCGGGCCACGCCCACCGGCCGCAAGCTGAGCGCCGGCTGGCACACCCAGGCCAGGTTCACGTACAGCGACTGGCTGGAGATCACCCCGGGCCTGCGCTACGACTGGTACCGCCTGCAAGGCGACACCGGCTTCAATCTGGGCATCAGGCCGGCAGTGCTGCCCTATCGCAACATTCACGTCGATCGCAAGGGCGGCCGCTTTCTGCCCAGCCTGAACATCGCCGTCACGCCCGTGCAAAACCTGCAACTGTTCGCTTATGTAGGCAAGGGTGCGCGTTCGCCGGCCATTACCGAAGCCCTGATCAGCAGCTACCACCCGGGCGGCGGCGCCCCCATACGCTACTACCCCAACTACCTGCTCAAGTCCGAATTGACCACCAGCATGGAACTGGGCATGAACCTGCGCTTCGACGACGTAGCCCGCCAGGGCGACCGCCTGCGCCTGAAGGCCAGCGTATTCCGCAACAAAACGCGCAACTACACCTTCTTCGGCACCCACGTGTGCCTGCCCGAGGCCGTGCCCAACAACGGCTGCGGCAACTTCATCTCGCCCTACACCATGTACGTGCAAGCCGTGGACCCCGTCGTGTTCCGCGGCCTGGAACTGGAAGCCGATTACGACGCTGGTTCGTGGTTCTTCCACGCCAACGCCACACGCCTGCAGCGCGACGCCAACTTCGGGCGGCTGCGCTACCCGCTGGGCGGCGCGGTGGGGCCGGAGGCGGCCACCAAGAACCAGGCGGTTGAGCCGGGCAGCGCCAGCTTCGTCATGTACGTGCCCGCGCCGCCCAAATGGAACGGCCGTGCCACCCTAGGCATGCGCCTGCTAGACCGCAAGCTGGAGGCCAGCGCCACGCTGCGCTGCGCCTCCAAGGGCAGCGAACGGACGGGAGAAGAACAAGACGTCGGCATGGGCCAGAACAGCTTTTGCGTCTGGGACGCGCAGCTTGCCTATCAATTCAACCGCAATCTGCGCTTCGGCCTGAACCTGGACAACATCCGCGACCGCGAATACGCCCAGGCCATGTCCGATACCTGGGTGCACAGCTACGCGCCCGGCCGCACCTTGACCGCCTTCATGGAAGCGAGGTTTTGACATGCCTGCCTCGACCCCTCAACAGCAGCAGGCGCGGGGCGCCTGTCCCAGCGGCAGCCTGACCGGCGCCTCCGCCGGCAGCGCATCCATGACTTACCAAGGAGCATAATCATGGCTATACAGATCAACTACAGCAACAGCAGCGGCGCCCAATCGGGTCTGAACGTGCTGCGCACGCAGGGGCTGAAGGCCTACTTCCAACACTACGAAAATAATTTCGCAGCCGCCCAGGTCGACCCCGATCTCGTCGAGCAGGCCGGCCAGGCATTCAGCACAGACATATCAACTCAAATCAGCGCGGGCTTTCTCACCAATCCGACCCAACAGCCCATGGCCGCCTTTTCCGACGCGCAGTATGGCGGCAACACCAGCCTATCGACCGGCAGCGGCTCGGCCTTCATCGCGGAAGTCAGCGATGCGTCTGGCCTGCAGGTAGGCCAGCTTGCCTACACCCTGTTCTACAACCCCGCCCATGTACTGTTCGGGGAATTGGACACCGTCTATCTTGGGGATCAAGCCACCCTTGCCAACGTCTCTAATGACCTCCACACCATGGATCTACCCGTGGTTGACATCAGCAACCTGAACAGCGAGCTGAATGGCGGTATCAAGCAAAACGGCCTGGGCCAGTGGAAGGCCATCGACCATGACGAAGGCCTGGTAGGCGGTACCAACACCGACACGAGCAGCATTTGGTATGGCACTTCGTATGGCAACGACACTCACAACATCGTCTACGACTTGATGTCGAACCACGGGCTGGTGTCAGGCCCGAAAGAAACCGCCGCGCTGCAGCACGTGCTGAACTGGTCTGCCTTCGACCTGGATCACAACGGCACCGTGTACAACGAAGTGTTCGACGGCTTCGCCGGCAAGGACACGTTCAAGGTTGGCGGTGGCGACGGCGACGTCATTCGAAGCTTCGACCCGACCCAGGACATTGTCCAGGTAACTACCAGCTACAACCACAGTACGCCCGCCGATGTTCTGGCCAACTCTTTCGATGGCACTTACAACGGCGAGAGTGGCGTGTATGTATACGATGATTTTTTTGGCATCTCGAACTTCACCTTCCTGGTAGGCATCTCTACAACCGACCTCAGCAGCGGCAATTTCGCCATCGGTTGATGGCTGCATAAAGGGGAAGGCGTTTCTTATGAGGCGCCTTCCCTTCTACGCTATTTAGCGCATAGCGCCTGGCAGAAGCGCTCACACAAGGAAACCCAATAATGCTCCTCAAAACCGCCTCTACGGCATTTCTGGCCGGCTTGCTGGCCGCTGGCAACGTATTCGCTGCGACGCCCGCGCTCGAACCTATTTACCGACTCGATACGTCCACCTATGGCAACCTGAGCACGCTGCAATTCGGCAGCGACGGACGCCTCTATAGCTACACCATGAACAGAACCAACTCTCTAGGGGTGGCCTGGAGCATAGCGCCCAATCAGTCGCCCCTGGACTTGAAGTTCATCGACAACCCCAGCCTGCCGCAGCAGCCCGGGCAATCGCCAGGCCCCATTAACATCGGCAGCGTTTCCCCTCTGGTCAGGGACGCGCAGGGCCATATTCTGAGGGGGGCGCCTCCCAACAACCTAAACGGACAGCCGAGTACCTGCCCTTATTCGGGGGCGGACAACAGCGTCGACCCGCCCGTTCCTTTTGCCAGCTACGGGGCCATCGTGCGCTTCGGGCTCGATCTGCCACAGGTACAGATTCTGAGCCAGTCCAAGGCGGTACCCATCTGCGCGACATCAAGCTTGGCTTTGGACACCAGCGTCACGCCCAATATGCTGTACTTCGTCAGCGACATCAAGGCTGGCGTCAACATCCCCGCAGAGAACGTCGGCATACGGCTCTACAAAATGCCTGCGGACAACAGCAAGGCGCCGGAACTGGTCTACCAGTTTCCCAGCCAAACCGGCCTGGCGGAATTTACGAAGCTTATCGTCAGCCTGGACGGGCAGTGGCTATATGGCTTGAAATCATCAAACCAACCCGCACAAACCTTTCTGTACCGGGTCAAGCCGGATGGCACAGGCTATCAGCAACTGCAGAATTTCACCGCCGCAATAGGTTTTCCTTTCTCACAACAGCCGGGTCTGCTGGAGCAGGGGGACTACCTCTATATCGGCGTCTTCGCCGGAGGTTCCGGCAACAGAGGCAGCCTGCTGCGCGTGCCCAAGGACTTTACGGCGGCAAGCGAATTGCAAACGCTGCACGTATTCGACGGCAGCGACGGCAGAGGCGCACGCAATATGACGCGGGCCGGCGACGGCAATATCTACGGCCTTACCTCTTTGGGCGGCAACGCCAACGTCGGAACGGTTTTCCGCATCCGCCCGGCTGACGTGCCCTTGTCCGGCCAAGGCGGCGTAGATACGAATATCTATTCGTTCTCGGGCGATATAAACATCGATGGCTCCAACCCGGCAGAACTGGTCGACGGCCCCGACGGCAAACTCTACGGCGTATTGGCCAACGGCTTGGTGTATGCCCTGGACATCGGCTATGTGCCGCCAGCGCCCATCTTCCGCTTATTCAACGGCACGCCTGCGCAAGTCGAATGGCGCTTCGGCGGCGCCGCGAGCAACGTCGCCCTAAGCTGGAACGTCGAAAATGCGCAGCGCTGCCAGCTCGAAGGGCCAGGCATGGCGACGGCTCAGGTGCCCGCCAGCGGCAGCGCCGAGGTTACCCCCGCCGTCGAGGGCGCCAACGTCTATCGCCTGAGCTGCGACAACGGCTCCGGCCTGCCCACGGGCACGGCAAGCGCCACCTTCCAGGTGAACGCCGTCGCACCGCCTCCGCCGCCTGTCATCAACACTTTCAGCGTCACGCCCGACCAGATCGAATCTGGCGCCACAGTGCGATTCGGCTGGTCCACGCAAGACGCGCAAACGTGCCGAGGCTCATGGTCGGGCAGTCCCCTGCCGGTGGATCAGTTGAGTTCCGGCTGGGTGGATTTCAAGACGGAACCGACTGAGGGCGTCAAAACCTTCACGCTGACTTGCACCGGAGCCGGCGGCGACACCGTCAGTCAAGAAGTAAGCATCACGGTCGATCCCTACAAAGCCGTCGAAGGCGGGGGCAATGGAGGATCCGTGGGCATTGAAGTCAGCGACAGCGGCGGCCCGGTCACGCCTTGGCTATTGCTGCCCTTGTCGTTACTGGCGCTGTATCGGCGCAAGCAAGCTAAGACGACTTGAGCCGCCACGCTCAACGCCGCCGCCCTAAAGGCATCGCAAACCCGGCCGCCCGCGCGGCGGCCGGGGCTGGATTGAATCAGGAAACCCGCCGCATGCACACCTGTACGGTGCAGTAAGCCCCAAAGCCCTTGGGTGGCGTCCCACGCCGCCCAAGGGCCGGGCATTCCTTGATTCTTACCAGGCAAGACAAATGAGTCAATCTTCTTGGCGCCCGTCCGCCGACGCTCGCCGCAAGCCTATTGCGCAAGCGCTGTCGTCGTTCCGGCGCGCCTTTTTCAGCGTGGGCTGCTTCAGCGCGGTCATCAATCTGCTGATGCTGGTGCCCGCCATCTACATGCTGCAAATCTACGACCGCGTACTACCCTCGGGCAACGAGATGACGCTGCTGATGCTTACCTTGATTCTGCTCGGCCTGTTCGCGCTGATGGGCGGCCTGGAATACCTGCGCAGCATGCTCGTCATCCGCCTGGGCAACCGGCTGGACTTGCGCTTGAACGGCGCGGTGCATGCCGCCACCTTCCAGGCCAATCTGCGCGGCGGCGCACTGCAGGCCAGCCAGACGCTGGGCGATTTGACCACGCTGCGCCAGTTCCTCACCGGCTCGGCGCTGTTCGCCTTTTTCGATGCACCGTGGTTTCCCATCTACCTGGCGGTGATCTTTCTGTTCGACCCCTGGCTGGGCCTGTTCGCCCTGGCCGGTTCGCTGGCCCTGGTTTTGCTGGCCTGGCTGAACGAGCGCCTGTCCTCTCCCCTGCTGGCCGAGGCCGGCGCGCTGCACATCCAATCGGGCGCCACGGCGACGGCGCATCTGCGCAATGCCGAAGCCATCTCGGCCATGGGCATGCTGCCGGCGCTGTTCCGGCGCTGGCTGTCGGTGTACTTGAGCTTTCTGCAGCGCCAACAGGCGGCCAGCGAAAAAGCCGCCGCCATTTCCGCTGTGACGCGCTTCGTGCGCCTGTCGCTGCCGCGCCCGGCCGGACGCCTGGAACTGGACAGCGTCAGCGCCCTGCCGCCCGGCGCACAGCAAGAGGCGAATACGCGCGCGGTATTTGCGCAAGTCAGCCTGGCGCTGCCCGCCGGCGAAACGCTGGCGGTAATGGGGCCGTCGGGCTCCGGCAAATCCACGCTGGCGCGCCTGCTGGTGGGCGCCGCCGCGCCCGCTTCCGGCCGGGTCAGGCTGGACGGTGCCGACGTGTTCCAGTGGAACAAGGACGAACTCGGCCCGGCCATCGGCTATTTGCCGCAAGACGTCGAGCTGTTCGCCGGCACGCTTAGCGAGAACATCGCCCGCTTCGGCGAGGCGGACGCCGAGGAAGTGGTGCGCGCGGCGCGCCAGGCCGGCGTACACGACATGATTCTGCAATTGCCGCAAGGCTATGACACCGCGCTGGGCGAGAACGGCGCCGGGCTTTCAGGCGGACAGCGCCAGCGCATCGGCTTGGCGCGCGCACTGTACGGCAAGCCGGCGCTGGTGGTGCTGGACGAGCCCAACGCCAGCCTCGATGAGGCCGGAGACGCCGCCTTGAGCACCGCCCTGCAAAGCATGAAGCAAGACGGCACGACGGTGGTGTTGATTACCCATCGCCGCCCGCTGCTCTCGCTGAGCGACCACATTCTGATGCTGAGCCCCGGGCAAAGAGCCATCTTCGGCCCGACGCAGAAGGTGATGCAAGCCCTTGCGCAGGCCCAGGCCATGCAGCAAGGCCAACAGGCGCCGCAGGCCCAGGCGGCCAACGGCTCGCCGCCAAGGCCTTCAGCCGCCACGCCAGGCCCGCGCCTGGCCGCCCTTCCCCCTCAGGCCGCCGGAGACCAAACATGAGCATGATGACCCGCCCGACCAAGGCGCTGGGCATGGCGGCGCGGCCGTCCTTCGTGGCGGCCGAGCTGCCCGCCGGCACGCTGGACGCCGCCCGGGCCGCTGGACTGAAACTGAACGAGAACCCCTACCGCCGCATGGGCTGGCTGATCATATGGCTGGGCGTGGCGGGCTTTCTGCTATGGGCGGCGCTGGCGCCGCTGGACAAGGGCGTACCGGCCAGCGGCGCCGTCAAGGTGTCGGGCAACCGCAAGGCGGTGCAAAGCGCGGTGGACGGCAGCATCAAGCGCCTGCTGGTGCGCGACGGCGACCGCGTGCGCTTCGGCCAACCCATACTCATCCTGGATGACACGCAAGCCCGCACGCAGGCCGACTCGCTGCGTATCCAACTGGCCACGGCACGCGCGACGGCGGCCCGCCTGGTCGCCGAGCGCGATGGCGCGGACAGCATAGATTTCCCGGCTGAACTGGCGTCCGGCAAGGTGGACGCCCGTGTTGCGGCGGCGGTGTCCATGCAGCGCGAATTGCTGCAGTCGCGGCGCATGGCGCTGGCAAGCGAACTGAACGCCATGCGCGAAACCGAGCAAGGCTATCTTTCCAGCCTGCGTGGCCTGAACGACACGTTGGCGGCGCGCCGCCGGCAAGAACAGGCGCTGCGCGAGCAGGCGGCAAGCCTGCGTGCACTGGCCGCCGACGGCTATGTGTCGCGCAACCGGCTGCTGGATACCGAGCGCCTGCTGGCCGAGGTGATGGGCGACGTCGCCGAGAATGCCGGCCGGGTCGGGCAATTGCAGCGCCAGGTGGCCGAACAGCGCCTGCGCATCACGCAGCGCCGGGAGCAACACCAGGCCGAAGTCCGCGCGCAACTGGCCGACGCCACGCTGGAGGCCGAAGCGCTGTCCGAGCGCCTGGCCGCCGCCGAATACGAGTTGCGCCATACCGAAGTGATGGCGCCGGCCACCGGCGCCATCGTCGGCTTGTCCGTGTTCACCGAAGGCGGCTTCATCCGCGCCGGCAACGAGCTGATGCACGTGGTGCCCAGCGAAGGCGTGCTGGTGGTGGAAGGCCAGGTGCCGGTCAATCTGATCGACACCGTTCACGCCGGCCTGCCGGTGGAGCTGATGTTCACGGCCTTCAACCAGAACACCACGCCGCGCGTGCCGGGCGAAGTGCGCGTCGTAGGCGCCGACCGGCTGGTGGATGAACGCAGCGGCATGCCCTACTACCCGATCGAAGTGGCCGTGACGGACGAAGGCATGGAAAAACTGGCCGGCCAAGACTTGCGGCCCGGCATGCCGGTGGAGGTTTTCGTACGCACCGGCGAACGCTCGCTGCTGTCGTATCTGTTCAAACCCTTGATCGACAGGACGCATACGGCGCTGGGTGAGGAATGACGATGACCATGACTCGCCGGATACAACGGAGCCCGAATCAAGCATCACGCGCCCCACATACTCTTGCACGATGCCTGCTGCATGCCGGGTTGGCCTTGGCGCTGGGCTGGCTGCCGGCAGCACAGGCGCTGGGCCTGCTGCAGGCCTACGAGCTGGCCACATTGAACGACCCCGCCTTTCAAGCGGCCCGCGCCTCGCATGCCGCCGGGCAGGAGAACATCGGCATCGGCCGCGCCGGCCTGCTGCCGCAGGTGTCGCTCAGCTACCAGAACGCGCCCTACAACAAGCAGAAAGTATTCTACGAGGCCGACGGGTTCAGCGACAGCACAGAGCGCAGCTATTCCAGCTACTCGGCGTCGGTCACGCTGACACAGCCGCTGTTCGACGCCGCCGCCTGGGCGCGCTGGAAGCAAGGCAAGGCCTACGCGCTGCTTGCCGACGCCCAGTTCAGGGATGCCGCGCAAGCCCTGACCATGCGTTTGCTGCGCGCCTATACCGAGGCCTTGTTCGCGCAAGACCAGGTAGGCCTGACGCGCGCGCAGCGCGACACCTATGCCGAACAATTGCAGCGCAAACGCCGCGCTTTCCAGCATGGCGAGGGCACGCGTACCGACATCGCCGAAACCGAGGCCAGGCTGCAGCTGGCGCAGGTTGCGCAGCTGGACGCCGAGGACGCCGCCAACGTAGCCTGGCAGGCCTTGATGCAAATCGTCGGCGTCCCCGAACAAGCGCGTGAAACGCTGGAGCCTTTGCGGCCGGATTTCGTGGAAGGCATCGCTCCCGGCCTGGGCACACAGCCGCTGGAGGACTGGCAAAAGATGGCGCGCACCCAGAACGCCGCGCTGGAAACCCAGCGCCAGGCGGTGGAAGCGGCACGCCACGAGCTTAGCCGCCAGCGCGCCGGGCACATGCCCACGGTGCGGCTGTTTGCGCAGCACAGCCGCAACAAGTCGGAAATCGCCTCGGCCTACAACCAGAAGTATCGCACCAACAGCGTGGGCGTAATGGTCAGCGTGCCGCTGTTCGCGGGCGGCGGCGTTTCCGCCGCTTCGCGCCAGGCCGGCCACCAGCTCAGCAATGCCAGCTACACGCTGGGCGTGCGTACCAATGAAGTCATGCTGGATCTGGAACGCCAGTACCGCCTCAGCCACAGCGGCCCGGCGCGCATTAGAGCCAGCCTGCAAGCCGTGCGCGCCGCCGAGGTGGCGCTGGAGGGCGGCATGCGCGGCGTGGCGGCGGGCGAACGCATCAACCTGGACGTGCTCAACGCCGCGCAGCAGCTCTACACCGCCCGCCGCGACCTGGCGCGCGCGGTGTACGACACCCTGAACGCCCGCCTGGCGCTGAAGTACCGCGCCGGCGTGCTGTCGGCCAGCGATCTGCGCGAAGTGGCCGGCTACTTCGGGCCGTTTTCCGATTCCGCCTCCGTCCATGCGGCCACGGCCGCTGGCGGGACGCCGCCGGCGCAAATACGCCGGTGAATCTTCATCACCAACGACAACAGCTTTTTTGAGGAAGCAAAGACCATGCACACACCCCCTTGCATTAAAACGATGGAGCATGCCTTGGCGGCAAGCCGCCAGGCATGCCCGCCGGACATGACTATGCCCTGGAAGCGCCTGGCGAGCGCGGCCCTGCTGACCCTGGGCCTAAGCGTCCCCGCCATGGCCCAGGACGCCACGGGCATGACGGTAACGCCGCTGCATACCTTCACGGGTATAGGCGGCAAGCCCGCCATCGGCGCCAACCCGGAAGAGGCCGGGCAAGGCGCCAACCCGAACACGCCACCCATTCACGATGTGGCCACGGGCCTGCTGATCGGCGCCACGCACAAGGGCGGCACTCAAGTTACCAGCGGCGTCGTCTACACGCTGCCCGCCGAGGGGGCCGCACCGTCGTTCGCCTCGGTCAACATCGCCACCGGCAATGCGGCTTCCACCAATTCGCCCTTGCTGGTGCCGGGCGAAGCGGGCCAATACTATCTGGGCGTGGGCGGCGATTTCTACCGCTATGCGCCGGATGCCACCAACCCGCCCTCGCGCGAGATGATCAGCGTCGAACCGATCATCCAGGCGGCCTTGACGGCCATGGGAGACGATAGCCCTGCGGGGGGCGGCAACTTCGGGCAATGGGCCTACGGCGCCGCGGGCGACCTGCCGCCCAGCCTGTATTTCGCGCGCGGCGAAAACGGCGGCACTTCCGCCTACAACCTTTGGCGCTACGACGCCCAGGCCAATGCCATGCATCGCCTGCATAAATGGCCGGGCATGGGCACGATAGCGGGCGGCTTCCTGAACGCGCGCAGCGCCTTGCCCACCGGCCTGGCGCTGGATGCCGACGGCGTGTGGATATACGGCGTCAACAACACCACCTATCCGCAAACCATCGAAGGCACCGGCGAAAGCGTGCCCTTGCCCTTTGTCTTCCGGGTGAAGCCGGACGGCGGCGACTACGAAGTGATCGCTTCGCTGGGCACCAATCAGGACGCCGGTTTCCCTGCCACCATGACGTCGGCCAACTTCTCCGCCTTCTCCAGCTTGCTGGACGGCGGCGACGGCTGGCTGTACGGCACTACGTACAGCAGCCAGCCGGGCGGCGGCACGGGGGTGGTTCCGGGCGCACCGCCGAACGACCTGGGCACGGTCTACCGCATCAGCAAGACGGAAAAAGACGCCGACACCAAGCAACACAAGCTGGAAGTGCTGCACGCCTTCGCGGGCGGAACCGACGACGGCTCCGGCGCCGCCGGGGCCATGGTCAAGGCTGCGGACGGCAACCTCTATGGCGCTACCCGGGCCGGCGGCGCGCGCGGCGCGGGAACGCTGTGGCGCATCGTACTGGCCGATGCCGGCGATGCCGGCAAGCAGCACGGCTACCAGGTGGTGCATAGCTTCGAGCAAGCCGTGGACGGCAAGGCGCCCGTGGGCCTGAGCCTGGGGCAAGACGGCTGGACGCTGTACGGCGCGGCCTACGAAGGCGGTACGCTGGCCGACGCTGCGCCGGCCGGCGCCAACGCCAGCGGCACGGTATTCAAGGTGGCGCTGGTTCGCCCGCCCGTCACGATCGACGCCTTCTCGGCCGATAAAGCCAAGGTGGACGACGGCGGCAAGGTGACGCTGACGTGGTCCGCCTCCAACGCCACAGTGTGCAACGCCGGCGGCGACTGGTCCGGCGCCAAGCAGGCCAGCGGCGAAGAGCAGACTCCCGCCCTGGCCCACAGGGATGCCGCCTACACCTTCGAGCTCACGTGCAGCGACGACATCGGGCGCGAGTCCGAAAGCAGAAGCGTGACGGTTGCCGTGGCCGCCCCGCCCCAGCCCGAGCCCGAGCCCGAACCCGAGCCCGCCCCGTCTCCCGACCAGAGCGTCGACGACTCGGGCGGCGGCCTGGCCCTGAATCTGGCCTTGCTGGCACCCCTGGCATGGCTGGCGCGGCGCCGCCGCTCAACTCAACCGCAATAAGCGGAATTCGAGCATGCCGCTCCGCATAGCGTTTACGGGGCGGCCTTCCTGTCCTGTTTTGTTTTTTTCTCCGGCAATCATCATGAACACCGACACGCTGCATCACTCCATCCCGACGCTTTCAGAGCGTCTGCGCATCGAAACCTCCGGCCAGCACGAACGCATGCACCAGTTGATGGCCGAGGCCGACCCCTTTTCCAGCCGCGAGCAATACGCCCGCTTCGCCCTGGCCCAGTACCTGTTCCAACGCGACGTGCAAGCCCTGTTCGACGACGAACGCCTGGCCGGCGCCGTACCCGACCTCAACGTACGCGGCCGCCAGTTGGCGGCCTTGGCCGACCTCGCCGATCTGGGGGCCGTCATTCCCGAAGACGAACCCATCGCCAGCACCGGTGTTTCCATGCCGGCTTCGCTGGGCTGGCTGTACGTATCGGAAGGCTCCACGCTGGGCGCCGCCTTTTTGTTCAAGGAAGCGCAGGACAAACTCGGCCTCGACGAGAATTTCGGCGCCCGCAACCTGGCCGCCTACCCGCAGGGCCGCGCACGCGCCTGGAAGGACTTCGTACGGGCGCTGGACACTGCGGGCATGTCCGGCGACGAACAAAACCTCGTCATCAAAGGCGCCAATCAGGCCTACTACCGCTTCGGGCAACTGCTGGCTCGTCTGTACACATTGCCGTAAACGTCGACCGGCGCGCCGTGCTCGAAGCGCCGGCCAAGGGGCAGCCTGGCGCGGTCCTGGCATGTTCAGGCGGGCTGCATTCCAATCAAGCAAAGAGCCGCATGGAATACCGCCGCCAATACGCGCACGGCCGGCTTGGTTCATAATCATGAAGATACTTTCGCCGCATCCCGGGCCGATGAAACCGCAACCATCCGCACCCCCCGTTTCCCGCTCGCGCCTTGTGCGCGCCCTGTGGCTGGCTTTGGCCGTGGCCAGCCTGGGGCTGGCGTTTCTGGGGGCGGTGCTGCCCGTCATGCCGACGACGGTATTCGTGCTGATCTCGGCCTGGGCCGCCGCGCGCAGTTCGCCGCGCTTTCATCGTTGGCTGTTGCGCCACCGGCTGTTCGGCCCGCTGCTGGCCAACTGGGCCGACGGCCGCAAAGTAACGCGAGGCGCCAAATGGGGCGCCAGCGCCTCGATGGCGCTATGCGCGGTCATTCTGTATTGGACGGCCATCAGTCCCTGGCTGACGGGTTTCGCCCTGCTAAGCATGGCTTGCGTGCTGGCCTGGCTATGGTCGAGGCCGGAGCCGGGCATATCGGAATAAGCGCCCGCATGTCTCAAGGCCTCATGCCCGAACGCGCTTTCACCGCCCCCGGCAAGGATTGGCGCCGCGCCGCCTGCCTGATCGTGCTGCTGTTGGGCCTGCAAGCCGCCGGCGCCACCGTACACTCCATGCTGAAGCTGGATGCCGGCGCCGTGTGGGACAAAGGCGAATGGTGGCGTTTGATAACGGCGCATTTCGTCCATTTGAGTTGGCCCCATGCCTTGTTGAACGCCGCGGGCGTAGCCGTCTGCTGCGCGCTGGCACCAGCGGTTTTCGACCGTCGCCTTGGCTGGCGGCTGGCCTGGCTGGCCGCCGGCACCAGCATGTGCTTGGCTGTATTCTCGCCAGGCCTGCTGCCCTACGTGGGCCTGTCGGGGGTGTTGTACGGCCTGTTCGCGCAAGGCCTGTTGCCTGCGGCCCTGCAACGCGACCGCCAGGCCATGCTGGCGCTCGCCTGCCTGGCGGCATGGCTGGCCTGGCAAAGCCTGGCCAGCCCGCTTGAAGCCGAAGAAGCGCTGATAGGCGGGCGCATCGCCCACGCCGCCCATCTGTATGGCGTGGCGCTGGCCATCGTTGGCTGCATCGGCGCGGCATTATGGCGGCGCTGGCTTCCCCGCGCATAAGCCGGCCTCAGACAGGTATAGGGCAGGCACGCTAGGCAGGCACACGCCAGGCGGGCGCGTTTGGCGAGCGCCCGCGCCGCGCGCCGTAGCGGTATTGTTTAGATCGCCGAAGTAAAGTTCAGGAAGCGCGTGCTGGCGCCCTGGAAGGTAAGGCGCACGGTGCCGATGGGGCCGTTACGCTGCTTGCCGATGATGATTTCGGCCGTGCCTTTGTCGGGTGAGTCGGGGTTGTAGACTTCGTCGCGGTAGATGAACAGGATCACGTCGGCGTCCTGTTCGATGGCGCCCGATTCGCGCAGATCGCTCATCACGGGACGTTTGTTGGGGCGCTGTTCCAGGCTGCGGTTGAGCTGCGACAAGGCGATCAGCGGGCAATTCAGTTCTTTTGCCAGGCCCTTCAGCGAACGGCTGATCTCGGAAATTTCGGTGGCGCGGTTTTCGCCGCCCGAACCCGACATCAGTTGCAGGTAGTCGATGATGATCATGCCCAATTGGCCGCACTGGCGCGCCAGGCGGCGCGCACGCGCGCGCACTTCCATGGCGCTGAGCGCCGGGCTTTCGTCGATGTAGATTTGCGCCTGCTGCACCTGCTGCACGGCATGCGTCAGGCGCGGCCAGTCGCTTTCGGTAAGCTTGCCGGTGCGCATGCGGTGCTGGTCCAGCAGGCCCACCGAACCCACCATGCGCTGGGCCAACTGGACGGCGCCCATTTCCATGGAGAACACTGCCACCGGCAGGCCCTGCTCGATGGCGACGTGCTCGCCTATGTTCATCGAGAACGAGGTCTTGCCCATGGAGGGGCGCCCCGCGACGATGACGAGGTCGCCCTGCTGCAGGCCGGAGGTCATGCGGTCGAGGTCGGTAAAGCCGGTGGGCACGCCGGTAACGTCGGAATCGCCTTCGCGGTGATACAGCTCGTCTATGCGCTCGACCACCTGGGTGAGCAGCGGCTGTATGCTTTGGAAGCCGGCCGATCCGCGCGCGCCTTCCTGGGCGATCTGGAACACCTTGGACTCGGCCTCGTCCAGCAGCTGCCTGGCCTCTTTGCCTTGCGGGTTGAGCGCGCCGGCGGCGATTTCGTCGGCCACCGAGACCAGCTTGCGCAGCATGGCGCGTTCGCGCACGATTTCGGCGTAGCGGCGGATATTGGCCGCCGACGGCGTGTTGTGCGCCAGCGCGTTCAGGTAGGCCAGCCCGCCGGTTTCCTCGGCCTTGCCCGAACTGGATAGCGACTCGTGCACCGTCACCACGTCGGCGGGCCGCGCCAGGCCGATCAGGCGGCTGATGTGCTGCCAGATGATCTTGTGGTCGAAGCGATAGAAGTCCTCTTCGGTGAGCAGGTCGGTGATGCGGTCCCAAGCGCTGTTGTCCAGCAATAGGCCGCCCAACACGGACTGTTCAGCCTCGATGGAGTGCGGAGGGACGCGCAGGTACTCGATCGACGGGTCGACGGCGTTGTTCATGGGTTCCATCTGGGATGCGGAAATATCTATGGCTTTTGCATTGGCTGCAAGTGTTGCGCCAACGAAAAAAGCCCAACACTAGTGTCCTGTCTCAGAAGTTCGTTGATTAAATAAAGATGTTGCAATCGCTGTCAGGCAAGGCGCAAACCACAGCCATAGCCGTAGCTATGGCGAGGATTTGCAACGCAGCATGGCGGCGATTGCAGCATTTTTATGAAACGAACTTCTGAGACAGGACACTAGGCATCAAGCCCTGCGAAAAAATAAAGCCGGCAAAACCGGCTTTATTTTTTTACGCGTGCGCGGCAAGTAAAACAGGCGGCTGCCTGCAATTTACCATGCATGTGGCGAAAAGATCACCGGCGCTTTGGCCGGCAAACCTGCGCCAACGTGCCTTAAGCCATCTCGCCGATGACTTGCACCGTGATGCCGACGACGACGTCGGCGTGCAGGGCGACCTGAACGGGGAATTCACCCACGGCCTTGATGGCGCCATCGGGCAGGCGAACCTGCGACTTGACGATGCCTTCGAAACCTTGCTCGGCCAGCGCGGCGGCGATGTCCATGGTGGTGACGGAACCGAACAGGCGGCCGTCGACGCCGGCTTTCTGCGAGATCTTGACCGTCTGGCCGTCGAGCTTGGCGCCCTGGGCTTGAGCGGCGGCCAGTTTTTCGGCTTGCAGCTTTTCGAGCTCGGCACGGCGGGCTTCGAATTCGGCGATGGCCGCTTGCGTGGCGCGACGCGCGATTTTTTGCGGAATCAGGTAGTTGCGCGCATAGCCGTCGCGAACGCGGACGACGTCACCCAGGCTACCCAGGTTGGCGACTTTTTCGAGCAGAATGATTTGCATGACGGATACCCTCGATTACTTATGGTTATCGGTGTAAGGCAGCAGAGCCAGGAAGCGCGCACGCTTGATGGCGCTGTCCAGTTGGCGCTGGTAGTGAGCCTTGGTACCGGTCAGGCGGGCAGGAATGATCTTGCCGTTTTCCTGGATGAAATCACGCAGCGTGTCGAGATCCTTGTAGTCGATTTCGTCGACGCCAGCCACCGTGAAGCGGCAGAACTTGCGGCGCTTGAACAGGGGGTTTTGTTGCCCGAAGCGGCGCTTTTCCTTACGTTTTTTGAACTGTGCCATGGTAAGCCTCTTAACTTTATCTGTGCGCGGCCGTCAGTTGCGGCCCCGCGCCATTCGAATGATTGCCGGCATGTCTGTTGGCCTAGGCCACCCAGCCATCGGAAGGCGCCAGGCGCCCCGCTTGCTGGATGTGCAGCACCAGCCTGTCGGACCCCTTGCGCCGGGGAGCCAGAAACCCCTTGATGGACAACGGGGTGCCTAGCGTCGTGTCTGCCAGCAGCAAGGCGATGTCGCCTATCGCCACGGCCTGCAGGGTCAGCGAAATACGTCTGCCCACCCCTGCTTCCACGACTTCCGATTCGTGCTCCAGGCGCATTTCCAGCACGGCCTGCCCCGCGGGCGTATACCGTATCGGCTGGACTTCGAGCACCTGTGCCGTCAGGCTTAACTGGTTCACGCCGTGCGTGCCAGACATGCCAACCGACTATTACTCTTGCGTTCCTGCTTCGGTGCTGGCTTCGGCGCTGACCTTGCGGGCCTCTTCGCGCTCGACCGACTTCATCATGATGGAAGGTTCAGTTTCAGCCTTCTTGGTCTTGATAACCAGATGACGCAGCACGGCATCGTTGTAGCGGAACGTGTGTTCGAGCTCGTCGAGGACGGCTTGGCTGCACTCGACGTTCATGCAAACGTAGTGGGCTTTGACGAGCTTTTGAATGGGATAAGCCAGCTGACGGCGGCCCCAGTCTTCAAGACGATGCACCTTGCCGCCATCGGCCGTTACCATGGCCTGATAGCGTTCGACCATACCGGGCACTTGCTCGCTTTGGTCGGGATGCACGATGAATACGATTTCGTAATGACGCATTAATGCACTCCTGTGGATTTCCTTGAAGGCATGCGAAGGCATGTGAATCAAGCCGGCCAACCCGGCTTTTAAACCACACCAGCCTCAAGGGGACAGCCCGCCCGCTTTTTCGCCGCACCCCCATGTAGCTATGGGGGTAAGCAAAAAGAACGAGTCGAGCAAGAAACCCGGCATTTTAGCATATTGCCAAAACACACGGCAAAGGCGCCCATACCAATGGCACGGACGCCCTGAAAACGGATAAGGCCTTAAAGGGACGAGCCCTTGGGTAACGAAGACCTTAAGTAAAACCTCAAGGGCCGACCACCACCGCGTAGGCGGAGTGGTTGTGTATGGATTCGAAGTTCTCGGCTTCGACGCGGAATTGTTGCACGCCGGGGAAATCGCGCACCTGCACGGCCACGTCGCGCACCAGGTCTTCGACGAACTTGGGGTTGTCGTAGGCGCGCTCGGTGACGTATTTTTCGTCGCCGCGCTTGAGCAGGCCCCACAGTTCGCACGACGCCTGCTGCTCGATACGCTGGATGAGCGCCGGCACGTCGGGCTGCACGCCCGAAGCGAAACGCGCATGCACGGTGACGTGCGAGCGCTGGTTGTGCGCGCCGTATTCGGAGATGGCCTTGGAGCACGGGCACAGGCTGGTAACCGGCACCAGCACCGTCAGCTCGAACTCGACGGGCTGGCCCTGATGCGCGCGCGCAAACCAGGTGACTTCGTAATCCATCAGGCTGGCCACGCCGGACACCGGCGCCACCTTGTTGATGAAATACGGGAAGACGGCCGTGAGGTCGCCCTGCTCGGCATTGAGCAGGGGCAGCATTTTTTCGGTCATCTCGCAAAATAGCGCCGGCGTCATGGCTTGCGGGCGGTACTCTTCCAGCAAGGCCACGAAGCGGGACATGTGCGTGCCCTTTTCGTGGGCCGGCAAGGCGACGGTCAGTTCCCACGTGGCAACCGTGGGCAAGGCCGGCTGGCCGCCCGCGGCGGCGATCAGCATGGGATGGCGCACGCCGCGCACGCCCACACGCTGGATGGGCAAGTGGCGGGTATCGAGACTGCTTTGGACGTCGGGCATGGCCACGACGCTATCGGATACGGAATTCATAAGCACTGGGCGGCGTGGGCATGGCACCCACGGCGCAATCGGGAAGACACAAAAGACTATTATGGCGCATCATCGCGCCGCGTGCTGCGAAACCCTTTCACACTCAGGGTCTTTCAGCTCGGGAAAGCGCTGCAAAACGGCCTGTTCGATGCCGTCGGCGTCCAGCCCCAACTGGGCCAGCAGAGCCGCCTGGTCGCCATGATCGATGAAGCGGTCGGGCAGGCCCAGCTGCAGCAAGGGGTGCACCAAGCCTTGCTCGTTGAAATACTCTTGCACGGCGCTGCCCGCTCCGCCCATCACGGCGGCCTCCTCCACCGTCGCGAAGGCCTGGTGGGTGTTTGCCAGTTCGTCCAGCAGCGCGGTGTCCAGCGGCTTGACGAAGCGCATGTCTACCAGCGTGGCGTCCAGCCGCTGCGCGGCCTTCAGGGCTTCGGGCACGCGCGTGCCGAAACCCAGTATGGCCAGCCGCCGGCCCTGGCGCAGCACCCTGCCCTTGCCGATTTCCACGGGTTCGAGCGTATCGCTGGCTTCGACTCCCACGCCCGCGCCGCGCGGATACCGCACGGAAGCCGGCCCCGGGTGGCGATAACAGGTGTTCAGCAGCAGGCGGGCCTCGCTTTCGTCGGACGGCGTGGCCACAACCATATTGGGCACGCAGCGCAAGAAGGCGATGTCGTAATTGCCGGCATGGGTGGCGCCGTCGGCCCCCACCAGCCCGGCGCGATCGAGCGCGAACGTGACGTCCAGGTTTTGCAACGCCACGTCGTGGATCAACTGGTCGTAGCCGCGCTGCAAAAAGGTGGAATAAATGGCCAGCACGGGCTTGAGCCCTTCGCAGGCCAAGCCCGCCGCAAAGGTGACCGAATGCTGCTCGGCGATGCCGACGTCGAAATAGCGCTGCGCAAACCGCTGGTGAAACTCGACCATGCCGCTGCCTTCGCGCATGGCGGGCGTGATGCCGACCAGCTTTTCGTCGGCTTGGGCCATGTCGCACAGCCAGCGGCCGAATACCTGGGTAAAGGTTTGCTTGGGCGGCACGGCGGGTTTCTGGATGCCGATGTCCGGGTCGAACTTGCCCGGCCCGTGGTACAGCACGGGGTCGGCTTCGGCCAGTTTGTAGCCCTGGCCCTTGCGCGTCACCACGTGCAGAAACTGCAGGCCGCCCAGAGAGCGCAGGTTTTCCAGCGTGGGTATGAGTACGTCCAGGTCGTGGCCGTCCACCGGCCCCACGTAGTTGAAGCCCAGCTCTTCAAACAGCGTGGCCGGGCGCGCCATCATGCCCTTGGCGTGGCCCTCGAAGCGGCGCGCCAGTTCCAGCACCGGCGGCACGTGCTGCAGCACGGCCCGCCCCACGTTCTTGGCGGCCGCATAAAAGCCGCCCGACATCAGGCGGGCGAAGTAATGGTTCAACGCGCCCACGGGCGGTGAAATCGACATGTCGTTGTCGTTGAGAATGACCAGCATGTCGATGCCGGGCGTGACGCCGGCGTTGTTCAGGGCCTCGAAGGCCTGGCCGGCGGTCATGGCGCCGTCGCCGATGACGGCGATGTGCTGGCGCTTGTTCAAGCCCAATTGGCGCGCGGCCACCGCCATGCCCAGCACCGCCGATATCGACGTGGAGGAGTGCGCGGTGCCGAAAGCGTCGTAGGGCGATTCGCTGCGTTTGGGAAAGCCCGAAAGGCCGCCCTGCTGGCGCAGCGTGGCCATGCCCTCGCGCCGCCCGGTCAGAATCTTGTGGGCGTACGACTGGTGGCCGACGTCCCACACCAGGCGGT
This sequence comes from uncultured Burkholderiaceae bacterium, assembly GCA_934525625.1. Classification (GTDB taxonomy): domain Bacteria; phylum Pseudomonadota; class Gammaproteobacteria; order Burkholderiales; family Burkholderiaceae_B; genus Mesopusillimonas. Next base: position 164,401 of record CAKSZL010000004.1, read on the forward strand.
CGTTCGGCGTGTCGAATACGCGGTGCAGGGCCACGGTAAGTTCGATCGTGCCCAGGTTGGACGACAGATGCCCCCCGCTACGCGAAACGGAATGCAGGATGAACGCGCGCAACTCTTGCGCCAGCTGCTTGAGCTGGCGGCGATCCATAGGCTTGAGATCAGCCGGCGACTGAACGGTTTCGAGCAGAGAAAACGGCATGGAGGATGTAAACGGGAACAATCCCGTAATCATAAAGGAAGGCGGGGCGCGGTGTCTTGCCGGCCCGGGCCGGGAGGCTGGCGCCGAAGACCTTCAGCCCCGCTTTTGGCTTGCGGCTTGCCTCGCGCCCGCACACCGCCCGGATTCGCCAAGTATGCGGCGGCCCGCCTGGCTGGCACGGGAAATCAGCGCGGGAATCAATGCGTGCGGTCGGCGATGAAATCGGCCAGCTGCCCCAGGCGCGCGCCCGAAGCGCCCAGCGGCCGCAGCGCCTCGTGGGCCGCCTTTTTCAGGCCGCCCAACAGTTCGCGCGCGGTTTCCAGGCCCAGCAGCGTGACGTAGGTGGGCTTGTTGGCGGCGGCATCCTTGCCCGCCGTCTTGCCCAGCGTGGCGGTATCGGCCACTTCGTCCAGGATGTCGTCTGCCACCTGGAAAGCGACGCCGACGGCCTCGGCGTAATCTTCCAGCGCATCGCGCTGCTGCGAACTGCCCCCCGCCACGATGCCGCCCAGCAGGATGCTGGCTTGCAGCATGGCGCCGGTCTTCATGGCATGCATGGCCTGCAACTGGTCGTGGGTCAGCACCCGGCCGACGCTGGCGCAATCGATGGCCTGGCCGCCCACCATGCCCACGCTGCCCGATGCGCGCGCCAGCAGCTCCACCGACTGCACGATAAGCGCCGGCGCAATCGGCATCTGGGCCAGCAGCTCGAACGCCAGCGGCTGCAAGGCGTCGCCCACCAGCATGGCGGTGGCCTCGTCGTACTGCTTGTGCACGGTGGGGCGCCCGCGGCGCAGGTCGTCGTCGTCCATGCAGGGCAAATCGTCGTGCACCAGCGAATAGGCGTGAACGAGCTCGACGGCGGCGGCGGCGCGATCCAGCGCCGCGCGCTGCGCGGGCGACAGCGCGCCGTTGCAGACGCAGACTTCGCCGGCCGCATACACCAGCGCGGCGCGCACGCGCTTGCCCCCGCCCAGCACGGCGTAGCGCATCGCCTGATGCAGCGCCGCCGGCGCAACGTCGGCGGCGGGCAGCCAGGCGTTCAGCGCCTTTTCGACCCGCTCGGCATGCAGCGCCAGCCAGCCGGAAAAATCAAGCTGTTCCATTTTTTCCGTCCGTGTTATTCCCGTTCGCCCGAGCCGTCTTGGGCGCCCGAAGCGCCGTAGGGTTCCAGCAGGTTGCCCTGCAAGACCTTGACCTGTTCCTCGGCCTTGTCCAGCAGCGACTGGCACAGCCGCGCCAAGGCCACGCCTTGCTGGTAGGCCGCCAGGGATTGCTCCAGGGGCAGGTCGCCGTCTTCCATGCGGGCGACCAGGGTTTCCAGTTGCGCCAGGGCCGTTTCGAAATCTTGGGGAGCGTCGGGCAATACGCCGTCGGCGTCGGCTTGTTCGGAAAAAGGAAGGGGCTGATTCATGCGTCGTTCCAGGTAAAAAAGCCGTGGCGTTCAAACGCCCCGGCCAGTCCATTTTTCGATTGTACGGGATCAGGCCCGGGGGCTGCTGTCCAAGCGCGCCATTTTCGTGCATTCCGGGCTGCCCTATGCCGCGGAATTCCCGGGCACATGGGGTACAATTTGCCCCTTTCGCAATCTCCTTTCTGCCCAACCGTTTGTTTTCTTCTCAACGGGCCAGCCCACGCGCGGCATTTTGCGCCGCCGGGCCGCTTCCACGGTAACACGCCCCCAGGGGCGGCAAACCCAAGCGCGCAGGCACGGCCCGACATCCGCGAAACGGGGGAGGACACACCATGGCCGACATTGGTCGCGAGGCGCAGTTCGCGCCCGCGCGTACGCAACTGCCTGTCGACAGCTATTTCGACGAAGCCATTTTTGCGCAGGAACAGGCACATATCTTCGCCCGGGCGGCCCACTATATCGGGCACGAAAAACTCGTTCCGGAAGTCGGCGACTGGCATGCGCTGGCGCAGGAAGACAACGGGCGCGTGCTGGTGCGCAACCCCGAGGGCGTCGAACTGCTGTCCAACGTCTGCCGCCATCGCCAGGCGCTCATCCTGGGCTTCAGCGGGCAAGACGGGCAAAGCCAGAGCGGCAAGCTGCACCGCACGGGCGGCAACATCGTCTGCCCCATCCATCGCTGGACATACGACAAGCAAGGCAAGCTGCTGGGCGCGCCCAAGTTCGCGCAATCGCCCTGCCTGAACCTCCAGCGCTTCGAGCTGCGCAACTGCCACGGCCTGCTTTTCGAAGGCAAGCGCGACCCCGCGCGCGACCTGGCGCCGCTGTTTCAACGGCCCGAGTTCGATTTGTCCGACTATCGGCTGGGCCACGTCGAGATCCACGACTGCCGCTACAACTGGAAGACCTTCATCGAGGTCTACCTTGAGGACTACCACGTCGGCCCCTTCCATCCGGGGCTGGGGCGCTTCGTCACCTGCGACGACCTGGACTGGGAATTCTCCGACTGGTACAGCCTGCAGCGCGTGGGCGTGCACCGGGCGCTGGGTTCGCCGGGCAGCCCCGCCTACCAGGAATGGCACCGCCAATTGCTGCGCTATCGCGGCGGGCGCGCGCCCGATTTCGGCGCCATCTGGGTGGTGTATTTCCCCACGCACATGATAGAAATCTATCCCCACGTGGTGGTGCTCTCCACGCTGCATCCGGTCAGCCCGCAGCATACCGTCAACGTGGTGGAGTTCTATTACCCCAGCGACGTCGTCGAGCATCGCCCCGAGTTCATGCAGGCCCAGCGCGCGGCCTACATGGAAACCGCGGTCGAGGACGACGAAATCGCCGAGCGCATGGACGCGGGCCGCCGAGCCTTGATGCGCCGCGGCGTCAACGAGACGGGCCCGTACCAGTCGCCCATGGAAGACGGCATGCTGCACTTCCATGCCTGGTACCGGCGCACCATGGGTATGCTGGCCGAATAAAGGGGCCGCCTCGGGCAGGCGAAGCGCCGGCCTCCAAGGGCGCGCCCGCACCCGTCAGCGCCCGGCCCGCTTCGCGCCGTCGCCGCGGACGCCATTGGTTTTCTTGGTGTTCTTGGCCTTGCCCTGAGCCGCGCCAGCCTGCTTGCTTTGCACGTAGGTACGCCAGGTGGAGAGCAGGCCCGAGCCTATCACCAGCGCCATGCCGGCCCAGGCGATGGGGTCGGGTACGTCGCCCCAGAACAGCAGGCCCCAGCCCGCCGCAAAGATGATGGTGGAGTATTGCAGCGCGGCGGTCAGCAGCGCCGAACCGGCCCCGAACGCCCGCGTCATCGCCAACTGGCCCACCATGCCCGACAGGCCCACGCCCGCCAGGCCGAGCCAGGCTTTCCAGCCCAGTTCGACCCAGCCCTGGGCCAGCACCGCGATCAGCCCCGACAAAGAACCCGCCAGCGAGAAAATCAGCACGGTACGCCATTCGGATTCGCCGGCGCGGCCGATCTGGCGCACCTGCATCATGGCCACCGCCCCCAGCGCACCGCCGCACAAGCCCATCAGGCCAGCGAAAAAGTTTTCTTCGCCGATGCTGGGGCGCAAGACGCCCAGCACCCCGAGAAACCCCAGCAGCACGGCCAGCACGCGCACGTAATCACGCTGCTTGACGCCCCACAGCATCCAGCCGGCGATGAACAGCGGCGAGGTATAGTTCAGGCTGACCGCCGTGGACAACGGCAGGTTGGACAAGGCGAAGAAGCCCAGCCACATCGATGTGACGCCGGCCACGTTGCGCCACAGGTGCAGACGCCAGCTGATAGGCCGCGCGGATCGGTTCGTCAACCAGGCCCACGACAGCAGTAACACCACCGACGGCAGCGCGCGAAACAGCACGATCTGCGCCAGCGATGCGCCGTGATCGGCTGAAACCTTGATCGACGCCCCCATCAAAGAGAACATCGCACAAGCCAAAATCATCCACAACGATTGCATGATGCCCGCCCGCTACCGTGCAAGAAACGCCCTGCCCCCACCACGAAAGGCGATACTATACGCCAGCCGCAGGCCTCCCGGCCCGGATTCGGCCTTCAGCGCCGGGGGAACCACGGGCTCTTCTCGCGGACTAAAGCTCCATGCAGGCTGGTGTCCGGACGCCGTTTGCGCCCGCCGACAGAACATAACACTTAGACGCCAAGTCTTTACATTCCGGGCACCGCCTCCATTTATCCTTATAAAATGGTTAGCTCCTTACAGTTCGCACAAAGGAAACCCACACAATGAAACGCATTTTCCTGTTCCTGGCCACCAACCTGGCCGTTGTCGTCGTTCTGGGCATCGCCATGAACGTGCTGGGCGTCGGCCGCTACCTGACGGCCAACGGCATGGATCTCGGCCAACTGCTCGTCTTCTCGGCCATCATCGGCTTTACGGGCTCGTTCATCTCGCTGCTGATCAGCAAATGGATGGCCAAGAAAAGCACCGGCGCCCGCGTCATCGACCCCAACCGTCCGGCCAATGCGCGTGAAGCCTGGCTGGTCAACACCGTGCACCAGCTGGCCGACCGCGCCGGCATCGGCCGCCCCGAAGTCGCCATCTACGACGGCCCGCCCAACGCCTTCGCCACCGGCGCCTCCAAGAACAACTCGCTGGTGGCGGTTTCCACCGGCCTGCTGCAAAGCATGACCGAAGAAGAAGTGGCCGCCGTGCTGGGCCACGAGGTCGCGCACATCGCCAACGGCGACATGGTCACGCTTACCCTCATCCAGGGCGTCGTCAACACCTTCGTAATATTTTTGGCGCGCGTGGTGGGCTATTTCATCGACAAGGCCGTACTCAAGAACGAAAACGGCGTGGGCCTGGGCTATTACGCCACGGTCATCGTCTGTGAGATCCTGTTCGGCATCCTGGCCTCCATCATCGTGGCCTGGTTCTCGCGCCAGCGCGAATACCGCGCCGACGCCGGTTCGGCCAAGCTGATGGGCGCGCGCGAACCCATGATCCGCGCCCTGGCCCGCCTGGGCGGCGTGGAAGCGGGCGAGCTGCCCAAGACCTTCGAAGCGGCCGGCATCTCCGGCGGCCGCAGCCTGGGCGCGCTGTTCGCATCGCACCCGCCCATCGAAGACCGCATCCGCGCCTTGCAGCAGCGCTAATTCCATTTCCATATCAAGCGATTACTTTGTCGACTTCGCTTGCCGTACGATTTGTACTGTCTGCGCTTCGTCTTCGCGTACTCGCTTGATCTAGAACTGGAATAAGTGCGCCGCACTCACTCATATCATCCTTGCCCGTCCCGCATGCAGAACGACCATACCGAAGCCACACGAACCGACGAAATCGACTTACTGCAGCTGTGCTGTACCTTGTGGGCGGGCAAATGGCTGATCGTGTCGTGCACCGTATTGGCCATGCTGCTGGCCGGCGCCTATGCGTTTTTCGTGGCGCAGCCGCGCTACGTCAGCAGCGTGCATCTGAATGCGCCCGTGGCCTCGTCGCTGGACGGCCTCAACCGAGGCCGCGAAGCGGCGGGCCTGGAACCCTACACGCCTAAAAAGGCCTACGAGTTCTTCGCCCTGAGCCTGACGTCGGACAGCACCTTCCAGCAATTCGTGCGCAGGGTGCTGAGCTACCCCGAAGACGTCCCGCTATCGGCGTCTCTTCTGGAACAAAACGCCTGGCGCCTGAACATTGCCGTTCCCGACCCCAGGGGGCGCAATCTGTACCGGGTCACCGCCTCGGCCCACACGCCCGAACAGGCGCAGCAGCACCTGGCTCTCTTTCTGGGCATCGCCCAGGCTCAAGCGATGAGCGCCTTGCTCGACGACGCCTCGAACGAAATTGCCATACGCATCGACGGCATAGAAAGCACCCTGGCGTCGCAGCGGGCCATCGCCCTGCAGCAGCGCCAGGATCGCATCGTGCGCCTGAGGGAGGCCCTGGCCGTCGCCGAGGCCATCGGCCAGGATTCCCCTCAAATCAATCTGGCGCGGCCCTCCAGCCCCGAAAGCCTGAAAGACTATCTCGAAGGCAAAGAACTCTACGCCCGCGGGGTGCGGGCCCTGAAAGCCGAACTGGACGTGCTGGAATCCCGTGAAAACGACGACGCCTTCATCGATGACCTGCGCAAGAACGAAGCGCGCCTGAAGCTCTTGCGCGCCATTTCGCCCCAAACCGACTCGCTGCTCTTGTATCGCCTGGACGGCGCCGTACTGACGCCAGTGGTGCCGGTGGAGCCCCGCAAGGCGCTGATTCTGGCGCTGGCGATGGCCATCGGCGGCGTGCTGGGCGTGTTCTGGGTGCTAGTGCGCAACATGGTGCGCACGCAGCGCCGGCCCGGCTAAGCGGCCAGCCGGCCGCTCCGCTTTACAAATTACAGATATTGCTTGAACCAGGCCAGCATCTGCGCCCAGGCGTCCTGGGCATCTTCGGCGCGATAGTTGGGGCGGTAATCCGCGTAGAAGGCGTGATTGGCCTGCGGATACACGATGATCTTGCTGGCCTTGGAAGCCTCGCTGCCCTGGGCCAGCGCCGCCTGCATTTTTTCGACGCCGTCCAGCGGAATGCTGGCGTCCTGGCCGCCGTACAGGCCCAGCACCGGCGCATGCAGCTTGCCGGCGATGTCTATGGGCTGGTAGGTCTGGATGGGGCCGTGGCCGGTAATCAGCTTGCCGTACCAGGCCACGCCCGCCTTGCATGCGGGGTTATGGGCCGCGTACAGCCAGGTAATGCGCCCGCCCCAGCAATAGCCCGTCACCCCCAGGCGCGCGGCATCGCCGCCCTGCTGCCCCGCCCACTTGGCGGCGGCGTCGAGGTCGGCCAGCACCTGGTCGTCCGGCACCTTCGAGACCAGTTCGCCCAGCAGCGTGGGCACGTCGGGATAGGCGTTGGCGTCGCCCTGACGCTGGTAGTGCTCCACCGCAATGGCGAAACAACCGGCATGCGCCAGGCGGCGGCAGACGTCCTGGATATGCTCGTGCAGCCCGAAGATTTCCTGCACCACCAGCACGACCGGCGCGCCCTGCTTGCCTTGCTGCACGGCATGGTAGGCATCGATCTCGCCATCGAAGGTGGGAATCCGCACGCGCCCGTGCGTCAGGCCCTCGGCGCTGGTGTGGATGGTCGTTTCGGCCTGGCCGGTGATGGGTGAGAAACTCATTTTTCCTCCGTGAAGAATCAAACGATAAAACGTTCAGGTCGTGTGGGGCGGCGGGCGGGTTAGCAATATATCAGCGCTCCACCTTCCCCTTAATGCGCCTGCTCCCAGTTGTCGCCCACGCCCACTTCGGCCACCAGCGGCACGTCCAGCGTCGCCACCTGGCACATCAGCGCGGGCAGCTCGCGCTTGAGCGCGTCCACTTCGTCCAGGGGCGCTTCCAGCACCAGTTCGTCGTGAACCTGCATGACGAGACGCGTCGCCATGTTTTCTTTTTCGAGCCAGCGCTGCACCGCCACCATGGCCATCTTGATGAGGTCGGCGGCCGTGCCCTGCATGGGCGCATTGATCGCCGCGCGTTCGGCGGCGGCCTGGCGCGGGCCTTTCTTGCCGCCTTGCAGATCGGGCAGCCACAGACGCCTGCCGAATACGGTTTCGACGTAGCCCTGCTCGCGCGCCTGGGCCTTGATGCGGTCCATATAGCTGGCCACGCCCGGATAGCGCGTGAAATAGCGGTCTATGTAAGCGCGCGCCGCATCGCGCGTAATGCCCAGGTTGGACGCCAGGCCGAATTCGCCCATGCCGTATATCAGGCCGAAGTTGATGGCCTTGGCCGCGCGGCGCTGCTCGGAGGTGACCTCGGGCAGCGGCACGCCGAACACCTCGGAGGCGGTGGAGCGGTGAACGTCTTCGCCGCGTGCGAACGCGCCCTGCAGGTTGGCGTCGCCCGATACGTGCGCCATCACGCGCAGTTCGATCTGCGAATAGTCGGCGGACAATATCTTGCCCTCGGGCGCGATGAAGGCGGCCCTGACGCGGCGGCCTTCCGCCGTGCGCACGGGAATGTTCTGCAGATTGGGGTCGGAGGACGCCAAGCGGCCGGTGATGACGGCGGCCTGGGCATAGCGGGTGTGCACCCGGCCCGTGCGCTCGTTGACCATGCGCGGCAGCTTGTCGGTATAGGTGGACTTCAGCTTGGCCAGCGCGCGGTATTCCAGCAGCACCTGCGGCAATGGGTAGTCGTGCGCCAGCTTGGTAAGCACGTCTTCGTCGGTGGAAGGCGCGCCGCCCGCCGTCTTGCGCACCACGGGCAACTGCATGCGCTCGAACAGGATCTCGCCCAATTGCTTGGGAGAATTCAGGTTGAAAGGCTGGCCCGCCAGTTCGTGCGCCTTGGCCTCCAGCTTTTGCATGGCCAAGCCCAGCTCGTGGCTTTGCGCCTGCAAGACCTTGGCGTCTATGCGCACGCCGTTGCGCTCTATGGTGGTGAGCACCTCGGAGACCTGCACCTCCAGCAGATAGATGCGCTCCAGCCCTTCGGCCTCGGCCACCTTGGGGCGCAGCACCTGGTGCAGCTGCAAGGTGAAGTCGGCGTCCTCGCTGGCGTAATGCGCCGCCAGGGAAACATCTACCTCGTCGAAGCCGATTTGCTTGGCGCCCTTGCCGCACAGGGCTTCGTAATCGACGCCGCTGCGCCCCAGCCAGCGCTGGGCCAGCTCGTTCAGGTTGACGCGCCGGTGCGATTCGAGCACGTAGGCCTGCAGCATGGTGTCTTCGGCAATGCCGCGCAAGGCGATGCCTTCGTTGAGAAAAACGTGGGCGTCGTACTTGGCGTTGTGCAGCAGCTTGGGCTTGCCGGCGTCTTCCAGCCAGGGGCGCAGCAACTTCATGGCCTCGTCGAAAGGCAATTGCTCGGGGGCATCCGGGCCGCGATGGCGCAGCGGCAGGTAGCAGGCCTCGCCCGGCGCCACGGCCAGCGACAGCCCCACCAGACGCGCCTGCATGGGGTCTAGTGAAGTCGTCTCAGTGTCCAGCGCCACGAGGTCGGCTTGCCCGATTTTCTTCACCCAGGCCTGCAGGGCCTCCATGGTTTGCAGCGTTTCGTAATGCGTTTCAACGGGCGCGGGCGGCGCCTCGGCGGCCGCGGCCACGCGGGCGTCTTGCTCGGGAATGCGCTGCGGGTCGCCGGTAAGCTCGCGCAGCCAGGTGCGAAAACCGTAGGTTTCGTACAGATACAGCAGCTTGTTGGGGTCGGGCTCGCGCGGGGCCAGGTCTTCGAGGCCGTCTCCCAGAAAGGGGATGTCGCAATCGCAGCGTATCGTCACCAGCTGGCGCGTCATCTCGAAATTGGGAATGGCTTCGCGCAGATTGTTGCCGGCCACGCCCTTGATGTCGTCGGCGTGGGCCACCAGATTGTCCAGCGTATCGTAGGCGGCGAGCCACTTGGCGGCGGTCTTGGGCCCCACCTTGGCCACGCCGGGAATGTTGTCCACGGCGTCGCCCATCAGCATCAGGTAATCGATGATCTGGTCGGGGCGCACGCCGAATTTGTCGATGACGCCCTGCACGTTCTGCTTCTCGCCGCTCATGGTGTTGACGAGTTCGACGTGCTCATTGACCAGTTGGGCGATGTCTTTGTCGCCCGTGGAAATGACGGTGTGCACGCCCTGGCGCGTGGCGCGGCAGGCCAGCGTGCCGATGATGTCGTCGGCCTCGACGCCGGATACGGTGAGCACCGGCCAGCCCAGCGCCTCGACCATCTGGTGTATGGGGTCGATCTGCGCGGCCAGGTCTTCCGGCATGGGCGGCCGATGCGATTTGTACTCGGGATAGATGTCGTCGCGGAAGGTGCCGCCCTTGGCATCGAAGACGCAGGCGGCATAGTCCGCCTTGTAATCTTGTACCAGTCTCCGTAACATCGCAGTGACGCCATACAGGGCGCCCGTGGGTTCGCCGCGCGCATTGCGCAGGTCGGGCAAAGCGTGATAAGCCCGATACAGGTAACTGGAACCATCAACGAGCAACAAGGTTTTTTTCATGGATAAGATCGTGCGTTCAAGCGCCGCGCAGCAAATTCCCCAAATTATGTCAGAAATGCAGCATGCCGCCGACATGCTGCAAAGCGTCGGCTGGTGCGTTGCCGTATTCGGCAGCGCCCGCATTCCAGAGGACTCACCGTATTACACCATGGCGCAAAGCTTGGGGCAGCGCCTGGCCGCGGCCGGCTTTCCGCTGATCGCCGGCGGCGGCCCCGGCATCATGGAAGCCGCCAACAAAGGCGCCTACGAATCGGGCGGCGTCAGCATCGGCCTGAACATCAAGCTGCAGCACGAAAGCAAAGGCAACGACTACCAAACCCACCGGCTCAACTTCGAGTATTTTTTCTCGCGCAAAGCGACTTTCTTCATGCACAGCGCGGCCTACATCGCCCTGCCGGGCGGAATGGGCACGCTGGACGAACTCTTCGAAGTGCTGACGCTGCTGCAAACGCGCAAGGTGCCGCCGGCCCCGGTCATCCTGATAGGCACGGATTTCTGGCCGGGGCTGCTGGACTGGATGAGCGAGCAGTTGCTAAGCCGCGGGCTGATCGCCCAGACCGACCTCGACCGCATCATCCTGACCGACGACCCCGACGAGGCCATCAAGCACATTCACGACTTCTGCCGCGAATATGCCAGCCAGTTGTGCGGCGAAGCCATCATGCCCGAATGACAATACCGCCCAATACCGGGCGGGTTTAAAACAAGCAAATCGGCTATAGCATTTCGATTTAGACGTATCTCTTGCGAGGTAAGTGCCAACCCGCCCGCCGCTGGGATTGGACTGTGTTCTTGAGCCGGTCGAAAGCCGGCGCAGGCTTGGCCGTGCGCATCGTCCGGCCCTTCGGGCTGCCCGACTGGCGCACCGCAGGCCGGGCGGCAGCAGAACTCAACCTCGCCGCTGCGCGGCTCGGGATTCAGACAGGCTGGCGCCGACACCCCCCGGCCCACGGCACACCAGTCGGCGTACGCTGAACGCACGGCCAAGCCTGCGCCGGCTCTCGACCTCAGCGTTGGCTAAACTTGCAAGCACCTAAACCCAAAAAATCACTGTCAGGCAAGGCGCAAACCACAGCCATAGCCGTAGCTATGGCGAGGATTTGCAACGCAGCATGGCGGCGATTGCAGCATTTTTATGAAACGAATTTCTGGGACAGGACACTAGCGCTTCTTCAGCAAAGTTTGCGCCACCAGATACCCCGAGCCTCCGCCCAGCCCCGGCCCCGGGTGCGTGGACGCGCCGATGTGGAAGACGTTTTTGTACGGCGTACGATGCGCCCGCGCGCCGTCGGAGCCGGCGAAAGGACGCATCCAGAAGAACTGGTCCGGCGAGCAGATGCCCGAATAGGGGTCGCCGCCCACCAGATTGCAGTTCAGGCTCTCCAGATCGCCGGGCGAGAAGGCGCGGCGGCCGATGATGAGTTCGGGCAGGCCCGGCAATACTTTTTCCAGGCGCGCCTGGATGCGGTCGGCCATGGCTTCGCGCACGGTTTCGTTCCAGCGGCCGTCCTCGGGCACGACGATTTCGCCAGCGGCGTCGCCCTTCAGCTGAGACGGCATCTCTTGCAACTGCAGCCATAGTATCCACTTGCCTTCGGGCGCACGCGTGGGGTCGGCAGCCACCGGCTGGCCGATGGCGATGGACGGCGCGCGCGGCAGCAAGCCGTTGTTGGCCTCGGTGACCGACATGCTGACGCCTTCCAGGGTGTCGGCCAGGTGCACCAGCGGCACGTTCAGCATTTCCGGGTCGCGCCAGGGCGCCGGCCCGTTCAGGGCGTAATGTATCTGCATGCAGCCGCGGCCGAAGGCGTAGCCCTGGGCGCGCGTGCGCACGGTTTCGGGCGCTTGCGGCAGCAACCTGCCGTATAGCTGCGGCGGCGTTACGTTGCACACCACGGCCTCGCTGGCGCCGTAGGCGACGCCGTTGGCCATGACGCCGGTGGCGCGCCCGCCCGACAGCGTGATCTGCTGCACGTCGACGTTGGTAAGCACCTCGCCGCCGTGTTTTTCGATGATGCGCACCATCGCATCGACCAGATTGCTGCTGCCGCCCTTCACCACGGGCATGCCGCCCGCCACCACGGCGGCGAACGTCAGCTTGCCTATCAGCGCCGAGCTGGCGTCGTCCGGCCCCAGGCCGGTATGCAGCACCCAAGGCGCGATCATGGCGCGCGTGATGTCGTGGGACAGCGCCCGCTGCGACCAGCGCCGGAAGCTTTCCAGCGACTCGGCGGCAAAGCCCATCAGGCCGTCCACGCTGCGCTTGCGCCACTCCGAGAACAGCAGCTTGCCCAGCTTCCAGTCGTAGGGGTCGCTGCCCAGCAGGCCGAAGGTGAGCGCGGCGTCTTTTTCGAACAGTTGCGACGCCATGGCGCCGAAGGCCTTGCCGTCGCCGGGCGCCAGCGCCTCGATGCGGCTGACGGCGTCGGCAATGTCCTGCTTGAGGGCCAGGCAGCGGCCATCGGTGGTGGCGATGCCGGTGGTATAGGCGTTGGAGACGAACTCGACGCCCTCCTGGGCCAAGGCGTCTTTGAGTTCGGGGTATGCGGCCCCGCCCATGAACAGCGGGTACCAGCTGGAGAGCACTTCGTGGGTAAAACCCGGAAAAAGCTCTTCGGTGCGTATGCAGCCGCCCACACGGTCGTTGCGTTCCAGCACGCGCACTTTTTTACCCTTCAGGGCCAGCAGCGCGGCGCACACCAGGGAGTTCATCCCACTGCCTACGACGACGACTTGGGTCTTAGCCACACTCATGCAAATCTCCAGCTAAATAGAAAAGCCCCCACGCCTTCGGCTTGCAGTCCCCGAGGGGACGCTTTTTGCCTTGGGAGCGGCACGGCGGCAAAACACCAAACTCAGGACACCAGCGCGAGCACGCGCAGCGGGCTGCCCGAACCGCCCTGGATCTTGAGCGGCGCGGCCACGATGACAGCGCCCGTGGGCGGCAGTTGGTCGAGGTTGTTCAGGCACTGCAAGCCGTACTTGTTGGCGCCGTGCATCAGCGTGTGGCAGGGGTACGGCGTGGACCAGGCATACGACTGGCCGGCGTCGGTGTTGATGGTTTCGACGCCGAAGCCCAGCACGTTGCGCTCTTTGATGAGCCACGTGACAGCCTCTTCGCTGGGGCCGGGGGTGTGGGCGCCATCTTCGCGCATGTTGACGTAGGAAGCCGGGTTGCTCAAGCGCTTGGCCCAGCCGGTGCGGAACAGCACCCAATTGCCTTCGGGAATACGGCCGTGCTTGGCTTCCCATTGTTGCAGGTACTCCACCGTCAGCACCCAGTCTTCGTTCTGGCTGACCTGCTCGGTGGCGTCCACCACCACGGCGGGCGCAACGAATACGGACGGATCGATGGTGTCCACGGTGTTCTGTGGATAATCCTTGCCGGTAACCCAGTGCGCGGGGGCGTCGAAGTGCGTGCCGGTATGTTCGCCACAGGTGAAGTTGTTCCAGTACCAGGCGGGGCCGGCGTCGTCGTACTGGGAAATGCGCTCGATCTTGAACGCGCTGACCTGGCCGAACTGGGGCGGCAGTTGCAGCGGCGGAAAATCCGGCGACAGCGTGTGGGTCAGATCGACGACCTTGAAATTGCCTTGGGCCAGCAAGTCGACCAGTGTGTTCGGGGATTGCATCGTGTTTCTCCTTACAGATTGCATTTGGCGTTTCGGCCTGGACATCCGTTGCGCAGCGTTGAGGGGTTTCCCTCTGTATGACGCCGGATAGACTTAGTTTAAACTTGAATGATTAGCTAATTGTGCGGCTCAAGGCACGAGTTTTCCCTAGTGTTTTGACCTCTTTCCCCGCTCGGCGGCATCGGTGCGACACGTTTCACGGCAGTCTGCCATGAATCGGCCGCAAGCCGATATCCGCATTTCGAAAGCAAATGATCCGCTTTCGGCATCCCCGCTTTTCCACCCATGCCCCGCCCGCCGATGAAGCGTGCGGGCCGCTGCATAAGCCAGCCGCGGCCGACAACGAAGGCGGGAGCGCTAGCGCCGATTCGTCAAGGAAACGCCCAAGATGCACAAGGCGCCGCCCACCAGCATGGATATCAGGATGGGCTCGTCCAGTATCAGGGCCGAAAGCAGTACGGCGGCCACCGGCACCAGATTCGTGAAAACGGCCGTGCGGGCCGGGCCGACGGATTGTATGCCCTGGTAGTACCAGATGAAAGCCGCCACCGTGCCCAGCGCGCCGACGTAGAAGAGGGAGACCCACACCTGCCAGCTCAAGCCGGCCCAGTCCAACGAGACGATGTCGCCCGCCGCGCCCGCGGCCAGGAACAGCAAGCCCCACAGCGAAGCGTAGGTGGTGGCCGCGATGGGCGACAGCGAGGCCATGGCCTTGCGGGAAATCAGGGTGTAGCAGACCCAGCTCAGCACCGCGAAACAGATCATGGTTTCGCCCATGCCGAACGACTGGGAGATGTCGTGCAGGGCGCCCGAGAAATCGCCCCGCACAATGACGATGACGGCGCCCAGCATGGCTATCGCGATGCCCAGCCACTGCTTGCCGTTGAGGCGGTCGCGCAGCACCAGGCTGGCCGCCATGGCGGTGGCCACCGGATTGAGCGCAATGAACAGCGCCGTGCGCCCCGCCGGTATGCGCGCCAGGGCGCCGAAGAAAAAGACGTTGTACAGAAAGATGCCGGTAAGGCCCAGGGCCGCCGTGATCAGCAGTTGCGCACGGTTCAGCCGGGGCAGCCCGCCCTCGAAACGGAAAGCCACCAGCACCAGCAATACGCACGCCACCACGAAGCGGCCGAAAGCCGCAGCCATCAAGGGCATGGCCTGGGCGGCTATCTTGCCCGCGATGAACGAGCCGCCCCAGAACACCGACGTCATGACCAGCTTGAAGGCCATCATGGGCGCCATACGGGACAAGCTGGCCGCCTGTCCCGAAGGGGGGGCGGAAACGCGTGAAGTACCGGGCATGGTCATGCTTTAAGTGATGTCAACCTGCCATCGTAATACAAAGCACATCCTCACGCCTGCCGTTTCACTTCATGGCCGCACCTAAACATGGCCAAGCCCGCGCAAGCCGGACGCATGAAGATGAAACAGGCCAGGCAAACGACGCGCCCGACCCATCCGGCTTCCCGCCTAGCAATGACTTACGGTGCGCATTTCTCCGCGATCAATGCCTCGTCCGTGGTCAACACGTCTCCTGTTGGAACACCGAGCTGATAGCCCGTGGCCGTCAGCACGTCCGCCTCGATCGTCAGGTCGAAGGCTCCCCAGCTCATGCTCCTTGTCGCGCCATCTTCCTGATAGGCCGCGGACGACGCGGTGTATTCGGATTGATAGTTCCGCCACTCGCTTCCACTGTAAAGCAGCCTGGGCTTGCCGTTGACGCCGCCATCGTCCATCTTGAAGGAGTACTCGGTGCACAGCGGCTCATCCAGCGTGGTTTTCTTGCTTTCGTCAACCTGCACTGCCGTCAGCGTCGCCGGCAGCAAGGCCTTCACCGCATCGAAGTAGGCCTGATGAGCCGTTGCGAACGGGATGACTTCAGCCGCCACGTTCACGCCATCAGCGGCATTGGGAGCATCCGTCATGCGCCAGCCGTTTACGTCCTCACCCGGCTGCTTATAGATCAACACCTTGATGGCGCTGTTCGTATCCTTGGTGACGTACTGGATTTCGTAGTGAGGGTTGAATCTGGGATTGGTAGTCGTTTTGTCCACCCACGAGAAGCTATCGTCGTTGGGGTCGATGCTGTAGCGGCCCGCAACATCGATCAAGCCAGTCGTACCGTTGATGGTTAGGTACAGCTCATCGCCCGAAGCCCATCCCTGTTTGTTTCCCGCCTTGCTGTAATAGGCCTTGGTCGTGTAACTGCCGGCAATGGCCAGCAGCTCGGCGGGCACGCCGTTCTGGCTTGCGCTAAGCGGCGTGTACGAACCGAAGAACTGATAGCCGGGCTGGCCGTGCGGCACATTGCTGACGTTGAGCTCGTTGAGCGTGTTCGTCAGCGCATTGCTCAGGGCATACGCAAAGCCGCCCTGTTGATCCCACCAGATGATTTCCACTTTGTTGCCGTTCACATGCACGGGATTTTCCAGCACCGTGCCGTCGGGCAGTTTGAGTTTGTTGCCGGCCATGACTTCGAATTCGGCCTCGTGGCCGTCGGCGATGCCAGCGCCGGGGTTCACCTCTTCGTACTTGAAACGATGCACCGCCACGAAACCCGCCGGCACCGAAGCCGGTTCGCCGATGCCGCCATTACCGCCGTTCAGCGCGTTCAGCTCTTGCTGCAAATGGGTCATGGCGGACGTCTGGCTCACCAGCGTCAAGCCAAGCACGCTTTCGACCTGCGCTTCGAAATCGGCCACGCTCTGGTCGAAGTTCACCGATGCCGGGCCCGCTGAATCCGGAATGACGATACCATTGGACGGATTCTGATCGTCATCCAGCGTTTGCAGCAAACGGGCGATATTGATGACCTTGGGATCGTTGATGTCTTGGCTGCCCGCCAGATCCAGCGGCGTAATGACGCCTTTGGCGGCAATGGCCGGAAAAACGATTTGGCCGATCTGGAAAACGACGGTTTCGCCTTCCGTGAACAGGTATTCGCCGTTGGCGTCGGTTTTGCCGCTGAACGTAGCCGTGGTGTAGTTGACCCCAGCCACCGCCGAGTCGATCAACTGGCCCGTTTTACCCGCTGGCTGCTGGCCCGGAGGAGTGCTGCCGCTCGGCGCTTCGTCGCCGTCGCCGCCGCCCCCCCCGCCGCAAGCCGCAAGAACGAATGCTGAAAACACAAATGGGATCGCCTTCCTATACATAAATAAATATCCTCTCCTTGAATTGAGATTCACTTATACGAGAGAAGGCACTCGGTTCAACAGTCCCCTTTCAGGGGGTTAAACCCTGTGGAACAAACATCACGCGGACACGAAAAAGCCGTGAAGGCCCGGATTATCCGGGGCTTCACGGCTCATGAAACAGCAAGCGGCGCCGCGCGCGGCGCATGCCTTGCTTAGCCTTCGCGGGAAGCGCGGCGGCGCTCGTGCTCCAGCAGGAAGCGCTTGCGCAAACGGATGGACTTGGGCGTCACCTCGACCAGCTCGTCGTCGCCGATGAATTCCACCGCGTATTCCAGCGTCAGCTTCACCGGCGGCACCAGGTCGATGTGCTCGTCCTTGCTGGTGGTGCGGATGTTGGTCAGCTTCTTCTCGCGGATGGGGTTCACGACCAGGTCGTTGTCGCGCGTATGAATGCCGATGATCATGCCTTCGTACAAGGCTTCGCCCGGGCTCACGAACATGCGGCCGCGGTCTTGCAGCTTCCACAGCGCATAGGCCACGGCGGCGCCGTCGTCCTGGCTGATGAGCACGCCGTTGCGGCGCTCGCCCACCGAGCCGTCCAGCATGGGGCCGTAGCTGTCGAAGATGTGGCTCATCAGGCCGGTGCCGCGCGTCAGCGTCAGGAACTCGCTCTGGAAGCCGATCAGCCCGCGCGCGGGAATGCGGTATTCCAGGCGCACGCGGCCGCGCCCGTCGGGCTGCATGTCTTGCAGTTCGCCCTTGCGGCGGCCCAGCTCTTCCATGACGCCGCCCTGGTGGGTTTCCTCGACGTCCACCGTCAACAGCTCGAACGGCTCGTGCTTGACGCCGTCCACGTCCTTGAACAGCACGCGCGGACGCGACAAGGCCAGCTCATAGCCTTCGCGGCGCATGTTCTCGACCAGAATGGTCAGGTGCAGTTCGCCCCGGCCGCGCACTTCGAAAATGGTGTCGTCGTCCGTCGGGTTGACGCGCAGCGCCACGTTGGATTTCAGTTCCAGGTCGAGGCGGTCGCGCAGTTGGCGGCTGGTGACGAACTTGCCTTCGCGGCCGGCCAGCGGCGAGGTGTTCACCATGAAGTTCATGACCAGCGTGGGCTCGTCGATGCGCAGCATGGGCAGTGCTTCGGGTTCGGCCGGATCCATCAGGGTGCAGCCGATGCCGATGTCTTCGATGCCGTTGATCAGCACGATGTCGCCGGCCTCGGCCTCGGCAACCTGCACGCGCTCCAGGCCCTGGAACTTCTGCACCTGGTTGATCCTGCCCTTGAAGGGCTCGCCTTCGGGGCCGAACTTGACCAGCACGTCCTGGCCGGCCTTGATGCGGCCGCGGTTCACGCGGCCGATGCCGATTTTACCCACGTAGCTGCTGTAGTCGATGGAGATGACCTGCAGTTGCAGCGGCCCGTTGGGGTCGTCGTCGCGCTGCGGCACGTGTTCGAGAATGGCGTCGAACAAGGGGCGCATGTCGCCTTCGCGCACGTCGGGCGTCAGGCCGGCGAAACCGCCCAGGCCCGAGGCGTACACCACGGGGAAGTCGAGCTGCTCTTCGGTGGCGCCGAGCTTGTCGAACAGGTCGAAGGTGGCGTTGACGACGTAGTCGGGACGCGCGCCGCCGCGGTCCACCTTGTTCACCACGACGATGGGCTTCAAGCCCAGCTCCAGCGCCTTGCGCGTCACGAAACGGGTTTGCGGCATGGGGCCTTCGACGGCGTCCACCAGCAGCAGCACGCCGTCCACCATGGACAGCACGCGCTCGACCTCGCCGCCGAAGTCGGCGTGGCCCGGGGTGTCGACGATGTTGATGTGCGTGCCTTCGTAGGTGACGGCACAGTTCTTCGACAGAATAGTGATGCCGCGCTCTTTTTCGATGTCGCCGGAATCCATGACACGCTCGGACACCTGCTGGTTGTCCCGGAACGTGCCGGCCTGGCGCAGCAACTGGTCGACCATCGTGGTCTTGCCATGGTCGACGTGAGCGATGATTGCTACGTTACGCAATGCGCGCTTCATACTTGATGATCCTTTTGTTTGGAGGAAAGGGGCCACAGGTCGGCGGGCAATGCCTCCATGGCCATCACAGCGGTTTTAGGGTCGGGCATGGCCTGCAGGGCTTCCAGGCCGACCGCGTCGGCCAGGTCGAAGGGCCCGACCCGGGTGCGGCGCAAAGCCGTCAGATGCGCCTTGCAGCCGAGCTGGCGGCCGATGTCCTGGGCCAGCGTGCGGATGTACGTGCCTTTGCTGCAATGCACGCGCAAACGCGCTTGCATGGGCTGGCAATCGAGCAGCGTCAGTTCGCGGATGTGCACGCGGCGCGCAGGGCGTTCCAGCTCTATGCCCTGGCGCGCGTACTCGTACAGCGGCTTGCCGTCGCGCTTGAGCGCCGAATACATGGGCGGCACCTGCTCGATTTCACCGCGAAAAGCCGGCAGCACCGCTTCCAGTTGCCCGGCGTCCACGCCCGCAAAGCCTTCCGGCGCGCGGGCGACGACCTCGCCGGTCAGGTCGCCGGAATCGGTTTCCGCGCCCCAGGCCAGCGTGGCCTCGTACACTTTGTCGGCGTCCAGCATGACGCCGGCGATCTTGGTGGCGCGCCCCAGGCAGCACACCAGCAGGCCCGTGGCGAACGGGTCCAGCGTGCCGGTGTGCCCGGCTTTGCGGGCGTCCAGCGCGCGCTTTACCCGCTGCAAGGCGTGATTGCTGGACAAGCCCTCGGGTTTGTCCAGCAACAGCACGCCATCGAGCACCTGCCCGCGTCGGGAAGCCATCGTGAAGTCTCTCTGGAAAAAGTGGAAGCCACAACGATAGCCGCGTCAGGCGCGGTCGTCGGGGTCCTCGGGTTCGGCGGGCTTGGCCGCGTCGTAGGCGACGGGCTGGTTGGCCTGGTCGATAAGCTGCGAGAGCTCCAGCCCGCGGGCCAGTTGCTCGTCGAAGAAGAAGCGCAAGGTGGGCACGGTGTGGATGTGCAGCATCTTGTACAGCATGGAATGCAGCCAGCCGGCCTTCTCGTTGAGCGCCGCGGCGGCGGCCTCGGGTTCGGCGCCCAGCACGGTGAAGTAAACCTTGGCGTGGGCGTAGTCGGCCGAAAGCTCGACGCCCGTCAGCGTGATAAGACCCGCGCGCGCGACGTCCAGCTCACGCTGGATGAGCTGGGCGAGGTCTTTCTGGATCTGGTCGGCCAGCCGGGTATTGCGCCCGGCCGCCGGCCTGGTTTTATGACGAGCCATGGTTTAAAGCGTGCGGGCGATTTCGCGAACCTCGAAGACTTCGAGTTGATCGCCCACCTTGATGTCGTTGTTCCCTTTGAGGGTGATACCGCAATCGAAACCCGACTTGACTTCTTTGACGTCGTCTTTGAAGCGGCGCAGGGAATCGATGTAGCCCGTCCATTGTACAACGTGGTCGCGCAGCAGGCGCACTTGCGCGTCGCGGCGCACGACGCCGTCGATGACCATGCAGCCGGCGATATTGCCGATGCGCGACACCGAGAAGACTTCGCGGATGTCCACCATGCCGATGACTTCCTCGCGCTTTTCGGGCGCCAGCATGCCGGACATGGCGTTGCGCACATCGTCGATGGCATCGTAGATGATGTTGTAGTAGCGCAGGTCGATGTCGTTGCTTTCGGCCAGCTTCTTGGCGCTTTGGTCGGCGCGCACGTTGAACGCGATGATGACCGCGTTGGAGGCGATGGCCAGGTTGACGTCGCTTTCCGAGACGCCGCCCACGGCCGCATGCACCACCTGCACGCGGACTTCGTCCGTGGACAGCTTGAGCAGCGACTGCACCAGGGCTTCCTGCGAACCTTGCACGTCGGTCTTGACGATGAGCGACAGCGTCTGCACGCCCTCGCCCAGGTTGTCGAACATGGATTCAAGCTTGGCGGCCTGCTGGCGGGCCAGCTTGACGTCGCGGAACTTGCCTTGGCGGAACAAGGCGATTTCACGCGCCTTGCGTTCGTCCAGCATAGCGATGACTTCGTCGCCGGCGGCCGGCACTTCGGTAAGGCCCTGGATTTCGACGGGGATGGACGGGCCGGCTTCGGAGACGGGCTTGCCGTTCTCGTTCAGCATGGCGCGCACGCGGCCATAGCTGGCGCCGGCCAGCACGGCGTCGCCGCGCTTGAGCGTACCGCTTTGCACCAGCACCGTGGCCACCGGGCCGCGGCCCTTGTCCAGGCGCGCTTCGATGACCAGGCCCTTGGCCGGCGCGTCGACGGGCGCCTTGAGTTCGAGGATTTCAGCCTGCAGCAACACGTTTTCGAGCAGGTCGTCTATGCCCTGGCCCGTCTTGGCCGACACCGGCACGAAGGGCACGTCGCCGCCGTATTCTTCGGGCACAACCTCTTCGACCACCAGTTCCTGCTTGACGCGGTCGGGGTTGGCTTCGGGTTTGTCTATCTTGTTGATCGCCACGACCATGGGCACGCCGGCCGCCTTGGCGTGGTGAATGGCTTCACGCGTTTGCGGCATGACGCCGTCGTCGGCCGCCACCACCAGGATGACCACGTCGGTGGCCTTGGTGCCGCGCGCACGCATGGCGGTAAACGCCTCGTGGCCCGGGGTGTCGAGGAAGGTGACCATGCCGCGATCGGTCTTGACGCTGTAGGCGCCGATATGCTGCGTAATGCCGCCGGCTTCGCCCGACGCCACCTTGGCGCGGCGGATGTGGTCCAGCAGCGAGGTCTTGCCGTGGTCGACGTGGCCCATGACGGTAACCACGGGCGCGCGCGGCAGCGCTTCTCCCTGAACGGCTTCCTGGGTGTCGAGGAAGGCCTCGGGATCATCCAGCTTGGCGGCGATGGCGGCGTGGCCGAGCTCTTCGACCACGATCATCGCGGTTTCCTGATCGAGCACCTGGTTGATGGTAACCATCTGGCCCAGCTTCATCAGCACCTTGATGACTTCGGCGGCCTTGACGGCCATCTTGTGGGCCAGGTCGGCCACGGTGATGGTTTCGGGCACGTGGATTTCACGCGCGATGAATTCGGTGGGCTGCGGTTCGCGGCGCTCGGGCTGGTTGCGGCCACGGCCGCCGCGCGAGTTGCCGCGCCCCGCCTTGCCGCCGGCTTTCCAGCCGTCGCCGCGCGGGGCATCTTTGGCCGCGGGCTTCTTGCGCGGGCCGTCTTCCGTCCAGGCGCCGGGGCTGTCGCTGCCCTTGACGACCTTCTTGGTTTCGACGACGGCGCCGGGCTTGGCGTCTTTCTTGGGCGCATCCGGCTTGGCGGCGGGCTTGCGCAGCGTGCCGGTCTTGGAGGCGGCAGCGGCAGCGGCCTTTTCGGGGTTGCTGGCCTTGAGCACCTTGCCCGGACGATTCAGCATGGCGCGCAGGGCCGCGGCCTCGGCTTCGGCCGCCTTGCGCGCCTTTACGCGCTCGCGTTCCTGGGCTTCGAGATCGGCGGCGCTCAGTTCGGGCTCGGGTTCGGCCTTGGCCGCTTCCGCAGGTTCGGCGGCGGGCTGGGGCTCGGGTTCAGGCTCGGCCGCTTGCACGGGCTCGGCGGGCGCGGGCTCGGCGGCCGGCGCAGGCTCGGCGGCCTCTTGGGCGACAGGCTCGGGCTCCGGCTGCGCAGCCGGCTCGGCGGCTTGCTGTTCGGCAACCGGTTCGGCGACGGGCTCGACCGTTTCCTGGGATTCCACGGGCGCGGCTTCGGCAATCGGCTGCTCGACGGCGGGCGCCTCGGGTTCGGCCTGCGGCTGCTGGGCGGCTTCCGTCGCCTCGGCGGCCTCGGTCTGCTGAGCAGCGGCCTCGGCCACCAACTCGGCCGGATCGCGCTTGACGAACACTCGCTTCTTGCGCACCTCGACCTGAATGGTGCGCGACCTGCCCGAGCCGTCTTCCTGGCGGATCTCGGAGGTCTGGCGACGCGTCAAGGTGATTTTCTTACCTTCCGAGCCGCGATTGGCGCGCAAGGATTCGAGCAGTTTCGCCTTGTCTGCGTCGGTGACACGGTCGTCGACCGACTTGAGCTCAACGCCGGCTGTGCGCAGCTGATCCAGCAGCACATTGGCAGGCATTTTCAGTTCTTCAGCGAACTGGGCGACGGTGTTACTCGACATTCGACTCTCTCTTAGCTTTCTCTATTTCCACATCAACCGATGACTTTGTCGGCTTCGCTTGCCCTACGGCTTGTACTGTCTGCGCTTCGCCTTCGCGTACTCGTTCGATGCGGAAATGGAATATCAATTCAATTCATAATGGGCGCGCCCGTTGTTGCGCCTTTCCGCGGGCGGCTCTCAGTTTTCATCTTCGAACCAATGGGCGCGTGCGCGCATGATCATTGCGCTGGCGGCTTCCGCATCCATCTGCGCCAACTCGGCCAGCTCGTCGGTGGCCAATTCGGCCAGATCGTCCAGCGTGCTGACGTCGTGCTCGGCCAGTACCGCGGCCAGCTCGGGCGTCATGCCTTCCAGGGCCAGCAGCGCCGGATCGGCGTTCTTAACGCGCTCTTCCTGGACGATGGCGTCCGTCAACAGCGCATTGCGCGCACGGGCGCGCAGTTCCTGGATGGTGTCTTCGTCGAAGGCCTCGATTTCCAGCAGCTCCTGCATGGGCACGTAGGCGATTTCTTCCAGGCCCGTAAAGCCTTCGTCGATCAGGATGTCGGCGACTTCTTCGTCGACGTCCAGGCGCGTCATGAAGGTTTGGCGCAGCACCGTGCGCTCTTCCTCCTGGCGGTTCTGGTTTTCTTCCGGCGTCATGATGTTGATCTGCCAGCCGGTCAGTTCGGAAGCCAGGCGTACGTTCTGGCCGCGTGCGCCGATGGCCTTGGGCAGGTTGTCGGCATCGACCACGACGTCCATGGCATGGCGGTCTTCGTCGACCACGATGGATTCGACGCTGGCCGGCGCCAGCGCACCGATGACGAATTCGGCTGGGTCGTCGGACCACAGCACGATGTCGACCTGCTCGCCGCCCAGCTCGTTGCGCACGGCCGTGACGCGCGAACCGCGCATGCCCACGCAAGTGCCGATGGGATCGATACGCTTGTCGTAGGCGACCACGGCGATCTTGGCGCGCACGCCGGCGTCGCGCGCCGCTGCCTTGATTTCGAGCAGGCCTTGCTCGATTTCGGGAACTTCGTTCTCGAACAACTGCTTGATGAACTCGGGCGCCGTGCGGGACAGGATGATCTGCTGGCCGCGCGCGGCGCGGTCCACCTTGAGCACCCAGGCGCGCACGCGGTCGCCCACGCGGATGTTTTCTTTCGGGATCATTTCGCCGCGCGGCAGGCGGGCTTCGATCTTGCCGGTTTCGATGATGGCGTCGCCCTTGTCGATGCGCTTGACGCTGCCGGAGATGATCATCTCGCCGCGCTCAAGGAAATCGTTGAGAACTTGTTCGCGCTCGGCGTCGCGGATGCGCTGCAGAATGGCCTGCTTGGCGGCCTGCGCGCCGATGCGGCCGAACTCGACGGGTTCGAGCTGCTCTTCGATGTATTCGCCGACTTCGATGCCGGGTATCAGTTCCTGGGCATCGCTGTACAGTTCCTGCTGATCGGGCTCTTGCAGGCCGGCCTCGTCGGGCACGACCAGCCAGCGCCGGAATCCTTCGTGCTCTCCGGTTTCACGGTCGATGGAAACGCGGATGTCGGCGTCTTCCTTGAAACGTTTTTTCATGGCGGAGGCCAGCGCACTTTCCAGTGCGCCGAACACCACTTCGCGTTCCACGTTCTTTTCGCGCGCCAGCGCATCCACCAATAGAAGAATTTCGCGACTCATCGCTTTTTACCCTTGAAATCAAGAACGGGATTCAGTTTCGCCCGATCGATATCGCCATGTGTGAAGCTCAGCACCTTGCCCGTCTGCTTGCCGTTCGAATCTTCGAGATCGATCTCGAAGCGGGCGTCGGCCTCGGGTGATGCCTGCGGGTCGGCCAGGGCGCTTTCGCGCAGCCACCCGATGAATACTTTCTGGTTGTCCTGTGCCTGGCGCAGTTTGATTTCCACCCTGTGCCCGGCGAAACGCTGGAAGTCGGCCGCCGTCCGCAAGGGCCTGTCGACGCCGGGGGAAGTGACTTCCAGGCGGCGGTAGTCGATGTTCTCGACTTCGTAGACGCGGGACAACTGCTTGGACACCTGCTCGCAGTCTTCGATACGAACCCCTTCGGGCCTGTCGATGATGATGCGCAGCAGCCCCATCGGGGCCCGTTCGACGTCGACAAGTTCGACGCCCATGCCGGACAGGGCTTCTTGGGTCAGGGTCAGCAGATCGGCCATACACTCAAAAAAAAAGGGCTGTCCATCAGCCCACTGTTTTCACGCACGCAACCGGCTTCATTCACGAAACGCCGCTACGCACATAATCGAAGATGTGCCGCTATATTCATTGGGCTGCGCAGTTTACATACCACGAGCAAACAGATATAGCTATAAAGCCAGCTATTCTAACAGAAATCGGCGAAAAATACTTGTTGCGGCGACCACTTACGCTATTCGGCGGCCGCCGCCCGCAACATCAGCGCTTCAGGAAACCCAGCCGGGATTCATGCGCCGACGCGCCGCGCGGTTGCCAGTCGTCGCCTTTGGCGGACGAGCGCTTGCGCGGAGCCTTGCCGCGTCCGGCCTGCCCGGCGGTCTTGCCGCCGGCCTTGTCCACCTTGTCGGCTGGCTTGCCGCGCTTGCGCCCCGCGGGGCCGGCCTGCTCGGCCTTGGCCGACGGCTTGCGCTTGCCGCTCGCCGCGCCGCCCGCCTTGCCCTTTTGCTCGGGGTGGCCGTTGGCCAGGCCGCCGCTGACGGTCAGCCCCACGCCGTAGGGATCGGACGGATACACGTGCCCGCCGCCGCCCGCCGCCACGCGGCCGCCGGACAGACGGCCCCGGCGGCTGATGCGCGCGCCGTTCAGGCCGTTGCGCTCCATCGTGCCGAATCCGGGAGGCAAAGCGTTTTCGTTGGACAGCGGCTGACGCTCGCGCTGCGAACCTTCGCCCTCGCCGTCCTCGCCGATCAGGCCCAGTTGCGCCATCAGCGCCGTGACGATGGGCGCATCAAGCTCTTCCCAGCGGCCGCGGCGCAGATTGCCGGGCAGCACGACCTCGCCGAAGCGGGTGCGGATGAGGCGGCTGACGGTGACGCCGGCGGCCTCGAACATGCGGCGCACTTCGCGGTTGCGGCCCTCTTGCAGGGTGACGCGGTACCAGCGGTTGCTGCCCTCGCCGCCCAGGAAATCCAGGGCGCCGAACTTGGCCGGGCCGTCTTCGAGCTGTATGCCTTCGAGCAAACGCGCTTGCTGCTCGGGGCCCAGTTCGCCCAGCACGCGCACGGCGTACTCGCGCTCGGCGCCGTAGCGCGGATGCATCAGGCGATTGGCAAGCGTGCCCGACGTGGTCAGGATCAGCAGGCCTTCGGTGTTCAGGTCGAGCCGGCCCACCGACAGCCACTTGGCGTTCTTGACGCGCGGCAGGCGCGCAAACACGGTGGCGCGCCCGGCGGGGTCGTCGTGGCTGACGATTTCGCCGGCCGGCTTGTGATACAGGATGACGCGCGGCGGACGCGAGCTGTTGGTGCGCGCCACCGGCTTGCCGTTGACGCGAACCTGGTCGTTGGGGCCGACGCGCTGGCCGATGTGGGCGGGCTCGCCGTTGACCGAGACGCGCCCGGCCACGATCAGCTCTTCCATTTCGCGGCGCGAGCCGATGCCGGCCTCGGCCAGCACCTTGTGCAGCTTGGGCATGACGGCCTCGCTGTTCAGGTACTTGCTGAGCCGCTGCTCGATGCGATCGGTTTTGCTGAGATAGCCCAGGGCCTCGTCGGCCTCTTTGGCGCTGCCCGCATTCTTGGGCGCGCCTTTGCCGGCGCTCTTGGCGGCAGCCCCTTTCTTGGGCGCGGAAGCCCCCTTGGGTGCGCCGGCTCCTTTGGCGGCCGCCCCCTTGCCGCCGCGCTTGCGCTGCGCACCGGGCGCCGGCGCAGCAGTCGCGGCAGCAGCCGGTTCGGCGCCTGCCGCGACGTCGCCAACGGCGGCATCGCCGCGATCCGCATCGGTGCGCTCGGCGGCATCGCCGCGACGGCGGCGGAAAGGCGTTCTCAACTTGCGGCCGCGCCCCTTGGGCGCGGCTTGGCGGGCGTCTCCCGACGCCGCGTCAGCAGCAGCCGGCTCTTTTCCGTGCTCAGTCTGCGCGACCTGGGAAACATCCTGCTCTTGCATGTCCATTTGCTCTCAATACTCCATTCAATTCTTTTCGAGACCTCCATCCCCGCGGGTCTCGTCGTCTTCGTCGGGCGCGGTATCCAGCCCGGAAACGGTTTGCGGCTCGTCGGCCGGGTTGGCGGCCTCGCCGGACCGATGTTCTTCGGTGTCTTCGGAAGCGGTTTGGGCCGGCTCGTCGCCGGGCGCCTCCACGCCCAAGCTAAGCTCCAGGCCTTCCAGCGCCTGCAGGCTATCTTCGGGACTGCCGATGTCGGGGAGTTCGTCCAGCGCCTTGAGGCCCAGATCGTCAAGAAAATGACGCGTGGTTCCCAGCAAGGCCGGGCGCCCCGGCGCATCTCGATGTCCCAGTACTTCTATCCA
Organism: uncultured Burkholderiaceae bacterium; assembly: GCA_934525625.1. Lineage (GTDB taxonomy): Bacteria > Pseudomonadota > Gammaproteobacteria > Burkholderiales > Burkholderiaceae_B > Mesopusillimonas. Next base: position 191,734 of record CAKSZL010000004.1, read on the forward strand.
TCCCCTGTCTTCAAGGGTTTTGATGATTTGCGACGAAACCGTCACTCCCCGGATGTCCTCGATATCGCCTCGCGTAACCGGCTGGCGCCAGGCGATGATGGCCAGGGTTTCCAGCACGGCGCGTGAGTATCGCGGCGGTTTTTCGGGGTTGAGGCGTTCAAGGTATCGCTGCATTTCGGGGCGGCTTTGGAATCGCCACCCGCTGGCTAGACTGACGAGCGTCAGGCCACGATCTGCCCAATCTTGTTGTAAAACGCCTAGACAGCGACGCAAGTCGTCGGCGGAAACGTCTTCGGAATCGAACAGCTTGCGCATCTCGGCGATGGGCATGGGCTGATCCGCACACAACAAGGCCGTTTCCAGGACGCGTATGATCTCTGCTTCTGTCATGTCAATTATATACAGTAAGAAGCCCCGTTGGGAGCTTGTTGGTTTGCATGAATGGAATAAATGCGTTAATATTACATTTTTACGAGACAGACGCGGGGTGGAGCAGTCTGGCAGCTCGTCGGGCTCATAACCCGAAGGTCGTAGGTTCAAATCCTGCCCCCGCAACCAATGAATACCCTCGAAGGCCGCGCCTTCGAGGGTATTTTCATTTCTGGCTGCCGTCCGTGCTTGCGGCCTCGCCTTTACCATCTCGACCCGCCTTCCAAGCCAGGGCCTCGCGGACAAGCCCTGGGTAAACCAGCCGCGCCCGGGCAAGCGCACGACAAACAGCGCCCAGATTAACATCCCGCTCCCCCCCGCCAGCGCCGATTCAAAAAAGGCGCTTTTTGTCTTGAGGTGGCCGGGCGGTAAAAAATTCTCCATCGTTGTTGTTTTTCCACATCGATTCCCGCTTCCGGCCCCGCCATCACCCCCTCCATTCTTCGCAGGACGGCATGGTAATCTGTCTGCTGCCGGCGCCCGCCGGCATCCGCCCAATACCATTCTTATCGCCGAGGTGCCCTCATCATGTCCCGAAAAGTCGCTGTCATCGTCGGTAGCCTGCGCAAAGGCTCCTTCACCCGCGCCATCGCCCAAGCCATAGTCGAACAGGGCGCATCGCGTCTCGACGCCCGCTTCGTCGAGATCGGCGATCTGCCGCTGTACAACCCCGACCTGGACACCGACTCTCCTCCCGCCGCCTGGGCCCGCTTTCGCGCCGAGCTGGCCGACGTCGAGGCCGTGCTGTTCGCCACGCCCGAATACAACCGCTCATTTCCCGCTGCGATCAAGAACGCGCTGGACGTGGGTTCGCGCCCCTACGGCAAAAGCGTCTGGAACAACAAGCCCGCCGCCATCGTCAGCGTCTCGCCCGGCGCCATCGGCGGTTTCGGCGCCAATCACCACCTGCGCCAGCCGATGGTATTCCTGAACATGCCGGTCATGCAGCAGCCCGAAGCCTATGTGGGCAAGGCGAACGAAGTCCTGGACGAACACGGCAAGGTCAATAACGCCGATACCCTGGCCTTCCTGAAGACGTTCGCCGACGCCTTCGCCGACTGGATAGAACGCACCGCATAGTGTCCATCGCATTCGAGCTGACCGACGACCTGGGCGGCATACCCGCCCAGGCATGGCAAAGCCTTGCCGGCGGCCAACCATTCACGCAACACGCCTTTCTGCTGGCCATGCAGGCCAGCGGCTGCGCCAGCCCGGCCACGGGCTGGCATGGCAGGCATCTGCTGCTGCGCCGCGATGGGCGATTGGCCGGCATCATGCCCATGTACCTGAAGACGCACTCGCAAGGCGAATACGTCTTCGATCACGCCTGGGCGCACGCTTTCGAACGCCACGGCCTGCCCTATTACCCCAAGCTGCTGTGCGCGATTCCGTTTTCGCCCATTCCCGGCCCCAGGCTGCTGGCGAACACGCATGAAGACCGCGTATTGCTGGCCACCCAGGCCGCGCAACTGGCGCGCCAGCAGGAACTGTCTTCCCTGCACGTGCTGTTTCCCGCGGAAACCGACCGGCTCGCGTTGAGTGAAGCCGGCTTCATGATGCGCGAAGACATACAGTTTCACTGGCACAACCAGGGCTACCGCGATTTCGACGATTTCCTGGGGCGGCTGAACCAGAAAACGCGCAAGAAGCTGCGCCAGGACAGCAGGAAAGTCGCCCAGGCGGGCGTCGGCTTTCGTTGGCTGGAGGGCGAAGACATCGACGAAGAAGCCCTGGCTTTCTTTTACCGCTGCTACGTCGATACCTATCTGGTACGCGGCCGGCGGCCGTATCTGAACCCGGATTTCTTCCAGCGCCTGCGCCGCGACATGCCGGCCTCGCTGTTCATCGTCCAGGCCTTGCGCGACGGACAGCCCATCGCCTGTGCGCTTAGCCTGCGCGACGGCGACGCGCTGTACGGCCGCTATTGGGGCAGCACGGAGTTCGTGCCCGGCCTGCATTTCGAAACCTGCTACGTGCAGGCCATCGCCTACTGCATCGCCTGCGGCCTGCAACGCTTCGAGGGCGGCGCCCAGGGCGAACACAAGCTGTCGCGCGGCATGCTGCCGGTGCGCACTCATTCCGCCCATTGGATCGCTCATCCCGGCTACGCCCGCGCCATCCAGGATTTTCTCGAAAAAGAAACGACGGCCATCGAGCACTACATGGGCGTGCTCGGCGCGCACAGCCCTTTTCGCCAAAACGACACCGGCGCCTGAGTTACCCCATGCCAGGCCGGCGCCGCCCGCCCCCGCTTTATTTTTTATCGTTGCCGGGGGGCTGGGTAAACGGAAAAACCGAGAACATCGACCGTGTCTGGTCTTGCATCTGGTCTTGCATCTGCACGAACAGGTTTTTGCTTTGGTCGATGTAGTTGTTCATCATGTTTTGCAGCATGGGGGTCTGCACGGACATGAACTGCGCCCACACCTCGGGGCCGAACTGGTTGCCGTACAAGCCCTTGGACTGTTCGGCGAAGCGATCCTGGATCTCCATGAAGGCCTGGATGTTCTTGTCGAGGAACGAGCCCATCACCCCCTGCATGGAGTGCCCGTAGAAGCGGATGATCTGGCGCAGCGCCAGCGGCGAAAAGATGGGCATGCCGCCGCTTTCTTCTTCGAGAATGATCTGCAGCAAGATGCTGCGCGTCAGGTTTTCGCCCGACTTGGCGTCCACGACTTCGAAATCCTCGCTGTCGAGCACCAACTGCTTGATGTCGGCCAAGGTGATGTAGGCGCTGGTACGGGTATCGTACAGCCGCCGATTGGGGTACTTCTTGATAAGACGTACGGGTTCGTCGCGGTTCTGAGATTGGGTCATAATTCGTCAAAATCCAGGGTTCGAAAACTGCGCCAAGAGGCACTTTTTGCCTTGGGGCGGCCCGCTGGCAAAAAAGGCCGCCCCTGCCTTGCGTGCAGACGGGCGGCCCGTTTGTCGGCACCCCTTAGCCCATATGCAGGCCGCCGTTGAGCGAGAAGTCGGCGCCAGTGGCAAAGCCCGCGTCGTCCGACGCCAGCCAGGCGGCCATGGCGGCGATTTCCTCTGGCGTGCCCAGGCGGCGCACGGGAATGGTCGCAACGATTTTTTCCAGCACTTCGGGACGCATGGCACGCACCATGTCAGTGCCAATATAACCCGGAGAGATTGTATTGACAGTAACACCCTTGCTGGCGACCTCTTGGGCCAGTGCCATGGTAAAGCCGTGAATGCCCGCCTTGGCGGTGGAGTAGTTGGTTTGGCCGAACTGCCCTTTCTGGCCGTTGACTGAACTGATGTTGACGATACGCCCCCATTGGTTTTCAACCATGTCTTCGATGACCTGCTTGGTCACGTTGAACAAGCTGTTGAGGTTGGTGTCGATGACGGCACTCCAGTCGTCCAGCGACATCTTGCGGAACAAGCCGTCGCGCGTGATGCCCGCGTTGTTGACCAGCACCGCTACGGGGCCCAGGTCGGCTTTGACTTTTTCGAAGGCCTCTTGGGTAGAGCGCCAATCGGAAACATTGCCCACCGACGCGTGGAACGCATAGCCGTCCTTGGCCTGCTCGTCCAGCCATTGCTTGTAATCACGGCTAGGCCCGCAGCCGGCCACAACCGTGAAACCCTCTTTTGCCAATCGGCGGCAGATGGCGGTGCCGATGCCGCCCATCCCCCCTGTTACATATGCGACTTTACTGCTCATGACTGTCTCCTAGATGGATCATGCTGCGGATGCTGCCTGACCAAACTGGCGCCCTGCAAGGCTTGTAGCCCGGCTGGCGCAAAACACCTCCATGCCATGTTCGGCTTGCCCGCCCCGGAAGGCATTCATGCTGGGCACGGCGTGGCGGTAAAACCTACGCTGCGGTGTTCTGTTTTATACGGCTCGCACCTTGACGTAACTGCCCGGTGCGGGCTCGATCGGCGAATAAGTGGAATTGCCGCAGGTTTTGACGGCCTTGCGGCGCGGCCCCGAGTGGCTGGCCAGCCACTCGGCCCAATCGGGCCACCAGCTGCCCCGATGTTCTTGCGCCTGGCTCAGCCATTGTTCGGGATCGCCCGGGATTTCGTTGCACCCATAAGAAACGGTATCGTGCGCCCAGTACGAGCGGCGGCCGGCCTTGGGCGGATTGATCACGCCGGCGATGTGCCCCGAAGCGCCCAGCACGAAACGCTGCTGGCCCTTGAGCAAAGCCGTGCTGGCATAGGCGGCATGCCAAGGCACGATGTGGTCTTCACGCGAGCCGTAGACATAGGCAGGCATGTCGAGAGAGTCGAAGCTGAGCCGGTAGCCGTCGATCTCGATGCGGCCCGGTTGCTTGAGATTGTTTTCGAGGTAGGCCTGGCGCAAGTACCAGGCGAAGAACGGGCCGGGCAGGTTGGTGCCGTCGCTGTTCCAGTACAGCAGGTCGAACGGCGGCGGCGATTCTCCCTTGAGATAGTTGCTGACGACGTAGTTCCAGACCAGTTCGTTGGGGCGCAGGAAAGAAAAAGTGGTGGCCAGTTCGCGCGCCGTCATCAGGCCGCCCTGCCCCATCTGGCGTTCGCGCGTCTGCACGTGCAGTTCGTCGATGAAGACATCGAGTATGCCAGGCTCTTTGAAGTCGAGCAGCGTGGTCAGCAGCGTGAGGCTGGCGACGGGTTCGTTGCCCTGGGCGCGGGCCAGCGCCAGCGCGCTGGACAGCAGCGTGCCGCCCACGCAAAAGCCCAGTGCGTTGATCTTGGGCTGGCGCGTGACGTCTTGCACCACGTCTATGGCTTGCAGCACGCCTTCCTTGAGATAGTCGGCCCAGCCGGCCGTCTGGATGCCGTCGGTATCGGTGGGCAAGGGATTGCGCCACGACACCAGGAAGACCCGGAAGCCCGATTCGAGCGCATAGCGCACGAAGGAGTTCTCGGGCTGCAGATCGAGAATGTAGTACTTGTTGATGCAAGGCGGCACCACCAGCAACGGCAGCTGGTGCACGGTGGGCGCCTGCGGCTCGTACTGGATGATCTGCATCAGATGGTTCTGATAGATGACCTGCCCCGGCGTGGTCGCCAGATTGCGGCCGACCTCGAAGACGGACTCATCCGTTTGCGACATGCGGCCTTTCTGCATGTCGAGCAGAAAGTTGTTCAGGCCGTCGAGCAGGGACTTGCCCTTGGTTTCGACGAGCTTTTGCAGGGCATCGGGATTGGTGGCCAGGAAGTTGCTGGGCGCCCAGGCGTCCAGCCATTGCTGCACCCCGAAGCGCAGGCGCTCGCGCATGGCATCGGGTACCTGTGCGGCTTCGACCATGCCTTGCATGGCCTGGGCGGAAAGCATGTAGGCATGCGCCATCAGCATGGAGCCCTGGTTCGCGGACCAGGCTTCGGCGCGAAAACGCCGATCGGGGGGGCTGGACAAAGAACCGTCGTGCGCGGCTTCCAGCACTTGCTGCCAGCCCCGTGAAAATTGCTTTTGGATCTCTGCCAATGCCTCGGGGGAAATTCCAACGGGCATGGGCCATTCAGTTGCTTGCGGGGCGCTCATTTTTTGCTACCTAAACGTAAAAAGCCTTGGAGGCAATGGTGTCGCGTCGCGCAATGACTGTCAATCAGGGTAAGTCGGTAGGGCTTGCGCTGCGTCAACTTGCAGCCATGCAAGCGTCGCCATGCGTCCGCAGGGCTGCCGCCGGCGATGGGAAAAAAACAGATCCGCCCTGGCATGGGTGCACAAGCGACTTTGCCAGACCTCTGTGACACCCATGTGTTCCAAACGGCGCCGGGCCAGCTCCGGTAAGTCCGCCGACCATTTGCCGGCCTCGCGTCCGGGATGAAAACAGCATGCCGCCGAGGCGTCGTCTTGGGCGAAAGCCTGGCGCACGGACTCGCCCACTTCGAAATGTTCGACGCCTATACCCGGGCCTATCCAGGCCCGCCAGACCACGGCCGAACCCGGCAAGCGCTTGCGCAGGCGCGCAAACGTCTGCTCCAGCACACCGGCCGCCAAGCCGCGCCAGCCCGCATGCGCCACCGCCAGCGCGCGGCCTTCGGTGTCGCCCATTACCACGGGCAGGCAATCGGCGGTCATGATGGCCAGCGCTTGCCCGGGACGGGCCGTCAGTATGGCGTCGGCCCGCACGCCTTGCGCGTCCCGGCCGGTATCGGCTTCGAACACGTCGACACCGTGCACCTGCTCCACCCAGACCGGCGGGCCGGGCAAGGCGCGGGCCAGCCGCGCGCGGTTTTCAAGCACGGCGGCTTCATCGTCGCCGACGTGCAAACCCAGGTTCAAGCTGTCGTATGGAGGCAGGCTGACGCCCCCGTGCCGCGTCGTGCAAAAGTAGCGCACGCCGCGCCACGCCGGGCCTTCGATTACGTCGAAGGGCAAGTGTCCGAATCCGTCCATGCGATCTCCTGGCTTACCGCGGCGAAGTCCGCGGGCGGCTCGGCCTGGAACTCGACCCGCTCTCCGGAGGCCGCGTCGTCGAACGCCAGGCGCCGGGCATGCAGCATCTGGCGCGCCGCGCCGGCAAGCGGGCGGCCGCCGTATAGCTCGTCGCCCAGCAAAGGATGGCCCAGCGCCTGCATGTGCACGCGTATCTGATGCGTGCGGCCGGTTTCCAGCCGGCAGCAGACTTCGGAAACCCAAGCCTGGCCGGCTTGGCCGATGCGCAGGCGCTGGTAATGCGTGACGGCCGGCTTGGGCGCGATGGGCCGGGAAACCGCCATGCGCACCGGCACGCGCGGGTCGCGCCCGATGGGGCTGTCCATCGTGCCTTCGGCCGGTACCTGCCCGTGCGCCAGCGCCAGGTATTCGCGCTTGACCGAACGCGCCTGCAATTGCCTGACCAGCGCCGTCTGGGCAGCTTCGTTGCGCGCCACCACCAGCAGGCCGGAGGTGTCTTTGTCCAGCCTGTGCACGATGCCGGCCCTGGGCACGCGTTCGAGTTCGGGAAAATGATGCAGCAGGCCGTTGAGCAAGGTGCCGCCCCAATTGCCCGCGCCCGGATGCGTGACGAGCCCGGCCGGTTTGTTGAGCACTATCCAGTCGGCGCTTTGCGCGACGACGTCCAAGGGAATGGCCTCGGGCCGGTAGGCCTGCTGCGCAGGCCCGGGCTGGGGAACCACCAGCAAGCGGTCGCCCGGCCCCACCGGCTGGCGCACGCGCGCCGGCTGGCCGTTGACGAACACGTGCCCGGATTCTATCCATGCTTGCAGGCGGCTGCGTGAATGTTCGGGCACCAGACGCGCCAAAACCTTGTCCAGGCGCTCGGGCAAACTGTCCATGGGCAGCTCGAAATTCAGCGGGGCTACGCCGAGGTCGGCGCTTTCTTCTTCGGTATTCGTGTCAAGCATGGCGACAAATCATATAATCTTCGGTGCAATGCTAACACCAAGGGTAATTTACGTGACCGATCATCCCGCTTTCTCCTTCGTCTCCACGCGCATGCTGCGCGTTGCGCGCGTACTGGCCGTGTTGTCCGCCGCCGTGATCGTGTCCGCCTGCAGCACCAAGGGCACCGACGATCCCACCGCCGGCTGGAGCGCCGATCGTCTCTACCGCACCGCACGCACCGAGATGACGGACCGCAACTGGACGGCGGCCCGTACCAACCTCGAAGCCGTCGAGGCGCGCTTTCCGTTCGGCGGCTACGCCCAGCAGGCCCTGATGGATCTAGCCTACGTCAATTGGAAGGACGAGCAGCCCGAACAGGCGCTGGCCGCCATCGACCGCTTCCAGCAGCAATACCCCAACCACGCGGGCACCGACTACATGCTGTACCTGAAGGGCCTCATCACCTTCACGCCGCCCAGCGCGATGTTCTCCAGCATCACCCAGCAAGACCCCAGCGAGCGCGACCCGAAAGGCCTGCGCGAGTCGTACCAGGCCTTCACCGACCTGATCGAGCGCTATCCCAACAGCCGCTATACCGAAGACGCCAAGAAGCGCGCCGCTTGGCTGGTCGAAACCCTGGCCAAGCACGAAGTGAACGTGGCGCAATACTATTACGAGCGCAAGGCGTACGTGGCCGCGGTCAACCGCGCGCAAACCGTGCTGACCGACTTCCAGGGCGTGCCCATCGTCGAGAAAGCGCTGTACATCATGTATTTGTCCTACGACCAGCTCAACATGCCCGCACTGCGCGACGACACCAAACGCGTGCTCGACCAGAACTTCCCCGACAGCAAGTACTACGCCCAGGGCCTGCAAGAGAACCCGGGCAGTTGGTGGAACCCCATCTACTGGTTCTAATTTCAATCAGCGTCCGCGCGGTGCCCTTGCATGAAGTCCAGGGCCTGATCCAGATGCCGTGTCCGTGAGAACGGCGGCAGGCCTCGCCACAACACGCGCCCGTAGGGTTTCTCGACCAGGCGCGTGTCGCCCACCATCAAGACGCCCCAGTCGGTTTCCGTGCGGATCAAACGCCCCGCGCCCTGCTTGAGCGCGATCGCGGCTTCCGGCACCTGATAATCCATGAACGGATTGCCGCCCTCGCGCCGGCAGGCTTCCAGACGCGCCTCGAGCACGGGGTCGTCGGGCGGCGCGAACGGCAGCTTGTCTATCGCCACCAGCGTCAGGGCTTCGCCCGGCACGTCTATGCCTTCCCAGAAACTGGCGCTGCCCACCAGCACGGTGCCGCGCTGGGTGCGGAACTGTTCGAGCAAGGCGCTGCGCGCGGCCGTGCCCTGCTGCAGCACGGTGCGCTGATCGCCCTGTTTTTTCAGGCCCTCTTGCAGCAGTTGCGCAACTTTTTCGACGGCACGCAAGGTAGTGCACAAGACCAGCACGCCCCCGTCGGTGCCGGCCGCCAGCGGCAGCAGCGTGTCGACGAAGGCTTCGTAGAAACGCGGATGATTCGGCAGCGGCAGTTTGTCGGGCACGAACAGCAGGCCCTGAGCGGGATAATCGAAGGGCGACTCCCAGCGCGCCGTCTGGGCGTCTTCCAGGCCCAACTGATGCAGAAAATGTTGAAAATCGCCGTTGACCGACAAGGTGGCGGAAGTGAGCACCCACGCCTGGCCCTCTTGGCGATGCTGCGAGAACAGCCCGGCCACCGATAGCGGCGCGCTGTGCAGGCGCACGGCGTGGGTCAGCAGCTCCACCCATTGCACCCAGCCCTGGGCCGTCTGGCGCGCCGCCGGGGTGTCGCGCCGCCAGCGCTCCAGCGTTTGCAGGCACGTCTTGCATTGCGCCAGCGCCGCCGCCAGGTCGGGGTGCTTGTCCTGCACCTCGGTGAGATGCTCGACGGCCTGCTCCAGGCTGGCCGCCAGGCTCTCGACGGCCTCGTCGAAAGCGCCGCGCTCGGGCAAGGTCGCCAGCGTGGCGCGCCGACCCGGTATGTTCTCCAGGGTGGCGACGGACAAGCGCAAGGCGCGCGCGGCGGTCTCTATGCCCTTGCCGGCCTGCGGCCAATCGGCCAGGCCGCGCGCATGGGCCAGGCCCGCGGCTTCGATCTGGCGCGAGGCGTCCAGCAACTGGTGCGTGGATAGGCTGTTGCCCAGAAAGCGCGTGGCCACCGCGGGCAATTGATGCGCCTCGTCGAACACCACCAGGCTGGTGGCCGGCAGCAAGTCGGTGACGCCTTCTTCGCGCAAGGCCAGATCGGCCATGAACAAGGCATGATTGACGACGACGAGGTCGGCGTCCTGCGCCTGGCGGCGCGCCTTGAGCACGAAGCAATCCTTGACGCGGGGGCAATCCTGGCCCAGGCAGTTTTCGCGCGTGGACGTTACCCGATGCCAGATGTCGGCGTCTTCGGGCACGGCGGCCAGCTCGGCCTTGTCGCCCGACTTGGACTGCTGGGCGAAGCGGTTGATCTGGCGCAGCTGGGCCATTTCGTCGCGCGACTTCAGGGCGCGCTCGTCTTCCTGCAGGCGTTCGAGGTGGTAATGGCAGACGTAATTGCCGCGCCCTTTCAGCAGCGCGACGCTGACGGGCAGCGCCAGCGCCTCGCGCAGGCGCGGCAGGTCGCGCCAATAAAGCTGGTCTTGCAGCGTGCGCGTGCCGGTGGACACCAGCGCCTTGCCCTGGCCCAGCAGCGCCGGCACCAGATAGGCCCAGGTCTTGCCCGTGCCGGTGCCGGCCTCGGCCACCAGCGTGCCGTGCGAGCGCAAGGCCTGGCGCACCGCATCGGCCAGTTCGGCCTGCGCCGAACGCGGACGGTAATCGGCCACCACGCGGGCCAGCGGCCCCTGCTCGGAAAACACTTCTGCCAGCTCTTGCCGCACCTGACGCCGCCTCGTTTACGAATATTGATTGATAGTACCGAATGATAACCGTCCGAAACGGATGGACTCCACCGCAATGTGGCAAAATGCCCCGCTTATATTGTTTCCACACGCAGAACCATGACGACTCAGGCCGACACCGCAAGCGCCAACCCTCTCATCCAAGCAGAAGACCCGGTACGCATCATCCAACAACTGGCTTCCGAACTGGGCGCGCGGCCCGCGCAGGTGGCCGCGGCCGTCGAACTGCTGGACGGCGGCGCCACCGTGCCCTTCATCGCCCGTTACCGCAAAGAGGTGACCGGCGGGCTGGACGACACCGTGCTGCGCAATCTGGAAGTGCGCCTGCTGTACGTGCGCGAGCTGGAATCGCGCCGCCACGCCATTCTGGTTTCCATCGACCAGCAAGGCAAGCTGACGCCCGAATTGGCGGCCCAGCTTCAGCAGGCCGACAGCAAGCAGCGCCTGGAAGACTTGTACGCCCCGTACAAACCCAAGCGCCGCACACGCGCCCAGATCGCCCGCGAAGCCGGCCTGGAGCCGCTGGCCGACGCCATCCTGGCCGATAAATCGGCCGACCCGAACGAACTGGCGCAAGGCTATCTGAACCCCGAAGCCAACATCGCCGACGTCAAGGCCGCGCTGGACGGCGCGCGCGACATTCTGGCCGAGCGCTATGCCGAAGACGCCGACCTGCTGGCCGACCTGCGCGACTTCCTATGGAAGCAAGGCCTGCTGTACGCCAAGGTGGTCGACGGCAAGGAAACCGAAGGCGCGAACTTCCGCGACTGGTTCGACTTCAGCGAAACCCTGCGCACCCTGCCCTCGCACCGCATCCTGGCGCTGCTGCGCGGACGCCAGCAAGGCGTGCTCGACTTGCGCATCGGCCTGGACGAAGAACGCGAAGCCTTGCAGCCCCACCCCTGCGTCGAACGCGTGGCGCGCAAGCTCGGCGTGGACGCCGACTTCGCCGCCACCGCCGGCGCGCGCAGCCGCTGGCTGGCCGAAGTGTGCCGCTGGACGTGGCGCGTCAAGCTGCTGACGGCTTTCGAAACCGAGCTGCTGGGCAAGCTGCGCGAGGACGCCGAGGCCGAAGCTATCCGCGTGTTCGCCGCCAACCTGAAAGATCTGATGCTGGCGGCCCCGGCCGGCCACAAGGCCGTCATGGGCTTGGACCCCGGCATCCGCACGGGCGTCAAGGTGGCCGTCATCGACACCACCGGCAAGCTGCTGGACACCGCCACCATCTACCCCTTCGAACCCCGGCGCGACTACGAAGGCTCGGTGCGCACGCTGGCCGCGCTGGCGACCAGGCACAAGGTGTCGCTGCTGGCCATCGGCAACGGCACGGCTTCGCGCGAAACCGAGAAGCTGGCGGCCGACATGATGAAGGCCTTCCCGCAACTGCCGCTGACCAAGGTCGTGGTCTCCGAGGCCGGCGCGTCGGTGTATTCGGCTTCCGAGCTGGCGGCGCAGGAATTCCCCGACCTGGACGTCAGCCTGCGCGGCGCGGTCTCCATCGCGCGCCGCCTGCAAGACCCGCTGGCCGAACTGGTCAAGATCGAACCCAAGGCCATAGGCGTGGGCCAGTACCAGCACGACGTCAACCAGCGCGAGCTGGCTCGCTCGCTGGACGCCGTCGTCGAAGACTGCGTGAACGCCGTCGGCGTCGACCTGAACACCGCCTCGGTGGCGCTGCTCAGCCGCGTCTCGGGCCTGAACGCCACGCTGGCGCGCAACATCGTCTCGTGGCGCGACCAGCACGGCGCCTTCCCCAACCGCAAGGCGCTGATGGAAGTTTCGCGCTTTGGTGAAAAAACCTTTGAACAGGCAGCCGGCTTTCTGCGTGTGCCCAACGGCGACAACCCGCTGGACGCCTCGGCCGTCCACCCCGAAGCCTATCCCGTCGTCGAGCGCATCCTGAAGAAAATAGGCGCGGGCGTGCAGGAAGTCATCGGCCGTCCTGACAGCCTGAAAGGCCTGTCGCCGGCCGAGTTCACCGACGAACGCTTCGGCGTGCCCACCGTCAAGGACATCTTCGCCGAACTCGAAAAACCGGGCCGCGACCCGCGCCCCGAGTTCAAGACGGCGCAATTCCAGGAAGGCGTCAACGACATCAAAGACCTGCAAGTGGGCATGATTCTGGAAGGCGTGGTCACCAACGTCGCCAACTTCGGCGCCTTCGTCGACATCGGCGTGCACCAGGACGGCCTGGTGCATATTTCGGCGCTGTCCAGCAAGTTCGTCGAAGACCCGCGCGACGTCGTGCGCGTGGGCCAGACCGTGAAGGTCAAGGTGCAGGAGGTGGACGTCGACCGCAAACGCATCAGCCTGACCATGCGCCTGGACGACGACACCCTCCCCCAGCGGCGCTCGGCGGAAGGCGGCGCGCGCCCGGCGGGTCGTAATAATGCGGGCAAAGCCGGCGGTGGCCGCCAAGGCGCGCAGCGCCAGCAAGCCGAACCGGCAGGCCTGGGCGCCATGGCGGCGGCGTTTGCGAAGCTGAAGAAGTAGCGACGTCTGCACTAGGGCATTTTGCTTTAGTGCTTTAAACCTGATGGGACCGGTTTGTGTTCTTGAGCCGGACGAGAGCCGGTGCGGGCGCTGTGCACCCAGGCGGCCGGTCGGGCGGCCCCGCTGCGCGGGGCTTCCCGCGTCTACCTCGTACGTGCGGGCGGCGGAAGAACTCGCCCTCAGCGCTACGCGCTTCGGTGCTCAAGCAGCTTCCGCCGACTGCCCCCGCACTGCCTTCGGTAGCACGCGGCGCCCTCCAACGGCCGCCTGGGTGCACAGCGCCCGCACCGGCTCTCGGCCTCAGTGTTGAGAAACGTGTAAGCACTTAAAACAAAAATGCGCTAAGCAGGGGGCGTCTCTAAATCCTCATGGCAGTAGCGCCATCGAGAAGCGGGTAGTGCCTCCGGCGGACATTGGAACGAGGGCAGCCCGCGCAGCGGGCCGAGGGCGCATGCTGGAGCGCCCGAGCCGAGCGACTGGCCGCCGGAGGCACTACCCGCTTCTCGATGGCGCGGCTTAAGAACCGCCCCCAGATCCAAGAACTGCCCCTCAATCAGCGCTAACGTTGGGCTTCGCTACGACAAAGCCTGCAGCGCCTCGCGCACACGGTCATCCTCTACCTGCGCATCGGCCACGTGCCTGTCATCGACGTAGACCTTGGCCTCGCGCACCTGACCCGAGCCCGCCGCCAAAGCCTTCTGCAACTGGCCCGATTCGCGCGGGTCTTCGAAAGCCGTGGACACCAGCAACGATTCGCCATTGGCCGCCGCCAGACGGAAGCGGAAGCGGCCGTCCTCGTCGCGGAAGCTGACGAACTTGGGCTTGGCGGCATCGTCTGCAGACTTGCCCGCCTTCTTTTGCTTGCCCGCAACCGAGGCAGGCACGAAGCGCAGGCCCACGGCCTCGCGCAAGCGCTGCATGAACGGCATCGCGATACGCCGCGCCTTTTGCGCGCCCGCCTGCAGAATCTCTTCGATACGCTCGGGATGCGCCATCAGGTCGACGTAAGTGTCGCGCATGGGGCCGAGTTCAGCCTCGATGCGGTCGAGCAGCTCCTGCTTGGCCTGGCCCCAGCCCATACCCTGTTCCAAGGCCTGCTTGAACGCCTGGCTTTGCGCGGGCGTGGCGAAGGCGCGGTACAGCGTGTAAAGGTGGGAGCTCTCGGCGTCCTTGGGCTCGCCCGGCTGGCGCGAATCGGTGACGATGCGCATGACGGCCGCCTTGGTCGCCGCCGCGCCGCCCTCGAACAAGGGAATGGTGTTGTCGTAGCTCTTGGACATCTTGCGCCCGTCCAGGCCCGGCAGCACCGCCACCTCGTCGTCCAGCTGCACTTCGGGCAAGGTGAAGAACTCGTCGCCGTACAAGTGATTGAAGCGCTGGGCGATGTCGCGCGTCATCTCCAGATGCTGCACCTGGTCGCGCCCCACCGGCACCTTGTGCGCGTTGAACATCAAAATGTCGGCCGCCATCAGCACCGGGTACGAGAACAAGCCCATGGTGACGCCGTCGTCGGGCTCCACGCCTTTTTCGGTGTTCTGGTCCACTGCGGCCTTATAGGCATGCGCGCGGTTCATCAAGCCCTTGCCCGTCACGCAATTGAGCATCCAGCACAATTCGGGGATTTCGGGAATGTCGGACTGCCGGTAGAAGGTAACTTTGTCGGTATCCAGCCCCGCCGCAATCCAGGTCGCGGCGATTTCCAGCCGCGAACGCGCCACACGCACCGGATCGTCGCACTTGATCAGGGCGTGATAGTCGGCCATGAAGAAAAAAGCGTCGGCATCGGGCTGCCGGCTGGCCTGGATGGAAGGCCGTATGGCCCCGGCATAATTGCCAAGATGGGGGGTTCCGGACGTGGTGATGCCGGTCAGTACGCGAATGGTCATGATGCTGGAAAAGGTGTCGTGGTGCTGCGAAGTGAAGCTGCAAAGATAACGCAAAAGCGGTGGGCGTGCAGGGCGCTGCGTTTACTTTACAGCACCGCCGCCTGCCGCCTTTCGGCTTCCAGGTATTCCTTGGACTGCATTTCCAGTATGCGCGAGACGGTGCGGTGGAATTCGTTGGACATCCGGCCTTCGGTGTAGAGTTCTTCGGCCTCGCATTCGGCCGATATGATCAGCTTGACCTTGTGGTCGTAGAACACGTCTATCAGCCAGGTGAAGCGGCGCGCCTCGGAGGACTGGCTGGCTTTCATGCGCGGCACGTCCGAGAGAATCACCGTGTGGAAGCGGCCGGCCAGTTCGAGGTAGTCGTTCTGCGAGCGCGGGCCGCCGCACAGGGTGTCGAAATCGAACCACACGACGCTGCCGCTGAGCGCCACGGCGCGCAGTTCGCGGTTCTGCACGGTAAGCACCGGCTCGCGCGGGGCGCCGTCGGCCAGATGGTCGAAGGCGCCCCGCAGTTCCTGGCGCGTCTGCTCGTTGAGCGGCGTCAGGTACATGCGCACCTGCTCCAGCGTGCGGCGGCGGTAGTCGACGCCGGTGTCCACGTTCATGACGTCCATGCGATCCTTGATCAGCTTGATCGCGGGCAGGATGCGGTCGCGGTGCAGGCCGTCGGGGTATAGCGCGGAGGGTTCGTAGTTGGACGTCATCACGAACGAAACGCCGTGCTCGAACAGCTTGAGCAGCAGCCGGTACAGAATCATCGCGTCGGCGATGTCGGATACGTGGAATTCGTCGAAGCAGATCAGGCGATAGCGTTTGGCCACCTTGAGTGCGACGGCATCAAGCGGGTCGGACTGGCCCTTCACCTGTTCCAGTTCGCGGTGCACGCCTTGCATGAACTCATGAAAATGCAGGCGCGCCTTGCGCTTGAGCGGCACGGTCTGATAGAAGGCGTCCATCAGAAAGCTCTTGCCGCGCCCTACCCCGCCCCACATATAGACGCCGCGCGGAATCGCCGGGCGCTTGAACAGCTTGCGCAGGGGTGACGAACGCGCCTGCTTGTAAATGACCCAGTCGTCATAGAACACCTGCAGCCGGTCTATGGCCTTCATCTGGGCCGCATCGGCATGGTAGCCTTTTTCGGCCAGGGACTGCAGGTAGTATTCGCGTACGTTCATTTCATTGCTTATTAATGGAAAAAGGGGCCATGGCCCCTTTTTCGTTCCGCGGCGGGCTGAACATCGCAGCATTGTTGGGCATCGCGATGCCCAGCCCAACCTACACGCCGCAGCTTAACCTACGCGGTTCATGCGTAGGTTGGGCTGAGCGCACAGCGAAGCCCAACGCCGATCAGAAGTTCAGCGTGCGCTTGTCCACCGCCAGGGCGGCTTCCTTCATGGACTCGGACAGCGTGGGGTGCGCGTGGCAGATGCGGGCGATGTCTTCGGCCGCGCCACGGAACTCCATGATGGTGACGGCTTCGGCGATCAGTTCGGAAGCCAGCGGGCCCACGATGTGCACGCCCAGGACTTCATCGGTCTTGGCGTCGGCCAACACCTTGACGAAGCCGGTGGTGTCGCCCAGCGCGCGCGCGCGGCCGTTGGCCAGGAAGGGGAAGCTGCCGGACTTGTACTCGACGCCGTCCGTCTTGAGCTGTTGCTCGTTGCGGCCCACCCAGGCGATCTCGGGCGAGGTGTAGATGACGCTGGGGATGGCGCCGTAGTTGACGTGGCCGTGCTGGCCGGCGATGCGCTCGGCCACGGCGACGCCTTCTTCCTCGGCCTTGTGCGCCAGCATGGGACCGCGCACGACGTCGCCCACCGCCCAGACGTTGGGCAGGTTGGTGCGGCAGTCGTCGTCGATGGCGATGAAGCCGCGCTCGTCCAACTTGAGGCCGACTTTCTCGGCGCCCAGGCCCACGGTGTGCGGCACGCGGCCGATGGACACGATGAGGTGGTCGACGGACAGCGATTGCTCGGCGCCGCTGGCGTCGGTGTACGGTACGGTGACCGAACGCGACGTGGCCTTGACTTCGCCGATCTTGACGCCGGTATGGATGGCCAGGCCTTGCTTGTTGAAGGCCTTCAGGGCTTCCTTGGCGACCTGCTGGTCGGCCACGGCCAGGAACTCGGGCATGGCTTCGAGCACGGTGACCTCGGCGCCCAGGCGGCGCCACACGCTGCCCAGCTCCAGGCCGATGACGCCCGCGCCGATGACGCCCAGCTTCTTGGGCACGGCGCCCAGGCTGAGTGCGCCGGCGTTGGAGAGCACGCGTTTTTCGTCGAAAGGCAGGCCGGGCAGTTCGCGCGGCGAGGAGCCCGTGGCGACGATGACGTGCTTGGCCACCAGTTCTTCTTCGGTGGAGCCGGTAACCACGATGGACCAGCCGCCGTCTACTTTGGCGTTGAACGCGCCCGTGCCGTGGAAGAAGGAGATCTTGTTCTTCTTGAACAGGTATAGAATGCCGTCGTTGTTCTGCTTGACGACGTTGTCTTTGCGGCCGACCAGGGTGTCGAGCTTCAGGCCCAGGCCCTTGACTTCGATGCCGTGCTCGGCGAAGTGGTGCTGGGCTTGCTCGTAGTGCTCGGACGACTGCAGCAGCGCCTTGGAGGGAATGCAGCCCACGTTGGTGCAGGTGCCGCCGGGGGCGGGCTTGCCTTCGGCATTGGACCATGCGTCGATGCACGCCACCGAGAAGCCCAGTTGAGCCGCGCGGATAGCCGCCACGTAACCGCCGGGGCCGGCGCCGATAACCACTACGTCGAATTGTTTAGCCATGACTTTGTACTCGCAAAACCGCGACTGCCCGAGGACACCCGCCTGTGTTCAAATTTCAAATGAAAGGCCGCTACCCCCACTTCCATTCCGCAATTACACGATTACTTCGTCGGCTTCGCTTGCCGTACGATTTGTACTGTCTGCGCTTCGCCTTCGCGTACTCGTTTGATTGCGAATGGAATGATATGAGCAGCGGCCCGGTGCGGCGCCTGAACGGGCTTGCGCGCGCTAAAAGTGTCTAAGCGGCATCGCAACAGCGCCGCACCGGCGCGCCGGATTACAGATCGAGCAGCAGGCGCTGAGGATCTTCCAGGGCTTCCTTCATGGCGACCAGCGCCAGCACGGCTTCGCGGCCGTCGATGATGCGGTGGTCGTAGGACAGCGCCAGGTAGTTCATCGGGCGGATGACGATCTGGCCGTTCTCAACGACCGGACGCTCTTTCGTGGCGTGGATGCCCAGGATGGCCGATTGCGGCGGATTGATGATGGGCGTGGACAGCATGGAACCGAACACGCCGCCGTTCGAGATGGAGAACGTGCCGCCGGTGAGTTCTTCCAGGCCCAGCTTGCCGTCGCGGGCGCGATTGCCGAAGTCGGCGATCTGCTTTTCGATCTCGGCGATGGAGAGCTGGTCGGCATTGCGCAGAATGGGCACTACCAGGCCGCGCGGGCTGCCGACGGCGATGCCGATGTCGAAGTAGCCGTGGTAGATGATGTCCTTGCCGTCGACCGAAGCGTTGACGACCGGGTACTTCTTGAGAGCGGCCACGGCGGCCTTGACGAAGAAGGACGTGAAGCCCAGCTTGACGCCGTGTTCTTTTTCGAACTTGTCTTTGTAGGCGTTGCGCAGATCCATGATCGCCTTCATGCTGACTTCGTTGAAGGTCGTGAGGATGGCGTTTTCTTGCTGGGATTGCAGCAGGCGCTCGGCCACGCGCGCGCGCAGGCGGCTCATGGGCACGCGCTGCTCGGGGCGGCCGTCCAGCGACAGCGTGGGAGCCGCCACGGGCGCGGCGGCGGGCTTGGCGGCGCCGGCCTGTGCGCCCAACGCATCGGCCTTGGTGACGCGGCCGCCACGGCCGGTGCCTTCGACGGAAGAAGGATCGACGCCCTTCTCGGCCAGGATCTTGGCGGCGGCGGGAGACGCCACGCCGGCGGCCGAAGCCGTTGCGGGGGCCGCGGCCGGCGCGGAAGCCGCTTCGGCGGCAGGCGCGGCGGCGGGTGCTTCGCTGGCCTGGGCGGCGGTGTCGATGCGCGCCAGAACTTCGCCCGAGGTAACCGTGCTGCCGTCGGCCTTGACGATTTCGGTCAGGACGCCGCTGGAAGGCGCCGGCACTTCGAGCACGACCTTGTCGGTTTCAACTTCGATGAGGATTTCGTCGGCCTGCACGGCCTGCCCCGGCTGCTTCTTCCAGTTGAGCAAGGTGGCTTCCGAAATGGATTCGGAAAGCTGGGGGACGAGGACTTCGATGATTGCCATGTTGTTTTCCGTAATGAGTATTCGTTGCTTGACCAGCCGTTATTTGGTGAAGCCCTTGAACTTGGGAGCGAAAGCCTGCTCCAGCATGTTGCGCTGTTGTTCGAGGTGCTTGGCCATGTAGCCGACGGCGGGCGACGCCGACGCGGGGCGGCCGGCATAGCCCAGGCGCTGCCCTTCCGCCATGTTCTCGTACAGATGGTGCTGGATGTAGAACCAAGGGCCTTGGTTCTGGGGTTCGTCCTGCACCCAGATGATTTCCTTGGCGTTGGGGTACTTCTGCAGTTCCGTCTGGAAGGCTTTGTGGCCGAACGGATAGAGCTGCTCGACGCGCAGAATGGCGACGTCGTTGCGCTGGCCTTCGTTGCGGGCGTTGAGCAGGTCGTAGTAGACGCGGCCCGAGCACACCAGCACGCGCTTGACGTCATCCGGGTTGATGTCGGCGTTGCGTTCGCCCAGCACCAGCTCGAATTGGCCATCGGCCAGATCCTGCAGCGGCGAAGTGGCGTCTTTGTGGCGCAGCAGCGACTTGGGCGTGAAGATGACCAGCGGCTTGCGGAAGGGACGAATCATCTGGCGGCGCAGGACGTGGAAGATCTGCGACGCGTTGGTGGGCTGAACCACCTGCATGTTATTGTCGGCGCACAGTTGCAGGAAGCGCTCGATGCGGGCCGAGGAGTGCTCGGGGCCCTGGCCTTCGTAGCCGTGCGGCAGCATCATGACCAGGCCGCATTGGCGGCCCCACTTGGATTCGCCGGCCGAGATGAACTGGTCGATGACGACCTGGGCGCCGTTGACGAAGTCGCCGAACTGGGCTTCCCAGATGGTGAGCGTATTGGGCTCGGCCGTGGCGTAGCCGTATTCGAAGCCCAGCACCGCCTCTTCGGACAGCACGGAGTCGATGACGGTGAACGGCGCCTGCGTGTCGGACACGTTTTGCAAGGGGATGTAGGCGCCGTCGTTCCAGCGGTCGCGCTTCTGGTCGTGCAGCACGGCATGGCGGTGCGTGAACGTGCCGCGGCCGGAATCTTGGCCGGTGATGCGGATGGTGTAGCCCGAAGCCACCAGCGTGGCGAAGCCCAGGTGCTCGCCCATGCCCCAATCGAGAAGCTGTTCGCCGCGCGCCATCTTGCGGCGGTCGTTCAGCAGGCGCTCGACCAGCGGGTGCACGGTAAAGCCTTCGGGCACCGTGGTGATGCGCTCGCCGATGCGGGTGAGTTCGGCGATGGGCACGCCGGTGTCGGCCTGGTCCGTCCACTTGGCGTTCAGGAAGGGCTTCCAGTCGGTGGCGTACTTGTTCTTGAAGTCGGTGAGCACGGGTTCGACCGTGCGGCGGCCGTCTTCCATCAGTTGGCGGTAGCCCTTGACGAGTTCGTCGGGTTCGCCTTCGGCGATGACGCCCTGGGCGACCAGCTTGTCGGCGTACAGCTTGCGCGTGCCGGGGTGCTGGCCGATGCGCTTGTACATCAGCGGCTGGGTCAGCGAGGGAGTGTCTTGCTCGTTGTGGCCCAGCTTGCGGAAGCAGACGATGTCGACGACCACGTCGTGATGGAATTCGCGGCGGTAGTCCAGCGCCAGCTGCGTGACGTAAACGACGGCTTCGGGATCGTCGCCGTTGACGTGGAACACCGGAGCTTCGATCATCTTGACCACGTCGGTGCAATACAGCGTGGAACGCGTGTCGCGGGGGTCGGAGGTGGTGAAGCCTATCTGGTTGTTGATGACCAGGTGCACCGTGCCGCCCGTACCGTAGCCGCGCGTCTGGGCCAGGTTGAGGGTTTCCATGACCACGCCCTGGCCGGCGAAGGCCGCGTCGCCGTGCACCAGCACGGGCAGCACTTCGCTGCCGTCGGCGTCGCCGCGGCGGTCTTGGCGGGCGCGCACGCTGCCTTCGACCACGGGGTTGACGATTTCGAGGTGCGAGGGGTTGAACGCCAGCGACAGGTGGACGGGGCCGCCGCGCGTGGAGATGTCGCTGGAGAAGCCGTTGTGGTACTTGACGTCGCCGTCGGTGAGGTTTTGCGCGTACTTGCCTTCGAACTCGGCGAACAGGTCGGCGGGCATCTTGCCCATGATGTTGACCAGCATGTTCAGGCGGCCGCGGTGGGCCATGCCGACGACGATTTCCTGAACGCCGCTTTCGCCGGCGTGATTGACCAGTTCGTCCATCGAGGCGATGAAGCTTTCGCCGCCTTCGAGCGAGAAGCGCTTCTGGCCGACGTATTTGGTATGCAGGTAGCGTTCGAGGCCTTCGGCTTCGGTAAGCTGCTGCAGCACGTGGCGCTTGCGTTCGGGCGTGAAGGCGGGCACGCCGGTGTTGGATTCGAGGCGCTCCTGGATCCAGCGCTTGGCGGCCGGATCGGAGATGTGCATGAATTCGACGCCGACGGTGCGGCAGTAGGTGTCACGCAAAGCCTTGAGCATGTCGCGCATGGACATGGTGTCGGCTTTGGTGAAGTAGGTGTTCGTGGCCGAATAGACCTGGTCGAGGTCGGCTTCGGTCAGGCCGTAGAATGCGGGGTCGAGCTCGGGGATGACCGGGCGCTCTTGGCGCTTGAGGGGATCCAGGTCGGCGACGCGCACGCCCAGCGAGCGGTAGGCGGCGATGATGGACTGGACCGAGACCTGCTTGCTGGCGACGCTGAGGTCGAGCTGCTGGCTGCCGCGCACGATGAACGCATTGGCACGGGCGCGCTGCGCAAACGATTCGACGATGGGGGCGTGCGCTTGATCGCGCGTGGTTTCCTGGCCGTCGGTGGCGGGCTGATGCTGGAGCTGGTCGAAGTAATCGCGCCAATGCTCGGCGATGGAGCCGGGATTTTCGAGATAGGATTCGTAGAGTTCTTCTACGTAGGGAGCATTGCTACCAAACAGATAGGAGGTAGACAGAAGTTCAGTTTCTGATGACATGTTATTAACGCTTCACCTTATCGAGTGTCTCACTCGTTTTGATGCAGGACAACCTTCCGCGACACGGCCAGACCGGTTAGCGGATAGCGGAGCAGAAGGCAACGTACGCCTTACAAAAGCCGTATCCGCCAAGTATACCCACAAAAAAAAGCCATGTAACGGGAAAGCCCGCCCGAGTCCGCAAAAAACCGCCAAAGCGTGGGTGAATCCTGACACCTGCCGTTTCTCCACATTGCCCGCCTCGCTCAAGTTCGCGCCCACGTTGACGGTGGAGATCGACCCGGCAGTTTCGACAATGCAATTACCTTCATATAATAGTTATATTAAAAAGCTTTGTACAGGAATTTCATGCTTGAATGCATGCTGCGACGCACAAGCAGCAAGCCTTTGAGCTTCGCATTACACTTAGCACTTTTACGGCTTTCGGGACTCTGGCCATCCACTGTCCGGCGCCTTGACGAAACCGGGTTCGGCGTACCCGCCCCCCCTTGATTTCGGGTTGATTTTTTTGCCATTTCGCTTGTACTGAGGAGTCTTTCCATCATGAACGCCAACGCCGATCTCTCCAAACTGGCACTGGACTACCACGCGTCGCCTACCCCCGGCAAGATTTCCGTCACGCCGACCAAGACGCTGGCCAACCAGGACGACCTGTCGCTCGCCTATTCGCCGGGCGTAGCCGTCGCCAGCATGGCCATCTACGAAGGGGGCGAGACCGCCGCCGCCATGTACACCTCGCGCGCCAACCTGGTGGGCGTCATCACCAACGGCACCGCAGTGCTGGGCTTGGGCAACATCGGCCCGCTGGCCGCCAAGCCCGTCATGGAAGGCAAAGGCTGCCTGTTCAAGAAATTCGCCGGCATCGACGTGTTCGACATCGAACTCAACGAAAACGACCCCGACAAGCTGGTGGACATCATCGCCGCGCTCGAGCCCACGCTGGGCGGCGTCAACCTCGAAGACATCAAGGCGCCCGAATGCTTCTACATCGAAAAGAAGCTGCGCGAGCGCATGAAGATTCCCGTCTTCCATGACGACCAGCACGGCACCGCCATCATTTCGTCGGCCGCCATCCTCAACGGCCTGAAGGTCGTGGGCAAGGACATCGCCAAGGTCAAGCTGGTCTGCTCGGGCGCCGGCGCCGCCGCCATCGCCTGCCTGAACCTGCTCGTCAGCCTGGGCATGCCGCGCGAAAACATCTTCGTGGTCGACTCGCGCGGCGTCATCTGGGAAGGCCGCGAGGCCAACATGGAGCCCACCAAGGCCTACTATGCGCAGAAAACCGACGACCGCACGCTGGCCGACGTCTGCCGCAACGCCGATGTCTTCCTGGGCTGTTCCGCTCCCGGCGTGCTCACCGCCGACATGGTCAAGTCCATGGCCGACAAGCCGCTGATCCTGGCGCTGGCCAACCCCGAACCCGAAATCCGCCCCGAAGTCGCCAAGGCCGCGCGCCCCGACTGCGTCATCGCCACCGGCCGCTCCGACTACCCCAACCAGGTCAACAACGTCCTGTGCTTCCCCTTCATCTTCCGCGGCGCGCTCGACGTCGGCGCCACGGTCATCAATGAAGAAATGAAGCTGGCTTGCGTCAAGGCCATCGCCGCGCTGGCCGAGGCCGAACAGAACGACGAAGTGGCCAACGCCTACGCCGGGCAGGAGCTCAGCTTCGGCCCCGAATACATCATCCCCAAGCCTTTCGACCCGCGCCTGATCCTGCAGATCGCGCCGGCCGTCGCCCTGGCCGCCATGGAATCCGGCGTCGCCCGCCGCCCCATCGACGATTTCGAGGCCTATCAGCAAAAGCTGATGGGTATGGTCTACCACTCAGGCCAGCTCATGCGCCCGCTGTTCAAGCAGGCCAAGCAAGCGCCCAAGCGCGTCATCTACGCCGACGGCGAAGACGAGCGCGTGCTGCGCGCGGCGCAAACCGTCCTCGACGAAAAAATCGCCTACCCCATCCTGATCGGCCGCCCGGCCGTCATCGAAATGCGCCTGGAGCGCGCGGGCCTGCGCATGCAAGCCGGCAAAGACTTCGAAATCGTCGACCCCGAAGACGACGCGCGCTTCAACGAAACCTGGAGCGGCTACTACAAGCTGCGCGCGCGCCAGGGCATCACCCCCGAGATCGCCAAGGCCATGGTGCGCAAGCACAACTCGCTCATCGGCGTCATGCTGCTGCAGCGCGGCGACGCCGACGCCCTGCTCTGCGGCGTGGCCAGCCGCTACGACAACCAGCTCAAGTACGTCGAAGAAGTCATCGGCCTGAAAGAAGGCGCGCATACCTATGCCGCCATGAACGTGCTGATGCTGCCCAACCAGACGCTGTTCATTTGCGACACCCACGTCAACGAAGACCCCACCGCCGAGCAGATCGCCGACATGACCATCCAGGCGGCCGAGGAAATGGTGCGTTTCGGCGTGGCGCCCAAGATCGCGCTGCTGTCGCACTCCAACTTCGGCAGTCGCGTCACGGCTTCGTCGCGCAAAATGGCGCGGGCCCGCGACCTCATCGCCGAGCGCGCGCCGCAGTTGGAAGTGGACGGCGAAATGCATGCCGACGCCGCGCTCTCCGAGAAGATCCGCATGAAGGCCTTCCCCGACACCACCCTGCGCGGTCCGGCCAACCTGCTGATCACGCCCAACCTGGACACCGGCAACGTCACCTACAACATGCTGAAGATGACGGGCAGCAACGGCGTGGCCATGGGCCCCATCCTGCTGGGCGCCGCCCGCCCGGTGCACATCCTGACCACCAGCGCCACCGTGCGCCGCATCGTCAACATGACGGCCCTGGCCGTGGTGGATGCGCAGCAAGAGGCTGGCCAAGGCTGATACACCCGCGCCAGGCAACCGGCGTTCAAGCAAACAAAGCCCCGGCTTGCATCCCAAGCCGGGGCTTTGTTTTTGCCTTGTTTTTCCATGCGCCCAGCGTCAATAAGGGTAATACCTCCCGGGGAAAGCCGTCTGCCGGCCCACAAGACGGTTACTATTGAATCAATATGTTTCTTTTGAATTACAGGCGTTTCGAACTGCAGGCGTTTTTATGGCAATACACCGGCCCGCGTAGCAAGAGGCGCACCCATGACAGCCTTCGTCAGTGGCTTCATCCAGAATCTATGCATCATCGTCGCCACCATACACGTGGCGGAGATGGTCGTGCGCTCATCCTCGCACAGCAAATACGCGCGTTGGAGCCGTCTTTTCAGCGTGCTGCTCGCCATTCTGGCCGGCTGGCTGGCTATTTTCTATGGCGTGCGATGGGAAAACCAGGTGTTCGACCTGCGGCTGCTGCCCGTCGTCATGATCGCCCTGTGTTACCCCGGCGCCTTCATCGTGGCGTTGGCGGCCACCGCAATCGGCGCTTTCCGCTTCATCTACGGCCTCAATCTCGCCGCCCTGACGGGTTTCGTCAGCATGGCGATCATAGGCCTGTATTTCTGGCTCGTCAGCGAGTGGGTGGCGAGAACTCGCTGGTCCATGCTCTGGAAAAGTTTTTTCCTGATCACCACGGCGGTCATGCTCAATTCGGTACTGATCGTCGCCTTTCACAGCATCGAGCCCGCCGTCTACCTGACCCGCATTCTGCCCCTGCAATACCCCATGACGCTGATCAGCGGCCTGTTCACCGCCCTGGTTTTCCATGAATCCCAGATCGCGCGCGAACAAAGGTCATCCCTTATCGACGCGGCCTACTCCGACCCGCTCACCGGCCTGTACAACAGAAGGCATTTTTCAATTTATGTGGCTCAGTTGCGCGAGCAGACGCACGCCATGCCGCTTTCCGTGGCCTACGTGGACATCGACCACTTCAAGAGCGTCAACGATACCTACGGCCACTCGGTGGGCGACGTCATCCTCAAGCAAGTCGCCCGCATCCTGCCAAGGCAGTTGCGCAGCACCGACTACATCGCCCGCGTAGGAGGCGATGAATTCGTCATCGTCATGCCGCACTGCTCGCGGGAACAGGCCATGCGCACCTTGCAACGCGTCCGGCATGCCATCGACACCGCCGTGTTCTCGGTGCAGAACCAAACCCTCAAGGTTTCCATATCGATAGGGGTGGCCACCTCCGACTACCTGGACGACCACCTGATGTTTCAAGCCGACGCGGCGCTGTATGCGGCGAAAAAAGCGGGAAGAAACCGCGTCATGGCGGCGACGGAAACCGCCGAAAACGCTTTTACGGACCCGGCCTCGGCCTCGAGCGCCGGGCAATGAGCGCCGGCGGCGCCCTCAGGCGCCTGGCTTGTGCTTGAGCAAATAGCGGAACACGAAGCCCGGAAACGCCAGCACCACGTACAGGCACAGCGTAACGGCGTAGAACTCCCAACCCTGGGGGAAAGGGTTGCCCAATTGCGTTTCGAAGGCCATGCCCACCACGCCGACCAGCAGGTACAGCACGAAGACTTCGATCAGGCGGGACATGAAAGGCTTGGCGTGCTGCGAACGCCATTGATGGCCGGGCCACCACATCAACAGCCCCAGCACCGCCAGCATGACCAGCAAGCGGCCCATCACGGCCGTCCCCGAGGCAGCCAGGCTGTGGCCTATCCAGGCCAGCACGGCCCAGCCCCAGGCGAACAGCAAGGCAAGATGCACCAGGCAAAGCGCCCAGCGCGCCCAGGAAGCCTGCCCAGGCAGCAGGCTTTTGCTCCATGGCAGGCACACCAATGGCCGTTGGGTCCAGAACGGCATGGCGGCCGTCAGGATGGCCAAGCCTATCAGCACCCAGACCGCTTGCGTCTGCGCCACGGGGTCAGAATCCCAGGGATTGCTGGATGGCCTGTATGCACAGCGCCATCAGGCCGCCGGGCAACACGCCCAGCACCAGCAGCAGCAAGCCGTTGATCGACAGCAGCCCGCTGGGCACGACGCCCATGGCCAGGGGCTGGACTTCGCCTTCGGGGTCGTCGAAATAAACGACCTTGACCACGCGCAGGTAGTAGAACGCCCCCACCAGCGAGAACATCACCGCCACCACGGCGATCCAGACGTAGCCGGCGTGAATCAGCGCCTGCAGCACGGCCAGCTTGGCATAGAAGCCGGCCAGCGGCGGAATGCCGGCCAGCGAGAACATGGACAGCAGCATCACGCCGGCCAGCACCGGATTACGCTGGTTCAGGCCCTTGAGGTCGTTGATCTGGTCGCACTCGAAACCCTTGGCGCTCAGCAGCAGAATGAGCCCGAAGGTGGACAGCGTGGTCAGCACGTAGATGACCATGTAGAACATCGCCGCGCCGTAGGCTTGCTGGTTGACGCCGTCCTGGCCGTCGATGACGCCCGACAGCAGGCCCAGCAGGATGAAGCCGGTGTGCGAAATCGTGGAATACGCCAGCATGCGTTTGAAGTTCGTCTGCATGATGGCGGTCAGGTTGCCGATGGCCAGCGATAACACCGCCATGATCAGCAGCATGGGCTGCCATTCCAGCGCCAGGCCGTGCAGGCCGTCGATGAGCACGCGCAGCATCAGCGCGAACGCAGCCAACTTGGGCGCGGCGCCGACCACCAGCGTAACCGCCGTGGGCGCGCCGTGGTAGACGTCGGGCACCCACATGTGGAAAGGCACGGCGCCCAACTTGAACGCCAGGCCGGCCACGACGAACACCACGCCGAAGGTCATCGCCAGGCGGTTGACGTTGCCCGCCTGGATGGCTTCGGCCATCAGGTTCAAGTCGAGCGTGCCGGCCGCGCCGTACAGCATGGAAACGCCGTACAGCATCACGCCCGAGGCCAGGCTGCCCAGCACGAAATACTTCATGGCGGATTCCACCGCCGGCAGGTGATCGCGGCGTACCGCCACCAGCGCGTACAGCGCCAGCGACATCAGCTCCAGGCCCAGGTAGACCGACAGCAGGTTGTTGGCCGAGATCATCACCATCTGGCCCAGCAATGCGAACAGCGCCAGTGTGTAGAACTCGCCGCCGTTGCTCAGCATGTCGCGCTCTTCGGCGTAGCCGCGCCCATAGATGAGGGTGACGGCCACGGCGATGTAGGACAGCACCTTCAGCAGGTGCGACAGCGAATCGGCGACGTACAGGCCGTGGAAGGTGCTGCCTTGCACGCCCTCGCTCCATTGCCACAGGCTGACGGCGGTAAGCACCGCCAGCACCAGCAGCGTCAGCACGAAGGTGGTACGCCGGTTCGCCGTGCCGGAAAACGCATCGATGAGCAGCACTCCGATGGCGAACGCCAGCAGCAGTATCTCGGGCAGCGCCAGTGCGAAGTCGAATGGATTATGCATAGTGTTTCCGGCTTACAGTTTCGAGATGGAGACGTGTTGCAGCAAGGCTTCGACCGACACATGCATGACATCGGTGAAAGGCTTGGGGTGGATGCCCATGTAAAGCACCAGCAGCGCCATCACGGCAAGAATGAAGAACTCGCGCGAGCTGAGATCGGGCATGGCGCGCACCTGCTCGTTCCGGATGTCGCCGAAGGCCACGCGCTTGAGCATCCACAGCGAATACGACGCGCCCAGGATCAGGGCCGTGGCGGCCAGCAGGCCTATCCAGAAGTTGTATTCGACCGCGCCCATGATAACCGTGAACTCGCCCACGAAGCCGCTGGTGGCGGGCAGGCCGCTGTTGGCCAGCGAGAACAGCACGAAAAAGGTGACGAAGCGCGGCATCACGTTGACGACGCCGCCGTAGTCGGCGATGCGGCGCGTATGCATGCGGTCGTACAGCACGCCTATGCACAGGAACATGGCGCCCGACACGAAACCGTGCGACACCATCTGCACGATGGCGCCTTCGACGCCGGCCGTATTGAACAGGAAGAAGCCCAGCGTGACGAAGCCCATGTGCGCCACGGACGAATACGCCACCAGCTTTTTCATGTCTTCCTGGATGATGGCGACCAGGCCGATGTAGATGACGGCGATCAGCGACAGCGCGATGACCAGGCCGGCCAGGCTGTGCGAGGCGTCGGGGGCGATGGGCAGCGAGAAGCGCAGGAAGCCGTAGGCGCCCAGCTTGAGCATGATGGCCGCCAGCACCACCGAACCGCCGGTGGGCGCTTCGACGTGGGCGTCGGGCAGCCAGGTATGCACCGGCCACATCGGCACCTTGACGGCGAAGGCCGCGAACAGCGCCAGGAAGATCAACACTTGCGGCTCGAAGGCCAGCGGCAGCTTCTGCCAGGTTTGGATGTCGAAGGAGCCGCCCGAGGCGTTCCACAGGTAGATGAAGGCCACCAGCGTCAGCAGCGAACCCAGCAGCGTGTACAGGAAGAACTTGAACGCCGCATAGACGCGGTTGGGTCCGCCCCAGACGCCGATGATGAGGTACATCGGGATCAGCGTGGCTTCGAAGAAGATGTAGAACAGCAGGCCGTCGAGCGCCGCGAACACGCCCACCATCAAGCCCGACAGAATCAGGAAGGCGGCCATGTACTGCGCCACGCGCTTGGTGATGACCTCCCAGCCCGCCAGCACCACGATGATGGTGATGAAGGCGGTCAGCAGCACGAACCACAGCGAGATGCCGTCTATGCCCAGGTGGTAGTTGATCGCCAGGCTTTCTATCCAGGGAGCCTTCTCTTCGAACTGCATGGCCGCCGTGCCGGCGTCGAAGCCGGCGTACAGCGGCAAGGTCACCAGGAAGCCGGCGACCGAGCCGGCCAGCGCCAGCGCGCGCGTAAAGCCCGGCCGGTCGTCGCGGCCCAGCAGCAGGACCAGCAGGCCCGCCACGATGGGCACGAAGATGGACAGTGTCAGCCAGGGGAAAGTTGAGGACGCCATATCGCTAGCCATCAGTGAACCGTCAGCACGAGAAAGGTAAGGAAGGCCAAAATACCCAGAATCATCGCAAAGGCATAGTGGTAGATGTAGCCGGACTGCAGGTGGCGGCTGATGGCGGCCACCCAGCCGACGACGCGTGCGCTGCCGTTGACCAGCAAGCCGTCGATCAGGCCGCGGTCGCCGCCCTTCCACAGGCCGGTGCCCAGGCAGCGCGCGGCGCGGCAGATGATCTGTTCGTTGATCCAGTCGGCGTAGTACTTGTTCTCAAGCACGGTATTCACGCCCGACAGGTTGCGCTGGATCGCGGCCGGCACCTTGGGATTGACGAGGTAGCAATACCAGGCGACGACCAGGCCGGCCACCATCAGCCAGAACGGCACGGTGACGAAGCCATGCAGCGCGTAAGCCACCCAGCCGTGCCAGTGCGAGGCCAGTTCGGCCATGGCCGGATGCTCGGGCAGCACGGTGATGACGCCCTTGAAGTAGTCGCCGAACAGCAGCGGCTCGATGAACCAGGCGCCCGCGATGACCGAGGGAATGGCCAGCAGCACCAGCGGCAGCGTGACCACCCATGGCGATTCGTGCGGCGCGCCGCCATGGTGATGATCGTCATGCCCATGCGCGTCGTGGCCGTGCTGCGGGTGTTCGTCGAAGCGCGGCTTGCCATGGAACACCAGGAAGTACACGCGGAACGAATACAGCGAGGTCACGAACACGCCGATCAGCGTGGCGTAGTAGGCGAAGCTTGCGCCCCACACGTTGGCCGCGCCGGCCGCTTCGATGATCTGCTCTTTGGAGTAGAAACCGGCGAAGAACGGCGTGCCCACCAGCGCCAGCGTGCCCAGCAGGAAGGTGATCCAGGTAATGGGCATGTACTTGCGCAGGCCGCCCATGTTGCGGATGTCCTGGTCGTGGTGCATGCCGATGATGACCGAGCCCGCCGCCAGGAACAGCAGCGCCTTGAAGAAAGCGTGCGTCATCAGGTGGAAGATGGCCGCCGAGTAGGCCGACGCGCCCAGCGCCACCGTCATGTAGCCCAGCTGCGACAGCGTGGAATACGCCACCACGCGCTTGATGTCGTTCTGGATGATGCCCAGAATGCCCAGGAACAGCGCGCCGATGGCGCCGATGACGATGACGAAGGCCAGCGCCGTGGAGGACAGCTCGAACAGCGGCGAGAAACGCGCCACCATGAAGATGCCCGCCGTCACCATGGTGGCCGCGTGGATCAGCGCCGAGATGGGCGTGGGGCCTTCCATGGAATCGGGCAGCCAGCTGTGCAGCGGCACCTGGGCCGACTTGCCCATGGCGCCGACGAACAGCGAGATGCAGGCCACCGTCAGCAATTGCCAGTCGGTGCCAGGGAAGATCTTGCCGCCCAGCTCGTCGGCCTGGGCGAACACTTCACCGTAATGCATGCTGCCGGCATAGGCGAACAACAGGCCGATGCCCAGGATGAAGCCGAAGTCGCCCACGCGGTTGATCAGGAAGGCCTTCATGTTGGCGAAGATGGCCGTCGGCTTGGTGTACCAGAAGCCGATCAGCAGGTACGACACCAGGCCCACCGCTTCCCAGCCGAAGAAGAGCTGGAGCATGTTGTTGGACATGACCAGCATCAGCATCGAGAAGGTGAACAGCGAAATATACGAGAAGAAGCGCTGGTAGCCCGGATCGTCGGCCATGTATCCGATGGTGTAGATGTGCACCATCAGCGACACCGAGGTGACCACCACCATCATCAGCGCCGACAGCGGATCGATCAGGAAGCCGATGGAGATCTGGATGTCGCCGATGGCGTTCCAGGTGTAAACGTTGCCGTCGAAGGTCTGGCCTCCCAGAACCTGGAACAGCACGACCACCGACCCCACGAGCGAGATCAGCACGCCCAGGATGGTGATGGCATGCGCCGCGCGGCGGCACACGAAACGCCCGAGAAAGCCGGTGCCGAACAGACCGGTGATGAGCGCGCCGGCCAATGGGGCCAACGCGATGAGCAGGTAAAGACTGGTTGCGTCCATATTCAGTTTCCCATCAACCCTTGAGCTGATCCAGTTCTTCGACGTTGATCGTGTTCAGGTTGCGGAACAGCAGCACCAGAATCGCCAGCCCGATGGCCGCCTCGGCGGCCGCCACCGTCAGGATGAAGAACACGTACACCTGGCCGGCCATGTCGTTGAACCAGCTGGAAAACGCCACGAAGTTGATGTTGGCCGACAGCAGGATGAGTTCGACGGACATCAGCAGGATGATGAGGTTGCGGCGGTTGACGAAAAAACCGAACACGCCGATGACGAACAGGATGGCCCCCAGAATGAGGTAATGCGCCAGAGAGAGTTCCATCATGCAGACTCCTTGTCGCCAGCCTTGCGCGGCGTGATTTTTTCTTGGGCGGGCATGCTGACCAGGCGGATGCGGTCGCTGGCGCGCACGCGCACCTGGTCGGACGGGTTGACGCGCTTGACGTCGCTGCGGCGGCGCAGGGTGAGCGCGATGGCGGCCACCATGCCCACCAGCAGCACGACCGCGCCGATTTCGACGGCATAGACGTACTCGGTGTACATCAGCTCGCCCAGCGCGCGCGTGCTGTTGAAGTCGTCGGCGACCGCCTTCTGCGGGCCGGCGGACAGCCAGGCATTGGCGATGACGAAGGCCATTTCCAGCACCATGATGATGCCGATGACCGCGCCCAGGCCCATGTAGGCCTTGAAACCGCTGCGCAGGGATTCCATGCGCACGTCCAGCATCATGACGACGAACAGGAACAGCACCATCACGGCGCCGACGTATACCAGCACCAGCAGCAGGCCGAGGAATTCGGCGCCTATCAGCACCCAGGACATGGCCGCCGTGAAGAAGGCCAGGATCAGGTGCAGCACTGCGGTGATGGGGTTGGGAGCGATGATGACGCGCACGGCGGCATACACCAGCACCACGGCAAACAGGTAGAACAGGACGGTCGTGAAAGTCATGGGTGCGAGTCCTGGAGGTCAGCGGTAAGGGGCGTCGGCCTGGCGGCGCGCGGCGATTTCCGCCTCGTAGCGGTCGCCGACGGCCAGCAGCATGTCCTTGGTGTAGTACAGGTCGCCCCGCTTTTCACCGTGGTATTCGTGCAGATGGGTCTCCACGATGGAATCGACCGGACAGCTTTCTTCGCAGAAACCGCAGAAGATGCATTTGGTCAGGTCGATGTCGTAGCGCGTCGTGCGGCGCGTACCGTCCTCGCGCTCGTGCGATTCGATGGTGATGGCCAAGGCCGGGCACACCGCTTCGCACAGCTTGCAGGCGATGCAGCGCTCTTCGCCGTTGGGATAACGGCGCAAGGCGTGCAGGCCGCGAAAACGCGGCGAGGCCGGCGTTTTCTCTTGCGGATAGCGCAGCGTGACTTTGCGCTTGAAAAAATACTTTCCGGTCAGCCGCATGCCCTTGAGCATTTCGGACAACATCAGACTGCCGAAGAAATCCTTGATCGCTTCCATATCTTGCCCCTGTGACGCTTAGTGCCAGATGTTCCAGGGCGTCTGCATCCAGATCGCCACCAGAACCAGCCAGACGCCGGTGATGGGAATGAACACCTTCCAGCCCAGACGCATGATCTGGTCGTAGCGATAGCGCGGGAAGGTGGCACGGAACCATATGAACATCGAAACCACGACGAAGGTCTTGATGAACATCCAGGCCCAGCCGGGTATCCAGGTGAACGGCGCGATGTCCACGGGCGGCAGCCAGCCGCCGAGGAACATGACGGAAGCCAGCGCCGACAACAGGATCATGTTCATGTATTCGGCCAGGAAGAACAGCGTAAAGCCCGAACCGGAATACTCGACCATGTGGCCGGCGACGATTTCGGACTCGCCCTCGACCACGTCGAAAGGATGGCGCGCGGTCTCGGCCACGATGGACACCACGTAGATGACGAACAGCGGCAGCAGCGGCAGCCAGTTCCACGACATGAAGCTGACGCCGTGCGAGGCGAACCAGCCCCTGCCCTGCCCCAGCACGATTTCGCTCATGTTGAGCGAGCCCGACACCAGCAGCACGGTGACCAGCACGAAGCCCACGGCCAGTTCGTACGAAATGACCTGGGCCGAGGCGCGCATGGCGCCCAGCAGCGCGTACTTGGAGTTGGAGGCCCAGCCGGCGATGATGACGCCGTACACGCCCACCGAGGTGATCGTCATGATGTACAGCAGGCCGGCGTTGACGTTGGCCAGCACCAGCTCGGGGCTGAACGGCATCACGGCCCAGGCGGCCAGCGCCGGCATCAGGATGACCAGCGGCGCGACCACGAACAGCAGCTTGTTGGCCTGCGACGGAACGACGACCTCTTTGGTCAGCAGCTTGAACACGTCGGCGAAGGGCTGGAGCAGCCCGCGCGGCCCGACCCGGGTGGGGCCCAGGCGCACGTGCATGAAGCCGATCATCTTGCGTTCCCAATAGGTAAGGTAGGCCACGCACAGAATGATGGGCACCGCGATGCAGACGATCTTGATCAGCGTCCAGACCACATACCACGCCGTTTCACCGATGAGGCCGGCGCCGAACGCTTGGAGTTGATTCAACCAGTCCATTAGGCTTGCTCCACCGAAATCGGCCCGAAAGCGCCGCCCAGCGGGAGGGTCTCGGCAAATGCTGTCGAAACGCGCACGGCGCCGTCGGGAACGGCGGCGTCCAGCTCGGCCGTCAGCACGACTTCGCCGTCCTCGCCGCGCACCTTGACGCTGGCGCCGTCGGCCAGCGACAGCGCGGCCAGCGTAGCGGCGTTCATGCCGGCGCGCGGCGCGCGCGAGGCGCGGGTCTGTTGCAAGGGCTCGGCGCGGCGCACCAGGGCGTCGGTGCGGTAGATGGGCACGTCGCCGACGCGCTGCAGGCCTTGGGCCAAGGCCGCCGGCAGGCGCACCAGGCCGCGGATCTCGTTGGACAGGCGCTCGCGGATGTCGCCGGTGAGCACGGCGTCGCGTACCGCTTCCGAGGTTTCTTCGTCGAAGCCCTGAAGCTGCAGCAGGTTGCCCAGCACGCGCAGCACTTTCCAGGCGGGACGGGTGTCGCCGACCGGCGCAGCCGTGCCCTTGAAGCTTTGCGCGCGGCCTTCGGCGCTGATGAAGGTGCCCGAGGTTTCGGTGAACGGCGCGATGGGCAGCATGACATCGGCCCAATCGGCGGCGGCCGAGAAGTAGGACGTCAGCGCCACGCTGAATTCCGCCGCCTTGAGCGTGCGCACCGCGCGCTCGCCGTGGTCGGCATCGAGAGCGGGCTCGGCGTGCAGCACGATGCAGGCCTTCAGGCCCTGCGTCAGCATCTGCTCGGCGCTCAGGCCGCCCTTGTCGGGCGTGGCGCCGGCCAGATAGCCGCCCACGGCATTGGCGCCGGCGCCCAGGAAGCCCAGCTTGGCGCCGGTTTCGCGCGCGACGGCCTGCGCATTGGCCAGGATGACGCTGGCCACGGGCGAGGCTACGGCCATGTTGCCGATGAGGATGGCGGTGTTCTTGCCTTTGCTCAGGCCCAGCGCGATGCGGCGCGCGTCGTCGTCCACGACGACGCCGGACAAGGCGTCGGGCACGGGGCGCTGAGCCTGCTGCAGGTAGGCCACCAGCACCCGGGCCAGCGCCTCGGGCATGGCCGCGGGCGCCACGTTCAGGCGTGCGGCGACCGGGAACAGCGGGTCTTCGGCCAGGCTGCCGATGAAGGAAACCTGGGCGCCGCGCTTGCAGGCCTGGCGCAGGCGCTGCGCCATCAGGGGCTGCTCGGCGCGCAACGCCGAACCCACGACCAGCACGTTGTCCAGCTTGCCCAGCGCGGCGATGTCCATGCCCAGCCAGGGAATGCCGGCCAGGGCGTCGTCGAAATTCGGGTCGGTCTGGCGCAGGCGGAAATCGACGTTGCCGGAACCCAGGCCGCGCGCCACGCGCGCCAGCAAGGCCAATTCCTCGACCGTGGCGACGGGGCTGCCGATGGCGCCGATCTGGTTCGGGCCGTGTTTTTCATTGACTTGGGTAAGGCCCTTGGCCACGGCTTGCAGCGCGTCGGCCCACGAGGCTTCGCGCCAGGCGCCGTTGGCGTCGCGCACCATGGGCGAGGCCAGGCGGTCTTCGGTGTACAGGCCGGTGTACGAGAAGCGGTCGCGGTCGCTGATCCAGCATTCGTTGACGGCTTCGTTTTCAAAGGGCACCACGCGCACGACGCGGTTGTCCTTGAGCTGCACCACCAGGTTCGCGCCCAGGCTGTCGTGCGGGCTGACGGCGCGGCGGCGCGCCAGTTCCCAGGTACGGGCCTCGAAGCGGAAAGGCTTGGACGTCAGCGCGCCCACCGGGCAGATGTCTATCATGTTGCCGGAGAGTTCGGACTCGACGGCGCGGCCCACGAAAGTGGTGATCTCGGAGTGCTCGCCCCGGTTCAGCATGCCCAGTTCCATGATGCCGCCGATTTCCTGGCCGAAGCGCACGCAGCGCGTGCAGTGGATGCAGCGCTGCATTTCCTCGGCGGAGATGAGCGGGCCCATGGGCTTGTGGAACACGACCCGCTTTTCTTCTTTGTAGCGGGATTCGGAAGCGCCGTAGCCCACGGCCAGATCCTGCAACTGGCACTCGCCGCCCTGGTCGCAGACCGGGCAGTCCAGCGGGTGGTTGATGAGCAGGAATTCCATGACGCTTTCCTGCGCGGCCACGGCCTTGGTGGAAGCCGTGTGCACCACCATGCCCTGGGTGACCGGCGTGGCGCAGGCCGGCATGGCCTTGGGCGCCTTCTCGACCTCGACCAGGCACATGCGGCAGTTGGCGGCAATGGAAAGCTTCTTGTGATAGCAGAAATGCGGCACGTACAGGCCCAGCTTGTGGGCAGCCTGCATCACCATGCTGCCTTCGGGGACCTCGACTTTTTTGCCGTCTATGGTTAGTTCGACCATGCGCTTGTCCTGAGCCTACAGATAGGTGGGCACCACGCAGCTTTTGTGCTCGATGTGGTGTGCGAACTCGTCGCGGAAATGCTTGATGAAACTGCGTACCGGCATGGCTGCCGCGTCGCCCAATGCGCAGATGGTGCGCCCCATGATGTTCGACGCCACCGAATCCAGCACGTCGAGGTCTTCGGGACGGCCCTGGCCGTTCTCGATACGGTGCACCATGCGGTACAGCCAGCCGGTGCCTTCGCGGCACGGCGTGCACTGGCCGCAGCTTTCCTCGAAATAGAAGTACGACAGGCGCAACAGCGACTTGACCATGCAGCGGGTTTCGTCCATGACGATGACCGCGCCCGAACCGAGCATGGACCCCGCCTTGGAAATGCTGTCGTAGTCCATCGTGCATTCCATCATGATGTCGGCGGGCAGCACGGGCGCGCTGGAGCCGCCGGGAATGACGGCCTTGAGCTTGCGCCCGCCCTTGACGCCGCCGGCCAGCTCCAGCAGTTTGGAGAACGGCGTGCCCATGGGAATTTCGTAGTTGCCGGGCAGCTCGACGTCGCCCGAGATCGAATACAGCTTGGTGCCGCCGTTGTTGGGCTTGCCGACTTCCAGGTAGGCCTGGCCGCCGTTGCGGATAATCCAGGGCACCGCGGCGAAGGTCTCGGTGTTGTTGATGGTGGTGGGCTTGCCGTACAGGCCGAAGCTGGCGGGGAAAGGCGGCTTGAAGCGCGGCTGGCCTTTCTTGCCTTCCAGCGATTCCAGCAAGGCGGTTTCCTCGCCGCAGATGTAGGCGCCGTAGCCATGGAAGGCGTGCAGCTGGAAGCTGAAGCCCGAACCCATGATGTTGTCGCCCAGGAAGCCCGCCGTGCGCGCTTCTTCCAGGGCCTCCTCGAAGCGCTCGTAGACTTCGAAGATTTCGCCGTGGATGTAGTTGTAGCCCACGCTGATGCCCATCGCGTAGGCGGCGATGGCCATGCCTTCGATGACGATGTGCGGGTTGAAGCGCAGGATGTCGCGGTCTTTGAAGGTGCCGGGCTCGCCCTCGTCGGAGTTGCAGACCAGGTATTTCTGGCCCGGCAAGTCGCGCGGCATGAAGCTCCATTTCAGGCCGGTGGGAAAGCCCGCGCCGCCGCGCCCGCGCAAGGCGGAAGCCTTGACTTCGGCGATGACTTCCTCGGGCTTCATCGTGGTGACGACTTTGCGCAGGGCTTCGTAGCCGCCGCGCGCGACGTAATCCTGCAGCCGCCAGTTGTCGCCGTCGATGCCGGCCATGATTTGGGGGTCGAGATGGCGGCCGTGCAGCACCATGCTGCGCGAGGCGTCGCCGCCCGGCACGGGCTCCAGGCCCTGCGAAAACCGGTTCAACAAGATGTCGATGCTCATGCGGATTCTCCGTGCTGGCGCAGTTCGTCTAGCATGGCGTCGATGCGCTCGGGCTGCATGCGCACGCACATGTGCTGGTTGTTGACCAGCACCACCGGCGAATCGCCGCAAGCGCCCATGCACTCGCCTTCCATCAGCGTGAACAGGCCGTCCGGCGTGGTTTCACGAAAACCGATGCCCAGCTTCTGCTTGATGTAGTCGGCGCTCTTGACGCCGTCGCGCAAGGCACAGGGCAGGTTCGTGCACACCGTGATCTTGAAGCGGCCGACAGCGTGGGTGTCGAACATGTTGTAGAAGGTGGCGACTTCCTGCACGGCGATGGGCTGCACGCCGATGTAGCCGGCCACGTCTTCGATGACTTCGGTGGTGACCCACCCTTTTTCTTTCTGCGCAATGGCCAGCGCGGCCATGATCGCGGACTGCCTCTGGTCGTCCGGGAACTTGGCGAGCTCTCGGTCTATCTTGCGATACGCTTGTTCGGAAAGCAGCATAGTTTGGTCCGATAGTAGCTTGTATGGATACCCGTTCAGCGGTCGATTTCGCCAAACACGATATCCAGCGTCCCGATGATGGTGACGGCGTCGGCGATCATGTGGCCGCGGGACAATTCGTCCAGCGCCTCCAGATGCACGAAGCCGGGGGCGCGGATCTTGACGCGGTACGGCTTGTTGGCGCCATCGGAAATCATGTAGATGCCGAATTCGCCCTTGGGATGCTCGACCGCCGCATAGGCTTCGCCGGCGGGCACGTGCATGCCTTCGGTGAACAGCTTGAAGTGGTGGATGAGCTCTTCCATGCCCAGCTTCATGCGTTCGCGCTTGGGCGGCGCCACTTTGTGGTTGTCGACGATGACCGGGCCGGGGTTGTTGCGCAGCCATTCGACGCACTGGCGGATGATGCGGTTGCTTTCGCGCATTTCGGCGATGCGCACCAGGTAGCGGTCG
This sequence comes from uncultured Burkholderiaceae bacterium, assembly GCA_934525625.1. Lineage (GTDB taxonomy): Bacteria > Pseudomonadota > Gammaproteobacteria > Burkholderiales > Burkholderiaceae_B > Mesopusillimonas. The sequence continues at coordinate 230,867 of CAKSZL010000004.1, forward strand.
TAGCAGTCGCCCTCTTTGCCCACGGGAATGTCGAAATCGACGCGGTCGTAGACTTCGTAGGGCTGCATCTTGCGCAGATCCCAGGCGACGCCGGAACCGCGCAGCATGGGGCCGGTAAAGCCCAGCGCCTTGGCGCGTTCGGGGTCGACCACGCCGACGCCCACCAGGCGCTGCTTCCAGATGCGGTTGTCGGTCAGCAGGGTTTCGTATTCATCGACGCACTTGGGGAAGCGGTTGGTGAAGTCTTCGATGAAGTCCAGCAGCGAGCCCGAGCGCGCGTCGTTCATGACGCGCACTTCCTTGGCGCCGCGGTACTGGCTGGATTCGCCGTACTGGGGCATGGAGTCGGGCAGGTCGCGGTAGACGCCGCCGGGACGGTAGTAGGCCGCGTGCAGACGCGCGCCCGACACCGCCTCGTAGCAGTCCATCAGGTCTTCGCGCTCGCGGAAGGCATACAGGAACACCGCCATCGCGCCCACGTCGAGCGCGTGCGAACCGATGGACATGAGGTGGTTCAGCACGCGCGTGATCTCGTCGAACATCACGCGGATGTACTGCGCGCGCAGCGGCACTTCGATGCCCAGCAGCTTCTCGATGGCCATGACGTAGGCGTGCTCGTTGCACATCATCGAGACGTAGTCGAGGCGATCCATGTAGGGCAAGGCCTGCAGGAAGGTCTTGTGCTCGGCCAGTTTCTCGGTGCCCCGGTGCAGCAGCCCGATGTGCGGATCGGCGCGCTGGATGACTTCGCCGTCCAGTTCGAGCACCAGGCGCAGCACGCCGTGCGCGGCCGGGTGCTGCGGACCGAAGTTGAGGGTGTAGTTCTTGATTTCTGCCATGTTCTAGCGCCCCATTCCGTAGCCGTCTTCGCGCACGATGCGCGGCGTGACTTCGCGCGGCTCGATCGTTACGGGCTGGTAGATGACTCGTTTTTGTTCGGGGTCGAAACGCATTTCGACGTTGCCCGACAGCGGGAAGTCTTTGCGGAAGGGATGCCCGATGAAGCCGTAGTCGGTAAGAATGCGGCGCAGGTCGGGATGGCCCTCGAAGACGATGCCGTACATGTCGAAGGCTTCACGCTCGAACCAGTTGACGCTAGGCCAAACCTCGACCAGCGAACCCAGGATGGGGAAGTCTTCGCTTTCGACCCAGGCGCGCACGCGCAGGCGCCAGTTGTGGCGCACGGACATCAGGTGCGCCACCACGGCGAAGCGACGCGGGAAAGGCGACGGCTGATGCTGGCGCAGCGGCTGGCCCCAGGCCAAGTAATCGACGCCGCACAGATCGATGCACTGTTCGAAGGACAGCTCGGGCGTGTCGCGCAGCGCGGCACAGGCCTCTTGCCAGCGATCGGCGGGGATTTCGAGGGTGAGTTCGCCCAAGGCTTCGGTAAGCGCGGCCTGCTCGCCGAACTGAGCCCGGATGCGTGTTGCAAGGCTGTCTAGCCGTGACTGGGTTTGGGTCATGTGGGACGCCCCGGAAACGGAGAAGAAATAAGCATGTCGTGCCCCCGACTATCGCGCGATAGTGTTGGTGAGGCGGATTTTGTTCTGCATCTGCAGCAGGCCGTACACCAGGGCTTCCGCCGTGGGGGGGCAGCCGGGCACGTAGACGTCCACCGGCACGATGCGGTCGCAGCCGCGCACCACCGAATAGGAGTAGTGGTAGTAGCCGCCGCCGTTGGCACAGGAGCCCATGGAAAGCACCCAGCGGGGTTCGGCCATCTGGTCGTACACCTTGCGCAGGGCGGGCGCCATCTTGTTGCACAGCGTGCCCGCCACGATCATCAGATCGGACTGGCGCGGACTGGGCCGGAAGATGATGCCGAACTGGTCGAGATCGTAGCGTGCCGCACCGGCATGCATCATCTCGACCGCGCAACAGGCCAGCCCGAATGTCATGGGCCAGAGCGACCCTGTCTTGGCCCAGTTCAGGAATTTATCCGCGCTGGTAGTAATGAAGCCTTCTTTCAGAATGCCGTCGATCGCCATGATATTGCCTTATAGCCTTCTGGAAACCGGCCGCCATGCATTTGCGCATACGGCCCGCCAGACGTTCCGCGCATAGCGCAGGCGCCAATAAGTAAAAGGGAAACTGCGGGGGCTACTCCCAGTCGAGCGCGCCCTTCTTCCATTCGTACAAAAAACCCGCCGTCAGGACAGCCAAGAACACCATGACCGTCCAGAAACCGACCAGGCCTACCGTGCCGTTGGCGATGGCCCACGGAAACAGGAACGCGATTTCGAGGTCGAACAGAATGAACAGGATGGCTACCAGGTAGTAGCGCACATCGAACTTCATGCGGGAATCGTCAAACGCCTCGAAACCGCACTCGTACGGCGAAAGCTTTTGTTCGTCGGGGCGATGAGGCCCCAGCACGCGCCCAACGGAAAGCAGCACGAACCCAATGACGACAGCGACCGCGATGAACAGCAAAACGGGGAAGTACTGTTGCAAATTCATGCCAAAAGCCTGACGTAATGAAACTATGGGATTGTAGCATTTTACGAGCATCCGCATACGGGCAAACCCTCAAGCCGCCCGCATTATATGCCACTGTCCGCCCCATGCGTGGCGCGGAAACACAAAAGAAAAAGCCACTCCGGAGAGTGGCTTTTTTCACATACCAGCATGTGATTTGAGTATGCCGGCCAGCCCTTGCGGAACCAGCCGGCGAACCTTCCGCGTCATGCCCGGAGAGGTTTCCGGGCACGGGCGGCCACACCGGTATTAGAAGCGGTGACGGATACCGGCGCCGACGGTGTACGACTTTGCATCGGGTTGCAGAGCCAGGTTGTCGACGTAGGAGCCCATCACGTACAGGTTGGTGCGCTTGGACAGGTCGTGCGTGAAGCCCAGACCGTAGATGTGCTGCTTGTCCAGCTTGGTGGCTGCGCCCGCGTAGGCCAGACCCTTGCGAGTGGGGTCAACCATGCTCCAGGAAGCCAGAACCTTGTTGCGCTCGCCCAGGGGGGCGCTCACGCCAACGGTGTAGCTCCAGGCGCGGAACAGATCGTTGTACTGAGCGATGGGAGCAGGGCCGCCGTTGCCCAAGCCGTTCAGGAAGCCGTTCGTGCCGGCCCAGCCGTTTTCGGTGCGGCCAACGCCCAGGTGCAGGGCGACGACTTCGAAGTCGTAGCTACCAGCCAGGTTCCAGGACTTGACGGTTACGCCGGGGAAATTCAGCGACGTATCGCTGTTCTTGATCTGGTCGTAGGTCAGGACAGCGGCCAGGGGGCCGTTGGCATAACGCAGACCGGTGGTGATGGCGCGAACGTTGGGTTCACCGGCACCTTGCTTGAACTGCTGGTTGCCGTTGGTGTTGAACGAGTAGCCAACGCCGAACTGGAAGCCCGAGAAGCTGGGGGTCTGGTATTGAACCTGATTGTCGTAGCGGTTTTCAGCGAAGCTGAAGGCGCCCGAGGAGCGAGCCTGGCCGAAGTTGTTGCCGAAGGGGCTGACGACGCCGGACAGCCACTGGTGGCCGATGGTGCCTTGACGGCCGAAGGTCAGGCGACCCCAGTTGTCGGACTGCAGGCCAACGAAAGCTTCACGGCCGAACAGGCGGCCGCCCTGGCTTTGCTGACCGGTGCCCAGGTTGAAGCCGCTTTCCAGGGTGAAGATGGCCTTCAGGCCGTCACCCAGGTCTTCGGAGCCGCGCAGACCCCAGCGGTTGCTGGACTGACCGCCGTCCAGGAAGCCGGTATTCTTGCCGCTGTTACCAGCACCATCCTTGAATTTCGTGTAACCGATACCACCGTCGACAACGCCGTACAGCGTAACGGAAGTCTCGGCCTGAGCCGCACCGGCGAAACCGACGATCAGCGCGGCGGCAAGCATACTTTTCTTCATGATGAGAAATCTCCGTAGATTTGAGATGAGGCTGGTGACGCCGTCATGGCGGGCCACCTTGTTCAACTTCGCGACGCACCGGATCGTCCGTGTCAGCGAAAGTTGTAGCTATTCCACCAAACTTTTCCCTTGATGGCTATGCGCAACGCAGGCGGCGCCCTAGATTTGTCTTTTTCCGTTGCTGCCAAGCAACAAAAACCCCGATTTCTGCGATTTTCACGGCTGTTCGTGGTTTTTCAGCCACGCTCGTGAAAAGGCCCGAAAAGCGGGAAAATACGCTTTTCGGGCCCCTGGGATTAGCCTCTATATGATGAATTTTTTGTTTCTATTCATATATTTCCGAGAAATATACAGAAACAACCAGACATGTCTTCATACCTATTCAAATACACCGCCGCGCCCTGGTTTCCCTGGGAGACGGGTCAACACCTACACACAGGACATTAACATTTGGATAGAATTTCGGGCCGCTAAAATCGGCCCCGAGATTTACTGCGCCCCATTAACGATATCCAGGCATTGATGGCGGCGCCAAGCCGCTTCTTTTACCTGCTGCTGGCCATCGAACACCACTTTGTACTGGCACACCATGAAATTCTGCGAACGCGGCAGCTGGAACGTGAAATTGTAGTGCCACGCCTCGGCCCCGGGCTCGCCTTCCAGCGGCTGGCCTATCAGGCGCACGACTTCCGGCGCCGGCACCCCCGGCACGATCTGGCGGAAGCGCTGCGGCTGCGTCATCACTCCATCACGCTGGAAGGGTTCGTCGTAGTCCGGCAGCTCCATCTGCACGTCCGGGTACGTCAGCTTGCCGGGGTTGCTGACCGGGTCGACCGGGTTGGCCGCTTGCGCCGCGCCGGCCGTCCACAAGGTGGCTGTCGCGATGGCGGTCCATACGGCGCGCCGCGCTCCCGTCGATCGAAAAATGAAATTGCCTGCTTGCATGATGCGTCCTCTTGTTCTGAAACAGCCGGCCCTTAACGCTCGCGCAACGCTTCGCGGGCCTTGTTAAACGGTTTAGTCAAATAATCCCATACTGTCTTGCGGCCAGTTCGGATGTCGGCCGTGGTCACCATCCCGGGCACGATCGCAAAACGCGTGCCGGCTTTGTTGACCACGGCGTCGGATTCCGTGCGTATGTACACCGGGTAATACACGATCTCGGGCTTGACCTCGTCGCGCACCGTGTCGGGAGCGATGGTGACGACCTTGCCCTTCAGGCCGCCGTAAATCGCATAATCGTAGGCGGTCACTTTGACCAGCGCCTCTTGGCCGGGATGGATGAAAGCGATGTCGCGCGGCGACACGCGCGCTTCCACCAGCAACTGGTCATCCAGCGGCACCAGGGTCATCAGGGAACCGTTGGGCGGCACCACGCCGCCTATCGTCGTCACCTCGATGCGCTTGACGACACCGCGCACCGGCGAGACCAGCGTGGTGCGCTCCAGGGTGTCTTCGCGCCCGCGTATGACCGAAAACAGCGACTGCACCTCGGCATTCGCGCGCGCCAATTCTTCACGGCTGCGCACCATGTAGCCGGAGCGCGCTTCGGTAATCTTGAGATCCAGCTCGCTACGCTGGCGCTGCAGGCGAATGAGTTCCACGTTGCTCGCGGCGCCGCTCTTCGCCAGCGAACGCGTGATGTCCAGCTCGCGCTGCACCAGCGCCAGCGACTGCTTCAAGCCGTCTATGGTTTCGCGCAAACTGTCGCGGCGCGAATGAAACAGCGCCAGCTCGGCCTCGCGCAGCGCGGGGTAATCGTCCAGCTCCTCCGGGAAGGCGGGCTCTTCCACGCCTCCGACCTCGGCTCGCAAGCGCGCGCCGGCGGCCAGCGCGGCCCGATAGCGCGCCGCCGACTCTTCCACGCTGGACTCGCCGCGCGTGGGATCCAGCCGCGCCAGAATCTGGCCTTTCTCGACGATTTCGCTTTCTTTTACCTTCAGCTCGGCCAGGATGCCGCCCTCCAGCGACTGGATACGCTGCTCGCGCGAAGTCGGGATCACCTTGCCCGCGCCGGTGGACACCTCGTCGATCTCGAAATACCACGCCCACGCGAAGAAAATCGCCAGGAACACGGCCAGCACCCACACCACGCGGCCGGCCCCGGTGTAGCGCACTTCGTCCAGTTCATCGAGCCTTGCCAATGTGGAGCCGCTCATGATGCCGCCCCTGTCTTGCGTTGCCGGCGCAATGCGGTCAGAATTTCGTCGCGCGGGCCGTCCAGTACGATCGCGCCGGCCTCCAGCACGATGACCCGGTCGACCGCCTCCAGTACCGCCGGCCGGTGCGTGGCGACGACCAGCGTACGGCCCGGGGCCAATTCGCGCAGTTGGCGAATCACCGCGCGTTCGGCCGATTCGTCCAGCATCGCGGTCGGTTCGTCCAGCAGCAGCACCGTCGGGTGGCGCAGCAACAGCCGCGCCAGCAGCAGGCTCTGGCGCTGACCGCCGGACAGCCCCAAACCGCCTTCGGTTACCGGGTAATCCAGCCCCATCGGCAGGCGCTGCACGAACGTCCAGGCGCCCGCCGCCTGCAGCGCCGCCACGATCTCGGCGTCGGTGGCATGGCGCGCGCCCAGGCGCAGGTTCTCGCGCAGCGAGCCATGGAACAGGCGCGCCTGCTGCGTCAACAGCGAGACGTCCCGGCGCACGTCCGCCGGGTCGATGTGGCCTAGCGCCACGCCGTCCAGGGTGACGGTGCCCATCTGCGCCTCCAGCAAGCCAGAAAGCGCCTGCAGCAGCGTCGATTTGCCCGAACCGTTGCGCCCCAGCACGCCGATGCGCTCGCCCGGCGTGATCGTCAACTGCTTGATGCGCAAGGCCGGCGTCTGGCCGTCGTAGGTATACAGCGCCTGGCGCAGTTCGTATTCGCCTTGAATCACAGGCCGCTGCACACGCGTGCCGTCGGGGGCGTGATCCACCGGCAAATGCATGAGCTGATCCAGCCCTTCGGCGGCCACGCGCGCCTGCTGCCAGCGGTTCAGCACCTGCGTCACCCCCGCCAGCGGCGCCAGCATGCGCGTCGACAGAATCGAAGCGGCCACCAGCACGCCGGTGCTCATTTCGCCGGTCATGACCATGGGAGCGCCGAAGAACACCACCACGGCAAAGGCCGCGCCCTGCACCGTCTGCGACCAGTTGTTCAGATGGTGCATCAGGTGGCGCAGCTTCAGACCGGACTCGGCCTCTACGGCGTTATAGTGATTCCAGCGATTCTGGAAGCTGGGTTCGGCCTGCAACAGCTTGATGTCCTCTATGCCCTGCACCGCCTCCACCAGCATGGCGCTGCGCAGCGAAGACTCACGCATGCTTTCCTGCGCCAGCGCGCGCAGGCGCTTCTGCACCAGCAGGCTGGGCAGCACCAGCAGCACGAACGCCGCCAGCGGCACCCATACCAGGCTGCCCGCTATGTACCAGAAGATCACGCAAAACAGCAGGAAGAACGGCAGGTCGGCGATGGCCGCCACCGTCGTGGACGTCAGCATGTCGCGCACCGGCTCGACCTCGCGCACCTGCGAGACGAAAGTGCCGGTGGCCTTGGGGCGCACCGTGTTGCGCAGACGCAGCGCATGGCCGAACACCCGGTCGGAAATACGCAGGTCGGCGCGCTTGCCCAGCACGTCGATGATGTAAACGCGCGCATTGCGCATGACCCAGCCCAGCGCGATCGCCAGCAGCACCCCCGAGAACAACACGTATAGCGTGGGGTCGGACTGCGCCGGAATCACCCGGTCGTAGACTTGCGGCGCGTCGTTGACCGGGTTGACCGTAACGACGACTTCCACCGTGGTTTTGCCGCCCCGGCCGTCGTCCACCGTGACGGTGAAGCGATCTTCGCCGTGGAAATCCGGATCCGGCGTATACGTGTACTCACCCGTATCCGGGTCGATGGTGACCTGGCCGTGTCCGGGTTTGTCGGTGTCCTCGACCGTGTATTTCAGAGGGTCGCCGTCTTTGTCCGCGCCGGTAACCTTGCCGGTAACCGGCTGGTCTTCTTCCGTTGCCACCGGCGGCGTGCTGGCTTCGGGGGTGTGCTGCACGGGAATCGCGCCTTCAGCCGGCTTGCTGGGCTCGCTCTCGGTACCGCTGCCGTCTTCGGCCGTTCCCACTACGCGCACAGGGGTGCCGTCTGTGAGGCCGTCGGCCGGTACGTCCACCGACCAAGTGCCATCCGGGTTGACCACGGCGTCGTAATCCGTGCCGCCGACATTGACTTTGACTTTTCCCTGCCCGCTACCCGGCGGCACCGTGATCGTGCCAGTAAGCGTTACCGTATCGCCCGGCTGGGGGTCGACGATCTGCGCGATCGGATCAAGCGTCACGACCGGGGGTTTCGGCGGCACCGGCGCCGGTGCGGGCTCGTCGCCACCGCCACCACCGCCGCCACCTATGGCAGCCGCTGCCGCGCCAATGCCGGCCAGGCCGAGCACGGCCCACCACCAGGGCACCACGCCAAACAGATCGCTTTCAATCTCGGCGAAATGGAATGATTGCCATGGCGAAGCGTATTGTCCCCACCAACTGACTCCCGCTTCGTCTTCCAGGACGAGGTCGCTGCGATTGCCCTGCTCGTCTTGGACGAAGAAATCCTGGATCAGGACTTCTTCGCCATTCATCAGCACGAGCTTGAGGTCGTTTCCGTGTCGCTCGAAGGTACTAACGGCTTCTGGCGCGATCTTCAGGTGAACAACCGAAGGATTGGAGACGCTAATAGTATTGTCTGCATCAACCTTCGTCAGGTTGCCGGCGACTTTGGCGAGAATCTGAGCTTGCATGAACGAAACCTTCCATCCTGATCAGGCGACAGTACCAGCACTGTGAGCCTTAGATAACGTATTGTTTGGCTTGATAGAGACCATTGATTGGAATCAAACCAACAGCTTTTTATTGGCAACTACATCTTGCAACAACAATCAAGAAATCCATTTTCAACTGTGCCGCGGCACAGTCCGATGCGGCTTAAAGACAAGCTAATCGCTTACCCAGCGAAAACAAGTAAAACCTACTCTGAAACCAGCCTTAGTTAACATGCGCCTTATCGGAAAACCGACTAAGTGTAACGCAAGCAAAACAACTATTATTCGGCTTTACAAAACGTGCATGTATTTCTTCTTTAACGTCAATTGCTTTTGATTTTTTCTTTTCCAGAAATTTCATAATGCAGTGTTTTTAGATAACTTTCTCTAAAAAAGAACTTATTCTTTCTTTTAATTTTTTGAAACATTTTCAAAAGCCGCCGCCCTAGCCGGAACGCACCGCCATAAACCTGATACCTACCCTTGTTGCCGGGTGTTCCACCCGCGAGCCGGGCCGGCCCGCGCGCATGCGAGCCCGATTTCAGTTAAAGGGGCTGGTCGGAAACGGCGTCCGTCAGAAAGTCGCGTTCCTGCCAGGCCTTTTCGTGCGCGGCGGTGCGATAGCCGGTAGGCGTGATGCCGCAATAGCCATGGAATGCCGTCGAAAAGTTGGCGGCGCTGGAGAACCCGACTTCGGCAGAGATGACCTCCATGCTCAGCACGGTATTAGCCAGCAGATGTTGCGCCTTGCGCATGCGCTCCTGGCGCGCGTAGGCGAATACGGACATGTTCAGGCAATTTTTGAATGCCGAGGCCAGGCGCTGCTCGGAAACCGTGAACCGCCGCGCCAGCTCGGCCACGGAAGTCGACTCGCTCAGGTTGTCCAGTATGTGTTTTTGCACCGCTCGCACGAGGATGTCTTGCTCGGTCAGCGTGCTGCGGTCGGCGACATCGGCCAGGGTGGCGCATATGCCTTGCGCGCGCTTGAGCTTATGCAGCCAATCCAGTTGCACCTTCAGCCGGAGCCAGACCTCTTCCGCCAAAAAGGGTTTGGCGATGACGTCCACCGCCCCTTCGCGAAGGCCGTTCAAGCGTTGCGCGGGGCTGGCCCCGCCCGAGATCAGCAATACCGGGATGTCGCGCGTCAGTGGATTGGAAGTCAGCAGCCGCAGCATGCTCAGGCCGTCCATGCCCGGCATCTCCTGCTCCGCTAGGATGACGTCCGGCTGCGCGGCTTGTGCGCGCTCATAGCCTTGCTGGCCCCCCAAGGCCATGCTCAAACGGATGTCCAGAGTCTGCAGTTTCGTAAGCAATTGCCTGAAATCAGCTTCGTCGCCGCCAATCAACAGCACATGCGACGGCGGGGCCGTAATTACGTCCTTATCTGCCACCTGTCTTCTTCTCCGCTATTCCCAAGATGTTTTGGATTTTGGTAAATCTTCAAGCGTGTTTACCGTAGCCTTGTTTATAAGGTTTGTTTCCCTCCCGTGGATATCAAACATAAGGCAGTTTACTTTACTTGACGTTACAACTAATCATTTGTATTTTTCATGTCACATAAGCAATGGGATTATTTTGAAACTAGCTCAGATTTCTTTTAATTAATTCAAAATAATTTGAGCATAAATCAAATGAACGTAAACAATGCTGGATAGCAATTGGCGGATATAAAGACCGCGAATTGAAAAAATCAAAAAAATTTGACTGAAAATCAAATAAACTGATCAATGGCGGCTGATAATCGGCAAACAATGGGGAATAGCCGCTGGGCGTTGTCTATATAATTCGGCGAGATGCGCGGATCGGCCCTGACGTCATAGGCCTGCGCACGCATGGCATATGACAAGCAACCCCCGCTTGCGTTACACTTCTTTCCCTTCTCGACCCGGAAGCGTGCCAGAGTGGTTGAATGGACTGGTCTTGAAAACCAGCGACGGGGCAACCCGTCCGTGAGTTCGAATCTCACCGCTTCCGCCACATACCCCTGCTCTCGGCCCAACAAACGCCAGGCATCCCCCCGCCCGAATGGTGGAATAGGTAGACACAAGGGACTTAAAATCCCTCGGCCTTTGGCCGTGCCGGTTCGATTCCGGCTTCGGGCACCATCACTAAATCAATAGACGTCAACAGACGTCTATTTTTTTGCCTATATCCCAGTATTTATGCGGCTTTCCAAGAATTTTCAGTCTGCTAGGGTCAACTGAACTCTACCAGCATCAAGCACTTGCTGTTGGTATAGATGTTGGTATATGCTGGTTCGATATTATTTATACCAACAATCGGATACCAGCATGCCCTTGAATGACGTACAGATCAAAGCCGCCAAGCCGACCGACAAGCAGTTCAAGCTGACAGACGGCGAGGGGATGCACCTTTTGGTTCACCCCAACGGCTCCAAATACTGGCGGCTGAGTTATCGCTTCAACGGAAAGCAGAAGACCCTGGCACTTGGCGTGTACCCTACGACAACCCTGGCCGTGGCACGCGAGAAACGGAGCCAAGCCAAGCAGCTTCTGGCAGCGGGCATAGATCCTGGCGTCCAGAAGAAGCAAGAACAGTTCGAAGAGCGGAACGGCACCACATTTGCAGAGGTGGCCAAAGCGTGGCACTCAAATAATCAAAAGTGGTCGGACTCGCATCGAGCCAGAGTGTTGCAAAGCCTGGTAGCAGACATTTTTCCCAGCATTGGCGACGTCAATATCAAAGACCTCAAAACCCGCGACCTTTTGGCACCCATCCGGGCAGTAAGCAACTCTGGCCGCTTGGAGGTTGCTTCGCGCTTACAGCAACGAGTCACCGCCATCATGCGGTATGCCGTACAAACCGGCCTGATCGACTACAACCCCGCACAAGACATTGCAGGCGTCATTCCCTCCAGCAGAGTCAAGCACCGCCCTGCTTTAGATCTTGAACGTATTCCCGAGTTGCTGAGCCGCATCTCCAGCTATAAAGGCCGCCCATTGACACAGTTGGCTGTGGAGTTATCGCTACTGGTTTTCATTCGCTCCAGCGAGTTGCGGTTTGGCCGTTGGAGCGAAATCGACTTCGAGCGCGCCATCTGGACTATTCCCGCCGAGCGGGAAGCCATTGAAGGCGTCAAGTTCGCGCACCGAGGCTCAAAAATGCGCACGCCGCATTTGGTGCCCTTGAGTAAACAAGCCATATCCGTATTGAGACGCATTTATCAATGGACAGGTAATCGCCCCCTGATTTTTACCGGAGACCACAACCCCAAAGGCGCCATGAGCGAGAACACCGTCAACAAGGCATTGCGCACCATGGGCTATGACACCAAGACGGAAGTATGCGGTCATGGATTCCGAACGATGGCATGCAGCGCGCTGATTGAGTCCGGGCGCTGGTCAAAGGACGCCGTGGAACGGCAAATGAGCCACCAGGAGCGGAACTCCGTGCGGGCAGCGTACATTCATAAGGCCGAGCACCTGGACGAGCGCAGGCTGATGATGCAATGGTGGGCTGATTTTCTGGATGCGAACAGGAAGAAAACGGTCAGCCCATTTGAATTTTCAAAGCACTGACTTCCCTCTGTAGCCGCCCAAGAAACACCACTTAAAGCCTCAAATCACTCGACCAACGTCACATTTAATGCACGACAAAGTTGGCCCAACCAGTTTCCGCTCAAAAGCGTTCCTGTGCCTTAAGACGGCGCTCCACATCCGCCATCAGCTCCGAGCAGTTAATGTCGAGAGCCCAGCATAAGCGCATCATCATCCGTACGCTCGGACTATTGCGCCCCAACTCAATCAAAGAAAGATAGTTTCGATCCATGCCTGTGCGCAGAGCCAGTTCCGACTGGCTCCAGCCTCGCTCTGTTCTCAACTTGCGCACCGCCTGTCCTAGCGCCTGATCGACCATATCGTCCATACGCTAATCGTGCGACAGCTCCTGTCGGAGTCTTCCGTATATATACTGCAAAATAAAGATACAATGAGCTACGAAAAAAATTCATAGCCCACCAAGAAGCGACGCAACCTGTCGGAGCGCATCCCTATAATTCAGTTGCCACAACAGCAGAAACCCCGTACCGATCAATGACTATCCCAAGTAATCGTTCCGGCAGCAGTAAGGGAGAAAAACTCGCACAGCGCATTTCTCATATCCTTGCTGTCCTGCACCAGGGAGATCGCATCAGCAAACACGATCTGGCCCGGCAGTTTGAGGTGGACGTACGCACCATCGAGCGAGATCTGAATGAACGGCTGTACGGTATCGTTGAACGGAACCACGAGGGGCTATGGCAACTGACCCATAGCGCTCGCAGCTCGATTCCTGCCAACCATTTGCACCGTTACGCACGTATGGCAGGAACGGAACACCTCTTTCCCGATGCCAGTCTTAAATACTTGCTGGAGCAGTTGGAAACGCCTGAGCCAGATCGTGCCGCTCTGGTGCAGGCAATCTCCTACGAGGATCTACGTCCGCATACAACGTTGTTTACCCAATTGCAGTCGGCAATTGAAAACCAGCAGGAATGTTGTTTTACCTATAAGGGAAAGGCACGTCGCGTCCAACCCTACCGCCTGATCCATCGCATAGGGGTGTGGTATCTGGCCGCCGTCGAAAACGGAAAGCTCAAGAACTTCAGCGCTTCGCTGATCCGCTTGCTGGAGCTCGACGAAACCAGCCGCTTCACTCCCGAACCTGCGCACCATGACTACATCAATGGCAAAGATGATGTCTGGTTTACCGCTGACACCACAGAGGTTCTGTTGCGTGTGACGGCCGAGGTTGCGCACTACTTCACCCGGCGTGACCTGCTACCTCAACAGCAACATCGCTTTGATCCCGATGGCTCATTGCTGGTTACCACTCAAATCAGTCATGTAAACCAACTGCTTCCAGTGGTGCGTTACTGGTTGCCTAATGTGCGTATTTTGCAACCAACTAAATGGCATGAAGAGCTGCTGACTACTCTGAAGAGCGCAATAGCCCAATGGGAATCCTGAAAACAGTGAGCATTAACAGGAAAGCAACATTAACAGCCACTTGAGAGACAAAAATGCCGTCAAACGACAATTCACGAGGAAGCCATGAGTAAAAAACAGCCTGAAAATATTGATAGCACTCTTAATCCTGAGTTCGACGATATCAACAACACAGATCAAGAAACCTCCCTACCCGACGAGGGGGCTGGACTGTTTCAAAAGAAAATTACGGAAAATCTGGAAGGAGCCTTCGATTACATTATTGAATCTCGCAAGGAGTACTTTGACAAGAATCCAGATAAAGTGCCCCAGCTAGATAATATTTCCAGAATCATTAGCTCATGCACAAGAAACAACGCCGCAATTTCAGGTGGCGCCAGTCTAGTTCCAGGACCATGGGGTATGGCTGTAATAGTGCCTGAATTAACTGTGGTACTACGCAACCAGATTAGGATGATCTACGACATAGGCGTAGCCCATGGTAAGAAAGAACAAATCACGAAAGAGTTGCTCATGGGGATTTTCATAACTGCTCTAGGTAGTAGCGCTGGAAGCCTTTTAGTCATTCAAGGACAAAAAATCTTAGTTCGTAGAGCTTCTCTGAGAGTTATACAAAAAATAATTGCCATGTTAGGGGGAAGAATTACGCAACAAGCCCTTAAGTCCGCTGTTAGCAAATGGGTACCGCTTGGCGGCGCAGCAGCAATGGCGATTTGGACGGGCTACATGACCAAGAAGATTGGAGAGCAAGCGGATCGTCTGTTCAGGCTGGAGATTGAAGATGATCCGAACACGATAGATATCGAGCTTGCGGCAAATACAGACAAACAAAAAGATGACCGCACCGCATGAAATTGAAAAATATCAATTATTAATAACATAAAATCTTCACGAAATATGCTTTAACCGTTCTAAAAAATCATATGCAAAATTCTGATGAAGATCGTACCTGGCTGCGGCGGCAAGCAGATGCAGTTTCAGGTTGGGGAACAGCAAAAGAGACATCTAAAAATCTTAATGAAGCCGGAAAAAATTTGATTGATCATGCTGAAAAATCCGCGAAGCATGTTGCTGACAGCTCTGTAGAAAAAATTGGTGAAGAAATCACCAAGCAGATCATATTTGCCAAAGAGAATTTAGACGACTCAATTATCCAGCTAAGAAAAACGATAGAAGGCATCACTCCAAATATCAAACGAAATATTTTATTCCCTTTGGCTACTTTTGGGTTTATTTTTTTATTTTTTATGGTAGGAATCCTAGGATTTTTGCTAGGTAAATATGGGTTATAAGCATGTCTAAAATTAAAAAGCAAAAATCTGATAAGCCATAAACAATCTCTCGTCCAACCGACACCTCCTGTCGTACCCCTAGCTTACGATTTTCCTACACTTCACAAACTTAGGAAGCCTCCATGCTGAAAAATATTCTTGCCGCGGTTGGACTATTCACCTTGCTGCACCAGGGTTATGAATTCTATTGTCATTACGGACATTTGAAGCGCGAAAAGGAGTATTGGCGTCGTCGCTGCCAAGAAGGAGAATAAACCGTGCAGCTTGAGCGTCGGCCTCATGCTCGCAAAAAACACTACTACATTATGTATATGTGTTCACTTCGCTATGCGAGGCACCTGACCGCAAGCAGTTAAAGCAAAGGGGGCCTTTAGGCTTGCCCAATCGCTGAATTCTAGATTTTTTCAGATACATATCACCTTGATGAAGCAGGCAGAGATGCCTGCTTTTTTGCTGTCTTTTCCGCACATCAAGGAGCATATATGTTTGCCCCCCCTGACTCTATGCTTTTTCCTGGCATGGAGCATGACGCCGAATCACCAGACCAAGCCCTCTCTTGCCCACAGTGCGGCTCCCCAAACATCCAAAACAAAAACTACGGCAAACGCATAGGCGGAGCAGTCGGCACCTGCGCAGGTGCCATGCACGCACTATCAGGCACGACGCAAGGTGCATACCTTGGCGCTGCTGCCGCTATTTATGTTTCGGAATCTGAAAATCCGCTCAACTGCATCACCTCTGCCGTGCTTGGCGCATTGGTCGGTGGCGCAGTGGGCTGCGCAACTGGCGCGGCACTAGGCAAGCTCATTGACCAAACCCTTCTGAATAACCACTGCTGTCTGCGCTGTGGCTTCTGCTTTCAATCCCCGTAACTGCCTTTCTCTAAGGAGTATTCATCATGGCACATCACATTGAGCAAATGGCCTATGTCGGCCAAGAACCCTGGCATGGCCTGGGCAATAAACTATCAGCTAACCAGCCCATCGAGGTCTGGCAAAAGCAAGCTGGTATGGACTGGCACATCAAAGCCTCATCCGTGCAGTTCATGGATACAGTGGATGACACGCAAAGCCGCCTCATTACTTTCCCCCAAAGCAAGGTCTTGTATCGCTCCGATACCCGAGCTCCCTTATCTGTCGTCAGCCAGCGTTATCAGGTCGTGCAGCCTCGTGAAATCCTTGAGTTCTACCGCGACCTGACGGAAGTCTCCGGCTTTCGGCTGGAAACTGCCGGTGTGCTCAAAGGCGGTAAGAAGGTCTGGGCGCTGGCGCGCACCGGACATTCGGCAACGCTGCAAGGCAATGATGTCACCAACGCCTATGTTCTGCTGGCGACTGCCTGCGACGGTACGCTATCCACGACAGCGCAATTCACCGCTGTCCGTGTCGTGTGCAACAACACCCTGGCGGTAGCCATTGATGACAGCAAGGGAGCGGTGAAGGTGCCGCACAGCACGACCTTCGATGCAAATGCCGTCAAACGACAACTCGGCATATCGGTATCCAGTTGGGACACGTTCATGCACCGGATGAAGATGTTGAGTGAACGCAAGGTCAAACACTTAGAGGCGGAGGCATTCTATCGGCAGCTCTTTACCGACTGCCGCCAAGACGCCTCCGGCAAGCCGAATGAGTGGGCAATGTCGAAGGCTCTGGATCTTTATAACGGTCGGGGCCGTGGCGCGGAGCTAGGATCATCGAGTGGTACGGCCCTCGGCCTGCTCAACTCCGTCACCGAGTTTGTCGATCATGAGCAACGAGCCCGGAACACAGACTATCGGCTGGATTCAGCCTGGTTTGGGCTAGGCGCGGGACTCAAGCAAAAAGCACTAAATCGAGCCCTGTTGATGCTGGCCTAAGCGGCATCTCCCCTTTCTCTCACTACAACGGCATAAGGCCCGGCGACTTAATTGCGCCGGGCCTTATGCTTTTATGGAGCTAGATCATGAATACTGTCGCCCGCACATCGGCGCAATCGCATCGGCCTGCGCTGCGTCTGGTCAAAACTAATACCATCTCACGTGATGAGTGGCTAACGGTTCGTAAACACGGCATCGGTAGCTCTGATGCCGCTGCCGCCGTAGGCTTGAACCCCTACAAGAGTCAATTGGAACTATGGATGGAGAAGACCGGCAGGGATGCCGGTCTGCCCAAACCCGACCCACACGACACAACCGCCCCCGTGTACTGGGGAACGCTTCTTGAACCTATCGTAGCGGCTTCCTATACGCAGCAGACCGGCAGACGAGTCCGCAAGGTCAACGCTGTACTTCAACACCCGGACAAGCCCTGGATGCTTGCCAATATCGATCGCGAAGTCATGGGTGCAAGCGATGTGCAAATCCTGGAATGTAAGACCGCTGGCGAGTTCGGTGCCCGGCTATGGCGAGACGGCGTACCGGAATACATCGAACTGCAAGTGCAACATCAACTGGCAGTGACCGGCAAGCAGGCTGCCGATGTAGCGGTACTGCTATGCGGCCAGCAATTGCAAGTCCATCGGATTCAGCGCGATGACGTGCTGATTGCCAAGCTAATAAAGCTGCAAGAGCGCTTCTGGCATTACGTGGTGACTGATACGCCGCCTCCGGCAGACGGCTCCCAGTCCGCCGCAACCGCTTTACAGTATCTGTACCTGCGAGACAACAGCGCAGAGCGCCTGGATTTCAGCCAGGACAGCCAGATGTCGGCTCTTTTCGCTGATCTGATAGAGGCACGGCTTCAAGTCGATAAGTACAAGAACCTGGAAGAGCAGTTTAAGCAGAAAATTCAGCAGGCCATGGGTTCGGCCAGCCAAGCTACCTTTGAAACCGGGTCTGTCAGTTGGAAGCGTAGCAAGGACAGCCGCTCATTGGACACGGAACGGCTGTTGGCTGAGCACCCGGAATTATCAGCTCAGTACAGCCTCTCCTGCCCTGGCCGTCGTCGATTCCGGGTTCTGGCCTAACCCCATCGGGCCACAACAAACAAATCCTCAAAACCCAGACACGCAAGCCAAGCAATGCATCTGCGGCATAGATCCATGAAAGCCATCTGACCATCGCACAATCACCACAAGACGCATAACCCGCAGTTGCCGCTTCCCCCCTCTACCCACCTTTTTTTGTGCCCGCTGCTTCGCCAGTGGGCTTTCTTTTGGAGATCACCATGATTAAAGGCTTGTCCATCACGCCACCGGTATTGGGGCGTATTTCCATTGGTCGCATTGTCGAACGCAATGGCAAGCGACTACCCGAAAAAGACGATCAGTTCACGATCACCAGCCAAGTGCAAACCAGGGAAGGATGGGTTCCCCACCCGCTGGACGAAGCGCTGCGCAAGGAAAGCCCCAACGGAAAACTGCGATCCATTCCCGTGACGATGCTTTTCGACGACCCCGACCTGAACCTTCGAGCTGAATACTCGCTGTTTGACCGCAGCACAGGCCGTCCAGTATGCGTCGGTAACGGAGAAACTTGCCGGCGCGTAAACACGAATGGCGTGCAAACCTTGCCGTGCCCCGCCCCCGACGGCTGTGAAATGGCGAAAGGCGGTGCTTGCAAGCCCTACGGGCGTCTAAACGTGAAACTCAGAGATGACGATGAGCTGGGCACCTTCATCTTTCGTACCACGGGCTACAACAGCATCCGCACACTGGCCGCACGCCTGCACTACTTCAAGGCTATCTCTGGCGATCTGTTGGCCTGCCTGCCTCTTGAGTTGCGCTTACGAGGCAAAAGCACCACTCTGTCGCGTGGCACGGCCATCTACTATGCCGACCTGACAATACGGGAAGGAATGACGCTAGACGAAGCACTGGCCCAAGCACAACAAACCCACGCCCGACGCGAAGCTCTCGCTTACAACCAGCAAACGCTGGATGCCGTTGCTCGTGCTGGGTTTGGCAATGGGGCGTTTGAAGACGAGCCGGATGAAGCGCTGGACATAGTCGATGAGTTCTTCCCTGGCCGCTCGGTTGACGTGCCCCGGTCTACAGAAAAACCATCGTTGCGCTCGAAGTTGAACGAAATGGCGGTACAAGCGGATGCCGCCTCGGCTTGATACCTCTTTTACCTACATCACTCCAGATTTCCCAATGACATAGGAGGAAGATTTTGATTAAGAACTTGTTTGCGGTCGTGGGCTTTGCCGTACTCGTCCACTACGGCTATCGGCATTACGTCAGCTATCAGCGGCTCAAGCGGGAGAATGGATGCTTGCGTCGTCGCTGGAAAGAAAGCACCGAGGAGAGAAGCCATAGGAACCACATAGTAGGGGCATGAGCATTGTTCATGCCGCTCGGGACTCCTGGATACGCGCGTGTGTCCAGGCCTCCAGCTCGCTCTTCAGCCATCGAGAGCTACGCCCAAACTTCACGGGCCGGGGAAATTTTCCCTCTTGAATCAGCTTATAAAACCACTTGTCGGTCAGACCTGTGTACTGGGTCATGAAGGCCATATCGACAAACTGATCCTCGATCAAAGGTAGGTTGCTGTTGACGGGTGAAGTGGCCGCACCCCGGCTGACCATGGTAAGTGTAGTCATGTTGTTCTCCTGTCTTATTGAAAGGCAGGAAGTCGATGTCGCCCGAACGGAACTGACATCTCTTCCACAACATGAGCCAACCCAATAAAAAATTACAAGCTGCTCCCTATGGATCGCTCACCATCTCCATAGCGTTTGGTCACATTCGGCGTCTGTCAAGGTAGTTGGAACATGAGTCATGCTGCTTTTAACTCATTCTGATCATGAATAACGGTCGTTTC
>CAKSZL010000005.1 GCA_934525625.1 uncultured Burkholderiaceae bacterium
CCGTCTATGCCTTCGGCGGTAATGGGCACGCCCAGGCGCTGCGCGCGCGCCAGGCCGTCCGAGGCCGGGTCGATCCCGACCATCGCACCCATCTCCAGGTGCTCGGCGTTGCGCAGCACCTTGATCATCAGGTCCGTGCCGATGTTGCCCGAGCCGATGATGCCGACCTTCACTTTGTTTGTTGCGGTCATGTCTATGTCCCTTCAAATGTCCTGGAATGTCCGGGCGGGACCGCGCCAAGCGGCCCGCAGCACGTACGCTTATACGAAGCGTATCGAGATGGCGCCCAGTTCCTGGTAGCGGATGGTAATGTTGTCGCCTGATTCGACGGCGACCGCTTCGGTCACGCCGCCGGTAAGAATCAGCGTGCCGGCGGGGATTTCCTCGCCGCGCGCGCCCAGCATGTTTACCAGCATGGCGACGCTCTGGGCCGGATGGCCCAGCACCGCCGCCCCGGAAGCCGTCGCGACGACCTTGCCGTTCTTTTCCATGACCACGCCCAGGTTCTTCAGGTCGAGTTCATGGGCGTCGCGGGAACGCCCGCCCACCACGTAGCGCGCGGCGGAGGTGTTGTCCGCGACCACGCTCTTCAAGTCGAACTTGAAGTCGCGGTAGCGCGAATCGATGACCTCCAGCGCCGGCAACACGAAGTCGGTGGCCGCCAGCACGTCGCCGATGTGGCAGCCCGGGCCTTTCAGCGGCGCCTTGGTGACGAAGGCGATCTCGGCCTCCACCTTGGGGTGGATCAGCTTGGAGGTGTCGCACTCGCCGCCGTCGGGCACCTGGCCGTAGTCGGTCAGAAAGCCGCGCACCGGGTCGATCACGCCCATCTGCTTCATTTTGGCGTGCGAGGTCAGGCCCATTTTCAGGCCGGCGATCAGCGTGCCGCGGCCCAGCTTGATGGCGCGCAGGGCGTCCTGGACGGCATAGGCGTCGTCCCAGCTCATGTCGGGATATTCGTCCGTGATCTTCAGGACGTCCTGGCAGTTCATCTCGGCGTCGTCCAAGCGCTGGGCGAGTGCCTGAATTACATTGGCTTCTAGCGTCATGGTGTGCTCCGATCAGATGAAACGCACGCCGACCGAGCCGATACCGCCCAGGCTGACGCGCAGATTGTCGTTGGCCGCGACCGGCACCATGGCGGCCAGCGAACCGGAAAGAATCACCTCGCCCGCCTTGAGCGACATGCCCAGGCGGCCCAGGGTGTTGGCCAGCCAGGCCACGGCATTGAGCGGATGGCCCAGGGCCGCCGCACCGGCGCCGGTGGAAACGACTTCGCCGTTCTTTTCCAGCGTCAGGCCCACGACCGACAGGTCGATCTTGCGCGGGTCGGCCGCCGCATCGCCCAGCACGAACACGCCCGACGAGGCGTTGTCGGCCACGGTGTCCTGGATCTTGATCTTCCAGTCGCGTATGCGCGAATCGACGATCTCGAAGCAAGGCAGCACGCACTCGGTGGCGCGCAGCACGTCGGCGTTGGTGACGCCGGGGCCCACAAGATCGTGCTTGAGCACGAAGGCGATTTCGCCTTCGGCGCGCGGCGCGATCAGGCTGGCGGTTTCGATGGCCGCGCCGTCGCCGTAGACCATAGAGGATGTGAGATGGCCGAAATCGGGCTGGTCGACCTTGAGCATGTCCATCACGACCTGGCTGGTCACGCCGATTTTCTTGCCGACCACGCGCTCGTTGCCGGCTTCGAGGCGGCGGGCGATCATGCGCAACTGGATCTGGTAGGCGTCCTCGATCGTTACGCCGGGATCGGTTTCGGTCAGGGGAGCGATGGGCTGGCGCTTGACCAGCGCCTCAAACAGCGCATCGCCGTACTGTTGAATTTTGTTGGCATCCATAAGTGTCTTTTAAACCCCGGCTTTTAAAGTTTGACGCAGACGTTGCGCAGTTCGGTGTAGAACTCCAGCGAGTGCACGCCGCCTTCGCGGCCGATGCCCGACTGCTGCGCGCCGCCGAAGGAGGTGCGCAGATCGCGCAGGAACCACGAATTGATCCAGCAAATACCCACGTTCAAGGCGCCGGCCACACGATTGGCGACGCTGATGTCTTGCGTCCAGACGGTGGCGGCCAAGCCGTACTTGGTGGCGTTGCCCATGGCGATGA
Organism: uncultured Burkholderiaceae bacterium; assembly: GCA_934525625.1. Classification (GTDB taxonomy): domain Bacteria; phylum Pseudomonadota; class Gammaproteobacteria; order Burkholderiales; family Burkholderiaceae_B; genus Mesopusillimonas. The sequence continues at coordinate 2,113 of CAKSZL010000005.1, forward strand.
CTTCTTCTTCGGTGTCGAAAGGCTGGATGTGGCAGCACGGCCCGAAGATTTCTTCGCGCACGACGGAGGCGGTTTCGGGCAGACCCGTCCAGATGGTGGGCTGCACCCACGCGCCTTCGTTCAGCGGCGCGGGCAGATCGGGCACGCCGCCGCCGGTGACGATGGTGGCGCCTTCGGCGCGGGCTTTTTCGTAGTAGCTAAGCACTTTCTGACGATGCACATGCGACACCAGCGGGCCGAAGTTCATGCCTTCGTCGTAGGGGCGGCCCATCTTGAAGGACTCGGCCTTTTGCTTGAGCGCGGCGACGAACTTCTCGAAGATGGGGCGCTGCACGTAGACGCGCTCGGTGCCCAGGCAGACCTGGCCGGAGTTCTCGAAGGCGGAGCGGGCGATGCCGGCCACGGCCTTGTCGAAATCGGCGTCGGCGAACACGATGCCGGGGTTCTTGCCGCCCAGCTCGAAGGAAACGGGGCGCACGCCTTTGGCGGCGGCGCGCATGATGGCTTCGCCGGTGCCGGTTTCACCCGTGAAGGTGATGCCGTCCACCAGCGGGTGCTCGGTCAGGAACTGGCCGGCCGAGTCGGGGCCGAAGCCATGCACCAGGTTGTACACGCCGTGCGGCACGCCCACTTCGTTCATCACTTCGGCCAGCAGCGTGGCCGTGGCCGGGGTTTCCTCGGAAGGCTTGACGACCACGGTGTTGCCGCAGGCCAGCGCCGGGCCGACCTTCCAGGTCATCAGCAGCAGCGGCAGGTTCCAGGGGCAGACCACGCCGATCACGCCGCGCGGCACGCGCACGCCGTAGTTGATGGCGCGGCCGCCGTCGGGGGTGTCCATCTGGAAGCTTTCGGTGGGCACGTTGCGGATGAGGTCGGCGAACACCGAGAAGTTGGCCGCGCCGCGCGGGATGTCGACGTGGCTGGCCAGCACGTGGGGCTTGCCGGTGTCGTTGATTTCGGCTTCCAGGAACTCATCGAAACGGCGCTGGATGCCGGCGACGATACCATGCAGCATGTCGACGCGCTCTTGCACCTTCAAGCGCGCCCAGGGGCCGTTCAGGGCTTCCTTGGCTGCGCGCACGGCGGCGTCCACCTGGGCCGCATCGGCCTCGTGCACCATGCCCACCAGGCTGTTGTCCACCGGGTTGCGTTTTTCGAAGGTCTTGGCCGACGCTGCCCATTGGCCATTGATGAAATTCTTGAACTCGTTCATGTAATCATCCCTATCAAAGTAAAGAGCCCGACTCGGCGCGCTCGGCGTCGCCATCGGTAAGGTAGTCCCACATTCTTTCGTAGATGCGCCCCGCGCCCACGGCGCGCTGCGCGGCGGCGTCCGGCGCGATGACCCCGGCCTGTTCGGCCAGGCCCGCCATGCGCAACTGCAATTCGATACGGGCGGCGTCCTCAAGATACCAGGTAAGCACCACCGCTTGTTCCAGCGACGGCGCGGCGACGACGGCGCCGTTGCCGCGCATGAGGATGGCCGCAGCCCGCCCCATGGTTTGCGCCACGCCTTGCGCCTGCGCCTCGGTGCGCACCAGCTGCACGTCGTTCCAAAGCGGCACGGCGGACGAGAAATACGTACCCATGCCGTGGCGCGGCGCGGGCGTCAACCCCGCCGCCGACAGCGTCATGGCGTGGGGAGGCATGGTGCGCGTGATGCCGCCCACTTCGGGGCGCCGCTGATAAATTTGCTGATGAATACGCACTTCGCCCAGCACGCCTTCGGGCAATTCGCCCTTGACGGGCACGACCGTGCCGGCTTCGCCCGGACGGATCAGGCCCATGGGCTGAGGCGCGCACACCAGGAAATGATCGGCGTCCAGGCGCTGGCTGCAATGGCCGTAGGCATGCGCCAAGCCGGCGCGCCCCAAGGCGCGCGCCGCCATGCGTACGGTGCGCTGCTGGGCTTCGGAGGGCGTAACGGCTTGCATGCTCAGCCCTTGTTCTTGAATTCGGGGATGTCCGGCTTGGAGCCCCACATGCAGAACGAGGACGGAATCGCCGGGAAAGCCCGCGGGCGATAGGTTTTTTCGTCTTCTTCGGTAATCAGGCGCACGCCGGTGGAGTACTCGTAAATCATGTCGTCCGGGCCCGCGAAATACAGGAACATCGCGCCCGAGGTGGGATGCCGCCCCGGCCCGAATCGGATGGGCACGCCTTTTTCCACCAGTATGTAATAGGCGCGCATGATGTCGTCTATGCTTTCGACCTGGTGGTTGATGTGCTGCACGCCCGGCCGGTTGGACGGAAACAGCGCAATCTTGTGGTGGACTTCGTCTATGCGCAGCAAGGGGGCGTCGCCGATGCGGTCGCTGACCTTGGCGCTGAGCAGCGTCGTCCAGAACACTTCGTCGCGGCGCGCGTCTTGCGTGCGCAGGCCGATATGGCTGAAGCCGGTAATGCCGGCGTCGCGCGTCGGAAAATAGCGGCGGCCACTGTGATGCGGCTCGTAGACCAGATCGATGCTGTTGCCGGAGGGATCACGGAAGTTGATGAATTCGCGCACGTAGCGCTGCTCGGCTTCCTGGGCGGTACCGCGCCGTACCTTATAGCCTCGGGCTTCGAGCTGGGCGGCGGCGCTGTCCAGTTCTTCGCTGGTATCGACCTCGAAAGCCGACGTATGGTCGGTGGGGTCGCCCTCGAAGTAGCACAAGGTATGGTCGCGGCTGTCAGACTTGAAATACACCGCCTTGCCTTCGCGCCGGGCGACTTCCAGGCCCAGGATCTGGGTGGCGTAGTCGACGGCGGCCTCCACGTCGGCCGTGCCGAGGCGCACATAGCGGATGTCGTGCAGGTTGATCATCTTGTCTCCTTGGCTAGTCGCGGCTGGGTGGGTGCGCCGTTACCGAGGTTTCGGCGGATGCCGGCCCGGCCCCACGACTGTCGATAATCAAAGAATATCGTAGCAAACTGATTTTATCGAGATTTTAAACTAATTTCGGAAAAATGGAAGTTTCCGATAGAATATTCAACGCTCCCGCCTGTAATTTTTTACCGCCGGGCCGCTCCCAAGGTAAAAAGCACCCCCTTGGGGGATGAGCCCGGACATGGAACAGTCCCTGCGGACTGTTGCGTGCCTGGCGAATCCGAGCGGCATGCAGGCCGCGAGGTGGACTGCAAGCGGGCATTAGCCCGCGCAGCGTGGGGGTATTTTTTACCGCCGGGCCGCCGTATTCTTTAGATGGACATGCCATGCCGGACTCTTCCTCACCCCACGCATCCGCCACGGCCGGCACGGCCAAGACGCTTGTCGCTTCAGCGTACCACCATTTACGCCGCGACATCATCGAGGGACGGCTGGCGCCGGGCAGCAAGCTGCGCGTGGAACATTTGAAGGACAGCTACGGCGTGGGCGCGGGCACGCTGCGCGAAGCGCTGGCCTTGCTGGTGTCGGACGCCTTGGTCGTCGCCCAGGGCCAGCGCGGCTTTCACGTCAAGCCCATTTCCATGGCCGATTTCTACGACATCACCCAGACGCGGGTGCTGCTCGAATGCGAGGCCTTGCGCCAATCCATAGAACAAGGCGATGAATTGTGGGAAAGCCGCGTGGTCGCGGCCTTTCATCTGCTGGACAAGGCCGAAGCCCGCATGGCCCAAGAGCCGGATTTTCCGTTCGATGAATGGGAGATCCGCAACAAGGAATTCCACCAGTCGCTCATCAGCGGCAGCCAGTCGAACTGGGTGCGGCATTTTCTGGGCATTCTGTATCAGCAGGCCGAACGCTACCGGCGCCTGGCCGTGACCCACAACCCGATTCCGCGCAACCTGCACGCCGAACACCAGGCCATTTTCGATGCAGCCATGGCGCGCGACGCCCAAATCGCCTGTCGGGAACTGGCCATGCACATAGAGACCACCTATCGCGCGCTGGAACAACTGCCCGATCAGGTGCTGGCGCCCGCGCAAGCCGTTTCCGTGTCGCAATAATGCGGCTTGGGCGCAACAATACGGCGTCCAGGCAAGTAAGTAACTTAAGGAAGTGTAAGCAGCCCATGCCTGCCGGGAAGGCCGTCGAGGTGGCGCGTCAGGAGGGTCTCGAACCCCCGACCTCAGGCTTAGAAGGCGCTAGCATCAATAAAAACTATCATCTTGATCTATAATGGTATTTTCTAATTCCAGACACCCTAAAAAAGCGATTTGCTCCAAAATTGCTCCAGCAGGGGTGAGTAGCAATGGCAGACATCACCACTCGCACCTCTCCAACCACCGGCAAAACCACCTACCAAGTGAGGATACGTCGGTCTGGGTTCCCTACCCTCACCAAAACCTTCAAGACCAAGGCAGAAGCTGAACACTGGTCAAGAACACAGGAAACCTCCCTGCTCGAGGGGTCGCCCATCCTCACCAAGGAAAAGGAACGGTTCACTTTCGCTTTTGCCATAGAGGAGTACGAGAAGTATAAAGGGTTCAGATCCCAAACCGAGGCATACAGGCTCAACAACTTGAAGGAAGACTTTGGGGATTTGGCAATCATTAACCTGACTGCTAAACGACTTTCAGCCTACCTGCAAATGTTAGGTTCAACAAATGTTCCTGAACCTCACAATAGAAAAAAAGCACACCCACTTTATCAAGGACATATTGAAAGGAAGTATTCTAAAAGCACAATTCGAAAAATCTACTTTTCCATTAAAAAGATTTACGAATGGCACTCTGGATTTAGGAACTACCCTATCAATAATATCTTTAAAGTTGTTCCTGCTCCTGTAGATGACGGTGAGCGAGATCGTCGTTTAAGAGATGGCGAAGAAGAAAAAATACTCCAAGCAATTGACACCCTCTATAAAAACAAAGATGAACTAAGAACTCTTTTCTTGGTTTCTCTCGAAACAGCAATGCGACTTGGTGAGCAATTAAAAATCACTTGGTCGGAAGTTGATTTCAAAAATAGATCAATTCGAATTCATAAAGACAAAACTAAAACAAAAAAATATCGGGAAGTTCCTATGACTTCCGTTTGTATCAAACTACTTGAAGATCATAAAAAAACTAAAAACGAAAAAGATGATAGAGTATTTTGGCAATGGAACACCTCTCACGCTCTTTATCAACGGTTCAAGATTGTTCTGAAAAATGCTAACATAGAGGATTATCGTTGGCACGATAATAGACATGAAGCCGTTAGTCGTATGTTTGAAAGAACAAATTTAAGAGATATTGAGATTGCAAAAATCTCTGGACACACCAACATGTCCACACTATCAAGATATGCGAACCTGAGAACAAGTGATTTAGCAGATAGGATGTGGTAGTCTACTGCTGTCAATGTCCATCCACATAGGAAATAGAATGGCAACTTATCTTGAATTGAAAGCCCAAGCTGAAAAACTGATGCAACAAGCTGAAGAAGCAAGAAAGAACGAAATTGCAGAAGTTGTTGCTGATATCAAGACTAAGATGCAAGAGTATGGAATTACTGCATCTGATTTGGGCATAGCTACTACAGGCAAACGGGCTTCCAAGAAGGTTGGGCCGTCTACACCTTCTGTTGTTCGCTACAGGAGCCCTAATGGCGAGGAGTGGTCTGGTATGGGTAGGCAGCCTGCTTGGATGAAGAAAGCACTTGATGAAGGTAAGAGCAAAGAAGATTTTGCTGTATAAAAAAAGCTCCTTCGGGAGCTTTTTTATTGACCTTAATTCTCAGTCCAAGAGGAAACCACATCATCTCTATTGAATGTAATTCTGTGTTTCCATCGATTTTTACCTATATTTCCATAGCACCAAACTGTTTTATGGCTACCACTTTTTACGTCTCCTGGTCGACCCCAAGAATCCTTAATCATTTCTGTTGACGCACCCATCCAAATTCTTTTTCTTATGATGTTTCTGACTACTTCTTTATCTTTGTATTTTCGCATAAGAATTCTTTTCCTGATAAATCTGTATATCAGCCAACGTAATAATAAGATCACCAGAACCAATACTATAAGCGGCGCATAGTCCGTGCCATCATATGTATTCACTAGCTGAAAAATAAAGAAGAAAGCTGTTATCCAACTAATAAGCCAAATCATTTTTCATTCCACCTTAATAATCAATTTTTCCAGTTTCCCTTGATGGAAGTCCAAGTCTTTTTCGTATGATTGGATCGTCCCCAAAATATTTACTTGCTTCTTCCATTTTTCTAATTTCATCCTGTGTATAGATCCTCTCCTTAGAACTACGCTGCTCATATACTGGAGGGATCGTTTCTCTCAACACGATAACCGGATCAATAATCAAAGCTGGGGATTGTTCTACTGACATTCCTTGATTGATTTCGGCTGTGGATGTTATCTGTTTACTCGGTTCTGGAGTATCTGATTTGGTTTGATATGTTTCTTCTTCTGTAAATTTAGAAACAGAAGAAGAGGCAGTTGTCTGGCTATGCTTCAAATTAGCGATTACACCAAATGCAATAATGGCTGCTGCAATTACAGAGCCAATTCTTTTCCCAAGCATATCAAGAGGACTAGTTACATACCTGTCTCGCCTTGATATCGTATATGGAAATATATACCACGCGCCGATCACAAAAATCAGCCCAAGAATGATGGGAACAGAGTTGTTATTCATGGCAGTAAAAACCAGGAAAAGTAACTTACAATATGAAATTTTCAGTATTATATCGCTTTATGGCCGAGCACACAACTTGAACTTTTAGATTTTTCCAATTTTATTCGCTATCGCTCATTCCTAAAGAATCATTTATTTTTTGGTTGTGATTTTTATTAATTCCGTTCAATGATGCCCTTTCGGGATCAGTTTTGCCTGCACCCTGTTAGGGTAATTATCTGATATACACCGTCCTGCACCATAGTAGAAAAGTACAACTAAGTAATTAAGCATATAAACTAAAACTCTGTGCGATTTCGTTCCACTGGTTCTTCACGCTTCTAATAGACACATCTGCACGAATAGAAATTGACTGTTGAGTAATTGGTGTTCCTTGTGCTTTTAGCTCTATAGCAGCCTTCAAAATCCTTTCCTTTACTGTTTGGGTTCTAACCTGATTGGTATAGCCTGATGCTAAAGCCTGCTTGTCCTGTAAAGGCATATCTTCAGGTAGCTGCATAATCCCTTTTCGTCTAAATTCCCTATATCTGTTTCTCCACGTGTAGCCACTCACAGATGTAGCTGTGGAAAGCACTTCCTTGTGCAGCAATGAGCCTTTATCACATTGGGAAATGAACTGGCTGTTGATTTCAAAGGCTTGTTCTTCCACTGCTGCTATGAAGCCTGCATGGTTATTTAGGTAGTGTTTGACCGTTGGATAAGCCCAGAAACGAAGATTGTTAAATAGGGTGTTATTCCTACCCAATGCGTCCCACACAAGGTTCTGACGCTTTCTAATAGGTGTTGTGTCAATGTATTCTTTGAAGTCCTCAAGGTCATATTCAGCATTGTGGCGTATGGTCTTCCAGAAGCTCGACAACGGGTTCTTTATGAACTTGCCTACATAGGCAGGATCTGCGCCTGGTAGCGACCTGGTAAGGCTACAATCCACGTTCTCATAGAACTTCTGTGGTTTCCTTCTCCCACCTTCTGTATAAATCACTGGTGCCCTCAATTGCCATAAATAATGGCAATGGCTGTTCTTTGGATTTACGACGATGAAGGTTGGTGGTGGTAAGCCGTGCTTTTCCCATAAGAAAGCACTCTCTGGCTTATCTACGTCAATGGCAATGTATTTCTTGTATAGCTGGTTGTGTTCAATGTAGGGAAAAGATAAGGCTTTATCTTTCTTCCTGTGCTTTGTTCCATTCTCAAAGCTATCTGTGCATCTTACTTTTTCTGGTAGGCTTTCTATAAACTGCTCAATCATAAAATCTCCAATTTCTAATTATTTTTATTAGATTGAAGATTTTTGATTTACCAGACTATTGACATTTAGATTAATTTCATTAATAATAGTATCACTTTCTGGTTAAAGGCTTGCCAATCTTCAACCGTTTTACTAAAAGACTCAATTTTGCGATTGGGTCTTTTTCCATTTCTGCTTTATTTATAATTGATTTTCAGTAATTGTCAAACTTTATTGACAATTGACTTATTTTCAATAAGATATAATTGTTGTCCTTATTATTATTGTTGCAGTAAAAAGAAACCCGGTCTTGTATCGGGTTTTTTTGATAAACGGACAAAATATTGACAATGGTAAATTTTCAAATATTCTATAAGTACAACAACAATAAAGGAAAACCAAAATGAAAATAAAAAATAAGGGATTTACACTGATCGAGCTAATGGTAACGGTTGCCATTATAGGAATACTGGGAGCCGTTGCAGTTCCAGCGTATCAAGATTACACCATACGCTCACAAGTCACTGAAGGCTTATCATTAGCTTCTGGTGCTAAAGTTCAAGTGGCTGAATATTATTCTAATCACGGTGAATTTCCTGAAAGCAATGAGGATCTTGGATTTAATGGCGCTACAGGTAGCTTGATTAGCACAACAGAAATTCACGAGGAAGGTGAGATAAGAACTATTTTTGGTAGTGGTGCAAATAAGGCAGCACAAGGTAGGTTTTTATCTCTCTTTCCCTGGCCCACTGAAAGTGAGAACTTAAAATGGGATTGTGAAGGCACATTGGAAGAAAAATATATGCCTACAGGGTGCCAACAACAGCAACCACCAACATTAAGTAAAGAGACTCAAAATGTGAGTTGTGGTTCAACTCAAATGGGAGAAATTACACAAGAAAGAGATGTGATGACTCCCACGCGTGGAACTCCTTCTTATGGTGAATGGGCTAATACATCTAATACCTGCTATACACCATCTCCGACCATAACTAGTGAAGAAAGAAATAGAACTTGCAACTCTTATTATAACAATTCTTATACATATACAGGTACTGTAATTGAAACACGCACTGTTACGACTCCATATGGTGGCAATCCTTCATATACTTCATGGTCTGTTAAATCCAATAGTTGTGTTGGTAAATATCAATATAAGTGGATAAGTGTAAATCATGAATATTGTAGTGCTTCTCCTATCAAAACAAAGACTACAACAACAAATGTTGCACCTACTGATGTTATTAGATGTTATGGTTATAGTAATTATTGGTATGGTTATTGGAAATCTAATGGAGTTATTCAATTCTAATTTTCATAAGAAGTTGTTATTATAAATATTCGTAATAATATTCTATTGATTAATTTAAAATTAAAATCCGAATCTAATTAGGAAGCCAGCGATAAGCTGGTTTTCTTATTTGGTTTGGAACGGGCTTATTAAGGGTTCGGCCCTTAATGCAGCTTTGGTGTTGTTGCTTGATAGCTTCTATCTAATCTTAATTTATTCTCTGCATTTTCTCTTTCTACTAATGCTTTAGCCATAGCAACAGCTTTTTGTGCTTTGGCTGTTTCTGTTGGTGTTCTGGCGTTTGCTAATTCTGATAAAGCATCACTTAATCTTTCTTGCGCTGAACTTCTCATTACTGGTGCAGCATTGCTTGCTGGTAGCTTATGATTTGTTGGTTTAGGTTCGATCTGAACTTCAATCTTGCTATCAGATCCTTTGTGGTTTGATATGGGTGCAGGTCTATTATCTACCTTCACTATTGGTAATGGTTCATACCCTAAAGGATTATTACTCACCTGATAGCGTTTTGAGTTAAAAGAAACACGCTTTGACATTTCTTCATGGTAAGTCTGCAAAGTAGTTTTTCTACGATATGTTTTATTTTTGCTTTTTTCTTTGAATAGGTCGATGATGTCCTGATAGTCTTTGCCCTCGTTATGAGCATAGATCCCACCTCGAAGCCTCATATTCCTACCATTGTCATTTTTAATGCTTATATAGTCATCGCCAATCCTGGATAAAGTGTGACCACTGCTTTTTAGGATATCGATTAGTTCTTCTCTGTTCTTTACCTCACCACTTTTAACCATCTCTCTCATCGCTTTATCAAGCTCGAATTTTGTTTTTAGGTTTTCAAAGCCGTGCTTACCTGATCTGATTGCTTTTCTTTCTGCTCCTGTGTATTTGGTTTTTAAAATTGTTTTTTCTTCTACTTGTTCAAATCTATATTCTTCATTTTTTAAAGCAACAAAACTATTGGCTAACTTCTCATGACCAGGTGGAAATGGATTGAAGTGTTTATGCTTACCATCTTCCATTATGGCAACTCGGTTAATCACAAAATGAATTTCTAAATTTCCTTTATCGTAATGCTCTACAAAAAAGGAGTTCACTTTTTCTTTCATTTCTGAACCAATGAAAGTATCCTCAAAATCGTCTAATAATTTTTCTTTTTGTTCTGGGGTTAATGTTTCATTGTCCCTAAAAGCAATGACACCAGACACGATTTGATGAGCATACTTTTTCGTTAAACCATCGAGGTCTTTTGTGTATTGGGCATCACCTCTTAAAATCTCCGGTTTAACTTCACGCAAATTACCTTTGTGATCTTTCTTTGAAAGAAAATAATTTACTGCTGACGTTGCACCTCCCTTGGTAGAAAAGATTCTAATTATCATAGCTATTCCTCAATGTTTTTAGAATAGCTTGCTGATTGTTTTTTATCTCTTGAATTTCTTTCAGGATTTGCTCATCGACTTTCCTGTTTGTATTAGATCGTTTTGCTATTTGATTAAGATTCGTTCCCTGCTTTTTTAGTTCTGCTGAAATGATATAGTAAAGATTTATATAGGGGTAATCTTTATCAATAGCCATTCTAAAAACATCACTTGCATTTAAGCCAAGTTCGTTTTTTAGCTTAGTTAATTTTCTATCTTGTTCCTCTGAAACCCAGAGATGTTTTTTCTTATTATGATTCCTCATTTCTTCCTCTCTAATTATTATTTTTTAGAAGAAGGTAAGCAAGGTTTTTCAGGGGGTTTGGGGCTCGCCCCATAAGGGTTAAGGGCTTAGCCCTTACAAGCCTCCGTTATACCCCGAAGTGGGTATATAAGGAGTGACCTTGCTTAGATTCTTATTTTAATCATAATTGATAGATTTTGAATGTCAACAAACCTATAAGAGTAACGGGGTTCTAAAAATAAAAAATTAGAAAAAAGTTGACTTGAAATTTCTTTGCGCTATGTTTGTATTATGCTATTACAAAGGAGGCATAATATGAGTAATAATAACGTCAAAAATGTTGATTGGATTAATGAATTAAGAGCAATAGTAAGCAATACAAAAATAGGCAAAAAACATATTCTTGATGAGCACGCTGAATATGTTTTAGCAATGAAAAAATTAGGTTTATCTTGGTCTTATGTTGCTGAAAGAGTAAACGTAATATTGAACCTAAAAGGCAAACAGTGTATGAATAACAGATCTATTTCCGCACTAGCCAAAACATGGTTAGAACAGGAGGAGATTGTCAAAAATGCGGATAAGATTGTTGCTGAATTGCAAGGAAATAAACAATCTGATTTAGAAGAAAATAAAGTGCATGAAACAGCTTCTGATACATATCAAACTTTTGATGAATTTACTGCTGATGTTATGAAGTCACCTGATCAAAGATTTCACAATAAAGATAGAATTGCACAAGCGTTTAATTCTTCAAAAGGCAAACCAAAGAAAGAAATGCTTAACGCATTACGTGACATTGTTTTGAAGTCAATGGGAAATGTTTAATCTCGTCGCTGGTTATCCTTCGGAAGAGTAAAAGGGGCTAGTGCCCCTTACCCTAACGGGTTAACGTTGCTGTGTAAAAATTAGCACACAATAATTTTTAATGTCGCTCATTCTGTCGCGCTTGTCGTTCTTTGTGTCGTGCAATTTCTTATTTGATTAACGTTGCTGTGGTAGGCTTTTGGTTTTTCCTGCGAGGCAGTATGACACTCAACGAATTTTTGGAACACGGCACACACTTCATCAACTTCCCTGCTGAACAGCTTGAAGGGATGTTCAACCGTGAAGCCATTGAAGAACTACCAAACATTGAGCTTTACCAGAATGCAGCTTTTATGCTCTCACAACTGCTTGTAGGGAACGTTGGTGATCCGTTGGAAGAGTTGCAGGGTATGGAACGTGCGGATCGTGTGCGTGTGCTTACAACGTGGCTGGATGTTCTTGATGAACCTTCCCATACAGAACACGTAGCACGTTTTATGCTGAACTTGGTTTGAACCAAAGATGCAGGTGGTGCGCCTATAGTTTGTGAATAGGCGTATCTGTGGAGGAGGACTTCAGTTCCTCTTCCAGCAAGATTTTTTCGATGTGTGTATGGAGTTCAAAACAGAACTGGTTCTGAACCTGAAAGGCAGTTAACCACTCACGGTTTTTTATTGTGGTTTTTCTTGTCGTGCTGTCTGTTGCTACTGGTTTGACCACTTCAACTGCTACATCACCTGTGGCAAGAAATTCTGCAAGGTGGTAGATGGTGACTCCTACCTTTTTCCCCATCTTTTTTATGGGAATCGGGAATCTTCCCTGACTTCGTAGGTTTGCTTGAACTGCTGGACTTGTGGCTATGATGGGTGCAATGTCTTCGGGAGTGAGAAAAACCTTTTCCCCAAACCGACTTTTGAGATCTACGAGAACGGTTTCTATCATAAGAATTTGGCCTGCCCAGAGGGATTCGAACCCCCGACTCCAAGCTTAGAAGGCTTGTACTCTATCCAACTGAGTTATGGGCAGGTAATTTTTGCTCCAATTTTGCTCCAAAACAACAGTTATTCACAGTGATTTGGAGTGTATTGCACTTATCTAACCAACTGATTTACAACGATTTTACCACCTAAAGAGGTCGTTAGTTACCCCTTTTAGAAGGCCCGTGCTCTATCCAACTGAGCTACTGACGCGCAATGCCCGCTGCCGCGGGCAAGGCTACGCATTTTACCCTGCCCTGCGTATCCTTGCGGCGCGGTGCTACAGTTGATGTTCCGCTTCGGCGTAATCAACTACCGCTATGCCTGTTTTACGTTTTCTTCAGTCCCTGCTTGCCGCCTGCCTGCTGTGCGGCGCCCCGCTGGCCATGGCCGGCATCACCTACCAGATCGAATCCCCGAAAGACGGCGGCCCCGTCGTCATTACCGGCATTCTGTTCAACGATACGAACAGCGTCCTGTCCTGGCAACCCGCGCAAACCTTGGCGCTGACCTGGCAAACGCCCGACGGCCGCACCGTCCAGGGCGAGGCCCGGCTGGTGTCCTCCGCCGACGCCATCGAGCTGCCCGTCAACAACTTCGCCGCGCTGCGCTGGGAGACCGAACGGCCGGCCCAATTGCACGGCCTGCTGGCGCTGCGCGTGCAGGATCAAGAAACCTTGCTGGCCCTGAACGCCCCGTCTTCGGCGCCGGGTTCATCAGCCCAGCCGCTGGGCGACGTGGCTCAGGCCGCGCCCGAATACGCCGTTCAGGAACCAGCCGGCTCCGTAAGCGCGGGCGGCGCGCAGGCGTCCGCCAAAACCCCTTCCGCTTTCGACAATTTCCGCAATGCCATCTCCACCCACGACCCCATTTACTTTGCCGTGGGCGGCGCGGACGGCACGCATGCGCGCTTCCAGGTCAGCTTCAAGTACCGCCTGTTCTCGCCCGAATCGGAAGACGATCCGCATTTCATCGACCACTTCTACCTGGGCTATACCCAGACTTCGCTGTGGGATCTGGACGGCCGCTCCAAGCCCTTCATCGACACCACCTACAACCCCTCGCTGTTCTGGCGGCAAGACAAGCTGCTGGCGTCCGAGCAGGAGCGCGCCTTCCTGGGGCTGGCCGCGGGCGTCGAGCACAAGTCCAACGGCAAGGGCGGCGGCGACTCGCGCTCGCTCAACAATCTGTTCATCCAACCCGAGTTCAACTACCGCTTCGGCGACGGCAGCACGCTGACCTTCGCGCCGCGCGTGAAGTCTTATTTCTCGATCTCGGACAACCGCGACTACGCGGATTACGCCGGCCACGTGGATTGGCAGTTGCGCTGGGCTCAGGATCAAGGCCTGGTGCTGGGCGGCCTGTACCGCCAGGGCAAGTATGGCCGCAACACCTGGCAACTGGACGCCGCCTGGCCGCTGCGCCGTACGCCGCTGAACATGAACGGCTATTTGTACGTGCAGTATTTCAAGGGCTATGGCGACACGCTGCTGGGCTACGACCAGAAAAGCAGCCCACGCGTGCGGGTGGGCTTGGCGCTGGTGCCTTGATGCGCCGGGCGCTTAGCCCGAAACGGCCGCCGCCTGCTCGATGGGCTGCGCCAGCGCTTCGCGTATGACATCGGGCGTAAACGGCACGCGGCGCAAACGCCGCCCCGTCGCATCGAACAAGGCGCTGGCGATGGCCGCCGGCGCCGGCACCGAAGACGATTCGCCGGCCCCCATGGGAGGCTCGTCCTGGCGCGGCATCTGCAGCACGTCTATCTCGGGCACGTCGGCGAAATTCGCGATGGGGTAGGCGCCCCATTCCAGCGCCGTCACGCCCTGGGCATCGAAGCTGACGCGTTCTTTCAGGGTGCGGCCCAGCATCTGGATGACGTTGCCCTGTATCTGGTGGCGCACGCCGTCGGGGTTGACGACCATGCCGGTGTCCTGCCCGACCACCACTTTGTGCACCTTGACCTGCCCGGTGGCGGCATGCACGGACAGATCGACGACCCAGGCCGACCAAGCCGCCCCGAAGCCCGGGAAGCGGCTATGCACGTAGCGCGCATAAGAAACGCCGCGCCCATGCATCCAGCCTTGCGCATCGGGCTCGCCGCGCGACCCGCTGGCGCCAGGCGACCAGCCGGCGCGCTCGGCCGTCGCCCTCAGCACGTCGCGGGCGCGTTCGTCGTCCAGATGGGCCAGCCGGAAGCTGACCGGGTCTTGGCCGGCCTCGAACGCCAGTTCGTCGATGAAAGAATCGTGCGCAAAGGAATTTGGCAAGGCCGACACCCCGCGCAGCCAGGCCGAACGCACGATGGCCGCCATATCGTGGGAGACGATGCGCATATTGGGATAGCGGTACGGCGGCACCGCCGTGCGGTCGCCCATCTCCAGCATGCGCGGCTCGGCCGGCGTGACGCCGGTAAGCAGCAGCGCCAGCGTGGGCGCGTCGTTGGAGGGATAGCTGGTGGTGAAATCGTAAGAGAGCAGATTGCCTTGTTCGTCCAGCGAGCCTTCAACGTCCATCAGTTGGGTAGAGCCCTTGGGTTCCCAGCCGTGCTCTTGTTCGCGCGTCAGTTGCACGCGCACCGGCCGGCCGATGGCGCGCGACACCAGCACGGCATCGGCGCAAACGTCGTCGGCGCAATTGCGCCCGTAGCAGCCGGCGGCCTCCATGCGCACGACGTCGATGCGCCCTTCGTCTTCTTGCAGCAGCCGGCTTAGCTCGATGCGCAGCATGTGCGGATTTTGGCTGCCCGACCACACGCGCACGCCGTCTTCGCCGTAGTCGGCCACGGAACAGGACGGCCCGATGGAGGCATGCATTTGATAAGGCCAGACATAGGTGCGGCGCAGCCGCACGCTTGCCTGAGCGCCCTCGGCTTCGGCCTGCTCGCGCAGCACGCGCTCGGTGTAGGGCTGGCCGCGCACCGCGGCTTCCAGGTCGTCCAGCGGTATCAGCGGCGGCGGGTCGCGCCATTCGACCTTGAGAGCCTTGGCGGCGGCGATGGCCTGCTCTTCGCGCGGCGCCGCCACGGCGACGAAGTCGCCCACGACGACCACCTGGATGTCGTCGGCGATGTGCGCCACGGAATCGCGGTCCACGCAGACGAGGCTTTTGGCGACGAAAGGCCCGGCATCCCGGCCCACGTAGGGCGGGCGCACCACGCGCCCATGCCACATGCCCGGCACGCGCACGTCGTGCACGTACACCGGCTGGCCCGTGGCCTTGGCGGGAATGTCCACCCGGCTGGCCGAACGGCCCACCAGCGTATAACTGGCGGACGGCTTGAGCGGCACCTTGTCGGAGTGCGGCAAGCGGTGGTGTTCGTCCTGGAAGAGCGCCCAGTATTCAGTCGTGCGGCCGTCGGGCGCGCGGATGACGCCGCCCTCTTCCACTTGCAGCGCATCGGCCGGCAAGCCCCACTGCTCGGCGGCTTTGTCGATGAGGAACTGCCGCGCCACGGACGCAGCCTGGCGCAGCGGCACCGAGGAGATCTGTATGGTGGCGCTGGCGATGGTGGGGCCTTGATTGGGCGTGGCCGAGGTATGCCCCAGCAGCATTTCCACCGCCGACATCGGCAGGTAAAGCTCTTCGGCGACGATTTGCGCCAACGAAGTGCGCACGCCCGTGCCCAGGTCGACGTGGCCGTTGAAGGCCAGCACGCGCCGCTCTTTCGCCAGCAGGGCGACGAAGATGTCGTCGTAGGGCTGGCGGTAGCCGGACGCCAGGCCCGGCTGGCGCGGCGCGGGCTTGGGCGCGCTGGCGGCGGGCCGCAGCACCAATATGGCGCCCTTGGCCTGCCAGAGATTGCTGAAGAGTGTCTTGGGTAGATGGTCGGCTGACATGGCATTCCTGCCTTGATGCCGGGCGAACCCCGACATCGAATGTATACGTGATATCCCCACCATACTCCAAAGCCACCGGCATATAAAGGGGCAAGGTGTTGCCGCCCCTATACCCTAGGGGAAAACCATGAATCCACGCGGTTCAGTGAATACGCTGCATCACGGTATCATTGAAACAGCCGGAAACCTACCGGCCAACAAGGCGGCCTCCTCTTTCAATATATAGCGTATACACTCTATTTCTATATATGCCGAGCCGGCCGCTGCATTGCGGTATTGCCACCATGAACCGTAGCACTCCACTGACTCTGCACGTCAATCAGCAAACCCACACGGTCGCCGTCAGCCCCGAGACACCGCTGCTGTACGTGCTGCGCAACGACCTGGGCCTGAACGGGCCCAAGTTCGGCTGCGGCCTGGGCGAGTGCGGCGCCTGTACGGTATTGGTGGACGGCGTGGCGGCGCGCTCCTGCGTGCTGCCGGTGCAGGCCGTGCAGGGCCACGAAGTCACCACGCTGGAAGGCCTGGGCACGCCCGACGCCCCCGGCCCGGTGCAGCAGGCCTTCATCGACCAACAGGCCGCCCAGTGCGGCTACTGCCTGAACGGCATGATCATGACGATGCAAGCCTTGTTGAACCGCAATCCGCACCCTACCGAAGAACAGATACGCCGCGAACTGAAGTACAACCTGTGCCGCTGCGGCACCCACGTGGAAATCCTGGCGGCCGCCAGGCAGGCGGCGGAGCGCCATTCATGAATTCAACGCCGCCTCATACGGGCCAGCAGGTCGCAGCACCCGGCATCACCACTCCCCCCGCCGCTTGGCGCATCTTGCACGGCGCCGCCTTGCGCCCGCCCCTGATGCGCTGGGATGGGCAAGCCTATACCGGCGCCCGCCTGAGCAGCCTGGACGACACCGAGGCCGCGCACATCACCGGCGTCGTCAAAATCGTGCGCCACAACGACTTCGTGGGCGTGGTGGCTTCCCAGCCCCAGCAGGCGCGGCGCGCCTGTTCGCTGCTGGACGCACAGTGGCTGATGCCGGTGGACGGCTTCGGCAAACCCGAAGCCTCCGCGCTGCAAGCCCCTCCGGGCGCCAGCCAGAACAAACCGGCATTCGAGCGCAGCTACGGCTGGCTGGCTTCGGCGAACCAGCAAGCCGCCTACGCCATCGCCGACTACGACGGCCAATGCCTGTCGGTATGGGCCGGTGTCAGCCACCCAGAACTGCTGCGCGCAGAACTGGCGCAGCTTTGCGGCCTTTCCACCGACGCCGTGCTCGTGCACCCGCTGGACGCGGGCGAAGCCTACGACGCCGCGGTCGATGCCGCGCTATTGAGCCGCCACGTCGCGCGCCCCGTGCGGGTCGAATCCCAGGCCGAAGCCTGTCCGCAGGACATCCGCATCAACTGGCTCGCCCACGGCGGCCCCGGCGCCCCGAGCTACCAGGCCCAAGGGCCGTACGCATTGCCCAGGCGGCCGTCCGTGGCTGCCCTGCTGTGCGGCCTGCAATATCCCGCCCGGGCCGACATGGCGCTGCGCGCCGACACGCGCAACGAGCACGCCGGGCCCGACGCGCCGCAATCCGTTGCGCTCGCCCCCCGGGCCGGCGACGACACGCTGGCGGCCCAGGTGTTTGCGCGCGAATCCTTTTTCGATGAATACTGGCGCGCCCAGGAACGCGACCCCTTGCAGGCTCGGCTGGACGAGCTGGACGACGACACCGGGCGCGCGCTGATCACATCCGTGGCCCAGCGCTCCGGCTGGACGGGCCAATCGCCCGGCCCCGGCCAGGGGCGCGGCTTCGCCTACGCCCACGTCATCGACAACACCCGGCAACCGCCCAGCCATATCTGGTCGGCCTGGGTCGCCGACGTGGCCGTCGACCCGCAAAGCGGAGACGTGCAGATCACCCGGTTGACGGTAGGCCACGACATCCAGGCGGTCGACGCCCAGCCCGCCACGACACAATCATTGGAAGACAACATACGCGGCAGCGCCGCCCGCTTGCTGCAGGCTCCGGCCACGCACGACACCTGGGGCACAGACGCAACCAGCCTAAACGCCGCGCCGGCCGCCACCGAAATCCAGCTGGCGCAGCCGGCCTCCGCCCTGCCCGCCGCCCCTTTGTGCTGGCATCGCGGCGCCGAGCTGCCCGCCACCGCGGCCATCGCCAACGCCATCCACCAGGCCACCGGCATCCGCCTGCGCCAGGCGCCGTTCGACACCCAGGCCTTGCAGCGCCAGATACAGCAGCAAGGCGGCGGTTCGGCCTCGTCCTGGAAGCTCGGTCTGGGCTGGCTGGGCGGTGCGGCCGCGGCCGTCGGAGGCCTGATGCTGACCGCCATGCCCTGGCGCCCCGCCATCGCGCCGCTGGCCGCCGTCGATACGTCCATCTATTCCGAGCAGGCTATAGAACGCGGCCGCCTGGTCGCCATCGCCGGCGACTGCATGGTTTGCCACACCTCGAAAGACGGCCCCGTCAACGCTGGCGGGCTGCCGCTGGACACCCCCTTCGGCACCATCTACACCACCAACATCACGCCCGACCGCGAAACCGGCATCGGCGCCTGGAGCTACGCCGCGTTCGAGCGCGCCATGCGCCAAGGCATACACCAGGACGGCCGCCACTTGTATCCGGCCTTCCCGTACACGGCCTTCGCCAAGATCAGCGAGGGCGACATGCAGGCGCTGTACGCCTACCTGATGGTGCAGGAACCCGTTTCCTACCGCCCGCCCGACACCAAGCTGGCCTTCCCCTACAGCCTGCGGCCCGCCTTAGCCGGATGGAATTTGCTGTTCCACGACGCCAAGCCCTACGAGCCCGACCCCGAACAAAGCATGCTGTGGAATCGCGGCGCGTACCTGGTGCAGGGCGCTGGCCATTGCGCCGCCTGCCACTCGCCGCGCAACGCGATGGGCGCCGAGAAAACCGGGGAGCACTTTCTGGCCGGCAACGTGCTGGAAGGCTGGGAGGCCCCGCCCCTGAACGCGCTTTCCAAAGCGCCGATTCCCTGGACGGAAGACAGCCTGTTTGAGTACCTGCGCACCGGCTATTCGCCTCTGCACGGTATCGCCGCCGGCCCCATGGCGCCAGTGGTGCATGGGCTGTCGCAATTGCCGGAGGAAGACGTGCGCGCCATGGCTCATTATCTGGCAACGCTGGCCGCGCCTGCCGCGACGGACGCGGCCACGGCCGCCACGGCCGCTGCTACCGCTACAGCAACCGCCGCTACCGCCCCCGCCAGCCAAGCCCAGCAAGCCGCCGCGCTGGAACAGCGCAGCCGCGACAACGAAGCCGTCATGCTGTTGCCCGGCGAGCGCCTGTTCGAAGGCGCCTGCGCCGTCTGCCACGACAGCCGCGACGGCCCGCCGCTATTCGGCGCGCGACCCTCGCTCGCGCTCAACACCAATCTGCACAGCGATCTTCCGGACAACGTCATCCAGGTGCTGCTGCACGGCGTGGACGACCCCGCGCTGCCCAGCATGGGCTACATGCCCGGCTTCAAAGACAGCCTGAACGACCGCCAACTGGAAGACCTGCTCGTCTACATGCGCCAGCGCTTCGCGCCGGACAAGCCGGCGTGGGAAGGATTGCCGGAGAAGATCAAGACGCTGCGCGAAGCGCCACGGCATTGAGTAAAGACAGCGGAGCGTCAGGAATATATCGCTGACGCCCCGTTTTCATTGGGGCGACGTAGGTTGGGCTGACGCAGGAAGCCCAACCTACAAGGTCGGCCGCGCATCACAATAAAAAACGCTGGCAGTGCCGATGGCACCGCCAGCGCGTGGCTTGAATCGAGCGCCGTTCAAACCGTCAAGTAAGCCCGCCGCACTTCTTCGTTGTCGGCCAATTCGGCCATCGAGCCCGTAAAGCGGATCTGGCCTTTTTCGAGCACGTAGGCGCGGTCGGAGACCAGTTCGGCGAAGTGCACGTTCTGTTCCGACAGCAGAATACTGACACCCTGCGCCTTGAGCTCCAGAATCATGTTCGCCATCTGCTCGACGATGACCGGGGCAACGCCCTCGGAGGGCTCGTCCAGCAGCACCAGAAAGGGGTTGCCCATCAGGGTGCGCGCCACCGTCAGCATCTGCTGCTCGCCGCCGCTCATCTGGCCGCCGGGGCGGTCTTGCATGGCGCCCAAGTTGGGAAACAGCTTGTACAGGGCCTCGGGCTTCCAGGTAAGCGCGGGGGTGCCGTCCGGCCAAATGCGCGGCGGCTGGCGGCCGACTTCCAGGTTCTCGGTGACGGTGAGGTCGGTGAACACGCGGCGGTCTTCGGGCACGAAGCCCAGGCCGGCGCGGGCGATTTCGAAGGGCTGCTTGCCCGTGATGGACTGGCCCATGAATTCGACCTGGCCTTTCCATTTGGCCATCAGGCCCATTACGGCCTTGAGCGTCGTGGTCTTGCCGGCACCGTTGCGGCCCATCAGGGCCACGACCTCGCCGCGCCGCACGTTGAGCGACACGTCGAACAGGATGTGGGCGGCGCCGTACCAGGCGTTCAGGTCGGTTGCCTTGAGCAGGGTGAGCGTATCAGCGGCTTGCGTCATACTTTTGCGGCGTTCTTTTCAAAGGTTTTACCCGTCCCAAAGTAGACTTCCTGAACCTTGGGGTGATTGCGTATGTCTTCGGCGCCGCCTTCGGCGATGATCTGCCCGCGCGCCAGCACCAGCATGCGGTCGGCATAGGCGAAGACGACGTCCATGCTGTGCTCGGTGAACAGCACCGCCATGTTGCGCTCGATAACCAGCCTCTTGGTAAGCGCCATCAGGTCGTTGCGCTCTTTGGGCGCCATGCCCGCCGTGGGCTCGTCCATCAGCAGCAGCTTGGGCTCGTTGGCCAGGCCCATGGCAAGCTCGACCCGCTTGACGTCGCCGTAGGCCAGTTCGCTGCAGGGGCGGTCGGCCTGTTCGGCCATGCCCACCTGTTCCAGCAAGGCCAGCGCCCGGTCGCGGTACTGCTGCGCCGCCTTGGAAAAGAACGAGTAGATCTTGTGCTCGTGGGACAGCAGGGCCATTTGCACGTTCTCGACCACCGTCAGCGACGCGAACGTGGCAGCGATCTGGAAGGTGCGCCCCACGCCCATGTGGGCGATCTTGCGCGGCGCCAGGCCGACGAGTTCCTGCCCCATCAGCTTGATCGAGCCCGAGGTGGCCGGCAACTGCCCGTTCACCATGTTGAAGGTGGTGGTCTTGCCGGCGCCGTTGGGCCCGATGAGGGCGAGCAGTTCGCCCTGGTTGAGGTCGAAATTGACCTTGTCCACGGCCTGGTTGCCGCCGAAACGCTTGCTGAGGTTTCTGACTTCCAACAAAATCATGCTGCTTTCTCCTGGGCGGACGATGCGCCGCGACCGCGCCGCTGCTCGAACAACTGCCGGAAAAAGCCGGCGATACCCTGCGGGAAGGTCAGCACCAGCAACAGGATGACGCCGCCGAACAGGGCATGCCAGTATTGCGTCAGGCCCATGAAGAAATCCTGCAGGAACTTAAACGTCGTGGCGCCCACGATGGGGCCGACCAGTGTTTGCACGCCGCCCAGCAGCACCATGACCAGGCCGTCCACGGAACGGGCGATGTCGATGACCTCGGGCGAGGCTACGCCCTTGGAGAACACGAACAAGGCGCCCGCCAGGCCGGCGAAGGTGCCGGACAAGATGAAGGTGATCCACTGCACGCGCTTGACGTTGATGCCCAGCGCGTCGGCGCGCAGGGCCGAATCGCGGCAGGCGCGCATGGCGTAGCCGAACGGCGAATACAGAATGCGCCACAGCAGCATGATGGCGCACAGCACGACGACCAGGCTGAAGTAGTAATAGTTATTACCTTGCAGCCAGGGCTCGGGCCAGATGCCGATGAGGCCGTTCGAGCCGCCGGTGAAGTCGTCCCACTGATAGACCACCGACCAGACGATCTGCGCGAAGGCCAGCGTCAGCATGGCCAGATACACGCCCGACAGCCGGATGCAGAACCAGCCGAACACCAGCGCACCTATGCCCGCGATGATGGGGGCCAGCGCGATGGACAGCCCCATGGACAAGGCCGCCGCCTTGATCAGCAGGGCCGCGCCGTACGCGCCCAGCCCGAAGTACGCGGCATGGCCGAAGGAGTTCATGCCGCCCGGCCCCATCATGAAGTGCAGGCTGACCGCGAACAGCGCCGAAATGATGATGTCCAGCAGCAGCACGGGGGCGTAGGGCATCCATTCAGTGAGCAGCGGCACGACCGCCAACAAAGCCACGACCGCCAGCGCCAGCACCTTGAAGGCGTTGCTGGCCGGCCGCAGCGGCGCTTCGATGGGCGCGGAGTTGCGGCTGTGCCCTTGCACGCGGCCGAACAGGCCCCACGGACGGAACACCAGCACGATAGCCATGAATATGAATTCGACCACCAGCGTCAGCCTGGGGAAAGCGATGGTGATGCCGAAGATGTCGACGTTGCCCAGCGCGATGCACAGGGCTTTCAGTTGGGCGATCAGCAGCGCGGCCACGTAGGCGCCGGGTATCGAGCCCATGCCGCCCACGACGACGATGACGAAGGCGTCGCCGATGACGCTGATGTCCAGCGTGAGGTTGGCGGGGATGCGCGGAATTTGCACCGCGCCGCCCAGGCCGGCCAGGAACGCGCCCAGCGCGAACACGCCGGTGAACAGCCAGGCCTGGTTGACGCCCAGCGCACCGAGCATTTCACGGTCTTGCGTGGCGGCGCGCACCAGCGTGCCCCAACGAGTGCGCGTGAGCAGCAGCCACAGCAGGCCCAGCACGACGGGCCCGACGAAAATCAGGAAGAGGTCATATTTGGGGAAGTAGCGCCCCAGGATGGGGAAGGAGTCGCTCAGCCCCGGAGCCAGCGGTCCCAGCAAGTCTTCCGGCCCCCACAGCCACATGGCGCCGTCGTTGAACACCAGCACCAGCGCGAACGTGGCCAGCAATTGGAAGAGTTCGGGCGCGCGGTAGATGCGGCGCAGCAGCACGATCTCGACCAGGGCGCCCAGCGCGCCGACGAGCAAGGCGGCGGCGATCATGCCGACCCAGAAGCCCAGCGGCGAACTGCCCAGGGTCTGGATCATGGTATAGGCCACGTACAGGCCCAGCATGTATAGCGAGCCATGCGCAAAGTTGACGATACGCGTGACCCCGAAGATGAGGGACAAGCCGGCCGCTACCAGAAACAGCGACGACGCCTCAGCCAGCCCGTTCAGGAACTGGACGATTACACCGGAGAAATCCATAACTATTCAAGCCAAAGCGTCCGGTGCGCGCCACGCGGGCGCGCACCGGAAGGGTGAAGGACTTCAGTCCTCAGCAGCGGGACGGAGCTTGCGAACTTCTTCGTCGGAGGGCTGCACATCGGCGCCGTCGACGTACTTGAAGTCGACCATGACGCCCTTGCCATCCTTGACGGCCAGCTTGCCGACATAGGCGCCGGAGGTGGCTTGATGGTCGATGCCGCGGTAGGTAACGGTACCGAACGGCGTATTGGGAACCTCCAGGCCGCGGAAAGCCTTGATGAGGGCTTCGGTGTCGGTGGACCCGGCTTTCTTGATGCCTTCGGCCAGCGACAGGATGGCGCTATAGCCCACGACGGTGCCCAGGCGCGGATAGTCGTTGAACTTATCCTGGTAGGCCTTCAGGAAGGCGTTGTGCTCGGGCGTGTCGATGCCGTACCAGGGGTAGCCGGTGACGACCCAGCCTTCGGGCGTTTCGGCGCCCAGCGGATCCAGGTATTCAGGTTCGCCCGACAGCAGGCTGACCACGCCGAGGTCCTTGAAGAAGTGACGCTGGTTGCCGGCGCGCACGAACTTGGCCAGGTCGGCCGCGAACAGCACGTTGAACAGCGCGTCGGGCTTGGCGTCGGCCAGCGCCTGCACGACGTTGCCGGCGTCGATCTTGCCCAGCGGCGAGGCCTGCTCGGCGACGAACTCGACGTCGGGCTGGGCTTCTTTGAGCAGCTTCTTGAAGGTGGCGACGGCCGACTGGCCGTACTCGTAGTTGGGGTACACCAGCGCCCAACGCTTTTTGTTCATCTTGACGGCTTCGGGCACCAGCATGGCCACCTGCATGTAGGTGGAGGCGCGCAGGCGGAAGGTATAGCGGTTGCCGTCGGCCCAGGTGATCTTGTCGGTGAGCGGCTCGGCGGCCAGGAAGAAGCGCTTCTTCTGTTTGGCGTAGTCGGTGACGGCCAGGCCAGTGTGCGACAGGAAGGTGCCCGTCAGCACGTCGATCTTGTCGCGCGTGTACAGTTCTTCGACGGCCCGCACGGCGTCGCCGGTATTGGAGTTGTCGTCGCGGATGACGAGTTCGAGCTGCTTGCCGTTGACGCCGCCGGCCTTGTTGATCTGTTCGATGGCCAGTTCCATGCCCATCTTGTAGGGCCCCAGGAACGCGGGCTGCGTCTTGTAGCTGTTGATTTCACCGATTTTGATTGTTTCCTGCGCCATCGCCGCGGTGGCCATCGATGCACAGCACGCCGCACCTAACAGTGCGGAATAGAACCGTATGCTTTTCATTGCTCCATCCTCTTCAAGGCTCTGCCCGCCACCTACCGGCGAAACAGCGCCACGTCCATAAGAAAAGTACATCAATTTAAGTGTACACATGTAAAAATTATGCGTAAACCAAGTTACGCATAGGATTAACCCTTGCTGAAAGCGCTTTTACATTTTCGGCAATACCCTTGATAAATCGCGGTATTGAGCAAACACTCAATTACTGTTCCCTCTGAAAAACAACAGGCTCCGCGAACGGAGCCTGACATTTCAAAATAGTGTGTACATGGTAAATATCGCTTTTACCGCCGGCAAAGAAATAGCGTGTCTACACATCTTCGTCGCCCTCGCACATCTTGCGCAGCAAATACATCAGCGCCATGCGTTCGGCCGGGTTGAATTGGCCGAAAGTGCGTTCCGTGATCTCGAAAGCGAAAGGCACGACGTGCTTGACCAGCCCCTGGCCTTCGTCCGTCAGGGCCACCAGCACCTTGCGGCGGTCGGTTTCGTCGTGGCGCACCGCCAGCAGCCCGCGGGACTTCAGGCGATCGATGATGCCGCGCACCGTGGCCTGGTCGATGGCCGTGCGCTTGACGATGTCGCTCATCGAACACGGCCCGACGTCGCGGATGGAGCACAGCACCACCCACTGCGTGGACGTCAGTTGCGTATCGGGAATCAGTTGCTGGAAAAGGGCCGTATGGCGCTGATAGGCGCGCCGCAGCAAATGCCCCACTTGTTCGGAGAAATCGTAGTCTGAGCCGCCCTGAACCGGGCCGGACTTGTCGGGGGAAGAATTATCGGACATATACCAGCGCCTGACTGGCCGCGCCAACATATTGGGCGGCGTGGATGTGCGTGTATTGCCCGAAGAATTGTATAGGAATATCTGAAAATGGAATTAGACCCGCCCGGCGCCCTTGGGCTGCCGGGCGGACCAAGCGCAAGCCGGCTCTCAGCCCACGAAGGCGGAAATGGCGCGCACCACTTCCTTGGGCGATTCCAGCGTGGGGAAATGCGTCTTGCCGATGATGCGGGTGGGCACGAACCACGGGTGCTCTTTGGCGAAGTCGCGCTGCAGCTTGTCGTATTCGTCGGAATGCGGCTGCGAATAGATATGCGTTACCGGCCGCTCGGGCGACAGCGCGGCGATGCGTTCCAGCGGCGAATTCCACTTCTGGTAGGCCTTTTCGATTTCGCGGCACGAGCGCACCCACATTTCCTCGTCGAAGGAAGCCATTTCGTCCCAGACGTGGCGCACGGCGTCTTCGCAATCGGCGTTGTGCACCCATTCGTTGAACAGGTGGTCGCGGCCCGCCTTCCACTTGGACGGCACCTGGCTTTCGCGCAGGTCGTTCATCAGTTCGGTGAAGGCGCTCATCATCAGCCAGTCCAGCACGATGGTCTTGGGCGCGCGCTTCAGGCCCAGGCGCTCGGTGACGCCGATGTTGGCCCAGCCGCCGTGCGAGGTCGACAGTGGCACCACTTCGTCTATACCCATGGCGTCCAGAAAGCCGACCACGTCGTCGACCTGGTCGTCCACCGTGAAGTCGCCATCGTACTTGCGGTCGGCGCCATGGCCGCGCCAGTTCAGGCGGATGACGCGGTATTTTTCGCGCAGCGGCTCGACGATGTGCTTGAACAGGCGGTGGTCCTGGCACCAGCCGGACAACAGCAGCAGCGTCTTACCCGAACCGCCGTCATCGTATTCAAAGGGATTGTTGCCTATCTGTATGGTTTGCATGTCTCAAGACTCCTGTTTCGCGTCATGCGGCCTTGCGGCTTGATTTCATAAGGAAAGAACTGCGGCCCTACATGCCCAGGTACGCCTGCTTGACGGAGGCGTCGCTGGCCAGGGCCTGGCCCGTGCCTTCGGTGTGCACCTGGCCGTGCTCGATCACGTAGGCGTAGTCGGCCATTTCCAGCGTGCGCTGCACGTTCTGTTCGGCGATCAGCAGGGTCAGGCCCTGGGCCGCCAGGCGCCTCAGCGTCTGGAAGACTTCCTGCACGATCACGGGCGCCAGGCCCAGGGTGGGCTCGTCCAGCAGCAGCAGGCGCGGCTGCGACATCAGGGCGCGCGCCACGGCCAGCATCTGCTGCTCGCCGCCCGACAGCGACCCGGCCATCAGCCGCCGGCGCTCGTACAGCCGGGGGAACATCTCGTAGGCCTTGCGCACTTCTTCGTTGCGGTGCTTCCATGAACGCCGATTGATGGCGCCCAGGCGCAGGTTTTCTTCTATGGTCAGCGAAGGGAACACCATGCGCCCCTCCGGGCACAGCGCCATGCCCGCGCCGACGCGCACGTTGGCGTCTTTGTAGGTAAGGTCTTCGCCGTTGAATTCGATCTTGCCGGCGGTGGGGAAAATCAGGCCCGACAAAGTACGCATCAGCGTGGTCTTGCCCACGCCGTTGGCGCCGATCAGCGCCGTGACCGAGCCCTCGCGCACCTGCAGCGATATGCCGTGCAGAATGCGCGCCGCGCCGTAGCCCGCGTGCAGATCGCTTACGTTCAGCAGAATGTTGCTTGCGGCCAAGCTTTTAGAACCTGTTGACACTAATCGGCTCCGAAATAATTGCGGATGACTTCCGGGTTCTCGGCGATCTGCTCCGGCGTGCCCTGCGCCATCATCTCGCCGTGGTGCAGCACCACGATCTCGTCGGACAAGCGCATCAGGGCGCGCATGACGTGCTCCACGCAGATCACGGTCAGTTCGTATTCGCGGTGTATGCGCTTGAGCATCGCCAGCATGCCCTCGACTTCGCTGGGCGTCAGGCCCGCCATGATTTCGTCCAGCAACAGCAGCTCGCCCCCGGTGGCCAGGGCGCGCGCCAGTTCCAGGCGCTTCTGGCCGGCCAGGGTAAGGTCGCCCGCCAGCGTGTTCTCGACATCGGCCAGGTCGGTGATTTCCAGCGCCCGCTGGGCCATTTCCCTGGCCTGGGCGGGCGAGGCATGCGGCTTGAACAAGGCGGCGGTATAGACGTTCTCGAAGACGCTCATGTCGCGGAACGGCCGCACGATCTGGAAGGTGCGCGCCACGCCCAGCCCGCAGATGACGTCCGGACGCTTGCCGACGATGGACTGCCCGTTGAGCAGAATGTCGCCGCTGGAAATGCCCAGGTTGCCGGCAATCAGGCCGAACAGCGTGGTCTTGCCCGCACCGTTGGCGCCCATCAGGCCCATGAAGCGCCCACGCGGCACCGAAAACGACACCTGGTTGACGGCGATGACGCCGCCATAGCGCTTGGTGACCTTGCGTAATTCCAGCAGCGCCGTCATTGCCCGCCTCCGTCTTTCGCCAAACGATTTTGCGCGGCGCCCCCGCCCTTGCGGGCGCCCCCGCCCTTGCGGGCGCCCAGCCGGCCCAGCCAGCCGCTGATGCCGCCCGGCACGTACAGCACGAACAGCGTCAGCAGCACGCCCAGCAACACCGTATACACCTCGGGGAAATTGGCCCACAGCACTTCCTGCAGCAAGGTCAGGCCGATGGCGCCCAGCACCGGCCCGCGCAGGGAGTCGCCGCCGCCGATGATGGTCATCGCGATCATCGTGAACGAAATCATCGGGTCGAAAGCCAGCCCCGCCTCGAAATAAGTGGAACGCAGCGCGGCCACCCCGCCCACGCTGCCGACGATGAAGGCCGAGGCGATCAGCATCGACAGCTTCATGCGCGTCACCGGCACGCCCACGGTTTCGGCCGCCACCTCGTTGGCGCGCAGCGAACGCAGGCCCAGCCACCAGCGCGGGTTTGATCGTACGAAGCAGCCCACGCAGACGGCCAGCAAAGCGCCCCCCAGCATCCAGTAGAACAGCGCTTCGACGGACGGCGCGCCCAGCAGAATGCGCGAGGCCTGGCCCAGTTCGGACTCGGTCATCAGCACGATGTTCTTGACCAGCTCGGCGATGCCCAGCGTAAGAATGACGAAGTACGGCCCGCGTATGCGCAGCACGGGCAAGCCGATGATCAATGCGAACAGCGCGGCGGCCACGCCCGACAGCGGCAGCGCCGCCCATACCGGCATGTGTTCCCACATGAGCACGGTGCCATAGGTGCCCAGCCCGAAAAACACCACGTGGCCAAGCGATACATAGCCGGTCAGGGCGGAAAAAATCGCCCATGCGCTGGCCAGCGCTATCCACATGAGCAGATTGAAGCCTATGCCTATCCAGTAGTCGTTGCCGAGCAGGGGCACGCAGCCCAGCGCAATCAGCAACACCAGCAACTGGATCATTTCGCGGCGTATATTGGCGGAAGACAGCATGTTTATCCTTAACGCGCGGCGACGGAACGCCCGAACAACCCCTGGGGACGCAGCAGCAGCACGGCGACGAACAGGCCATACAGCAATATCGAGCGGAAGCTGGGCGAGGTCAGCGCCACGCCGAAGGTTTCGACCGCGCTCAACACGAAGGCGGCGACGATGCCCCCGCCTATGCGGCCCAGACCGCCCATGATGGCCACGACGAAGGCGCCGATCAGCAAGGGCGCGCCCATATAAGGCGTGATCTGTTCGCTCATGCTGATGAGCACGCCCGCGACGGCGGCGGTGGAAAAGCCCAGCATCAGGCTGACCGCCTGCACCCGGTCGACGTTGACGCCCACCACGCGCGCCGCCTGGCGCTGGTCAATGAGCCCGCGCATTGCCAGGCCGATGGGATGCCGCCACAGGAACAGCCATATGCCCAGGCAGCACAACAGGCCGATGACGGTGGCGATGAGGCGGTTCAGGGTAATGACGGCGCCGCCGATGTGAACGACGCTGCCCATGTAGGCATACGCCTTGGCGGTGGGCGTGAAGGCCCAGGCCGCCAGGCCCTGGATGATGATGGAAAAGCCGAAGAAGATCAGCAGCGAATTGGCTTCCAGCTGCTCCAGCGTCGTGTATTTGTCCAGCAGCTTGCGCAGCAGCCCGCGGTACAGCGCCCAGGCGCCCAGCGCCAGCAGCGCGGCGGCCAGCGCCACCGACACCAGCGGGTCCAACCCCGCCGACACGAATCCGAAATAGGCGACGAAGCCGCCT
The DNA here is from genome assembly GCA_934525625.1 of uncultured Burkholderiaceae bacterium. Taxonomy (GTDB): domain Bacteria; phylum Pseudomonadota; class Gammaproteobacteria; order Burkholderiales; family Burkholderiaceae_B; genus Mesopusillimonas. Next base: position 31,997 of record CAKSZL010000005.1, read on the forward strand.
ATCATGACGAACTCGCCGTGAGCGATATTGAGAAGACGGGTCGTCCCGTAGACCAGGTTCAGCCCCAGCGCGATCAGCGCATACATGGTGCCCGAGGTCAGCGTGGCGACGAGCAGCTGTTCAACGTTCATGGCGTCCTTGAAGAAAACGAAGGCGGCGTGGTGGCTTTTTCTACCGCCGCGCCGCCGGGTGGCGCTTACCAGCCCGTCTTGGGCTGGAACGGCTTGCTGCCCTTGACCGTGCTGGGCCAGATCAGGTCGGGCGTACCGTCACGCAGCTGCAGCAAGCCCGTCTGGGTGGAGAGGTTCTCCACGCCGGTGAACTTGATGGGCCCGAAGATGGTGTCGAAGGTGTCGCTGGCGATCACCTCGCGCAACTTGGCCTTGTCGAGCCCGGCCTTGGCCACCGCCTGCTGCAGAATCTGCACCGACACGTACGACTCGGCCGAATCCAGGTAGTCGGGGTTCTCGCCGAACTTCTTCTTGTAGGCCTCGTTGAACACCGCGCTTTGCTCGTTCAGCGCGGGCGACCAGTGGCCCATGGTAACGATGCCATTGGCGCTGCTGCCCAGCAGCTTGGAGAAGAAGTCCATGCCCGGCCCGATCTGCAGGAACTGGAACTTCTGGGTCAGGCCCAGCTCCTTGGCCTGGCGCACGTACAGCGCCGAGTCGTTGGGGTACGAGAGCGAAATGACGGCGTCGGGGTTGGCCTTCTGCACCTGGGAAAGCTGCACCGTCATGTCCTTGATGTCGGGCGGATACTCGACGTTGACCAGAATCTTGATGCCCTGCGCTTCCAGCGCCGGCACCAGGAAGTTCTTCATTTCCTTGGAATACGGCAGCACGTTGGCCATCAGGGCCACGCTCTTGAAATCGTTGGCCTTGAGCATGGCCGCCAGTTCCTTGGCCACGCGGTCGGGGAAGGCTGCCGTGACGAACCAGATGTAGCCGGGCTTCAGGTCGCGCAGCTTGGCCGACGCGGCGGAGTTGCCCACCATCGGAAACTTGAAGCGTTCCAGCACGGGCGCGATGGCGGCGTGGATGGACGTGCCCCAGGGCGCCAGCAGCAAGTCGACCTTGTCCTGCGTGATCAGACGCTCGTAGATGCGGGCGGCCTGGCCCGGATTGCTTTGGTCGTCATAAACGACGAATTCGATGGGACGCTTGCCCTGGCCACCGATATCCAGTCCGCCGGAGGCGTTCACCGCGTCCTTCCAGAGCTCGTAGGAATTGAGTTGCGAAGGCGCGGCGTTGGCGTAAATGCCGGTTCTTGCGATAGAAAAACCGAGACGGATGGGCTCCGCCCCGCCTGCGGGCGCCTGCGCCCATGCGGCCGTGCCGGCGCCCAGCGTGAAAGCCGCCAGGGCGGCCATCAGGCGGCGCTTCTGATGTTGGAAGGCGGGCCGAAAGGCGCGGCGCGAGGCCTTGTTTTGCTTATCCATCTTTTGTCTCCTGGTTTTTGAGTGCTGGCTGGATGGGTATTACCGCGAACCGTGAAATCTGCCGGCCGCTACATGCGGGTTTTGAATACGGGTTGGGCGCCTGCTAGCGCGAACATACGGAAAGGTCGCTGGGCTCGGGCGTGGCGCCGGCGGGAACGTGCACGGCCGTCTTCATGCGCGCCCGCCCCATTTCCTCGGAGCGGCCGACGATTTTCAAGACATCCGAGCGCACGTCGTCGGGCCAGTCGTTCATCGCCCCCATCATGTGCGCCGTGTGCTGCGTGTAATCGGTAAGCGGGCGCTCGCGCGCTTCCCATTGTTCGAGCGCGGCGGGAATGTCGCCGATGCCTTCGTCGGCGGCCACCGCGACGCTCAGCGCGTTCATCAGCGCGCAGCCGCCGCCCTGGCCCAGATACGGCGGCATGGCGTGCGCGGCGTCGCCGATGATCGCCACCTTGCCGCTGCTCCACTTTTTAAGGCTCAGCACCTCGAAGGAATCCCAGCGCCCGGCGCGCAGTTCGGCGATGCGCGTAATCAGCTTGCCCAGATGCGGGAACGAAGCCTTCCACAATTGCGCATCGATGGGCACGGCGGCCGCGGCGGTGTCGGCGTCTTCGCAGCACATGGCCACGTACAGGTCGGTCTTGCTGGACGGCGTGTACAGAATGCGGCGCGTGCCCGAGAAATACTCTATGTATTTATCCAGATCGGCGGGGTCGGGCAAGTCGGCGTCGTCGCGCGAAATCAGCATGCGCGTCGCGCCATAATGCAGCGGCATGCGGTATTGCAGCAAGCCCAGGGATTCCCTGACCAGCGAGCCCACGCCGTCCGACGCGACGATCAGGTCGGCGCGGCGGCGCTCGCCGCTCTTGAGCAGGAGCTCACCCTCGGGCGTGGCGCCGACCACCAGCGAGCTGGTGACGATTTCCACCCCTGCCCTGCGGCAGGCGTTGACGAGAGAGCGGATCAGCGTCTCGCGCAGAATCGTAACCAACTGCCCCTGGCCTTCGCCGTTGATGGGAATGACCTCCATCACTTCGTCCAGATGGTTGCGGGTCTGGAAGATGCCGCCCACATGCGCGCCGACGATGGCTTCGTCGTGCGCGCCTATGGCGCGCAGCACCTTCAGGCCGTTGCCCCAGATGTAGATGCCCGCGCCGAAAGCGCGCAGGTCGGGAGCGGCTTCGTGCACCGTGACCGACCAGCCGCGCTGGGCCAATGCGGCCGCGGCGGTCAGGCCGCCTATGCCCGCGCCCGCGATTTCTGCATGAGGTTTTTTTGCTGAACTCATTGTCATCCCTTGTACGGCACCAGCGCCGGCGACAGCCGCGCCTTACGATCCGGCGGTTCTGGAAACTTCTTTTCCCGCCGCCTTTCCACAATAACGATCTGTGGTTATTATTTCGCTTAACCTTGATTCAGGTCAATAGCTACCACTGTTCATTTGTGTAGAAATTCATCGGGAAAAACCCGCATAAAACAAATTGGAAACCATCTGGATCAAGCAAGAAAAAAGGGACGGACACCGCCGCAAACCCCGGCGCACAGTCGCTTCCCCCGGACGTGGCCCGCACCGGAAATGGGCCATGGGTTATAGTCCTGCAGCACTCTTGAAAACCGACATGGCACAAGTAAAAAAGGACGACGTTCGCGCCGCCATTCTCGACGCTTCGTTCACGCTGATCTCCGAAAAGGAATACGTCGGCGCGTCGATGCGGCAAATCGCCCGCATGGCCGGCATTTCCAACGCGAACATTTACATCTACTTCGATTCGAAGATCGACGTATTCTTTTCGCTATACGAGGTGTGGCTGAAAGAAAAGATAGGCCTGCTGGAAGAGCAGGTGGCCCAGGCGGCGACGCCCCAGGAAAAATGCCGCCGCCTGCTGGATGGCCTGTTCCGCCAGATACCCACGCTGGACAACGGCTTCGCCAACAACTTGATCCAGGCCATTTCCACGATAGGCCCCAGCGACCCCTACAAGCCCGAATTGTTCGAATGGCTGAAGGAACGCACCGAGCAGATGCTCAAGGCCTCGGTGCCGGGCCTGCAGAAAGCCCATGCCAAGCGCAAGCGGCTGGCCCACTTCATCATCATGACGTTCGACGGCTGTGCGGTGAACTACCGCGTGAACCGGCACTCCCTGCCGGACGAAAAGCTGATACAGGATTTGACGCAAATGTTACTTTAGCCGCGCTGCTTGAGCACCTGGCTGGGCGGGTGGCCGTAACGCTCGGCGAAGCGCCGCGCAAAATGCGACAGGTTGTTGAAGCCGCAGGCGAAGGCGGCCTCGCTGACGCTATGGGCGCCGCCCGAACACAGCAAGTCGTTCGCCAGCGCCAGCCGCGATTGGATCAAATAGTTCTCGAACGAGGTTTCGCCATGCTTGGCGAACAGGCGGTGCAGCGTGCGCACCGATATGCGGCAGGCCGTCGCCACCTGGGCCGCACAAAGGTCGGAATCGGCCAGATGCAGTTGCACGTAGCGCTTGACGACCTCGAACGAGGATTCCGTGGCCGACGGCGTGCTGACGCCGGTGTCGACGAAATGCATGCCCAGCACGGTGGAAAGCGCGCCCAGCAGCGTCTCCACCGATTGCTGCTGCATGCTGCGCTGGTGATTGGTCAGGTTGGAAACCAGTTCACGCAGCAAGGGAGCCAGCGCGTCTTCCTTGCGTATGAAAAACGGATGGAATGAGCGCATGAACACCGGCATGTTCGCGCCCAGCAGGTAGCGCGGCAGCACGACCAGACTGCGCTGGATCTGCTGCGGAAACGTGATCTCGAACGCCGAGGAGGCGTCCAGCAGGCAGAAGTCGCCCGGCCTTAGCACCCCCTCGCCCAGCCCCTGGGCGATGTGGGCGGTGCCGCTGCGCTGCAGGCTGAGCACGATGGGATCTTCCGTTTTGCGCCTGGCCTGGGTGCCGGGGCGATAGATGCGGTGCGAGGAATTGCTGAAATTGACCAGCTTGACGTCTTGATGCCGGCGGCTGTGCATGGTGCCTTCGAACTGCGGCGCTATCGCCTTGACGTCTATGTCCAGGATGCCGCAGCGCACGGCATCGCGCCAGAACTCCAGCGGATTCAGGTTCTGGCGGGTGTTCCAGGTTTGCCAATCGATGGACATGGATTTGTGTTGGGCTCAAAACAAGCCGGCGGAGCCGGACTATGCATTCCAGCTAGCTTAAGCCATGGAAATCCGAGTCTTTACCAGTAATTACCCTTATGCCGCCCGCAGGCGCTACACCCCTATGTAGCGCTGCCAGAGTTCCGGCTGCCCGGCCAGCTCTTGCGAGCTGCCGCGCCAGACCACGTGGCCGCGCTCGACGATGGTGTGTCGGTCGGCCAGCGCCAGCAGGCGCTGCACGTATTTGTCGATGACGAGGATGGTCTGGCCCTGTTCGCGCAAGGCGGCCAGGCATTGCCAGATTTCCTCGCGTATCAGCGGCGCCAGGCCTTCGGTGGCCTCGTCCAGAATCAGCAGGTAGGGATTGGTCATCAAGGCCCGCCCTATCGCCAGCATCTGCTGTTCGCCGCCCGACAACTGGTTGCCCATATTGCCGTGCCGTTCTTCTAGGCGCGGAAACAGATGGTACACACGTTCCAGCGACCAGGGGGCTGCCTGCTGGCAGCGGTTGGCCGCGAAAGCCAGCAGGTTCTCGCGCACGCTGAGGTTGGGAAATATCTGCCTGCCCTCGGGCACCAGCGCCATCCCCATGCGCGCGATGCGGTCCGGCGCCAAGGCTTCTATTCTTTCGCCGCGAAAGCGTATGCTGCCGCGCCGCGCACGAGTCAGCCCCATCAGGGAGCGCACCGTGGTGGTCTTGCCCATGCCGTTGCGGCCCAGCAGGGTGGCCGCTTCTCCGGCGCCTATGGTAAAGCCCACGCCGAACAGCACCTGGCTGGCGCCGTAGGCCGTCTCCACCTGTTCCACTTCCAGCAATGCGCTCATGCCAACTCCTGTGTGGCCGATGCCATGGCCGCGCCCGGCGTTTGCTCCGCGGCCTCCTCGTCGCCCAGATAGGCGCGCCGCACTTCCGGATGCCGGCGGATGTCCTCCGGCACGCCGGTGGCGATGACCTTGCCGAACACCAGCGTGGAGACGCGGTCGGCCAGGCGGAACACGGCGTCCATGTCGTGCTCGACCAGCAGCATCGTGGTTTCGCCCTTGAGCGAGGACAGCAGCTCGACCATGCGTCCGGATTCGTCCGGCCCCATGCCGGCCATGGGTTCGTCCAGCAGCATCAGGCGCGGCCGCAAGGCCAGCACCATACCGACCTCCAACTGGCGCTGTTCGCCGTGCGAAAGATTGCCCGCCAGCTTGTCCAGGCCGGCAGCCAGGCCCACCCGCCGCGCCACCTCGGCGGCGGCGTCAAAGCGTTCGCGCTCGGCCCTGGCCGGACGCCAGAAACCCATGCAGCCGCCCGAACGCGACAGCATTGCCAGCGCCAGGTTGTCCAGCACCGACAAGCGCTTGAAGATGGACGTGATCTGGTACGAGCGCACCAGCCCCGCATGCACCCGCCGCGACATGGGCCAGGCGGTGATGTCGGCGCCGTCGAAGAGTATTTGCCCGGAAGTCGGCGGCAAGGCGCCCGAAAGCTGCTGTATCAGCGTGGTCTTGCCCGCCCCGTTGGGGCCGATCAGCGCGTGCAGCTCGCCCTGCTCCACCTGGAGATTGGCCTGGTTGGTGGCCACCAGCCCGCCGAAGCGCTTGACCAGGTTGCGCACGTCCAGGATCAAGTTGTTGGCAGTCATGCTTTCGCCTCCCGCGCACGGCGCCAGCCCAGGCGCTGCGGCAAACTGAGCAAACCGTTGGGGGCCGCCAGCACGACCAGCAGCAGCAAGCCGCCCAAATAGAACTGCCAATGCACGGTGTAGCCCACCAGCGTTTCCTCTATCAGCAGCAGCGCGGCCGCGCCCAGCAGGCCGCCGTACAGATAGCCCACGCCGCCCAGAATGACCATGATCAGCAACATGCCCGACTGGCCCCACTGCATGGCAGCCGGGCTGACGTAGCTGGACTGGTTCGCCAGCAAGGCGCCCGCCAGCGCCGCCAGCGCGCCGGCCAGCGTAAACGCCGTCAGCTTGTAGCGGTACACCGCAAAGCCCAGGGCCTGCATGCGCGTTTCGTTTTCGCGTATACCCATTAGCACGTGGCCGAAGCGCGCGTTCAGCAGGCGCTGGATGGCGATGAAGGCCAGCACGAACAGCGCCAGCACCACGTAATAGAAGTGGGTGTCCGAGGAAATATCCAGCCCCAGGCCCAGTTCCGAGCGCTGCGGCAGCGACATGCCGTCCTCGCCGCCGTAGGCTTTCAATGAAACCATCAAATAGAACAGCATCTGCGCGAAGGCCAGCGTAATCATGATGAAATACACCCCGCGCGTGCGCAGGCTGATGGCGCCTATCAGCAAAGAGAACAGCGCGCCCAGCGCCACGGCCAGCGGCCAGCCGGCCCAGGCCGAAACGACGCCGTACTGCATCAAGATGCCCACGGTATAGGCGCCCACGCCCACGAAGGCGGCGTGGCCGAAGCTGACCATGCCCCCGAAGCCCAGGATCAGGTTCAGGCTGGTGGCCGCCAGCGCGAAGATCAGAATGCGGCTGGCCACCCCGGTAAAGAAGTCCACCTCCAGCGTCTCGAATATCCACGGCAATGCCGCCAGCAGCGCCAGCAGCGGCACGGCGACGGCCGCATGCAGGCGATGGTCAAGTATGCTTTTGTGTGACGCCATGCCCTACCCCCTTGCCGGAAACAAGCCGTCCGGCTTGAAGAACAGAACCGCCGCCATCAGCACGTAGATCAGTATCGACGCGACCGCCGGCCCGGCGTTGGCGGCCAGCTCGGGCGCCATCATCCGGGCGAACAGCATGGGAATCAGGGTGCGCCCGGCGGTGTCCACCAGGCCTATCAGCAAGGCGCCCAGCAGCGCCCCCCGTATAGAGCCTATGCCGCCGATGACGATGACCACGAAAGCCAGAATCAATATGCTTTCGCCCATGCCCACCTGCACCGCCAGAATCGGCCCCAGCATGCCGCCGGCCAGCGCGCACAAGCCCGCGCCGAACGCGAACAAGGCGGTGAACAGCCAGCGCACGTTGGTGCCCATGGCCAGGGCCATCTAGCGGTTGGAGGCGCCCGCCCGAACCTGCATGCCGATGCGGGTGCGTGTGATCAGCAAGTACATCAGGCCGGCCACCAGCAGCCCCACCGCTATGATGAACAGCCGGTAAGCCGAATACGACAAGCCCGGCAGCAGGCTTACCGGGCCCGCCAGTTCGGCGGGCGGGTTGAGCTGCATGGGCTGCGCGCCCCAGATCATGCGCACCGCTTCGTTGGCCATCAGCAGGATGGCGAAGGTACCCATCACCTGCGCCAGGTGGTCCCGATGGTAGAAGCGCTGCAAGATGGTCTTTTCCAGCAGCACGCCGATGACGCAGGTGGCGGCGATGCCGCCTCCCAGCCCCATCCAGAAAGAGCCGCTGGCGGCGGCAATCGTGGCGATCAAGTAAGCGCCTATCATGTACAGCGAACCATGCGCCAAGTTGACCATGTCCATGATGCCGAACACCAGCGTCAGGCCGGCCGCCAGCAGAAACAGCATCAGGCCGAACTGCAGGCCGTTCAGCACTTGCTCAAGAAGCAGTATCGAGTCCATATGCAGTCAGTCTCTAGGGTCGGCGGGTTCAGCCGCCCATCGCGCATTCTTGCGCGTAGGCGTCGCCATGGCGCTCGAACACGGTGCCCACCAGCTTGTTGGTCACGCGCCCCTTGTCGTCCTTGACGACCTGGCGCAGGTAGTAGTTCTGGATGGGGAAGTGATTGCTGTTGAACGCGAACGGCCCGCGCACCGAGGTGAAGTCGGCCTGTTTCAAGGCCTTGCCCAGCGCTTCCTTGTCTTTCAGGTTGCCGTTCACCTGCTTGATGGCCGAAGCGATCAGCTGCGCGGTGTCGTAGCCGCGCGCGGCATACGAGGACGGCATGCGCCCGTAGGCTTGCTGGAAGTCGGCCACGAAGCGCTGGTTGGCTTCGTTGGGCAGGTCGTGCGCCCACAGGTCGGCGTTGAACATGCCCACGGCGGCTTCGCCCACGGCCGGCAAGACGTCCTCGTCGGCCGAGAAGCCCGGGCCGAACAGCGCCACCTTCTCGCCCAGGCCCGCGCTGCTGAACTGCTTGATGAAGTTGATGCCCAGGCCGCCCGGCAGGAAGAAGAACAGCGCGTCCGCGCCCGAGGCGCGTATCTGCGACAGCTCGGTGCCGTAGTCCAGTTGCTGCAAGGGTGTGAGTATCTCGGCCGCCACCTCGCCCTTGTAGTAGCGCTTGAAGCCGTCGATGGCGTCGCGGCCGCCCGGATAATTGGGCGCCAGCAAGGCCACCTTCTTGAAGCCGCGGTCTTGCACGACCTGGCCCACGGCCTCGTGCATGTTGTCGTTCTGGTACGAAGCGCTGAAGAAGTACGGATTGCATTGCTTGCCGGCAAGCTGCGACGGCCCGGCATTGGGGCTGACGTAGTAGGTCTTGCTGGCGAAAATGGGCGGCGCCACGGCCAGCATCACGTTGGAAAACACGATGCCCGTCATGAAGTCCACTTTTTCGCGCTTGAGCAGGCGGTCGGTGGTCTGCTTGGCGGCATCCGGGCTTTGCTGGTCGTCCACGATGATGACCTTGGCCTCCATTCCACCCAGCTTACCCTCGTTGTGCTTCAAGGCAAGATTGAAGCCATCGCGTATGTCTATGCCCAGCGCCGAGGCCGGCCCCGACAGCGTGTTCAGGAAACCTATCTTCACGGCATCCGCCCAAGCCGGCTGGGCCACGCCCAACGCCGCTATCAATGCCGCCGTGCCTGCAATCCGAAACGTCTTCATGTTGTGCTCCTGTCTTGTTTTATGATGCGGAAGAAACGGGAAACGGCATCAAGGCTTGTCCATGCCGTGGTCATGCAAAATCATTCGGGCCGCGTGCTCGCCTATCATGATGCTGGGCGCATTCGTATTGCCCGAGACGATGGTCGGCATGATGGAAGCGTCCGCCACGCGCAGGCCTTGCAAGCCATGCACGCGCAGGCGCGCATCGACGACGGCATCCTGAGACGGCCCCATCGCGCACGTGCCCACCGGGTGATAAATGCTGACGGATTTTTGCCGTATCCAATCGTCGAGCTGCTCGTCCGTGGCAACCGACGCCGCCGGTTCGTAAGGCGCGCTGATGTAGCGGCTTAGCGGTTCCGTGGCGGCGATCTCGCGCACGCGTTTTACCTGCTCCAGCACTACGCCGCGGTCTTCGGGCGCCGACAAATAGCCGGCTTCTATTTTGGGCGCCGCCGCGGGATCGGCGCTGCGTAAAGAGATGCGCCCCCGGCTGGCCGGCCGTAGCAGGCAAACTGCCAACGTAATGCCGGGAAAGCGATGCGGTCCTTGATCGGGGCGGTCGAAACTCGTCAGCGCCAGGTGGATCTGGGCATCGGGCCAGCCTTCGGGCGCGGCCGAACTGCCAAAGAATGCACCGGCGCGGAAAATGCCCGAGGCAATCGCGCCTTCACGCTTGAACACGTAGCGCAAGCCTTCGCGCAATTGCTTGAATTTGGAGTGGGCGATGCCGTTCAGCGTTTCCACGCCGTCGCAGCGGAACATCAAGCGGATGTTCAGGTGGTCTTGCAGGTTCTCACCCACGCCGGGCAGCTCGTGCATCATGGCGATGCCGTGCTCCCGCAACAGCTTGGCCGGCCCGACGCCGGAGAGCTGCAGAATCTGCGGCGACTGGATGGCGCCCGCGCTGAGAATGATTTCCTTTCCGGCCAGCGCCTGGCGCTCCTGGCCGTGCTGGCGATAGCTGACGCCCGCCGCGCGCTTGCCTTCGAACAGCACTTTGGCGACGAGGCATTCGGTATGTATCGTCAGGTTGGGCCGTCCGCGGGCCGGATCCAGATAGCCGCGCGCCGTGCTGTCGCGCCGGCCGCGCCGGGTGTTGATTCTGAAGTAGCCCGCGCCAGTGTTGTCGCCGGTGTTGAAGTCCTCGGTGCGCCGGATACCATGCTTGCCGGCGGCCTCGATGAAGGCGTCGGATAAACCGTCGCGCGGCAGTTCGGAAACGTGCAAGGCGCCGCCGCCCTCGCCGTAGGCCCGCTCGAACGAAGGCAGTACGTCGTGCCAGCCCCAGCCGGGGTTGCCCAGCGCTTCCCACTGGTCGTAGTCTTTGCGGTGCCCGCGAAAATACAGCATGCCATTGATCAGGCTGGAGCCCCCCAGGCCCTTGCCGCGCGGCCAGGGTATGCGGCGACCGGCCAGCCCGGGTTCGGGCTCGGTCTGGAAACACCAGTCGTAGCGCGGGTTGCCCACCGTCTTGAAGACGCCTATGGGCCAATCCACCCAATGGGATGCGGCCGGCTGCCCCGCTTCCAGCAGCAGCACCGACACCCTGGGGTTCTCGCTCAGCCGCGCCGCCAGCGCCGCGCCCGCCGAACCCGCTCCCACCACGATGAAGTCAAAGCGATCCTGAGCCATTTACGTTTATCCCAAACTATGTCTTGCCTTGCCTGTCTGCTTTCGCCCAGCGCGACAACGGCCGGCTTGTCGCCGGACGCCCGCCCTCGCGCATCAAGGTTCGATGCGTATCCAGGCCGTCTTGCGTTTCTGGTATTTTTCGATCGCGTCCAACGAGCGGTCGAAGCCGTTGCCCGACTGCTTGCGCCCGGCCAGCGGCGCGGTAATGTCGGCGCCGCCGTAGCAATTGACGTGCACCACGCCGGCCTGAAAGCGCCTGACCATGCGGTGCGCCCTGCCGATGTTCTGGGTCCACACGCCCGAGGCCAGGCCGTAGGGGGTGTCGTTGGCCAGCCGCACGGCTTCGTCCTCGTCGCGGAAACGCTGCACCGACAGCACCGGGCCGAACACTTCCTCGCGCACCACCGGGCTGTCCTGCGACGCCGCTTCGATGACTGTGGGCTCGAAGAAGAAGCCCTCGCGCTGCAAGCGCGCGCCGCCCGCCACGATGCGGTCGCCCGCCTGCACGGCGTGCTCGACGAAGCCCTGGTTTTTCTCCAGCTGCACGGCGGTGCCGATGGCCCCGGCCTGGCTGGACAGGCTGAGCGGGTCGCCCACCACCGTAGCCTTGGCCTGCTTCGCGATCTCGGCCAGGAACTCGTCGTAGATGCCGTCCTGCACCAGCAGGCGGCTGCCCGCCACGCAGACCTGGCCCGAGTTGGCGAAGATGCCGCGCGCCGATTGGCGCGCCACGTCGGCCAGGTCGCCGCAGTCGGCGAATACCACGTTGGGCGACTTGCCGCCCAATTCCAGATGCACCGGCTTGAAGTTGGAGTCGGCCGCATAGCGCAGCAGATGGCGGCCCACCGCGCCGGAGCCGGTAAAGGTCAGGACGTCTACGTCGTGGCTCAGGCCGATGGCGCGCCCGGCGGTAGGCCCCTGCCCCGTCACGACGTTGAACACGCCGGGCGGAACGCCGGCCTCGACGGCCAGCTCGGCCAGGCGCAGCAGCGTCAGCGAAGCATGCTCCGAAGGCTTGAGCACGACCGAATTGCCCGCCGCCAATGCCGGAGCCACTTTCCAGGCGCCTATCATCAGCGGGAAATTCCACGGCACGATGGCGCCGACCACGCCGGCCGGCTCGCGGTGTATGAGACTGAGTATGGCCGACGGCGTAGGCGTGATGTCGCCATGGATTTTGTCCAGCGCTTCGGCATAGAAGCGGAAGGTCGCCGCCGCGCTGCCCGGCTCGGCGCCGTAGGCCATGTTGATCTCGGTGCCGTTGTCACGCACGCCCAGCACGGCCAGTTCCAGCGCATGGCGCTCTATCAGCCCAGCCAGGCGGAACAGCGCCGCCTTGCGCTGGGCCGGCGCCATGCGCGACCATGCGCCGCCGTCAAAGCTGGCGCGCGCGGCGCGGATGGCAAGCAGCACGTCGGCCTCCGAGCTGTCGACGATGGTGGTGAACGCGCGGCCCGTGCCGGGGCTCACCACTTCTATCTCGCCCCCGCCCTGGCTCTCGCGCCAATCGCCGTTTATGAAGTTGCGTCCGCGCGCCACGGGCGCGTTGCGCAGCGCGTCGATTTCATGTTGTTCCAGTGCCATCGTCTTCCTCTTGCCTCGTCCTCTTTCATGGGAACTTCGTATCGCCGGCGGCCGGCGCATCGCGCCGCCGCGCCGGCCAAGCGCACATCAAGCCATGCCGTACTTGCCCGGAGCGATCACGCCGTTGGGGTCCAGCGCCTGCTTGATGGCGCGGCACGCCTCGTTCAGCTCGCTCATGCGCTGGTCGTGATGGAAGCCCTGGTACAAGGTCGGCGCGCGCCCCACGAACACGCCGTGCGCGGCGTAGAACTCCGCCAGTTGGCGGTAGCAAGCGTCGGCGCGCTGGGCTTCGTCCGCGTCCTCGCGGTTGTAGATCAGCGAGTGGATGCCGCGTGCAAAACGCGGGCCGCACACGTTGGAGAGCATGTATTCCAGGCCATTGGACTCGCAGATGCGGCGCGCCTCGCGCTGGAACTGCGCCGCCATGTCGCCCAGCATCGGCAGGCCGGTGGACAGCCAGATGATGCCGCCGCCGGGCCGCCAGCTCAGCATCTTCAATTCGTTGTTCGTCGGCACGCCCGTGTTCGAGCTGATGGCGATGTGCAGGGGGCCGATCTCTTCCGCCTCTTCCAGCGGTATCCAGCGGCCCGCGCCGGAGGCCGTGAAGTGGCGCCGCAAGCGTTCGATATTGGGCGCCAGCGCCGCCTTGTTCGCGCCGTAGAACGCGCCCGACACCGTCCATGCGCCTATGCCGTGCTTGCGCCGCAAGGCGCGCCGGCCCTCGTCGGACAAAGTCTTTTTGCCCGAGCCGGCGGCGTATTCGGGATTCGTTTCACCCGAGGACAGCAGGTACAACTCGTTGTTCGCGCGTATCAGCGTGGGCACGAAGTTGGACTGCTTGAGCGGGCGGATGAGGTCGATGATCTCGCCCAGGCTGTCGTCTTCCTCGAAGGTGAAGAAGAATGGCTCGATGTGCGGCGGCCGGGGCATCAGCCACACGCCCATGCGCGTGACGATGCCGAAGTTGGACTGCGAGAACAGGCCGTCCAGGAAGGGGCCGAAGCTGTACTTGGAGACGTGCCAGTTGGGATGCTCGTCGCCCTTCAATGCGCCGTCGCCGGTACGGATGACGTCGCCGTTGCCCAGCACGATCTCCAGGCCGCAGCTCATGCCGAAGTGGTCGGCGTAAGCGCCGCAGCCGCCGCCCTTGTCCAGCGCGTTGGCCAGCACGCTGCCCTGCACCGGGCCGGCGGTGGGCGACATCATCAGCTTGCTGTCGCGGTTGCGCAGCTCGTCGTACAAGGCCTGGAAGCTGACGCCGGGCTCGATCACGCAATAGCCCAGCTTCTCGTTGACTTCCAGAATCTTGTTCATGCGCCGGCCCAGGTCGACCACGACCTGGCCGGGCCGTACCGGCGAGCGCGTGCCCAGGCCGATGTTCTGCCCGTTGCTGATGGGAAACAGCGGCACCTTGAAGCGGTTGGCCAGGCGCACCATCGTCTGCACCGCCTGCGTCGAATCGGGGTACACCACCGCGCCGGGCTTGGTGTCGGGGGCCGGCAGCGTGTGCTCGCCGTAGCGGTCTATGACCTCCTGGCTCAGCGAAACGGACTCGGGGCCCAGTTCATCGGCGACTGCCTGCGCAAAGGCTACGATGGAATCATGATCAGACATTGTTTTTCCTAGAAATCAAACTCACCAGAAAGCTTCTTCCGACTCCTGCGCGGGCGCGGCGGCCTCGAACGCAGGTTCGGGTTCGGGCAGCGCGCGCGGCTGGAAACCCTCCAGCCCGCGCGGCGGCGGCCCGCCTGTGGCCCAGTCCAGCAACTGCACGGTGTGCGCCACCGGAACCGGCGTGAAACGGGAAATCTGCACCAGACAGCCCAGGTTGCCCGCGGCGATGACGTCCGGGTCGCCGATGGAAGCGTTGTCCGCCTTGCGTTTGCCCAGGCGCGCCGAGATCTCGGGCTGCAGAATGTTGTAGACGCCGGCCGAACCGCAGCACAGATGCGCCTCGGCGATGTTGCGCTGGTCGAAATTCAGTTGCTTGAACAATTGCCGGGGCTGGCGCGTCAGCTTCAGGCCGTGCGTCATCGAACAGGCGTCGTGGTACGACACGCGCGCGCCGTTGGCCGCGCCGGTGGCGGGCAGGTCGAGTTCCAGCGCAAATACGCAGATGTCGTGCGTGGCCGCCTTCACTCGTTCAGCCTCTGCGCGCAGTTCGGGGTTGTCCGCCAGCACTTCATCGAAATGCTGGATCACGGAATTGCAGCCCGACGTGGTCGTCACCACCGCTTCGATCTCGCCGGCGGCCAGCATGCGCGACACCTCGCGCACGAGGCCGGCGCTTTTCTTCGCGCCCGCGCTGCGCTTGCCCATGTGCAGCTCCAGCGCGCCGCAACACTGGCCCTTGTCCAGTTCGATGACGCTTATGCCGGCGCGCGCCAGCAGGCGCAGCGCGGCCGCATTGATTTCGCCGCCCAGCACCGACTGCACGCAGCCGTTCAGCAGGCCGACGCGCCGGGCGGTCTTGGGGGGATTCGTTCCTGTTTCATCGGCTGCCGGCGCACCTGCGCGCGCCATAGCGCCATGCGCCTTGCCGTCGGCCGAGCCTTCTTGCGTGGCCGCCTCGGAGAGTTCCCCGCCCTCGCGTGTACGTAAGGCGGCAACCGCCGGCGCCCGAGACAAAGCCGCCAAGGCGCCCACGGGCCCCGGCATGTTCGCCATGTTCTTGGGCATCAGCCGCGCCAGGCTGTTGGCCATGCTCAGCAAACCGGGCGTCGTCAGCGTCTTGGCCAGCACCGTGCGGAACACGCGCTGCGTCCAGGGCCGGGCGCCGCTGGCCTCGATGTACTCGCGCGCGCCGTCGATGATCTCCCGATACGGCACGTTGGCCGCGCAAGTCGTTTCACAGGACAGGCAAGACAGGCAGCGATCCAGATGCAGAATCGTCTCCTCCTTGGGCTTGCCGCCGGCCGCCAGCATCTCCTTGGCCAGCGCAATGCGGCCGCGGGGCGAGTCGTTCTCCTCGGCATCCAGCACGTAGGTCGGGCACACCGCCGTGCAAAAACCGAAGTGCACGCATTTGTCTATGGCGGCGCCTACGGCTTTTTCGCGGTGAATGGTGATGGTTTTCGGCATAGTGATCCGTAGCAATCCGTACACCCGCCCTTGGGAAAAGCGGGTGTACAGATTCTATGGATCGCGCCGCCTGGCCGCAGTGCTGAAAGTGACAGGCGAGTTTGCCTAGCGTGCCAGGGGGGAGGGTCAAGGCTTCACGAAGCGCCACTGCCCGTCCTTGACTTCGATAAGAACGCGCCCGCGCTCATCCAGCCCGATGTGATCGCTGGGGCCCATGTTGTACACCCCGTTCACGCCCACCAGGTCGCGGGTGCGTTCCAGCTTGTCGCGCAGCGCGGCGCGAAACTCGGGGGTGCCGGGGCGGGCCTTCTCCAGCGCCGCCGGAATGGCGTTCTGAAGCAGCAGCCAGGCGTCCCAGGTGGAGCCGGCGAAGGTCGAGCGCGAGCCTGCCCCGTACTTGTTCTCGTAAGCCGTGTTTAACTCCACCCCCACTTTTTTGCTGAGTATGTCGTCCGGTAGCTGATCGGCCACCAGCACCGGCCCCACGGGAATGAGGGCGCCTTCGACGTTCTTGCCGCCTACCCGCAGGAAATCCTTGCTGGTCACGCCATGCGATTGATAAATAGGCCCCTTGTAGCCTCTTTCGCGCAATTGCGCCTGGGGCAAAGCAGCCGGTGCGCCCGACGAGCCGATGAAAACAACGTCCGGCTTGGCGGCGACGATTTTCAGCACCTGGGCCGTGACGCTGCTGTCCGTGCGCTGGTAGCGCTCGTTGGAAACGATTTCCAGGCCGGCTTTGTCCGCGTATTTCTTCAACTGGTTGTAGGCGGTGTCGCCCCAGCTGTCGGCAAAGCCGATGAAGCCCACCGTTTTTACCTTGCGTTCCTCCATGTCCTGCACGATGCGCGCGATCATCAGCCCGGCGTCTTGCACCGACTGGAAGATCCATTCGGCCTTGTCCGCATTGGCGGGCGACAAGTACGGCGCTATCACGATCATCGGCGTCTTGTTCTCGTTGGCCACGACCGCCATGGCCGCCGCGGCCGGCACGGCGTTGGGCCCGATGACGGCGTCGACTTTGTTTTCGCTGATCAGCTTGCGGATGTTCCTGACCGCGACGGTGGGGTCGGTGGCGTCGTCCAGAAAGACGTAATTCACCTTTTCGCCCCCAAGCTGCGCGGGCATCAGCGCCACCGCACGCTCGATATCCGTGCCCAGCGCCGCCCCCGGCCCCGTGGCCGAAGCCACGATGCCTATATTGACGTCCGCCTGGGCGAATTGCGTAACGACGGCGCAAAATGCAAATGCCAAATACTTGCTGTATGTCTTCATGGTTTGTCTCCTGGATTTGTTTATGTATGCATCAACGACATGCCGTGCCTTGCAGCGTGGCAAAGCCGGCTATCCATTCGGGAATGGCCCGGTAGTACTCCTGGCGTGCGCGGTACTGTCCCCGCGTTCCGGCGGACATGGCCGCGTTGGCCGCTATCCATGTCTTGACTTCATGCCCCGAGTCGCCGGCCCGCGCGCTGATGTCCGCATTCGACAAGGCATCGAGTGCGGCGATGTCCCCGCGCGCCAGCGTTTCGAGAAAATCGTTGTCCCATACGGGGTTAATGGGCGTCAGATTCGCCTCGCCCGAGGCATATAGCTTTGCGGCCTGCAACGTGCGCGCTTCGCGTTCGTTGCGCTGATCCGGCGTGACGTTGCGCCCGTCTATCAGCCGCTCCGCCACCTCCGGCGGTGCGGTCGCCAAGGTGGGCACCGGCGGGTTGTGGGACAGCCCGCCCGAGCCCAGGAACACGACGCGCCGGTTCAGCGTGGCGGCAAACCGGCCGATGGCCTCGCCCAGCATCCGCGCCCGATGCATCGATGGCAGCGGCGGCGCCACCGAATTGATGAACACCGGCACGACGGGGTAGCGGTCCAGCGCCCCCGTCAGAAGCTGCAGCGGCTGGGCGAAGCCGTGGTCCACCCGCATGCGGTGCGAAAGCGCGCAGTCCACGCCCTGCGCCAGCACGGATTCCGCGCAACTGACGGCTACGTCGGCGGGCACGTCCAGAAACCCTTTCGGACACTCGTAGTCTCCGATGGACCAGGCGTTCGCGCCTATGCAAAACGGCGGCATCAAGTCGTAGAAAAAGCCGTTGAAATGATCCGGCGCGAACAGGAAGATGAGGTCCGGCTCGAATTCGAGCAGCGACGCCCGCAGACGCGCAATGGCGCCCTCCACCTCCTGCTCGATGCCGTGGCCCGGGTCCAGGCGCCCCATCAGGGGCGTATGCGATAGGCACTGAAGCAGCATGGGGCTCATGGCCGGCCTCCGTCTTCCAGTTTCAGCGCGGCCCGCAGCGCCTGCGTGGTCGCATCGATCTGCTGAGGCCCGCACAGGGCCGCGACGAAGCGATCCGGACGCAGAAAAACCACGCCGCAGCCATGACGGTCGAACCATGCCCGCAGGCGGCCGCTTACGTCCGCCACCGGCTGTACCTCGGAATCGCCGCGCGCCAACTGATAGCTAAGCTGAGTCGTGGGCCAGACCGAGATCAGGCGGGTATTCAGCGACTTCCACATGACCCGCGTCTGCTCCGACATCCAATAGGAAGGGTCTATGCCCCAGCACAGGATGGCGAAGGAATCGCCCAGCACGTCGTCCAGGCGCACGAGCTCTTGCGCCGGCTCCTGCGTTACGCGAGGCTGGATGAACATGGTGCCCACCGGCGAGCGCGTATCCACGCCGTTCGGATACGCCAGCGCGCCGTGCCGATAGCGCGGCATGGGCTTGAAGCGCATGCCCACGATGTAGCGCTTGGCCGGCGGAATCAGATTCAAGGCCAGGAAGAAAGCGTCCCTTAGCGCGGCTTTTATGGGGCTGGTGATGGACAGCACCTTGCCCGCCATCAGCGACAACCCTATCATCGCGTTCGCGTGGGCCCGACGTTCTTCCTCGTAGCTATCCAGCAGGCTGTCGTTCGCAACGCCCTTCAAGACCAGCGCCAGCTTCCACGACAGATTGGTCGCGTCGCGTATGCCGCTGTTGTAGCCCTGCCCTTGCCAGACGGGCATGATGTGGGCGGCATCGCCCGCCAGCAGAACACGCCTGTCTCGAAAGCGGGCCGCCAGGCGGCCGTTGTGCGTATAGACCCGCGCGCGGATGATGTCCACGCGCTTAGGGTCGCAGCCCGCTTCGGTCAGCATCGAATGCAGAATGGGCTCGGGCAAGGTCTCGCCTTCGGCCTCGTCGTCGAACAGCATGAACTCGAAGCGCCGCACGCCGTGAGGCAAGGCGATCGACACGTAAGGGCGCGGCGTCTTGCAATACACCCAGGCATGGGGCGTGGCCAGCGGGTCGTTGTTCAAGTCGACCACCACCCAGCGGTTGGGCTCGGTCTTGCCCTCGAAAGGAATGCCCAAGGTCTTCCTGACCATGCTGCGCCCGCCGTCGCAGCCCACGGCGTAGCGGGCGCGGAAGCGATGCTGGATGCCGTCGGCCTGGGCAGTGATGGTTACCCCTTGTTCGTCCTGACCTATTTCATCGACCTCGTATCCGAATCGCGCGCAAACGCAGGGATAGCGCGCAAGCCCTTCGAACAGCACGCGATCCACCAACGGCTGGATGAAGCCATTGCGCCGCGACCAGCCGAACTCGTCCGTGCCGGGCTCGAACGCGGCCAAGGTGCGTCCCTTGCCCGTAACGAAGCGCAGCCAATGCAGCGGCGTCGTATGCGGCAGCACGGCTTCGGCCAGGCCCGCCGCCTGGAACGAACGCAGGCATTCATCGTCCATGCCCACGCCGCGCGGGTAGTCGATCAGCTCGGCCATGCGCTCCAGAACCAGTATCCGCAGGCCCTGGCCGCCGAGGTAATTGGCCGTCAACAGCCCGACCGGGCCAGCGCCGATGACGACCACGTCCCACGTCTCCTCCATCATATGCGTCTCCATGCCGTCGCTTGTGTGGACGGCTCAGGCAACCGTATGGGCGACGTCACCCAGCGGCTTGCCCAGCAGGAAGTCGAGATGAATGCGGTCGAAAGTCGGCGTGTCCTCGAACTGGGGCCAATGGCCGCAGCCGTCCATCACCGTGAACAGCGCCCCCGGAATCATGGAGGCGATCCGGCGCCCCTCGCTCACGTCGGCGGTGGGGTCGTCCGACGTCCACAGCACCAGGGTGGGTGCCTGGATGCGCGCATAGTCTTCCGCGCGGATGATGTTGCGCTGGCGCACCTCCATCTCCTGCAGAATCATGTTGTGGCGCATGCCCTCTTCCATGCCCTCGCGGCTGTACATGGCCTGGCGTGTCGCCACCAGGTCGTCGTATACCTTGGACTTGTCCGCCATCAGCCACTCCAGGCGGGTCTTGATGAACTCCCAACTGGGGTCGGTAGCCGCGCGCATGGAGAGCTCCTTGATCTTCGCCATGACCGCCGGATCCGCCTGCGACCCGCCGGCCGTGTTGAGCACTAGCCGGTCTGTACGGTCGGGATGATCGATGGCGAAGCGGGCCGCCACCCAGCCGCCCAACGATTCTCCGCTGATGCTGGCTTTCGCTATGCCCGCCGCGTCCATGAAGCTCAGCAAATGGTCGATGTAATGGCGCACTTCCAGATCGTGCGTGGCCAGATCGCTCCAGCCGTGGCCGATCATGTCCAGCGCCCAGGTCGAGAAATGCTCGCCATGCGACTTGAGGTTGCGCACATAGGCTTCCGCGTGGCCGCCCACGCCATGCAGCAGAATCAGCGCCGGCTGGTCTTCCGACCCGGCATGCAGATAGCGCGTGGAAGTACCGCCGGCGTCCATCCAGCCCTGGCGGAACGACACCCCGCGCAAATCCCCCCAAATGCTTTGATAAGCCGGCTTGTTGCCCATGGTCATCTCGTCTCCTGTCTGTGTTGATGGAATGGGCATAAGGTAGGACGGGGCTGGCGGCGGAACAAAAATAAATGCAATATGTGCAAGGAGTGCACCATCTATTTGCGGCTGGCGGCTGGCGGCTGGCGGTCAGCGCTTAGCCGGCCGCCGTTTACTGTTTGCTGTTTAGTCGCTTATCGCTTGCTGTCTGCCGTTTACGAGAGAGGATCGCCATCTCCATGGAATTGCCGGAACACCATTCGCCCTACCCCATGGTTCGCGGCCTCGCGCGAGGCCTGCAAGTGCTCAGCGCCCTGAACCTATGCGTCAAGGGCCGCGCCTCCAGCGGCGAACTGGCGAAAATGACCGGCCTGCACCGCACCACCGTGCGCAGGCTGCTGGAAACCCTGGCCTCCCGAGGCTATGTCTGGCGCAGCGATTCGGACGACAGCTTCCAACTGGCGCTGAAAGTGCGGGAACTGAGCGAAGGCTTCACCGATACTGAATGGATTTCCACTGTCGCCAGCCCGGTCATGGGCGCGCTGCTGCCCAAAGTCGTCTGGCCCTCGGACCTCAGCCTGCCCAGCGGCGAGGTCATGATGGTGCGCGAAACCACGCACCGCTTCAGTCCGCTGTCATTTCACCGGGTCATGGTGGGAAGAAGATTGCCCATGCTGCTGACGGCAGCGGGCCGGGCGTACATCGGGCATTGCGCTGAAGAAGAGCGGGAACAAATACTGAAGCTATTGCGCGCGGGAGACGATGAGCAGGCTCGGCTGGCGTCGGACTCTATCTATGTCAGAAACCTTTTGGCCCGAGTGCAGGCCGATGGATACGGCACGAACGACGGCGAATGGAATCACGATCAGGAGAAAAGCAAGATAGGCGCTGTCGCGCTGCCCATTCTTCAACAAGGCCACGCCGTGGCTTGTCTGAGCGTCATCTATCTGCGGCGGGCGGTCAAGCGTGAGGATGCGATTGCGCAGTATGTGCCGGCGCTGCGAGAGGCGGTTGGGCAGATCGAGGGGAAATTGCAGGGGTGACCATATGAAACGCCGGCTGTAAGCAGCCGACGACAGCCATAACTCCAAAAACTATCACTTCTACGTATATAAGCCCCACTTATATTTCCCTATTAACCCCCGGGTTAGGTACATCGCGTCCCGCCTAGGTACTATATTTCTGCCAGGCGGCGAAACCGCACGGCTTGCAAAACATACATAAAAGAGGTGGGACATCGATGGCTTTCAATGTCGTCGTGCAGCCTGGAGGCAAGATATTCAGCGCGGAACCCGGCGTCAGCATACTAGCCGCGGCTCTACAGGCGGGAATTTCCCTGCCGTATAGTTGCCGCATGGGCGTGTGCGGAACCTGTATGGGCAAAGTCCTGGAGGGCCAGGTCGATCACGCCCAATCTTCGCCGGCCTATCTGGATGAGGAAGCCCGGCGCGCCGGGCACGCCATGCTGTGCCAGGCCATTCCGCAATCCGACCTGGTCATCGAAGCGAGCGAACTTCAGTCACTGAGCAACGTGAAGCCGCGCGCGATGCCCGGCCGGGTGGCGGGGCTGGAACGCGCCGCGCCCGACGTGATGGTCGTCCGCGTGCGCTTGCCCATGAACGAGAATCTGCTGTTTGCCGCGGGGCAGTATATGGACCTAATGCTCCCGCAGGGAGAGCGCAGGTCATATTCCATTGCCACGGCGCCTACCGCCGAGGGGGTGACGGAGCTGGAGCTGCATATACGCCATGTGCCGGGCGGGCTGTTCACGGACCATGTGTTCTCGGCGATGAAGCCGCGCGAGCTGCTGAAGCTGGAAGGCCCGTTTGGAAGCTTCTTCATCCGCGAGGACAGTTCCCTGCCCATTATTTTCTTGGCCAGCGGCACCGGCTTTGCACCGGTCAAGGCCATGCTGTCCCATGCGTTCAAAATGGGTCTGCATGAAAAACGCGAGATGCATCTTTACTGGGGAGGCCGCACACGCAAGTGCCTGTACATGGCGGACCTGGCCGCGCAATGGGCCCAGCAATACAAGGGCTTCAGATTCGTACCTGTGGTCTCGAACGCGACTGCCCAATGCGAATGGGACGGCAGGAGCGGCTATGTGCACGAGGCCGTGCTGGAAGACTTCAACGACATGTCGGGCTTCCAGGTGTATGCCTGCGGTTCACCGCTGGTAATTGGGGCGGCACAGCGCGATTTCGTCAGCAAGCGCGGGCTGCTGAAGGAGAATTTCTTTTCCGATGAGTTTCTGACGGCGGCCGATCGCGCTGCCGCAGCCGTCGATCAGGGTCAGGACAGGAGGCCATAAGATGTCTTACATCAGAAGCATGACGGATGACGCATTCGCCGACGTACCCGAGCGCCAATCCCTCGTCAAACCTTATGTTTTTTCGCATGGCACGCTAGAGTGCAAGAGCCTGGCGGCAAGCCGCAAGTTCTACGAGGAATTTCTCGGGCTGGAGTGCGCGCAGCATGGTGCGTCATCCATGGTGATCCGCTGCGGCGTCAAGTTCCACGTCGTCTGTGTGCAGATGGGCGATGCGGTGCGGCCATGCCATCTGCATAATCATTGGGGAGTGGACGTCGCCTCGAAAGAAGAAGTGGACGCGGCCTACCAGGCGGCATTGCAGTACAAAGACGAGTACGGCATCAAGGAAATCATGGCGCCTGATGATCGCCATGGCGTGTATTCATTCTATCTGGAAGATCTGGACAGCAACTGGTGGGAAGTGCAGTACTACCAGGGTTACCAGAATGACGACATGTTCGATTTCGGCGACCGCTTCACCCCGGACGGAAAACCAGTCTCCAGCTAGGCCTGGCTATCACTTTTGAAACCGAGCACCCAGCCGCTAGACATGCGGCTGGGTTTTATCGCGCTGGCTACTCGTCGTAGCTCAGCCCCCGAGCGGGCATTCAGCCGCGTACTGATCCTTGTGCTGGCTCAGGATATTGGCGGCGATGGGCTTGAATACCGATTTGCCGGTGTCGTCCTTGACCACCTGGAACAAATGGTAGTTCTGGATCGGGTAGTTGTTGTTGGCGAACTGGAATTCCCCGCGCAAGGACTCGAACGGCGCCTTCTTGATGGCGGCGGATAAGGCTTTCTTGTCCGACACGTCGCCATTCAAGGAAGCAATGGCGGCATGGATTTTCATGGCGGCATCATAGCTGAACGCGGCCAGCGCGGAGGGAGTACGGTCGAACCTCTTCTCGAAAGCGGCAATGAATTTCTTGCTTTGCGGATTGTCTATGCCCGCCATCCAGGCATCCGCGATGATGGCGCCGACAGCGGCATCCCCCATGCCTTGCAGCGTGAAGCTGTCAATGCTGTTGGTCGAATAGAACGGGAATTTCTTGCCCAGGCCCGCTTGCGTGTACTGCCGGACAAAGCTTACGGCCAAAGCGCCCGCGGGATAAAAGACGTATACGGCTTGCGGGTCGGAAGACGACACCTGCGTCAGCTCGGCCGAGAAATCCAGCTGGTTCAAGGGCGTGTAGATTTCGTCGGCGATCTCACCCTTGAAGAAGCGCTTGAAACCGGAAATCTTGTCCTTGCCGCCGACGAAATTAGGCGTCAGCGTGCTGACTCGCGTAATGCCCTTGTCGGTCAGATACTTGCCCACCGCTTCGGCCGGCGCGTCGCTTTGCCAGGACATGATGAACAGATTGGGCTTGCAAAGCTTGCCGGCCGTTGCCGACGGGCCGGCGACGGAACCGACGAAAGGCACGTCCGTTGCCGCGATCTTGGCTTGCAGTGCCATCAAGATGTTCGCGAACGTCAGGCCCGTGACGATGTCCACCTTGTCGCGTTCCAGCAGCTTGGACAGCCCATTCAAGGCCGCATCGGGTTTTTGCAGGTCGTCTTCGACGATCAGCTTGGCGGGCACTCCGCCTAGCTTGCCTCCCAGATCTTCCAGCGCCAGCTGAAAGCCCGCCAGTTGATCTTGCCCTACGTCGGCGGTAGGCCCCGATAACGTTGCCAGAAAGCCCACCTTTACTTCCGCCCCCGCGGGCGCGGCAATCAGCATGGTCAAACTGGCGGCGATCAGATTCCGTCGGAAGGTTTTTTTCATGGTTGTCTCCTATCGTGTGTTGTTATGGCGTTCGATGCAATGTCAGACAAAACGGGTTTCGAGTTCTCCCAGACCGTCTATCCACACCTTGACCACGTCGCCCGGTTTTAGGAAGACGCCGGTCTCCATGCCGACGCCGGCGGGCGTGCCGGTCAGAATGACGTCTCCGGGCAGCAAGTCCATGCGCTGGCTCAAATGGGAAATCTGATCCGCCACCGTGAAGATGTGATTGCTCGTGTTGGAATCCTGCTTGAGCTGGCCATTGAGCCAGAGCTTGATGTCCAGGTTCTCGGGCGTGGGCACGAACTCAGCGGGGGTGATGAATGGGCCCAAGGGGCAGGATCCCCGGAAATTCTTGTGGCTGACCCAATCCGCCCGAAAAGGCGATGCGCTGTCCAGCTTGTCGCGGATCAGGTGATCCCGCGCGGAAAGATCGTTGGCGCAGGTATAGCCGGCCACATAGTCCAACGCATGCTCGACGGGGACGTTGCTGGCCTTCTTGCCTATGATGACGGCCAACTCGGCCTCCCAATCCAGCTTGTTCGTATCGCCGGGAAAAGGCAGAGCCTGCCGGTGGGCGGACAAGGTGGAATAGCCTTTTAGAAAATGCCAGGGTTTCAGCCCCGCCTGCTTGGGGTCTGGCGCGGGCTTGAGATTCATGGCCCGGCTCATCGCCGCCGCGTGGTCCCGGTAGTTGGCGCCGGCGCCATAGATCACGCCGCAACGGGTCAGCGGAGGAAGAAACCGGATGTCTTCCGGAAGCGCATGCGCAACCGCTTCGCCGGCATGATCATGCAAATACCGTCCCAGGCCGCGCAGCGCGGGCTCGGCCTGCTCCCAGTCGGCCAATAGATCGCCGACCGACGGCCAACGATGGCTGTTCATCACTGCCAGCAAGTCATACAGGCGGCCGGCCACGGCAATGCCCGGACGTGCCGTGGCAGTGGGCTCCTGGTAGGTAAACAGCTGATACTTCATGAAAAATTTCCCCCGTGAAAAACGGCTGAATGGAGAATGGAAATGGATTCGGCGACAGCTCGGTCTACGGGGATTGCCGCTGGCAATGAGAGCCCCCGGCCCGGCCGGAAGGCGCGCTCCGTCTGAACAGCTTCTTGCTTGTGAGCGTCCGGCGATATATCCGGCCGCAATCGTCCCGTGTTCTTGTTTCGCCAGCGTGCTGGCTTATCCCTCAACAGCTATCAGGAAATGCGGGTGTCCGCATGGCGGCCCTTGTTTCTCTCCAACCGCCTGCCCTGTGCGATGCTGGTTTTCATTCTAGGTGCGGGGCCTGCTTCCATCCATACCGATACGCTGATTGTTATGTATTCTTGGCGCTTATGGATAGGCTTGGCAGGAATGGTTCAAGCGTCGGCCTTGTTGCCGCGATGCTGGCGCATTTTTTGGATGTTGAAGTCTTTGACGATCAGTTCGCGCAGCCAGCGATTGGCCGGGTCCCGGTGAAACCGGTCGTGCCAATACAAAGCGATTTCGAAGCTGGGCAGCTTGAACGGCAGCGGCCGCAAGACAAGCGGAAAATTGCGGGTCAATTTCTCGGCCAGTATCTCCGGCGCGCACCAAAGCAAGTCGGAAGACATGATGAAGTACGGCGCGGAAAGGTATTGCGGCAAGCGCAGCTTGATGCGGTCGCGCAAGCCCAGCCTCAACAAGGACTTCTCGATAACCAAATGCCCGCTGCCCGCATTTTCGACCAGCAGGAGATTATGAGAGCCGAATAATTCCTGTGTCAGCGGTTGGTCGGCCAAGGGATGCCCTTCGCGCATCACGCAGACGTAATTCTGGGAAAAAAGCACACGCCTGTGTATGGCCGTTTCCAGGGAGGGCAAAAAGCCCAATGCCAGATCGATCTGGCCGTTGGCCAAGCCCTGCAATGTTTCTTCTATGGGCAGAAACAACGAACGCAACTGTATGCCAGGAGCAAGTTCCAGCATACGGTTCAGCAGGTCTGGAAAACAGGCCACTTCACCCACGTCCCGAGTGCGCACCGTAAAGATACGCCGGGATTCCTCGGGTTCGAAAGAAACCTTGGTGTTTTCAGTTTCGCGTATCAGGCTGAGCGCGCTAAGCAGCCGCTGGGAAATCTGGATGGCATATGGGGTCGGCTCCATCCGCCGCCCCACCAGGATGAACAGAGTGTCATCGTGCTCCTGGCGCAGGCGCTTCAGTGCGCTGCTGACGCCCGCCTGCGTCATGCCCAGGCTTTCGGCGGCCAGCGTTACCGAGTGGGTGCGCCATATGGCTTCGAAGACATACAGAAGATTCAAGTCCTTCATGGGCAATGGCGAGGCTCGGATTTTTTCTTATCATACCCTCCCGCCCCGCCTACCAAGCCAAAATAACAGGGCTGGCCGCTCAAAGGCGACTGGACGGGTTACCGATCAAGATGGAGAGACCAGGAACACCGGCTTGCCCACCTGTTTGACGCAGGGAACCTATACGTCATTCAATGTCATTTCCATTACTGATGTTGTTTAGGGCGCCTCACGATGAAAAAGATTGGATTCCTCTCCTTCGGCCACTGGACGCCGTCGCCTCAGTCGCAAACACGCTCCGCGTCGGACGCGCTTTTGCAATCCATCGATCTTGCAGTGGCGGCCGAAGAGCTCGGCCTGGACGGCGCGTATTTTCGCGTGCACCATTTCGCGCGCCAACTGGCCTCGCCGTTTCCGCTTCTCGCGGCAATTGGCGCCAAGACGCGGCGCATCGAGATCGGCACAGGGGTGATCGACATGCGTTACGAGAACCCCTGCTACATGGCCGAGGACGCCGGCGCGGCTGATCTCATCGCGGGCGGGCGCCTGCAGCTTGGCATCAGCCGGGGTTCGCCGGAGCAAGTAATAGAGGGCTGGCGCTATTTCGGGTACCAGCCCGCTGAAGGACAGAGCGATGCCGACATGGGGCGTCAACATACCGAGGTCTTTCTCACCTTGCTCCAAGGCCAAGGTTTTGCGCAACCGAATCCTAGGCCGATGTTTCCCAATCCGCCGGGTCTTCTGCGCCTGGAGCCGTTTTCGGAAGGGCTGCGCGAAAGGATCTGGTGGGGCTCCAGTTCCAATGCAACCGCCGTTTGGGCGGCCAAGCTAGGCATGAACCTACAAAGCTCGACACTCAAGAACGACGAAACGGGAGAGGCTTTTCATGTCCAGCAGGCAGCGCAGATTCGAGCGTATAAAGCCGCCTGGAAAGAGGCCGGCCATGCCCGGGAACCAAGAGTCTCGGTCAGCCGCAGCATTTTCGCGCTGGTGGATGATAGGGATCGAGCCTACTTCGGCCGCACCGGGGAAGACACGGACCAGGTAGGTTACATCGACAACAATACACGGGCCGTGTTCGGCCGTGGCTACGCGGCCGAGCCAGACGTACTCATCGAACAGCTAAAGCAAGACCAGGCCATCGCGGAAGCCGACACACTGCTGCTGACCGTCCCGAACCAGCTCGGCGTGGAATACAACGCGCACGTGCTCGAAGCCATCTTGACCCACGTGGCGCCCGCGCTCGGCTGGCGATGACCAACAGCCACAAAAAAGCCCCCACGCCGCGCTGGCTGACGCCTGCTTGCTGCCCCCCAAGGGGGCGCTTTTTGCCTTGGGGCGGCCGGCGGCAAAAAAGGACTAGCCGCTTTACGCTGCTAACCCTTTGATTTCATTGGTCGGGGCGATAGGATTCGAACCTACGACCCTCTGGTCCCAAACCATTTATTTACGGATTTCCACGGATTTTGGCGAACGTCTACGAACCAAATAAATTCTTTTAAATCAATAAGTTATTGATTTTCATTGTTCGCTGGGGTACGCTGTCAGCCAAAACCCGGTTGCCCCACTGGTTGCCCCACAGGCAGCATCGAGAGCCATGAAAGTCCGATATGACGCGATACCCGAAACGAGGAAAAAACTACCGCTGGACGGTCAAAGAACTGGAAGCCGTGCCCCATGAATGGAAGGGGGACATCCTGGCCGATGGCGATGGCTTGCAGGGAGAGGTCCGCCTGAATGGCGGTGGTCTGCTGGTTGCCTGGCGCTATGCCTTCAAGTGGGAAGGCAAGGTCAAAAGGTTCTACTGCGGCGCCTGGCCTGCTGTGTCCATGGAAACCATCCGAGCCCTCCGGGATGAGGCCCGCGCCACGATCAAGCGCGGAATCAATCCCTGCGACCAGAAGAAGGTGGATGAAATCGAAGCGCAGCGGGCCGTCCAGGCGACGTTGGCGGCCGCAGAGCGGGAACGCACGGAAAACCTGGCCACAAGAGATCTCGTGCTGACTTGGATGGCGAATGGCGTCCGGCGGCGCGACGGCAATACCGAGATCAAGCGCATCATGCACAAAGACGTCTTGCCGCTGATCGGCGACATCCCTTTGCGCAGCCTGAACGAAGACGATCTGCGAAGCGTTCTACGCCATATCGTGGACCGTGGCGCCAATCGTCTGGCTGTGACGGTGGATGCATTGATGCGGCAGATGCTTGCCTGGGGCGAGAAGCGCCAGCCGTGGCGCCGGCTTCTGCTTGAAGGCAACCCCGCGCATCTGGTGGATGTTTCTGCCATCGTCGAGCCAGACTATGACATGAGCAATGTCCGAAACCGCGTGCTGTCCGATGACGAACTGCGAGAGTTGCGCGATATTTTCGCCAGGATGCAGTCCGACTATGACAACGCGCCAGATCGCCGCAAGGCGGTACAGCCTGTGTTGCAGACCACGCAGATTGCCCTGTGGGTGTGCCTGGGGGCGTTGACGCGCATCGGCGAGACGGTCATGGCGCGTTGGGAACATGTGGATTTTGCGGAGCGCACCTGGTTTATCCCGAAAGAGAACATCAAGCGTGTGCGCGGCGGCATGCGCGACCATGTTGTCCATCTTTCAGACTTCCTGTTCGATCTGTTCAAATTGTTGAAGCGTAAGACCGGGCACTCTGTCTTCTGCTTCCCTGGCCGGGCAAGCAAGCGGATGCCGGGTGCCGCCGTGCATCTGGCGCCTGCCGTTGTCGCCAAGCAGGTCGGAGACAGGCAGATTTCGTTCAAGAAGCGGAAGGCTCTGGCTGGGCGGCGCAACGATGACTCGCTGGTCCTGGCGCAGGGGAAGAATGGCGAATGGACGCCGCACGATCTGCGCCGGACGGGGGCAACGCTGATGGAGTCGCTGGGCGTGGATGACAAGATCATCGACCTGTGCCAGAACCACGTCATCCATACTGGGAAAACCAAGGTGCGGCGGCACTATCTGCATGGGGACAACGGGCCGAGGATGCGTGAGGCGTGGGATTTGGTCAGCGATCACCTCATGCGGGTCATTGGCAGTCCAGATACTTTGATCGCTTTGCCCGCTGCCAGATGTCTCGAGTCACCGCTCATTCTAGAGGCAGCGTAACGTTGTATCTCGTCGATCTTCTGGCGAACAACGACAGAAAACTGACGGCCTTTTTAGGTCACTATGCCATACAATCATTGCAAGCTTGACAGCTATGCAGCTCACGGCTCGACGCATACCCGTCTCGTAGCGCTCTGCCAGGCCCTTTAGTACGTTACACATGAAGACTATGTCACTGATTCAATACGCCCATTCTTGCGGTCGAGACTTCTGCTCCTCGCTCTCCCGAGAGGAGCAGAAGTCTCTTGGTCAATTCATGACCCCTCCTGCTATTGCGACTTATATGGCACAGCGGGCTGTTGTTGGATTAGAGCAAGCACATGTACGCGTCTTAGAACCAGCTGCTGGGGCTGGCATTCTAGCTGCCGCAGTGGTCACCGAGCTTCTCAAGCGCCCCGTCCCCCCTGCATGCATTGAAGTCTTGCTATATGAGGTGGACATCAGGCTTGTACCCTTCTTGAAACGACTAGCTGATCGTATGCGGAGAGCGGCCCATGCCCGCGGAACGCGCCTAACATGCTCCATTAGAAACAGCGATTTTCTGCTATCAAAAGAGGCCATTCAAGGACAAGCCTTAGCAGATGTTTTGATCGCCAACCCCCCATATCTTAAGCTGGGCAAAAACGACCCAAGAGCAGTTGCTCATGCATATGCCGTCCATGGGCAGCCCAACCTCTATGGTTTGTTCTTGGCGGCCTGCTCCCGCTTGTTGAAAGAAGGCGGTAAATATTGCTTTATTACTCCGCGCTCATGGATGAATGGCACATACTTCTCTGCTGTTCGTAGGCAAATACTCCAGTGGCTGCATTTTGACTCCTTGCATCTATTCGAAAGCCGCAAGGAGCACTTCTTCGAAGATGAGATTCTGCAAGAGGCAGTGATTCTCTGGGCAACGGCTCGCACCGAAGATGCACAGCATACAGCTATTCAGGTGAGTCGAAGCCGAGGTGTTTCAGATCTTGCAGACGCTTCAGTTACAGCGATGCCTTTTGCACGGATTGTAGGCGCTGACGAGTCGCGTCTCATAGCGCTACACGAACAGGGGGAAAATCCATTTAGTGACTGGAGCGCCACTCTTGCTACTTATGGACTGCAAGTATCAACTGGACCAGTAGTTCCATTTCGGACGACGGAGTTTTTGCTGCACCAGGCTTCACCACAGGCTGTTCCATTGCTTTGGATGCAGCATGTTCAACCCATGCGAATCCAATGGCCAATCCGAAAGAAACGGGAGTACCTATTGGCAGTCGCTCGCTCTGCACACCTCCTGGTTCCTAACCAACCCATGGTAGTGCTCCGTCGTTTCAGTCCCAAAGAATCATTGCGCCGAGTAACCGCCGCACCATACGATGGGAGCTTGCCTGGTGCTACGCTTGGCATCGAAAACCACTTGAACTACATATACCGCCCTGGCGGTGCGATGACCATCGAGCAGGTCAGAGGGCTAACCGCGTTCTTGAACAGCTCCCTAGTTGACGCCTACTTTCGCGCTGTCGCTGGAAGTACCCAGGTCAACGCTACGGAACTGCGAGGTTTACCCCTCCCTCCCCTCCGCATCCTGGAAGAGATAGGGCGGCGAGTTGCAACCTTACACGCGTTACAGCAGATTGATGCGGTTCTCGATACTCTCCTTCTGAAAGAGGCTCCCAAGCAAGATTTGAGTGCAGCATAAAAAAACAACTTGCAGTTCTAGAGGTGCAGGATATAAAATTATGGCTCCTACCTTAAGGAGTAGTTATGTCCCGTCTCCCTCCACTGCTCTCACTTGAAGAAATTCAAGCTCGACTCAATACAATCTTTCCGGAGTCATTTCCGGATCGGACCATCTTAGTCGGTGACCTTTCTACGCGCACCCACTTCGTGGGGCTATATGGGGGGTTTCTCTATTCTGAAAGTAGATTCTTCCGGCCTAGCACCGTGATTCGATTCGGCCCAGCTCAAGCACAGTTGAGCACAAATGCAGCAAGACTCGATTGGCTTGGAAGATGTCAAGCACCAGGATTCACACCGTTAGGAAAATCTTGGTATGCAGACAATTCTCGTGAAACTCTGCGCGACGACTTTATCCGCAATCGCTGTATACCTATGGGGATAATTCGCAAGCGTGATGGCATTGCCCCCACCTCACCCGCACCAATCTATGCTTTCGACGATGACTATCTTCGTCTGTTTGACCCGGCACTAGACGGAGAAGCATTAACTAATGCCATAAAAGCATGGCAAGAGGAGGCTCTCGACCCCTCCACGCTAGCGCGCATAAGATTACTCGCTTCTGGAGTGCTGCAAAGAGAAGGGGAAATACAGGTTCAGTTGCCCACCACAGGGAAAATCCTCAAATTAGCGCCGGGAGAAGCATCCTTGATAACCCGAGACGTCTGCGAGAAGATGGCACCTTGGGTTGCCGCACAACCAATCGTCATACATGTCAGTATGTCTGATAGAAAGACCTTCCCAGAATTGTCTGGTGAAGCGGACAGTATGGGTTTAAAGCTGGACACTAATGCCGAACTTCCAGATGTGATCATCTTCGATGCAGTCAAAGGAGGACGACTCGTGTTTGTCGAGGTCGTTCATAGTGATGGACCTATTACGGAACTTCGTAAAGCCGCACTCACGAAAATAGCCAAAAGAATGGGTTTTAAAGATACCCATCTTTTGCTAGTTACCGCTTTCGAAGACCGAAGTTCTGACATAGCGAAAAAGAGGCTAAGTGAACTTGCAAGGGACTCTTGGGTTTGGTATCGAAGCGAGCCTAACATGTTTCACCATCTAAAACTAATGTCGCCTGGCACTCTGATTTAAGGACCCAAGCACTACATGAGCGCTGCTGTCACCCCTTTTTATTTTTATTCAAGGTTCTACCGTGTAGTGCCTGCCGCTGCACAGTACGCAGTAGGTCTTGGGCTGATGACAGTGCAGTATGGCGGCGAACCAGGGGATTTCAAACCCATGCCCGGTGTTGGTGCCGGAGCATATGAAATCCGATATCGGGACGCGGCCGGCGCCTTCCGTGTCATCTACGTCGCCAAGTTCGCGGATGCAGTCTATGTGCTGCACGCCTTCCAGAAAAAGACGCAGAAGACGCCAAAACCTGACATTGACCTAGCGGCTTCCCGTTATCGGAAACTGATCGGAGCATTGAAATGAAAGACCAAGACATCACGATTACCGAAGGCAGCGGCAACGTCTTCCTCGACCTGGGCTTTGGCCCCGCCGAGGCTGAGGTGATGAAACTGCGTGCGGAAGTGATGATTCGGACTGCGCAGCGGCTTAAGGAGCAAGGCTGGACGCAGGCGGAAGCGGCAAAGCATCTTGGGATTACTCAGCCGAGGGTTTCCCGGCTGATTAAGGGCAAAGTGGAGGATTTCAGTCTGGATATGCTGCTGACGCTGGCGGCGCGTGCGGGGCTGCATCCGGAGTTGCGGCTGTCTGTATGATGCTTACGCCGCTGGGTACGGGAATTACTCAATCGAACGCAGCTGTCGGCCAGGCATAGCAATTCTTTCGAACCAACACCGCTTCGCGGCGCATCTTAACGTCAGCGTTATAAGCTTATCAAACTCTTTCCACCAACATTGAGGCACTATGAACTTTATCTCAGGACTCTTCGGTTCACTGTCTACCGTGGCTTTGCTTAGCCTTGTCGGCTATCTGTGTAGGAATTGGTTGGTTGAGCGGCTTAAGGCTTCCATTAAGTTTGAGTACGACCGAAAGTTGATCGCGGTAGAGCATGAACGCGAAACACGCTTGAAGGGCGAGGTTGTTGCAGAGCTACTTGCCCAATGGATAAGAAAGGGCGGAAATTTAGACTACTACCAACTTAATCGGCTTTCTTTTCAAGCATTCATATGGTTGCCACGGGAGCTTGCAGAGCAACTATCTAACTCGCTTGCGCACAAACCTGGAGCTGAGGATCTCCGATCTCTCATAAAAGACCTTCGCACGCACCTACAAGGCAGTGATGATGGATTTAAAGCAAAAGATGTTATCGTTTTCAACGAGCCAGATATTCATTCAGACATAAATTATAGTAGCGTAAGTAGCAACGCTGTTGCAAAACCAAAACCTAAGCAGTAAGCCTACAGAAAATCAGCCAGCGGCTAATTAGTGATAACTACACATTGTCGCTAGTTAGCGAAGGGCTGCTTTCGACCCAAATCTGCCGTCTAGAGATAAGCACCACAGCCGTCATAAACTAGAATACCGAACCATCTATGGTCAACCCTATCACATGCCCACTCAAGACGATAAAAATTCGTTTCTCGCTTACGAACTAGGCCTCCTTAGCCTAAAAGCAGCACTTTCTACCCGCACAGAGAGCTGGCCTATATATGCGACAAGTTGCAAGGTGCACCAACGAAACAACATCAAGGCAGCCTTTCGTATAGAACTAGTTAACCTTGCAACAACATATTCAGCAGGACATGTAAACGAAGTCGATCACTTGTCCCTAATTTCTGCATTTGCAGATCGAATTTCCATGCAGTACGGACCATCGCTTTACAAAGGCAGATTTAGGCACGGGGTTGCCCAAAAGTTAGTCAACATCCATCTGAAGTATCTCTGGGCGGCAGGCATGATTCCTGAACCTCCGCACTGCCCAATTGATGGAATCATCCGAGATCGGGCGGGCTTGAATTACGACTGGACTTCAAGTGACTCTGCCGCAGAGTATGAAGGTGCCATTGCCATGCTTAAGAAGCACGCGCAACCGCGAACACTCGCTGTCTGGGAGCTTCAGGAATTTAGGCGTCGAGCCCAATCATAGAACCATATCTAAGGCTGCTTCTGAAGCGCTTGGTTCATTGAAAATTTGCTTTCCGCGTCCTTAGATCACCAGTGTCGGTTTCTGGCCGACAGTGGCCTGTGTCTTATTTTAATAGCAGGCAGACATTGCCGATACGGGTACAATTCCCATGGTCGAGATCGACACGAATCCGGGCGTAAAAAAGGGGCTAGGCAGGCGGTCTATACCTGCACTAGCCCCTCCGTCGTACTACACGATCATCTACTCATCATGCGGCTTATGGTAGCGCTTCTCTTGCAGCTCACCACCAGGCAATGCCATGATGTTCTCGGGCGTGAATACCTGCGACAGGTCGAGCATATCCACCTCGGGGATCCGTGGAAGGTTGATGTCCACACCGATGGTTTCCAGGATCGTCCTGCGGTGCCTCCAGATGGTGGCGCGTGAATATTGCTGCGCCAAATCCTGCCCGGCCATCCAGGCTCCATAGATTCGCAACAGCGGCTTGCTGAGAATCTTCTCGGCGGTAGCGTATTCCACGTTCTGTTGTACCGCGCCCGTCAGTTTGTACTTGAGCAGTTCATCGAAGAACAGGGCATCCACGTCCACGCTCTGCCAGCTGCGCAGGTCTCCCAACCCCCGCGCCAGGAGTCCAGCGCGATAGAGCTTGATCTCAACACGGATGGTTTGCCAGGCAAGTTCCAACACCTGCTTTTTCAGCGGCCCGACGTTCTGCTTCCATTCGTTCTGCAGCTGTTCATACTTGCAGTAGATGGTGAGAGCGCGGTGAGTGGAGCGCCTCTGTCCTGTACCACCAAGAGTGATCGTGGTGAGTCCATTGCGTTGCTTCCCTTTTTTGACGCGGCTGTCTACAAAATTGAACAGGGCGAGCTTGTCACCTTCGAACCAGAAATTGGCTGTGAGATGCGCCTCGTGGATTTGAACAAGGCCGGCCTCCCAGAATGCTTGATCCTCTGGATCTACGTCAATGTGATATTTTTCAGTCTCCTTATTAAACACGTCGAGGACGTAGCTGGGCAGAGAGCCGTGTCCAAACAGATTGTGGTCCTGAAATACTTTTGGCGGGCAGCAACTCAACTCCACTCGCTGAGCCAAGCCGTCCTGTCCGGCAAGATCGCATGATTTCCAGTAGGGTTCAGAGGTTTTCTGATCTTGGTACTTTTGGGGCTTGATCGCACCAGCTCCGACGGGAACGAGACCAACTGCGGGATCATGTGCAAAAAACACCTTTCCCTGCGGTTCATGACGCAATGGTCCGATGGCTTTGAAAAAGTCGATATGAATGTGACCAGGCTGATGGGGAGTGACACCTTGGTCTTGGCTGATAGTGGGTTTCATGGTTTGTCTAGGCAGGTGATGGGTGGCTAGTCGGTATGATCAATGAGCTAAAACCGAACGAACATTGGCTTATATAGCTCGCGCTCAGCACCATAGCCACCCGAATTGATGGGGGGGAACAGTTGGTGTGGCACTCCGCATCTCATGTCAAAAAACCATGAAAAAGCAGAGTGCCGATTGAGCATCAAATTCCAGACTAGTGATTCACCTCCTTTACGCCATGAATAAGCTGATCTCGAAATGAGACGAGATCTTCAAGCGCAAAAAGAGTCCGTCGCCCGATTTTTACGGGACGAAGTTCTTTATCTTTGATTAAGCCGTACACCCGAGTACGACCGATACCGAGAAACGCCATGGCAAAGGCGATCCCCACAAGGGATTTGTGATGCATAGGGAAAGATCCCGAGGTCAATTGCGCCGTTAACCAATCTGGATAGCCAACATTCCGTATTTGCGCGATATGCAAAACAAAACGGAAAGAACTTATGCTGCCACTCCATCTTGCGGGCAATCCAGATTGGGCGCTTGCGGATGGGCAATCTGCAAGCTAAACAAGTGGCCGTCGCGACCACTTTTAGGCGAGACTAACCTGCATGGTGCTGAAGGGTCGCACCAGCGGTATCAAGCAGGAGTCGGATCTCCTCGGTCTCACATTGATCATATTCAGATATTCTGAAAACGCACTTGTTCTATCTGTACGTTGATCAATGGTTTTTTACAGCAGCTTGTTGGGCAAGCTTTACCTGCTGTGTTAAAGCGTGGAGTGGGCCACAGCAGGAGGATTGATTATTTCAAAACCAGAGTGTTTTTGCAACCCCCTCCTATCGTTCCGATTCATGTTTTGCCGAAATTTGTACACATTGATCCACACGTATTGAAGGAGCCTCGTCATGGAAGCAACCAAGATCGGTATCCGTGAGTTCCGGGCAGAGTTGAGCAAGTACCTTGCCTCCGACGAACCTGTCGCTGTGACGAGGCAAGGCCGGACCGTGGGCTACTTCATTCCCGCTCGTGAGCAGAACGCGACCGAACTGACCGCCTGGAAGCAGGCCAGCCAGACGCTAGATGCCTTGTTGTCCCAGCGAGTTGTGAGTGTTGATGCGGTCATGTCCAAGTTCGAGCGGGCGCGTAGCAAGGCCAAAGCACGAAGGCCATCGTGCTGGACGCTGACATCCTCATCTGTGCAGTGCTGGATACGCGGATGTGTGCTTTGATTCTTGAGCACGCGTCAGCCGTCCAGTTCTTCGCGCCGGACTATGCGGATGCACGCAAATATCTGCCTGCCTTGCTGCGCAAGCGAGGCATCGAGCCTGATGCCGCCATGACGGTACTGGACACGCTGGAACGTGTGGTGCTGCCACTGGAAGCCGAGTTTTATGCTCCGGTGCGCGATGACACGCCCTACTGATTCTTGACGGCCGCGCCCAACTCGACCCAAAGTTCCATGTTTTTCCCGGGATTGTCGATGTCGTGCATTTTTCCATAGACTTGCGCCCGAACCGGCACCATGATTTTGGGAGCCTTCGGGTCGGCCCCCGGCATCTGCAACTGCGCCAGAAACACTTGTACAGTGCGATTCGGACTGCGGACCTCAAAACCTTCCAGCTTGTTCCATATTCCAGAAGTCAGATAGCGTACCCGCGCGCCATTGTCCAGTGCCCGGCATAGTACGGTGGATATCGGGGTTGTCGGACTCTCGATCATATAGTTTTTCCAAGCTGCTGGAAATTTCGCATTGGCAAGCGCTTGATCGCAAGCCATCGTATCCCACTCAATGAGTTGCTTGGCGGCGCGGACATACCGACCAGAACCATCGTCGAAATCATCCCCGCTGACCGGCGTCCATAGCGACTGATTTAGCTGCATCGCATCCTGAAGTTCATCAATCAGGTTTTGCACAACCTCCTTGCTGATATTCTGTTTTGATGCAAGTTCAACATGATTCACGAATCCATCCAGCTTTTCAAAAAAGGCGGACATGGTATTTATTTTCTGGGTCACCTTATCTGCCGTGTCTTCACGCATCACATTGGTTTGCGTGCATAGTTTCAGGAATGTTTTTGCCTGCTGGAATCCTGATTGACTTAGTGCGTGAGCCATATGCCCATTGTTCAATGCCTTGTCATCGCATGACAAAGTGACGGACTTCCCTTTTTTCCTCGCCGGCAAGGTAATGACAGGAACGCCATTTTCATTGCGTCGCAGCCCCTCCAATCCCGAGTTGTTTATTATCTTATTGCGCTCATATTCTTTTCTCTCTAGATCAATATTGAACTGTATGGAAGAAAAATAGCTTTGAGCGTCCTGCCTTCTATCTTGAAGGCCTCGGTATTGAGCCTCTTTTATGGATGAAACAGCGTTTGATTGTCGGATACACTCCTCTGCTCTAGTGAAATATTCATTCCAATACTCCAGCGTCCAATCTCGGATCTTGACACCCAATACGACCCGATCAAGATTTTGGCTATGCAGAGCACTCAGATCGTATAAGTCGTAAGGGCATTTGAAATCCAAGGCCGCATTGGCGTCTGTACTCAGAAAAACCAATGGGAGCATGAGGAACCCCGTCTGACGGGTGGATTTAGCCAGCTTATGCACCGCCTTTAGAAAGGACTTTCTTAAAGCCATGAGGTTGCTCCGTTTTTGATCTTTCGGTAATAGTAGAAGTTGGCAGGCCCGCCAAAAACAAAAATATAGGATGACGTGTCTATTGACCTTAAAAGGTAATTCCAGGTGGAATCATGAAGATCAATACCAAGCAGCCAGACAACTCCTACAGCCTGCATCTGGGCGAAGATAGACACTGCAATGAAAATCAATAACAGGGATATGGCCTGACGCCACATCCCCTTGACCAGGTAATATATCGGACCAAAAAGCGCGGCCAATATATTCAAGTTCAATGCGCCACGCGAATTCTCCCCTCGGTAGGTTCCCACATAAAGCGCCGCCTTTTCCCAGAAGCCCAGAGAAGCATATTTGCTGCCATTGGGGCCGACGATCTGTTCTATCTTTTCAAAGCGCCGAGTCCATGCCCGCCCAAGGGGTTTCCCGGTCGGAAGCGTGCTCGCTGCTGCTATCTCATGTTTGGCGGAATCGCCTTGGCCTGGCGCTACGGAGCCCGCCACGACGTTTTCCCGTGAGGGCAACTGATAAACGGGGGTTTCCGTGGCGGCCACCGTCGCGGGCTGAAGACCTGCTTCGGCTGGCTGTTCTCGCTCGGTGGCGCTCTGGCTACCTTGTGCGGCGGGGGGCGGGGCGGCCGCGATAGCGGGCGGAGTCGGGGCGGATTTGGGCAGCAGTTCCGCCAGCACGTCACCGGCCAATTGCCAGGACGGCATGCCAGCGTGCCAAACCAAATCTGTGCTGACCAGTTTCTGCTGCGCGATCAGTTCCCGCACCTTGTCTTGCCCAAATGGGCCGTATTGGACGCCCT
Organism: uncultured Burkholderiaceae bacterium; assembly: GCA_934525625.1. Taxonomy (GTDB): domain Bacteria; phylum Pseudomonadota; class Gammaproteobacteria; order Burkholderiales; family Burkholderiaceae_B; genus Mesopusillimonas. The sequence continues at coordinate 71,393 of CAKSZL010000005.1, forward strand.
CTCGGGCCATGTACAAATCATTCATCTATCGCACCTCCTGGCGCTTTTGGGATCAGTCTTCGTCGTCTTCATCATCATGTTCTGCGTCCTCATACCCCTCATCCGCGCCATGCCCAGCATCATCCGCCTGCGCTTGGCCGCTCTCCGGCGGCTGGAATACCTGGCCTAGCGAATCGGATATGCGCTTGGGGTCTATCAGCTTGTCGGTGCCAATCATGCTTTTGAGACTCTCTACATGCTTAGACGACGGGCTAGAGGGGATGCTTGCCATTTCTGTCGCACCTGGTTGTCCTGTAGCTGTATCGAGGCCGGGCTGCGCGGACGCAACAACGGTCATCGCTCGCTGGGGAATCGGCGGCGGCATCAGGGCGGGCAACGGTGGCGGTACCTGCGCCGCTGCGGACAGCCAAGTACCTAATACCTCTGCGGCGGGCTGCCAAGCAGCTTGTCCAGCGAACCACACCAAATCGCTTCCGATCAGCCGTTGCTGCGCAATCAACTCCTTCATCTTGATTTCGGTAAACGGCCCGTACTGCACCCCGCCTCGCGCCATATAGAACGCATCCATTGCGTGTTCCTTCTATAGAAGAATTGTTAGATTTAACGAAAAGGCACACTTTAGGTTTGGTTAGCAAGTGTAGCAAAACCAAACTCAAAGTGTGTGGAATTGAGGTGTCATATCGCCGAAGCTTGTCGCCGTGTCCAAGCTTTCAATTCCCGCCACGGAGGGAGCGCAGGCGCTGTTCGCAGCCAACGTCCGGCGAGTCCGCCGCGAACAAGGGCTGACCCAGGAAAAACTGGCGGAAGCGGCTGACCTTCACCCCAACTACGTCAGCTCCGTCGAACGCGGCGAGCGCAATATCTCGATCAGAAACATCGAGCGGATTGCCCACGCGCTCGGGGTGTCCATGGCGTCCTTGCTGACGCCGCCAGACGACGCCACGGCGGACTGACCCGGCTGCTCCGCCTACAGCAGGCTGGCCAGTTGCCGTCTGTGTACGGGCCGGATGTAGCGGTACACCATCTCCAATGACTTATGCCCGGTCTGGCCCATGATGGCGCTGTTGCGCAGTCCGGCCGTAGCGGCTTCCGTGACGAACCCCGCCCGTAAGGAGTGCCCGGATACTTGGCGGCTGGCGTCCTCGCCCCTTGCCTGACGCATGGCGGACTTGATGACCAGGGCGACGGATTGCGCGGTCAGCCGTCTGCCGGACAGCACTTGATCGTGGCGGTTGACGGGCCGAAAGAGCGCGCCATGGTCTATGCCCGCCAGTTCCCGCCAATGCGCCAGGGCGGTTACAGGGCAACGGTCAGGACTGCTGCCCAACGGGATGAACAGGGTACGCCCTGCCCCCTCCTGATCGGTCTTGGAGCGGCGTATCAGCAGTTCTAAGCCATGCGGATACGCAGTCATGTCGGCCACGTCCAGGGCGACCAGTTCAGAGCGCCGGAACGCGCCCGCAAAGCCGATCAAGAGCAGCGCTTTGTCCCGCGCCGCCTTGATGGATTTCTGGCGGGACACGGCCACCAGTAGCTCCAGCAGGTCGTCTTTGACCAGGGCGCGCACCTGGCGTTGGCCCCGTCCTGCTGAGCGCCGGATGCCCTGCATGGTCTTGCGCACCAGGCGGTCTTGAGCCGGGCTGGGCAGACCCAGCTCCACATGCGCCCGGTGGATGGCGATCAGACGGTGTTCCAGCGTGGCGACAGCCAACTTGCCAGCAAAGGCGGCCAAGTACTCCGCCAACTGCTGGGCGCTGCCACCTATCTGTCCGCCATGCGCCTCGAAGTGTCGGACAGCCAGCGCATAACTACGTCGGGTGGAGGTGGATTGCGCCGCCTGGGTCAAGTCCAGGACGGCTTGGTATGCGGTGTCGGCGGGTGGATGTGCCTTGTCCGCCAACGAGTTGGCCGTCTTGCGGGTAGCGTCCATATCAGTACTCCCGTGGAAAAAGGATGCAGGTGCTGGCACGGTGGCCAGGATGGCTTTCGGCTTCGGTGATGACCCAGATGCGTTCTCCGGCCACGTCATAGGCGCTCAAGAGCCTGCCGCCATCCGCCAAGGCCTGGTCATTGGCCGCACGATCTTGGGCGTTCACCTGCCCCCAATCGCCGCGTGCGTGACGTGACAGCAGCGCCAGGGCGGACACGCCATGACGGGCCAGATGAGCTTGTGAGGCGGGCGTGGCGAAGGTCTGCCCCAAAGAGAAATGACGTGTCGCCACCTGGTTGGGGATAGCGCGTGCTGGTGAGTTCGGAAAAGGTTCTGTCATGAGGAATCCACGAAACGAAAAATGAAGGGGTGGCTAGCCGGACGAGCCGCTACGGCGTCCGCGTCCGGCGATGGAGAGGGCCTGTCAGCCTGTCTTGGCGGCCCATCGTTCAGCGGTCTGCGGCTTATCGGCCTTTGACGCTGGCATAGGTCGGCAGCTTGACCTCGATGTAGTAGCCGCCCACTAAGCGCAGATGGCGCATATCCGTCGTAACGTGGTGCTTGGCCTCCAGCCACGGAGCCGGGTCGATGACGTAATGAAAGCTGGGGGTCTTGTCCGTCGCCCTGACGTGATGCCAGACGACGTGGCGGCCAATCTCCGTGTCCGGGTCGTAGTTCACCAGCAGGATGGCGATGTCCGGCAAAGCGGCGACAGACGTGATTTCCTTGTAGTCAAAGGACGTGATCTGGCTGTTCATCTGCGACAGCAGCTTGGCGATCAGCGGATACGTTACCCAGGCCGGGCCATGAGGGGGATGCCCCGCCTTGACGGCGGCGGCATTGATCGTGCCCAGGTTGTTATGGGTCAGGATGGCGATGCAGGCCAAGGCGTCATCAATGCGCTCTTGCATCTCTATGCGCTTGAAGGGGGGGACGAATCCAGCGGGTAGCGAGGAAAGCGTGGGGGACGAGGTGGTTGCCATGTGGCGCTCCAGAAAATACGTTGGAAGAGCGCGCAGGCGGCCGCCCACGGAGCCGATTGGCCCAATGGTCAGGAACAAGGAAACGGGGGTGTACGAGTGGGCAGAACTGCCCGGTGAAGTGTGTCTTGCTTGCGCGCCGCCATGCGCGGTTGTGTGTCCGGTCAGGCTGGGGCGCTGGGCCTCGTGCGAGCCGTCACACCACCATCATAGTCAATCGGCGCGGTGTTGCGTGGGCCGTATTACTTTGGTCGTGGGGCGGTTTTTCTGAATGGTGTTGGCAGGCTGGAGCCTAATGCTGGTGCGGCATTTGAGGCGATTGGAGCTGTTTTCCGGCTTCGGCGGTAGCGCGCGAGGTCAGCCGGCGACCGGCCCGCCTTGGGGCTGTGACGGGCTGTAATCGGCGGTTTCGTGACGGCAACGGGCGGCCAGTTCCGAGCAGCAAGCCGCCAGCGCAACCAGTTCGCCAATCAATCCGCCTAGGCCGGGCAGTGCAGCGGCGGCCTGGCGCTGGCTGGCGGCGTTGTCCAGACTGCCCAGCAGCCCGCCCAATGCCTGTAATCCGTGGTGCGCCTGCCGTGTGACGCCCTCTGCCGCATCAGCCACCGCCACCAGGGCGCACGGGTCACTATCTTGGAAGTCGATCTGGCCGGACTTGCTCGCCAAGCGCGGCAGATGCGCCAGCAACAAGGAGATTGAGCTGGATGCGGATATGGCTGGCACAAGATCAGGGCTGGAGCGCTGTCCTTCCCCCACATCCATGCCAACGCTATTCAAAGAAGATGATGCACACATGACGCCTATCAGTTCTCAAACCGGACGCACGACGCGGCCGGGTACTGAAAGACATGATAGTGAAGACAGGGGCGTTTGCGGGATTTGTATTACTTTGCACCACAGCGCGGTTTCCGATGATCGGCGCGCTGTTTGGGGAACCTTGTTCTTACGATATGGCCTCTGGCCGCCACTGTTCCCTGTTGTACGCGAACAACCGCTTTCCGGTTGCCCCACTGGTTGCCCCATTGGCCCAAAAAACACAAAAGGGTTAGCTGCTGTACGCTGCTAACCCCTTGATTTCATTGGTCGGGGCGATAGGATTCGAACCTACGACCCTCTGGTCCCAAACCAGATGCGCTACCAGACTGCGCTACGCCCCGCCATGTTCTGCCCGTTTTTGGGCAAGATAGCAATATTACCATGAAGGCCTGTATGGGCAGCCATACGGGGGTGGCGCGGCCGCGGCCGCCCTACCCTAACAATCAACCAAAGCGCCCCGTAATGTAGTCTTCTGTCTCTTTGCGCTGGGGTTTGACGAAAATGCTGTCGGTATCGCCGAATTCCATCAGCTCGCCCAGGTACATGTAGGCGGTGTAGTCGGAGCAGCGCGCCGCCTGCTGCATGTTGTGGGTGACGATGACGACCGTGTAGTCGGTCTTGAGCTCGGTGATCAGCTCTTCGATCTTGGCGGTGGAGATGGGATCCAGCGCCGAGCAGGGTTCGTCCAGCAGCAGCACCTCGGGCTTGATGGCCACGCCGCGGGCGATGCACAGGCGCTGCTGCTGACCGCCCGACAGGCCGTTGCCGCTTTGGCCCAGCTTGTCTTTCACTTCGTTCCAGAGGGCCGCCTTGCTCAGAGCCCATTCCACGCGCTCGTCCATCTCGGCCTTGCTGAGCCTTTCGAACAGGCGCACGCCGAAGGCGATGTTGTCGTAGATGCTCATGGGGAAAGGCGTGGGCTTCTGGAAGACCATGCCTATCTTGGCGCGGATCAGGGAGATGTCGGTCTTGGAGGTCAGGACGTCCTGGCCGTCCAGCAGGATCTGCCCTTCGGCGCGCTGGCCCGGATACAGCTCGTACATGCGGTTGAAGGTGCGCAGCAAGGTGGATTTTCCGCAGCCCGACGGGCCGATGAAAGCCGTCACCTTGTTCTCGCGGATGGACATGTTGACGTTCTTGATGGCATGGAATTTGCCATAGTAGAAGTTCAGGTCTTTGACTTCGAGCTTTACGCCGTTGTTGGTTTGCGTCGTGGTCATGGTCGCTTCCCGGCCGCGGCCGCCTGGCGGCCGCGACGCAGTGATTTATTTACGAAAGAGTGAACGAGCCAGGATGTTGATGCCCAGCACAAGCAAGGTGATCAGTACGGCGCCCGCCCAGGCCAGCCGGTTCCAGTCCTCGAAGGGGCTGGCGGCGTACTGGAAGATGACGACCGGCAGGTTGGCCATGGGCGCGTTCATGTTCATGGACATGAACTGGTTGCTCAGCGCGGTGAACAGCAGCGGCGCGGTCTCGCCCGAAATGCGGGCCACGGCCAGCAGCACGCCGGTGATGATGCCGCTGCGCGCGGCGCGGTAGCAGATGAGCGAGATGATGCGCCACTGCGGGCAACCCAGCGCCGCCGCGGCCTCGCGCAGGCTGTTGGGCACCAGCAGCAGCATGTTGTCGGTGGCGCGCACGACGACGGGAATCACCAGGATGGCCAGCGCGAACGCGCCCGCCCAGCCCGAATAATGGCCTACCTGCGCCACGTACACGGCGTAGATGAACAGGCCGATGACGATGGACGGCGCGGACAGCAGCACGTCGTTCAGAAAGCGCGTGGCGGGCGCAAGCCAGCCGCGCTGGCCATATTCGGCCAGATAGGTGCCGGCCAGGATGCCGATGGGCGTGCCGACCAGCGTGGCGACGACGGCCATCATCACACTGCCCAGGATGGCGTTGAGCAGGCCGCCGGCCACGCCCGGAGGCGGGGTGCTTTGCGTGAACAGCGTCAGCGACAGCGCGCCCGCGCCCTTGACGATGAGCGTGCCGATGATCCAGAACAGCCAGAACAGGCCGAACAGCAAGGCCGCCATGGACAGCGTCAGCATGATGCGGTTGAGCAGGATGCGGCGCCGGTAAACCGGATTACCGAGATTGACGATGGATTTGGTGGACGTGAACATATGGATGCGCCTGTAAGCCGGTTATCTCGAACTGCCTTCGTTCTTGGCCAGGCGCATCAACAGCACCTTCGAGAACGCCAGCACCACTGTGGTGATCAGGAACAGGATCAGGCCCAGTTCGAGCAGCGCCGCCTTCTGGATGCCGCCGGCCTCGTTGAACTCGTTGGCCAGGGCCGACGCGATGGAGTTGGAAGGCGCGAAGATGGACTGGGGCAGGTTGAAGGCGTTGCCGATCACGAAGGTGACGGCCATGGTTTCACCCAGCGCGCGCCCCAGGCCCAGCATGATGCCGCCGATGACGCCGTTCTTGGTGAACGGTAGCACCACCCGCCACATGACTTCCCAGGTCGTGCCGCCCAGCCCGTACGCGGACTCCTTCAGCAGCGGCGGCACCAGTTCGAAGACGTCGCGCATGACGGCGGTGATGAAGGGGATGACCATGATGGCCAGGATCAGGCCGGCGGTGAACACGCCGATGCCGAACGGCGGGCCGGCGAACACCTGGTTCAGCACCGGCACGTTGGCGAACAGGCTAATGAGGTGGGGTTGAATATATTGCTGGAACAGCGGCACGAAGACGAACAGGCCCCACATGCCGTAGATGATGGAGGGAATCGCCGCCAGCATTTCGATGGCCGTGCCCAGGGGCCGGCGCAGCCAGGTGGGCGACAGTTCCGTCAGGAACATTGCGATGCCGAAGGAGATGGGCACCGCGATTACCAGGGCGATGAGCGAGGACAGCACGGTGCCGACGATGGGCACCAGGGCGCCGTATTCGTTGCGCACCGGATCCCACTCGTTCGTCCACAGGAAGGACCAGCCATGGGCGCTGATAGACTCGCGGCTGCCGTAGAGCAGCGACGCCATGATGGCCGCCAGCAGGATGAAGACCAGGAAAGCGAACGACCGCGTCAGGTTCTTGAACGCAACGTCCATCCAGACACTTTGGTTTTGTTTCATGACCGCTCTTAGAGATTGACTGGTGCTGCCCGGATGGCAGTTGCCCGTATTGTAAAAGGCCCGGGCCGCCCGTCCTGGAACCCGTCCGGGGCACGGCAAACGCCGCGCCCCGGGAACGGTTCAGCCTAGCCGGAGAGACGATTACTGCCACACCACGGCGCCGTCGGCCGTCTTGATTTCGCTCTTCCAGGCGTCCTGCACTTGCTGGACGACCGTTTCGGGCATGGGTACGTAGTCGAGTTCGGCGGCCATCTTGGCGCCGTTCTTGAAGGCCCAGTCGAAGAAGCTCAGCACGGCCTTGCCGTTTTCGGGCTTGGCCTGGGACTTGTGCACCAGGATGAACGAAGCCGCCGTCACGGGCCAGGATTCGTCGCCGGGCTCGTTGGTCAGCACCACGCCCATGCCAGGGGCGCTCTTCCAGTCGGCGTTGGCGGCCGCGGCGGCGAACGCTTCCTGCGAGGGCTGCACGAACTTGCCGGCCTGGTTCTGCAACTGCGTCCAGGACAGGTTGTTCTGCTTGGCGTAGGCGTATTCCACGTAGCCCACCGAGTTCTTCAGTTGGCGCACGTAGGCGGCCACGCCGTCGTTGCCCTTGCCGCCCTGGCCGGTGGGCCACTTGACGGCCTTGCCCTCGCCGACTTTTTCTTTCCAGTCGGGGGAAACCTTGGACAGGTAGTTGGTCCAGCCGAAGGTGGTGCCCGAGCCGTCCGAACGGTGCACGACGATGATGTCGGCGGCGGGCAGCTTCAGGTCGGGGTTGAGCTGGGCGATGGCCGGGTCGTTCCACTTCTTGACCTTGCCCAGGAAGATGTCGGCCAGCACGGCGCCGGACAGCTTGAGTTCGCCGGGCTTGATGCCGTCAACGTTGACCACGGGCACGGTGCCGCCGATGATGGCGGGGAACTGCAGCAGCTTGTGCTCTTCCAGGTCGGCGGGCTTCATGGGGTCGTCGGAGGCGCCGAAATCGACCGTCTTGGCGATGATCTGCTGCTGGCCGCCGCCGGAGCCGATGGACTGGTAATTGACGCGGTTGCCCGTTTCCTGATGGTATTGGGCCGCCCACTTGGCATAGATGGGATACGGGAAGGAAGCGCCGGCGCCGGTGATGTCGGCGGCTTGGGCCGACAGAGCGGCCGTACCCAGCGCCAGACCCAGGGAAACTCGCAAAATGGCACGTTTGAACATCAGGTCATCCTCTTGATGATTGGACAAATCAGGCATGCATCCGCCTGCACGAACCGAATGTTAGACACCCAATATGACATGTTCGTGACACTCGACCCTGTTTTTTGTCACAGTGCTCCTGCACGGCAAGGCGAAGCAAGGCCGTTATCGCCCGCGCTTGGCCGGCGCATCAGCCTTTCATCAGCGTGGCTTGCATATTGCAGGGCTCGCCCCGCCCCTTGACCTTGGCGTAGCTGCCGTCGCCCAGCCCGCGCCAGGCCAGCTGGTTGTCGCGCAGGGCGAGCAAGAAGGCTTCGCGTATGACGCGTTTCTTCAGTTGGGCATCGAGTATGGGGAAACCCAGCTCGACGCGGCGGAAGAAGTTGCGGTCCATCCAGTCGGCCGAGGAAAGATAGACTTTTTCCTCGCCCTGGGCGTAGAAGTAGAACACCCGGGAATGTTCGAGAAAACGCCCCACGATGGAACGCAGGCGGATGTTGCTGGACAGCCCCTGCACTCCCGGCCGCAGCGCGCAGGCCCCGCGCACAACCAGGTCGATGCGCACCCCCGCCCGGCTGGCGATGTACAGCTCGTGGATGATGGTGGGTTCCAGCAGCGAATTCATCTTTGCCATGATGCGCGCCTTCTTGCCCGCGCGGGCCTGCTCGGCCTCGGCGCGTATCATCGCCACCATGGAGTCGTGCAGCGTGAACGGCGACTGCAGCAGCAGCTTCAGCGGGCGGCGCGCGCCCAGGCCGGTCAGCAGCGAAAACACCTTGTCCATGTCCTCGCACATGACGCGATTGGCCGTCAGCAGGCCGAAATCGGTGTACAGGCGCGCCGTGCGCGGGTGGTAGTTGCCCGTGCCCAAGTGCCCGTAGCGGCGGATCTTGCCTTTTTCGCGGCGCAGCACCAGCGCCATCTTGGCGTGCGTCTTGTGCCCCACCACCCCATAGCTGACGTGGGCGCCCACTTCTTCCAGCTTGGCGGCCCAATTGATGTTGGTCTGCTCGTCGAATCGCGCCATCAGTTCGACGATGACGGTAACCTCTTTGCCGGCGCGCGCGGCCGCCAGCAGCAGGTTCATCAGCTTGGAGTCTTCGCCGGTGCGGTAAATGGTCTGCTTGATGGCGACTACGTCCGGGTCGGCGGCGGCCGCCGTCAGAAAGCTGAGCACCGGGTCGAAGGCCTGATAGGGATGATGCAGCAGGTGGTCTTTTTCGGCAATGGCGGCGAACAGCTCGGCCGGGCTGCCGCCGAGCGCGTCGAACGGCGCCGGCATGCGCGGCACGTAGGCGGGAAACAGCAGGTCGGGCCGCTCGATGTCGTTGCACAAATGCATCAGCCGCGACAGATTGGCCGGCCCTTCCACGCGGTAAGTGTCTTCGGGCGCCAGCGAAAACTCCTTTTGCAGGTACTGGGCCAGCGCTTCGGTAATGTCGGCGTCCACCTCCAGCCTGACCGCCGCCCCGAAATTGCGCTGCGTCAGTTCGCCCTGCAGCGCCTGGCGCAAATTGGTGATTTCTTCCTCGTCCACGTACAGGTCGCTATTGCGCGTGACGCGCCACTGGTAGCAGCCGCGCACCTCCATGCCGGGAAACAGTTCGCCGACGAAGCGGCGGATGAGCGTGGTCAGCAGCACGTAGCCATGCGCCACGCCGGAGACGTCTTCGGGCAAGCGCATGACGCGCGGCAGCGCGCGCGGCGCCTGCACGACGGCGATGGACGAGCGCCGCCCGAAGGCGTCCTGCCCCGTCAGCGAAACGATGAAATTCAGGCTCTTGTTGTAGACCCGCGGAAACGGATGCGCCGGGTCCAGCCCGATGGGCGTCAGCATGGGCATGATTTCGCTGGCGAACACCGAGGCCGCCCAACCCAGCTGGGCGTCGTCCATGGTGAATTCGTCGTACAACACGATGCCTTCGGCGCGCAGCGCCGGCAGCAGCACGTCGTTGAGCAAGGCATGCTGGCGCTCGACCAGTTCGTGGATGGAGGCCTGCAATAGCTCGAACACCTGCGCGGGCGTAAAGCCGTCGCTGCCCATGACGTGCGGCTGGCGCGCCAACTGCTCTTTCAGGCTGGCGATGCGTATCTCGAAGAACTCGTCCAGATTGGAATTGACGATGCACAGGTAGCGCAGGCGCTCCAGCAAAGGCGTCTCAGCCTGCTCGGCCATGAACAGGACACGCTCATTGAACTTGAGCAGGGAAAGTTCCCGATTGATCAGCAAGGGGGTGTCCGGCGGCAATACCTGGGGCATGGTGGAAAGCGGAAAAAAGCAAAAAATAAGAAAACCGACTTTTACTACTGTTTTATTTCAATATCATGACATTACGGCTTGTTTCCCACAACAGAAGCGGGCGTGCAACGACGCCGGGCAAGCGCCCAGCACGCGGCAAATCAGCCTTTATAATCCGGCACAGACCACCTGAGCGCCACGCCACATGGATTATCTACTCGCCGCCGTCGACCTGGGTTCCAACAGCTTTCGCCTGACCATCGCCCGGGTCGTGCAACACAATGGGCACGCCCAGATCTATGCCGTGGACCGGCTCAAGGACGCCGTCCAGCTTGCCGCGGGCCTGACGCCGCAAAAGACGCTGGACGAAGCCTCGGTCGAACGCGCCATCGCCGTGCTCAAGCGCTACGGCGAACGCCTGCAAGGTTTCAAGCCCAGCCGGGTGCGGGCCGTGGCCACCAACACCTTTCGCGTGGCGCGCGACACCGGCCCCATCCTGGCGCGCGCCGAAGCCGCGCTGGGCTTTCCCATCGAGGTCATCTCGGGCCAGGAAGAAGCCCGCCTGATCTACGCGGGCGTCAGCAGCGAACTACCGCCCTCCAGCAACCAGCGCCTGGTCATCGACATCGGCGGCGGCTCCACCGAAGTCATCTTGGGCCAAAGCTACCAGCCCGGCCACCTGGCATCGCTGAACATGGGCTGCGTCAGCTACACCAAGCAATTCTTCCCCGACGGACACATCACCGCGCAACGCATGGGCAAAGCCCGCCTGGCGGCGCGGCGTGAACTGAAAAGCATCTCCGAAACCTACCGGCACGCCGGCTGGGAGCAAGCCTACGGCTCGTCGGGCACGGCCAAAGGCCTGCTGGCGATACTCACCCAAGGCGGCATGTCGGCCAAAGGCATCACTCTGGACGGCATGGAAGCCCTGCAACAGCGGCTCATCGAGGACGGCTGCGTCGTCATGGACCACCTGCCCGGCATCAAGCCGGCGCGGGCCACCGTACTCTCGGGCGGCCTGGCCATCATGATGGCCGCTTTCGAGGAATTGAAGATAGACGTCATGCTGCCCGGCGAAGGCGCCCTGCGCGCCGGCGTGCTGTACGACCTGCTGGGCCGGCGCTCGGAACACGACAAGCGCGAAGAAACCGTGCAACTGATGCCGCGCCGCTACAAGATAGACGCCGAGCAGGCCGAGCGCGTGCACCGCATCGCCATGCAGCTGTTTCAATCGTTGGCCCTGGAAGACGAAGACGCCGGCGAAATGGCCCGTGCCCTGAGCTGGGCCGCGCGCCTGCACGAAGTCGGCATGTCCATCACCAGCACCAACTACCACCAGCACAGCGCCTATATTCTGGGCCACGCCGACATGCCGGGCTTTTCCAACGACGACCAGAACCTGTTGGCCTGGCTCGTCAACGGCCACCAGGGCAAAGTGTCCCGCATGGGCAGCCTGCGCCCCGAACCCACGCACGCCCAATGGATGGCCCTGCTGTGCCTGCGCCTGGCCGTGCTGCTGTGCCGCCGCGAGCAGCCCGAGGCCCTGCCCCTGCAGTTGCGCCGCGACAACGGCATGCTGAACATCGTGGCCGACGCCAACTGGCTCGACACCCACGCGCTATCCGACTACTCCTTGCGCACCGAGGTCAAGGAATGGCGCAAGGCCGACTTCAAGCTGGAATTGGTGGAAACCCCCAGCGCCAAAACGCCAGTGCGCAAACGCCGCATCTTCTTTTAACCCCCCCAACTCAAGCCCATGCCTAGCCCGCGGTCGTGTAGCACCGCCCAGGCACGTTGGAGCGAGGGCAGCCCGCGCAGCGGGCCGAGACCACGTGCTGGAGTGGTCGAGCCGAGTGACCGGGCCTGGGCGGTGCTACACGATTGCGGGCGGGTTAGCACTCAACCGCTTATACACACCCGCACACCCCGTCTCAATCCAACCCGAAATGGCGCCGGTAGCGCGGCTCCACCTGCTGGATATCGAGCAGCACCGGAAAATCGGCCGTGTTGAAATCGGGGTCCCAGGCCGGCTCGCCGCAGATGGACGCGCCCAGCTTCAGATAGCCCTTGATGAGCGGCGGCACGCGCGCCGGCAATTCGCTGTCCAGGCGTTCGACCGGATAGCGATGGCGCGGCGTGACCATGGGCAGTGCGCCTTTGGCCTGGGCCATGCTTTTTTGCGCCGTGCGCCACACTTCGGCCGCAGTGACGCCGTCGTCGCGCAGGCTGACGCTGGCGCAGCCCAGCACGTAGCGGTAGCCGCCCTGCTGCATCAGGGCGGCAATGCCCGACCACAGCAGCATGATGACCGAACCCTGGCGGTAATCCGGATGAATGCAGGAGCGCCCCACCTCGGCCAGTGTCGGGCGCAAGGCGTCGAGCGCGGAAATGTCGAACTCGGATTCGGAATAGTAGCCGCCGGCCTTGATGGCGTTGGCCGGCGTCAACAGCCGGTAGGTGCCGACGATCTGCCCCGTGCCGAGCTCCTTGACCATGAAGTGTTCGCACCAGGGGTCGAAGCGGTCGGCGTCCAGGCCGTCCACCGCGTCGGGAAACACAACGTTCATCTCTTTGGTGAAGATGTCGTATCTAAGGCGCTGGATGGCCTCGAGCTCGGCATTGGTGCGGGCCAAACCCAGCACCAATCCGGTATCACCCGCCTGGGCCCAAGAGGTGCTAACCCCGTCACGGGCCCTTACGCGTGCAAGCTCTAGCATAGTTTTCGCTCCACTAATATGCTGCCATTATGCACTGTAATTGTTGCAGGTTTTTGATGCTTACGTTACCGCGTTGTCAAATCCACCGCAACCAATTCCCGCACACCCTGCTCGGCCATCGCGGCGTCTTCGGCCTCTACCATCAGGCGCAGCTTGGGTTCGGTACCCGAGGCGCGTATCAGCACCCTGCCCTTGCCCGCCAGGCGCGACTCGACCTGCCGCACGGCGGCCTGCAAGCCGGCGTGGTTCTGCCAATCCGTTCCCGGCGTCAGCGGCACGTTGACCATCTCCTGAGGATACATGTGCAAGTCGCGCATCTGCTCGGCCAGCGTCAGGCCGCTGCGGCGCAGGCCGGTAAGCACCTGCAGGGCGGCGATGACGCCGTCGCCGGTGCTGTGGCAATCCAGACACAACAGGTGGCCCGAACTCTCGCCGCCCAGCAGCCAGCCGTGCTTGAGCAAGGCTTCCAGCACGTAGCGGTCGCCCACCTTGGCGCGTTCGAAGGCGATGCCCAGGTCGTTCATGCGCCGCTCGAAACCGAAATTGGTCATCAGCGTACCCACTACGCCGGCCACGGGCGTGACTTGGTGGCGCTGCAGGACGATGGCGTAAAGCAGCTCGTCGCCGTTGTAGACGCGGCCATCCGCGTCGACCATGATGAGCCGGTCGGCGTCGCCGTCCAGGGCGATGCCCACGTCCGCGTCCAGTTCCCGCACCCGTTGCGCCAGGCCTTCGGGGTGCAGCGCGCCGACGTTTTCGTTGATGTTCATGCCATCGGGCTTGCAGCCGATTTCATGGACTTCGGCGCCCAGTTCGCGGAACACGTGCGGGGCCACCTGATAGGCGGCGCCATGCGCGGCGTCCACGACGATCTTCATGTCGGACAGATCCAGCTCGTTGGGAAAGGTGCTTTTGCAAAACTCGATGTAGCGCCCGGCCGCGTCGCTGACGCGCCGCGCCCGGCCCAGGGCCTCGGAGGACACGCAGCCCAGCGGGGCTTCCAGCGCGGCCTCGATTTCGCTTTCGACTTCGTCGGGCAGCTTCATGCCCTCGGCCGAGAAGAACTTGATGCCGTTGTCGTAATAAGGATTGTGCGAAGCGCTGATGACGATGCCCGCCGACAGGCGGAAAGCGCGCGTCAGATAGGCCACCGCGGGCGTGGGAATCGGCCCGGCCAGCAGCACGTCCACGCCGGCCGCCGACAGGCCGGCCTCCAGCGCCGATTCGAGCATGTAGCCCGACAGCCGCGTGTCTTTGCCTATGAGCACCGCCGGCCGGCCTTTGCCGGGATGGCGCTGCGACAGCACGCGCCCCGCCGCATAGCCCAGCCTTAACGCAAACTCGGGATTGATGACGGCGCCGCCGACCTCTCCGCGGACGCCGTCCGTACCAAAATACTTGCGTGTCATGCACTTACTCCATGTTTTATCGCCCGCCAGACGGCGATGGCGTCCCGGGTCGCCGCCACGTCGTGCACACGCACGATGGCGGCCCCGGCATCGATGCCGGCCAGGGCGCCAGCCAGACTGCCGGCCAGGCGGTCCTGGGGCGCGCGCCCGGTGACGTGGCCGATCATGCTCTTGCGGGAAACACCCACTAGCCAGGGATAATCGTCGAAGAACAGTTCGGGCAGACGCCCGAGCAAAGTGTAATTATGAACCGCCGTCTTGCCAAAGCCGAAGCCGGGATCCTGCACGATGCGCGCCGGTGCCACGCCCGCGAGCAGCAGGCGCCCGGTACGCTCGCGCAGAAACTCGCGCACCTCGGCCACGACGTCGTCGTAATGCGGCGACTGCTGCATGGTGCGCGGTTCGCCCTTCATGTGCATGACGCACAGGGCGCAGCGCGCGCCGGCCACGGCCTGGATGGAAGCCTCGTCGCCAAAGCCGGCGATGTCGTTGATCATATCTACGTCCAGCGCCAGCACGCCGCGCATCACTTCGGGCTTGCAGGTGTCCACGGACAAAGGAACGCCGGTGTCGCGCAATGCTTCGAGCACCGGCAGCAGGCGTGCGAGTTCGGCTCGGGCATCGACCGCCTCGGCGCCGGGGCGCGTGGATTCGCCGCCGATGTCGAGGATGTCCACGCCCTCGTCCATCAGTTGCCGCGCACGCGCCAGCGCCTGATCAACCCCGGCATAACGGCCGCCATCAGAAAAAGAATCGGGTGTGACATTGAGCACACCCATGATGAGCGGCCTGTCGAGCGCAAGCTCGAACCGGCCGCATTGCAGTGTTCGCGTCATGCAAACCCGCGAATCAGACAGGCGTCGTCGCCGTGTTGCCGCCATCCACCGAGGAGACGCCCGCCGCGGGCGGCGCCTGATCTGCCGAGCTGCTGCTGCCGCCGGAATCGATGTCCTTGGGAGGACGAGGCGGGCGGCCCTGCATGATGTCTTCGATCTGGTCCGCGTCTATGGTTTCCCATTCGAGCAGGGCCTTGGCCATGGCGTGCATCTTGTCGCGGTTGTCTTCGATGAGACGGCGCGCCACGCCATACTGCTCGTCGATGATGTTGCGGATTTCCTGATCGACCTTCTGCATGGTGGCTTCGGAGACGTGCGTGGTCTTGGTGACGCTGCGGCCCAGGAAGACCTCGCCCTCGTTCTCGGCGTAAACCACCGGGCCCAGGGTGTCCGTCATGCCGTAGCGCGTGACGATGTCGCGCGCGATGGCGGTAGCGCGTTCGAAGTCGTTGGAGGCGCCGGTGGTCATCTGGTTCATGAAGACCTCTTCGGCGATACGGCCGCCGAACAGCACCGCGATGGTGTTGAGCAGGCGCTCTTTGTCCATGCTGTAGCGGTCGCCCTCGGGCAACTGCATGGTGACGCCCAGCGCACGGCCGCGCGGGATGATGGTGACCTTGTGGACCGGGTCGGTCTTGGGCAGGCAGCGCGCCACCAGCGCATGGCCAGCCTCGTGGTAGGCCGTGTTGCGGCGCTCTTCCTCGGGCATGACCATGGTGCGGCGCTCGGCGCCCATGATGATCTTGTCCTTGGCTTTTTCGAAGTCGCTCATGTCGACGGTGCGGCCGTTGCGGCGCGCCGCGAACAGCGCGGCCTCGTTGACCAGGTTGGCCAGGTCGGCGCCGGAAAAGCCCGGCGTGCCGCGTGCCAGCACGTGCGGATCGACGTTGGGCGCCAGCGGCACTTTGCGCATGTGCACCTTGAGAATTTGCTCGCGGCCGCGGATGTCGGGCAGCGACACGACCACCTGGCGGTCGAAGCGGCCCGGGCGCAGCAGCGCCGGGTCGAGCACGTCGGGACGGTTGGTGGCGGCGATGACGAGCACGCCTTGGCCGGTTTCGAAGCCGTCCATCTCGACCAGCATCTGGTTCAGGGTCTGTTCGCGTTCGTCGTTGCCGCCGCCCAGGCCGGCGCCGCGCTGGCGGCCCACCGCATCGATTTCGTCGATGAAGATGATGCAAGGCGCGTGCTTCTTGGCGTTTTCGAACATGTCGCGCACGCGCGCCGCGCCCACGCCGACGAACATTTCGACGAAGTCGGAGCCCGAGATGCTGAAGAACGGCACCTTGGCTTCGCCCGCGATGGCCTTGGCCAGCAGGGTTTTACCGGTACCCGGCGAGCCCACCAGCAGCACGCCGCGCGGAATGCGCCCGCCCAGCCGCTGGAACTTGGAAGGGTCGCGCAGGAAGTCGACGAGTTCCTTGACGTCTTCCTTGGCCTCGTCGCAGCCGGCGACGTCGGCGAAGGTGATGTTGTTGGTGTTTTCGTCCAGCATGCGTGCGCGCGACTTGCCGAAGCTGAACGCACCGCCCTTGCCGCCGCCCTGCATCTGGCGCATGAAGAATATCCACACGCCGATGAGCAGCAGCATGGGGAACCACGAAATGAAGATGCTGGTGAGGAAGGACGGCTCTTCGCGCGGCTTGCCGGAGACTTCGACGCCCGCCTTGACCAGTTCGGGCACCATCCACAGGTCGCCCGGCGAGGTCAGGCTGTAAGGCCGGCCGGCGTCGGGCGTAACGAACAGCTTGTCGCCCTGGATGTCTACCTTGCGAATACGCCCGGCTTGGGCGTCCGTCATGAATTGGGTGTATGTGGTGGAATCGGTAACGACGCTGCGCCCGTCGAATTGCTTGAAGACGGTAAACAGCACCAGCGCGATCACCATCCAGATGGCGATCTTGGAAAACGAGTTGTTCAAAGCCAACCTCCTACGTATCTCGGATCCCGCCCGCCATCGCCCGCATCGATGACAAATCGGGTATTTTCCCTGATTCTACCCCGATCAGGAGCGGCTTGCGTCAGGCAAGGCGAAGCGCGGACACTACAGGCGGCACGGCGGGCGTAACCGGCGAGGCAATCGCTTGTCCGGGCAGGGAATCACTTCAGCCCCTTACCCACCAGAAAGGTCTCGGACGACTGATCGCGCGAGGCCTTGGGTTTGCGCTCCACCACTCGTTCGAACACGCCCTTGAACGCCTTGACGATCTGCGAAAAGCCGCTGCCATGAAAGGCTTTGACGATCAGGGCGCCCTCGGGCTTGAGGTGCTGCTGCGCAAATTCAAGCGCCAGTTCGCACACGTGCTGGATGCGTGCGGCGTCCGCAGCCTCCACCCCTGACAGATTGGGGGCCATGTCGGAAACCACAAGGTCCAGCTTCTGGTCGCCAACGATTTGTTGCAATTGCGCCAGCACTTCGTCCTCGCGGAAGTCGCCCTGGATGAAAGTGACGTCGGGCAGAGGCTCCATGGGCAGGAGGTCGAGCGCGATGATGCGCCCCTGCACCCGGCCGTCGGGGCCTTTCATGCGTTCGCGCAGGATTTGCGACCAACTGCCGGGCGTGGAGCCCAGATCGACCACGAATTGCCCGGGTTTCAGCAGCTTTTCAGTGTCCAGGATCTCGGTGAGCTTGAACGCCGCGCGGGCCCGATAGCCCTTTTGTTGCGCCATTTTCACATAAGGGTCCTGAATATGCTGATGAATCCAGTTTTTCGAAAATTTTTTCTTGGCCATTACCGTACAATTCCGCTATGCCTGCCATCGAACTTACTACTCAAGAGCGTAGCGCCCAGCGCGCCGCCGCCCACGCCCTTCATCCGGTCGTCATTATCGGCGCCCGGGGCCTGACGCCCGCCGTCCTGAAGGAAATCAACGTCCACCTGGACGCCCACCAACTGATCAAGATCAAGGTAGCCGGGTTTGAGCGCGAAGACCGCCAGGCCATGCTGGACGACATCTGCGAACAGTTGTCGTGCGCGCCGGTGCACCATCTGGGAAAAACGCTGATTATCTACCGCCCCAAGGCCGAAGCCGCCAAACCGGTTGAAACCACCCGGGCGGTGCGAGCGCCCAACGCCCCGCACATTCCCAAGAAACAGGCCGCCGCCGGCGCCAAGGCCCCCGCCAAGCGGCGCAAGCCCGCGGTGCGCGATGCGGCGCCTCGCAAGGCCGCCGCGCCCAGCAGCGCCGGCCATCGCATTCCGCGAAAAGCAGGCAGCGCACTGACCTTGCGTGCCCGCAACCGGGCGCGCCAGGGTAATAGGTAAAGTCGGGGAAAACGCCTGAGCCGGGAATCGGCTCCGCTGTTATTTTACATGGCCTTTCGAGGCCATTTTTTACTACTAAAAGCCGCGCAAACCGACCCTGGGCGGGGCGGCTTGCGAGACCTCAGACGTAACGGATGTCCAGGATTTCGTATTCGCGCACGCCGCCGGGCGCCCGGACTTCGACCACGTCGCCCGCCCTGCGGCCGATCAGGGCGCGCGCCACGGGGCTGGAGATCGAAATGCGGTTCGAGCGGATGTCGGCTTCGACGTCGCCCACGATCTGGTAGCTGACGCGCTGGCCGGAATCCAGGTCTTCGATGTCGACGGTGGCGCCGAAGACGATGTTGCCGTCGGTGTCCAGCTCGGTGGGGTTGATGATCTGCGCGTTGGACAAGGTGCCTTCGAGTTCTTGAATGCGGCCCTCGACGAAGCCCTGGCGCTCGCGCGCGGCGTCGTATTCGGCGTTTTCGGACAAGTCGCCTTGGGCACGCGCTTCGGCGATGGCCTCGATGATGGCGGGCCGCTCGATGGTCTTGAGTCGGTGCAGTTCTTGTTGCAGGCGCTCAGCGCCGCTTACTGTCAACGGTATCGCGGACATGATGGTTCCTACTGAAAGTAAAAAGACGCTCCGGTGACGGAGCGCCCCAAGATGACAAACCGCCCGGTTGGCAAGCGCCAGCCGGGCGAAGCAATTAAGTATGTAGTGGATGCCTTGCCAGGCGATGCCCTGCGGCTATGCCTTACGAACCGGCCAGGCCTTATGGAACCCCTTCTGGAATCTCAAGGCAAGGCCCAAAGCAAATCCCCGGCTTGCCAGAAACCGGGGAGACACCCTATTGTCGGCAATGTTCGGCGAATTTGCAAGCCCATGGGCTTGCCGCCGGCAATCAGGCCTGCTGCTGGGCCGGGAAGGCCGGCGTATCGCTGTCGAGGCCGAAGGCCTTGTGCAATGCACGCACCGCCAACTCCATGTACTTGTCGTTCAGGATGACGGAAGTTTTGATCTCGCTGGTGCTGATCATCTGGATGTTGATGCCCTCTTCGCTGAGCGTGCGGAACATCAGACTGGCCACGCCCACGTGGCTGCGCATGCCGATACCCACGATGGAGACCTTGCAGACCTTGTCGTCGGCCACGACTTCCTGGGCGCCGACGGCGGGCGCGATCTGGTTTTGCAGCAGATCGAAGGTGCGCTTGTAGTCGTTGCGGTTGACCGTGAACGAGAAGTCTGTGGTGCCGCGCACCGACTGGTTCTGCACGATCATGTCCACGTCGATGTTGGCGGCCGCCACGGGCCCCAGGATGGAATAGGCCACGCCGGGGGTGTCCGGCACGCCCAGCAGGGTCATCTTGGCTTCATCACGGCTGAAGGCGATGCCGGATACGACGGCGGATTCCATGTTTTGATCTTCCTCGAAAGTGATAAGCGTGCCCGAGGCCATTTCCTGCTCGAGCGAACCCAAGGGGTCGGTCAGCGACGACAGCACCCGCACCGGCATGCGGTATTTGCCCGCGAACTCGACGGAGCGAATCTGCAGCACCTTGGAGCCCAGCGACGCCATTTCCAGCATTTCCTCGAAGGACAATACTTTCAGGCGGCGGGCTTCGGGCACCACGCGGGGGTCGGTCGTGTAGACGCCGTCCACGTCGGTGTAGATGAGGCATTCCTGCGCCTTGAGCGCGGCGGCCATGGCCACTGCGGAGGTATCGGAACCGCCGCGGCCCAGCGTCGTGATGTGGCCTTCGTCGTCCACGCCTTGAAAGCCGGTGACGACGACCACGCGCCCGGCGTCAAGGTCGGCCTGGACGCGTTTGCCATCGATGTTGGTGATGCGCGCCTTGGTGTAGGCCGAATCGGTATGCACCGCCACCTGCCAACCGGCGTAGCTGCGCGCTTCGATGCCCTGCTTTTGCAGCGCCAGCGCCAGCAGCGCGCTGCTGGCCTGTTCGCCCGTGGCGGCCAGCATGTCCAGTTCTCGCCCGTCGGGCTGGTCGGAGATTTCCTTGGCCAGGCCCAGCAGGCGGTTGGTTTCGCCGGCCATCGCGGAAGGTACGACGACGACTTGGTGACCCGCGGCATGCCACTTGGCCACCCGCTTTGCGACATTCTGGATGCGCTCGACCGAGCCCATCGACGTGCCGCCATACTTATGCACAAATAGGGACATGATGCGTCCTGCGTTTCGATTAAAGAAGGATGCGGTTTCGACTAGATTTTCGACTAGAGAAGGATATGCAGCAAAACTTCTTATTGTAGCGCGTTTGCGGGCAGCAACAGCATGCGGCCGCGCACGCAGCGTATGAGCCAGCCGTCGTGCCTAAGCTGCAAACCGCGGTCGTGCCCCAGGGCATGCAGGCCGCGCATCTGGCGCATCAGTTCTTGCAGGCGCGCATCGGCTGGCATGCGCAGGCCCGCGCGCCCCAGCCAGTAGCGCAGCACCTGGGTCTGCCGCACGGGCGAAAGCTTACGCCAGGCGGCCAGCGAAAACGACAAGGCGTCTTCGCCGGGCTCCAGCGCGGCGAAATCCTGGGCGGACACCTCGGCCAGCAGTTCGGCCAGCTCGGCGCTTTGGCGGGCGTGGCGCGCCAGTATCGCCTGCCAGCCGGGCCAGCGCTCGTCCAGTTGCGGCGCCAGCCGGGCGCGCACGGCGCCCCGGGTGTAGCCTTCATGCACGTTGGTGGGGTCTTGCACGGCCTGCCAGCCGTGCGCTTGGGCATAGCGGCCGGCGCAGGCCAGGATGCGCGCCCTGGGCATGTCCAGCCAGGGCCGCAAGAACGTGACGCCTTCGCGCTGCACGCCGGGGCGCATGGCGGCCAGGCCCTCAGGCCCCGCCCCTCTTAACAGCCGCATCAGCACCGTCTCGGCCTGATCGTCGCGGTGGTGAGCCAGCAGCACGGCGTCCAGCGCCAGGCTGCGGCTCATGTCTATAAGCGCCGCATAGCGCGCGGTACGGGCGGCCGACTCCATGCCGTCGCCATGGGAAAAATCCACCACGACCTGGCGCTCGCACCACTCGGTTTCCAGGCTGTAAGCCAGATCGCGGGCATGGTCGCGCCACTGCCCGGCGGCCTCTTGCAGGCCGTGGTGCACGTGCAAACAATGCAGGGAAATACCGTAGCGCCGGGCGTAGTCGGCGGCATGGACGGCCAGCATGGCCGAATCGGGGCCGCCGCTAAGCCCCACGCCCAGGCGTTGCGCCCCCGGCGTCATCGCCTGAATGGCGCGCGCCAGCGCGGCGGCCAATTGCGGGTCGGTGACGGACCCGGCCATGGGCGGCTCCTTTTTTGTGTTGGCAGGCCCTAGGCGGCGTCCTGGAAGCGCCCGTAGGACATCAGCCTTTCCAGGCGGCGCTCTATCAGTTGCTGGGGAGCCAGGCCCGCCACGTCGCGCAGCGCATCGGTAAGCGCGCGTTCGAGCTGGCGCGCCATCATGCCGGGGTCGCGGTGCGCGCCGCCTATGGGCTCGTTGACCACGCGGTCGATCAGGCCCAGCTCTTTGAGCCGGGGCGCGGTAATGGCCAGGGCCTCGGCGGCGACGGGCGCCTTGTCGGCGCTGCGCCACAGAATCGAGGCGCAGCCTTCCGGGGAGATGACGGCGTAGGTGGCGTATTGCAGCATCATGACCGCGTCGCCCACGGCGATGGCCAGCGCGCCGCCCGAACCGCCTTCGCCGATGATGGTGGAGATGATGGGCACTTTCAGCTCGGCCATGGCGTACAGGTTGTGGCCGATGGCTTCGGATTGCCCGCGCTCTTCGGCGCCGATGCCCGGATAGGCGCCCGGCGTGTCGACGAAGGTGAAGATGGGCAACTGGAATTTTTCGGCCAGGCGCATCAGGCGCAGAGCCTTGCGGTAGCCTTCGGGGCGCGGCATGCCGAAGTTGCGCATGGCGCGCTCTTTGGTGTCGCGGCCTTTTTGATGGCCGATGACCATGCAGGGCTGCCCGTTGAAGCGCGCCATGCCGCCCACGATGGACTGGTCGTCCGCGTACATGCGGTCGCCGTGCATTTCGTGGAAGTCGGTGAAGATTTCGCGCACGTAATCCAGCGTGTAGGGGCGCTGCGGATGGCGCGCCACCAGCGCGGTCTGCCAGGGCGTCAGCTTGGCGTAGATGTTCTTGGCCAGCGTCTGGCTTTTCAGTTGCAGCCGGCTCACTTCGTCAGAGATATCGACCGCCGAATCCGCCTGAACGAAGCGCAACTGTTCGATTTTCGCCTCAAGCTCGGCCAACGGCTGTTCAAATTCTAGGAAGGTATTACGCATAGGAAAGTGCCTGATCCGGAACTGGCTGATTTTAATGTAGAAAACACGGCAGGGCCGTTTGTCCGCGCGCGGCTTGCTATGGGCTGGGCGGCGCCGCCAAGCTGCGCCATAGATACCAGGTGGCGACCGTGCTCCAGGGCGCCCAGGCCTGGGCCACTTCTCGCACCTCGAAGCGGGAAACGGGTTCGCCGCTGAAATAGTGTAGCGAAATTGCCTTGAGCAGGCCGGCATCGTCCAGCGGCAGCACGTCCGGGCGGCCCAGGCTGAAGATGAGGAACATCTCGGCCGTCCAGCGGCCGATGCCGCGCAATTGGCAAAGTTCGGTAATGATGGCCTCGTCGTCCATCTCTTGCCAGACGGCGGGCCGCAGCCTTTTTTCGGCGAAGGCCGCGGCCAGGCCCAGGATGTATTCGGCTTTGCGCTTGGAAACGCCCAGTTCGCGCAGCTGCTCGGGCGTCATCTCGACCACCTTGGCCGGCGCGGGCCGGCGCCCGCAAGCGCCCACGAAGCGCTGCCAGATGGCGTTGGCCGAGGCCGTGGACACCTGCTGGCTGACGATGGCGCGCGCCAGGCTGACGAAGGGCGTGGACGCCGGCAGCAGAATGTCTTGGGCATGCCGCGGAATCAGGCGGCGCAGGATGCGGTCGCGCCGCATCAGCTGGGCCGCGGCTTCGTCCCAGTAATCGGGCCTGTCGGGAGAAAGGAATTGCACTTGCGTCATGTGCGTCAGACCCTGCGCCATTGCGTTTGGCCGCCCGGGCGGTCTTCGAGCTCGATGCCGGCTTCGCGCAATTGGGCGCGTATGGCGTCGGCGCGCGCGAAATTGCGGCCGGCCTTGGCCTGGACGCGCTCGTTCACCAGGGCATCGACGGCGGCGGCGTCCAGCGCGGCCTGGGCCGAGTTGCCCAGATAGCGGGTGGGCGAGCGCATGTAGGCCGTGGGATCTTTTTGCAGCAGGCCCAGCACGCCGCCCAGGGCGCGCAGCAGCCCGGCCTGCTCGGCCGAACCCGATTTATGGGCCTCGGATGCCAGGTCGAACAGCACGGCGACCGCGCCGGCGGTGTTGAAGTCGTCGTCCATGGCCTGCTTGAAGGCCTGCGCGGCCGGCTGCGACCAGTCGATGGCGACGTCCGCCGGCGGCACCTGAAGCAAGGCCTGATACAGGCGGTCCAGCGCCTGCTGGGCGTCGCGCAGGTTGTCGGGCGTGTAGTTCTGGGCGCTGCGGTAGTGATTGCGCACGATGAAGAAACGCAGCATCTCGGCTTCGCGCAGATTGGCGTCGTAGCCGGCCCGGCCGTCGCTCAGGGATTCGGGCGCGGCGATGGTTTGGCGTATGGTGCGGAAGTTGCCCAGCGACTTGGACATTTTGTCCGAGTCCACCATCAGCGGGCCGCAATGCATCCAGACATTGGCCAGGGCGCCGCCGAAAGCGCCCTCGGATTGGGCGATTTCGTTTTCGTGGTGGGGGAATTTCAGGTCGGGCCCGCCCCCGTGGATGTCCAGCGGCAGGCCCAGCAAGGCCTCGCTCATGGCCGAGCACTCGATGTGCCAGCCCGGACGGCCGAAGCCGTAGGGCGACTGCCATTTGGAATCTTCGGGCTCGGCGGGCTTGGCCGCCTTCCAGAGCACGAAATCGAGCGGGTCGCGCTTGCCTTCGCCCACGGCCACGCGCTCGCCGGCGCGCAGGTCGTCCAGCGATTTGCCGGAGAGCTTGCCGTAGCCGGGAAAGCGGCGCACGGCGTAGTTGACGTCGCCGTCGTCGGCCCGGTAGGCCAGGCCTTTGTCTTCGAGCATGCCGATAATGTCTAGCATGCGCTTGACGTGTTCGGTGGCGCGCGGCTCGGCCGAGGGCGGCTCGACGCCCAGCGCGCGTTCGTCGGCGTGCATGGCGTCGATGTAGAAACGCGTGACCTCGCCCAGGGCGCGCCCGCTTTCGACCGCGCGGCGGATGATCTTGTCGTCGATGTCGGTGATGTTGCGCACGTATTGCACGCCGTAGCCGCTGGCCTTGAGCCAGCGCTGCACCACGTCGAAGCTGACCAGCATGCGGGCATGGCCCAAATGGCAATAGTCGTACACCGTCATGCCGCAGACGTACATGCGCACATGCGCCGTGTCCTGGGGCTGGAACGGCGCTTTGGCTCGGGAAAGAGTGTTATAAATGTGCAGCGTGCTCATTTCCTGACACACAGGCTCGGGGCTAAAATGGCAATCGATTAGTATAGCAAGCCTCATCCACGCGGCATGCGCGGCCTCATGCGCCGCCCTGCCCGGGCTTCCCGGCCTCATTCCTATCGACAGGTTCCGTTCGTGCCCCGTTTCTCCCGTTTTTTCGCGCTGCTGTGTCTGGCCCTGGTGCTGCCGGCCGCCCAAGCCCAGTCCGTCCCCGAACAAGAGCTGTTCAACGACCCTCCCCCCGTAGACGGTGGCTGGAAGGGCCTGGCCCGCCTGCTCGAAGCGTTGGAACCCGGTGCCGACACCGCCCTGCCGCTGACCCCCGCGCAAATCACCGACCGCATTTCGGGCATGCTCAACGAAGGGCGCAACCAGGAAGCCCTGGAAGCCATCCAGAAATACGAAGCCGTGCGCGAGCGGTCGCCCGAGGCCTTCGGCACCGACGTGCAACTGCTGTTCCAGAAGGGCCGCGCGCTGTCGGCGCTAGGCCGCCACGACGAAGCCATGGCGCTGTACCAGGACATGACGGTGCGTTTTCCCGAATTGC
Source organism: uncultured Burkholderiaceae bacterium (assembly GCA_934525625.1). Taxonomy (GTDB): domain Bacteria; phylum Pseudomonadota; class Gammaproteobacteria; order Burkholderiales; family Burkholderiaceae_B; genus Mesopusillimonas. The sequence continues at coordinate 96,824 of CAKSZL010000005.1, forward strand.
CCGAACCCTGGAACAATCTGGCCTCCGAATACGTCAAAAAGAACCAGCTCGACCTGGCGCGCGACGCCTTGCAGATGTCGCTGTCGATTTCTCCGTCGTACCCGGCGGCGCGCCTGAACCTGGGCCGCGTCTACCTGATGCTGGCGCGCGAATCGTTCGATCTGGCCGCCCAGCAAGGGCAGACCCAGGCGGCCGGCGCCAGGGCCCGCATAGACGCCATTTTGCAATCCCGTTGATTTTTACGCCTACGACACATGACACGCCATGACTCGCCCCGCCGCAAGCCGTCGCCCGCCCGGCGCGCCTGCCTTGCCGCGCTGGCCGGCCTTGCCATGATGACGGCCGCCTGTTCGCAGCCGTCCTCCTCCACTTCCTCTTCTCCCTCCACAGGTGAAACCGCAATGACTACTTCTCCTCGCGTCCAGCTCCAGACCAACCACGGCACCATCGTGCTCGAACTCAATGCCGCCAAGGCCCCGAAAACGGCGGCCAACTTTCTGGAATACGTGAACGAGGGCTTTTTCAACGGCACGGTCTTCCATCGCGTCATCAACAATTTCATGATCCAGGGCGGCGGCTTCGAACCCGGCATGAAGCAAAAGCCCACCAAGCCCGCCATCGACAACGAAGCCGACAACGGCCTGAAGAACGACCGCTACACCATCGCCATGGCGCGCACCAACGACCCGCACTCGGCCACGGCCCAGTTCTTCATCAACGTCAATGACAACGACTTCCTGAACTTCACCGCCCCCACGCCCCAGGGCTGGGGCTATGCCGTGTTCGGCAAGGTGGTCGAAGGCACCGAAGTGGTCGACCAGATCAAGGGCGTCAAGACCGGCAGCAAGGGCTTCCACCAAGACGTGCCCGTCGAAGACGTCATCATCGAAACCGCTACCATCGTTGAATAAACTGGCGCTGGGCGGCGCCACCTGGATAGCCGCCGACATCCACCTGGGGCCGCAAGGCCCCGGCACCGCCGCCCGCTTCCACGATTTTCTGCAGCAAGCGGCGCGCGAATGCGATGCGCTGATACTCTGCGGCGACATCTTCAATGCCTGGGTGGGCGACGACCAGATAGGCGCGCCCGAACCCTGGCTGACCAGCGCCATGCAGGCCATGCAAGCCGTCTCGCGGCGTAAGAAACTCTACCTGATGCGCGGCAACCGCGACTTTCTGCTGGGCGAACGCTTCGCCCAAGCGGTCGGCGCCACGCTGTTGCCCGAAGGCTTGCGCCTGAGCACGCCCGCCGGCGACTTCTGGCTGACCCACGGCGACGAGCTATGCACCGACGACCGCGCCTACCAGCGCTTTCGGCGCGTGGTGCGCATACCGCTGGTGCAAAAACTGTTCTTGAGCTGCCCGCTGGCCTGGCGCCAAGGCCTGGCCGCCTACTTCCGCCGCCGCAGCCAGCAGGCGGGGCAATACAAAAGCCCGACGATTACCGACGTCAACGAGCAGGCCTGGCAAGCGCTGCTTGAACGGCAAGGCCTGAGCGTGCTGGTGCACGGCCACACCCACAGGCCGGCGATACACCGCAACAGCCGCCAAGAGAGCGAGCGCGCCAACGATACCAAGCGCTACTACCGCATCGTGCTGCCCGACTGGGAGGCCGACCATAGCCATCCGCCGCGCTATGGGTGGTTATGCGTGGATGCCTTGGGATTCGCGCTGCATCAGGCGTCGGGGATGGAACGGCTAGCGCGCCAGCAGCCAGACTAGCAGCACCCCGCCCAAGGCTATCCGGTACCAGGCGAAGGGTCGGTAGGTGCGCTTGGAGACGAAGCGCAGTACGGCGCGTACGACGAGCAGGGCGCTGACGAAAGCCGCGACGAAGCCGATGACGATGGCGCCGGTCTGGTCGCTGGTCAGGGTTGCGCCGTGCTTGTACAGGTCGTACACGGTGGCGGCCAGCATGGTGGGCATGGCCAGGAAGAACGAGAACTCGGTTGCCGTCTTGCGCTGGATGCCGGCGATCATGCCGCCGATGATGGTAGCGCCCGAACGCGAGGTGCCCGGCACCATCGCCAGGCATTGGGCCACGCCCACCGCCAGCGCCTGCTTCCAGCTGATGTCTTCGAGCCGGTGCGCGGTGGCCCGCTGGCCGCTGACGGTTTCCTGGCTGTGCTTGGCGTAGCCGGGGCGGCGCTCCACCCACAGCATGATCAGGCCACCCGCGACCAGCGTAAACACGAACACCATGGGCTGGTTGTACAGCACCATCTTGATGTACTGGATGATCAGCATGCCGACGACGACCGCCGGCAAAAAGGCGATGAGCAGGTTGCGGCAGAACAGAAGCTCTTGGCGCTCGCCGGTGAACACGCCGCGTATCAACTGCCACAGCCGTTCGCGGAACAGCCAGATGACCGCGAGAATGGAGCCGAACTGGATCACCACTTCGAACACCTTGTAGTCGCCGGACGAGAAGTTCAGCCATTCGCCCACGATCAGCAGGTGCGCCGTGCTGGATACCGGGATGAATTCGGTCAGTCCTTCCAGTATGCCCAGCACCAGGGCCTTGAGGTAGAAAATCGCTGTGGCTTCCATTTTGCTCCTTGAAGCGGCCGGCCGTTAGTCGGCCGAGCCGGTTTCGTCGTCTTCGGTATGCGGACGACGCTCGATATCGACCGATGCGATGCGGCGGCCCTCCAGCCGCCCGACGGTGAAACCGAAGGTGGCATGGGGCTGCGCCAGCTCGCAATGGTCGCCCACCGCCGGCAGGTGCCCGAAGCGTTCGAGCAGGTAGCCGGCCATGGTGGAATAGTCTTCGTCCTCGTCCACCAGGCCGTCGGTGTTGAGCACCTGTTCCAGGTGGTGCAGGTCGGCCGCGCCGTCCACGCGCCAATGGTGTTCGTCCAGCGCGACGATGTCCGGCGTTTCGTCTTCGTCGGGGAACTCGCCCGCGATGGCCTCGAAAACATCTATCGGCGTGACGATGCCTTCGATGGCGCCGAATTCGTCCGCCACCAGCACCAGTTGACCGCGCGCGCGCTTGAGCGTTTCCATGACGTGCAGAATTTCGATGGAGTCATGCACGATGATGGGGTCGCGTAGCCGCGACAGGCGGATGGCGCCGTGGGTGATCAGGTCGGCGATCATTTCCTTGGCGCGGCCTATGCCTATGACTTCGTCCAGCGAGCCGCGGCACACCGGGAAGAAACTGTGCGGCGCCTTGGTGATTTTTTGCCGCAGCGCCTGGGGGTCGTCATCCAGGTTGAGCCAGGTGACGTCGTTGCGCGGCGTCATGATGGAATGGATGCTGCGGTCGGCCAGCGTCAGCACGCCGCTGACCATATTGCGCTCGGTGTCGCCGAACACCTGCTCGGGCGTGTCGTTGGAGCTGACGGCGACGTCGGACTCGGCCGCCGTCAGCGGGCGCTTGCCCAGCATGCGCATGATGCCCTCGGCGGTGCGCTCGCGCATGGGGCGGCGCGCCTCGACCTTGCGCATATTGCGCCGGGCCACCTGGTTCAGGGCTTCGATCAGCACCGAGAAGCCGATGGCCGCGTACAGATAGCCCTTGGGCACGTGGAAGCCGAAGCCTTCGGCCACCAGCGAAAAGCCGATCATCAGCAGGAAGCACAGGCACAGCACCACGACGGTGGGATGCGCGTTGACGAACTTGGTGAGCGGCTTGGACGCGAACAGCATGACGCCCATGGCGATGACCACGGCGGCCATCATGATGGGCAGATGCTCGACCATGCCCACCGCCGTGATGACGGCATCGATGGAGAACACGGCGTCCAGGATGACGATTTGCGTGACGATGATGCCGAAGCTGGCATGCAGCCTGTCGCCCGAACCGTGATGCGTGCGGCCTTCTATGCGCTCGTGCAGTTCGAGCGTGCCCTTGAACAGCAGGAAGAAGCCGCCGACGATGAGGATGAGGTCGCGCCCGGAAAAATCGATGGGCCCCAGGAACAGGATGGGCGTGGTCAGCTTGATGAGCCACGACATCACCGTCAGCAAGGCCAGGCGCATGATCAGCGCCAGCGACAGCCCCAGCACGCGCGCGCGGTCGCGCAGCTTGGGCGGCAGCTTCTCGACCAGAATCGCAATGAAGATGAGGTTGTCTATCCCCAGTACGACTTCGAGGATGATCAGCGTGAAAAGCCCCACCCAGGAGGCGGGTTCCATCATCCATTCCATGAAGCGGACTCCTGTGAAACGGCGGGAACCGGGGTATGCGCTGCAAGGACGCGCGGTTTATGCGCGTCCGGACTTGACTCTTCGTCCATGGTTCTCATCAAGATTGGAATCATCAAGATTGGAAATAACCCAGCATCTGGGCAAGTATTTTGGGGCTGCCGGCCAGCACCTGGCCGGATTTCAGCCAATCTTGCTCGCCGCTGAAATCGGTGACCAGACCGCCCGCCTCGACCACCAGCAGGGTGCCGGCGGCCAGGTCCCAGGCCTTGAGGCGGGTGCCGCAAAAGCCGTCGAAGCGGCCGCAGGCCACGTAGGCCAGGTCGAGCACGCAGGCGCCGATGCGGCGCGCGCTGGCGCAATCGGACAGCATCTGGCCGAAGGCCCCCGACGTGGCGGCGCCGCTGGCCGAACCCGGCACGTGGGCGCCGATGAGCGCGTCATGGTAGCGCGACTGGCCGGAAACGCGGATGCGGCGGTCGTTGAGGAAGGCCCCGCCGCCGCGGCTGGCGGTGAACAGCTCGTTGCGGGTGGGGTCGTAGATGACGGCCTGCTCGGCCTGCCCCCGGTGCAGCAGCGCGATGGACACCGCATAGGCCGGAAAGCCGTGGATGAAATTGGTGGTGCCATCGAGCGGGTCGATGACCCACTGGTATTCGGGTACTTCGCCTTCTTGCTGGCCCGGCGCATCGTGCACGCCGGTTTCCTCGCCCAGGAAGCCGTGGTCGGGGTAGGCCGTGCGCAGGACGTCGATGACGGCCGCTTCAACCGCCTGGTCGACTTCCGTGACATAATCGCTGGGGCCTTTTCTGGCCACATGCAGCCGCTCCAGGTCGAGGCTGGCGCGGTTGATGATGGTGCCTGCACGGCGGGCCGCCTTGATGGCGGTATTGAGCATGGGATGCATACGGTTCCGTCAATAACAATTCCGGCACTCACGACGGCGAAAGCCGGCATGGGCATGCCGCAGGGCAGCGATGCCCGAGAGTGGCCAGGCGCTATTTTAAATGACGCGACGCATATTCCCGAAATGAGCCATATTGACACGCCTTCGTTCGAAAACATTCTCTTCGTCATGCACCGGCCCAGCCATCCCGGCAACGTCGGCGCCGCCGCGCGCGCCCTGAAAACCATGGGCTTTCACCGCCTGGCGCTGGTGGCGCCGCGCGACCCCGAGGTGTTGCGCAACCCCGAGGCGGTGGCGCTGTCCAGCGGCGCCGCGGACGTGCTCGAACAGGCGCAGTGCTTCGATACGCTGGCCCAGGCCCTGGCCGGCGCCACGCTGACCCTAGCCCTGACCGCCAGGCCGCGCGATCTGGGCCCGCCCTGCTGCGACATCCGCCAGGCCGCCGCGCTGGGCCAGGCGCACTTGAGCGCCGACGCGGGCAATCGCGTGGCGATCGTGCTGGGCACCGAGCGCACCGGCTTGTCGAACGAGGACATCGCGCTGTGCCAGCGCGTTTGCCACATTCCGGCCAACCCCGAATACAGCTCGCTCAACGTGGCCCAGGCCCTGCAGCTGGCCGCGTGGGAACTGCGCTACGCCCTGCTGGCCCCTGGCGAACAGCCTCTGCTGCCCGCCACCGGCAAGGCCGAAATCCCCGCCGGCAGCCTGCCCGCCAGCCATCAGCAGGTACAGGACCTGATCACTCATTGGGAGCAGGCGCTGGAGGCGGTCGGTTTTCTGGACCCGGCCCACCCCAAGAAGCTGATGCTGCGCATGCGGCACCTGCTGGGCCGCACCGACCTGACGCGCGACGAAACCGACATGCTGCGCGGCGTATGCACCGCGATGATCAAGACCGCGCGGTCTCCGATTTAGGCAGCGTCAGGCCCGCCTCGCGCAGCGCTTGCGGCGCGTCGCGCTGCAGGTCGTTGAGCAAGGCGCTGTAGTTGCCGGACAGCGCCCAGGCGCGCAGGCCAAGTACCGCGCTGTCCAGGCGGTTTTCCACCACCCACGCGTCGGGCGCGGGAATCTCCAGCGTATGCGGGTGCCTGGCCGCCAGCGCGCGCAAAGCCTGCAAACCGGTATCCAGGTCGTCCTGATTGAGCACCGTCAGGCGCACTTCGGCCCGCCGCGTGCCGTTGCGGCTGTAGTTGACGATGGCATTGCCCCAGACCAGCCCGTTGGGCAGCGTGATGTAGGTGCCGTCGGCCTGGCGCAGGCGACACAGGAACAGGCCGACTTCCTCGACCGTGCCGTCCGCCTTGCCGACGATGGAGATGCTTTCGCCGGCCCGCAGGGGGCGCAGCACCAGCAGCATGATACCGGCTGCAATGTTTTGCAGGGTATTTTGCAGCGCCAGGCCGACGGCCAGGCCCGCCGCACCCAGTATGGCGATGATGCTGGTGGTCTGTACGCCCAGCCGGGCCAGCGCGGCTACCACGGCGACGATGCGTATGGCCCATACCGAGACGGTAAGCGCCATGGGCACGACGGTGGGGTCCAGCCCCCTGGAGCGCTGCGCCACGCGGCGCACCATGCGCGCCACGATGCGCGAGACCAGCCAACCGCCGATCAGAATCAGCGCGGCCACGATCAGGTCCAGCACCAGACCTTCGAGACGCGGAAGCCACAACTGCCAGTCCATCATGCCATTCGTCTCCGTTAAACTCGCAGGTGACTCTGCTTGGTGGAAATAATTCCATCAAAAGACGTAATTATCGCCATATTTTTTTGTATGATCCTGTATCCCGAAACTCGGGGGGAGAGGAGAACCTGGACAATGCCGCTTAGCCGCCCACCTTTCAACAGCATATACACGCGGATGTTCGTCGTGATATGCGCTGCGGTGGCGCCGACTTTCATCGGCCTATGCGTCTATCTGTTCCAACAGCACGATTATCTCATCGAACTGACCCGCAACAACGCTCAACATCTGGTCAGGCTGATCGCGCAGGAAGAACGGCAGCTGCTGTATCGTACCGAAAGCATACTGCGCACCACCTACCTGGCCGGCGCCGTCAAAGACAAAAACAAGGCCGAGTGCAGCAAGTACTTGGCCGCTTTGCTGACGCAACACCCCGGCTACCGCAACTTCGGCGTCGTATCGCCTGCGGGCGAATTGCTGTGCTCCGGCATACCGTCCGTCGAGATGGACCTGAACGACAGAGCCTATATGCGGCAGGCCGGCGCCGAGCCCGGCATCGTCATCAGCCAGTTCCTCATCGGCAAAATAACGCACCGGCCCGTCATCATCGTGGCCCTGGGCTTTCGCAGCGAAAACGACGAACTCCAGGCCATTCTGTACGCCTCCATGGACGTCTCCATGCTGGGCCAGGGAAGCACGCTGCGCACCCTGCCCCCCGAAGCCAGGCTGGACATCCTGGACCGCAACGGCGTCATCCTGCGTTCAATTCCCGACATCGGCCATACCGGCCAGCCCTTTTCCGAGAAAAAGCTGGCCGACCAACTGGCCCAGCACCGCCATGGCGGCAGCCTGATCCACGAGCAGGGAAACGGCAAATGGCTGGTCAGCTACGAACCCGCCGGCCCCGCGCACGACCCCAACGCCATCACCGTCATCTACCGCCACCCCACCGACGCCATCTTCGTGGACGTGAACCGGGCGTTCTGGATGGGCTGCCTGCTGACCACGCTGCTCACTTTCGTCGCCGTGGCGCTGGGCTGGCTGGGCACGCAAGGCGTCGTCGGGCGACCGCTCAAGAAACTGACCGAAGCCGCGCGCCAGTTGGCGCAGCGGCGCTTCGACACGCGCATCGCCCATACGCTGAACAGCCGGGAATTCAATGAAATCGGCCGCCGCTTCGACGAGATGGCGCAGGAGCTCGAACGCCAGGAACACCAATGGGCGCTGTCCATAGACCGCCAGCGCGGCCAGAACCGCATCTTGCGCATGATCGCGCAAAACCTGTCGCTGGACGCCACGCTGAACGCCCTGACCCAGTTGCTGCACAGCCTGTCGGGCAGCAGCAGCGCCTGTATCATCCTGCTGGACGCCAGCGGCAAGCGTATCGAAAGCTGCATCGCCCCCACCCTGCCGGATTCCTTTCTGGGCCCGATGAAGCAGCGCATCACGGATTGGCGCGTCAGCCCCTTCGAGTCCGTCATCAGCCGCCGCCAACTGGTGGTCATTCCCGACATTTCCAGCGACCCGTGCTGGCAGCCGTACAAACAGCTGGCGCGCCAGCACCAGTTGAATTCATGCTGGATGCACCCCATTCTGGCGCCGGACGGCCACATTCTAGGCGCCCTGACGGTGTATCGCCCCAACCCGCACATTCCCGACTCGGAAGACCTGCGCCTGAGCGAAATGGTGACCGAGCTGGCCTCCATGGCCATCGAACACCGCCGCCAATACGACGCGCTGCGCTATCAGTCGCGCTACGACCCGCTCACCGGCCTGATCAACCGCAACGTGCTCGACCGCCACCTGAAGCACGCCGTGCGCCAGGCCAGCAAAAACAGCACCCGCCTGTTCGTGCTGCTGGTCGACCTGGACGGCTTCAAGGAAATCAACCTGACCCTGGGCCACCACGTGGGCGACGAACTGCTGCGCCAAGTGGCGCAGCGCATTCAGTCGCTGTACGGCAGCATCAGCGACGTGGCCCGCTCGGGCAGCAACGAATTTGCGCTGCTGCTGCCCGAACCCAGTTCGCAAACGCCCATAGACGACATCGTCAAGGCGCTGCTGGAGGAAATCCGCCGCCCGTTCATGCTGGACGGCGTGCAGGTCAGCATCAGCGCCAGCATCGGCATCGCCATCTACCCGGAGTCCAGCAGCGAACCCACCGACCTGCTGCGCCACGCCGACAGCGCCATGCAACTGGCCAAGCAGGAGGGCCGCGGCCACGCCTTCTACAAGCCCGCCAAGCGCGCCGAGTCTACCCGCATCCTGCTGCTGTCGGAACTGCGCAATGCCTTGAACCACAATCAGTTCATCCTGCACTACCAGCCCAAGATCCACCTGCCCGACGGCCGCGTCACCGGCTTCGAGGCGCTGCTGCGCTGGCGCCATCCCGAGCACGGCCTGATGCCGCCCGCCGAGTTCATCACCGCCATCGAGTTCAGCGACCTGATCCATCCGGTAACCCTGCTGGTGCTGGAAACCGCCATCGAGCAATGCAAGGCCTGGCAGCGCCAGGGCTACGACATCAACATCGCCGTCAATATTTCCGCGCGCAATCTGGTCAATGCCGAGTTGCCCGAGCGTATACGCGAGATTCTGACGCGCCACCGCCTGACGCCCGACCGCCTGGAGCTGGAGATTACCGAAAGCGCCATCATGAAAGACCCGGGCCGCGCGCTGGACGTGCTCGACCGCATCCACCAGATCGGCGTGCGCATCGCCATCGACGATTTCGGCACAGGGCATTCTTCGCTGGCTTACTTACAGAAGCTGCCGGTGGATAACTTGAAGGTGGACCGCTCTTTCATCAAAGAGATGCTGCAAAGCAACGAAACGCTGACGATCGTGACGTCCATTATTGCGCTGGCGCATTACCTGCAGATCCACGTTACCGCCGAGGGCGTCGAGAACCACGACATCCTGCGCCGGGTCAGCCGGATGCGCTGCGATTACGCCCAGGGCTACCATATCGCCCGCCCGATGTCGGCGGAGGAAGCCGGGGCCTGGCTGGACAAGCATTTGCCGAAAGCGTGAACCGCCCGCAGGCTATGCCGCTGCGCCCGTACTCAATGCAAAGTTGATTGGTGCGTCGGATTTTTCTGAGAGGCTCATGAAAAAGGGCTTCGCAATTTATTTGCGAAGCCCTTTTGACTGCCTAGGAACAGTGAACGATCAGGCCACCGCCACCATGCGGTTGAGCTCGTCGTCGTGATCCAGCAGGTACTGGCTGCCGGCGTCGTAGATGACGCGGCCGCGGTCGAGCACGACGGCTCGTTGCGTCAGGCCCAGCGTCATGCGGGCATGCTGTTCGACGATGATGACGGACAAGCCGGTTTCGTCTATGAGCCTGCGCAGCACGCCCATGAGCTCCTGCACGATGATGGGGGCCAGGCCCTCCATGGGCTCGTCCAGCAGCAGCAGGCGCGGGTTCACCATCAGCGCGCGCGCGATGGCCAGCATCTGCTGCTCGCCGCCCGATAGCTGGTTGCCCATGTTCTGGCGGCGTTCGTACAGGCGCGGGAACAGTTCGTAGACTTTTTCGACTGTCCAGTCGCCCGGACGCTGCACCACCGTCAGGTGCTCTTCGACGCTGAGCGAGGGGTACATGTGGCGCTCTTGCGGCACCCAGCCCAGGCCCGATTGCGCGCGCTTGAAGGTGGCCAGTTGCGAAATGTCGTTGCCGCGCCAGCGCAGATTGCCCTTGTGCAGGTGCGTAAGGCCCATGATGGTGAGCAGCAGGGTCGTCTTGCCCATGCCGTTGCGCCCCAGCAGCGCGACGCTGTCGCCCTCGTTGACCGCCAGGGAGACGTCTTCGAGCACGACGGCCTCGCCGTAGCCGGCCGTGACTTTGTCCAGTACCAGTATTTCTTGCTTGTCAGCCATGCTCCGCCTCGCCCAAATAGACTTCCTTGACCCGTTGGTCCGTCGAGATTTCCGCCGGCGTGCCTTGCGTCAGCACCTTGCCGCCCACCAGCACCGTGATGGTTTCGGCAAAACGGAACACCAGCCCCATGTCGTGTTCGATGAACACGATGGTGACGTCGCGCGGCAGGTCGGAGATGACTTCGAACAGCTCGGCGCTGTCGCCGGAGGGAATGCCGGCGGCGGGTTCGTCCAGCAGCAGCACGCGCGGCTTGGTGGCCAAGGCCAGCGCGATCTCCACCAGACGCTGCTTGCCGTAAGGCAGGTTGCGCGTGAGGGTGTTGGCGTCGCGGTCGAGCTTGAGCGTGACCAGCAGCGCCATGGCTTCGTCTATGGCCGCTTTTTGCTGCTCGACCGTCTTGAACCAGGCGCGGAACAGGTTTTCGCGCTCGCTGATGGCCAGCACCACGGATTCCAGTACGGTCAGGCCCAGGAACAGGGTGTTGATCTGGAAGGTGCGCGTCATGCCCAGCTTGACGCGCTCGTGCTGCGGCAGGCCGGTGATGTCGCGGTCGCCGAAGAATACCCGGCCCGACGTGGGCGCCAGCACGCCCGTCAACATGTTGATGAAAGTGGTCTTGCCCGCGCCGTTCGGGCCGATCAGCGCGTGGCGGCCGCCCGGCTCGAAGGTGAGGGAAACGTCGCTATTGGCCTTGAACGCGCCCCATTGCTTGCTCAGGCCTTCGGTACGCAAAGTGGTGTTCATGCTTGCTGCCCTCCGGTCAGGCGCGCCGCGCGCTGGCGGCGGCGTTCGCGGTAGTTGTCGATGGCGCCGAGAATACCGCCCCGGCCCAGCATGACGATGACCACCAGGAAGAAGCCTATCCAGAACTGCCAGTAGACGGGGTTGATGTTGGCGATCTGGTCTTGCGCGATCATGAAGACGATGGCGCCGATCAGCGCGCCGTAGAGACGGCCGGTGCCGCCCAGCACGAGCACGATGAGCAGGTCGGCCGAACGGGTGAAGCCCAGGACGTCCAGGCCGACGAACTGCGTGGTCTGGGCCAGCAGCGCGCCGGCAACGCCGGCGATGGCCGCGCCCACGGTATAGACCACGACGAGGCGCCGGTTGACGTTGGCGCCGATGGCCGGCATGCGCTTGCCGCCTTCGCGTATGCCCACCAGGCTCAGGCCGAAGGTGGAACGCGTCATGCGGCGCACCAGGACGAACAGGACGAACAACACGGCGAAGCTATAGAAGAAAGCCGTCTTGCCTTGCAGGTCGAACTCGAAGATGCCCAGCAGTTTCCACATCTGGATGCCCCACAGGCCGTCGACCCCGCCGGTGATGAAGGCGGCTTTGTTGGCGACCTCGTACAGCATCAGGCAGATGCCCAGCGTGACCATCAGGCGGGTGAGCTCGTGGCCGCGTACGACCAGGAAGCTGGTAAGCCAGCCGAAGATGGCCGCCACCACGGCGGCCGCGGCCAGGCCGGTGAGCGGCTCGCCCCAGCCATGCACGGACAGCAGGCCGGCGGTGTAGGCCCCCAGGCCGAAGAAGGCCGCATGGCCCAGCGACACGATGCCCGCATAGCCCAGGATGAGGTCGAGGGACAGCGCGAACAGGCCCAGGATCATGATCTGGCTGGCCAGCACCAAATAGCCTTCGAAGGCGAAATAGGCGGCGAACGGCATCAGCCAGAACAGGATTTCGAGCTTGCCCCAACGCGCGTTGGGCACCTTGGGCGCAGGCAGCGCCTGCGCGATGTTCAGGGAATTCAGGGACGGTTTGCTCATGAGCGCCTCGCAATCAGTCCGGAGGGGAACAGCAGCAGCAGGATGACCATCATGCCGTAGATGACGAAAGCGCCGACGTCGGGCACGTAGTATTTACCCGCCACGTCGAATACGCCCAGCAGCAGGGCCGCCACCAGCGGACCGCTGATGGTGCCCGCCCCGCCGACGGCCACGACGATCAGGAAGTACACCATGTACTTGAGCGGGAAGGTGGGGTCCAGGCCCAGCACGTCGATGCCCAGGCCGCCGCCCAGGCCCGCCAGGCCGGAGCCGAGCGCGAAGGTCAGGCTGAACACGCGGTTGACGTTGATGCCCAGACCGGCCGAAGCCTGCTGGTTGTCGACCGAAGCGCGGATCTGCGCGCCGAAACGGGTGCGCTCGATGATGAGGAACAACGCCCCCGTAACCACCACCACGGTGGCGATGAGGAACAGGCGGTAGATGCCCAGACCGATGCCGAACACCTGGATCTGCCCGCGCAGCCAGGCCGGAATGTGCACCGGCTGCTGCGAGGGGCCCCAGATGTACGTGGCGCCGGCCACCACCATGAAGGTCAGGCCGATGGAAAACAGCACCTGGTCGAGCGGCTCGGCCTGGTACAGGCGGCGATACAGCGTGCGTTCGAGTATGAAGCCGGCCAGCGCGGCGCCGAGAAAGGCCAGGGGCAGCGTCGCCAGAAACGGCACGCCCATCTGGCGCATCAGCTCCACGCTGAGGTAGCCGCCCAGCAGCGCGAACGCGCCGTGCGCGAGGTTGACGAAGTTCATCAACCCCATGGTGACCGACAAGCCCACGCTGATCAGGAACAGCAGGCTGCCGTAGGCGATGCCGTCGAAAATGACGCCGAGGAAGTTATGAAGCATAGCGGTTTCTCCTGGGACGGAGGCGGAAAACCGTACGCATCGCGCCAGACGTAGCGGATGGTCTCACAGGTGGTTTCTCCCGTTTTATTGAATGGACGTATAAATTCTGGCTTGTCAGACGAAGCAGGGAGAACAGGCCTCTACCCGTAGTCGGGCAGGATACCTGATCTCCCTGTGCAGATCAAAACAAGAAAAGAGTAACAGCGGCAGGCGCCGGCAACCCTTAAGGGATTGCCCTGAGCCTGCCGCCGTTACGCATTATCAGATGCCGGGATCCTTGAATTGAGCGATCTTGTCGAACTCCACGTTCCACATCTGGCCGTCGACGTTCTGGGCCTTGCGGAAGTAGATGTCCTGGACGATGTCGCGGGTTTCGGCATCGATGGTGACGGGGCCACGCACGCTTTCCCAGCTCATGCCTTTCATGGCTTCCAGCAGCTTGTCGCCGTCGGCGTCGCCGTTGGTTTTCTTGAGGGCTTCGTAGACGAGATGGATGCCGTCGTAGCCGCCCACCGACATGAAGTTGGGACGCTGGCCGTTGTTGTCGCGCATGAAGGCTTCGACGTAGGCCTTGTTGGCGGCCGAGTCGTGCGCGGCGGAGTAGTGATGGCTGCTGACCACGCCTTCGGAGACCGGGCCGATGCTGACCATGAGGTCGTCGTCGAGCACGTCGCCCGTGCAGATGAGGCGCACGCCGGCCTGGGCCAGGCCACGCTCGTTGAACTGCTTGAGCAGGTTGGCGCCCTCGCCCGACGGCACGAAGGCGAAGACGGCTTCGGGCTTGGTGTCTTTGACGCGCTGCAGGAACGGCGCGTAGTCGGGGTTCATCAAGGGCGTGCGCACGTTGTCGAGGACCTTGCCGCCGGCTTCCGTGAAGTGCTTGGTGAAGACCTTCTCGGCGTCCAGGCCGGGGCCGTAGTCGGCCACGAAAGTGATGGCCGTCTTGATGCCTTCGTTGGCGGCCCACTTGGCCAGCGGCGCGGTGGCCTGCGGCAGCGTGAACGAGGTGCGCACGATGTAGGGGGAACGCTGGACGATGACGGACGTGGCGGCGGCCATGACGATCATGGGCTTCTTGGATTGCGTCGCCAGGGGCGCCGCGGCGAAGGCCAGCGGCGTCAGGCCGAAGCCGGCCAGCACGTCGACCTTTTCGCGGGTAAGGAGTTCCTGGGCGATGCGGCGGGTGGCATCGGGCGCGACGCCGGTGTCGTCCTTGAGGATGACCTGGACCTTGCGGCCGGCCACCGTGTCTCCGTGCGTCTTCTGGTACAGCTTGACCGCGGCGTCGATTTGGCGCCCGGTGGAAGCGAACGGGCCGGACATCGGGACGATGAGGCCGACCTTGACCGGCTTGTCGTCGGCCTTGGCGGTAACCGGCAACATGCCGGCGGCGGCGATAGCGGCACCGCCCACGACCAACTGGCGACGCTGGGTATTGACACGTTGAGTCATTGTTTCCCCTTGTTGTATGCCCTTACGTTAAGGACTTGTGATGTGAATAACGATGCCGCGCCCGCCGACTGCTTACAGGTCGAGCACGAGCATCGGACTCTTGGAACGGGAGCAGCACGGCGTGAACTGATCGTTGGCCTCGTGTTCGGCGTCGGTCAGGTACAAGTCGCGGTGTTCGGGAGTGCCTTCGAGCACGCGCACCAGGCAGGTGCCGCAGACGCCCTCTTCGCACGACACCGGCACGAACACGCCGGCTTCGTCCAGCACTTCGGTGATGCGCTTGTCGGCCGGCACGTCGTAGACGGCGCCGGTGCTGGCGATTTTGACTTGGAAGCCGCTATCGCCGCTGGTGTCGATCTCGGCGGCGCCGAAGTATTCGAAGTGGACGCGGTCGCTGCCCCAGCCGGCCTGCTTGGCCGTTTGCACCACGTAATCGATAAAGCCGGTAGGGCCACAGACGTAGACGTGGCTGCCGGCGGGCGCGGCGGCCAGCACGGCGGGCAGGTCGAGCTTCTGCGCGGCGTCGCCGTCGTCGAAGTGGAAATGCGCGCGGCTGGCGAAGCTGGCGTTGGCGATGTCGTCGTGGAAAGCCATGCGATCGCGCGAGCGAGCGCAGTAATGCATCTCGAAACTGCCCTGGGTATGGCTGAGGCGACGCGCCATGCACAGAATGGGCGTGACGCCGATGCCGCCGGCCAGCAGCAGGCTATGCGGCGCGGGCACCAGCTCGAAGTGATTGCGCGGCTCGCTGATCTTGACGAGGTCGCCTTCGTTGATGTCGTCGTGTATGGCGACGGAGCCTCCGCGCGAAGCCGGATCGCGCAGCACGCCGATGACGTAGCGGGTCTGTTCGGTGGAATCGTTCAGCAGCGAGTATTGGCGGATGAGGCCGTCGCGGATATGCACGTCGATGTGGGCGCCGGCGCTGAACGCGGGCAAGGGCTTGCCATCGGTGCTTGCCAGTTCGAGACTGACGATGTCTGCGGCCTCCTGCGCCTTCCTGACTACTTTGACAGTAATTTGACTCATTGATTTTCTACACTTTGAGAGGTGCCCAAACCATGGTGGGCCGGGAAACATGCCGACCCACCCTCATGCAAGTTCAGGCCATGAGTCAGGCGGGTTCGACGCTCTTGGCTTGCTCGGCTTTGATCAGCCTATCGAGGACGCGGCGCGATTGCACCCCCCCGGTATCGATGTTCAGCATAAGCAGCCGCCGATCAGGATAAACCTCGAGATTCTTCTGCTGGGCTTCCAGAACGGCCAAATCTTCGCTGAATATTTTACCCTGTCCTTTACGGATGGTCTGCGTGAGCACGTGGTCGTGGGACTGGAAGTTGCGCGCCATGCCCCAGAAGTACCAGTGTGAAGACTCGGTTTCGGGCGTGATGAAGTCGACCACCGTGGCGCGTACGCGGTACTTGGGATCGGCATCGCGGCCGCCTTTGCCCGCGAGGGCGACGCCCACGTCGATGAGGACGTGGCTGGGCGGCGTGAAGCGGGAAATCTGCCAGCGATCGACCGGCTGCTCGGCGGGCAGGCCGTTGTAGCGCAGCGCAGCCTGCCAGAACGGCGGCGCGGTGACGCCTTCCATGAAGCGGCTGGTTTCGACGGTGTCGCCGTCGACCGAGGTCTGCACCGGGGTTTCGTCGATTTCGTCCTGGCCGATGCTGGTGGTGTGCACGTAGGCTTCGTGCGTCAAGTCCATCAGGTTGTCTATCATCAGGCGATAGTCGGCATTGATGTGATACAGCCCGCCGCCATAGGCCCAATCGGGGTTGTTGAACCACTCCAGGAAGGGGATTTGCGCGTCGTCGGCCAGCGCGGCGTCGCCAGGCCACACCCAGATGAAGCCGTGGCGCTCGACCGCCGGGAACACGCGAGCGCGCGGAAAACCCGCGACGCGCTGCATGGGCATGGAAGCCACCTTGCCGTCGCAATCCAGCGCCAGGCCGTGATAGCCGCAAACCAGGTTGTCGCCGTGGACATAGCCCAGCGACATGGCGGCGCCGCGGTGCGGACAGAAGTCTTCCAGCGCGCTGACCTTGCCGTTGGCCCCGCGATAGAACACCATGCGTTCGCCGCAGATCTGGCGACCCAGCGGCTTTTTCTCGATTTCGTCAGGAGTACAGGCTACGTACCAGGTATTCTTGGGGAACATAAGCGCCTCGCGGAAGAGATTTTCAGTTCACATTCAGTTGACTGATTCAGCACACTGAACATGGAATTATTTTAATCCCCATAAGGCCAGGCGCCACATCAGTAATTACCCTTATATGTGTTTAAAACAGTACACTGAATGACGCTGCGCCGCAGCATCCTTTATTTATTGGACTTGGCGCCGCCGCGCGACGGCGCGCGCTTTCTGGCGGCGGGCCGCCGCGCCGCGCCCTCTTCGGCGGATGCCGAACCGGCCTCGGGCCGGGCGGCGCGCGCGGATTTCCTGGCGGCCCGGGCCGGCGTGGCCAGGGGGGCTCGGCTTTGCTCGTTGTTCAGATGCACCAGCTTTTGCAGCAGATGCATGAACTGGGCTTCTTCTTCGGACGAAAAACCCCGGAAGATGCGTTCGTGCAGCCGCCCTATGCCCGACACAGTGCTTTGCAGCAATTCCTTGCCCGCGTCGGTGAGGTACAAGGCGCGCTGGCGCCGGTTGTTGGGGTCGAGATAGCGCCGCAGAAAACCTTTTTCTTCGAGGCGGATGGCGACGCTGGCGGCGGTGGAGGTGTCGATGGCCACCAGGCCCGCCAGCGTTACCTGGTCGATGCCGGGACGCTCGACCAGCACGCGCAAAATGGCGTACTGCACGGGCGTGACGTACTGGCCCAGCTCGTCGTGGAAAATGGAAGCCGATATCTGCTGCGCGCGGCGAAACAGGTGGCCCGGCTGGGTGTACAGCTCGGCCAGAGCCCTATCTTCCAGGGTGTCGGATTCAGTTTCCATGGCGTGGCGTAAAAGCGTCTTGTGAAAGTGAAAACAGCGCTGATTTTAACAGCGCCGGGGTGGGCGGCCACCCCTGTTCGCATCTCACTTGAATGCCGCGTGAACACTCCATGTAAACGCGTTTACCGCCGACGCCGGATCGTCATGCCTGATGCACCGCATCGGCCACCTGAAACACCTTGCTTTCGTCGAAGTGGCTGCCGATGATCATGAAGCCCACCGGTCTGCCGTCCGACTCGCCGCAGCATACCGAAATCGCGGGATGTCCGGTCAGGTCGAAGGGGCAGGTGTTGTTCAGCATTTCCCAACTGCGGTTCAGCACTTCCTCGATGGGCGCTTCGCGCGTGGTCAGCGGCGTCGCCGTCATGGGCGTGGTCGGCATGACCAGCACGTCGCACCCGGCCAGCATGGCGTCGTACTCGGCGCGCAGGCGGCGGCGCAGGTTCTGCACTTTCGCGTACAGTTGCCCGCCCTGGCGGTACATGACTTCGCCCGCCAGTATCGTGGCCTTTACCGTGGGCGCCAGTTCGTCGGCATGCGCCCGCCAGTTGTCGAAGGCCTTCATGAAGGACAAGGGGTAGGCGCCGATGGCGCCGTAACCCACGCCATGCCCATAGGCCCAGGCATGGAATACGCCCTCCATGCCGACGGGCAGCCAGAGCATGGAGCCGGTATCGTGCCAGGGGATGGAGACCTCCTCGACCTGGGCGCCCTGCCCCTTCAAGCGCGCCAGCGCGTCGCGCACGGCGGCGTCCACGCCGGCCTCCGACTCGGGCCGCCCGAAGCCTTCCTTGACCACCCCTATGCGCAAGCCCTTGACGCCCTTGCCCAAGGCCTCGGTGTAAGGCTGCGATGGATTCCCGCGCTGGCGGCCGTCCACGCCGTCGTCCCCCGCCATGGCCTCCAGCAGCAGCGCGCAGTCGGCCACCGTACGCGCCATGGGGCCCAGGTGGTCTATGGTGTAGTCCAGGCCGGCGGCGCCGGTATAGGGCACCAGACCGAAGGTGGGCTTGAGCCCGACGATGCCGCAAAAAGAGGAAGGCATGCGGATGGAGCCGGCCTGATCCGCGCCGATGGCCATGTCCACCTCGCCCGCGGCCACCAATGCCGCGCTGCCGTTGCTGGAACCGCCGGGGGAGCGGCCCGGCGCGCGCGGATTCTCCACCGCGCCGGTGGAGCAAGTAGCGCTGTTGCCGGCCACGCAGAAGTATTCGCACACCGCCTTGCCCAGGATTTCGCCGCCGGCGTCCAGCACGCGGGTGACGACGGTGGCGTCCACGTCGGGCACGTAGCCTTCCAGCACCGAAGAGCCGTTGGCCATGGGCACGCCGGCGACGCACACATTGTCCTTGACCGCTATCGTCTTGCCCTTGAGCTTGCCCTCGGCCGCCCCTTGTATGCGCGTTTTGTAATACCAGGCCTTGTGAGGGTTTTCCTCCGCGCCGGGCCGATAGCCGGGCGTGCGCGGATAACGCACCTCGGGCTTCTCGTCCGGCATGTCTTCGATGGCCCGGAATACCGGCGTCATTTGGTCAAGCACGGTGCGATAGCTGGCCGCGTCCTGTTCACTGATCGTCATGCCGAACTGCCGGCCGATTTCCTGCAGCGCTTTTTCATCGGGGAAGAAGTAAGCCACGAAACATCCCTCCTTTAAGGGCAAAAAACACGGCGGCCCGCAACCACGCAAGGCGCAAGCCGCCAAAACCGGAACCCTCCCGCTTAGGGCCTGTCAACAGGTCCTAACCCATGCGGTTGCGCCGAAAGGCCAGCGGCGTTTCCTCCGTCTGCTCGACGAAGAAACGGTTGAAATGGGAAGGCTCCTTGAAATTCAGGTGGTAGGCGATCTGCGTCACGGACATGGCCGAGTACAGCAGCAAGCGCTGGGCTTCCAACAGCACGCGCCGGTGCACGATTTTCAGGGGCGACTCGCCGGCCACTTCGCGGCAGGCGCGCAGCAGCGTGCGCTCGGTGACGCCCAGTTTTTCGACATAGCTGGAAATCGGCAATTGCTCGCGAAAGTGCTGTTCCAGGCAGTCGCGGAAACGCTTGTACAACTGGCTGCGGCGCAATTGCTCGGGTCCGGGCGGGCGCACGCGCTCGTGCCCCAGGCGCGCCAGCCAGCTGAGTATTTCCAGCAGGAAGGCCGAGCACATGGCGCCGCGTCCGCGCCGCGGTTCGGCCGCCCCCAGGTTCTCGGCGATCGTGCCCAGGGCCGCCGCTATGCGCGCATACGCCTGCTTGTCCACGCCCAACGGCTGCACGTAGGCCTGCTGCTGCAGGCCGGCCAGCACTTCGCTTTCCCCCGAGAACCTGACCAGTTCGTCCAGGTAGGCGTCGGACAGCGTCAGTATCCGGCCCCGCGTGCCCGTCTCGTAGCGCAGGCTGTGGATGACCAGCGCCGGCACGAAAACCAGGGCGGGCGCCTGGAAGCCGTCTTCCCACAAATCGAAGTTGACGCGCCCCGCCCCCGTATCGATCAGGAAAAGCTGGAAGAGGTCTCGATGGCGGTGCGGGAAGAGTTCCCAGTTGTACTTGCGCACGCGTATGGAGATGGGCTCCACGTGCAGGAAACGAAAATCGCCGCCGGGCAAGCGGCCCACGTCGTCGTAATGGACAAAAGGCGGTTCGCTCATGCTGGCTGGCTAGGGCTCGCCCGCGCTCTCCAGGCCGACGAACTCGTCCAGCGTTTCTTGTTCCGACAAGAGCTCGGGCTTGAGTTCGCGGATGATTTCACCCTTTTGCAGCCACAATACGCGCTGCGCGATGGAACGGATGAAACCGACGTCCTGCTCCACCACCACGACGGCCAGGCCCCGCTCGGCCGCCAAGCGGCATAAATGGTCTTCGATCTCGTCCACGATGGAGGGCTGTATGCCTTCGGTGGGCTCGTCCAGCAGCAGCACGCGGGGCGCGCCGCACAAAGCGCGCGCCAGCGCCAATATCTGCTGCTCGCCGCCGCTGAGTGCTCCGCCTTTGCGTTCCAGCAAACGCCCCAGCACCGGAAAATCGGTCACTGCGCCGTCGACCGCCGCCGCCACCTGGCGCCGCGCCGCCGCGGCGCCTATCGCCAGGTTCTCGCGCACGCTTAAGGAGGCGAAAATGTCGCGGCCCTGCGGCACGTAGCCCAGGCCCAGCGCCGCCCGCTGATGGGTGGGCAATGCGCGCGCCGGCTTGCCGGCCAGGCGGATCTCGCCCGCCGTGGTGTCCACCTGCCCGACCAGCGCCTTCATCAAGGTCGTCTTGCCCATGCCGTTGTGGCCCAGCACGCCGACGACTTCGCCCGGCCGCACGGCAAACGACACCTGGCGCAGCACCGGTATCGTTCCGTAGCCGGCGCAAAGCCCCTCAACCTCCAGAACCGGCTGCTCCATCATCTGGCCTCCTTGCCATGCTGCCCAAGATAAGCATCGCGAACCTCCTCGTTGCGCAGTACGCCTTCCATCGTGTCTTCGACCAGCACCCGGCCGCGATGGAACACGGTGACTCTTTCGGCAATGCGCCGGATGAAATGCATGTCGTGCTCGACCACGATAAAAGTGCATTTTCCGCGCATCTGCTCCAGCAGCCCGATGGTGCGCTCGACCTCGCCGACGGTCATGCCCGCGGCGGGCTCGTCCAGCAACACCAGGCGCGGGCGCGTTACCAGAATCATGCCCAGCTCCACCCACTGCCTATGGCCATGCGCCAGCCGGCCGGCCAGGGCCTGCGCATGGTCGGCCATCTGAATGCGCTCGATCATCTCGTGCGCGGCCCGCAAAGCCTGCGCATCCGTCATCGTCCTGCGCGCGGCCAGATAAATATTCTCGTGCACGCTCAGCCCATTGAACAGATTGGGCACTTGGGTCTTGACCCCCACCCCCATGCGCGCAATGGCGAAAGGCGGCGCGCCGGTAATGTCTTTGCCGAACAGCCGTATGCTTCCGGACGAAGGCTTAAGCTGCCCCGTCAGCATCTTGAAGAAGGTGCTCTTGCCCGCGCCGTTGGCGCCTATCAGGCAGCGCAGCTCGCCCTCTTCGAGATCGAAATTGACGCCCGCCACGGCGGCCACGCCGCCGAAAGTACGCCACAAGTCGCGTGTTTGCAGCATGTTCACCTTCCCTTGCCGCGCCAGTCAAGCCGGGCGCGCAAAGCCGGCACGATGCCGCTGGGAATGAGCAGCACCGCCGCCACGAACAGCACTCCCAGTGCGATTTCGGGATTGATCTGGGAAACGCTGCCCAGCCAGGTCGTCAGGCTTTGCACGAGAAAGCAGCCGACGATGGGCCCCAGCAGGGTTCCCAGCCCGCCCAGCAACACC
This sequence comes from uncultured Burkholderiaceae bacterium, assembly GCA_934525625.1. GTDB lineage: Bacteria > Pseudomonadota > Gammaproteobacteria > Burkholderiales > Burkholderiaceae_B > Mesopusillimonas. The sequence continues at coordinate 118,777 of CAKSZL010000005.1, forward strand.
CAGACCACGACCTGCGCGGCGAACGACATCGAGAATACGCCCGGCCCCACCGAAGCTCCCCAGGCGGCATACAGCGCACCGGCGAAACCGGCCACCGCCGCGCCGATGCAGAACACGCCCAGCTTGTAGCAGCGCGCGTCGTAGCCTAGCAGCTCGGCCCGCAACTCGTTTTCCTTGACGGCGATGACGGTACGGCCGAAGCGGCTGGCGACGATGGCGCGCAACAACAGGTACACCGCCAGCAGCGACAGCGCCGCCATGTAATACATGCCTTCGAAGGACAGCTCCACCCCCGGCATGAAGGGCGCATTCAACGGCGGCACGGACGGAATGCCGTTGTAGCCGCCGATGTTGACCTTGCCGATCTGATAAGCCGGCCCCGAAGCGCTGTTGATCAGGCTGAGCAGGATCAGCGGCACCGTCAGCGAGATCACCGCGAAGTACACGTCGCTGATGCGGCCGAAAAACGTAAAGTAGCCCAATGCGGCCGCAAAGACCACGGGTATGGCGATGGCGCCCAGCACGCCCCAGGTGCTGTCGCCCAGATTGATGGCCAGCACGGCATAGGCGTAGGCGCCGATGCCGAAGAAAGCCGTCTGGCCCAGCGCGATGATGCCGCCCATGCCCCACACCAGCCCCAGGCTGAGCGTCAGAATGGCCAGCACGGCGAACACCGTCAGGTTGTACAAGGTGTAGACCTCGGTGAACAAGGGAATGCCGAACACCAGCGCCAGCGCAACGGCCACGCCGGCAAGCAATCCCCGCATGCTGCGGCAGCCCATCAGATGCCCCTCTTGAAGAAGCGCCCCGTAATACCCGAAGGCAGCACGCGCAGCAGCACCACCGCCGTCACCAGCAGCATGACTTCGCCGACCACCGGCTTGCTCAGAAAGGTGAACGCCTGGTTGACTATGCCCAGCAGCGTGGAGGCGGACGCCGCCCCCGCCAGCGGCAGGGCTCCGCCCAATATGACCGTGGTGAAAGCCTTGGAGATGTAAGTCAGCCCGCTGACCGGCATCACGCCCGTCAGCGGAGCCAGCACCGCGCCGGCCAGCCCGGACAGGGCCGCGCCTATGCCGAACGTCACCGAATAGACGCGCCTGACGTTAACGCCCAGCGCGGCGGCCATGCCGGCGTTCTGCATGGTGCCGCGCGCAATCAAGCCGAAAGGCGTGTAGCGCAGCAGCAGATACAGGCCTATGCCCACCGCCACCGCCGCGCCGATGACGAAAAAGGTATAGCCGCCCTCTTGGTATTGGCCGATGCGCACGGCGCCCAGCGGCGGATTCACGCCCATCTGGTGATAGCCGAACAGCACCGACGCCAGGCCGATGAACAGCAGGCTCAGGCCCCAGGTCGCCAATATGGTCTCGACCACCCGGCCGTACAGATGGCGTATGACGAGCCTTTCGATCACCATGCCCAGTATCGCCACGCATAAAGGCGCCACGACGAACATGGCGAGCCAGAAGTTCACGCCCGCCCGCACCGACAGAATGAAAGCAAAGCCGCCCAGCATCAGGAATTCGCCATGGGCGAAATTGATGACGCCCATCATGCCGAAAATGACGGCCAGCCCGACGCTGATCAAAAACAGGCTGGCGATGGCGTACACCACCTGCACGCCTGTCAACATGGCCAGATCCATGATTCCCCCTAGCACATACAGCAAGACAAACCGCCATGCCGCCGCCCAGCGGCCGGCATGGCGCGCCGCTAATGAATCAAAGCCGCATGTCCAAGACGTTGCACTGCTTGTCGTCGTCCGCCACCGGCGGCACCTGCTTCCAGGTTTCCAGCACGCGGAAACGGCTGTTCTCGACCTGGGCGAGATACATGTCCATCGTGCAGTAATGGGTGCGCGGATGCGAGCTCAAGACGCCGCTCGGCCCTTCGATGGAAATACCGCTCTCGAAAGCCTGCACCACTTTTTCGCGGTCGACGGAGCCGGCCTTGCGCACGGCCTCGGCCCACAGATACATGCCCTGGTAGTCGGCCATGCCCAGCGAGCCGATATAGCTGTAGTCGGGGAAGCGCTTCTTGAAGCGCTCCAGGAACGCCACGCTGGCCGGCGTGTCCAGCTCGTCGTAGTAGTTCTTGACCGTCACGATGCCTTCGCTGACCTCCGGCGGCATGCGCATCTGCTCGCCCGCATCGCCTATGGTGTGCGAGGCCATGGGAATCTGCTTGTTCAGGCCCGCCGACGCCCACTGGCCGTAGAAGGCGCCATGGGCCGGGCCGACGAACACGTTGAACACGAAGTCGGGCTTGGCCGCCTGGATCTTGCTGATGGTGGGGCCGAACTTGTCCACGTCCATGGGGAATAGGTCGTAGCCCACCACCTGCCCGCCGTGCGTCTCGGTGATGCGCTTGGCCCACTGGGCGGACAACTGGCCGAAGATGTAGTCGGCGGCCATGATGTACACCTTCTTGCCATGCTTGTTCATCATGTAGGGAATCAGGTTGTCCAGCAGTTGGCCCGGCGTGGGGCCCGTGATGAACATGTTGCGGTCGCACGCGCCTTCGGTGCCTTCGTTGATCATGTTCATCATGAACAAGGTCTTGGCGCGCGCCAGCACGGGCCGCGCCACTTCGCGGGACGCGCTGGTAATCGAGCCATGCACCACCGCGGCCTTGTCGCGCAAGGCCAGTTGCTGAGCATACTGGCCATACAGTTGATTGTTCGATTGGGTATCGTAGACGACCAGGGAAATGGGCTTGCCCAGCAACCCGCCCTTTTCGTTGATTTCTTCGGCGGCCAGGCGTAGGCATTGCTCTTTGACCTTGCCGAACATCTGCAACGGGCCCGACAGATCCAGCAACACTCCCACCTTGATGGCGTCCGCCGCATGGCTGACCAGCGGCCAGCCCAACCCGCCCAGCGCGAGCCCCGCCGCGCCCACGGCGCCGTTCTCCAGAAAGCGTCTTCTACCGGCATGCATGCTTGTCCCCTTGAGTTTTGTTGAGCGCCCCCGCAAGGGCGGCGAGCGGAACAAAACGTCCGCTACCGGATACTTATTTAAGCAACACCGGTAACGGGCAGCCATGCCAAAAACTGTCTGCTTATTGCATATTTCGGACACGCAAGGGTTAACCCCCGCGCCGGCCCCATATACGGTACGCAAAATACCCCACCGCCGTCCACATCAGCAAGCCGACGAAGGCCAGGACCGCCGGAACGCCGCCCAGGCTGGCGACCGGGCCGGTGCTGCCCTGCACCAGCGCGGCGCCGACGAAGAAGGACAGATTGATGGCCGCCAGGGCTTTGCCGGCCTGGTCCGCGGAGATCAGCGTGCGCCCCATCGCGAACAGCAGCGGGCCGCAGCCCATGGCGATGCCGAACAGCAGGAACATGGAGACGTCGAAACCAGCCGGCATCACGCCGCCGCCCAGCCATCCCCACACCGGCGTCTGGCTAAGCGCCAATACGATCAGGACGGAACCGGCGACGAAGTGCCCCGCGGCCAGCACGAATGCGGTACGGCCGATGCGGCGGTCGAGCAGGCCGTACAGAATGGGCCCGCACACCAGCGCCAGGGTCAGCGGCAGCATGCCCTGCCCGGCCGAGACGCGGTCCAGGCCTTTGACGTCCATCAGCCATGGGCCGCCCCACATGCCGCGTATCGTGATCGAGGCGGAGAACGACACCAGCGAGAGCACCATGATGGCGCGCAAGGAAGGCGATACGCCGATGCGGATGACTTCCCGGGCTTCGGTAAGCAGCGACGCCTTGGGCGCCCGGCGCAAGCGCTCGGGCAGGCGCGGCACCACCAGGAACACCCCCGCCGCAAGCAGCGCCGACAATACCGCCGTCAGCAAAAAGCCGCTGCGCCAGCCCTGATGCTCGACCAGCCACGCCAGCGGACTGGCCGACAGCAGCATGCCCGCATTGCCTATTCCCTGCACCAAGCCCGACCACAACGCGAATTTCATGGGCGGCATGGTCTTGGCCACCAGCGTCATGGGCGCCAGCAGCATGCCGCAACAGGCCAGGCCCAGGCTGATCTGCATTAGCAGAAAGCCCATCGGCCCCTGCACCCACAAGGCCATGCAGGCCCCCAGCGTCACCGCCGTCAGCAAGGTCAGCGAAACCTTGCGCACGCCGTAGCGGTCCAGCGCGACGCCGACGGGAATCTGCCCCGCCGCGAACGCGAAGTGATAGGCGCTGGCAAGGCTGGCGATGGTTTCGGTGGAAACGAGAAGATCGGCGGCGATGACGTCGGTGGCGATCGCCGGCATGGTGCGCAGCAGATTGGACAGCGTATGCCCGAACGCCAGCAGCAGAATGGGCAAGCCCATCCAGATCGCCGTCTCGCGGCCGTTCAGTCTGTTGTTTACCACTACGAGCGCCCTCCTTGGCCCCGGCCGCCTTGCTGCACGCGCGTGGCGCGGCTCGGCGATCTATTCCGGTTTCAGCTCGAACGAGTACGCGAAGGCGAAGCGCAGGCGGTACAAATGTACGGCAAGCGAAGCCGAAGCGGCAATCGATCGATCTGGAACTGGAATTACTCGATATGCGCCTTGATTTTCTCGGCCAGTTCGCGCAGCTTGACGTCGTCGCCGCGCGCCGCGCCGTGCGCCATCATCGCCAGCCCGTCGTGGCGCGGAATGACGTGGAAATGGAAATGCGGCACCGTCTGGCCGGCGGCCGCGCCATTGAACTGGGCGATCATGATGCCGGGCGGCCGCAGCGCCGCCTTGACCGCCTTGGCCATGCGCCGCGTGGTGCGGATGCAAGCCTGGGCGCTTTCCTCGGACAGGTCGAGCAGGGTTTCGGCGGCCTCTTTGGGGATGACCAGCAGATGGCCTTCCGCCTGCGGCATGATGTCCATGAATGACAGCGTCTGCTCGTCTTCGTACAGGCGTATGCAGGGCAGCTCGCCGCGCAGGATTTTCGCAAACACGTTGTCGTTGTCATAAGCCATGCCGGAGTCTCCGCAGGATGGTGAAAACACGCGCCGCCGGTGCAAATACCGGCGGCGGATTGCCTGCGATTATATCAATCGGGCTTGCCGGTTCATTGCGCAGCCGGGCCGGCGTCGCCGTTGTGCAAGAGTTCATGCAGCAACTGGCGGTGCGCCTCGCGCAAAGCGGCGACTTCTTCGCCCGCCTCGCCTTCACAGAACAGCATGGCATACAAGGCGGCATACAGCATGGGCGCGCCGACCAGCTCGAAGCGGCGCGTCAACGCGCTTTCGCGCATCCAGCCGCTGGCCACGCACAGATCGGCAACGGCTTGCTGCGCACGCTGATACGGCAAAATGACTTCGTCGCGCCAGCGCTTGATGGCTTCCGGCGCCCTGGCGCTTTCGCCTATCAGCAAGCGCAGCGTGGCGATGGTTCGCGGCTGCATCAAGTTTTCGTAAGATAGATCGATGAAGCGGTCGATGGCTTCGCGCACGGTTTCGCCCGGCAGCAACTGCCATTGCTCGGCCTCGAAACGCGGCCGCAGCACCTGCGTCAGCAAGGCTTCGAAGATTTCGTCCTTGCTGGTGAAGTGCGCATACAGGCCAGCCTTGGACAAGCCGGCGCGTCCGGCGATGCGCTCCACCGTGGCCGCGCCAAAGCCGTGCTCGCTGAATTCCAGCAAAGCGGCTTCCAGTATTTTTTGCTTGCGCACTTCGGGCGACAAGCGAACACGCTTTTTCTTGGGCGCTTGAATGCTTGCTGTCATGACATTTCCCCTCGCGGAATCTCCACTCCGCTTTTACCGACCTCATGGTCGGTAAAAGTGTACAATATCCCTGATCACAGGAAGGATATTTTTTATGGGTGCACCACGCGGCGGTCTTCACAAGCGATGCTATCGCCATTCTCATGTCGGCGCACTGGTGATAGCCGCGTTTCTGGCCGGGTGCGCCGCCCCCACCCAGGAATCCACGACCACAGCGCTGCCGGTGCCCGGGCAATGGTCGGTGCAAGACGCGAACGCCGACGCTCAAGCCGCCCGCGCCCTGAGCTGGCAAGACTATTTCAGCGACCCCGGCCTGCGGCAGGCCATCGCCACCGCGCTGACCAACAACCGCAACCTGCGCCAGGCCGTGCTGCGCGTGGAGGAAGCGCGCGCCAGCTACGGCATCCAGCGCGCCGCCAGTTTTCCCAACCTCGACCTGGGCGCGCAAGGTGCCCGCGCCCGCGTGCCCGCCGACCTCAGCCCCACGGGCCAGGCCGCGGCCGGCAACGAAATGCGCGCGCACGTCGGCCTGAACAGCTGGGAAATCGACTTATGGGGCCGCGTGCGCAGCCTGAACGAAGCCGCACTGCAATCCTACCTGGCTTCCGACGCCGCACGCCAGGCCGTGCAGACGGCGCTGATCGCCGAAGTGGCCGACGCCTATCTAGGGCTGCTGGCGCTGGACGAACGCGTGGCGCTGGCGCGCGCCACCATCGCCAGCCACGAAAAATCGCGCGACATCTTCCGCCGGCGGCACGAGGTGGGCGCAATCTCCACGCTGGAATTCACTCAGGTTGAAACCCTGCTGGTGCAGGCGCGCGCGCTAGGCGCCCAGCTGGAGCAAGCCCGCGACGCCCAGGTCCATGCGCTGAATCTGCTGCTGGGCAATGCCGACGACATCGCCCAAGGCGAACGGCCCAAGCTGTATGACGAGAAATTTTTCTCTACTCTGCAAGTGGGCCTGCCTTCCGAAGTGCTGATCTTGCGCCCCGACATCGTGGCCGCCGAGCATCGCCTGCGCGCGGCCCGGGCCAACATCGCCGCCGCGCGCGCCGCTTTCTTTCCGCGCATTGCGCTGACGGGCGCGCTGGGCACGGCCAGCACCGAACTGAGCAATCTGTTCCAGGGCGCCAGCCGAAGCTGGTCGTTCATGCCGTCCATTACGCTGCCCATCTTCGATGGCGGCCGCCTGCGCGCCAACCTGGATCTGGCTCAAGTGCGCAGCGAGCTGGCCGTGGCGGATTATGAAAAGGCCATACAGAACGCCTTTCGCGAAGTGGCGGACGCGCTGTCGGCCCGCCAGTGGCTGACCGAACGCGTGGCCATCCAGCGCGAGGCCGTGCAAACCCAGGCGCGCCGCGCCGACCTGGCCAAGCTGCGCTACGACAGCGGCGCCGCCGCCTACCTGGAAGTGCTGGACGCCGAACGCGATCTGCTCGACGCCCAGCAGCAACTGGTGCAGGTGCGGCGCGACTTGCTGGCCAGCCACATCGCCCTGTACGCCGCCTTGGGCGGCGGCGCGAATTCTCCGTCCGTCCAACCCTGACGCCAAGGTTGATCCACGATGCCCACCTTCTTCAGCAAAACATCGAACAAAATTATCGCCGCCGGCGCGCTGGCCGCATTGGCGGCGCTGGCCTGGTATGGCTGGCGCCAGTTGCAAGACGACGGCCTGGGAGACGCCTTCGTCAGCGGCAACGGCCGCATCGAGGCCACCGAGGTGGACGTCGCCACCAAGTTCCCCGGCCGAGTCACCGACATCCTGGTACGCGAGGGCGACTTCGTGCGGGCCGGCCAGGTGCTGGCCAATATGCAGGTGGATACCTTGCAGGCGCAGCTTGCCGAAGCGCAAGCCATGCATCAAGAAGCCCAGCAAGCCATCGCCGCCGCGCTTGCGCAGGTGGCGCTGCGCCAAAGCGACGCCGCCGCCGCGCGGGCCATCGTCACGCAGCGCGAGGCCGAGCTGGACGCCGCCAAGCGCCGGCTGGCGCGTTCCGAAAAGCTGGCGCGCGACGGCGCCGCTTCGCAGCAGGAGCTGGACGACGACCGGGCGCGCACCCGCAGCGCCGAAGCCGCCTTGTCGGCCTCGCAGGCCCAGGTCGTCGCCGCCGAAGCCGCCATCGAAGCGGCGCGCGCCCAGCACACCGGCGCGGTGGCGCGCGCCAATGCCGCGCAGGCCACCGTGCGGCGCATCGAGGCCGACATCACCGACAGCGAACTCAAGGCGCCGCGCGACGGCCGCATCCAGTTTCGCATCGCGCAGCCCGGCGAGGTGCTGGCCGCGGGCGGACGCGTGCTGAACCTGGTCGACCTGACCGACGTCTACATGACCTTCTTCGTGCCGGAAACCCTGGCCGGGCGTGTGGCGCTGGGCGCCGAGGCGCGCATCGTGCTGGACGCCGCGCCGCAGTACCCGATTCCCGCCGCCATCTCCTTCGTGTCCAGCACCGCGCAGTTCACCCCCAAAACCGTGGAGACCGCCTCGGAGCGGCAAAAGCTGATGTTCCGCGTACGCGCCCATATCGCGCCCGAGCTGCTGCGCAAATACCAGACCCAGGTGAAGACCGGCCTGCCGGGCGTGGCCTGGATCAAGCTGGACCCGGACGCCGCCTGGCCCGAGCATTTGACACCGCGCCGAACGGAGCAATAAGGCCGTGAAGCCCTCAACGCCCGACATCGCCGCCAGCCTGGAAGGCGTCGGCCTGCGCTACGGGGCCACCGTCGCCCTGGAGGGCGTCACGCTGGACATCCCGGCCGCATGCGTGGTGGGCCTGATCGGGCCCGACGGCGTGGGCAAGTCCAGCCTGTTGGCGCTGCTTGCGGGCGCACGCGCCGTGCAGCGGGGCAAGGTGCTGGCCTTGGGCGGCGACATGGCGCAAGCCGGCCACCGCAACCGTGTGTGCCCGCGCATCGCCTACATGCCGCAAGGCCTGGGCAAGAACCTGTACCCCACCTTGTCGGTGGAGGAAAACCTGCAATTCTTCGCCCGTTTGTTCGGCCACGACGCGCTCGAACGGCGCCGCCGCATCGACGATCTCACACGCGCCACCGGGCTCTACGATTTTCTCGGCCGCCCGGCGGGCAAGCTCTCCGGCGGCATGAAGCAGAAGCTGGGCCTGTGCTGCGCCTTGATCCACGACCCCGACCTGCTGATTCTGGACGAACCCACCACCGGCGTCGACCCGCTGGCGCGCGCCCAGTTCTGGAGCCTGATCGCGCGCATACGGCGCGAGCGCCCGTCCATGAGCGTCCTCGTCGCCACCGCCTATATGGACGAGGCCCAGGGCTTCGATTGGCTGGTCGCCATGGACGCCGGCAAGGTGCTGGCCACCGGCAGCCCGGGCGAACTGCTGGCGCGCACCGGCAGCCCGAATCTGGAAACCGCCTTCATCGAACTGCTGCCGGCGGCGCGCAAGCAAGGCCACGCGCCGGTGGTGATTCCGCCGCTGCAGGCCGATGCCGACGACATCGCCATCGAAGCCAGCGGCCTGACTATGCGCTTCGGCGATTTCGTCGCCGTGGACCACGTGAGCTTTCGCATACGCAAGGGCGAAATCTTCGGCTTTCTGGGCTCCAACGGCTGCGGCAAATCGACCACGATGAAGATGCTGACCGGCCTGCTGCCGGCCAGCGAAGGGCGGGCCTGGCTGTTCGGGCAGGAAATCGACCCGCGCGACATGGAGACGCGCCGCCGCGTGGGCTATATGTCGCAAGCCTTCTCGCTGTACAGCGAACTGACGGTGCGGCAGAACCTGGTGCTGCATGCGCGGCTGTTCCAGGTGCCGGCGGGCGAAATCGAAGGCCGCATCGCCGAGGTGGCCGAGCGCTTCGGGCTGGCTGACGCCCTGGACACCCTGCCCTCGGCCTTGCCGCTGGGCATGCGCCAGCGGCTGTCGCTTGCGGTGGCCATCGTGCACAAGCCCGAGCTGCTGATACTGGACGAACCCACCTCGGGCGTCGATCCGGTGGCCCGCGACGCGTTCTGGCGCCTGCTGGTGGAACTGTCGCGGCGCGACCGCGTCACCATCTTCATCTCCACCCACTTCATGAACGAGGCCGAGCGCTGCGACCGCATGTCGCTGATGCACGCGGGCAAGGTGCTGGACAGCGACACGCCCGCGGCGCTGATAGAGAAAAGGACCCCCACGGCTCCTTCGCTGCGCGAACTCCCTGCCCCCCAAGGGGGCGCTTTTTGCCTTGGGGCGGCCCAGCGGCAAAAAAAAGACGCACCGACGCTGGAAGAGGCCTTCATCGATTACTTGGTCGAGGCCGGCGGCGGCAGCCCGGATGCGGACGGCGACGAGGCGCAAACCGAGCTGGCGGCCCGCGCCACGCAGGACGAACACGCCACGGCCCCGGCGCGCTTCAGCCTGCAACGGCTGTTCAGCTTCATGTGGCGCGAATCGCTGGAGCTGCGCCGCGATCCCGTCCGGGCCACGCTGGCCTTGGCGGGCTCCCTGATCCTGCTGTTCGTCATCGGCTTCGGCATCAGCACCGACGTCAACGACTTGCGCTATGCCGTTCTCGACCGCGACCAGAGCACGCTCAGCCAAAGCTACCAGCTCAGCCTGTCGGGTTCGCGCTATTTCATCGAACAGCCCCCCATTACCGATTACGAAGACCTGGACAAGCGCATGCGCAGCGGCGAGCTGATGCTGGCGCTGGAAATACCGTCCGGCTTCGGGCGCGACCTGCTGCGCGGCACGCCGGTGACGATAGGCGCCTGGTTCGACGGCGCCATGCCTCAGCGCGGCGAAACCGTGCAAGGCTATATCCAGGGCATACACCAGCATTGGCTGGTGGAGCAAAGCCGCGAACGCCTGGGCATGGCGCCCGCCAGCTCGCTCTCCATGGAAAGCCGGTTCCGCTACAACCCCGACGTGGAAAGCCTGCCCGCCATCGTTCCCGCCGTCATCCCGCTATTGCTGCTGATGATGCCCGCCATGCTGACGGCGCTGGCCGTCGTGCGCGAAAAAGAGATGGGCTCCATCATCAATCTGTACGTCACGCCCGTGACGCGCAGCGAATTCCTGCTGGGCAAGCAACTGCCGTACATCGGCCTGGCCATGCTCAATTTCGTATTGATGCTGGCGCTGGCGGTAACGGTTTTCGGGGTGCCCATCAAAGGCAGCCTGGCCACGCTGACGCTGGCCACGCTGCTGTTCTGCATCATCTCCACCGGCATGGGGCTGCTGGCCTCGGCTGTTACGCGCAGCCAGATCGCCGCCATGTTCTTCGCCATGATAGGCACGATGATTCCCGCCACGCAGTACGGCGGCATGCTGGACCCGGTGTCGTCGCTGCAAGGCGGGGGGCAGATCATCGGCGAAATCTACCCGGCCAGCCACATGTTCACGATCAGCCGGGGCGTGTTCAACAAGGCCTTGGGGTTTTCCGATCTGTACGCCTCGCTGTGGCCCCTGCTGCTGGCGGCGCCCGTCATCGTCGGGCTGGCCATCGCGCTGCTCAGGAAACAGGAGCGCTGAGATGCGAAGAAAACTGGCCAACGTCTGGCGCCTGGGCGTAAAGGAGTTGTGGAGCCTGTGGCGCGACCCCGTCATGCTGGTGCTGATTCTGTACTCGTTCACGCTGGCCATTTATTCCGCCGCGACGGCGCTGCCCGAGACCCTGAACCATTCTCCAATAGCCATCGTCGACGAAGACCACTCCCAACTGTCGCAGCGCATCGTCACGGCTTTCTATCCGCCGCATTTCAAGCCGCCCGCACTCATCCAGCCCGAGCAGGTGGACCCGGGCATGGACGACGGCACCTACACGTTCGTGCTGCACATTCCCGTCAATTTCCAGCGCAATATTCTGGCGGGCAGGCAGGCCGACATCCAGTTGAACATCGACGCCACGCGCATGAGCCAGGCCTTTACCGGCAGCGGCTACATCCAGCAGATCGTCAGCGCCGAGGTAACGGAATTCCTTGACCGGCATCGCGGCGCCACGGCGCTGCCGGTGGAGCTGGCGCTGCGCGCGCGCTTCAACCCGACGCTGGAGAAATCGTGGTTCGGCAGCCTGACGCAGATCGTGAACCAGATTGCGATGCTGTCCATCATCCTGACCGGCGCCGCGCTGATCCGCGAACGCGAACACGGCACCATCGAGCATCTGCTCGTCATGCCCGTGACGCCGGCCGAAATCATGGTGGCCAAGATATGGTCCATGGGGCTGGTCGTGCTGCTGGCGTCCGCGCTGTCGCTGAACGTCGTGGTGCGCGGCCTGCTGAGCGTGCCGGTGGAGGGCTCCGTCCCCTTGTTCTTCGTGGGCACGGCGCTGATGCTGTTCGCCACGACTTCCATGGGTATCATGATGGCGACGCTGGCGCGCAACATGCCGCAGTTCGGCATGCTGACGGTGCTTGTGCTGCTGCCGCTGCAAATGCTTTCAGGCGGCAGCACGCCGCGCGAAAGCATGCCGCAGCTGGTGCAGGACATCATGCTGGCGGCTCCCACCACGCACTACGTCGAGCTGGGCCAGGCCATACTGTTTCGCGGCGCCGGGCTGGACGTCGTGTGGAAGCCTTTCCTGGCCTTGCTGCTTATCGGTACGATATTGTTTGTTTTCTCGCTGAGGCGATTCCGCAAAACCATCAGCCGCATGGCCTGACAGCCCTCAAGAACCATTTTGACGGCGCTTCGGCGCCCCGACCCGCATGAATACCGACACTCTTACCGGCCTGCAACAGTTGCTGGATTACGTACGGCCCATGGGCCGCGTACGCATCGCCGTCGTTCACCCCTGCGACGCGCTCAGCCTGGCCTCCGCGCTGGACGCGCGCGACGCCGGCCTGATCGAACCCGTGCTTGTCGGCCCCGCCGGCAAGATACGCGCCACGGCGCAGGCCGCCGGCCTGGACATCTCCGGCCTGCAAATCGAAGACGCGCCGCACAGCCACGCCGCCAGCGACCGCGCCGTCGAGCTGGCGCGCCGGCAGGAAGTGGAAGCCTTGATGAAAGGCAGCCTGCACACCGACGAACTGCTCAAGGCCGTGCTGAACAGCGCCACGGGCCTGCGCACCGAACGCCGCCTGAGCCATTGCTTTCTGATGCAGACGCCGGCCTACCCGCGCCCCTTCATCATCACCGACGCCGCCGTCAACATCGCGCCCACGCTGATGGACAAGGCCGACATCGTGCGCAACGCCATCGACCTGGCGCACGCCATCGGCGTGGCCGAACCGCGCGTGGCCATCCTGGCCGCGGTGGAAACCGTCCACGCCAACATGCCGGCCACGCTGGACGCCGCCGCGCTGTGCAAGATGGCCGACCGGGGCCAGATCAAGGGCGCCGTGCTCGACGGCCCGCTGGCCTTCGACAACGCCGTCTCGCCCGACGCGGTGCGCATCAAGGGCATTGTTTCCCCCGTGGCCGGGCAAGCCGACATTCTAGTCGTGCCCGACCTGGAAAGCGGCAACATGCTGGCCAAGCAACTGGAGTTCATGGGCCAGGCGGACAGCGCCGGCATCGTGCTGGGCGCGCGCGTGCCCATCGTCCTGACCAGCCGCGCCGACGCCCGCGACACCCGCGTGGCCTCGTGCGCCATCGCCGTGCTGCTGGCCCACCGCCGCCGGCAGGCAAGCCCCGGAGCCGCCCTGGCATGACGAGCTCTCTATACACCGGCCAGGGCCCGGCCGCCGACCCCGCCGCGCACGACCGCTACGCCACCCAAGGCGATCTCATCCTGGTACTGAACTGCGGCTCGTCCAGCATCAAGTTCGCCCTGTTCGACGACCAGGCCGTGCGGCGCGATCCCGTCTGGAACGGCAAGGTGCAGGGCATAGGCGGCCCAAACCCCGATTTCGGCGAAACCGGCGTGGCGCCCTACCCCATTTCGCTAGACGCCGAGCACCCGTATCGCGGCGCGCTGCAATGCATACGCGAGCGCGTCACGGCCAGGCTGGCCGGCCGGCGCATCGCCGCCATCGTGCATCGCGTCGTTCACGGCGGCAGCAAGTATTTCGCGCCGGTGCGCGTCGACGCGGACGTGCTGGCCGATTTGCGCAGCTACATTCCGCTGGCGCCCCTGCACCAGCCCTTCGCGCTGGAAGCCGTGGAAATCCTGCTGCGCGAGCGGCCCGACATGGCGCAGGTGGCCTGCTTCGACACCGCCTTCCATTGCAGCCTGCCCGAAGTGGAACAGCAGTTGCCGCTGCCCCGCTCCATATGCGTGGACGGCTTGCGGCGCTATGGCTTTCACGGCCTGTCGTACGACTACATGTCGATCGCGCTGGCCGAGCGCCATGGCGAACTGGCGCAGGGCCGCGTCATCGTGGCCCACTTGGGCGGCGGCGCCAGCCTGTGCGCCATGCAAGGCTTGCAAAGCGTCGCCACGACCATGGGCTTTTCCGCGCTGGACGGCTTGATGATGGGCACGCGCACCGGCTCGCTGGACCCGGGCGCGCTGCTTTACCTGATGCAAGTATGCGGGTACTCCATCGACGAGGTCGCGCGCATTCTGTATCACGAGTCGGGGCTGCTGGGCGTGTCGGGCCGCTCTTCCGAGCCGCGCGTGCTGCTGGCCCACGAAGCCGAAGACGAACCCTGCGCGCAGGCCTTGGCGCTGTACGTACGCCGCATCGTGCGCGAAGCCGGCGCGCTGGCGGCCGTACTGGGCGGCCTCGACCTGCTGGTGTTCACCGCCGGCGTGGGCGAACACATGCCCGAAATCCGCAAGCGCATCTGCGACGGCCTGAGCCTGTTCGGCATACGGCTGGACGACGCCGCCAACCAGGCCAATGCGCCGCTCATCTCGTCGCCGGACAGCCCGGTGGCCGTAGGCGTCGAGCCCACCAACGAGGAATGGATAGCGGCGCGGCACGCCTGCGCCTTGCTGGCCTGCGCGCCAGAGTAGCGGCGTTTTTGCCGCCGAGCCGTTCCCAAGGCAAAAAGCGCAGCAAGCCGAAGGTGCAGCGTGGGGGTATTTTTTGCGCGGGTGTTGCCTTTGTGCCATAGTGGCGAGTTTTCCGATTCCGCCCGCCGCACGCGCGCTTTTTTCGCGTCCAAGCCCGTGCGGCCGCGCCGTCGCCATACCGCTGCCGCAACGCCGGAGCATGGCCTTCTCAAGGTATGACAGCGGCTTTTACTTCAGGCCAGAAAATGGAAGAACCCAAAAAATTGCACGAAATTGAGCTCTATTTGGCAGACGATAGCCAAACCGAAGCCTTGGCCGGGCAATTCGCGGCCTTGCTGGGGCCGGCCCACGGCGAGCAGGCCGGCGGGCGCATACACCTGAAAGGCGACCTGGGCGCGGGCAAAACCACCTTCGCCCGCGCGCTGCTGCGGGCCTGCGGCGTCACCGGCCGAATCAAGAGCCCCAGCTACGCGCTGCTTGAAAGCTATAAAGTTTCTAACTTATACTTCTATCATCTTGATTTTTATAGATTTAGCAAAGCCCAAGATTGGGAAGACGCTGGATTCCGGGATATCCTGCAAAAACAGGCGGTTGTGCTCATTGAATGGCCGGAACAAGCGGGTGCGCAATTGCCCCCGCCGGATGTCGAACTGACACTCAACCACGCGGAAACCGGACGACAGGCACAACTTGTCGCCTATAGCGAAAAAGGACAAACATGGCTGACCTCCCTGACACTACCGCCTCCGGCCCGCGACACCCGGGACGACGGCGGCTGCTCGCCGTCACCACACTCCTGACCCTGCCGGTTCTGCCCCGCCTGGCGCAGGCCGCCACCATTCTGGCCGTGCGCACCTGGCCCGCGGACGAATACACGCGCGTCACGCTGGAACTCGATTCCGAACTCAAGGCCGAGCACTTCACGCTGGAAAATCCGCATCGCCTGGTCGTCGACATAGACGGCCTGACGATGACGCGCGCCATCAACGAGCTGGTTTCCAACATCCGCCCCAACGACCCGTACATCGCGTCGGTGCGCGCCGCCCAGAACCGGCCCGACGTGCTGCGCCTGGTGTTCGACCTGAAGCAGTCCATCGCCCCGCAGGTGTTCACGCTCAAGCCCGTGGGCGAATACCAGTACCGCCTGGTGCTCGACCTGTATCCCAAGGTGGCGCAAGACCCCTTGCTGGCCATCATGCAGTCGCAGGACAACGACCCGCTGGCCGAGGTGCTCGAAGAACTGGCGCGCAACAACCCCGGCACGCCGGACGCCCCCGTTCCGCTCGAACCCGGCCAACAGGCGCCCGCGGCCATCGCGCGGCAGCCGCGCCCGCCCGCGCCCGCCCCGCAGCCCGAAACGCCCGCGCCGTCGACGCGCCAGCGACCCATGCTGATTGCGCTGGACCCCGGCCACGGCGGCGAAGACCCGGGCGCCATCGGCCCCGGCGGCACGCGCGAGAAAGACGTGGTGCTGGCCATCGCCAAGCGCCTGCAACGCCTCATAGACGCCCAGCCCAATATGCGCGCCTACCTGACCCGGGACAAAGACTATTTCGTCCCGCTGCACGTGCGCGTGCAGAAAGCCAGGCGGGTCAAGGCCGACCTGTTCATCTCCATCCACGCCGACGCCTGGATCAAGCCGTCCGCACGCGGCTCGTCCATCTACGCGCTGTCGCAGAAAGGCGCCACCAGCACCTCCGCGCGCTGGCTGGCTCAACAGGAGAACAACGCCGACCTCATCGGCGGAGTCAACCTGGGCTCGCACAACAAGCAGGTGGCGCAACTGCTGCTGGATCTGTCCACCACCGCGCAAATCGCCGATTCCGTGCGCGTGGGCACCCAGGTGCTCAAGCAGCTGGGCCGCATCCATCGCCTGCACAAATCCCAGGTCGAGCGGGCCGGCTTCGCCGTGCTGAAGGCGCCCGACATTCCCTCCATCCTGATAGAAACCGCCTTCATCAGCAATCCGCAGGAAGAACGCCTGCTGCGCAACCCTTCGCACCAGGACAAACTGGCGCAGGCCATGCTGACCGGCATCACGGGCTACTTCGCCGCCAGCCCCACGCTGGCCCAACGCGGCTGACACCGGCGCTCAGCCTCCAACCCGGCAAAGGGATTTATGCATTTTGAAGATACCTCCGCGCCCCTTAGCGAAACACTGACGCGGACGATAGACGGCATCCAGGGCGACACCGTTACCTTGCGCCAATTGATGGAAGCCATAGGCGAGCAAGGCCTGCTGATGCTGTGCGCCATCGCCACGCTGCCTTTTCTGATTCCGGTGTCCATTCCCGGGGTTTCCACCGTGTTCGGCGCGGCCATCGTGCTGCTGGCCGTGGCCATTACCCTGAACCGCATGCCGTGGCTGCCGCAGCGTATTCTGGACAAGCAGCTGGACACCGCCAAGCTGGTGCCGGCGCTGCGCAAAGGCGTGGGCATCGTGTCGCGCATCGACCGCTGGGTGCGGCCGCGCGCGCTGTCGCTGACTTCGGGCCCCATGCTGCGCTTGAACGGCCTGACGCTGATCTTCGCCGGCCTGCTGTTGATGGCGCCGTTCGGTTTCGTGCCGTTCTCGAACACGGCGCCGGCCATCGGCATTCTGTTCCTCACCATAGGCATGCTGCAACGCGACGGCCTGTTCGTGGCGCTGGGCTATCTGGGCACGCTGCTTACCGTCGTCTACTTCTCCGTGCTGATTTACGGCGCCTGGCGCGCCGGCGCCGCGCTGCTAAGCTGAACAAGCCTCAAACCCTCCGAGCAAATCGGGCATAATCGGAAGATCGGCGCCCACGACGCCTTCATCTTCCGTTCTGTTTTACGCCCCCCACTACATATGTCTTCCCGCCGTCCCATAGCGCCCCTGCCCGATTTGCTCGTCAGTCAGATCGCTGCCGGCGAAGTCGTGGAAAGGCCGGCTTCCGTGCTCAAGGAGCTGGTCGAAAACGCCATCGACGCACAGTCCAGCGCGCTGGAGATCCGGCTGGAGAAAGGCGGCATCCAACGCATATTGGTCAGCGATGACGGCGGCGGCATTCCGCGCGAAGAACTGCCGCTGGCGCTGACGCGCCACGCCACCAGCAAGATACGCAGCCTGGAAGAACTCGAAGCGGTTGCCTCCATGGGTTTTCGCGGCGAAGCCCTGGCGGCCATTTCTTCAGTGGCCCAGGTAACGCTAAGCTCGCGCACGCCGGACGACGACCACGCCTGGCAGATCGCGGCCGGCACGGCGCAAGCGCAGCCGGCCTCGGGCAGCTACGGCACCTCGGTGGACGTGCGCCAACTGTTCAGCCAAGTGCCCGCGCGGCGCAAGTTCCTGCGCACCGAGCAAACCGAATACGCGCATTGCCTGGAAACCCTGCAGCGCATCGCGCTGGCGCACCCGCACATCGCCTTTCGCCTGTTCCACAACGACAGGCCGCAGCGCCATTGGCGCGCCGCCGGCAGCATGCAGCGCATACTGGACGTATTGGGCGAAGAGTTCTGCGAACAAAGCCTGCCGGTCGAGCTGGAACACGGGCTAATCTCGCTGCACGGCCGCATCATGCGGCCCACCGCCGCCCGCCCGCGCGACGACCGGCAATACCTGTATGTGAACGGCCGCTACGTCAAAGACCGCAGCATTGCGCATGCCATACGTCAGGCCTATGCCGACGTGCTGCACGGCGACCGCCAGCCGGGCTACGTGCTGTTCCTGACGGTGGACCCGGCCACGGTGGACGTCAACGTGCACCCGGCCAAGCACGAAATCCGCTTCCGCGACGGCGGCGCCG
Organism: uncultured Burkholderiaceae bacterium; assembly: GCA_934525625.1. Classification (GTDB taxonomy): domain Bacteria; phylum Pseudomonadota; class Gammaproteobacteria; order Burkholderiales; family Burkholderiaceae_B; genus Mesopusillimonas. The sequence continues at coordinate 137,080 of CAKSZL010000005.1, forward strand.
TGTACCGTTTCGTGCTCGGCACGCTGCAACAGATTCTGGCCCAGCCGGCGGCGGGCGCGGGGGCTGCCGCCCTGCCCGGCCAAGAGCGGCCGGGCGCTTCCGGAGACGGCCAGACAGGCGGCGATGAGCGGACAGGCGATACGCCCTTCGGCGCAGGGCCTTCGCCATCGTTATCACCAACGTCGTCATCGTCCGCGCCGTTCTCTTACTCGTCGTCCGGCCGGGCCGCGCAGAGTACGCCCTCGGGTGCCGGATTTCCGGCCTATCGCGGCCAATCGGCCATGCCGCTGCATACCAGCCGGCCGAACACCGACTGGCAAACCCTGTACCGCCCGCTGGACGGGCGGCAAGGGGGCGCGCCGCAACAGCACGCCCCGGCGGCGCTGCCGGCTTCCGAGCCCATACCCGCGCCCACCGCCGAGAACGCTTTTCCGCTGGGCATGGCGCTGGGGCAGTTGCACGGCATCTACATCCTGGCGCAGAACCGCCACGGCCTGGTGCTGGTGGACATGCATGCCGCGCACGAGCGCATCATGTACGAGCGCCTGAAAGACGCGCTGAACAGCCGCGAACTGCCGCGCCAGGAACTGCTGGTGCCGGTGGTTTTCAATGCCAGCGAAAAAGAAGTGGCGCTGGCCGAAGAACACGCCGATGTGCTCGAAGCCATCGGCCTGACGCTGCGCCCGGCCGGGCCGGCGGCCTTGGCGGTGCGCGCCGTGCCGGCTCTGCTGGCCCAGGGCGACATCGAAGCCCTGGCCCATGCCGTGCTGGCCGACCTGGAGCGCGTGGGCAGTTCGCTGCTGCTGGAAAACAACCGCAACGAACTGCTGGCCACCATGGCCTGCCACAGCGCCGTGCGCGCCAACCGCCGCCTGACGCTGGAAGAAATGAACGCGCTGCTGCGCCAGATGGAACAGACTCCGCGCGCCGACCAGTGCAACCATGGCCGGCCCACGTGGTTCCAGTGGACGCTGAACGATCTGGATAAGTGCTTTTTGCGCGGACAATGAAAACCCCCGTACTTTGTCTTGCCGGGCCGACCGCCTCGGGAAAAAGCGCCACTACGCTGGCGCTAGCCGAACGCGCGCCGGTCGAAATCGTCGCCGTCGACTCCGCCACCATCTACCGGCAGATGGACATAGGCACGGCCAAGCCCAGCCTGGACGAGCGCCAGCGCATTCCGCACCACCTCATCGACATCCTCGACCCATCCGAAACCTATTCGGTGGCCGAGTTCGTGCGCGATGCCGAACACAGCATCGCCGGCATTCTGGCGCGCGGCCATCTGCCCGTGCTGTGCGGCGGCACCATGATGTATTTCAAGGCCTTGCGCGACGGCCTGGCCGATCTGCCCCAGGCCGATCCGCAAACCCGCCGGCGCATAGAACAGCAGGCGCGCGAACAGGGCTGGCCGGCCATGCACCAGGAACTGATGCGCGTGGACCCGGCCACCGCTTCGCGCCTGGCGCCGCACGACAGCCAGCGCCTGCAGCGCGCGCTGGAGATCTACCAGGTGTCGGGCATTCCGATGTCGCAATGGCTGGCGCGCCAGCAGGCCAGCCGCATCGATGCACCATACGACTACGTGACGATCAGCCTGGAGCCCAGCGACCGCGCCGTGCTGCACGAGCGTATCGCGGGGCGTTTCATGCAGATGATGCGAGACGGCTTGCTGGACGAAGTGCGGCGGCTGCATGCGCGCAAAGATCTACATGCGGGCCTGCCTTCCATACGCTGCGTGGGGTACAGGCAGCTATGGCAGCATCTGGAGGGGGAGGTCGATTTGGATATGGCGGTGGAGCAAGCCATCGCCGCCACGCGCCAGTTGGCCAAGCGCCAGCTGACCTGGCTGCGCAGCCAGCCGGAGCGGGTGGTGGTGGATAGCTTGGAGCCGGATGCGCCGCAACGGGTGCTGCGCGAAGCGGCGCGCTGGTGGCCGGAATTAGGGTAGTCTAGGCTGCTTTTTTGGCGTTCTGGCCTGGGCTGCTTGAGAGCTTGGGTACTGCTGGGGTACTTAAGGAATGCTGGGGGTTCTTTAGAGGCCTCCGGGCGAGAGGCAGGCCTGTCGTCGGTCGGAGTCGGTCGGTCCTTCGCACCCGCCTGTCCGCTTCGTCCGCGCCTACGCGCTGCCTTCAGCGGCGCCTGGCTCTCCCGCCAACGTCCGACGACAGGCCTGCCCCTCGCCCGGAGACTGCTTGGGCTGGGACCGGGGTGCCGCCCGTCGGGGGCTAGAGCAATTTTGGTTTAAGTGCTTACACGCTTCTCAACACTGAGGCCGAGAGCCGGTGCGGGCTTGTCCGCGCCAGCGGCCGTTGGAGGGCGCCGCGGGCTACCGAAGGCAGTGCGGGGGCAGTCGGCGAAAGCTGCCCGAGCACCGCAAGCGCGCAGCGCTGAGGGCGAGTTCTTTCGCCGCCCGCACGTACGAGGTAGACGCGGGAAGCCCCGCGCAGCGGGGCCGCCCGACCGGCCGCTGGCGCGGACAAGCCCGCACCGGCTCTCGACCGGCTCAAGAACACAAACCCAACGCAGCAGACAACATCAAACAACATCCACTTGAGCGGCGTCTTGGCCGGGCCGCTCCACGACTTCGCCCAGACGGTACACTGTCTCGCCCTGCGCCTGCAGCGTTTGCGCGATGGCGTCGGCCTGGCCGGCTTCGACCGCCACCACCATGCCTATGCCGCAGTTGAAGACGCGATGCATTTCGGCGTCGGCGACGCCGCCGTTTTGCTGCAGCCAGGCGAACAGCGCGGGCAGCGTCCAGGCGTCGCGGTGGATGCGGGCCTGGACGTTGGCCGGCAGCACGCGCGGCACGTTGTCGAGCAGGCCGCCACCGGTGATGTGCGCCATGCCCTTGATGGCGCGGCCGTGCGCCTTCAGCGCCGCCAGCATGGGCTTGACGTAGATGTGCGTGGGCGCCATGACGACGTCGGCCAGGGGCTGGCCGTGGAAGTCTTGATCGGGCTTGGCGCCGGCGTGCTCCAGAATTTTGCGCAGCAGCGAGAAGCCGTTGGAGTGCGCGCCGCTGGAAGCCAGGCCCAGCAGCACGTCGCCGGGTACGATGCTCCGGCCGTCTATGAGTTCGGATTTTTCGGCGACGCCGACGGCGAAGCCGGCCAGGTCGTATTCGCCTTCGGGGTACATGCCGGGCATTTCGGCGGTTTCGCCGCCGATGAGCGCGCAGCCGGACAGCTCGCAGCCTTTGGCGATGCCGCCCACGACTTGGGCGGCGGTGTCCACCGACAGCTTGCCGCAGGCGAAGTAATCCAGGAAGAACAGGGGCTCGGCGCCCTGCACCAGGATGTCGTTGACGCTCATGGCCACCAGGTCGATGCCCACGGTGTCGTGGCGCTGCCACTCGAAGGCCAGGCGCAGCTTGGTGCCCACGCCGTCGGTGCCGGACACCAGCACGGGCTCGCGCAGGCCTTTGGGCATTTCGAACAAGGCGCCGAAGCCGCCTATGCCGTTGAGCACGCCGGCCCGCATGGTACGGGCCGCAAGCGGCTTGATTCTATCCACCAAAGCCTCGCCGGCATCGATATCGACGCCCGCGTCGCGATAGGTCAAGGAAGTGGATTGCTTTTGCGCCATGAGAAAAACCGTAAGATATGCAAGAATTGCAGGTTGAACTTTGGATAAAGGCGCATTTTACGCTTTTTGGGTATGTGCCTGTATGTGCCTTGAAGCCACGCATGACTCGACAACTGATACTCGACCTGCCAGCCATCCCCGACCCCACGCTTTCCAGTTTCGTCGAAGGCCGTAACGCCGCCGCGCTGGACGCGCTGCGCCAGTTGCAGCCCGGGCGCGCCCTGTATCTCTGGGGGCCCAGCGGCTGCGGACGCACCCATCTGCTGCGTGCGCTGTGCGCCCAGACGCCCGGCCTTTACCTGGATGCCGGCGCCGACGCCGCGCGGTATGCCGCCCTGGCCCGCGGCGAAGCCGAGCCCGTCCAACTGATCGCGGTGGACGACGTGCACCGCCTGGACGACGCGCGTCAGGCCGCTCTTTTTACCTTGTACAATCGTTGGCGCGAAACAGCCGGCGGCGCGCATGCCTTCGCCTTGCTTCTGGCGGGCGACCAATCGCCCATGGGCATGCCGCTGCGCGAAGACCTGCGCACCCGGCTGGGCTGGGATCTGATCTTCCGCCTGGAGCAGTTGTCCGACGAGGATCGCGCCACGGCCATGGCCGGCCAGGCGCAGCAGCGCGGTTTGCGCCTGGGGCCGGAAGTCGTCGCCTGGATACTGACCCATTATTCGCGCGACATGAGCCAGCTCACCGCGCTGATTGACGCCCTGGACCGCTATTCCCTGGCACGCCATCGCGCCATCACGCTTCCCCTGCTTCGGGAACTGCTGGCAAACGAGCCGCCGGCCTCCCCTGATTCTGATTCGGCATGACACAAGCAAAACGACTCGCCCTGTTCGACCTGGACCACACCCTGCTGCCGCTGGATAGCGACTATCAATGGGCCGACTACCTGGCCCGCACCGGCCGCGCCGGCGACCCCGAGCAGGCCCGGCGCCGCAACGACGACCTCATGCACCGCTACAACGCCGGTGAACTCAGCGCCCAGGAGGCCGCCGAATTCATGCTGGGCCTGCTGGCCGCCGCCGACCCGGTCGACCTGGCCGCCTGGCACGAATCCTATATGCAAGAGGTGGTGCGCCCCGGCATCCTGCCGCAAGCCACCGAACTCGTGAACGAGCACCTGCGCCACGGCGACCTGTGCGCCATCGTCACCGCCACCAACGTCTTCGTCACCGCGCCCATCGCCCGGGCCTTCAACGTCCCGCACCTGATCGGCATGGTGCCGGCATGGCGCAACGGCCGCTACACCGGCGCCATCGAAGGCGTGCCCAGCTTCAAGGAAGGCAAGGTCACGCGCGTGCAAGCCTGGCTGGCCGGCATGGGGCTGACGCTCAGCCACTTCGAGCGCAGCTACTTCTACAGCGACTCCGTCAACGACCTGCCGCTGCTGGAAGTCGTCACCCACCCCATAGCCACCAACCCCAGCCCGGGCCTGCGCCAGATCGCCCAGGAGCGCGGCTGGCATATCCTGGATCTGTTCGACGCCACCCAAGACGCAAAATCCTAAGGCCCCAAGACAAATGGTTACGGCAACAATAAAAAACTTCGTCTCCCGCCTGCTGCCCTCGCGCAAGCGCGGCCCGCAATTGTTTCACGCGAGCCAGCACGGCATAGACAAGCGCAACGTCTCGCGCCATGCCGCCAAGGTCTGCGAAGTGCTGAGCCAGCACGGCTTCAAGGCCTACATCGTGGGCGGCGCGGTGCGCGACCTCATCGTCGGTCTGGTGCCCAAGGATTTCGACGTCGCCACCAACGCCACGCCTGAACAGATACGCCCGCTGTTCCGCCGCGCACGCATCATCGGCCGCCGCTTCAAGCTGGTGCACATCGTGTTCGGGCAGGAAATCATCGAAACCTCCACCTTTCGCGCCCCCGCCGACCAGGGCGAGGACACCGACGAACACGGCCGTATCATCAGCGACAACCTGTACGGCACCCACGAACAAGACGCCGTGCGGCGCGACTTCACCCTGAACGCCTTGTACTACGACCCGCTGAAGGAAGAAGTCATAGACTTCCACCAGGGCGTCAACGATCTGAAGAAACGCACCGTGCGCATGATAGGCGACCCCGCCGTGCGCTACCGCGAAGACCCGGTGCGCATGCTGCGCGCGGTGCGCTTCGCTTCCAAGCTGGACGGCATCATCGCGCCGGCCACGCTGGCCCCCATACGCGAGCTGGCCCCGCTGCTGGCCAACGTGCCTTCCTCGCGCCTGTTCGACGAGATGCTCAAGCTGCTGACCTGCGGGCGCGCCATGCAGTGCCTGCAGCAGACCCGCGAACTAGGCCTGCTGCGCTATCTGCTGCCGCAAATCGAAACCGTGATGTCCCAGCCCGAGGGCGCCGCCTTCGTCGACATGGCCTTGAACCGCACCGATGCGCGCATCCATGCGGGCAAGTCCACCAGCCCCAGCTATCTGTTCGCCAGCCTGCTGTGGAAGCTCGTCAACCAGCGCTGGCAGGCGCGCGAGGCCGAAGGCGAGCCGCGCCAGCAGGCGCTGATGCAGGCCGTGGACGACGTGCTCGAAGACCGCAAGCAGTCGCTGTCCATACACCGACGCTACCAGGCCGACATGCGCGAAATCTGGCTGATGCAGCCGCGCTTCGAACGCGCCACGCCGCGCGCCATCTGGCGCATGATAGAACAGCCGCGCTTTCGCGCCGCCGTGGACTTCCTGCAACTGCGCGCCGAGGCCCGCGAGGTGGACAGCGTGCAGGCGCAATGGTGGATGGATCTGGCCAACGCCGATTACGACAGCCGTGCCGAACTGATAGAAAACTACCAGCAGCCCGCCGGCTCGCGCGAGGGCGGCAGCCGCACCCGGCGCCGCCGCCGTCGCCCGCGCACCCGGCCCGCGCCGACGACGCAAAGCTGAAACGCTTGTGAGGCGGCGCAACGCTGCAACGGAATGCAGGCCATTGCCATGATGAACATCATCGCCTACGTCGGCATGGGCGCCAATCTGGGCCAGGCCCGCCAAACATTGGCGCAAGCCGCCTGCGAACTGGCTGGCACGCCGGGCATACGCGGCCTGGTGCTCTCGCCGCTATACCGCAGCGCGCCGGTGGACGCCGGCGGCCCCGACTACATCAACGCCGTGGCGCGCCTGCATACCAGCCTGCAGGCCGAAGCCCTGCTCGATCGGCTGCAAGCCATAGAGCTGGCCCATGGCCGCGAACGCCCCTACCGCAACGCCCCGCGCACGCTGGATCTCGACCTACTGCTGTACGGCGACCAGCGCATAGATACTCCCAGGCTGACGGTGCCCCACCCGCGCATGCACGAACGCGCTTTCGTGCTGCGCCCGCTGCAAGACCTCGCGCCGCATCTGCCGCTGGCGCAAGGCGGCCTGCCCGAACTGATAGCGGCCTGCGCCGGGCAGAAGCTGGAAAAGCTCACCGCTCTTTAAAGATACGGAGGCAGCCGGGCAAGGCTCGTCGTAAAGCCCGCTTGCCTCAACGCGCAAGAAAACCCTCAAGGCGCGGCACCCCCAATTGCAGGCGGGCCGCTCGCCGCCCAGCGAACCGGGCGGCGCGAGTGCGGCAAGATCAGGCGCTTTCCGCCGCCAGCTTTTCGATCTGCAGCTTCCAGTGGCGCGGGCCGGTGTCGTGCACGGACTCGCCGCGCGCATCCACCGCCACCGTCACCGGCATGTCCTTCACCTCGAACTCGTAGATGGCTTCCATGCCCAGGTCTTCGAAGCCCACCACGCGCGCTTCGCGTATGGCCTTGGAAACCAGGTAGGCCGCGCCGCCCACGGCCATCAGGTAGGCCGATTCGTGCTTGCGGATGGCCTCGATGGCGACCGGACCGCGCTCGGCCTTGCCTATCATGGAGATCAGGCCGGTGCTGGCCAGCATCATCTCGGTGAACTTGTCCATGCGCGTGGCCGTCGTGGGGCCGGCGGGGCCCACGGCTTCGCCCTCGATGGGGTCGACCGGGCCCACGTAGTAAATGACGCGGTTGGTGAAATCGACGGGCAGTTGCTCGCCGCGCGCCAGCATGTCTTGAATGCGCTTGTGCGCGGCGTCGCGGCCGGTCAGCATCTTGCCGGACAGAAGCAAAGTCTGGCCGGGCTTCCAGCTCGCCACTTGTTCCTTGGTGAGCGTGTTCAAGTCTACTTGCAGCGACTGCTGGTAGTTAGGCGTCCAGTTGACGTCGGGCCAATCGGACAGCGCAGGCGGTTCCAACTGCGCGGGGCCGGAGCCGTCCAGCGTGAAATGCACGTGGCGCGTGGCCGCGCAGTTGGGAATCATCGCCACCGGCTTGGAGGCGGCGTGGGTGGGGAAGGTATTGATCTTGACGTCCAGCACCGTGGTCAGCCCGCCCAGGCCCTGCGCGCCTATGCCCAGCGCGTTGACCTTTTCGTACAGCTCGATGCGCAGCTCTTCCAGCTTGTTCTGCGGGCCGCGCTGCAGCAGCTCGAACATGTCGATGTCGTCCATCAGCGCCTGCTTGGCCATCAGCATGGCTTTCTCGGCCGTGCCGCCCACGCCTATGCCCAGCATGCCCGGCGGACACCAGCCCGCGCCCATGGTCGGCACGGTCTTGAGCACCCAATCCACCAGCGAATCGCTGGGGTTGAGCATGACGAACTTGGTCTTGTTCTCGGAACCGCCGCCCTTGGCCGCCACCTGCACATCGAGCTTGTCGCCTTCCACCAGCTCGATGTGCACAATACAGGGCGTGTTGTCCTTGGTATTGCGCCGCGCGAACAGCGGGTCGTCCAGCACCGAGGCGCGCAAGGGGTTGTCCGGGTTGGTATAGCCCCGGCGCACGCCCTCGTCACAGGTTTCCTGCAGGCTGCGGTCGAGGTTCAGGCGGGCATTGATGCCCAGCTTGAGAAATACGTTGACGATGCCCGTGTCCTGGCAGATAGGCCGATGCCCCTGCGCGCACATGCGCGAGTTCGTCAGGATCTGGGCGATGGCGTCTTTGGCCGCCGGGTTCTGCTCGCGCTCGTAGGCCCGCGCCAGATGGCGGATGTAGTCGGCGGGATGGTAGTAGCTGATGAACTGAACGGCATCGGCAATCGACGCGATGAGGTCGGCTTCTTGGATAACGGTCGTCATGATTCGCTTATCTGAAGATGGCAAAAAAAGCCCCCACGCTGCGCCTTCGGCTTGCTGCCCCCCAAGGGGGCGCTTTTTGCCTTGGGAGCGGCCCGGCGACAAAAAAACGCCGCGCTGCGCCTTCGGCTTGCGCTCTTCAGAGAGCGCTTTGCCTTACGGGCGACCCGGCATCAAACAAATTGGCGCTCCAAGAAACATGCAGGCCATCTTGAGATGAAGAATCCCAAAGAAAATCAAAGGCCGATACACGCCAAGCGCCGCGCTAATACTACTACTTTCCGTCCGCCAAGACATGCAAACCCCTACTGGCGATGCCAGCACGGCCCCCAAACTTGAGATGCCCTCAGCCTTGCCGGGGCGGGGGTGTCCGCTTGGCACTGTTGGATCTCCTGCCCGAGTTGGCGCGAAGGGAGGCACGAACGTGCCGGACGAGCGTACGAGGGTTGCCGCCGAATTTCTGGAACGCAGGTTCCGGAAATTCAAGGACAGGGGTGACCAGTGCCAAGCGGACACCCCCGCCCCCGCAAGGCGACAACGGAGCTACTACCCAGGTAGTATCGACTTGCGTTTTTAAGACGTCTCTGGGCGATGGCACAGGCCCTTTGCCGGTCGGAGTCGGTCGGTCCTTCGGACCCGCCTGTCCGCTTCGTCCGCGCCTTCGCGCTGCCTTCAGCGGCGCCTGGCTCTCCCGCCAACGTCCGGCAAAGGGCCTGTGCCATCGCCCAGAGACTGCTATGTGCCTGATTGTTGTGGTGAATGTTATTGGGTAATTGCACACATCAAAAAAGGCGGCCAACCGCTCCGCCTTTCTTTTCGAATGAGAAACTCAATCAGCCGAGCATCACTTTCCTTGCCAAACCGGCTTGCGCTTCTCGGCAAACGCCGTGGCGCCTTCCTTGGCGTCGGCCGACGTAAACACCTTGGTGACACGCGGACGCTGCAAGTCGAACATCTCGTCCTGGCGCCAGTCGCGCGACAGCTTGACGATCTCCTTGGCCATCTGCACCGCCATCGGCCCGTTCTGCGCAATCGCGCGGCCCAGCTCCAACGCGCCTTCAACGGCCTGGCCCGGCTCGACCAGGCGATTGACCATGCCGAAATGGTAGGCCCGCTCGGCGCTGAACATATCGCCCGTCAGAATCACCTCCATCGCCACGTGGTAGGGAATGCGGTAAGGCAAACGCAGCATGCCGCCCGAACTGGGAATCAGGCCGCGCTTGGTCTCCGGCAGGCCGAACTTGGCCTCCTTGGAGGCCACGATCATGTCGCAAGCCAGCGCCAGCTCGCAGCCGCCCGCCAGCGCATAGCCTTCCACCGCCGCGATCAGCGGCTTGCGCGGCTGCTTCTCGCACAGCCCGCCCAGCCCGCGCCCCTCGACCAGCGGCCGCTGGCCCGTGGCCGCGAAGGCCTTCAGGTCCATCCCCGCCGAAAACGTGCCGCCGGCGCCCGTGAGAATGCCAAGCACCACCTCGTCGTCCTCGTCCATGCGCTCGAACACGGCGGCCATGGCATGAGCCGTCTCGTAGTTGATGGCGTTGCGCGCCTCGGGGCGGTTGATGGTGATGAGCAGAACGCCATCATTGAGTTCGGTCTTGACCAGTTCGGACATGGATGTGCCTCCGGGAATTTCCGTGAATTAGTAGAAACATGAACCATTAAACTATAAAGCAACCAGAAAAAGCCGCCCCTCCGTAATAGCCCGACGTCCAGCCCACCGGCCCCTCCGACCGGCCACCCGGCAATCCACGGTAAAATCGAGGGATTTTGCGACTTCTGGCCATCCTTCTTCGCGCATGCTTACTTTCCAGCAAATCATCCTGACCCTGCAACAGTACTGGGACAAGCAAGGCTGTGCCCTGCTGCAACCCTACGACATGGAAGTCGGTGCGGGCACCTCGCATACCGCCACGTTCCTGCGCGCCATCGGGCCCGAACCCTGGCGCGCCGCCTACGTGCAGCCCTCGCGCCGCCCCAAGGACGGCCGCTACGGCGACAACCCCAACCGCCTGCAGCACTACTATCAGTACCAAGTCGTGCTCAAGCCCGCGCCGCCCGAGATTCTCGACCTGTACATCGCCTCGCTGCAGGCGCTGGGCATCAACCCCAAGGAACACGACATCCGCTTCGTCGAGGACGACTGGGAAAACCCCACGCTGGGCGCCTGGGGCCTGGGCTGGGAAGTCTGGCTGAACGGCATGGAAGTCACGCAATTCACCTACTTCCAGCAGGTCGGCGGCCTGGACTGCCACCCCGTCATGGGCGAAATCACCTACGGCCTGGAACGCCTGGCCATGTACCTGCAAGGCGTGGAAAGCGTCTACGACCTGGTCTGGACCACCCGCGACGACGGCAGCCAGGTGCTGTACCGCGACGTTTTCCACCAGAACGAAGTCGAACAATCCACCTATAACTTCGAACACGCCTCCACCACCATGCTGTTCGCGCATTTCAACGATTACGAGGCGGAAGCCACGCGGCTGATCGACGTGCCGCTGGCCCTGCCCGCCTACGAGGCCACCCTGAAAGCCGCCCACACCTTCAATATGCTGGACGCCCGCGGCGCCATCAGCGTCACCGAGCGCGCCGCCTACATCGGCCGCATCCGCAAGCTGTCGCGCGCCGTCGCGCAGGCCTACTACGATTCACGCGAAAAACTGGGCTTTCCCATGCTGCGCCGCACGGAGGCCGCATGATGAGCAACACGCGTCCCCTGCTGGTCGAACTGCTTACCGAAGAACTGCCGCCCAAGGCGCTCAACCGCCTGGGCCAGGCTTTCGCCCACCAATTGCGCGACACGCTGGCCGGCCTGAACCTGCTGGAAGACGGCTGCCAATGCCAGGACTACGCCACGCCGCGCCGCCTGGCCGTGCTGCTGTCCGCCGTGCGCGGCCAGGCGCCCGAGCAAAGCTATTCCGAAAAACTGATGCCGGTGAAAGTAGGCCTGGACACCGACGGCCGGCCCACGCCCGCGCTGCAGAAGAAGCTGGCCGCCAAGGGCTGGGAACACCTGGGCGCCGCCGACCTGGCGCGCGAATCCGACGGCAAGCAGGAATACCTGTACGCCAAGGGCGTGGCGCCCGGCGCCGCGCTGGCCGAGGGCCTACAGCAGGCGCTGGACGACGCCATCGCCAAGCTGCCCATCCCCAAGGTCATGCAATACCAGTTGGCCGACGGCGTCACCACGGTCAAGTTCGTGCGCCCCGCGCATCGCCTGGCCGCCTTGTGGGGCGATGAAGTCGTGCCCGTGCAGGCGCTGGGCCTGCGAGCCGGCCGCCTGACGCAAGGCCACCGCTTCCTGGCGCCCGACGCCCTCAGCCTGGCGCAAACCGGCGACTATGCCGCGCAGCTCGGCAGCGCCGGCAAGGTCATCCCCTCTTTCGCGCAGCGCCGCGACAACATCGCCGCCCAATTGGCAGAGCACGCGGGCAAGCTGCAAGCCACCATAGGCGAAGGCCCCGAAGTCGAGGCCCTGCTCGACGAAGTGACCGCGCTGGTCGAGTGGCCGGTGGTCTACGTCGGCCAGTTCGACGAAGGCTTTCTCGGCGTCCCGCCGGAATGCCTGATCCTGACGATGCGCCTGAACCAGAAATACTTCCCGCTGTTCGACCCGGCCAGCGGCAAGCTCACGCACCGTTTCCTCATCGTCAGCAACATGCAGGTCGACGACCCGCACAACATCGTCGAAGGCAACGAACGCGTGGTGCGCCCGCGCCTGGCCGACGCGCAATTCTTCTTCGACACCGACCGCAAGCAGCCGCTGGCCGAGCGCATCCCCGCGCTGGCCGAGAGCGTCTACCACAACAAGCTGGGCTCGCAATTGGTGCGCACGCAGCGCATCGCCCAGGTGGCGCGCTTCCTGGCCGAACGGCTGGGCGCCGACACCGCGCTGGCCGAGCGCGCCGCGCAGCTGGCCAAGGCCGACCTGAACACCGGCATGGTGGCCGAGTTCCCCGAACTGCAAGGCATCATGGGCGCCTACTACGCCCAGGCCGACGGCGAAGACCCGCAAGTGGTGCGCGCCCTGCGCGACCAATACCGCATCCGCCTGGACGAGCCCATCGCCGCCGGCACGCTGACCGCCGCCATCCTATTCATGGCCGAACGCGCCGAAACCCTGGTCGGCATCTGGGGCATAGGCCTGGCGCCCACCGGCGAACGAGACCCCTACGCGCTGCGCCGCGCCGCGCTGGGGCTGATCAGCGCCTTCGAACAACTGGCCGCCGGCGGCTATCTGCCCGTGCCCGACGACGGCCGCCTGACACTGGACGCGCTGCTGCAAGCGGCCGCCGGCACCTTCGAGGCCGGCGTGCTGCCCGAGGGCACGCTGGACGAAGTGCGCGACTTCATCTTCGAACGCTATCGCAACCAGCTCAACACCAGCCACGACCGCCAAAGCGTGGACGCCGTGCTGGCCCTGCGCCCCGCGCTGCACGAAGTGCGCGCCCGCGTGCAGGCCTGCGAAGCCTTCGCCCGGCAAGCCGAATCGGCCAGTCTGGCCGCGGCCAACAAACGCATCAGCAATCTGCTCAAGAAAACCGACGAAGCGCTCGGCAGCGTCGATACCGCCCGCCTGCAGGAACCCGCCGAACAAGCCCTGGCCCAGGCCATAGACACGCTGGCGCCGCAGGCCCAGGCCCAACTGCAAAACGGCGACTTCGCCGCCAGCCTGGCCACGCTGGCCAACGCCCGGCAAGCGGTGGACGCCTTCTTCAACGACGTCATGGTGATGGCCGAAGACCCCGCCGTCCGCGCCAACCGCCTGGCCCTGCTGGCCCGCCTGCACGGCATGATGAACCAGGTGGCCGACATTTCGAGGCTGGCCTCTTGAAGTGCGCCATCCTCGACCGGGACGGCGTCATCAACTATGACAGCCCCGCATTCGTCAAAAGCCCCGACGAATGGGTGGCGCTGCCCGGCAGCCTGGAAGCCATCGCCCGCCTTACCCAGGCGGGCTGGCGCGTGGTGCTGGCCAGCAACCAGTCGGGCCTGGCGCGCGGCCTGTTCAGCATCGAGACCCTGAACGCCATCCACGCCAAGATGCGCCACGAACTCATTCCCCTGGGCGGGCACGTGGACGCCATCTTCCTGTGTCCGCACGGGCCGGACGACGGCTGCGACTGCCGCAAGCCCAAGCCCGGCATGCTGCACGAAATCGGCTACCGCTTCGATCTCGACCTGACCCAGGTGCCCGTGGTGGGAGACTCCCTGCGCGACCTGCAAGCCGCGGCCGCCGCGGGCTGCCAGCCCTGGCTGGTGCTCACCGGCAACGGCCAGAAGACGCTGGACGCCGGCAATCTGCCGCCGGGCACGCAAGTGGCCGCCTCGCTGGCCGAGGCCGTCGAACGCTGGCTGGGAGCCTGACCATGGCTTTTCTGCGCTCCCTGCTGTACATGCTGTTCCTGACCATTACGGTCATCCCCTACGCCGTGCTCAGCCTGCTGTGGGCGCCCTTGCCCCAGAAGCAGCGCTACCACATGACCATCGGCTGGGCGCGCCTGGCCATCTGGGGCGCGCGCGTCATCGTCGGCATACGCTGGCGCGTCATCGGCGCCGAAAACTTTCCCGACAGCCCCGCCATCGTGCTGGCCAAGCACCAGTCCGCCTGGGAAACCCTGTTCCTGCCGGCCTATCTGCCGCGCGAAGCCTGCTTCGTCTACAAAAAAGAACTGCATTACATTCCGTTTTTCGGCTGGGGCCTGGCCACGCTGCGCATGATTCCCATCAACCGCAGCAAGGGCAAGGACGCCTTCGAGCAGGTCGTGCGCATCGGCCGCAAGCGCCTGGACGAAGGCCGCTGGCCCACGCTCTTTCCCGAAGGCACGCGCGTGCCGCCGGGCCGGATGGGGCGCTTCAAGGCGGGCGGCGCCAAGCTGGCCGAACGCACCGGCGCGCCCGTCATCCCCATCGCCCACAACGCCGGGGAATGCTGGCCCCGCAATGCCTTCGTCAAAAAGCCGGGCTTGGTCACCGTTTCCATCGGGCCGCTGATCCACACCGAAGGTAAAACCGCCGACGCCATCAACCAAGAGGTGCGCGCCTGGATAGAGCAGGAAATGCAGCGCCTGAACCCGGAGCATCATGAGCCTGTCACCGTCCGAACAACTGGCGCTGTTTGACGACCGGCCCGAGACGCCCGCGCCGCTCCCTCGCCCCGTAGCACCCGTGCGCGACGCCGCACAGGCGCCCGTCCCCATCGCCTGCCCTGCGGAGCTCGCGCCCGGCACGCGCTGGCGCGAAGTCGAGACGCCGCACCAACCCATCGGTTTCGTCCTGCGCCGCTCGCGCCGCAACAGCATAGGCTTGACGGTGGGCGACGACGGCATCGTGGTCACCGCGCCCAAATGGGTCACCCTGGCCCAGGTAGACGGCGCGGTGCGCGAGAAGGCGCGCTGGCTGCTGGACAAAATGCGCCAGCGCCATCAACGCCAGCAGCAGTTGGCGATTGCGGAAACCCAATGGCGCGAAGGCGGCCGCGTACCGTACATGGGCCAGCCCATCGTGCTGCGCCTGGGCCACGGCGGCCACGGCCATCAGTTCGACGGCGACGCCATGGCGCCGCAAGCGGGCCAGAACCTGTGCCTGGCGCTGCCCGCCGACGCCGACCAAACCCGCGTGCGCGACACCGTGCACACCTGGCTGCAATCCATGGCGCGGCTGTGGTTCGACCGGCGCCTGCAGCACTTCCTGCAACACGGCGGCGCCGTCATGCAGCGCTGGCGGCTGTCATCCGCCAACACCCGCTGGGGCTCGTGCAACAGCGACGGCAACATCATGCTCAACTGGCGGCTCATTCATTTCGAGCCCGTGGTCATCGATTACGTCGTGGCGCACGAAGTCGCGCATCTGCGCCATCTGCACCACGGCCCCGCGTTCTGGCAAGAGGTCGAGCGCCTGATGCCCGGCTTCGAATCCGCGCGCCAGACCCTGCGCAACCATCATCCGGCCACGCTGCCCTTGCTGTGAGCGCCGAGCCGCCTCGGCTTCGCCTCACGCGCCCACGCAAGGCACTACAATCCCTGTGCACTGTTTTTAGCGCCGAGCCGCTCCAAGGCGCAAAGCCCGAGAGGCAACGCGAACGCATTTTTCGGAGAAACCTGACATGAGACTGCTGCACACCATGCTGCGCGTCGGCAACCTCGACCGTTCCATCGACTTCTACACCCAGGTGCTGGGCATGCGCGTCCTGCGCCGCAAAGATTATCCCGACGGCCGCTTTACACTGGCTTTTCTGGGCTACGTGGAAGAAAGCGAAGGCACGGTGCTGGAGCTGACCCACAACTGGGACACCGCCGAATACGATCTGGGCACGGCCTACGGCCACATCGCCATCGCGGTCGAGGACGCCTACGAGGCCTGTAGGCTGATCAAGGAAAAAGGCGGGCGCGTGGTGCGCGAGGCCGGCCCCATGAAGCACGGCCAAACCGTCATCGCCTTCGTCGAAGACCCCGATGGCTACAAGGTCGAACTGATCCAGTCGGGAACCCAAAAAGACTAAAGGCCGCGCGCCCATCATGCTCAACGTCCTCTGGCTGGCTTTCTTTCTCGTCGCCGCACTCTCCGGGCTGGTGCAGCTCGTCTTCCTGCAAGATACCGCCGTTTTCTCGCGCATCGTGCTCAGCCTGTTCGACATGGCCAAGCTCTCCGTCGAGATCATGCTGCTGCTGTTCGGCACCCTGACCTTGTGGCTGGGCTTTCTGCGCATCGCCGAACAGGCGGGCTTGATACAGCATCTGTCCCGCCTGCTGACGCCGCTGTTCCGGCGGCTGATGCCGGAGGTGCCGGCCGGGCACGACGCCATAGGACTCATCACGCTCAACTTCGCGGCCAACGGGCTGGGGCTGGACAACGCCGCCACCCCCATCGGCCTGCGCGCCATGCGCGCGCTGCAATCGCTCAACCCCACGCCCGGCACGGCCACCAATGCGCAAATCCTGTTCCTGGTGCTGAACGCGTCGTCGCTGACGCTGCTGCCCGTCACCATCTTCATGTACCGCGCCCAGCAAGGCGCGCCGGACCCCACCCTGGTGTTCCTGCCCATCCTGCTGGCCACCACCATTTCGTCGCTGTTCGCGCTGCTGCTGGTGGCGGTGGTGCAGCGCCTGCGCATTCTCGACCCGGTGGTGCTGCTGTGGCTGGGCGGTATCATTCTGGCGCTGGGCAGCTTCATGGCCCTGTTGGCCACGCTGACCACGGCCGCCATCAGCGCGCTTTCGTCGGTGCTGGGCAACGTAGTACTGTTCGGCATCATCGTCGTCTTCCTGATAGCCGGCGCGATCAAGAAGGTGGCCGTCTACGAGGCTTTCGTCGAAGGCGCGAAAGAGGGCTTCGAGATAGGCAAGCAGTTGCTGCCCTATCTTGTAGCCATGCTGTGCGCCATCGGCGCGCTGCGCGCCTCCGGGGCGCTGGACGTCGCGTTGGAAGGCATACGCTGGCTCGCTCAGGCACTCAACCTGGACGTGCGCTTCGTTGACGCCCTGCCGACCGCTTTGGTCAAGCCCTTCTCGGGCAGCGCGGCGCGCGCGATGATGATAGAGACCATGCAGCATTTCGGGGTGGACAGCTTCCCGGCCTTGCTGGCTGCCACGGTTCAGGGAAGTACGGAAACCACTTTCTACGTGCTGGCGGTGTATTTCGGCGCCGTCGGTATCCAACGTACCCGCCATGCGGTAAGTTGCGCGCTGGCGGCGGATGTCGTCGGGGTCGTGGCGGCTATTCTGGTTTGCTATTGGTTTTTTGGTTGATGAAGCGCATTGCCGTGCTTTGTTGACGTCGCGTTGACGCTTCAATGAAGCTGCTTAACGCTTCATTAGCGGTTGCGTCGACACTTCGGTACTGCCGCGTTGATGCTTCGTTGTCGCATGGCGGAGGCGGTGGTGCTGTTGCGCACTGGTCGACCCTGTCCTTGGTTTTACGGAACCTACGTTCCGTAAAACCGGCGGCAACCCATCGCTCGGTCGTCCGGCGCCTTCGCGCCTCCCTTCCCATCCGCTTGGGCAGGGCACTCCAACAGTGCGCAACAGCACCACCGCCTCCGCCATGCTTGCGCCATCTTGAAGTGAAGGCCGTGCCGGTATCTCAGTTGGTATAAGCGACGTAGGTTCAACCAGTCGGATGCCAGCGTGGCGATCCGACGCCTTGGCCAGGGCGAATCCATGCAATGACAACGCTAGAAACTCATTGCTCGAACCTGCAACCTCTCCCTGAACCCACAACAGCCGCCGCTGTGAGTGCGGCGCGGGCGGGGAGGCCGCTTCGGGAACATTGGAGGGTGCCGTAGGCCGTGGCCGGGCTGGGGGTGCAAGCGGGTGACTGTTTGAGCGGGACGCTTGTGGACAGTCCGGGGGACTGTCCACCCCGCGAGTCAGCACCACACATCTCAAGAGCGCAAAATCAGCCCTTGACTCCCGCCTCATGCAACTGATCCGCCAACGCAATGAACTGCGCCACACTAAGCGTCTCCGCACGCGCCGTAGGCTCGACCCCCGCGGCTTCCCAATCCAGCAGCCCCGCCCAATCCCCCAGCGACCGGCGCAGCATCTTGCGCCGCTGCGCAAAAGCGCGCGCCGCCAGTTGAGCGAACAAGGCCTCATTCTTCGCGCGCGGATGGCTCTCGGGTAAAGGCTCCATGCGCACCACCGCCGACACTACCTTGGGCGGCGGGTCGAACGCCTCGGGCGGTACGTCGAACAGCTTGTTCATCTGGTAGCGCGACTGCAGCATGACCGACAGCCGGCCGTAATCGGCCGAGCCCGGCTCGGCCACCATGCGGTCGATGACCTCACGCTGCAGCATGAAATGCTGGTCGCGCACGCAGGCGGTGAAGTCCATCAAATGGAATAGCAAAGGGCTGGAAATGTTGTACGGCAAGTTGCCGACCACGCGTACGTCTTGCCCGAACTGGCTGAAGTCTACCGTCAGGGCGTCGGCTTCGACCACGCGCAGGCGCTCGGGCGCATGGCGCTGGCGCAGGCGCGCCGCCAGGTCGCGGTCGATCTCGACGACGGTTAGCTGGGGCAAGCGGTCGAGCAAAGGCTGGGTCAGCGCGGACAAGCCCGGGCCGATCTCGACCACGACCTCGCCCGGCTTGGGTGCGATGGCCTTTACGATGCCGTAAATGACGGCCTCGTCGACCAGGAAATGCTGGCCGAAGCGCTTGCGCGCCTGATGCGCGGCGGGCATGAAAGACCGCCCGCTCAGGGTGCGCGGCGCCGCGACTGCGGATCCAGGCGGTTGTCGATGTAGGCTTGGCCCTGCAACTGGCTGACCCACTCTTCGAAGGCGGGATCGGCCCGGCGCTGGAACAGTAACTGGCGCGCCTGCATGCGGCGGTATTCGCTTTGCATGTCCTTGGTGCGGCGGTCTTCCACCTTGATCAGGTGCCAGCCGAACGGCGTGGCGACGACGTCGCTGACTTGGCCGGGCTGCAGGGTGTTCATGGCCTGCTCGAAGGGCGGCACCATGTCGCCGGGCGAGGTCCAGCCCAGATCGCCGCCTTGCGGCGCGGAGGCGTCCTCGGAATAGCGGCGGGCCAGGTCTTCGAAGGACTCGCCCATTTCGATGCGATGGCGCAATTGGCTCAGGCGCTGGGTGGCCCGCTCCTCGTTCATGGCCGGGCTGGACTTGATCAGGATGTGGCGCGCGCGCGTCTGCGTGACCATGACGGGGCCTTCGGGAACGGGCTCCATGCCCTGCGGGCCGGCCGGCTGGCTGGCCACCGGCTGCTGCGGCGTGGTGTCGGGCCGGCTGACCACCTTCAGGATGTGGAAGCCGTTGCCGCTCTGGATGATGTCGCTGACGCCGCCCTCGGAGACCCGGCGCACGGCGTCGAGGAACAGGTCGGGCCAGCCTTCGAGCGGGCGCACGCCCATTTCGCCGCCTCGGAGCGCTTCGGGGCCGTCCGACGAAGACGCCGCCAACGCCGCAAAGTCGGCGCCGCTGCGGGCGCGCTGCAGCAGGCTTTCGGCCTTGTTGCGCAATTGCGCCACCTGCGCCGACGAGGCGCTCTCGGGTACGGCCACGAGAATCTGCGCCAGCCCCAGCAATTGCGGCTCGGCGGCTTGTTGCTGCTGGCCGGCGCCCAGTGCGCTCAAGCGGTTGCCGCGGTTCTGGCTCTTGAGAAAGGCGTCGACTTCGGCGTCGGAAATCATGATCTGATTGTCGACGACGCGATGGCGCAATTGGTCGTTGCGGATTTCGAGCTTGAGGCCGGCCAGATATTCCGGCCACGCCGTGCCCGACTTTTCGATCTCGCCGCGCAGCTGTTCGACGGACAGCTTGTTGCGCTGGGCGATGGACTGCACGGCCATTTCCACCTGGGCATCGGTGACGTTGATGTTGAGCCGCTTGGCTTCCTGTTCGAGCAGCCTGTCGGTGATCATGCGCTGCAGAACCTGCCGGCGCAGCACGTCGTCCTCGGGCATGGGAATATTCTGCCTGGCCAGGCCGGCCTTGGCATGCTCGGTTTCGTGGGCGAGCTGGCGCAAGGTGATGACATCCTTGTTGACGACCGCCGCAATGCCATCGACGAATTCGGAGGTTCGCGCGGGCTGCCCGGGCGCGGCGGCCCCCGGCCCTGTCGCCTGCGCCCATGCGGCGCCGGCAAGCACCAGGCTGGCCACGGCGCTCAGCGTCCGGCTCATGGCGTGGTCGATGAACATCATTCATACCTCTCGTAGGTGGTTGTATCGGGGATGGGCGGCGTGATGGACTGATAGCCGTTGACCGTATTGGACAGCATGCCCAGCGGATCGGTGCCCAGCGAGCCCAGGCCCAGCAATTCGAGCTGGAAGAAAACAGCCGTGTTGGTGTTTTGTTCGGAGACAGCATAACGCTGGTAGACCGTGCGGGCCACCCAGCAGCAATCGCCCTTGTACTCCAAACCCAGAACGACCTGGGTGGAGCGTTTTTCCTGCAGCGAATAATCGACCCGGCCCACCGCATGCACCTTGGAAGTCAGCGGCCATTGTCCGGACAGCGAAATCTGTTCTTTGCTTCTGTCGACGTAATTGATGCTGTTGACGACGCTGGGGTCCACCAATTGCGCGGGGTCGCGCTCGTAGCGGTAGTTCAGCGCCATCAGGGCCAGCCGCTTGGGCTGCCAGCGCAGGCCGGCGCTCATGCGGTTGCGCTCGCGCGATTCGGGGTTGAACTGGGCATCGAAGCGCAGATTGAGCTTGTCGGTCAGGGCCGCGTTGACGCCCACCAGGTAATCGGACTTGGTGCTGGCGCGCGGCTGGCCCCACGGCAGCGTCACCTTCTGGTCTTCGAAATACAGGCGCTGCGCCGCCGACAGCGACAGGCGCTCGAAGCCGGTGTCTTCGTCCAGCCAGCGCGTGGTCAGGCCCAGTGTGAGCTGGTTGGCGTTGGCGATGCGGTCCCAGCCGCCGCTGAACAGGTTTTCTTCGAAGGCCTGGGCGAAGTTGAACGTGGCAACGCTAGTGTCGTAAACGGGTATCGACGACTGGTCGCGATACGGCACGTACAAGTAGTACATCCTGGGTTCCAGCGTTTGGACGGCGGCGTTGCCGAACAGCGAGGTCTGGCGTTCGAATGTCATGCCGGTGTCCAGCGACAGCAGCGGTATGGCGCGCGACTGCGAGCGCGGCGTGCCCGGCATCCGCCCGGTATAGCCGTCGGCGCCCAGCGTGAAGCCGTGCCAGTCGGTATGGTACTGGCTAAGATGCAGCGCAGCCTTGGGCACCGCGTACCAGCCCGAGCGGATGATGGGATACGAAATGCTGTTGTAGGACGTCAGGCGCTGGCCGTCGTAGGATTGGCGCGGAAACAGCGACTGGCCGTAAGGATAGGGATGGAAGGGATCCCTGTACTTGGGCATCGAAAAACGCGTGGCGTAGTTATCGGACGCCACGTCGAAACCGCCCCAGTCGTAGCGCGCGCCGCGCACATAGAGTTCGGGCAGCTTGTCGTAGGGAGGCAGGCGCGAATAATCGGAGGTTCTGTCCTGCAGCGTCTGGTAGGTGTAGCTTTGCACGTACGCCTGCCAGTACTTGGCGCCCGACCAGCTCAGCGTGGCGACGCTGGGAATGGAGTCGATGGACGCCTCGTTCAGGCCCAGCGAAGTGAAGTCGCGGTAATAATCGTCGTCGGAAACCCGGCTCATATCGAACGACGCGGCAAAGCCGTTGCCCAGCGTGTGGATGTGCCGCCAGTGGTACATCCAGCGGTCGCTGCGGGCGCGCTTGTCCCTGTTCAGATAGGTGCCTGTGAGTTGGCCTTCGTAGTCCGACCCCAGGTAGCGGAACTCGGCGCCCAGTTGCACGCCCCGCTTGGCCATGAAGCGCGGCGTCAGGGTCAAATCGTAGTTGGGCGCCAGATTGAAGTAATACGGCAGCGAGAACTCGACCCCGCTGTTGCTGGAGCCGCCGTAGGTGGGCAGCAGAAAACCCGACTTGCGCTCTTTGCGCAGCGGAAACGACAAATAAGGCGAGGCCAGTATGGGCACGCCCTTGAAGAACAGCACGCCGTTGCGCGCCACGCCTTCGTTTTCGTCGATGTAGAAATCCACGCGCGGCGAGGTGATGTGCCAGGCGGGCTCCGGGCAGGGGCAGGCCACGTAATAGGCGTCCGTCAGGCGCATGTGCTCGCGGCTGAAGATCTCGCCCAGCTCGGCCGTGCCGGAACCGCCGCCCTCGCCCAGCTTGAACTTGGGGCCGTAGACCTTGCCGGTTTCGCCGTCCATGTTGTAGTCGAACGAATCGCTGCGCACGATGGTGCCGTCGCGCATCATCAAGCCGTTGCCCCGCACCTCGACCTGGCCGGTTTCACGCTGGTAGTCGATGCGGTCGCCCTTGACGACGGAATCGATGCGGCGCACTTCGGCATTGCCCGTCAGGATGAGCTTGCCGTCCTCGTCGGTGCGCACGTCGTCCGAGATGGAGAACACCGGCATCTCGGATTCTTCGACCTGATGCGGCCGCAGCTTGGAAGAGGTGATGAGCCCGGAGTCGGGCGGGGAGGCCACGGGCGCGCCGGACTGGGCGGAAGCCGCAGCAGCGACTGCCCCCAACAGAGAAAAAGTAGCCCACTTGAACCAATGCACGCGCAAATTGCCCCAATAAACAATCACCCGGACGGCGCCCGGGCCATGCCGGAACGACCCGCGACCCGGTATTATAAATAAGGACGCCGCCGACGCGGCGCCACCCTGATTCAACCCGATGCGCCCGCCCCTGCGCGGCGCGCATTCCGTCTTCGGGAAACACCGCTTGAACCCGCCCGCCGATACCCGCCTGCCCCTCGTCCAGCAATGGCTGTCCAGCCTGCCCGCCCATCTGGGCCTGGAGGTCGACACGCTGCGCCCCGCATCCAGCGACGCCAGTTTCCGCCGTTATTTCCGCGTGAACAGCCACGGGCTGACGCGCATCGTCATGGACGCGCCGCCCCCGCAAGAAGATTGCCGCCCGTTTCTGCACGTCACCCGGCTGCTGCAAAGCGCGGGGCTGAACGTGCCCACGACGCTGGCCACCGACCTGGAGCAGGGCCTGCTGCTGCTGACCGACCTGGGGCCGGCCACCTATTACCAGACCGTCATCCGCCACGACCTGCCCGACGATACCCTGCAAACCATGTACCGCCAGGCGATTCATGCGCTGGTCGCCATGCAGCAGACCGGCACCCGCGGCCTGCCCGTCTACGACGAGGCCAAGCTGCTGCAAGAGCTGGAGCTGTTTCCGCAGTGGTATGCGCAGCAGCACTGCCAGGCCACGCTGACGCCCAGCGAAACCGACATGCTGGCCTCCGTCTTCTCCGAGCTGGCGCGCCAGGCGGACGCGCAACCCAAGGTCTTCGTGCACCGCGACTTCCATTCGCCCAACCTGATGTACTGCCAGCAGCCCGAACACGGACCCAATCCGGGCATTATCGACTACCAGGACGCGCTCGTCGGCCCCATTACCTACGACCTGGCTTCGCTGGTGATGGACGCCCGCACCACTTGGGAGGAACCCATGCAGCTCGACTGGGCCATACGCTACTGGCAGGCCGCGCGCCAGGCCGGCCTGCCCGTGCCCGAGGATTTCGCCGACCTGCACCAGGCCTACGAATGGATGTCGTTGCAACGCAATCTGCGCATCCTGGGCGTGTTCGCCCGGCTGTGGCACCGCGACGGCAAGCAGCAGTACCTGGATCACATTCCGCGCGTCAGCGCCTACGTGCGCCAGGTGGCCGTGCGCTACGACCGCTTCCTGCCGCTACTGCGCCTGCTCGACAGGCTGGAATCGCGCCAGACCATCACCGGCTATACCTTCTGATGCGCGCCATGATCCTGGCCGCCGGGCGCGGCGAACGCATGCGCCCGCTGACGGACACCCTGCCCAAACCCTTGCTGCGCGCGGGCGGGCGCCCGCTCATCGTGTGGCACATCGCGCGCCTGGCGCGCGCGGGGTTTCACGACATCGTCATCAACCATGCCTGGCTGGGCCACAAGATCGAACAGGCCCTGGGCGACGGGCGGCAATACGACGTGCGCCTGCATTATTCGGCGGAAGGCCAGGCGCTGGAAACCGCGGGCGGCATCGCCCAGGCCCTGCCCTTGCTGGGCGACGAGCCGTTTCTGGTCGTCAACGGCGACGTCTGGTGCGACTGGACGCCCGAGCTGGCCCCGGGCCAGGCGCAGCGCCTGCACGCCAGCGGCGACCTGGCCTGGCTATTGCTGGCCGGCAATCCGCCCCATCACCCGAGCGGAGATTTTCTGCTCGACGCCACGGGCCGGGTGCGCGATCCGGTCCAGCCGGACGACGTAACAGCGCGTGCCAATTCGCGTCTGACGTTTACAGGCATAGGCGTGTATCATCCAGCACTGTTCGCCGGGCTGCCCGCGGGCCGGCCCGCCGCGCTGGCGCCCTTGCTGCGCCAGGCCATGCGCGAAGGCAAGGTCGCCGGCGCCCACTACAATGGCGAATGGATGGACATCGGAACCCCCGCGCGCCTGGCCGAACTCGACGCCAGGCTGATTGCCCGTCCGCATCTCTTCGCTTCTGACGCTTGACCACAGGAAACCCAGATGGCTCTATTTTCCTCCAAGAAGCCCGTCGTCTTCCAACCTTCCGCCTACGGCGCCACCCGCCGCCGGCGCGGCGGCGTACCGCGCTGGCTGATGCTGATCCTGACCGGCATCGCGCTCGGCGCCGGCGGCGTGCTGTTCCTGCAATCCAGCTATGGCCCGGCCCGGCTGACCGTCGAGGAATCCGAACAACTGCACCACGACCTGAACGCCGCCAACATCGAGAAGCAGCGCCTGCAGGCCCAGTTGGATCAACACTCGCACGGCCAGCAAGAGGCCGAAACCGAAGCCGCCCGCCTGAAAACCGAGCTGGAAACCGCCCGCACCCGGGTCACCGAGCTGCAATCCAACGTCGCGGCGCTGATCGACAGCATTCCGCCCGACCCGCGCGGCACCTCGCCCGGCATTTCGTCGGCCACCTTCCGCAACCTGGACGGCAATCTCGACTACCAGTTGCTGATCATGCAGGAGTCGCCCAAGAGCGGCGAATTCGACGGCCGGATGACGCTGGTCGTCGAGGGCGTCTACCCCAGCGGACGTGTCGCCACCATCAACCTGGACCCCATTCCGTTCACGGTGGGCCAGTACGGCTTCGTGCGCGGCCAGGTACCGCTGCCCAACGGCTTTCGGGCTAGGCTGGCCACTGCCCGCATCACCCAGGGCGACGACACCCGCCTGCGCGCCACCCGTACGCTACGCGTAAGGTAAAGCGCCAGGGCCGCGGGGCGCGGCAAATAGGCAGGGGGCTGCCCGATTCCGCAGCGCCCTCCCTATATAATGGCGGGTTCAATCCATCTTCAGACCCCGACCATGCAGGAACGCTACCAACCCGTCGACGTGGAATCCGCCGCCCGGCAAGACTGGCAAACGCGCGACGTCTATCGTGTCACCGAAAACGCCGCCAACGCCGACGGCAGCCCCAAGCCCAAGTTCTACGCTTGCTCCATGCTGCCCTACCCCAGCGGCAAGCTGCACATGGGGCACGTGCGCAACTACACCATCAACGACATGATGGCCCGCCAGTTGCGCATGCGCGGCTACAACGTCCTCATGCCCATGGGTTGGGACGCCTTCGGCATGCCGGCCGAGAACGCCGCCATCAAGTCCAAGGTGCCCCCCGCCAAATGGACATACGACAACATCGCCTACATGAAAAAGCAGATGCAGGCGATGGGCTTGGCCATAGACTGGTCGCGCGAAGTGTGCGCCTGCGACCCCAAGTACTACAAATGGAACCAGTGGCTGTTCCTGAAGATGCTGGAAAAAGGCATCGCCTACCGCAAGACCCAGCTCGTCAACTGGGACCCGGTCGACCAAACCGTGCTCGCCAACGAGCAGGTCGTGGACGGCCGCGGCTGGCGCTCGGGCGCGCTGGTTGAAAAGCGCGAAATTCCCGGCTACTACCTGCGCATCACCGACTACGCCGAAGAGCTGCTCGACCAGGTCAAGAACGGCCTGGAAGGCTGGCCCGAGCGCGTGCGCCTGATGCAGGAAAACTGGATAGGCAAGAGCGAAGGCGTGCGCTTCGCCTTCGCCCACGACATCCGCGACGACCAAGGCAAGCCGATTCAAGACGGCCGCCTGTACGTGTTCACCACACGCGCCGACACCATCATGGGCGTCACCTTCTGCGCCGTGGCCCCCGAACACCCGCTGGCCACGCATGCCGCGCGCGACAACCCCGAACTGCAAGCCTTCATCGAGCAATGCAAGCTGGGCGGCACCTCCGAGGCCGACCTGGCCGCGCGCGAAAAAGAAGGCCTGCCCACCGGCCTGAAGGTGCGCCATCCGCTCAACGGCGCGGAAGTCGAAGTCTGGGTCGGCAACTACGTGCTGATGAGCTACGGCGACGGCGCCGTCATGGGCGTGCCCGCCCACGACGAACGCGACTTCGCCTTCGCCAAGAAATACAAGCTGCCCATCGAGCAGGTCATCGCCGTCGAAGGCAAAACGTATTCCGACGAGGCCTGGCAAGACTGGTACGGCGACAAGCAGCAAGGCGCCACCGTCAATTCCGGCAAGTACGACGGCCTGGCCCACGCGGCCGCCGTCGACGCCATCGCCGCCGATCTTTGTGCCCAAGGCCTGGGCGAAAAACAGATTACCTGGCGCCTGCGCGACTGGGGCATCTCGCGCCAGCGCTACTGGGGCACGCCCATCCCCATCATCCACTGCGACAGTTGCGGCCCGGTGCCCGTGCCCGAAAAAGATCTGCCCGTCGTGCTGCCCGAAGACCTCATCCCGAACGGCACCGGCAACCCGCTGGCCAAGCACGAAGGCTTTCTGCGCTGCCAATGCCCCAAGTGCGGGGCCGACGCACGCCGCGAAACCGACACCATGGACACCTTCGTGGATTCGTCCTGGTATTTCATGCGCTATACCTGCGCCGACAACGACGGCGCCATGGTCGACGCCCGCAACGACTACTGGATGCCCATGGACCAATACATCGGCGGCATCGAACACGCGGTCATGCACCTGCTGTATGCGCGCTTCTGGACGCGCGTCATGCGCGACCTGGGCCTGGTCAACTTCGACGAACCCTTCACCAAGCTGCTGTGCCAGGGCATGGTGCTCAACCACATCTATTCGCGCCGCAACAGCAAGGGCGGCATCGAATACTTCTGGCCCGAGGAAGTCGAGAACGTCCACGACGCCAAGGGCGCCATCGTCGGCGCGCGTCTGCGCAGCGACGGCTCGCCGGTAGACTACGGCGGCATCGGCACGATGTCCAAGTCCAAGAACAACGGCGTCGACCCGCAATCGCTGATCGACACGCTGGGCGCCGACACGGCCCGCCTGTTCGTCATGTTCGCCAGCCCGCCCGAGCAGACCCTGGAGTGGTCGGATTCGGGCGTGGAAGGCGCCAACCGCTTCCTGCGCCGGCTTTGGGCCTTCAGCCACAAGCACAAAGAGGCCATCGCCCAGGCGCTGGGCACGGCGCCCGACTGGGCCGGCATCGACGCGGCCTCGAAATCGCTGCGCCGCGACGTGTACACCATTCTGCGCCAGGCCGATTACGACTACCAGCGCATGCAGTACAACACCGTGGTGTCGGCCAGCATGAAGATGCTCAACACGCTGGAATCGGCCGGCGCCGATACCGAAGCCAGCCGCCAGGCATTGGCCGAGGCGCTGGGTGTCCTGCTGCGCGTGCTGTACCCGGTCGTGCCGCACATCACCTGGACACTGTGGCGCGAACTGGGCTATGCCGCCTTGCTTGGCGACCTGCTCGACGCGCCCTGGCCCGAAATGGACGAAGCCGCGCTCGAAGTCGACGAAGTCGAACTCATGCTGCAGGTCAACGGCAAGCTGCGCGGCACGCTGACGGTGCCCGCACAGGCCGACAAAGCCGCCATCGAACAAGCCGCCGCCGCCCACGAGGCGGCCGCGCGCTTCCTCGAAGGGCGTCCGCCCAAGCGCGTCATCGTCGTGCCGGGCAAACTCGTCAACGTCGTAGGCTGAATAGGCGAAACATCATGCACGCACACCCGCTCTCCTTGGTTTTCCGCCCGCACCGGCCCGCCCGGTACGCCATGGGGCTGGTGTGCGCGCTGCTGGCCTTGCTGATGACGGCCTGCGGCTTCCACATGAAAGGCACGACGCCGCTGCCCTTCGACACCCTGTACACCAATATTTCGGACAACGACGCCTTCGGCATGCATCTGCGCCGCGTCATCCAGGCCGCCTCGCCCAATCTGCGCTTCGTCGACAGGCCCAAAGACGCGCAGGCCATCCTCACGCAGCTGGGCATGCGCGAAAACATGCGCGAAATCTCCATCGGCCCCGACGGCCTGGTCGAGGAATACGAACTCACGCTGGTGTACAGCTTCCAACTGACGGACAAGAACGGCAGCGTGCTGCTGCCGCCCACCACGCTGGAGGCGCTGCGCGAAGTGCCCTACGACTCTTCCGCGCTGGCCGCCAAGCAGGGCGAAATCAGCAATCTGTTCCTGGACATGCGCCGCAGCCTGGTGGACCGCGTCGTACGCCGGCTGACCTCGCCGCAAGTCATCGACGCCTACCGCAAGGCGCAGTCGCCCGAACCCGACGCCGCCGCCCCGACGGACGACGCGCTGCACCCCGCGCCGACGCCGTCCGGCACGCCCGGCAACGAGCCGACGTCCGACACGTCTTTGCGCAGGTAGCGGGGCCGCCATGGGGCGCCGCCTGTCCTTGCCCGACCTGAATCGCCAACTGGCCGCCCAGCCGCCCGTGCTGGACGGCCTTTACGTGCTCTCCGGCGACGAGCCGCTGCTGCTGACCGAAGCCGCCGACGCCCTGCGCGCCGCAGCCGCCGCGGCCGGCTTCAGCCAGCGCACCAGCCTGATGCTGGACGCCCGCAGCGACTGGAGCGCGGTGCTGGCCGCCACCCAGAACATCTCGCTGTTCGGCGACCAAACGCTGCTCGACCTCAAGCTGCCCAGCGGCAAGCCCGGCAAAACAGGCGCCGACACCCTGGCGCAACTGGCCGCGCTCACCGATAGCGGCGCCATCTCTCACACCCGCGTCATCCTGACGCTGCCGCGCCTGGACAAAGCCACACGCTCCAGCAAATGGTGCGCGGCGCTGCTGCAAAGCGCCACGCTGGTCGAGATACCCACCATAGAACGCAATGCGCTGCCCGACTGGATCAGCCAGCGCCTGTCGCGCCAGAAACAGACGCTGAGCCGCGACAGCCTGGAATGGATGGCCGAAAAAGTGGAAGGCAATCTGCTCGCCGCCCACCAAGAGATCATGAAGCTGGGCCTGCTCTACGCCGAAGGCGCGCTAACCCACGAACAGGTCGAGCAAGCCGTGCTGGACGTCGCCCGCTACGACGTCAACGCCCTGCGCAACGCCATGCTGGGCGGCCAGGCGCGGCGCGCGCTGACGGTGCTGGACGGCCTGCGCGCCGAAGGCGAGGCCCTGCCTCTGGTATTATGGGCGGTTACCGAAGAGCTGCGCGCGCTTGCGCAACTGGCCCATGCCCAGAGCAGCCGCGGCGACGTCCTGTCGCTGCTGCGCCAACTGCGTGTGTTCGGCCCGCGCGAGGCGCTGCTGAAGCAGGCGCTGGCCAAGACGCCCCCCGCCCTGTGGCCCGCCGCCTTGCTGCATGCGCACGACATCGACCGGCTCATCAAAGGCCTGCCCACCGAAGACCGGCTGCAAGACGCCTGGGAAGAACTGGCCCGCCTGATCGCCCGTGTCGCCATTACCTGCGCCGGCCGCCGCGCGCCCCGCCCTTCCCGCTGATTCTCACCCAAGCACCAGGAATCTCCATGTCCACCGCCGCTACCGTATCCGCTCATTCGACGGCCGCCGACGAAGCCGTCAAGCTGGGCCGCCAGGCCCGCCAGGCCTCCCGCGTTCTGATGAGCGCGCCCGATGCGCTCAAGTCGCGCGCGCTGCTGGCCATGGCCGAGCAAATACAGGCGCAGCGCGAATCGCTGAAGGCCGCCAACGCGCAAGACCTGGAAGCCGCCCGCAACAACCAGTTGGCCAGCGCCCTGGTAGACCGCCTGACGCTTTCCGACAAGGCCCTGGACACCATGATCGCGGGCCTGCGCCAGATCGCCGCCATGCCCGACCCGGTGGGCAGCCAGTCGGCCTCCACGCTGCGCCCCAACGGCATGCGCGTGGGCCAGATGCGCGTGCCGCTGGGCGTCATCGGCATCATCTACGAATCGCGCCCGAACGTCACCATAGACGCCGCCGCCCTGTGCCTGAAATCCGGCAACGCGGCCATCCTGCGCGGCGGCAGCGAAGCCTTCCATTCCAACCAAGCGCTGGGCCGCATCATCCAGGCCGGCCTGGAAGCCGCCGGCCTGCCCGCGCACGCCATCCAGGTGGCCGCCACCACCGACCGCGCGCTGGTGGGCGAACTCATCACCTTGACGGATTACGTGGACGTCATCATCCCGCGCGGCGGCAAAAACCTGATCGCCCGCCTGGCCGCCGAGGCCAAGGTGCCGCTGCTCAAGCACCTGGACGGCAACTGCCACGTCTACGTCGATGCCGCCGCCAACCTGGACAAGGCCGCCGACATCGCCTTCAACGCCAAGACCTACCGCTACGGCGTCTGCGGCGCCATGGAAACCCTGCTGGTGCACCAGGACGTCGCCGCCGCCCTGCTGCCGGCGCTGGCCCAACGCCTGATCAAGCACGGCGTCGAACTGCGCGGCTGCGAGCGCGCACGCGCGCTGGTGCAAGACATGTCGGCCGCCACCGACGAAGACTGGGCCACCGAATACCTGGGTCCCATCCTGGCCGTGCGCATCGTCGACGACCTGGACGCCGCCATCGAGCACATCCACCGCTGGAGCTCGGGCCACACCGAATCCATCGTCACCGAAAGCCTGGCCGCCGCCACGCGCTTCCAGCGCGAAGTCGATTCCAGCTCGGTGTACGTGAACCTGCCCACCTGTTTCGCCGACGGCTTCGAATACGGCCTGGGCGCCGAGATAGGCATTTCCACCAACCGCCTGCACGCGCGCGGCCCGGTGGGCCTGGAAGGCCTGACCACCTACAAGTGGGTGCTGACGGGCGACGGCCAACTGCGCGGCTGATCCGGGTTCCTTCATGCTCTGGGTCAAGACCTTCCACCTGCTGTTCGTGATCTCGTGGTTCGCGGGGCTGTTCTACCTGCCCCGCATCTACGTCAATCTGGCCCAGCCGGTGTCGTCCGATACCTATGCCCACCTGCTGGGCATGGCGCGGCGGCTGTATCGTTTCATGACCATACTCGCCGTGCCCGCCGTCGTGCTGGGGCTGACGCTCTGGCTGCATTACGGGCTGGGGCGCGGCCAGGGCTGGGTGCACGCCAAGCTGGCGCTGGTCGTCGTGCTGGCGGGCTACCATTACTGGTGCGGACGCCAACTGCAAGTCTTCGCCGAGCAGCGCAACACCCGCAGCCAGCGTTTTTTCCGCTGGATCAACGAGATTCCCGTCTTGCTGCTGCTGGCCGTGCTCATCCTGGCCGTACAGCGGCCCTTCTAAGTTTTCGGTGCCCCACCATGTCCGACGAAAAAAAAGCCTCCGGCGCCACGCTGACGCTCAAGCCGCGCGCCGAGCGCACCGACGAGGCCGCCGACACGCGCCGGCGCTCGGGCTCGCGCGCGCGCCGCGTCGAGCAAATGGCCCGCCAGCAAGGGGAACTGCCCGCCAAGCCCAGCCGTAGCCGCGCCAAGCCGGAGGCGCCGGAAGCCCCGGCGCCGCGTGAACGCGCCGGACAGGACGGCGACCGGCGGCGCGGCCCGCGCTCCGATCGCCAGGAGCGCAACGGTACGGACAGGCCCCGTGCTCGCTCCGCGGATGAGCCGAGATTCGACCGCTCTCACCGTTCAGACCGTCCCCGCAGCGATGCCCCTCGCTCTCCAGAACGCTCTCGTAGCGATGCGCCCCGCTACCCTGACCGCCCTCGCAGCGATACGCCGCGTTACGCGGAACAAGCGCGCGCCGACCAGCCCCGCGCCGACGCGCAGCGCCGCGCGCGTCCCGTCACCCGCGAGATCGTCGGGCACGACAGCGTCTTCCAGGTTTTCGCGCCCTGCCCGCAAGGGCTGGAAGCCGCGCTGGCCGAAGAACTCCAGGCCATGGGCCACACGGCCCGCGCCGCGCGCGCCGGCTGCCACCTGAGCACCGATTGGACGGGCGTGCAACGCATCAACCTGTATTCCCGGCTGGCGACGCGGGTACTGGTCAAGGTGTCCAGCGCGCCAGTGCAAACCGAAGACGACATCCTGGAACTGGCCCGCGCCACGCCCTGGGAACGCTGGTTCGGCCCCGAGCACAGCCTGCGCGTCGATACGTCGGCCGTGCGCAGCCCCATGAAAAGCCTGCAATATTGCAATCTGCGCGCCAAGGACGGCATTTGCGACCGCCTGCGCGAACGCGAAGGCGCGCGTCCCGACATCGACACCGTGCGCCCCGATGCGCGCGTGCACCTGTTTCTGGACGAAACCACCGCCACGCTGTACCTGGACACCTCGGGCGAGTCGCTGTTCAAGCGCGGCTGGCGCCTGGACAAAGGCGAAGCCCCCATCCGCGAAAACCTGGCCGCCGGCATGCTGGCCTTGTCGGGCTGGCAGCCCGGCCACGCGCTGCTGGACCCGTTCTGCGGCAGCGGCACCATTCTGATCGAAGCCGCCTGGAAAGCGCTCGGCCTGCCGCCCGGCATCATGCGGCCCTTCGCGTTCGAACGCCTGCGCCATCACAACCGCCAGGCCTGGTACGCCTATAAAGACCAGATCCGCGACCAGGCCCGCACCGAACTGGACGCCCCCATCGTCGGAGTCGACCTGAACCCCGCCAGCCTGGAAGCCGCGCGCCTGAACGCCAACCGCGCCGGCCTGGGCGGCGGCCTGATCCAATTCGAAACCGGCGACGCCTGCACAGTGATGCCGCCCGCGCCCACCGGCTGGATCGTCACCAACCCCCCGTACGGTGAACGCCTACCCACCGACGACCCCGAGCTGTGGGCCAACTGGGCCAGCCACCTGAAACGCCATTACAGCGGCTGGCAGGTGCACGCCATCTCCAACGACCTGCAACTGCCCCAGCGCATGCGCCTGCAGGCGCGCCGCCGCCACCCGTTGCACAACGGCGCCCTGGACTGCCGCCTGTTCAGCTTCGACATGGTGGCCGAACGCTACCAGGGCTGAATCCCCCACGCGCACAGCACGGTCACGCCTCTCTCTTAGTGCATCGCAACACTGGACTTGCACAATCCTAGGGATAACCCTATAATAGGGTTATCCCTGATCGAAACGATCACCACTCATCATGTAGAGAGGCCAATCATGATCCACCTGAATAGCGATATCCGCCTGACCGACGAACTCGAACGCCAACTGATGCAACAAGCCATGGACGAGCAATCCCGCTTCAAGCCCGGCACGTCCCTGAAGAACCTGTTCGTCAAGCTGTCGCGCAAGCCCGCCAAGGCCGAAACGCCCGTCGTGCGTCACGCCAAGCACGCGATCTAAGCTTACGCCGACATCGCCCGCGCTGTCCCGTAGTCGGATAGCGCCCGGCATCCTCCCCGAGGATGCATCACCGCAAGCCGCCCGTTGGGGCGGCTTTGTCTTTTTGCCGCCGGGCCGCTCCCAAGGCAAAAAGCGCCCCCCCTCGGGGGGCAGCAAGCCGAAGGCGCGGCGTGGGGGCTTTTTTTGCCGCCGGGCCGCCCCAAGGCAAAAAGCCCCCCCCTCGGGGGACAGCAAGCCGCAGGCACAGGTGGGGGTATTTTTTGCCGCCGGATGATTTCAGGGATAATAGCGATCCGCCTCAAGCCCATTCCCTGTCGTCTTTTCATGCCCGAATCCTCCACCGCCCCGCTGCCCCTGGCCAATCGCTGGCGCCGCTTTTCCAGCATGATGTACGAAGGCGTGCTGCTGTTCGCCGTGGTGTACCTGGCCAGCTACCTGTTCGACACGCTGACGCAAAGCCGCAGCGGCATGACGCTGCGCGCCGCGCGGCAATTCATCGTGTTCCTGGCCATCGGCGCGTATTTCGTGATGAGCTGGCGCTACAGCGGGCAGACGCTGCCCATGAAAACCTGGAACCTGCGCCTGGTGGACAAAGACGGCCAGGTACCCCGGCCCGGCCGCCTGGCGCTGCGCTACCTGCTGCTGTGGCCCGTTCCGCTGGCGGCCGCGCTGCTGGTCAAGGGCCTGTCGCTGGCCACCGGCCTGGGCGCCCTGGATCTGCTTATCATCCTCGCGCCGTTTTCGGTGTTCCTCTGGACATGGTTCGACCGCGACCGGCTGTTCCTGCACGACCGCCTGCTGGGCACGCGTCTGGTCGTCGTCCCGTCGCGGCGCAAAACTACGGATAAACCCTAGGGCCAACGCCCGGACATCACCCAGGGATTGCACATAACCCGCTTGTCGTTCATGCTTGTAGGCTGGTTGAGCCAGCATCTTCCCCCATCGCCTTGTTGAAGACAGCCTACACAATGACCGACCAATACGCAGCCCTGTTTGCTTCCTATCAGTGGCTCGTACCGTCGCAGTTCAATATCGCGCAGGCGTGCGTACACCGCTGGGCCGAGAACGCCCATGAAGGCCGGCGCATCGCGCTACACATCGAAGACGAATTCGGTCAAGGCGGCAGTTGGTCGTACCAGCAGCTCTCCGACATGGCGCATCAACTGGCCAACGGCTTGCTGCGCATGGGCATACAGCCCGGCGACCGCGTCGCCATCTCCATGGCCCGGCCCGCCGAATACGTCGCCGCCCTGACGGCAGTGCTGGACGCCGGCGGCGTCGCCGTACCGCTCTCGGCCCGCATGGCCGCCGCCAACCGCCTGCGCTGCGTACGCGACGCCCGGGCCCGCATCGCGCTGGTCGATTCCGTCACCGGCCCCGAGTTATTGCAATCCCAGGCCCAATGCCCGGAACTCGTCCAGGTCGTGGGCCTGGATTTCTCCCACGACGACATCATCCCCTGGCGCACCCTGCTGGCGCGCCAATCCACCGATTTCAAGGCACGCCCCAATCGGGCGGACGCCCCCGCGCTGCTGCTGTACGGCCCGCAAGGCGAGGGCCCGGGCCAGTTCTTCGGCCACCAGGCCGTCATCGGGTCGCTACCCGGCTTCGTCTGCGCGCAAGCCTGGTTCCCCCAGCCCGGCGACGCCTTCTGGACCAGTCACGACTGGGCCGGCGCCGTCGGGCTGCTGGGCGGCATACTGCCTTCGCTGTATTTCGGCCGCCCCTGCGTCACGGCGCACGACACGCGTTCGGCCTG
Organism: uncultured Burkholderiaceae bacterium; assembly: GCA_934525625.1. GTDB lineage: Bacteria > Pseudomonadota > Gammaproteobacteria > Burkholderiales > Burkholderiaceae_B > Mesopusillimonas. The sequence continues at coordinate 172,493 of CAKSZL010000005.1, forward strand.
GCGCAACTACGAAATCCTGGAACGCTACCGGGTCACCAATCTGTACGTCGACGGCCCGGCACTGCAGGCCCTGCGCGACGCCGCCGAAGCACCCGCCACGCGCTTTCGCCTTACCTTACGCGCCATCGCGCTGCACGCGCCGCCCGCCCCCGAACCCGCGCTGCTCGAATGGAGCGAACGCGAACTGGGCGTGCGGCCCGACGTGCTGTTCAGCCTGCCCCAGGCCGTCGCCGTCATCGGCCAATCCCAAGAAAAGTGGCCCAGCCAGGCCGGCAGCATAGGGCGTCCGTATCCGGGTCATCTGGCCACCGTGCTCGACCCCCAAGGCCTGCCCTGCCCGGCCGGCGTCGCCGGCGAACTCGTGCTGAACCGCTACGACGTCCAGGGCCATCCCGACCCCTCCTGGCATCTGGGCGACTGGCAACGCGACGGCTCGGTGCAGCGGCAATCGGGCGACTGGCTGCGCACCGGCCTGTCCGCTCTCATCGACAAACAAGGTGACATCTGGCTCATCGACGGCATGGGCGGTTCTGAGGGATAATCACCTCTCTCGATAAGTTTCCATTTCATGTCCAGATCAAACGAGTACGCGAAAGCGAAGCGCAGATAGCACAACTCGTGCGGCAAGCGAAGCCGACAAAGTAATCGTTCGATCTCGGTTTATTTCATGTCCAGATCGGACGAGTACGCGAAAGCGAAGCGCAGACAGTACATGTCGTACGGCAAGCGAAGCTGACAAAGTAATCGTCCGATCTGGACATGAAATCAGGAGTAAGTCATGGCGCTGTATGAATATGACGGCCACCGCCCCGTCATCCACCCCGATACTTTCATTTTCGACAGCGCCGACATCATCGGCCGCGTCACCCTGGAAGCCGGGGTCAGCGTCTGGAGCAACGTCAGCATCCGGGCCGACAACGACGACATTCACATCGGGCCCAACAGCAGCGTCCAGGAAGGCAGCGTACTGCACGTCGACCCCGGCACGCCGCTGGTCGTGGGCGCCAGCGTCACCATCGGCCACCAGGCCATGCTGCATGGCTGTACCATAGGCGATGGCTCTCTCATCGGCATGCAAGCCATTGTCCTGAACCACGCGCGCATCGGCCGCAATTGCCTCATCGGCGCCGGCGCCATCGTGCCCGAAGGCCGCGACATTCCCGACAACTCGCTGGTCATCGGCATAGGCAAGGTCGTGCGCGAACTGACCCCCGAAGAAATCGCCAACATACAGCGCGGCGCGCAAAGCTACGTCGACCGCGGAAAAGAATTCCGCACCAGCCTGAAACGCCTGGCCTGACACGTCCGGCTTGACGCCGCCAAGCCGCTGAAACGGCCGCCCTGTCGGGTCGAGGCCCGTCGCGCGCAACCGTTATCGGGCCTGCCGGCCCGCCATTTTCATTATTTCGACCTTACGTTTTTTCGATGAGCGATTTTCTACAGAAACTTCTTTCCAGCGACCGCAGCACACGCGTCCAGATCGTCAGCCTGAGCCAAGCCTGGCAAACCGGCCTGGCGCACCAGCATTATCCGGACAGCGTGCGCAATCTGCTGGGCGAGCTCGTCAGCGCCGCCGTGCTGCTCACCTCGAACATCAAGTTCGAGGGCTCCCTGGTGCTACAGCTGCAAGGCGACGGCCCGGTGGCGCTCATCGTGGTCGAATGCGACAGCGAGTTGAACATCCGCGCCACCGCCACGGTGCGCGACGGGCAGCCCGTCCCCGAAGGCGCCAATCTGCAGCAATTGATGAACGCCCAGAACCAGGGCCGCTTCTCGGTAATCCTGGACCCGCGCCGCTCGGACAGCAGCATGCACGCCTATCAAGGCATCGTGCCCCTGGAAGGCGACACCGTGGCCGAAGTGCTGCAAGCCTATATGTTCCACTCCGAACAGCTGGACACGCGCCTGTGGCTGGCCGCCGACGGCCAGCGCAGCGCCGGCCTGCTGCTGCAGCGCCTGCCCCGCGAAGGCGGGCACGGCCACGACGACACGCTGGACCAGGACGAATGGGACAATCTGCTGGCCCTGACTTCCACCGTCACGCCGGAAGAGCTGCTGCAACTGGACGCCCAGGAGCTGCTGCACCGCCTGTTCTGGAACGAGTCGCTCAGCGTCTTCGATCCCCAGCCCGTGCGCTGGTGGTGTCCGTGTACGCGTGATCGCGTGGCCAACATGCTGCGCATGCTGGGCCAGAACGAACTCGAAGAACTGCTGGCCGAACGCGCGCAAATCGACGTGTCGTGCAACTTCTGCGGCAAGCCATACCGCTTCGACGCCATCGATTGCGCCCGCCTGTTCCTGGACGCCCAAGACGCGCCGCCTTCTTCGGCTCGGTCGCAATAAGGGAACAATTAAGTCGCAATTGCGAGGCGGATGACGGGCCGTAGCAGCGTGCATCCGCTGTTTTATTAGGAATCGGCTTACGCAGTTCCCACAATCGACGCCCGCCTGAGCACTGCCCATACTTCTTGCATGGGCAAGCGCATCCTTTCTTCCGCACACCGGCAATCTTCGGCACACAGGCAAAAAGGCAGCGGCATGGCGGAATTCAGCCTGGCCGCCGTACTGCTGCTGACGTTGGGCCTGGGCGCTGTCGAACTGGCTCATTGGATGTCGGTACGCCAAGCCGTCAGCCTGGCCTTGATGCAAGCCGCCCGTACCGGCGCCGTTACCCACGGCAACCCCGCGCGCATGGCGGAAAGCTTCGAGCAAGCCCTGCTGCCAATCTTTACCCCCGCCGACTCGGCGGAACAGCGCCGGCAAGCTCACCTGCAAGACGTGCAAACCCAGCTCGGCGGGCCGCCGTGGCACATCGCCGTGCTCAGCCCGCACCCCGCCGCCTACCTGGATTTCGACCCGCCCGCCGCCACTGTGGCCGCATCAAGCAGTTCGAACATGGCGGCGACGAACCATGCCGCGCAACTGCCCCGCATCGACAACGATTATCAGGCGCTGCAACACCGGCGCTATCTGGCAAAAGGCTGGCCGCAAGGCCAGGGCCCGCAATCCGGGCAAACCATATTCGAGGCCAACACCCTGACGCTGGCGCTGACCTATCCGCATCGGCCCATGCTGCCGGCCACGCGCGCCTTGCTGCGCCTGCTGCCCGCCAACGCCACCTACGCCGGCCGCGCCCGGCGTCAAGGCTATCTGCCGCTGTCGCGCCAAGTCAGCCTGGCCATGCAATCGCATCCCGCGCAATGGCCCAGCCTGGCTTCCGCGAAGATCACGGCGGCCACCGCAGGCAGTTCCGGAATGAATGGAGGCGGGATGGGGAATGGCAATGGAACGGGGAGCGGCGGCGGGAATTGCCCAGGCTGCCAAAGCGGCACGCCCGACGTAACGCCTGACACGGCCCCGCCGGGCACCGGCGGCACACCCGGCAACCCAGGGCAAGACATACCCCCACCCGCCAGCAACCCGGGCAACCCACGCGACACAGGCGAGTCTCCTCTGACACCAGACCAAGACTTATGCGGCGTAGCCTTATGCTGTGTCGATTGACCCCAAGCCCCCCCTGGGCAATGCAACGCCAGCCCCCAACGTCCAGCCCGGCGACGGGCGGGTCAGCAAGAAACGGCTAGAGCATTTTTGGTTTAAGTGTTTGCAAATTTAGTCAATACTGAGGGCGAGAGCCAATGCCGGCTTTGCCGTGCGTTCAGCGTACGCCGACTGGTGTGCCGTGGGCCGGGGGAAGTCGGCGCCAGCCTGTTTGAATCCCGAGCCGCGTAGCGGCGAGGTTGAGTTCTGCCGCCGCCCGGCCCACGGTGCGCCAGGCGGGCAGCCCGAAGGGCCGGACGATGCGCACGGCAAAGCCGGCATTGGCTCTCGACCGGCTTAAGAACACAGACCAGTCCCATTGGTTTTGTAAACACTTAAACCAAAAATGCTCTAGCGCCCGGCAGCCTGCCCAGCCCCCCGCGCAGCCGGCGTGGCCCGATTGGCCGGACGTGCAGCATTAGGCGCCGCCGGTCGCCGCGGCGCATTCGGCCTAGCCTCGTTGGGCGCCAGCAATTGAATGAAAACCTCGCCCTCGCGGATAAGGCCCAGCTCGGTGCGAGCCCGTTCCTCGACCGCCTGCGTGCCGGTTTTAAGATCCTGCACTTCGGCCGCCAGCGCGTTGTTGCGCGCCGTTAGTGCCGCATTGGTTTCGTGCTGCTCGACGATCTGCTTGCGCAACTCGTGCACCCGCAGCCAGCCGCCCTTGCCCCACCAAAGCGGGTACTGGATGGCGGCTGTCAGCAGGGCCAGAACGATCAGGAGCAGTCTCATGGCAGGATCTGGCCCTTGCCCGAAACGTTAGCGCAGGTTGTAGAACGCGGCGCGGCCGGGGTAGGACGCGACCTCGGCCAGTTCTTCCTCGATGCGCAGCAACTGGTTGTACTTGGCCATGCGGTCGGAACGCGACAGCGAACCTGTCTTGATCTGCATGGCGTTGGTGGCCACGGCGATGTCGGCGATGGTGGCGTCTTCGGTTTCGCCCGAACGGTGCGACACCACGGCCGTGTAGCCGGCGCGCTTGGCCATTTCGATGGCGGCGAAGGTTTCGGTCAGCGTGCCGATCTGGTTGATCTTGATGAGGATGGAGTTCGCGATGTTGCGGTCTATGCCCTGCTTGAGGATCTTGGTGTTGGTGACGAACAGGTCGTCGCCCACCAGCTGCACCTTCTTGCCCAGTTGGCGCGTCAGGATTTCCCAGCCTTCCCAGTCGTTTTCGGCCATGCCGTCTTCGATGGAGATGATGGGGTATTTGTCGCACCAGGTGGCCAGCAGGTTGGCGAAGTCTTGCGAGGACAGCGCGATGCCGCCTTCGCCTTGCAGGTGGTATTGGCCGTCGCGGAAGAATTCGGAGCTGGCGCAGTCCAGCGCCAGCGCGATCTGCGAACCGGCTTCGTAGCCGGCGTCGCTGATGGCTTGCAGAATCAGCTGGATGGCGGCTTCGTGGTTGGCGACGTTGGGCGCGAACCCGCCTTCGTCGCCCACCGCCGTCGACATGCCCTGGCCGTCGATCAGCTTCTTGAGCGCGTGGAAGATCTCGGCGCCCATGCGCAACGCTTCGCGGAAGCTGGACGCCCCCACAGGCATGATCATGAACTCTTGCAGATCGAGCGAGTTGTTGGCGTGCGCGCCGCCGTTGATGACGTTCATCATCGGCACGGGCATCTGCATGGGGCCGCTGCCACCGAAATAGCGGTACAGCGACAGGCCGGAATCTTCGGCGGCGGCGCGGGCCACGGCCATGCTGGCGGCCAGCATGGCGTTGGCGCCCAGGCGCTCTTTGTTCTCGGTGCCGTCCAGCTCGATCAGCGTGCGGTCGATGAAGGTTTGCTCTTGGGCGTCCAGGCCCATCAGTGCTTCGGAGATTTCCGTGTTCAGGTTCTCGACCGCGCGCAGCACGCCCTTGCCCAGGTAGCGCGACTTGTCGCCGTCGCGCAGCTCGATGGCCTCGCGCGAACCGGTGGATGCGCCGGACGGCACGGCCGCGCGCCCCATGGCGCCGGATTCGAGCAGGACGTCGCATTCGACGGTGGGATTGCCGCGCGAGTCGAGGATTTCGCGCCCGATGATGTCAACGATTGCACTCATGGTAGTTTTGGTTTCGCCTGATTGGATTGTGAAAACCCTGCCTGCCTGGGCAGGCGGGCCGCATATGTTTCATCCGATTGTACTTTGCCCGAGGGCGCCCGAAACGCCTCGGACGCTTACTGGAACAACTCTTGCTGCTTGACCACCCGGTCTATCTGCGCCAGCGAGGCCAGCAAGGCCTGCATCTGGTGCATGGGCACGGCGTTGGGGCCGTCGGACAAGGCTTTGTCGGGATCGGGGTGGGTTTCCATGAACAGCCCCGAAATGCCGACCGCCACGGCCGCCCGCGCCAGCACCGGCACGAACTCGCGCTGCCCGCCCGAACTGCTGCCCTGCCCGCCCGGCAACTGCACCGAGTGAGTGGCGTCGAACACGACGGGACATTCAGTTTCGCGCATGATGGCAAGCGAACGCATGTCGGAGACAAGATTGTTGTAACCAAAAGAAGCGCCGCGCTCGCAGACCAGGATGTTGCCGCCGTCGCCGCCGGCTTCGATGGCCGCGGCGCGCGCCTTGCGCGCCACCTGCAGCATGTCGTGCGGCGCCAGGAACTGCCCCTTCTTGATGTTGACCGGCTTGAGCGTGGCCGCGCAAGCGCGGATGAAATCCGTTTGCCGGCACAGGAAGGCGGGGGTTTGCAGCATGTCGACCACGTCGGCCACGGCTTTGACCTGGTCTTCGGTGTGCACGTCGGTGAGCACCGGCACCTTGAAATGCTCGCGCACGTCGGCCAGTATCTGCAGGCCCTGCTCGATGCCGGGCCCGCGGAAGGAATCGCCCGAGCTGCGGTTGGCCTTGTCGAACGAACTTTTATAAACGAAGGGCACGCCCAGGGCGGAGGTGATCTCGCATAGCCGCCCCGCCGTCTCGAAAGCCAGTTCGCGGGACTCGATGACGCAAGGCCCCGCGATCAGGAAGAACGGATGCGACAGGCCGACCTGGAAGTTGCCGATGTTCATGATGCCTCTTGCTTGCGCTGGGTCTGGTGCGTCAACGCCGCCTGGATGAACTGCGTGAACAACGGATGGCCGTTGCGCGGCGTGGACGTGAACTCGGGGTGGAACTGCACCCCCATGAACCATGGATGCTGCGGCAATTCCATGATTTCGGGAAGCTGCTCGGTGGGCGTGCGCGCGCTGATGACCATGCCGGCTTCTTCGAGGCGCGGCACGTAGACGTTGTTGACCTCGTAGCGGTGGCGATGGCGTTCGTAGACTTCGTCGCCGTAGATGCCGTGCGCCCGCGTGCCGGGCTTGACCGGGCAGCGCTGCGCGCCCTTGCGCAGCGTGCCGCCCAGTTCGGAGGAGGCATCGCGGCGTTCGATCTGGCCTTCGCGGTCTTGCCATTCGTTGATCAGCGCCACCACCGGATGCGGCGTGGACAGGTTGAATTCGGTGCTGTCGGCGCCTTCCAGGCCGGCCACGTGGCGGGCGTATTCGATGACGGCCAGTTGCATGCCCAGGCAGATGCCCAGGTAAGGCACGCCGTTTTCGCGCGCATAGCGGATGGCCGCGATCTTGCCCTCGGTGCCGCGCTTGCCGAAGCCGCCCGGCACCAGTATGGCGTCCAGGTGTTCGAGGCAGGCCGTGCCTTCGGTTTCCAGGCTTTCGGAATCGATGTATTCGATGACCACGCGCGAACGCGTGTGGATGCCGGCGTGCACCAGCGCCTCGGACAGCGACTTGTACGATTCGGTGAGGTCGACGTACTTGCCCACCATGCCGATGTGCACTTCGCGCGTCGGGTGCTCCAGCGCGTCGACCAGCTTGTCCCACACGCTGAGGTCGGCGGGAGGCGGCGTCAGGCCCAGCGCATCGCACACCAGGTTGTCCAGCCCCTGCTTGTGCAGCATGGAGGGAATCTTGTAGATGGAGTCGGCGTCCCACACCGAAATGACGGCATCCAGCGGCACGTTCGAGAACAGCGAGATCTTGGCGCGCTCGTCGTCGGGAACGCGGCGGTCGGCGCGGCACAGCAGCGCATTGGGATAAATGCCGATTTCGCGCAGCTTTTGCACCGAGTGCTGCGTGGGCTTGGTCTTGAGCTCGCCGGCCGAGGCGATGTAGGGCACCAGCGTCAGGTGCACGAAGGCCGCCTGGTTGCGGCCCAGGCGCAGGCTCATCTGGCGGGCGGCTTCCAGGAAGGGCAGCGACTCGATGTCGCCCACCGTGCCGCCGATCTCGACGATGGCCACGTCGGCCTGGCCGTCCCAGGCCGCCTGCGCGCCGCGCTCGATGAAGGACTGGATTTCGTTGGTGATGTGCGGGATGACCTGCACCGTCTTGCCCAGGTAGTCGCCCCGGCGCTCTTTGCGCAGCACGGACTCGTAGATCTGGCCGGTGGTGAAGTTGTTCAGCTTGCGCATGCGCGCGGAGATGAAGCGCTCGTAGTGGCCGAGATCGAGGTCGGTTTCGGCGCCGTCTTCGGTAACGAAGACCTCGCCGTGCTGGAACGGGCTCATGGTGCCCGGATCAAGGTTGATGTAGGGATCCAGCTTGAGCAGCGTGACCCGCAGACCGCGCGATTCGAGGATCGCGCCCAAAGAAGCAGCAGCAATGCCCTTACCCAGGGAGGACACTACCCCACCCGTGACAAATACGTATTTGATCATCGCGATGACGCCCGGCTTGACCGGGCGGGAGTGGGAAATTGGAATTATAGCCGAGCGCGCGGCGGCTGTTCTGGAACCGGCGCGGCAATTTGCAAGGCGTTCATACCGCCCGGGTGCGCTCCTCAAGCCACGCCAGCGCTTCCCCGGCCACCAGCGGTGCCAGGCGTTCGCGCACCATGGCGTGGTAGTCGTTGAGCCAGGCCCGCTCGGCGCCGTCCAGCAGCGCGGGCTCGATGCAGCGCGTATCAATGGGGCACAGGGTCAGCGTCTCGAAGCGCAGGAACTTGCCGAATTCGGTTTCCTGCGCGGGCACGCAGGCCACCAGGTTCTCGATGCGTATGCCCCACTTGCCCGGCCGGTACAGGCCCGGTTCGTTGGAGGTGATCATGCCCGCGCGCATGGCCGATTCGGGCTTGGGCTGCGCGCGGTAGGAAATCGACTGCGGCCCTTCGTGCACATTCAGGAAGTAGCCCACGCCGTGGCCCGTGCCGTGACCGAATTCCAGCCCCGCCTGCCACAGCGGCTGGCGCGCCAGCGCGTCCAGCACCGCGCCGGAGACGCCTTCGGGAAACACCGCGCGCGACAGCGCGATCATGCCCTTGAGCACGCGGGTGAAGTCTTCCTTCTGTTCCTGGCTAGGCCGCCCCACCGGCACCACGCGCGTGATGTCGGTGGTGCCGCCCAGGTATTGCCCGCCCGAATCGATGAGCAGCAGGCCGTCGCCCTCGATGACGGCGTGGGCCTCCCGGGTGGCCTGGTAATGCGGCATCGCGCCGTTGGCGTTGAAACCCGCGATCGTCGGAAAACTGGGGCTGACGAAATGCTCGCGGCGCGCGCGCGCCGCGGTGATGTGTTCATCCACCGTCAATTCGCTGACCGGCTGCCGCCCCAAGGCCGACTCGAACCAGGCGAAGAATTCGCACAAGGCCGCGCCGTCTTGCGCCATCGCGGCGCGCACGTGGTTCAGCTCGGCATCCGTCTTGCACGCCTTGTGCAGTTGCGAGGGGTTGAGCGTATGCACCGGCTTGGCGCGCAGCCCCCGCAGCATGCCGGCGGTAACGCGGGCCGGGTCGATGAGTACGGTGTCGGTGTCGGGCAGCGCCTGCAAGGCCTGCAAGGCCTGTTCATAAGCCTGCAGCCGTATGCCGTCGTCCGCCAGGCGTTGGGCGAGGCCGGCATTCACCTTGCCTTCGGCCACGAACAGGCAGGCGTCCTGCTCGCCCACCAGCAGGTGGGACAGAAACACCGGGTTGTAGGAAACGTCGGCGCCGCGCAGGTTCAGCAGCCACGCGATGTCGTCCAGCGTGGAGATCCAGTGCCAGCGCGCGCCTTTTTTTGCCGCCGGGCCGCTCCCAAGACAAAAAGCGCCCCCTTGGGGGGCAGCAAGCCGAAGGCGCGGCGTGGGGGCATTTTCCGCCATGGCCTGGCGCACGGCAGCCAGTTTTTCCGCCCGCGTGCGGCAGGCGAAAGGCATCTCGTGTTCGTAGACAGGCGCTGCGGGCAAGGCGGGGCGATCCGTCCAGGCCTGCCCGACCACGTCCGCGTCGGTAATCAGTTCCATGCCCGCCGCCTGCAGGGCTTCGCGCCAGGCATCGGCCGCATCGACGCTGATGGTCATGCCGTCCACGGCCACCTTGGCGCCCGCCGGCAGTGTCTGCGCCAGCCAGGCCGACGGCGACGGCACGCCGGACGCGCCCGCGCGCATCAGCTCGATGCCCGTGCCCGCCAGCTCGTACGCGGCCTGTTCCCAATAGCGGCTGTCCGTCCACAGGCAGGCCTGCTGTTGCGTGACCACCAGCGTACCGGCAGAGCCCTTGAAGCCCGAAAACCAGGCGCGGCCCTGCCAGTGCTCGGGCAGGTATTCGGAGAGATGCGGGTCGGCGGACAGCACGACGCAGGCCGCCAGCCCCTGGGCGACCAGGGCCGCCTGCAAGGACGCGATGCGCGCCGCCTGGAGATTGTCTTGATGCGTCGATGCCGTCATGTTGCGATGCTCTTTTTGCTTAACGAATCCAAGCGGCGAACAGGCCGCAAGGTGAAAAACCAGAAATGCGTAGAGCTTGGATTACTGCGTAGCTTGAGCCGATACGTAGGTTGGGCTTTCTTCGTCGGCCCAACCTACGCGGCGTCAAGCCTGCCCGCCCGGCCTCAGGCGACGGCGGAAACGTCCAGTTTGGCGGGCGTCTTGGCTTTCACGTCTTCGACCGTGACGCCGGGCGCCAGCTCTATCAGTTTCAAGCCGTCGTCCGTCACTTCCATCACGCACAAGTCGGTGATGATGAGATCGACGACGCCCACGCCCGTCAGCGGCAGCGTGCATTCGGGCAGCAGCTTGGTTTCTTCGGTGCCGTCCTTCTTGCGCGCCACGTGCTCCATCAGCACGACCACGCGCTTGACGCCGGCGACCAGGTCCATGGCGCCGCCCATGCCCTTGACCATCTTGCCCGGAATCATCCAGTTGGCCAGGTCGCCTTTTTCGGAAACCTGCATGGCGCCCAGGATGGCCAGGTTGATCTTGCCCGCGCGTATCATCGCGAACGAATCCGCCGACGAGAAGAACGAGGAACCCGGCAGCGTGGTGACCGTCTGCTTGCCGGCGTTGATGAGGTCGGGGTCGATTTCGGCCTCGGTGGGAAACGGGCCGATGCCCAGCAGGCCGTTTTCGGACTGCAGCCAGACCTCCGTGCCCGCCGGCACGTGGTTGGCCACCAGCGTGGGCAGGCCGATGCCCAGGTTCACGTAGAAGCCGTCTTGCAATTCGCGCGCCGCGCGTGCGGCCATTTCGTCACGATTCCATGGCATGTTCGTTCTCCTTCAAGCGTTGCGCACGGTGCGTTGTTCGATGCGTTTTTCGGGCTGGGCATTGACCACGATGCGATGCACGTAGATACCCGGCAGATGGATGGAGTCGGGGTCCAGTTCGCCCGTCTCGACCACCTTTTCCACCTCGACCACCGTGAGCTTGCCGGCCATGGCCACGTTGGGGTTGAAGTTGCGCGCCGTCTTGTTGAAGATCAGGTTGCCGCTGCGGTCGGCGATGTAGGCCTTGACCAGCGACACGTCGGGCACTAGCGAGCGCTCCATTACGTATTGCTCGCCGTCGAATTCGCGGATCTCTTTGCCGTCGGCCACGATGGTGCCCACGCCAGTGCGCGTGAAGAAGGCCGGAATGCCCGCGCCGCCCGCGCGCAGCTTTTCGGCCAGCGTGCCTTGGGGCGTGAATTCCAGCTCCAGCTCGCCGGCCAGATACTGGCGCTCGAACTCCTTGTTCTCGCCCACGTAGGACGAAATCATCTTCTTGATTTGCCGCGTTTCCAGCAACTGCCCCAGGCCGAAGCCGTCGACCCCGGCGTTGTTGCTGATGCAGGTCAGGCCCTTGACGCCCGAATCGCGCAAGCCGGCGATGAGGGCTTCGGGGATCCCGCAAAGCCCGAAACCGCCGACGGCGATGGTCATTCCATCCGCAACGACGCCCTGCAAGGCTTCGCGCGCACTGGCATACACTTTATCCATGTCTCTCCATCCTGAAAAAGCTTTTTTGTCCAAAGACCAAAACGAAACCAACAAAAACCGAAACCGATAAAATCCGGCAAAAGTATAACGGCTTGCCCTGGCCGCCGCGGCCCTACACTGTACTCCTGTGCGCAACCGGCGCGCCAATCGGCATTCGGCATGCCGGCTATCCATCCGGCGCATAGCGGCACACGTAACTCTTATACAAGACCTGAACCATGTAGCACCGACTACAGTACAATCGACGCAACAAACCTCATGCCTGATGGCACACGGCAAAATCAATACGATTTCAGGAGATAGCAAGCTATGGCTGAGCGCGAATCCATGGAGTACGACGTCGTCGTCGTCGGAGCAGGGCCCGGCGGCTTGGCAACCGCCATCCGCCTTAAACAACTGGCCAAGGAACGCGGGCAGGACATCAGCGTCTGCGTACTCGAAAAAGGCTCCGAAATCGGCGCCCACATTCTGTCGGGCGCGGTCATGGACCCTCAAGCGCTCACCGAACTCATTCCCGACTGGAAGGAAAAAGGCGCGCCGCTGGACACCCCGGTCACCGAAGACCGCTTCCTGTTCCTGACCTCCAAGGGCTCGCGCACCACTCCCAACTGGATGCTGCCCCCCTGTTTCCACAACGAGGGCAATTACGTCGTCCGCCTGGGCAACGTGGTGCGCTGGATGGGCGAGCAGGCCGAAGCGCTTGAAGTCGACCTCTTCCCGGGCTTCGCCGCCGTCGAGATACTGTACGACGAAAAAGGCGCGGTGCGCGGCGTGGCTACCGGCGACATGGGCGTCGCCCGCGACGGTTCGCACTCCGGCCACTACCAGCCCGGCATGGAACTGCACGCACGCTACACGGTGTTCGCCGAAGGCGCGCGCGGCCAACTGGGTCGCGAACTCATCGAGCGCTTCAAGCTCGACGAAGGGCGCAACGCGCAAAGCTACGCCATCGGCCTGAAGGAACTCTGGGAAATCGACCCGGCGCAGTCGCGCCCCGGCCTGGTCGTCCACACGGCCGGCTGGCCGCTGGACGCCGACACCTACGGCGGTTCGTTCCTGTATCACCTCAAAGACAACCTCGTGGCCGTCGGCCTGGTCGTCGGCCTGGACTACGCCAACCCCTGGCTGTCGCCCTTCGACGAATTCCAGCGCTACAAGACGCACCCGGCCATCCGTCCCACGTTCGAAGGCGGCCGGCGCCTAGCCTACGGCGCGCGCGCCCTGACCGCCGGCGGCCTGCTGGCCCTGCCCAAGTTCGTATTCCCAGGCGGCGTCATGGTGGGCTGTGAAGCCGGCTTCCTGAACGCCTCGCGCATCAAGGGCAGCCACGCGGCCATCAAGAGCGGCGCCCTGGCCGCCGAAGCCATCTTCGACGCCGTGGCGGCCGACCGCCGCAGCGACGAGCTGAACGCCTACACCAAGGGTTTCGAGAATTCCTGGCTGCACGACGAACTGAACAAGGCGCGCAACTTCAAGCAATGGTTCAAGAAGGGCCGCACCGTCGGCACCGTGATGACCGGCATCGAGCAATTGGTGCTCAAGGGCAAGATGCCCTGGTCGCTGCGCAACGACAAGCCGGACTACGCCAGCCTGCAGCCGGCGGCCGAATGCGCGCGCATCGATTACCCCAAGCCCGACGGCAAGATCAGCTTCGACAAGCTCAGCTCGGTGTTCATTTCCAACACCAATCACGAAGAAGACCAGCCCATACACCTGACGCTGAAAGATGCCTCCGTGCCCGTCAGCATCAATCTGGCCAAGTACGGCGGCCCCGAATCGCGCTACTGTCCGGCGGGGGTGTACGAGTTCATCAAGACGGACACTGGCGACGACCAGTTGCAGATCAACGCGCAGAATTGCGTGCATTGCAAGACCTGTGACATCAAAGACCCCACGCAGAACATCGTGTGGGTGGCGCCCCAGGGGGGCGAGGGGCCTGTGTACAACGGGATGTAATGCCCTTCGCCTGATTCGCCGTGGCAGACTGTGTTTGTTCGGCGGCGAAATGCAAAAAGCCGAGGGCGTGATGCTCTCGGCTTTTTTGTGTCTTCTTTCGCCTTCTTTTTTGTCTTCTGATGCCTTGTTGTGCCTTCTTGCGTCGCGCGGCCTGGCGGCAATGCCTACGGGCGCTGGTCGCACCTGTCCTTGCTTTTCCGGAACCTGCGTTCCGGAAAACCGGCGGCAACCTTTCGCTCGGTCGTCCGGCACGTTCGTGCCTACCTTCCCTTCCGCTCAGGCTGGTGCTCCAACAGCGCCCGTAGGCATTGCCGCCAGGCCGCGCTTATGCCGGGGTGGATAGGGGCGCCTGGTTCTTTCGGCTGCGCATCTTTTCTGGCTGTGCATTTTTGGCTGTGCGTTTCCTGATGTCGTGCCATTGATGCATCAAGAAAAACTACGCGACCGCTCCATGCGCCTCTCGGGCCGCCCTGCCGCGCTCGAAGTTCACTCCCTTCAACACCAGCCAACCGGCCACGAAGAACAGGCCCGTCAGCAGCAAGGCCAGGCGGTGGTTCCCCAGTGTCGCCCACGTCACCAGCCCGTAGCACAGCGGGCCGACGACGGAAGCCAGCTGCACCGCGAATCCCCACAGCGCGAAGAACTCGGCCAGGCGCCCTTGCGGCGCAAAAGCGCCCGTCATGGCGCGGCCCGCGCTTTGGCTGGTGCCCATGCACAAGCCCGCCAGCGTCGCCGCCACCCAGAACACCCAGGGCGTTACGGCCAGATACGCCACCACGACCATCACCATCCAGCCCAGCAGCGTCACCGACAGCGCCGGCCTGTGGCCCACTCGATCCTGGAAGAAGCCGAACAGCAAGGCGCCGACGGCGGCGGCGATGTTCACGGTGAACACCATCAACATGGTCTGCGCCATGGTGAAGCCCATGACCTGGTTGGCGTACACTGCCGCCAGCGTCACCACCACCGCGATGCCGGCGTGATAGCAAGCGCCGCAGATGAGCAGGCGGCGGAAGTCGGGGAAGTACCGCCCGGTTTCGCGCCAGGAGGCCAGCAGCCGGCGCAGCCAGCTTTCCGCTACGCGATGGGTGGCCGGGCTGCGTTCGCGCAGCCACACGAACGAAGGCAGCGCGGCGACGGCGAAGACGGCCGCCGTGGCCAGCATGGTGTAAGGCACGTAGGCGGAAGCCTCGGCGCCCTTGCCCGACATATAGGCCACGATGCCCAGGGCGATGCCCAAGGCCAGCATGCCGCCGAAGTATCCCCAGCCCCAGCCCCAGCCCGATACCCGTCCCAAGGCTTCGGGACGGGCCAGTTCCGGCAGAAACGCCGCGACGGTGGCCTCGCCCACGCAGTAGCAGTAATTGGAGGCCGCCAGCAGCACCAGCGCCAGCCACACCTGCCCCGGCGCCACGATGGCCAGCGCCGCCGTCAGCAGCACGCAGCCCACGGTGCTGGTGAACAGCAGGCTGCGCTTGCGGGCACGGGCGTCGGCGCGCGCGCCCAGCGTGGGCAGGGTCAGCATGACCAGCAGGTACGACACCGACAGCGCGGCCGTCAGCGCCAGCGTGGCCCAGGGCTGGCCGCCCGCGATGACGCTGACGAAGTAGGTATTGAATACCGTGGTCAGCACCACGGTGGTGTAGCCCGAGTTGGCGAAATCGTACATCGCCCAGGACCAAAGCTCGCGCTTGGCCACGCCGGGCTGCAGCGCGCGGCTTAGCATTCCCTCGCGCGGCGTGGCTTCGTGGTGTTCCGGCATCGATTTCCCCTATGGCGTGGCAAGCAAAAGTTACGATATATTGCAGCATAACGCACAAGCGGTATAGGCGGCGGCTTCCAGGAGAACGACCCACCATGTCGGCAGGAAAAAAACAAAAAAACCGCTGGCCGCCGGTTACCTGGCTTGCGCTGGGCATGCTGGGAGCTTTCGTGCTTATCGGCTTGGTCATGACGCTGGCGGCGCGGCAGCCATGGCTGGGGCTTCAACTGTCATGGGACGACGAACGCCAGGCCGCCCGCGTCGTTGCCAGCCAGGGGCCGGGCGGCCTGGTGCCGGCCGGTACGCAAGTCGCCGGCCTTACCGCCGGCCTGGCGGGCGAACGGCGCGAATGGGTTTTCGAAGCCATCGATTTCACCATCGAGCCGGACGGCAATCTGCCCACCTACGACGACTACCGGCTTTTCCTGAAACGCCAGGGGGAACTGTCCGCCATACAGCGGGCGCCGCTCATCACACTGGCCGCCGGCAACGGCGAGCAGTACGCCATCACGCCCGCGCCCACGCGGCCGTTCTCCACCCTGCCGCCCGATTTCTGGGTGCAGCTGGTAACGGGCTTCGTGGCCTGGATGATTTCGGTCGGCGTATGGGCTTTTCGCCGCGACGACGCTAGCGCCCGCTACCTGATGCTCAGCGGCTTGGCCATCATGCTGTCGGCCTATGGCGCTTCGGTCTACACCACGCGCGAACTGGCCGTGCCGCTCGGCCAGTTGCTGTTGCTGAAAACCATGAACTTCGGCGGCGGGCTAACCTACTGCGCCATCATGGCCGCCCTGCTATGGCATTATCCGCGCCGGCTGGGCCCGGCCTGGGTCAGCGCGGCCATCGTGGCGGCCTCTCTGGCCTGGTTCGGCGCGCAGGCACTGGGCGCTTTCGACTCCATGATCACCGGCCGGCGCGTGCCGGTGTTCGTCGCGCTGGCCGCCATCCTGGTGTTCTCGGTGCTGCAATGGCTGCGCACGCGCAAAGACCCGGTGGCCCGCGCCGCCCTGCAATGGTTTCTGCTGGCCTGGCTGGTCGGCATCAGCGTGTTCTCCATCCTGATTTTCGTGCCCCAGCTTTACGACGTGAACACGGCGGCCATCCAGGGCTACAGCTTTTCTCTTTTCCTGCTGGTGTACGTGGGCCTGGCTTTCGGTATTCTGCGCTTCCGGCTGTTCGAGCTGGGCGAATGGTGGTTCCGCACGCTGACCTGGATACTAGGCGCGGTCATGCTGGTGGCGCTGGATCTGCTGTTGCTGCTTGGCCTGCAGCTTTCCTATACGCTGTCGCTGACCCTCTCGCTGGTCATTTGCGGCTTTCTGTGGCTGCCCATGCGCAGCTGGCTTTGGCTGAAGCTGATGACGCGCCACGAGGGCAAGCCGCAGGCACTGTTCAAGGACGTGCTGCACGTCGCGCTCGGCCCCTCGCCGGAAGAACGGCGCCAGCGCTGGGGCGAGCTGCTGAAAAGGCTGTACGCCCCCTTGCAGACCACGGCCTTGCGGGAAAGCCAAAGCCGCGCGCCCGCCATCGAGGCCAACGGCCTGGCCCTGCTGCTGCCGGCCACGACGGAATCGCCGGCCTTGCGGCTGGAGTATCCCGGGGGCGGGCGCCGCCTGTTCAACCGGCAGGACGCAACCCAGGCCGCCGAACTGCTGGACATGCTGGAACACGCCAACCAGAACCGCGACGCCTACAATCGCGGCGTGCGCGAAGAGCGCAGCCGCATCGCCCGCGACCTGCATGACGACATCGGTTCTTGCCTGCTGTCGGCGCTGCATCAGCCCGATCTGCAGCAAAGCAAGGCGGCGGTCAGCCAGGGCATGATGGAGATCCAGACCATCGTGCGCGGGCTGTCGGGCCAGCAGATGCCGCTGGACGTCGTGCTCGGCGAGCTGCGGCACGAAACCGGCCTGCGGCTGGAAACCGCCGGCATCGCCATGCACTGGCCGTGGCGCGACGAGGCGGGCGACGAACAGCTGGGCTACCGCTCGTATCGCAACTACCTTTCCATCATGCGCGAACTCGTCGCCAACACCATCAAGCATGCCCAGGCCACCCGCTTGAGCATAAGCGTGCAATGCCAGGACGGCGTTTTAGCGACCGAACTGGAAAACGACGGCCGCTCCTTCGACGGCGCACCCGGCCCCACGGGACGCGGGCTGCACAATCTGCACAGCCGCGCCGCGGAACTGGGCGGCAGCCTGGCTTACGAGGCGTTGCCCAGCGGCACCCGGGTGCGCCTGCGCATTCCGCTTCACAACATCAATGCGGCAAGCCTGGCGCCGTTCACCTGATGCCCCGCCCCGGCAATGCCCGAACGCCGGGGCGCGCTGGCTCAACGCGCCACTTCGAGCAGGGCGCGTATGCCCGCCTGGGCGACCTCGGCGTCTTCGGAAGACTTGCGGCCCGATACCCCGACCGCGCCGATGACCTGGCCGTCGTGCTCGATGACCACGCCGCCCTCCAGCATCGCAGGTAGCCCGGGCGCGGACAAAAATGCCGGGCGCCCCTGATTGATCATTTCTTCGAAGCGCTTGCTGTCGCGCCGCGCCAGCGCGGCGGTGCGCGCCTTGCCCATGGCCATCTCCGCCGTCATGGGCGGCGCGCCGTCCAGGCGCAGCAAGGCCAGCAGGTGGCCGCCGTCGTCGACCACGGCTATTGTTACCGCCCAGCCCCGCGCCTGGGCGTGGCGCACCGCGCCCGCCATGACGAATTGCGCGTCTTCCTGTTCCAATACCGCTTTCTGCTTCATGTTTGCTCCTACGTAGCCTATGCCTATCGCCTTGCGAGATGCGCGCCCCGCGGACGCCCGGCAATTCATTGTAAGCTCGGCTCTGTTACATGTTTGCTTGCATCCTAAAGCTTTACTCAGTTTGCCTGATTAGGTAAAATCCGCCCGAGCCGGAGGCCCCTTTACACTTCTTTTTGCCCTTTCATCTAGGGTACGGGAGTGGCGCTTTAAAAAATCCGGTGTTGCGATTCCGCTACACGATTCACCACGCTGTTGCTACACGGTATTGCTACTTGGCGATACAGCGCAAGGCGGCACGCGGTGACCCAAGGCAGGTAAACCAGCGCATGGCCACAGCGCAGCAGCTTGCTGTGCCGCACGCCATACTGCAAACGCAAACGAACATAGTACTGATGCCACCACAGCAGCCCCTACCTCAACCCTTACCGCATGCCACGCTGCACACACAGCAGCCAACGCAACTCGCAGAATCGAGCGCACGAAGTCGCTTTCTGCGCATGCTGGGTAAAGGCGGGTTGCTGGGATGCGTGCTGGTTCTGGCGGGGTGCGCCGCCACGACGTCCCAGCAGCAGCCAACGCAGGCCTCACGTCTCGTTCGCGACACTTATCTTTCCCGCACTCAGTCCGACCCCTTGGGCGCCTACCTGGCCAGCAAGGAATTCAGCAACCCCTACGCCAACGAAGTCTATCCCGCCTCCATTCCCACGCCCAGCCGCATGCTGGCCAATGCGGCGCTGGATCACCTGGGCGTCAAGTACAAATATGGCGGCACCGAACCCAATACCGGTTTCGACTGCAGCGGCCTGGTCACCTACGCCGCCGAGAAATCGCTGGGCCTGAAGCTGCCGCGCCGTTCGCGCGACCTGGCGCGCCTGGGCACCTCCGTCTCCCGCAACGAACTCAAAAAAGGCGACCTGGTGTTCTTCAATACGCTGGGCAGCCGCTTCTCTCACGTCGGCATCTATCTGGGCGACCAGCAGTTCGTGCATGCCCCCCGCTCCGGCGCGGTGGTGCGCGTGGAAAGCATGGCCACCAACTACTGGCAAAAACGCTATAACGGCGCCCGCCGCCTGGACACCCAGACCACCGCCAGCCTGCTCAAGTAAGCGGCGCCTCCGGCCCACAAGCCGAAAAAAGCTCCAACGCTGCGCCTGCGGCTTGCAGTCCACCTCGCGGGCCTGCATGCTTGGTTCATCCCCAAAGGCGGCGCTTTTGCCTTGGGAGCGGCCCGGCGGCAAAAAATACCCCCACGCCGCGCCTTCGGCTTGCTGCCCCCCAAGGGGGGCACTTTTTGCCTTGGGAGCGGCCCGGCGGCAAAAAAAGCGCCCATTACCGGGCGCTTGTCATTTCCTGCTCTCTATTTATATATCAGGCGGCGTAGCGCAGCGGCATTTCTTTGCCTTTGCGGGCCACGGGGCAGGCTTCGCAATAGCCGCCCTGCGCCAACGCCTGCTTCATGCAGCAGACCGAGCGCCTACATGCCAGTACGCGGATACCCGAACGCTGCGCCGCCGCGCGGAAGGTTTTCATGACGTTATGCCCCAGGAAATCCGTCAGCAGAATAAGCAGATCGGTGCCGGACGGCAGTTGCAGCGTCTTTTTCTGGTGCGAGGGGTCGCGCCCGCTGATGTGATGCTTGATAGTGATGTTGTGCCCTTTGAGCAAGTCGGGGATGTTACCCAGACGATCGGCGCCGACGATGACGGCGTTGACGGTTTCGGACATAGTCGCCTCCACAGGAAAATGTTGGATAACGATAATCATTCCCATTAATAAAGTCAATAGGAACAATTCTTGTTTCCGTTAATTTAATTTTCCGGAGATGTCGGCAGGTTTCCGTCCGGCAACAGACGGCCTGGAACCGAGCCATCCAGCGCTTGGCGTATTTTTGGTTTAAGCGATGGCAAGCTTAGTCAACGCTGAGGTCGAGAGTCGGCTCAAGAACACAAACCAATCAAGTCGATGCCGGCGTCTGGTCGAGCACGTCCTGGACGACGTCGCGCGTCAGCTCGGGGGACAGCATTTCCAGCAGGACGAACACGTAATCGCGCAGGAACACCCCCGACTTGATGGCGACGTTGGTGGTATGGGTGCCGAACAGATGCCCCGCCGGCAGGCCCACCAGGCCCTTGTCGCGGCGCGGGTCGAACGCCATGCCGGCGATGATGCCCACGCCCAGGCCGACGTCGACGTAGGTCTTGATGATGTCGGCGTCGATGGCTTCGAGCACGATGTCGGGCTGCACGCCGGCCGCCTCGAAGATTTCGTCGATGCGGCGCCGGCCCGAGAACTGCGGGTCGTAGGTGATGAGCGGATACTGGGCCAATTGCTCCAGCGAGAGTTCGCGCGCCTGGCTGGAGGTTAGTTCGGTAAGCGGGTGGTCGGGCCGCACGACAATGACGTGCTGCCACGAATACACCGGCAGGGCCGCCAGGCCAGGCGTAACGCCCAGGGTTTCCGTGGCCAGCGCGATGTCGGCCTGCTCGTGCAGCACCATCTGCGCCAGCGTGGGCGGGTTGCCTTCGGCCAGCGACACCCGAACCTTGGGAAAGCGCTTGCGGAAGTCTGGAATCACCTTGGGCAGTATGTAGCGCGCCTGGGCGTGGGTACAGCCGATGACGACCCCGCCCTCGTCGCGCTGCGCGAATTCGGCGCTGACTTTCTTCAGGTTGTCGACCTCGCGCATGATGCGGTCTATGACTTGCGCCACGGCCGAGCCCGGCTTGGTCAGGCCCTTGATGCGCTTGCCGTGCCGTTCGAAAATCTTGATGCCCAGTTCGTCCTCGAGTTCGATGATGGCCTTGGACACGCCCGGCTGAGACGTAAACAAAGCCCGCGCGGCATCCGTCAAGTTGTAGTTGCGACGTATGGTTTCCCGCACGAAACGGAACTGTTGCAAGTTCATGGTGGACCTCAGGCCTGGATTCTCGGAACAGCGGCGAATCCGCCTGGGGACTCCGCCGGCGCGAGCCGGGCGGGGTCGCAGCCATCAGGCGAACCGGCGCGCGCTTAAGGATTGTAAGTTATAAAGCGATAGTTATATATCCAAATAGAGAATATACATATAGCCGTAACTACCACCCCGGACGCTTGACGCGCGCCGCCCCGGCTGCCATGCGCGGCGGACGCGCTCAGGCCGCCACGGCCGGCTTGCCGTGATTCCTGGGCGCCTTGACGCGCAGCTTGCGCCACAGCATATAGGCCATCAGCGCCGCGAATATGGCGTGCACCAGCCACAGCCCCACCCCGAAATCCAGTTGTCCGCCGCGTATCCAGCCGCGGGAGAGGTTGATCAGGTTCATATATAGCAAGCCCACCAGGCCTGCGATGAGCAGGTCGCCCGAACGCCCCAGGCGCGGGTTGACCGCCCCCAGCGGAATCGCCAGCAGCGCCAGGTTGAGCGCCGCCAGCGGCAGGGCCAGCCGCCACATCAGTTGCGAACGCGCGTCGTCGGTGTCGTCGCGCACCAGTTGCTCGGTAGGCCTGGCCTTGATGCGCCGCTCGACCATTTCACGCATGGCGGCGGGCGTCAGCGCGTCTTTGCTTTCCAGGCGCACGCCGTATTTCTCGAAGTCGAACAGGCGGAATTCGGGCGTGCCCGGCTTGAGGTCGTAGCGGTGGCCCTCGCCCAGCACCAGGAAGCGATCGCCGTTTTCCTCGGTTTGCACGTAGGCGCGCTCGGCGGTGATGACGTTGAGCCATTCGCCGTCGCGCACGCGCGCCACGATGCGGCCCAGTTCGTCTTGAGCATTTTCGGGCGCTTCGGCGAAGAATACGCGGTTGCCGCCCTCGGTTTCGATGAACTGCCCCACGCTGACCTTGGAAATGTCGGAGCGCTGCTGGTAGCGCTCGCGGTATTCTTCGATCTGCCCATAGGCCCAGGGCGAGGCGAACAGCGTCAGGAAGCCGATGAGCAGCGCCACCGGCACCGCGCAGCGCAGCACCGGGTTGATCCAGCTTTTCAGGGAAAGCCCGCTGGCGAACCAGACCACCATCTCCGACTCGCGATAGCTGCGCGTTACCGTGGTTAGCACGGCGATGAAGATCGATACCGACAAGATGACCGGCAAAGCGGTAATACTGGAGAACGTGGCCAGCCCCACGACGACGTCGGCGCCGATGGCGCCTTCCGCGGCATCGCCCAACAGGCGCACCAGCAGCACGCTAAGCCAGACGATGAGCAGTGTGGACACCACCACGCCGGCGTGGCTCAGGATCTCGGCCACGACCGAGCGCTTGAATAATGACATGCGACAATATGCAGGATTAGACTTCTAGGGACCTCTAAGGAATCCGTATGGAATTTAGCACACAGACCTCTGCCTCGGTACACCAGATCAAGACCGCCGCGCTGGCGGTCGGTATTTTCTCGGACGGCGAACTCGGCCCCATCGCCGACACCATCGACCGCGCCGCCAACGGCGCGCTGCGCGAAGTCCTCAAGACGGAATTCCAGGCCAAACCGGGCAGCCACGTGGTGCTGCGCGACCTGCCCGGCGTCAGCGCCCGCCGCGTCGTGCTGGTGGGGCTGGGCAAAGAGGCCGATTACCAGGCCAAGACGCACGCCCAGGCCGAACAGGTTTTCGCGCGCTATTGCGTGCAGGCCCGCCTGGCTGAAGGCGTCTCCACGCTGGCCTCCATCGAGTGCCCCGGCTCCAGCCTGGCCGAGCGCGCCAGCGCGCTGGCCGTCGCCGCCGGCCAAGCCACCTACCATTACGACGCCACGCTGGGCAAGGCCGACGCCGACAGCCGCCCCAAGCTCAAGAAGCTGGCGCTGGCCGGCATTGCGCGCGGGCAAAGCGCCCAGGCGCAAAAAGGCCTGGCCCAGGGCAGCGCCATCGCCAACGGCATGCAATTGGCGCGCACGCTGGGCGACCTGCCCGGCAACGTCTGCACGCCCACCTACCTGGCCGACACCGCCCGCAAGCTGGCGCGCAGCCATAAGAGCCTGGGTGTCCAGGTGATGGGCACCAAGCAGCTCGAAGCCCTGAAAATGGGCGCTTTCCTGTCGGTGGCCAAGGGCTCGTACGAACCGCCCGCCTTCATCGTGCTGCGCCATACGCCCGCCGCCAAGGCCAAGGCCAAGAAGGCCCCCATCGTGCTGGTGGGCAAAGGCCTTACCTTCGACGCCGGCGGCATCTCGCTCAAGCCCGCCGCCAACATGGACGAAATGAAATACGACATGTGCGGCGCCGCCAGCGTGCTGGGCGCCATGCAGGCCGTGGCCGAACTCGGCCTGGAACGCGAAGTCATCGGCGTGGTCGCCTCGTGCGAAAACCTGCCCAGCGGGCGCGCCAACAAGCCGGGCGACGTCGTCACCAGCATGTCGGGCCAGACCATCGAAATCCTCAACACCGACGCCGAAGGCCGCCTGGTGCTGTGCGACGCCCTCACCTACGTCGAACGCTTCAAGCCCGACACCGTCATCGACATCGCCACGCTTACCGGCGCTTGCGTGGTTGCGCTGGGCCATGTGAACACGGGCCTGTTCACCAAGGACGACGAACTGGCCGCCCAGTTGCTGGCGGCCGGCAAGCAGGCCAACGACACCGCCTGGCGCCTGCCCCTGGAAGAAGCCTACCAGGAACAACTGCGCTCGAACTTCGCCGACATGGCCAACATCGGCGGCCCGCCCGCCGGCTCGGTCACGGCTGCCTGCTTCCTGGCGCGCTATACCGGCAAATACCGCTGGGCGCACCTGGACATCGCCGGTACGGCCTGGCGCAGCGGCAAGGACAAAGGCGCATCCGGCCGTCCGGTGCCGCTGCTGGTGCAGTTCCTGGTCAACCATGCCTGAGATCCGTACCCGGGTCGACTTCGCCTTCGGCGCGCCAGACCGCTGGCGCGCCGCCTGCCAGGTGCTGGCGCGGCACCACGGCGCCGGGCATGAAGTCGTCGTCTATTGCGCGCAGGCCGAACCCCTGCGCGCCTTCGACACCTTGCTATGGGGCTTCGATCCCACGGCCTTCATTCCCCATGTGATGGCCGACGACCCCAGGGCCGCGCAAACGCCCATATTGCTGACGCCGCAGCCGCTGACGCCCGAACAGGCCGGCAAGCCGCAGGCCTGGCTGCTGAACCTGGATATCGCCTGCCCGCCCATGGCGGCGCAATACCAGCGCATACTCGAAATCGTCGCCGCCGACGATGCCGACACCACCGCCGCCCGCACCCGCTGGCGCGAATACAAGCAACTGGGCTTCGAGGTGGTGGGGCACGATTTGGCCAGCCGCAAGCGGCTGTAATCATTCCATTTTCAGATTGGACGAGTACGCGAAGGCGAAGCGCAGACAGTACAAGTCGTACGGCAAGCGAAGGCGACAAAGTAATCGTCCAATCTGAAAATGGAATATCAGGTCGAACGATCCGGGAATGGAATCAAACGACCTTGATGATGTCGGCCTCGCTACGCCAGTAATCCAGCGCGTAGTCCAGCTCGCCACGGCTTTGCGCGTGCAGCGTCAATAAAGGCTGATGCCTGGCGACTTCGTCGCCCAGCCGCGCATGCATGACCAGGCCGGCCGCCTTGCTGTCGGGGGCGCCGGCCAGCTTGGCCAGCCGCGCCAGCCGCCGGTTGTCTATGTGCACGACGCGCCCGGCGCGTTGCGATTCCAAGGGGTGTAGATACTGCGCCTGGGGCAGGACGCGCATGCCGCCCTGGGCCTGCACGATTTGCTGGAATTTTCGCCAGGCCCGGCCGTCGGCCAGGGTTTCCAGCGCCATGGCCAGGCCCCGCCCCGGCGCGGCGGCGCCGCCTATCTCCAGCGCCGCGCCCGCCAGGCGCGCCGAGCGCTGGCGCAAATCGTCGGGCGCATCGGGCTCGCCTTGCAGTACCGCCAGCACGTCGCGCGCCTCCAGCGCCGGGCCGATGCCGCGCCCCACGGGCTGGGTGCCGTCCGTTTCCAGGCAGGTGACGATGAGCCCTATTTGCGCGCCCACGCTGACGAGCCGTTGCGCCAGATGGTCGGCCGCTTCGGTGCTGCGCACCTTGGCCGTGGGCCCTACGGGAATGTCGATGACGACGTGCGTGGCCCCGGCCGCCACTTTCTTGGACAGCACCGAGCCGATCAACTGCCCCTCGGTGTCGATGTCCAACTCGCGCTCGACGCGCACGAACACGTCGTCCGCCGGGCTCAGATGCACCGCGCCGCCCCAGGCGACGCAGCCGCCGGTCTGGCCGACCACGCGGCGCATGTCGGCCATGCTGAGCGCAACCGGCGCCAGGGTCTCCATGGTGTCGGCGGTGCCCGCCGGCGAGGTGATGGCGCGCGACGAGGTCTTGGGCATGATCAAGCCGTGCGAGGCGACGATGGCCACGACGATGGGCGTGGTGCGATTGCCCGGCAGGCCGCCTATGCAGTGCTTGTCCAGCACGATGGGGGCGTCCCACACCAGGCGTTCGCCCACCGCCACCATCGCGCGCGTCAGCGCCACGGTTTCGGCCTCGTCCAGCGGCAAGGCCGCGCTGGCCGTCAGGAACGCCGCCAGTTGCACCTCGCTGTAGCGCCCCGCCGTCACGTCCCTGACGATGGACAGCATGGCGTCTTCGTCCAGCCTGTGGCCGTAGATGCGCCGGCGCACGCTGGCCAGCGACTCGATGATGCGCGGGTGCGCGACCTCGACCGCGCCGCCCTCCTCCACACCCAAGCGGCGCCAAGCCTCTTCGGACAAGGCTATGGTGTCGGGCGGCAGCCAGTCGTCCACCTGATACAGAATGGCCAGCACTTCGCGGTCGCCCGCGCGCACCAATACCTGCGAACGCTGCGACAGCCCCTCGGAGCGACAGACGTGGCAATCGGTGCGCATGACCGCAATGGCCTGATGCTGGGCATGCAGACGCATGCGCATGGCTTTCAGCCTGGGGGCGCGTGGTTCCGTGGGCTTGCGCATGACTCGTCCCTACAGCGTGAAGTTCTGCCCCTGGCGCGGCACCACCGCGTTCCAGCCAAGCTCGCGGCCGATGCGTACGCGCAAGGCCTCGGAAGCCTCGGGTTCGCCATGGACGATGAAGACTTGGCGCGGCTCGCGCGTAAAGCCGCCCAGCCAGCGCATCAATCCGTTGGCGTCGGCATGGGCGGAGAGCATGGACAGCTCGGCCACTTCGGCGCGCACCGGCATCCAGTGGCCGAAGATGCGGATTTCCTTGCCGCCTTGCAGCATGGTCCTGCCGCGCGTACCCGCCGCCTGATAGCCCGAGAACAGCACCGTGTTCTTGTGGTCTTGCGCGAACGCGACCAGATGGTGCAACACTCTGCCACCCGTGGCCATGCCGCTGGCCGAGATGATGACCTTGGGATACGGATTGGCGGACAATGCCTTGGAATCTTCGACGCTGGTGGTGTAGGTGGCGACCGAGCAGACGTCCCGGCAGGCCTGCTCGCTGAGCTTGTGGTCTTCATGGAAACGGCACAGCAGCTTGGTGGCGTCGGTGGCCATGGGGCTGTCCACGTAGATGGGGACGTTTTTCAGGCGCCCCGCCTGGCGCAGGCTCCACAGGTAATACAGCAAGGCTTGCACCCGGCCTACCGCAAAAGCGGGAATGACGACGGTGCCGCCGCGCTGCGCGGTGCGCTCGATGATGTCGCCCAAGAACTCGGCCGGGTCGGCGTCTTCGTGCACCCGGTTGCCGTAGGTGGATTCGATGACGACGTAGTCCGCGTCAGCCACCGGTTCGGGGTCGTGCATCATGGCGTCGCCATAGCGCCCCAGGTCGCCGGAGAACACCACGCGCTTGCCCTGCCAGTCTATCTGCGCGGTGGCGGCGCCCAGGATGTGCCCGGCACGCCGGTAGGTCAGCGTGGCGCCGCCGGGCAAGGCCGTTTCGGTATGCCAGGGCGTTACCTTGAAGCGCGCCAGCGCGCGCTCGACGTCTTGCACGGTGTACAGCGGCAAGGCCGGGCTGTGCTTGGAAAACCCGTGGCGGTTGGCGTATTCGGCGTCTTTCTCCTGCAGAAAACCGCTGTCCTTCAGTATCAGTTCCGATACGTCATAGGTGGCGTCGGTCATGTAGACCGGCCCCTTGAAGCCGTCCTTCACCAGCCTGGGCAGATAGCCCGAGTGGTCCAGATGGGCGTGGGTGAGCACGACGGCGTCTATGCTGTTCACCTCTATGGGCAAGGCCTCCCAGTTCTGCTCGCGCAGGTTCTTCAAGCCCTGAAACAGGCCGCAATCCACCATCAGCCGACGCCCCTGATGCGCCAGCACGTGCTTGGAGCCGGTAACGGTGCCGGCCCCGCCCAAGGAACAAAATTCCAGCATGATGTACTCCTCTTATTCTTTCAGCCAGGAGCGTGGGCGGTAGAGAACGTTTTTCTACCGTTCACTCTTCTGTAGGATGACGCGCGGGTCGCCCCTCCCCGCCAATGCCGCCGATTCATCGGCCGACAGCCAGCCCTCGCCACACGGCTGCAATAGCTGCGCAGCCGCCTGCACCGCATGGCCCCACGTGCAGCGGTTGGCGAACAGCATGCCGTCCATGTCCAGCGTGCCGCCCCGGTTGACGTAGCCCAATGCAAGCATGCCGCGCGGGCCTTCGTCCAGGCGGCGCAGTACGCCCAGCATGGCTTCGGGACGCGTATGGCTGAGCACCACGCGCGGCAAGCCCGGCGGAAACAGCGCCGCCACGGCGGCATCGTCCAGCACGAATGCGCGCTCAGTGTCGTCGCGCGGCGCGCGCAGGCGGCCGGGTTCCTGCACGGCGGTAACGCAGGCCTGCACGCCATGCTCGGCCAGGCGCTTGCGCGCCTTCAGGGCTTCCTGCAATTGATAGGCCCCGACGGCGATGAACTGCAGCTGCGCCTGGGCCGGCGCGCCCGCCACATGCAAGACGCCCTGCTCGGCAAGCCGCAAGGCGGCGTCGGCGTCCAGGCGACGCGGCAAGGCGCGCTTGGGAATCACGAGGCAGGCCAGTTGCCCGCGCTGCGCGTACAGATGCCGCAGCGCCGCCACCGCGCTATTGCCGTCCACCGGAAACAGCACGCGGGAAACGTCGGACATTTCGGCCAGCATGGTCTCGGCGATGGTGGGGTCTTGGTGGGATTGCTCGTTCTTGGCATTCTCCCAAGTATGCGAGGTGGCGATCAGCGGCACGGCTATCCACTCGGGCGCTTGCCCGGTGTCTTTCTGGTGCCGGGTGAAGATGATCTCCTGGCGCAGAATGCCCAGCATCTTGACCGCGAAAGCCTCGTAGCTGACGATGAGGTTCAGGCCGCCCTTGTTGCCCAGCGCCGCGGCCGCCACGGCCTCTTCGTTCAAGGCGGTTATCACCGCGCCGTGCACGGATTCGGGCACGCCGGGTTCGGGCTCGTTGACCCGGTGCTGAAGCGCCTGCAGGGTCTGGCCCATTTGATTGCTGGCCAGTTCGTCGGGGTTGCCCACGCGTATGCGCGAACTGGGGTTGGCCCGCGCCAGGCGCACGAACCATTCGTCTACCGCCTGCATGGGCGACGCCGCCTGGCCGTCGGCCGGCGCCCACTCGGGCGCGGGCAGCTCGGGCGCGGCGGGCTTGCGATGCGCCATGGGGTGGCGGCTTTCCAGCTCGCGCTGCTGGGCGGCATGCACCGACAAGGCCCGCACGGCATCGTCCAGTTCGCCGGCCGGCACGAACAAGGCCTGGGCGCCCTCGTTGAACAATTCGCGCGCATTGGCGTCGGTGCGCGGGTTGCCCGGCAAGGGCAGATTGTGCGCGGGGTTCTTGCCCGCGCCCGGAAAACCGTAGCCCTTGACCGTTTCGGCGATGACGTAGGGTATGGCCGCCGGATACTGCCGCCGCGGCTGCGCGGCGAAGGCCCGCAACCGCAATTCCGCCATGAGTATGCCCCAGGCGATGGCGGCCGGGTCGCGCCCGTCCACGATCATGGGGTCGAAGCCGTTGTGGCGCAGGTGATCGGCCAGCCAGGGCGCGCCGCCCTCCTGCATGATTTGCGTGCGCTCTTCGATGCGCCGCCCGTTCAGAATCATGACCGGTGCAATAAAGCCGCTGTCTTCGGCGCGCCACCAGCGCGGCGCCCAGTCGGAGCCGCGCTGTTCCTCGAAAGCGCCGTCGCTTAAGAAAGCCACCAGGCTTTCGCCCGGCAAGGGCATGTGCGGATACAGCAGCGAGGCGAAGCCCAGGTAGCCGCCTTCGGACACCGCGCCGGCCGTATTGGGGCCGGCATGGCTGCCCAGCGGCACGGCGGGCCGGCCCTGGGCGTCCATGGCGTAGGAATAGAAGTCGGCCGCCAGACGGCTCAAGCCCGCCTCGGAACGGTCGTAGCGCCCGCGCTGGGCGGGGGAGACGTCGCCCGTCAAGGCATTGACGGCTTCGATGGCCGCCACCGAATGCCCCTGCCCCATCAGCCAGCCGCGCGTGCGGCCCGACAAGGCATTGGCCAGCAGATAGCCGACGAAGGCCGGCGCCATGTTCAGCGCCCCGCCGGTATGGCCTTCGGGGTTGGTTTTGAAGTCTTCGGCTTGCAGCGGCGCGCCGGAGACGTCCACGCGCCGGGCGTACGTCATGTGCACGACCACCCACATCGCCGCGCTGCACAGGCGGTCCGCCGCCCGCAGCATCGCATAAGCCTGGCCTTCGTCGGCAAGCATGCCTTGATCGGCCAGTGTCGTCAGAAGCTCGCGCATGCGCTCGGCGGTGTCCGGGCGATGCGCCATGAGGCCGTAGCCGTGGCGCCAGGTTTCCCAGGTATCGCGCCCTTGCGTCAATCCAGTTGTCATGGT
Organism: uncultured Burkholderiaceae bacterium; assembly: GCA_934525625.1. Classification (GTDB taxonomy): domain Bacteria; phylum Pseudomonadota; class Gammaproteobacteria; order Burkholderiales; family Burkholderiaceae_B; genus Mesopusillimonas. The sequence continues at coordinate 202,385 of CAKSZL010000005.1, forward strand.
GTGTTTTCCTTTTCTGGATGAATCAGCCGCGCCTGATTCCAAGTTCATTGTATCCCCGCCGTCCGGCCATTCATACCATGTGTATGGGATACCCTGCGCAACGCCGAAGAAGGCAGAATCAAGCCGTTACGCTCACTGTGCTTGTGAACAAAAAAATGACTCTCGACACCCTGCACCTCCGGCGGCGCGCCCGTCTCTTGCGCCATCTTGCGGCGGCCACAGCCGCGCTGGCACTGGCCGCTTGCGGCGGCGGAAACGACAGCCACGACGAAGCCGCCTCGCCCTACCCCGACCCCAAGGGCGAACTGGTCTACAGCGAACTGGCCCAACCCCTGCTGGACTATCTGGCCGAGATCAATGCCGACACCGTGCCCAGTTCACCCGCGCTGGCCACCAACATCGTGCTCGGCGCGGACTTCTACGGCGCACAGCCGCGCATCATCACGGCCAACTACGGCTTCGACGGCTATATGGGCGTGCCGGGGCTCATCGGCACGGGCAATGCGGCGCAAAGCGCGGCCCGCGCCAACGACGTGTCCTGGCAGAACCTGGACCCTGCCCTGAACGCCCCCGCCCGCGCCTATTATTCGGCGGTTGGCGTCGCCACTTTCCGCGCCATCTACGGCGTCGACGTCCTGCTGGCCGACACCATTCCGGTGGTGTTCAGCCACCCCGTACTGCCCGCCTCCGTCACTCCCGAGGCCTTCCGCATCACACTCAACGACGGCGGCGCCGTGACGCCCGTGACGGCCAGCTTCATTCCCAACCTGGAGTACAACGAACGCCAGACCGTGGTGCTGACCGGATACTGGGGCAATCGCCTTGCGCCGGGCCAGGCCGGCGCGCAATACCCCGTGCGGGTGGACGTCGTGGCCGCCGAGACGCCCATGATGCTGGTAACGCCCCACGGCCTGGCGCCCGCCGCTGGGCTGGGCGTGGAAAGCCGGAATCCGTACGTGCCGGGCAACGGCCCGCTGCTGGTTGCGGCCAAGCTCAATCTATACACCGGGCTGGGCGAAGGCGCGCCGCAATCGCAGGCCAGCTCGGTCGCGAACAGCGGCGAAGACCTTTACGGCAAGCAGGCCGAATACCGTTTGCGCCTTTACACCAGCGCCGGTTTTTCGCCCGACGGCATCGCCAGCATCCGCCCCGACGACTACGGCCGCTACTTCGTGCTGAAGGCCAAAGACAAGCAAGGCACGGTCATCGAACTGACGCAAACGGATACGCCGTACGAGATAGACGGCTACGGCGCCGTCACCATCCTCGGCCTGGCCGACACCGGCTCACGGCAGGACGGCTACGACGATGGCTACGTCGAAGACCACGACAACCAATACGACGTCATTCTGTCGGGCGACATGGCGGCCATCGCGCGCATCTTCGAGGTTCGCCTGCCCTCGTCGGGGGCCTACGCCGCCGTCTACAATCCGGGCGGCCCCGGCAACCAGCCCGACGCCAACCCGCCCGGCGCGGTATTCACCGTACCCAGCCAGGACCACAGCGTGGAAGTCGCCAACGACATGGCGGCCGCCTCGTTCGTGTCGTACGTGGAAATAGACGGCCCGGTCGCGCGCCACCCCGTCACCGGACAGCCGCAAGGCCGCTTGCTGGGTGCAGCCATTACCGACACCAAGACGGGCTACGTGGTGAACGCCTATGAAGACCCCGAGGGCAAGCGCTTTTACGCGTCGTTCGAAGTCGAACCCTTGCGCTGAGGCGTGCGTCGCCGGCTCGTCAGGCCTTGTATGAAGGCCTGTTGTCAGGCTTTGCCGCCAAGGTTCTCGGGCGGAGGCGGAATGCCGAAGGATTCGGGCGCCATGCCCACGGAATGGTCCCACATTTGCGCAATCTGCCCGGCCGTCCAGCCGCCTTGCACATAGGCGGTGCGCAGCTCTTGAGGGTGCGACCATAGGGCCAGCTTGTCGCCGCCCAGGCCTATGCATTGGCCCGTGACGTGGGCCGCCGCCTCCGAAGCCAGGAACACGAACAGCGGCGCGACGTCGGCTGGTGTTCCCATGCCCATGCCCATGCGCACCTCGGGCGGCAGCGGCTTGCCTTCGCTGGCGGCCCGCACGTAGGGCTGCATGGCGGGAATAGTAGCCACCATGGGCGTGAAAGCCATGGGCAGTACGGCGTTCACGGTAACCTTGGCCCGGGCGCATTCGAGGGCCCAGGTGCGCGCCATGGCGGCGATGCCGGCCTTGGCCGCCGCGTAATTGGTCTGGCCGAAATTGCCGCGCTGGCCGGCCAGCGACGACACCAGAATCAGGCGTCCGCCCTCGCCCTGTTCGCGGAACACGCGCACGGCCGCCCGCGCGCAGGTAAAAGTGCCGCGCAAATGGGTGTCGATGACGCTGTCGAATTCCTCGTCCGACATGTTCCACAGCACGCGGTCGCGCAGAATGCCAGCGTTGGTACACATGATGTCCAGCCGGCCGAAGGCCTCCAGCGCCTTGTCCACGCAGCGCTGCGCGGCCTCGGAGGAACCTATCGCCACGACCTCGGCCTCGGCCCGGCCGCCCGCCGCGCGTATCGCCTCGACCGCCAGCCGGGCGCTTTGCTCGTTCACGTCATTCACCACCACCGCGGCCCCGGCCTTGGCCAGCGCCTTGGCGGCCTCCAGCCCCAAGCCGCCGCCGCTTCCGGTGACCACCGCCACCTTGCCTTGCAGATCCAGCATGTGTTTTATCTTCCTTGGTAGCGAGGCGCCCGCTTTTCCATGAATGCCCTGGGCCCCTCTCGCGCGTCTTCAGTCGCCATGATACGGCGATAGCTGTCCTTCTCGATACGCAAGGCCTGCTCGAAGCTGACGCCTACGGAGGCCTCGGCGGCGTGCTTGATCTCGGCCACGGCCAGCGGCGCGTTGGCGGCGATGACGCGGGCCAGTTCCATGGCGCGCGGTAGCACCTGGCCGCTTTGCACGACTTCGTTGACCAGGCCCATGCGCAAGGCCTGGGCGGCGTCGATGGCGTCTCCGGTCAGCAGCAAGGCCATGGCCTGGCTATGCGGTATCTGCCTGGGCAGGCGCGACAGCGAGCCGGCGAACGGGATCAGGCCGCGCTTGACCTCGGGCCAGGCGAAGCGGGCGTCTTCGGAGACCACGCGCAAATCCGTGCCCAGCAGCAGCTCGGCCCCGGCGGCCACGCATACGCCGGTAATGGCGGCGATGATGGGCTTGCGCAAACGGCTGTCGCACAGCGAAGACACCGGCATGACGTCGGCGTCTTCCAACACGCGCTTGTCCCAATCGTCTTGCGCCTGGCGGTCGCCCGACAGCAGGGGAATCATCGTGCCCAAGTCGCCGCCCGCGCAAAACGCCCGACCGCCCGCGCTCGTCAGCACGATGGCGCGCACGGCTGCGTCCGCCTGTGCATCGAGCAAGGCGTCCGACATGCGGCACACCATTTCGGGCGTCAGCGCATTCAGGGCCTGGGGCCGGTTCAGCGTGATCACCGCGATGTGCTCTTGCTTCTCGTAGACCAGGGGAAGCGGGTTCGTGGCTGGGTTCATGCGTCGGCTCTCTTGCGACAAAACGCTTGGGGGTTTCAGTTGGGTATCGGCAGGCCCAATTGCTGCGCAGCCATGCGGCGTAGCTCGTTCTTCTTGAACTTGCCGCTGGGCGTCAGCGGAAACGACTCGACGAACAGATAATACTTGGGCACCTTGTAGCGGCTCATGCCGTCCCGACAATAGGCGCGCAAAGCCTCTTCGTCCAGGCCGGAACCCGGCGTGCGGCGCACGACGGCGACCGCTTCCTCGCCCATGTAGTCGTCGGGCACGCCGACCACGGCGGCCTCCTCGACGTGTTCATGGCGCAGCAGGAATTCCTCTATCTCGACCGGATAGACGTTTTCGCCGCCGCGTATGATCATGTCCTTCACGCGGCCGATGACGCGCACGTAGCCTTGCGCATCCATGCCGCCCAGGTCGCCGGTGCGGAACCAGCCGTCTTCGTCGATGGCTTGCGCGGTTTTGTCGGGCATCATGTAGTAGCCCTTCATCAGCAAATAGCCCTTGACCTGGATTTCGCCGGCTTCGTCGAAGCCTGCGATGTCGCCCGTCTCGGGGTTCACGATTCGCACGCTGGTATGCGGCAAGGGCTTGCCCACGGTGGACGACTTCAGCTCGAAGGTATCGTCTTCCGAGGTTTCGCAGACGATGGGGCTGGTTTCCGTCAGGCCCAGCACGATGGCGGGGCTGCCGCCTATCCTGCGCGACACTTCCTCCATCAGCACCACGGGTATCGAGGTGCCGCCCGTCATCACTTTCTCGACGCTGCCGGTGTCGAATCTGCCTTGCTGGAACTGCTCGTCGTTCAGCATGGCGATGAGCATGGTGGGCACCATGTTCAAGATGGTGGGCCGCTCGGCATGGATGAGTTCGAGCATCTTGCGCGCATCGAACCACAGCGCCACGATCATCGTGCCGCGATTGAGCACGGTGCTGAGTATGTTGACCACACAGCCCGCCGTATGAAACAGCGGCATGCAGCACAGAAAGCGCTCGGCCGGGCCGAACGGCAGGCGGCGCGATGTGAGCATGGCGTTGTTCAGGGTGCTGTGATGCGACAGCATGACGCCCTTGGGGTGGCCGGTGGTGCCGCTGGTGTATTGAATCTGCGCAACGTCGTGCGGCCGTACGGCGGCCTGGCGCGCGGCCAGTTCGGCGTCGCCGACCTGCGCGCCCAGATCCACCACCTGCTGGTAGCGCAGGCAGCCGGCGTGGTCATGGTCATCCAGGATGACCACTTGGCGCAGGCGCGGCAGCGCTTCGCTTTGCAAGGGCTGATTGATGGGGTCGGCGCACTGCCGCAGTTCCGGCGCAATGCGGTACAGCGACTCCAGGAAGGAGTTGTTGCGGTAGGACTCCACCGCAAACAGCACCTTGATGTCGCCGTTCTTCAGCAAATAGGCCAACTCCGCCTGCTTGTAGCCGGTATTCACAGTGACCAGCACGGCGCCTATCTTGGCCAGGGCGAATTCCAGGAACAGCCACTGCGGCAGGTTGGGCGCCAGCACGGCCACCTTGTCGCCGGCCTGCACGCCCAAGGCCATCGCGCCCTTGGCCAGTTGCTGCACGACCTCGTGCAGCTGGCGGTAGCTAAGCCGCATCTCCAGGCCCAGCTCGGGATAGCCGTAGACCACCGCCTCTCTGTCCGCGGCCGCTTGCACCGTGGCATCGAACATGTCGCCTATGGTGGTGTCCAGTAGCGCCACGCCTTCGGTTTCGGCTTGCCAATATGCGCGATTGTCGACTATGCCCATGTACGCCCCCTTACTTCACGTAGACCCATTTGCCCTGCTCGATGCGGGCCAGCACTTGCGAACGCTCGTCCACGCCGTTGTGGTCGTCGGCGCTGAAGTTGTAGACAGCGGTGGACGTGGTGACGTCGCGGCTGTTCTCGATGGCGTCGCGCAAGGCCTTGCGGAACTCGGGGGTGCCGGGCTTGGCGGCCTTCAGGGCTTCGGGCAAGGCGTGTTCCAGGATCAGCATGGCGTCCCAGGCCGAGGCCGCGAAGATGCCGGCCGTGCCTTCGCCGAACTTGTCTTCGTACAGCTTGACGAAATCCATGGCGCGCGAGCGTATGGGGTTGGACTCGTCGAGCTGCGAGGCCACCATCAGCGGCGAAAACGCGATGAAGGCGCCTTCTATGTCCTTGCCGCCCACGCGCAGGTAGTCGTTGTTGGCGACGCCCTGGGTCTGGTAGACCAGCCCTTTGTAGCCGCGCTTCTTGAGTTCGATCTGCGGCAGCGCGCCCGGCGTGCCGGCGCTGATGATGAAGATGGCGCCCGGCTTTTTCACCGCCAGCTTGGTGATCTGCGCGGTCACGCTTTGATCGGTCTGGTTGTAGCGTTCGATGCCCGTCACTTCGATGCCGAACTTGGGCGCCAGCTCGTTGAGCGTCTGCACGTAGCCTTCGCCGTAAGCGGTGGAAATCGCAATCGCGCCCACGGCGGTGACGCCGTTCTCTTTCATATGGCGCAGTATCGGCTCGACCGCGTATTTCTCGGGCGCGCTGACCTTGAAGGCCCATTTGCGATGCCCTTCCTGTGGCAGCACGATGGCGCTGCCGCCGCCCAGCGAGATGACGGGCGTGCCATGCTGCGCGGCCACTTCGGTAATGGCCAGGCTGGGCGGCGTCAGGCTGGAGCCGATGATGATGTCGACGTTGTTTTCGGCGACCAGCTTGGAGGCCGCGCGCGAGGCCTGGGTAACGTCGGTGGCGTCGTTCAGCAGCGTCACGTTCAGTTTTTCGCCAGCTAGCGTTTCGGGCCACAATTGCACCGCATTCTGCTCGGGCAGGCCCAGCGAAGCGCCCGGCCCCGTCAGCGACAGAATGACGCCGACGTTGATGTCGGCGCGCGCGCCCAGGGGCAGGCTCAGCGCGAGGATACCGGCGGACAATACGCAGCCGCGCCAGACGGACAGAAACCGTTTCATAAGTGTCTCCAGGAATATTTATAATCAACTGACAGCGACAGTGCGTCAGCGTGCTGATTTCGAAATCCGATGGTAGCAACGCCATCGCGGCAACGATGTCCTCAAAAAGAAGGACAACGCCACAGGAGACTTGTATGAGACACTGGGAACTCGCCCCCGAGCCGGCCTCCGCCGACCGCGGCCTGGCCGTCGAGATGCTCAGCCATCTGGGCCAGGTTTCCTTCAACGATGCAGTCCTGGCCCAGGTCAACGGCTACTTTCCCGTGGGCTCTTGTTCGCTGTACCGCATCTGGCCGGACAAACCGCCCGAGCTGCTGTTTTCGCACAGTTTTCAGCGGCCCGACGTCACGCTGGATTGCTTTGCCGCCTATCTGCAGCAAGGCCTGTACCGCAGCGACCGTTCTTTCGTGCACGTGCGCCCCGAGCGCATGTCGCTCTTGCACAGCACGGTGGACGACTTCCCCAATCCGCTGCACCGCGAGCTTGTGTACCGGCGCAATCAGGTACGCGAGCGGCTGTCGCTGGCGCGCATGGGGGCCGATGGCTCCATTACCAGCATGAACCTGTATGCGCACGAGGATCACACGGGCTATACCGAGCGCCACATCGCTTATTTCCGCAAGCTGGCGCCGTTATTGTTAACAGGTGTGGAACGCCATATCCAGTTGCCGCTTTGGGAATCAGCACGGCCGTCGGCGGAAGACTCCAGGCGCGGCCGGCTGTTGCAGCTTAACGCTCAGTTGACCGAGCGCGAGTTGGATATCTGCGAACGTATTTTGCAGGGGATGACTTACGACGGTATCGCGGGCGAGCTGGGCTTGAGCCGCGCGACTGTCATTACGTATCGCAATCGGGCGTTCGAGAGGCTGGGAATACATTTCAAGAACCAGCTTTTTGCGATGGCGGCGGGTAATCGCCGGGAAGACTGACAGCCCGCATATCGGCACCCTGCGGCACCCGGCACATCGCAGTCTCTGGGCGACGTATCAGGCCTCCGGCGGGCGTTGGCGGTCGAGCCAGGCGCCGCTGAAGGGAGGCCCGAAGGGGCCGGACGAAGCGGACAGGCGGATCCGAAGGATCGACCGACTCCGACCGCCGGAGGCCTGATACGTCGTCCAGAGACATCTCAAGAACCCCCTGGTTCATTTTCAGTTTAAGCGCTTACAAACCTGATGGGATCTGTTTGTGTTCTTGAGTCGGTCGAGAGCCGATGCCGGCCTGTTCTCGCCAGCGGCCGGTCGGGCGGCCCCGCTACGCGGGGCTTCCCGCGTCTACCTCGTACGTGCGGGCGGCGAAAAAACTCGCCCTCAGCGCTACGCGCTTGCCGTGCTCGGGCAGCTTTCGCCGACTGCCCCCGCACTGCCTTCGGTAGCACGCGGCGCCCTCCAACGGCCACTGGCGAGAACAGGCCGGCATCGGCTCTCGACCTCGGCGTTGCGCAAGCTTGTCGGCACTTAACCAAAAAATGCTCTAAATACCGACCCACCACCCTACACTTGCGCAGTCTCGAACCAACTCTCGTCTATTTCCGGCAGCGGAATGGCGTCTATCAACGTGCGCGTGATCTCGCTTTGCGGGGCGTCGAATACCTGGCGGCATGGCCCGGCTTCGGCGATGACGCCCTGGTTGAGCACGATGACCTGCGAGCAGACGTTGCGGATGACGGACAGGTCGTGGCTGATGAAGGCGATGGTCAGGTTCATGTCTTGGGCAAGCTGGCGCAGCAGCGTCAGCACTTGCGCCTGCGACGAAACGTCCAGGCCGGAAACGATTTCGTCGGCCAGGATGAAGGCGGGTTCCAGCGCGATGGCCCGGGCGATGCCTATGCGCTGGCGCTGGCCGCCCGAGAGTTCGTGCGGATACCGCTTGGCGAAGGCGGCCGGCAGACCCACGCGCTCCAGGGTTTCCTGCGCGCGCCGCTTGGCGTCGGGGATGCCGTAGCGTTCCATGGGCGTGGCGATGATGCGGCCTATGGTGTGGCGCGGGTTCAGCGAGGACATGGGGTCCTGGAAGATCATCTGCAAATCGCGGCGCAGGGGCTTGAGCTCCTGCTCGCTCAAGTGCGTGATGTCCTGGCCTTGAAAAACGATGCTGCCGCCGGTGGGCTCCAGCAGGCGCACCAGTGCGCGGCCGGCCGTGGTCTTGCCCGAGCCGCTTTCTCCGACGATGCCGGTGATGGCGCCGCGCGGCAGGTCGAAGCTCAGGCCTTTCAGGATTTCTATGCGCGGCGCGGCGCCCAGCAACGGTTTGCGCGCCATGTCGGGCAGCGACAGGCGCAGGTCGCGTACGCGGATGAGGGGCTCAGCGGACATGGGCGGCTCCTTGGTCGGCGGCGGCGATCTCGTTGCGAAGCTGGGCGATCAGTTCGGGCGGAACCGGACGCAGCGCCTCGTCGGGATGAGTGTAGCGCGGGGTGGCCAGGATCAGCGCCTGCGTATAAGGGTGCTGGGGCTGGCTGAAGATGCTTTGCGTGTCGGCCGATTCCATGACCTTGCCGGCGAACAGCACGGTGACGCGCTGGCTGATCTTGGCCACCACGCCCATGTCGTGGGTGACGAACAGCACCGCCGTCTGTTCCTGCTGCTGCAGCTCGCGTATCAAGGCCAGTATCTGCTTTTGCACGGTGACGTCCAGCGCCGTGGTGGGCTCGTCGGCGATGATAAGCTTGGGGCGCGGCGCGAAGGCGGCGGCGATCAGCACGCGCTGGCGCATGCCGCCGGACAGCTCATGCGGATACGAAGCCATCACGCGCTGCGGGTCGCGGATGCGCACGCGCTCCAGCAGTTCCAGCGCGCGCCGCTGCGCATCGCCGGCCTTCCAGCCCAGGCGCTTGACGAGGCGATCGGTTATCTGCGGGCCGATGCGGCGCGACGGGTTCAAGGCGGTGAGCGGGTCTTGCGGAATCAGCGAGGCCACTGAAGCCACGGCCTGGCGCCTCGCCGAGGCGGACAATTCGTCGAGATTGCGGCCCTGCAGCACGATGTCGCCCGACAAGGTGCGCACATTGCGCGGCAGCACGCCCAGCACGGCCTTGCCTATCATGGACTTGCCCGCCCCGCTTTCGCCCACCAGCGCGTGCACTTCGCCGGGCCGCACGGTCAGGCTGACGTCGCGCAGCAGGCGCGGGCCGTCTTTCAGGCCGATGTTCAGAGCGTTGACTTCTAGCGTGGGAACTGACATGGCGGCTCAACGGTTCAGGGGGTCGAACTGGTCTTTGAGCCCTTGGCCCAATTGGCTGAACGACAAAACGGTCAGGAACAGGACGATGAGGGGAAAGACCAGCACCCACCAGGCGAAGTGCAGCGTGGCCCGGCCCTCGGCGATCATGCCGCCCCAAGTGGGCGAGTCGGACGAGATCGACAGATTGACGAAGCTGAGAATGGCCTCGACGATGACGGCCACGCCCATTTCCAGCGACAGCAGCGCGACGATGGTGGGCAGCACGTTGGGCAATACCTCGGACGCCAGTATGCGCATGCGCGTCGCCCCGCCTATGCGGGCGGAATAGACGTAGTCCATGCGCGACTGCACCATGGTTTCGGCGCGCACCACGCGGGCGAAGCGCGTCCAGTCGATGATGGCGATGGCCACGATGACCGAGCCCAGGCCGGTGCCCAGCACGGCTACCAGCAGCACCGCGAACAGCACCGGCGGGAAGGACATCCAGACGTCGATCAGGCGCGACACGACGCGATCCGTCCAGCCGCCGAAGTAGCCTGCGGCCAGGCCCAGCAACGAACCGACCACGCAGGCGGCCAGCGACGCCGCCAGGGCCACCGCCAGCGCGATGCGCGCGCCGTAGATCAAGCGCGACAGCACGTCGCGTCCCAGGCTGTCGGTGCCCAGCAGGTAGCCGGCTTCGGCCCCGCTGAAACCCAGCGGCGGCAGGCGTTCCAGCATCAAGTCCTGTTCGAGCGGATTATGCGGCGCCAGCAGCGGCGCGGCCACCGCCGCCAGCACGACGATGAGCACCCAGGCCAGCGATAGCCAGAGCCTGGGATTGGCCCTGCGGCCGCGGGCGCGCGGTTCGGCGGCGACGGTCAACGGGGTATCAGCCATTGCGCAGCCTCGGGTTCAAAAAGGTATAGGCGATGTCCACGGCCAGATTCACCAATATGAAGATGCAGGCGAACATGAGCACGATGCCTTGTATCAGCGGCAGGTCGCGGTTGATGACGGCATCGATGGCCATGTTGCCCAGGCCTTCGTAGGCGAACAGCCGCTCGATGATGACGGTGCCGCCGATGAGGAAGGTGAACTGCACGCCGATCAGCGTCAGCGTGGGCAGCGCCGCATTGCGCAAGGCTTCGCGCAGAATGACCTGGGTTTCGGTAAAGCCCTTGACGCGCGCCAGTACGGTGTAGTCCAGTTGCAGCACGTCTTTCAAGCCCTGCTTGAGCAGTTGCGAGATGACCGCCGCCAAAGGCAGGGCCAGCGCCAGCGCGGGCATCAGCATGTGCGACAGCAAGTCTTTGAGCACGTCGAAACGCAGGCGCACGATGGATTCAATGAGGTAGAACTGCGTGCTGAACGACAGGTCGAGCTGGGGCGACACGCGGCCCGAAATGTGCAGCAACGGCCACAGCACGCCGAACAGCAGGATCAGCAGCAGCCCCCACAGAAAATCCGGTATGGACAGCGCCGCGCTATTGAAGAGATCGACGCCGCTTTCCGTGGGCCGGCCGCGTTCGCGCGCGCCCAGCACCGCGGTAAAACCGCCTATGGCCAATGCGATCAGCAAGGCCAGCAAAGACAGCTCCAGCGTGGCGGGCAGGCGCCCCAGCACCAAGCCGGCCACCGGCTGCTTGAGCGTAATGGAGGTGCCGAAGTCGCCTTGCAGCACGCCACCGGCCCATATCAGGAATTGCTCGAACAGGGATTTATCGAGCCCGTACAGCGCGGTCAGGTTGGCGATGTCCTGCGGGCTGGCGCCCGGCGGCAGCATCATCGCAATGGGATTGCCGGGCGCGACGCGTATCAGCACGAACACCACGACGGCCACGCCCAGCAGGGTGACCGCCATGGAGACCAGCCTTATCAACAGTGTTTTCAGCATGGTGAAGCAATCGGAAAGGCGGCGGGGAGCTATTCAAGCTTCAAGTGGAACGACGAATCGCTCTTAGCCCCCTTTTGCCGCCTTGCTTGTGAAACAGGCCGGGAAACCGCGCCCGCGTGTCTTACTGGGCGGGTTTCATATCGGCCGGCACGACGTCGCCGTGCGCCACCGGCTTGATCGCGACCTTGTCGGTGTGCACCACGGGCAGCACGTACTGCAGCAGCGGAATGACGTAGCCCTGCTCCATGATGTAGGCATCGACGTCCCGCCAGCCCTGGATGCGCTTGGCTTCATCCTTCTCGCCCCACAGCGGAATCATCTTGTCGATGAGGTCCTGACTGTCCCATACCGAATGCGGCGACGGGCCGAACATGGCGTGGCCGGTGGAGGTGGTGGGATCGCCGATGGCGTTGCCCCAGTTGTAGAAGGCGGCCGGCGCGAGCTGGTCGGCGGCGCGCAGTTCGAAGTGCTTGGCGATCTCGTAGATTTCGATCTCGGCCTCGATGCCCACCCGGCGCCACATGCCGACGATGGCCTGGATCATCTCGTAATCCTTGGGCTTCAGGCCGCGCGTGGTCTGGATCTTGAACTTGACCGGCTTTTCGGTGGAGAAGCCGGAGGCGGCCAGCAGTTGCTTGGCCTTTTCAGGATCGTAGGGGAACTTGAGATTGGGGTCGTAGGCCTCGTATTCGGGCGTTTCCAGCGTGGAGAGCGGCACGCCGTAGCCGCGCAGCAAGCGGTCGATGATGAGCTGCTTGTCGATGGCGTGATGCGCGGCCAGACGCACGTTCTTGTCCAGCATGGGCCCGACGTCGTTCAGGAAGATCATGCCCACGTCGGCCACCGGGAAGGCCTCGCCCTTCAGGCCGGCCTTCTGCTTGAGGCGGTCGAACTCCTCGTAGGGGATTTCAAAAGTGACGTGCGAGCTGCCGGATTCGATTTCCGCCACGCGGCTGGCGGCATCGGTGACGAACTTGATCGTCACCGACTTGTAGGCGGGTTTTTCGCCCCAGTAATCCTCGTTGGCCACCAGGCGCACGTAAGCGCCGCGCTGGTAGGCCTCTATCTTGTACGGGCCGGAGCCGATGGGAGCCTTCTCGAAGCCTTCGGGGCCGACTTTCTCGAAGTAGGCCTTGGGCAGCACGTAGCCGGTAAGAAAGGCCATCCACTTGAAAACCGTGGGTTCGTATTCGAGCACGTCGCCGGTGATCTTGTTGCCGTCTATCTTGTAGTTGCCGAACTTGCCCCAGACGAACTGGCCCGGGTTGCCGGATTTCGGGTCGGCCGCGCGCTGCAGCGACCAGACCACGTCTTCGGGCGTCAGCGGCGAGCCGTCGTGCCATTTGACGCCCTCGCGCACCGTCATGTGGATTTTGGTTTTATCTTCGGAAAAACCCCATTCGGTCAGGATGCCGGGCGTAAAGCTCAGGTCGGGATCTTGATGGATGTAGCGGTCGAAGACCGACAGGTAAATGGCTTGCAGCTTGGGGTTGACCGCCGACGGGCCGGTGGTGGGATCCCAGCTTGGCACGCCTATGCTGTAGGCAACCACCAGATTGTCGACGGTTTGCGCGAACGCCGTCGGCAAGCCGAACATGGTAAGGCCCGCTGCGCTAAGGCTAAGCTGCAGGAAGTCGCGTCGAGTGTGCTTCATTTTTGATCCCTTATGGCGCTGACACAAATGAGGTTGGGCGCCGCCAACAAAGATGCCGCATTCATGCGTTCTCGCCGGCGGCAAGCTATGCTGCACAGCATAAAATTTGAAGGTTGAAGTATCCACTGGTAATAACCCGACATCCTTGGGGAGCAAGAGTCGCAATGCAGATAAACCATGCCGTGCAACAGCGCCGGTCTCTGGCGCGCTATGCCATGCTGTCCATCGCGGGAGCGCTCTGCACAATCGGCCTGAAAACCCTGGCTTATGCGCTGACCGGCTCGATCGGGCTGCTGTCGGATGCCCTGGAATCCGTGGTCAACCTGGCCGCGGCCATTCTGGCGCTGGTCGTCCTGATCATTGCCGCGCGCCCAGCGGACGACGGCCATCCCTACGGCCACACGAAAGCGGAATACTTCGCCAGCGGCGCGGAAGGCATGCTGATCCTGGCCGCCGCGGCAATGATCCTGGTCTCCGCCGCCGACCGGCTGCTAACGCCGCAGCCGCTGACTCAGCCAGGGCTGGGCATGCTGCTTGCCGTGCTGGCCTCGGTGCTGAACTATGTCATCGCCCGAATACTGCTCGCGGCCGGCCGCCGGCACGAGTCGATCACGCTGGTGGCCGATGCCCGCCACCTGATGACCGACGTTTGGACGACGGCCGGCGTCGTGGCGGGCGTGGCCGCGGTGGCGCTGACGGGTTGGCTATGGCTGGACGCCGCCGTGGCCATCGCCGTCGGGTTGAACATCGTCTGGACGGGTTGGCGCGTGCTGCGCCAGTCCGTCGACGGCTTGATGGACACCGCGCTGCCGCCGGACGAACTGGCGCAGATCGTCCGCGTCCTGGACACCTGGCGCAGCCGAGGGCTGCAGTATCACGCCTTGCGCACCCGCAGTGCCGGGGCGCGCCGCTTCATGTCCGTTCACATACTGGTGCCGGGCGCCTGGACGGTACAGCAAGGCCACGACGTGATGGAACAGATCGAACGGCAGATCGGCGAGTGCCTGCCCAACCTGAGCGTCATAACGCATATGGAGCCGCTGGAAGAGCCCACTGCGCGAGACGAACGCCAGTAGTGTCACCGCTGAAAACAGTGGCTTTAACGGGCCTGGCACAGCTCGGGCGTGGCGAAGCGCGCCTTGTCGTAGACCATGATCTCCACCAGCCTGCGCATGTTCCGCGGGCTGGCGTCTTTGTAGGTTTCGATCAGCACCTTCAGGCCTTCGGAGGGGCCGTCGCCCGCGCCGAACAGCGTGGGCATCATGCCTACCGGCGGGCCCATGGTGACCAGATTACGGCGCGGAAAAATCAAGTCAGCCCGAGCGAAACCTGCAAGTTATCGAAGGCTTTGCCCAGCGGCTGGAAGTGCTGCCCTACGACGAACTTGCCGCCGCTCATACCGGCCAGATTCGCGCCTCTCTCGGAAAAATTGGTACGCCTACAGGGCCGTACGATCAGATGATTGCGGGACATGCTCGGTCGAAAGGGCTAATTGTCGTCACCAACAATCTGCGTAAGTTTGACCGGGTTGAGGGACTACGGGTAGAGAATTGGGCTTGATTAATACACACCCTTGACCTCAATAAACCACTTGGGCTGCATGGCATCGAAATCGTAGCGAACATTGGAAGGCAGATAGCTGGCTGAATCCAGCACGAACGCTAGTCCATCCACGCGTTTGAACACGACCCAATGCCAGAAGTCTTTGCCGTCTTCCTGATAGTGCTTGATGGACAGCAATGCCAAATTGGGCAAAGCATCCCAGGATTCAAACGGAATTTCATCCCTGGAGGTTGCGACACCCGCCTGGGCCAGCATGCGCCGCACATACCGGGTATCCGACCACAGCGATTTGTCCGAGGCATGAATACCCATGGCATTGGCTACGGCTTTCATCTGCGAATACGTTTTGCCCAGGACATTGGCGACCGCTGCGATTCCGCACCCGGAGGTTTCTTCCTGCACTACCGGCTTGGACATCCACAACCCCTTAAAGACTTTGGAAACCACGGCGCTAAGCCATGACGAGTCGAAGTTTACCGGCACCTTGTAAATTGGTCTGCTGGTGAACAAGCCACCATCACGCCGGCTTGCTTTCCACCTAATGCTTTGGCATATACAATATGGCATATGCACCCAAGGAGGCGAATATGTCCGCCACGAGTACCAACTCCAGGCCTCGCGAAGCGAAGCTCTTTCGCAACAACCGCAGCCAGGCTGTACGTATTCCCGCTGAATTCGAGTTGCCGGGTGACCGTGTGTTGATCCGGCGAGAAGGCACGAAGCTCATTATCGAGCCTGTAACCGGGCCAAGGAACATCGTTGAGCTTTTGGCCAAATGGAGACAAGACGAGCCGCTTGCTCCTGAAGACCAGTTCCCTGACATTTCCGACACACCAATCGTGCCGGAGAAT
Organism: uncultured Burkholderiaceae bacterium; assembly: GCA_934525625.1. Taxonomy (GTDB): domain Bacteria; phylum Pseudomonadota; class Gammaproteobacteria; order Burkholderiales; family Burkholderiaceae_B; genus Mesopusillimonas. The sequence continues at coordinate 217,953 of CAKSZL010000005.1, forward strand.
ATCCTGTGAGCGGTTACCTGCTGGACACCAACATTATCAGTGCGCTTTTGCGCGACCCTAACGGCCCCGCCGCCCATCACATCGCGCGGGTCGGGCATCAAGAAATCCACACCAGCATCATCGTTGCCGCCGAGTTGCGCTATGGCTGCGCGAAGAAGGGCTCCGCGAAGCTGTCAGCTCGGGTTGAAAACCTTTTGGAGACAATTCCCGTCCTGCCTCTGGACATTCCGGCCGATGCTGAATACGGCAGCATTCGTGCCAAACTGGAGGCGGATGGAAAGCCCATTGGCGCTAATGATCTGCTGATCGGCGCCCATGCCTACTCACTTGGCATGACGCTCGTAACGGGAAACGCCAGGGAATTTGAACGGATTCGGGGGCTGGTGGTGGAAAACTGGCTTATCTGAACGCTGCTACGCGCTTTGTGTTTTGCGCCAGGGCAAGAACGCCAGAAATTGAAAAAGGGTCAGCATCTTTATATGCTAACCCTTTGAATTTTTTGGCGGAGCGGACGGGGCTGTGTGAAATTAGCACCCTCTGCAAAAAATCACCAAATATATCAACCGGTTAGTAGCCTGTTAATCAAAAATCCTGCTACCAAACTTGATACCGAGTTTATGCAGCACGCATGATGGTAGCAGAGTCTGACCTCTTCTGCTATATTTTGTATCAAGTTGAAATTGCAGTGACAAAACGAAATGAGGACAGTATGAGCCAAGATGTAAAGAAAACGGATGACAAGCCTACACTTTTAAAAGCTGTCGAGTTGATTCTGGCAGACCCTGAAAATATTCGAAAAGAAGCACTCCAACTGAAAAAAAAATATGTTGAGAGATATAAGAATGATAGAACTGAGGATGAGATAAATGACTATGCTGCTGATAAAATAATCTCAAACTATTCATATTACACCGCATTTATTGGAGGAACTACGGCTTTAGCGGGTGTGGTTCCCGGGTTAGGCACAGCGGTGTCAGTATTCGGTGGTGCTACTGCTGATGCTGCATTGTCAATGAAATATCAAATAGAAATGGCAATGGCGATCGCGACAATATATGATTATGACATAACCATTGAAGACGAAAAAAGAATATGCATGATTGTTGCGGCTTTTGGTGCGCTAAATGAAGCGGCAAAAACCGCTGGAAAAGAAACTGGAAAAGCTGCTTCCATAAAGGTTTTGCAACAGTATTTAAAGGGCGCTACTCTCCAGGCAATAAAGGAGTTGTTTAAGAAACTTGGCATAAACTTTACCAGAAAAGCAGCAGAAAAAGCTATTCCGTTTGGTGTGGGGGTTGTTATAGGTTTTTCAGCCAACAAAGGGCTGACATGGTATGTTGGGAGCAAGGCGAAAGATTTCTATTCAGTTAGGCACATAACTGAATAAGAGTTGTTTGTTTTTTAAGATACCAGCCTTGCGCTGGTGTTTTTATTTGATGCTTGACAAATAGAATTTATTTTGTAGATTAATATTCACGCATACGGTATGCGTCGAAGATATAAACTCTTTCCCGGTTCCCGTATGCCAAGCAATGTATATTCACTGTTGTAATGCAGAAAGCTCGTAAAGTTAAAAGTGACTGCTGAAAAACGATAATCCAACGGAATATAATAAGATTGCAACCCACAGCAAGCGATGAAATAAAAACAAAAAAAGCGACAGCCATAATGGCCTTAAAAGACTATTGACGAAATATTTATGTGGGTAAAAGTGGCTAGAATGGAAAAGTAGCAAAGCCACGAGGAAGACAATCAGGAGGACCCTGCTACTGTATCAGCGCACGATACGAACCTCCGAAATAGATAAAGTTGCTTTATATCTATCTGGGGCTATGTGGAACAAAAACCAACATAACCGTCCCTGCAAAGTCCAACTCATTGTTCTTCAATGGGTAGGGTAAAACTTTGCAGGGACCGTGTGAAACACGGTACCCCAACTTCTTAATTGGTACAGAATATGTACCTTCTTTTATAGAGAAACAGATAGATCAGCATTCCAAAAAATAGATGATCCGTTAGGAATGAACGAAGTGAATAAAAAAGGCTGCGCGATAATAAATCCATTCTCTTGATTTCAGAAAAAAATCTACTACCATAAAATAATAGAAAAATGCAATCGGTATACACTCACTATACCTTTTTAGAAAAAAGGTGTTCGCCCTTAGGGTGAGCCAAAGGCTCAAGGTGTAACCACCATAACAATAATAACAAGGTGGAATTATGGGGAAAGGTTTATATGTCAGTTTGAGGTGTGGCAAGATTAAGCAGTCTGCAGAAACGGCAATGCATAATCACAATATGCGAGCCAGCCAGAGCAAGCAGGAAAGCAATATAGATTATTCTCGCACTCGCTTGAATAGGTTAATTCTCGGCAGGATTGATACCGTAAAGGCTGTTAATGAGCGAATAGAAGGAAAAATTCCTCGCAAGGTAAGAGAGGATGCTAACAGGGTGTTAGAGTTCGTCATTTCAGCCAGCCCTGAATACTTCTATGATTTTGATAAACTCAACATTACACGTGAGCAATGGGACAGCCTGACGCCGACCAATGACCCCAAGTATCACGAAAAGGTCAGGCTCGTATTCCAGACCCTAAATATAGAAAGGTTGAACCAATTTACGGAGCAGGTAAAAGAGTTCTGCCAAATAGAGTTTGGCGAAAACCTCATAAACTGTGTTCTGCACCTTGACGAGAAAACCCCTCATTTTCATATCGCAGTTACTCCCATAATGGGAACCAGCCTGACAGCTAAAAAATACTTCACACCAGGCAGGGCCAGAGTATGGCAGGACAGGCTGGGGCGTATGTGTGAGCCCCTGGGCCTTAGTAGAGGAGAACCCAGCGATAAACGCCACCAAACCCTATCAGAGCACCGATTGAAGAAGGCAGAGGGGCGAGGGTATAGGCAAGGCTACAGAAAGGGTCAGAAGGCTGGAAAAAGTCAGGCGCTTGCAGATAGCAATCGTTTTTCAAACAAGGTGCAAAATTTTTTCAAGGCTGGAAAAATAAACGAACAAGAGCAAGCCCCCGCTGTCAGAATAGTTGGAACCTCTACAGGTGTTAGAGTTTGAATCTCCAACCTGGGGCAAAGAGAAGGTTC
>CAKSZL010000006.1 GCA_934525625.1 uncultured Burkholderiaceae bacterium
ATCGCGGCGATGTCGATCTTGGTCATTGTCATCATGGCCTCGAAGGCGCGCTTGGCGGCTGCCGGGTCGGGGTCGTTGATGGCTTGTGTCAGCACACGCGGCGTAATCTGCCACGACAGCCCCCACTTGTCCTTGCACCAACCGCAGGCGCTTGCCTGGCCGCGGTTCTCGATGATGGCATTCCACAGGCGGTCTGTTTCGGCCTGGTCGTCGGTGGCGATCTGAAAAGAGAAAGCCTCGCTGTGCTTGAATGCCGGCCCGCCGTTCAGCCCCAGGCAAGGAATGCCCAGCACCGTGAGTTGAACGGTCAGGACGTCGCCCTGTTTCCCCGAGGGGTAGTCTCCGGGCGCATGGAGAATGGATTGCACCTCGCTGTCGGGAAACGTTCGGGCATAGAACTGCGCGGCCCCCAGAGCGTCGTTGTCGTACCAGAGGCATATCGTGTTTTTGCGGATCATTGCGTGTCTCCTTGAAGGGGGAGCAGGTATGCGCTTTGATGGTTGCACGATGCAGCCTGTCAGGGCAATCAGCGTTTCATTCCTCCGGTATTTTCCGCATTTCGATAAATTCTCTTACCTTAGAAAAGCGCCTCGATACCCTTGCGCCGGATGATGTTCAACAGCGCCAGGGCCGGGCCTTTGGTTTTGATCTGGTAGCGTCAGGCTCGGCCCCGCTGAAGCCGTCTTTTCAACGGCTGCTCCAGAGAAACGAACTTAGCGCATAAACGGGGTGTCGGGCGTGTGGATGGGAGCATTGTGTCCACCTGAAAACAGGCGAACAAAAACCCGCCGGCAAAGCCGCGAGAGCTTAAACTCTTGCGGCGATGAGGCGGGTTGTGCCGGCCGATTGAGTTTCGGCCTAACGGCGTACGGCGGCGATCAAGCCATTAATAGGCCATCAAGGCAGCGTCAGTTCGTCCGCGAACAGGCTTTCCAGGTTTTCGCGCGGGCGCACCAGGTGCACCTCTTTGCCGTCCACCATGACTTCGGCCGGGCGGGGGCGGGTGTTGTATTGGCTGGACATCGTGAAGGCGTAGGCGCCGGCGGACATGATGGCCAGCAGGTCGCCCTGGCGCAGGGCCAGCTTGCGGTCGCGGGCCAGCCAGTCGCCGCTTTCGCAGATGGGGCCGACGATGTCGTACTGGTGCGCGGGCGTATCGGAAGCGGGCGCCACCACCTGTTCCACCGAGTGCCAGGCTTCGTACAGCGTGGGGCGCAGCAGGTCGTTCATGGCGGCGTCGACGACGGCGAAGTTCTTGATGTCGTTGTGCTTGAGGAATTGCACCGTAGTCAGCAGCACGCCAGCGTTGCCCACCAGCGAACGGCCCGGTTCCAGCACGATTTGCAGCTTGTCGTGGCCGCGCGCGTTCAGGCGTTCGAAGACGGCGTCCAGCAGTTGCGTGGGCGTCAGCGGGGTTTCGTCCACATAGCGGATGCCGATGCCGCCGCCCAGGTCCAGGTGCTCGATGGCGAGGCCGTCGGCGGCCATCTGGTCGATCAGGTTGATCAGCTTTTCGAGGGCGTCCAGGTAGGGGTCGACCTCGGTCAGTTGCGAGCCGATGTGGCAGTCGACGCCGACGACTTTCAGGCTGGGCAACTGGCGGGCGCGCTGATAGACCCGGGGCGCGTCCTCGATGGCGATGCCGAACTTGTTTTCTTTCAGGCCGGTGGAAATGTAGGGGTGGGTGTGGGCGTCCACGTCCGGGTTCACGCGCAGCGACACGGGGGCGACGGCGCCCATTTGCTCGGCCACTTGCGCCAGGCATTCCAGCTCGGCCTCGGATTCGACGTTGAAGCACTTGATGCCGGCTTTCAGGGCGGCGCGCATTTCCCATTCCTGCTTGCCCACGCCCGAGAACACGATTTTGGCGGGGTCGGCGCCGACGGCCAGCGCGCGCGCGAGCTCGCCGCCCGAGACGATGTCGAAGCCCGAGCCCAGGTTCTTGAACTCGTTCAGCACGGCCAGGTTGGAGTTGGCTTTCATGCCGAAGCAGACCAGCACGTCGCGGCCGCGCGCGGCGTCGGCGTAGGCTTGCCAGGCGTCGCGCAGCGCGCGCCGGGAATACACGTACAGCGGCGTGCCGAAGCGCTCGGCCAGCTCGGTCAGGGGGACTTGCTCGGCGTGCAGGACGTTGTCATGGAACTGGAATTGAGCGGCAACAGTCATGAAATACAACCTTGGTCAGAAAAAAGGATGAGTTAAGGAGGCCCCAGGCAAGGGCCGGAGCCGGGGTTTGTCTACGGGTTGCTTGGCTTACTGGACTTTCTCGGCAACCGGCGCCGCGCTGGGGGCTTCGGCGGGGGCGCTGCCGGTAGGCGGCATGACGGAAGCCTCGTCGGGAGGCGGGGGAGGCGGCATGTACAAGGGGCCCTTGTAGCCGCATGCGCCAAGCCCTGCAAGCAGGGTAAAGCCCGCTACAATGCGGGTCAGAATGACGGCGAATGCCATGGGACGCGGTGCGTGCATGGTCGAGCAACTCCTTAGGATTCGGATTATGAACGAGACGGAATTTCTGGCCCGTAGCGAAGCAATTCTCGATAGTCTGGAACATCAGGCCGACGACTGGGCTGCCCTGCAAGACGTGGAAGTCGAGACCGAGCGCAGCGGCAATGTGCTGACCTTTATTTTTAATAATACAGTATACATTATTGTCAATAGCCAAACCCCCATGCAAGAGATCTGGGTCGCCGCGCCCAGCGGCGGGTTTCACTATCGCCTGGAGGGCTCGCGCTGGGTAGACACGCGCGGCGGCCCCCATTTGGCCGAGGCCTTGTCGCAGATCTTCTCGGAAGTCAGCGGCCAGCCCGTCAAGGTAAGCGTCTGACCGCTTAATACGGCCTGATCCCGGCCGCCGGCCGAGATCAAAACTGCACGCGGTGTACTTCCACGCTGTTGCCGCTGTCGACGGGCGCCGGCATGCTGAGCTGGTTGATCAGGTCGCCGATGCCGTCGTTGGGGTTGACGCTGCCGCCACCGCCGCCTTGCGGATTGACCTGGCTGCCGTCTATGTTGCCGGCGTCGAACAGCGTGTCGCCGGGAACGGGCAGGCCGACGCGGGCGATGGCCTTGCCGGGCGGAAACTCGCTGAAATACAGATTATTGCCGGTTCTGGTGAGCCCGGAAGGCATTTCGGGCGGCGGACTTTCGGGCAGGCCGGCCAGCGCGGTCTGCATGTAGCGCATCCAAATCGGCAGCGAAGCGCCGCCGCCGGTTTCGCGCGAACCCAGCGAACGCGGCTGGTCGAAGCCCATCCAGGCCACGCCCACGATCTTGGGGGTATAGCCCGCAAACCAGGCGTCGTGCGAATCGTTGGTGGTGCCTGTCTTGCCGCCGATGTCCTTGCGCTTGAAGGTGCCCGACACGCGCGCGGCGGTGCCCACCGAGGTGACGTCGCGCAATATGTCGTTCATTACATAAGCCGTGCGCGGGTCGATGGCGCGCGCGGCGGCATCGCCGGCCACCACCGGCCGGGACTGCATGACGACCTTGCCCGTGTTGTCGGTGACGCGGTCGATGAGATAGGGCAGCACGCGATAGCCGCCGTTGGCGAACACCGAATAGGCGCCGGCCAGTTGCAGCGGCGTGACGTTGCCCGAACCCAGCGCCAGCGGCAGCACGGCGGGGTTGCGCGCGCGGTCGAAGCCGAAGCGGCTGATGTAGTCCTGCACGTAGGCGGGCCCCACGGCCTGCATGATGCGGATGGACACCATGTTCTTGGACTTGTACAGGCCCTGGCGCAGCGTCAGCATGGGCTCGTAGCTGTTGCCGTAGTTCTTGGGGTTCCAGGCCTTGGAGCCGGTTTGCTGGGCCGTCAGCATGAAGGGCTCGTCGGAGACCTGCGTGCCGGGCGTCATGCCGCGTTCCAGCGCCGAGGCGTAGATGAAGGGCTTGAAGGCCGAGCCGGGCTGGCGCCAGGCCTGGGTGACGCGGTTGAACTGTTCGCGGAAGTCGAAGCCGCCCACCATGGAAAGAATGGCGCCGTCCTGGGGGCGCAGCGACACGAAGGCCGCCTGCACGGAGGGACGGTTGATGACTTCCCAGTGCTCGCCGTTCTTGTTCAGGTAGACCACGGCGCCGCGTTCGATCTTGTGCGGCGCCTTGGCGTTCTTGCCCAGCCCGCGCGCGATGATCTTGAGCGCGTCTTTGTTGGTGACTTCGATGATTTCGTTGGCGCTGCGCGCCACGACCACTTTGTCCGGCGCCGAGGACAGCACCAGGCCCGTCAGCAGGCCGTTGCGGTCGGGGTATTTTTCTTGCAGGCCGTCGATGAGGGCGTCGAGCTGGGCGGCATCGGATTCGATGCCCGCGGGCAGCGAGATGGTTTCTTCGGGGCCGGGGTAGACGGCGCGGCGGGTGTAGTCGAGGATGCCCTCGCGCACGGCGCTGTGGGCGGCTTCCTGGTCCTTGGAGTGGATGGTGGTGTAGATGTTGAAGCCGCGCGAATAGACGTTGTCTTGATAGACGTTGTACAGCAGTTGACGCGCCAGTTCGGCCACGTATTCGCCGTGCACGGCGTAGCTGCCCGCTGGCGTGCCGGGAGCCGATTTCAGTTCGATGGGCTGGGCCAGGGCTTCCTGGTATTCCTGCTCGTTCAGATAGCCCAGCGTGCGCATGCGGCCTAGCACGTAGGCCTGGCGCGTCTTGGCGCGCGTCATGTTGCTGATCGGGTTGACGCGCGAGGGCGCTTGCGGAATGCCGGCCAGCATGGCGGCTTCCGCCGTGGTGATCTCGGACAGCGGCTTGCCGAAGTAGGTGCGCGACGCCGCCGCGAAGCCGTAGGAGCGATGGCCCAGGTAGATCTGGTTCATGTACAGATCCAGAATCTGGTCTTTGGTAAGCGTGGCTTCGATCTTGAAGGTAAGCAGCAGTTCGTAGAACTTGCGCGTGTAGGTTTTTTCGGACGACAGGTAGAAATTGCGCGCCACCTGCATGGTGATGGTGCTGGCGCCCTGCGTCTTGGACATGGAGGTCAGGTTGGCCAGCGTGGCGCGCGCCACGCCTGTCCAGTCGATGCCGCCGTGCTGGTAAAAACGGTCGTCCTCGGCTGATAAAATGGCCGACTTCATGACGTCGGGAATTTCGTCGAAACGCAAGACGTTGCGGCGTTCTTCGCCAAACTCGCCGATGAGGACGTTGTCGGACGTGTACACGCGCAGCGGTACGCGCGGCCGGTAGTCGATCATGGCGGACAAGTCGGGCAGGTTCGGCCAGGCCAGCGCCAGCGCCAGCGCGCCCAGCAAGGCGCCGCACAGGCCGAGGCCGGCAAAAAAGACCGCCGCCTTGATGACGAAACGGCCTAGCCACGAGCCTCGCGGCGAAGTCTTGTCGGAAGAATTGGAAGAGCTCATTGGCAGGATTGTAAATTCTGGTGGGCGGGCGCGGCAGGAGAACGAGCTGTCAGGTGTAACAAATCAATGCCGTCTTGTTGGGTCGATACCGCCACTGCAAGTGGGATAATACACAAATGAGTGAACCTTTACGCGTACAGGGCGCAGGCGCCGCGGGCCTGAAACCCTTGCCCGACAGCGCGCCCGCAACTGATGGCGGCGCCTTTGCCCCCATGGCGGAAGGCGCCGGCGAGCGCCCGGTGTTTCTGGTGGGCATGATGGGCGCCGGCAAAACCACCATAGGCCGCAGCCTGGCCAAAGAACTCGGCCGCGAATTCGTCGACCTGGACTTGGCCCTGGAGGCGCGTTGCGGCGTGCCTGTCGCCGTCATCTTCGACATCGAAGGCGAGGCGGGGTTCCGCAAACGCGAAACCCAATTGCTGGAAGAGCTCTCGCGCCGGCCCGGCATCGTGCTGGCCACGGGCGGCGGCGCCGTGCTGGCCGCCGACAACCGGCGCTACCTGAAAGAACGCGGCACGGTCGTCTATTTGCGCGCCGAGGCCGACGAATTGTATCGCCGCCTGGCGCGCGACAAGCAGCGCCCCCTGCTGCAAACGGCCGACCCGCGCGCGCGGCTGGCCGAATTGCTGGCCCTGCGCAAGCCGCTGTACGAAGAAGTGGCGCATCTTGCCTTCGATACCGGCGCCATGCCGGTGACGCAGGCGGTAAGCCGCCTGACGGCGCAATTGAAAGCCTACGAGGAAAAAGCATGAAGACGGTACAGGTTGCGACGCCGGGCGGGCGTTATCCCATCAACATCGCCCCGGGCCGCTTGGCGGCCATCGCCCAAAGCGTGCCGGCCGACGCCACGGTGGTGGCGCTGGTCACCAACCCCACCATCGCCAAGCATTACGGCCAGCAAGTGCGCGAGGCCCTGGCCGCCACCGGCAAGCCCGTGCTCGACATCGAGCTGCCCGACGGCGAGGCGCACAAAGACTGGCAGACCCTGAATCGCATTTTCGACGACATGCTGGCCTACCCCTGCGACCGCAAAGCGGTGCTGGTGGCGCTGGGCGGCGGCGTCATCGGCGACATGGTGGGCTTTGCCGCCGCCTGCTACATGCGCGGCGTGCGCTTCGTCCAGGTGCCCACCACGCTGCTGGCGCAAGTGGATTCCTCGGTGGGCGGCAAAACGGCCATCAACCATCCCCTGGGCAAGAACATGATAGGCGCGTTCTACCAGCCCATCGCGGTGGAAATCGACACCGATGTGCTGCGCACGCTGCCCGACCGCGAAATCAGCGCCGGGCTGGCCGAAGTCATCAAGTACGGCCTCATCATCGACGCCGACTTCTTCGCCTGGTGCGAAGCCAACGCCGCCGCGCTGCGGGCGCTGGAGCCGGCCGCCATCAGCCATGCCATCCAGCGTTCGTGCGAACTGAAAGCCCAGGTGGTGGGCCAGGACGAACGCGAGTCCGGCCTGCGCGCCATCTTGAATTTCGGCCACACGTTCGGCCACGCCATCGAGGCCGGCCTGGGCTATGGCGAATGGCTGCACGGCGAGGCCGTGGGCTGCGGCATGGTGCTGGCCGCCGAGCTTTCCGCGCGCACGCACGGGCTGCCCGCCGCTGACGTGGCGCGCGTGCGCGCCCTGGTCGAAGCCATAGGCTGTCCCGTCGAACCGCCCGCCATGCCGGCCGAGCGCTGGCTGTCGCTGATGCGGGTCGACAAGAAAACCGAGGGCGGGCAACTGCGCTTCGTGCTGCTGTCGCGCATAGGCGAAGCCGTCTTCCAGGGCGTTCCGGACGACGAGGCGCGCGCGGTGCTGCAGGCCGTGGCGGCGTAAGGGGGCGACGGTGCTGGCGCCCTATGCTTGTGATCCGGCACTGACCCGAGGGCGTCCTCACCCCGAGGCGCCGCCCGAGGGCCGCACCCACTTCCAGCGCGACCGCGACCGCATCGTGCATTGCAACGCGTTCCGGCTGCTGGAATACAAGACCCAGGTTTTCATCAACCACGAAGGCGACCTCTTCCGCACGCGCCTGACGCACAGCATCGAAGTCGCCCAGATCGCGCGCACGCTGGCGCGCAATCTGCACCTGAACGAAGACCTCATCGAGGCCATCTCGCTGGCCCACGACCTGGGCCATACGCCGTTCGGGCACGCCGGGCAGGACGAACTGAACGCCTGCATGCGCGAGCGCGCGCCCGAGGCCGGCGGCTTCGAGCACAATCTGCAAAGCCTGCGCGTGGTAGACACGCTGGAGGCGCGCTACGCCGCCTTCGACGGCCTGAACCTGTGCTTCGAAACCCGCGAAGGCATACTCAAGCATTGCTCGTCGCGCAATGCGCGCCTGCTGGGCGACGTGGGGCGGCGGTTTCTGGAAGGCACCCAGCCTGCGCTGGAAGCCCAGGTCGCCAACCTGGCCGACGAGATCGCCTACAACAACCACGACATCGACGACGGCCTGCGCTCGGGCCTGATCACCGTGGAACAGCTGCAGATGCTGGAAATCTTCGCCACGCATTATGCGGCCGTCATGCGCCGGCACCACAACCTGCCGCAGCGGCGCGCCATCGCCGAAACCATACGGGCGATGATCAACACGCTGGTGCAAGACCTCACCCGCACCACGCTGGCCAACATCCAGCGCTACCGGCCCGACAGCGCGGACGCCGTGCGCCAGTTGCCGGTGCTGGCTGCTTTCTCGGTGTCGATGCGGGCGCAGGCCGACGCGCTCAAGCGCTTTCTGATGAAGAACCTGTACCGGCACATGCGCGTCATGCGCATGACGACCAAGGCGCGGCGCATCGTGCGCGATTTGTTCAACGCCTTCATGGACGAGCCGCGCTTGCTGCCCGAAGACTATCGTCGCGAAGGCGAGGTCGAACAGGCCCGCGCCATCGCCGATTACATCGCCGGCATGACCGACCGCTTCGCCATCCGCGAACACCGCCAATTGTTCCGGATGGATTGAGCGGCTTGGGCGGGGCGTAGGTTGGCGCTGAGCGTAAGCTCAGCGCCAACCTACTTAAGCCTGAGTCACAAATGCTATGGAAGGGCGCTTACGCGGCGGCGGCCTGTTCCTGCGCCGCCTGTTCCAGTTGCTGCTTCAATTCGGGCGCCAGGCCCAGTCGGCGCGCCAGTTCGTCCAGATAGGCGCGTTCCATGAAGCTGTCGGCATCGGTGACCAGCACGCTGGCAAGATAGATCTCCGCGCCTTGCTCGGGGGTGGCGGCCAGCTTGGCGATGGCGGCCGGGTCGGCGGGGCTGGCCAGGTGCCGGGTAATCCATTGCTGGTCTTGGGGCGAGCCCTGCAGCTTCTGGAATTCCACGTCCAGCAGTTGCTGTTCCTCGGGCCCGACGTGGCCGTCCGCCTTGGCGGCGGCGATCATCGCCGCCAGCACGTTGCGGCTGTGCTGTTCGATTTCTGGAGAAGGAAGCTGGGCGAAGGATTGCGGCGTTACCGGCAATGGCGTGGTGGCGGCCGGGCTGGCGGCGGGCGCTGCGGTTGCCGTCTGGCGCTGGTTCTGCGAGTTCTGGTACACCCGGTAGGCCAGTGCGCCCAGCGCCGCGATGCCGCCGTAGGTGGCGACCTTGCCGCCCACCTTGCGGAACTTCTTGTTGCCCAGCAGCAGGCCCAGCGCGCCGCCCGCCAGTGCGCCGCCGGTAAAACCGCCCAGCTTGGACGAACCCTGGCCTTGCGGCGCTTGTTGCTGGCCGGCGGCCGAGGTGGCGTCGTTGATCAGGCCCTGGCCGGACTGAAGCAATTGCTGCAGGATGGCTTGGATGGACATGTGCGGCTTCCTTGAGGAGGTGGAAAGGGAATCCTGTCTCTGACCTGAACGCGGGAAATTGGTTCTCCGGCGCGCCCTATGCGTGCGGCCCGAGGCTCAGCGTTTCAGCAGCGCTTGCAGATACTTGCCGGTATGGCTGTCCGGGTGCGCGGCGATGTCCTCGGGCGTGCCCTGGGCCACGATCAAGCCGCCGCCGTTGCCGCCCTCGGGGCCCATGTCCACCACCCAGTCAGCCGTTTTAATAACGTCCAGATTGTGTTCGATGATGAGAACGGTGTTGCCCTGGTCGACCAGCCGGCGCAGTACGTCCAGCAGCAGCGCGATGTCGTGGAAGTGCAGGCCGGTGGTGGGTTCGTCGAGCACGTATAGCGTGCGGCCGGTGCCGCGCCGGGAAAGTTCTTGCGACAGCTTGACGCGCTGGGCTTCGCCACCCGACAGCGTGGTGGCGCTTTGCCCCAGGCGCAGGTACGACAGGCCCACGTCCGCCAGGGTTTGCAGCTTGCGTGCGATGGCGGGCACGGCGTCGAAGTTGTGCAGCGCCTGTTCGACGGTCAGTTCCAGCACTTCGCTGATGTTGCGGCCGCGGTAGCGGATGTCCAGCGTTTCGCGGTTGTAGCGCTTGCCGCCGCATACGTCGCAGGGAATGTACATGTCGGGCAGAAAATGCATTTCCACCTTGACCACGCCGTCGCCCTGGCAGGCCTCGCAGCGTCCGCCCTTGACGTTGAACGAGAAACGCCCGGGGTCGTAGCCGCGCGCGCGCGCTTCGGGCACCTCGGCGAACAGCTCGCGTATGGGGCCGAACAAACCCGTGTAGGTGGCCGGATTGCTGCGTGGCGTGCGGCCGATGGGGCTTTGGTCCACGCTGATGATCTTGTCGAAGAACGACAGCCCTTCGATGCCGGTAAAGGGGGCGGGCTCGGCCTGGCTGCGGTGCAGCGCGCGGGCCATCACGTTGACCAGCGTATCGTTGACCAGGGTGGATTTGCCCGAACCCGACACGCCGGTGACGCACACCAGCCGCCCCACCGGCACGGCCAGATCCACGGACTTGAGGTTGTTGCCGGTACAGCCCGTCAGGCGCAGCCAGTCGCCGTCCGGCGCAACCGGCCGGCGCTCGGGAATGGCGATGCGCAGCGCGCCGCCCAGGTACCGGCCGGTCAGCGAGGCCGGGTCGTCGGCCAGTTGCTGCGGGGTGCCGTGGGCGACGATCTGGCCGCCGTGCTCGCCCGCGCCCGGCCCCATGTCCACCACGTAGTCGGCGCTGCGTATCATGTCCTCGTCGTGCTCGACCACGATGACGTTGTTGCCCAGGTCGCGCAGATGGCGCAAGGTGGCGATGAGGCGGTCGTTGTCGCGCTGGTGCAGGCCGATGGAGGGCTCGTCCAGCACGTACATCACGCCCGACAGGCCCGAGCCTATCTGGCTGGCCAGCCGTATGCGCTGCGCCTCGCCGCCCGAGATAGTGTTGGCGCTGCGGTCCAGCGACAAATACCCCAGGCCCACGTTGTTCAAAAACGATAGCCGCGCGCGGATCTCGTGCACGATGCGGTCGGCGATCTCTTTGCGCGCGCCGCTCAGCGCCAGATGATCGAACCAGGCCTGGCATTCCTTCAGCGGCATGGATTCGACTTGATAAATGGCCAGGCCTTGGCGCTGCCCCGGCCCGGGCTCGTCGCCGATCAGCACGTTGCGCGCCTGTATGCGCAGGCGCGTGCCTTCGCATTCCGGGCAGCGGCGCGTGCTGCGCAGCTTGCTGAGTTCTTCGCGCACCGCGTGCGAATCGGTTTCGCGCCAGCGCCGTTCCAGATTGGGGATGACGCCCTCGAAAGGATGATGCTCCACGGCCTTGCGGCCTTTTTGGCCTGGGTAGATGAAGGCGATGGATTCGTCGCCCGAACCGTGCAGCAGCTTGTGCTGAATGCTTTGCGACAGCTCGTTGAAGGGGGTTTCCAGCGTAAAGCCGTAGTGGGCGGCCAGGCTGTTGAGCACCGCATGGGTGAATTCGTTGCGCCTGTCCCAGCCGTGGATGGCGCCGCTGCCCAGGCCCAGGTCGGGGAAGGCCACGGTTTTGCGCGGGTCGAAGTATTCCTGCGTGCCCAGGCCATCGCAGCAGGGGCAGGCGCCGGCCGGGTTGTTGAAGCTGAACAGGCGCGGCTCCAGCTCTTCCAGGCGGTAGTCGCACACCGGGCAGGCGTAGTGCAGCGAAAAAGCGTGCTCCTTGCCGGAATCCAGGTTCCAGGCCACGGCGCGGCCTTCGGCCAGCGCCAGCGCGGTTTCGAAGCTTTCGGCCAGGCGCTGGGTGGTGTCGGGGCGCACGCGCAGGCGGTCGATGACGACGGCCAGCGGGGTTTCCCGCGAGGGCGGTTCGGGCAGGGCGGAGGGCAGGGTGTCGATGTCCAGCACCTCGGCGCCGACGCGCAGGCGCACGAAGCCCTGCGCCTGCAGGCCGGCGCGCAAATCGCTCAGCGAGCCCTCTTCCGGCCAGGCCAGCGGCGCCAGGATGGCCAGCCGGGTTTCGGCCGGCCAGCCCTGAACCGTATCCACCATCTGGCTGACGCTTTGCGCCTGCAGCGGCAGGCCGTGGTCGGGGCAATGCGGCGTGCCCACGCGCGCATACAGCAGACGCAGGTAATCGTGGATCTCGGTGACGGTGCCGACGGTGGAGCGCGGGTTGTGGCTGGCGGACTTCTGCTCGATGGCGATGGCGGGCGACAGGCCTTCGATCAGGTCGACGTCGGGCTTGTCCATGCGTTGCAGAAACTGCCGGGCATAGGCCGACAGGCTTTCGACGTAGCGCCGCTGGCCTTCCGCATACAGCGTGTCGAACGCCAGCGACGACTTGCCCGAGCCGGACAGCCCGGTCACGACGATCAACTGCCGGCGCGGCAGATCGATGGAGACGTTCTTGAGATTGTGGGTGCGGGCACCCCGGATGCGAATGGCGTCCATCAAGTTCCTGGCAGGGGCGCGTGTCCGCCTGGCGGCTTGCCCCGGCTGCGCAAATAGAGGTTAACTTGTTACTATAGCGCGCGGCGTCCCGGCTTGCATCCGCCCGGCTCGCCGCCGCTTCGTGCCCGGCCGCGGCCTGGTCAACCCGCTATTTTCAGGAACCTATGACGAGTCGTCCGGCAAGCCTTGCCGTCACCCGGCCTCCCAAGCTAAAGCTGACCCCCCAGGAACGCCGTGCCAGCCTCATGCTGGCGCTGCTGTTCGCCGCGCGCATGCTGGGCCTGTTTCTGCTGACGCCGGTATTCGCGGTGGCCGCGCTCTCCATTCCCGGCGGCCATGACGCCGTCAAGGTGGGCCTGGCATTGGGCGCCTACGGCCTCACTCAGGCCGTGCTCCAGATACCGCTGGGCATGGCTTCCGACCGTTTCGGCCGCCGGGCGGTGGTGGTGGGCGGCATGGCGCTGTTCGTCGTGGGCGGCGCCGTGTGCGCCATGGCGTCCAGCATCGAATGGATTATCGTGGGTCGCGTCATCCAGGGCCTGGGCGCGGTGTCGGCCGCCATTACCGCCTGGGTGGCCGACGCCACCCGGCCAGAAGTGCGCACGCGCGCGATGGCCATGGTGGGCGGCTCCATCGGCTTGTCGTTCGCGGCCTCGCTCGTGCTGTCGCCGCTGCTCACGGGCCGGTTCGGCCTTTCCGGCCTGTTCTGGGCCATTACCTTCCTGGGCTTCGCCTGCCTGCTGATCGCGGCCTGGGTGGTGCCCTCGGTGCCGCGTTCGCCGCTGCCCATCGTGCAGGTGCGCATGCGCGAGGTGCTGGCGCACGCCGACCTGCTGCGCCTGAACCTGGGCGTGTTCTGCCTGCATTTCATTTTGATGGCCATCTTCATGGTGGCGCCGGGCATGCTGGCCGAGCGCGGCGGCTACCAGGCGGAGCAGCTATGGCGGGTCTATCTGCCCATCATCCTGCTGTCCTTCGTTTTCATGGTGCCCGTGGTGTTCGTCACCGAGACGCGCCGCTGGCATCGCGGCGCGCTGCTGGCCAGCGTGGCGGGCTTGGTGGTGGTGCTGGCGGCGCTGGCCTTCCCCATGGGCTTGTGGGGCACGGTGGCCTGGCTGGTGGCCTTCTTCGTCGCTTTCAACGTGCTGGAGGCCTTGCAGCCTTCGCTGGTGTCGCGACTGGCGCCGCCCGCCTACAAGGGCATGGCGCTGGGCCTGTTCAACACTGCCCAGGCGCTGGGCGTGTTCGCGGGCGCGGCCGCGGGCGGCATACTGGTGTCGCGCGGCGTCGCGCCGGTCTTCTGGCTGGCGGCCGGCATGGCCCTGCTGTGGTACGTGGCCGGCCGGGGCATGGGCCCGGTGCAGCATACGCCCGCCGGCCCGCGGTAGGTTCAAGCTCTGTTGCAAACCCATACTGGCGTGATCGGAAACTCCATCCGTATCATTACGTAAGGCGCTGACGCCGGGCCATCAAATGGCCGATAATAGGCGCCGTCAGATTCATATATTCAGGAATACGCACATGGCATCCGTCAACAAAGTCATCCTCGTCGGCAACCTGGGGCGCGACCCCGAAGTCCGCTACAGCCCTGATGGTGCCGCCATCTGCAACGTCACCCTGGCCACCAGCTCGCAGTGGAAGGACAAGAACACGGGCGAGCGCCGTGAAGAAACCGAGTGGCACCGGGTCGTGTTCTACAACCGCCTGGCCGAAATCGCCGGCGAATACCTGCGCAAGGGCCGTTCCATCTATGTGGAAGGCCGCCTGAAGACGCGCAAATGGCAAGGCCAGGACGGCCAAGACCGCTACACCACCGAAATCGTCGCCGACCAGATGCAAATGCTGGGCGGCCGCGACAGCGGTGGTGGCGACGCCTCGATGGGCGGCGGCATGGGCGGTGGCGCATCCTCCGACTTCAATTCCCCCCCGCCGCAACGCCAGCAGCGCCCGGCCCCCGCGCAGCGCCCCGCCGCGCCCCAGGCGCCGGCAGCCGCCAACCTGGCCGATCTGGACGACGATATTCCGTTCTAAGCCGGAAGAAATTTTGTGGACAAAAGCCTGCGCTTCAACGTAAGTGCGGGCTTTTTAACTTATGTTTGAACGTTTTTAGCATTGAGGCGCCCTTCTTAAACGAAACCCCGCGGGATTCATCATTTTTGAGTATCGGGGCGGCAGCCATGCCGGCGCCCCGGTTTGCCTCATCGGCAAGCCTCTTGTTATCGTCCCATGTGTAACGACACGCCCGGCACGTTTTCAGCAAACAGGCCGGGCCTTTGAGAAACCTTCGGTCGCTCGCGCCATCCGCGTGTCTGCCGCGGGCTTTCTCTGGCACGATGACAAGGAGAGTCATGACTGAAGAGCTGATCACCAAATACGCCATCGGGGTAGTGCTTGCCCTGCTGTTTTTTGCCGCGTTCATGGGCATACGCTTGTTCCAGCGCCAGAAAAGGCATTGGTCGCAAAGCCTGCCCGTGCACATCGCCGAGTTCGCCGTGCTGATCGCCTTGGTGCTGGTGGCAAGGTCTTACACCTTGATGCTCATAGAGGATTTCGAGGTCAAGGCTGTCAGCCCCGCCACGGTTACCTTGATCGCGACCATCGCCATCGGCGTCATCGCCCTGCGGCAGTTGTTCATGCTGATCAATCGGCTGGAGCGGCGGCAGATCGCCAAAGGCAACGACCCGACATCGGCCAAGGTGATCTCTCGCACGCTCAAGGCCACGGCCTTCGTGGTGCTGGTGCTGATGTTCGGCGAACGCCTGGGCTTCAGCCTGTCGGGCTTGCTGGCCTTCGGCGGCATAGGCGGCATCGCCATCGGTTTGGCGGGCAAGGACATCCTCAGCAATTTCTTTTCGGGCGTCATGCTGTATTTCGACCGCCCCTTCGGCATCGGCGACTGGATACGCTCGCCCGACCGCAACATCGAGGGCTCGGTGGTCGAGGTGGGCTGGCGCATGACCAAGATACGCACCTTCGACAACCGCCCGCTCTACGTGCCCAACTCGGTGTTCGCTGCCATCAGCGTGGAGAACCCCGGCCGCATGAGCAACCGGCGCATTACGGCGACCATCAGCCTGCGCTACGAAGACGCCGACAAGATGGCCGCCGTGGTGCGGGACATCCGTACCATGATCGAACAGCATCCCGAAGTCGACACCAGCGATTCGATACTGGTGTATTTCGATGCGTTTGGCGATTCTTCGCTGAACATCATGGTGTACTGCTTTACCCGTACCACCATCTGGGCGCAATGGCTGGCCGCCAAGCAGGACATCTTCCTAGAGATCATCGGCATCGTGCATGGGCATGGCGCCGATTTCGCCTTCCCGACGCAGACGATGTACTTGCAAAGAGCCGCGCAGGCGGACGGTCATGCACCCACAGCAGAGGCGCATTGAGGCGATGATGCGCCGGTGATTTTTCCGCTGCCGCGAGGGTAATCGATCGTTGCCGGCCGACTTGGAGAGTGCTTGCTCGGCAAGTCGGCGTTAAGGCACTTGCTGCTTGCCCAGCTTGCGCGCCAGCGTGCGGCGGTGCATGCCCAGGCGCCGGGCGGTTTCCGAGATGTTGAAGCCGGTTTCCGCCAGGGTTTCGTGTATGCGCTCCCATTCCAGCGTCTTGATCGACGTGGGGCGCGCTTCGACGGAGATGTCGGCGTTGCCGGCGGAGTGCTGGAAGGCGGCTTCGATGTCGTCGGTGTTGGAGGGCTTGGCCAGGTAGTGGCAGGCCCCCAGCTTGACGGCCTCGACCGCGGTGGCGATGCTGGCGAAGCCGGTGAGCACGACGATGAGCATGGCGGGGTCGTGGGCATGCAAGGCCTGCACGCAGGCCAGGCCCGAGGCCTCGCCCTTGAGCTTGAGGTCGACGACCGCATGGGTGGGCGAGATGCCGGCCAGTTTTTCGCGCATGTCTTCCAGGCTGTTCGCCCGCGCGACGCGGTAGCCGCGCCGCTCGAAGGAACGGCCCAGGGTGCGCGCAAAGGCGTCGTCGTCCTCGACGATGAGCAATTCGCGCGCGGGTGCGTCGTGCTTGGGGGCGTGCGCCTGGGGCGCCGGCTGTTCCGGCGTGTCGCTCATTTCGTACTCCTGCTTGCTTTCCCCATTATTCTACGACCCGGCCTGCTGGTGCCACAGCCCGTCTTGCGCGGGCGCGGCCGAAGCGCCGGCTGCCGGTTCGTCCAGCGCCAGCGTGGCCAGCGGCAGCGTCAGGGTGACGGCGGCGCCGCCGACCAGCAGGTTCTGGGCGCTGAGGCTGCCGCCCAGCGTGCGGGCCACGTTGATGGACAGGAACAGCCCCAGCCCGCCGCCGGGCTTGTCCTTGCTGGACTGATAGGGCTTGCCCAGATTGCGCAGAATGTCCGGCGCGAAGCCGGGGCCGGCGTCCTGCACCGTCAGCAGCAGGTCTTCGCCTCGGCGGTCGACGACCAGGCGCTGCCATTGGGGCGAGGCTTCCAGGGCGTTGTCCAGCACGTTGCTGATCATCTGTTTCAAGGCCGAGTCGGAAACGATGCGCATGTCCGGCCCGAAATGGTTGTCGTACACCAGCCGCGTGGCGCCGCGCGAAGCCCGCCACTGGGCCGCCAGCCCGTCCAGGAAACGATGCACGGTGGTTTCGGTGGGCGCGTCGCCGCGGGTTTCGCCCGCCGACATCAGGATGCCGTTGACGATGTCTTTGCAGCGCAGTACCTGGGCCTGCATTTCACTGACCTCCTGGCGCAGCTCCGCGTCGTCGGTAAAGGGCGGTATGCGCTGCCAATCGCCCAGAATGACGGCCAGCGTGGACAGCGGCGTGCCCAGCTCGTGGGCCGCGCCCGAGGCTAGCAGGCCCATGCGCACGATGTGCTCTTCCTCGGCGGCGCGCTGGCGCAGCGCGGCCAGATACTCGTCGCGGTCGCGCAGATTGCGGTTGATGCGGGTAATGAACACCACCAGCAGGGCGGCGTTCAATACGAAGCACAGCAGCAGGCCCTGAATATAGGGGCTGGCCAGCCCCAGGTCGTGATCCAGCGGCAGGTTGAGCGGTTGCCCGGCCAGCGCCAGGCCGGCCACGCACAAGGTGGTGATGCCGACGATGGCCCAGGTGGACCAGGGCCGCAGCAGCACGGCGGCCAGGGCGGCTTGCAGTAAATACAGGAAAATGAACGGGTTGGTGGTGCCGCCGCTGCAATATAGCTGGGCCGTCAGTATGCCCACGTCCACCAGCAGAGCGACGAACAGCTCCATATTGGTCACCGGCCGGCGCGTCTGCAGCCGCAGCACGCTGATGGCGTTGAAGACGGCCAGTATCAGCACCAGCGTCAGCATGACGTCTATGGGCAGCGGGATGCCGAACAGGAAATAGGCCGCGCCTATGGTGGCCACTTGCCCCAGCGCGGCGAGCCAGCGCAGCAGGATCAGCTGCTGCATGTTCTTGCGCCCGGCGGCGCCGTCGGGGTCGGAAGAAAAAACGGGTTCGTGCAAGAAACGGGAGGCGGGCCGGTTGTGCTGGCCGGCCGCGCAGGGCGGGGTGGCGGTCTTCATGACCGTTCAGTTTAAGCCTATTTGCGCCGCCTACTCGAACGCCTTATTCAAGCGCCGGATCAGGTCGCGGTGAAAATCCCGCTGCTGGCGGTTCCAGCGCTTGATGGAGGCCTGAAGGTCGTCGTTCAAGGCCTGGGCTGTCCGGCTATCGCCTTGGCCGGCGGCCCAGATGGCGTATTCCGCCTTGCTCTCGAAGTCGCCGTTGCGGGCGACCGCTTCCTCGAACGCCGTGCGTGCGTCTTGGGTGTCGCCCAGTGCGGCATGCGTCTTGGCCAGCAGCAGCGTTACCTCGTGTTGGCGAAAGCGCGCGTCTTGCGCGCGAATCTCTTGCAGGTGGCGCAAGGCCACTGGCGCATGGCCGGCATCCAGCGCGGCGCGTGCGGCGCTCCAGCGGATTTCCAGGTCGGCCGAGAAAATGCCTTGCAGGCATTGCTCGAAGTGCTCCATCGCCTGCTGCGCCTGGCCGACCTCCAGCAAGGCCTGGGCCAGCCGCAACTGGTTCTGCGCCGTGGGCGCGTAATCGTAGGCGGATTGGGCTTCGCGCAGCTCTCGCGTTGGGTCCAGGCTTTTGGCAGCGGCGCGGGCCAGCTTGGTGGCGCCGCGCTGCAAGCGCGACGACGGCAGGTAGATCGTCAGAAAATAGATGAGGCTGCCCAGCCCTGGGAAGGACAGCAGAATGAACAGCCAGTAGGTTTGCTGGCCGGTGCGAACCGCGTGTACGGCGAAGAAGATGGCAATGGCCAGGTGCAGGCCTATCGCGATGGGCATGAGCGGCTCCGTCGGTGAAACTTGTCTATGCGCCTTGGGAGGCGAGCCATTTTAGAGTGTCCCGGGCGGGAAAAATGCTAGTAGATGTGAACGGCTCGGGCGTTCAGGCCGCCATCGGGAGCAGGCGCTTAGCGCTCGCGGCGGCCGCTTCCGCCGCGCAGCCGGTATTCCTCGCGGATCACGTAGGCGGCCGCAAGCGCGACCATCAAGGCCAGCGTGTACCAGGTGAGCAGGTAGGAAAGATGGTTGTTGTTGAACCGCACGACCGTCAGCCCGCCCACGGGCAGCATGTCGTCGGGCAGGCGAAGAGGCGGGTCCAGCGTCAGCGCGGGCGGCAGCGGCGCGCTGGCTTCGGCGTCGACGAAATACGGCGCGGCGTTTTGAGACCAGCCATGGCGCTGGGCCAGCTGCGCCACGTCGCGCGAATACCAAAGGTTTTGCGCGGGCTGGTTGTCGCGCAGAAAGGCGCCGTCGGGTTCGGACAAGCGCAGCAGGCCCACGATGGTCGCCGGCTGCGCATGCGCGGCGCGCCACGGGCCGTCGGCTTGCGCGCGCGGCACGAAGCCGCGATTGACGAAGACGGCGTCGCCGCTGTCGGCCAGGCGCAGCGGCGTCATGACCCAATAGCCGCCGCCCAGCACCGTCGTGGCCTGCACCAGCGAGGTCTGGTCGTGCAGGAGTTCGCCCTCCAGCCGCACGCGCCGGTATTCGTAGTCTTCGGGAGAGGCGGTGACGGTGGGCCATTCGCCGCGCGCCGGCGCCGGCGCGGCCGGGGCGTGGATGCGCTCCTGCACGCGTTCGATCAGGTCCAGCTTCCAGGCGCGGCGTTCGACCTGCCAGTTGCCCAGCGCGACGAAGCCGCAGAAGGCGGCCAGCGCCAGCACGCCCCATATGACCAGGGCCGGCGTCCTCATCGGACGTCGGCCCTTGCCCGCGGGTTTCAGCATGGCGGGTTTGCGCATCGGAAGCCTGCCGCAGCCATGCCGCCGTACGCTTACAGGATGCCCTTCATCTCGTGGATCATGTCGGGCATCATGTTGGTGTCCAGGTTGTACATCACCCAGATGGAGCCGACCAGCGCGATGACCACGATGATGACGGTGAAGATCAGCGCCAGCATGTTCCAGCCGCCTTCGGCGCTGGGCGACATGTGCAGGAAGTAGACGATGTGCACGACCATCTGCACCGCGCCTATGGCCAGGATGACCAGCGCCGTCATGCCGGAGCTTTCCAGGACGTTGCCCATGACCAGCCAGAACGGAACGACCGTCAAAATGACCGCCAGGATGAAGCCCGTCAGGTAGCCGCGCAGGGTGATTTCGCCGTGGCCGTCGTCGTGGTGGTCGTGATGTGCGTGTTCGTGGTGGGCGCTCATGGCAGGACTCCCATCAGGTAGACGAAGGTGAAGACGGCGATCCAGATCAGGTCGAGGAAGTGCCAGAACATGGACAAGCACATCAGGCGCCGGCGGTTCTCTGGAATGAGGCCGTGCTTCTTGAGCTGGAACACCAGCGTGACCAGCCAGATGATGCCGAAGGTGACGTGCAGGCCGTGCGTGCCCACCAGCGTGAAGAACGCCGACAGGAAGGCGCTGCGCTGCGGCACGGCGCCCACGTGGATCAGGTGGGCGAACTCGTACAGTTCTATGCCCAGGAAGGCCAGGCCGAACAGGGCGGTGACCAGCAGCCAGGCGATGGCCGCGCCCAGGCGCTTGCGCTGGGCCTCCAGCATGGCGAAGCCGAAGGTCAGCGACGACAGCAGCAGCATGGCCGTGTTCAGCGCCACCAGTTGCAGGTCGAACAGGTCGGCGCCGGAGGGGCCGGCCGCGTAGCTGCGGCCCAGCACGGCGTACACCGCGAACAGGATGGCGAAGATCAGGCAGTCGCTCATCAGGTAGATCCAGAACCCCAGCGAGGTGCCGTTCTGCGGATGATGCTCCCGCTTCAGGAAGAAGGCCATTTTGCCGGGCGCGTCCGCGCCCGGTTGATGCAGAGTGGTGGAATCAGACATGTTGGCTAGCGAGCTGACGGGTACGTTCGGCCTCGACGCGGGCGACTTCTTCGGCCGGGATGTAGTAGTCGCGGTTGTAATTGAAGGTGTGGTAGATGGAGCCGGCGATGACGGCCAGGAAGCTCACGCCGGCGATCAGCCACATATGCCAGATCAGCGCAAAGCCCATTACCGTGCACAAGCCCGCCAGGATGATGCCGGCGCCCGTGTTGCGCGGCATGTGTATGGGCAGGAAGCCTTCGGTCAGGCGCTCGGCGCGGTGCTGCTTCATGTGCCACCAGGCGTCGCTTTCATGGATGACGGGCGTGAACGCGAAGTTGTAGTCGGGCGGCGGCGAGGAGGTCGCCCATTCCAGCGTGCGGCCGTCCCAGGGGTCGCCGCTGGCGTCGCGCAGCTGTTCGCGCCTGCGGAAGCTGACGTACAGCTGGATGATGAAGCTGAGGATGCCCAGCGCGATAATGAAGGCCCCCACGGCGGCGATCTGGAACCAGATCTGCAGCGAGGGGTCGTCGAAGTGGCTCAGGCGGCGCGTAATGCCCATGAAGCCCAGCACGTACAGCGGCGCGAAAGCGACCCAGAAGCCGATGACCCAGCACCAGAACGAGCACTTGCCCCAGAACGGGTCGAGCCTGAAGCCGAAAGCCTTGGGGAACCAGTAGGCGATGGCGGCGAACAGGCCGAACACCACGCCGCCGATGATGACGTTATGGAAGTGCGCGATCAGGAACAGGCTGTTGTGCAGCACGAAGTCGGCGGCCGGAATCGCCAGCATCACGCCCGTCATGCCGCCGATGACGAAGGTGAGCATGAAGGCGACCGTCCACATCATGGGCAGCTCGAAGCGGATGCGCCCGCGATACATGGTGAACAGCCAGTTGAACACCTTGGCCCCGGTGGGGATGGAGATGATCATGGTGGCGATGCCGAAGAACGAGTTGACGCTGGCCCCGGCCCCCATGGTGAAGAAGTGGTGCAGCCAGACCAGGTACGACAGCACCGTGATGACCACCGTGGCGTACACCATCGAGGCATAGCCGAACAGGCGCTTGCCGCAATAAGTGGCGACCACTTCCGAGAACACGCCGAACAGCGGCAGGATCAAGATGTAGACCTCGGGGTGGCCCCAGATCCAGATCAGGTTCACGTACATCATGGGATTGCCGCCCAGATCGTTCGTGAAGAAGTTCATATCCAGGTAGCGGTCCATGGTAAGCAGGGCCAGCACCGCGGTCAGGATGGGGAAGGTCGCCACGATGAGCACGTTGGTGCACAGCGACGTCCAGGTGAACACCGGCATTTGCATCATTTTCATGCCGGGCGCGCGCATCTTGATGATGGTGACGATCAGGTTGATGCCCGATAGCGTGGTGCCCACCCCCGCTATCTGCAAGGCCCAGATGTAGTAATCCACCCCCACGCCGGGGCTGCCTTCCAGCCCGGACAGCGGCGGATACGCCAGCCAGCCGGCGGTGGAGAATTCGCCCACGAACAGCGACAGCATCACCAGCACCACGCCCGAGGTGGTCATCCAGAAACTGAAGTTGTTCAGGAAGGGGAAGGCCACGTCGCGCGCGCCGATCTGCAGGGGCACGACGTAGTTCATCAGGCCCGTGACCAGCGGCATGGCGACGAAGAAGATCATGATGACGCCGTGCGCCGTGAAGATCTGGTCGTAATGGTGCGGCGGCAGGTAGCCGGCCGATTCGCCGAAGGCCATGGCCTGGTGCAGGCGCATCATGATGGCGTCGGAGAACCCGCGCAGCAGCATGACGATGCCCAGAACCATGTACATGATCCCGATCTTCTTGTGGTCGATGCTGGTGAACCATTCGCGCCACAGGTAGCCCCACACCTTGTAATACGTGAGGGCGCCCACCAGGGCAAGGCCGCCCAGCGCGACAACCACGAAGGTGGAAAGAATGATGGGGTCGTGGAGGGGCAGGGAATCCCAGCCAAGACGGCCCAGAAGCAGGGTGTTCAGATCCATGGGTCAGGCAACGGCATTACCGGGAGCAACGGGCTTTGCTCCCTTGGGTTCAAAATATCCAAGACGCGCCGGGTTTCAGCGCGCGGCGTTCATCAATTGCAGCGAGGCGAAAGCCGGATCGTTGGCGGTGCAGATGGCGCTGACGTAAACACGGTCGCGCACGTTCTCCAGGCCGAGATCGCTACGGGTGGCGTCGTCCAGCGTCGCCAGGAATACGGTGCCGGGCAGGCCCAGGCCGCCTTGCTGGTCGACGGCCATGATGTCCCGGATGCACATGCGGTTCGGTTCGACGCAGCGGTTCAGGATGGCGTTGAAGAGGCCGTCGGAAACGCTGCTGTAATAGCGCACGGGCTCGCGCTCGCTGGGCGCTTCGAGCTTCAGGTAGGTGACGCGATCCAGCGCCTGGCCGCTTTGCTTGACGCGCGCGACCCACTGGTCGAAATCGGCTTGTTCCATGCCGTGGAACTGGAATTTCATCCAGGAAAAGCCCGCGCCGCTGTAGTTGGACGAAAAGCCGTTATAGGCGCCGGCTTCGTTGATGACGGCATGCAACTGCGTCTGCATGCCCGCCATGGCGTAGATCTGGCCAGCCAGCGCGGGGATGTAGAAGGAGTTCATCACCGAGGAGGACGTCAGCTTGAACTGGATGGGCCGGTCTACCGGC
The DNA here is from genome assembly GCA_934525625.1 of uncultured Burkholderiaceae bacterium. GTDB lineage: Bacteria > Pseudomonadota > Gammaproteobacteria > Burkholderiales > Burkholderiaceae_B > Mesopusillimonas. The sequence continues at coordinate 23,026 of CAKSZL010000006.1, forward strand.
GCGGCCAGTTCGTTGACGGTGGCGATGCCGTATTCGGGAAGCAGGAACAGCCATTTCCAGTCGAGCGCCACCACTTGCACGACTAGCGGCTCGACGTTGGCGGGGACGGACTGGGTGGCGGAAATGCGATCGAGCGGGCGGTAAGGGTCCAGCTTGTGGGTGCTGACCCAGGTGATGGCGCCCAGCGCGATGATGATGAGCAGCGGCACCGACCAGATCACCAGCTCGACCAGCGTGGAGTGATGCCAGTCGGGCGTGTACTTGGCCTTGGTGTTCGAGGCGCGGTAGCGCCAGGCGAAGACGACCGTCAGGATCATGACCGGCACGATCACGATCAGCATCAGGGCAACGGAAATATAGATGAGGTCTCGCTGCTGTACGGCGATGTCGCCGGAAGGGGACAGCACGACCGCTTTGCAGCCCGACAGCAGGGCGGCAAGGGGGAACAGGGACAGAAGGCGCAAAAGTCTGGAGCGTGGCATGCCGGGATGTTACGAACTTGGTGGCCGTGAAGTTTGGAGCATATACTTTAATGCAGCGGCGCGAAATTGGACATTTTGTCCCATGCCTGGAAAAGCGGCATGAACACCAAGCGCCGACACGAGTAGTCTAAGGAGATTCCATGACGCCCACCTTGGCCCAGACCAGCTATGCGTCTTCCGCGCCGCCGGCGCACGAGAGCGCCGACCATTCACGTATCGCCCCCGGCGAAATCGCCATCGGCGTCATCATAGGACGAGCGTCCGAGTATTTCGACTTCTTCGTCTATGGCCTGGCTTCGGTGCTGGTGTTCCCGGCGCTGTTCTTCCCGTTCGCCGACCCGCTTACGGGCACATTGTACGCCTTCGCTATTTTCTCATTTGCTTTTCTGGCGCGGCCTTTTGGAACCGCGCTGTTCATGATCATCCAGCGGCACTGGGGGCGCGGCGCCAAGCTTACCGTCGCCTTGTTCCTGCTGGGCACGGCCACGGCGGGCATCGCCTTCCTGCCCATTTATGCGTCCGTGGGCCCGGTGGCCATCGTGCTGCTGGCGCTGTTCCGCATTTTGCAGGGCATCGCCTTCGGCGGCTCGTGGGACGGCCTGCCGTCGCTGCTGGCCCTGAACGCGCCCAAGGGGCGCCGGGGCTGGTACGCCATGCTGGGCCAGTTGGGCGCGCCCATCGGCTTCATCGTGGCCAGCGGCCTGTTCCTGTACCTGCATCAAAGCCTCAGCACCGAAGACTTCCTTAGCTGGGGCTGGCGCTACCCCTTCTTTGCGGCCATGGCCATCAACATCGTTGCGCTGTTCGCCCGCCTGCGCCTGGTGGCCACCGAGGAATACACCAAGCTGCTCGACGAAAAAGCGCTGGAGCCCATCGGTACGCTGGAGATGCTGGGCAGCCAGGGCTACAACCTCTTCATCGGCGCATTCGCCGCGCTGGCCAGCTATGCGCTGTTCCATCTGGTTACCATTTTCCCGCTGTCCTGGATAGCGCTCGAAGCCTCCCAGGAAATCAGCCAGGTGCTGGTCATCCAGATCATCGGCGCGGCGCTGGCCATTGTCGGCACCATTCTGTCCGGCATCATCGCCGACCATTTCGGCCGGCGCACCACGCTGGCTTCTTTGGCCGTGCTCATCGCCATCTTCGGCCTGTTCGCGCCGCGCATGCTGACCGGCGGCGAGCTGGGCCAGGACGCCTTCATCCTCATCGGCTTCGCGCTGCTGGGCCTGTCGTACGGCCAGTCCACGGGCACGGTCACGGCTAAGTTCCTGCCGCGCTACCGCTACACCGGCGCGGCGCTTACCTCCGACCTGGCGTGGCTGTTCGGCGCCGCCTTCGCGCCGCTGGTCGTGCTGGGGCTGTCCACGCGCTTCGGCCTGGTGGCGGTCAGCGCCTATCTGCTTTCCGGCGCGGCCTGCACCCTGCTGGCCCTTTGGATCAACCGCCACATCAAGCCGCTGACGCCGCGCAATCTGGCGGCGCGCAAGACGGCGGCGTAATCCCCCAACTCCGGTTGAGGCATGGCGGCGGCGCTCCAGCGGGGCGTCGCCGTTTTCATTTGCACCGCCGTTTCCGGCACCTGTTTCCGGCCGTATAGGGCGTGTTTTTTGCCGCCGGGCCGTCCCAAGGCAAAAAGCGCCCCCCAGGGGGGCAGCAAGCCGAAGGCGCAGCGTGGGGGCTTTTTTTGCCGCCGGGCCGTCCCAAGGCAAAAAGCGCCCCCTTGGGGGGCAGCAAGCCGAAGGCGCAGCGTGGGGGCATTTGTTTGATGCGGCGCAAAAGAACGCCTTTATGCCGCTTGTCCGCACTCAAGCGAGTGGGCGACACTCGAAGCACGGGTCAATCCAACAGGAGTCAACACATGAGTCGAGTATCGGGAAAAGTCGCATTGGTGACCGGGGCCGCCTTGGGCATAGGCAAGGCCGCCGCCGAAATGCTGGCGCGCGAAGGCGCCAAGGTCGTGGTAACCGACTTGCTGGCCGATGAAGGCCAAGCCGTCGTGCGGCACATCAAGAATCAGGGCGGCGAAGCCATTTTCGTGCAGCACGACGCCTCCAGCGAGTCGCAATGGCAGCAGGCCATCGCCGCCGCCTTCGACGCCTTCGGCAAGCTGAACGTCGTCGTCAACAATGCCGGCATCGCGCTCAGCAAAAACGTTGAAGACACCACGCTGGACGAATGGCGCAAAGTGCAGAGCGTCAACCTGGACGGCGTCTTCCTGGGCACCAAGTACGGCATCGAAGCCCTGCGCAAGAGCGGCGGCGGCTCCATCATCAACCTGTCGTCCATCGAAGGCCTCATCGGCGATCCCACCCTGGCGGCCTACAACGCCAGCAAGGGCGGGGTGCGCATCTTCACGAAGTCGGCCGCGCTGCATTGCGCCAAGGCCGGCTACGGCATCCGCGTCAATTCGGTGCATCCGGGCTATATCTGGACGCCCATGGTGCAAGCCGTCTCCGAGGGCGAGCATTCCGAAAAATACAAGCAACTGGTCGCTTTGCACCCCATCGGCCACCTGGGCGAGGCCGACGACATCGCCTACGGCATTCTGTACCTGGCGTCCGACGAGTCCAAGTTCGTCACCGGCACCGAACTCGTCATCGACGGCGGCTATACGGCCCAGTAATTGCCGCGGCGGGCCGTGTCGCGCGGCACCGTATTGGCGCGCAGCAGGCCGGCCAGCGGGGCTTCGTTGCCGTGGTAGGCCTGGATCATGGCGTCCAGAAAGACGTCCGGCGCCATCTGGTGCCAGTCGATGTGGTAGCCGCGCTCGTGGGCGAGCTGGCCCAGCAGTTCACGCGTGCTGCGTCCGTTGCCTTCCCGGAACGGGTGCAGCACGTTCCACTCGCTCAGGTAATGGGCGGCGCGCCGGCAGAATTGGTCGATGTCGGCCCCGCGCAGCATGTCTTCGGCTTGCAGCGCCCGCGCCAGCAGTTCGGCCTGTTTGGCGATGTGCGCGTAGTGGGCGAAGCGCGCCGCGCCCTTGGAAATATCCACCATCCGCGGTTCGCCCGCCCAGTCGTAGACGTCGCCGAACAAGTGGCGGTGTATGGCCTGCAAGTGGGCCAGGTCGAACCCGCCCGCAATGGGCTTGGTGGCCAGCTCGGCCGCGCGCAAAGCAAAAAGGCCCGATTCGACTCGGGCCAGTTCCTGGGCATCATCAAGATTGAAGCGGTTTTTCAGTACGCCGCTTTCGGCATCGGTGTAGACGTCGGCCTTAGCGCTGTACTTCATCGGCGGCCCGTATCGAGCGCTTGAAATGCTCGATGGCTTGTTCGGTGCTCATGGATTGGGTTTGCATGGCCGCCAGGCATTGCTGCGCGGCGCTGTCCAGTTCCAGGCCTTCGATGCGTAGCGAGCCGATGATGTTGCGCACCTGCAATTGCAAATCAATTGCCGAGTTGTCCATTTTTTCCCCAGAGAATCTATCTATTTTACCTCAGAAACGATTGATTTAAAAGGATAATTCTTGGGGTTGGGGCAACATGACGCATTGCCGTGACAGGGCGTGTGCGGCTGGGCGCGGGGGCTGGCGGCGGCGTTCGGCGTTCGGCGTCATTCGGGAAATTCGCCGTCCAGGTAATACCAGACGCCGTCCAGGCGCTCGAACCGGCTGATTTCATGCAGCCGGTGCGCCCGGCCGTGCAGGCGGCTGCGGGCGACGAATTCCACGCTTGCATGGGTGTCGTCGGCCTGCGTATGCCGCCTGATCTGCAGGCCCAGCCATTTCAGGCCGGGCGGGTTGGGCTGGAGTGCGCCAGGGCGGCTGGCGGGGTGCCAGGTGTCCAGCAGGTAATCCAGTTCATCCAGCACGAAGGCGCTGTAGCGCGAACGCATCAGCGCTTCGGCGTCGGGGGCTTGCAGGCGCTGGGGGCCGTGGTGCCAGGGTTGGCAGCAAAGGGCGTAGGGCCGCCCGCTTTGGCAAGGGCAATTCATGGCTGGGAAAGGCCGGGGAGGGCGTCCGCGGAGGCGGCGTTGTTGCGTTTGTTGCGGTACATGTCGTGATCGGCCTGGGCGATCAAGGCTTCCAGCGAAGAGGGCGGCACCGGGGCATGGGCGATGGCCATGCCCACCGAGGCCTTCAGTTGGCTGATGACGCCGTGGGGCTCCGCCAGCACCATGCGCAGTTGCCGAGCCAGCGACTGTACGGTTTCCGGCGGGTGGTCTTCGCCCAGCAGCATCAGGAACTCATCGCCTCCCAGCCGGATGACGGCGTCCGTAGGCGTGGCCAGCGACCGCAGGCGCCGTGCGATTTCCACCAGCACGGCGTCGCCCATGGCATGGCCCAGGGTGTCGTTGATGATCTTGAAATCGTCCACGTCTATCAGCAGCGCGGCGCGGAACCGCCCGGCGGCCGGGTTGGCGGGGTCGGCCAACTGCGTCAGCAGCGTACGGTTGCTCAACTGGGTCAGCGGGTCGGTGACGGCCTGCGTGCGCGCCATGTGATATTGCTGGTGGTAGCACATCAGCATGAAGGCGCTGGAGCCTGCCGCGGGCAGCAGGATGGCCAGAATGGGAGACAAGCGATTGACCAGGTTGCCGTCATCGATGACGCTAAGCTCCGGGGAAACCGGGACGAGCAGGAAATACGCCATGCGCAGCGCCGTGCCGATGAACACCAGCGCGTAAAGCCATATCAGGGCGGTGCGGGCCGGCGAGGGCAGGGTCCGGCGCCCGCCGTATATCACCAGCAGGCTGTCGCCCATGATCCAGAGCCACGCCAGCGAGACGATGAAGACGCGTACCCGCATGTCGGGCGCCAGCCATTGAAAAATCAGTACGCCGGCGACGACCGCGGCCAGAACGGCCGCCATGCGCGCCGCTTGGATAGGCAACTGGTAGTGCAGGCGCAGCGCGGCGTTGTAGCCCATCAGCCCGCCTAGTATCAGCCCGTTCGGAATGGCCAGATGCAGGCCGGGCGGCATGAAACCGGGAATCAGATAGCTCATGATGCCCGCGACGATGGCAACGGTGCCGTACAGCCAGGCATGCGCAGCCGCCAGGGCCGAGGCCGCCAGCTGGCTGCGGATCATGAAGAGCAGCGCGGCGTTCGCGGCGACGGCCAGAATGGCGACGATGAAGGTGGAGGGAGCGTTCATATGCGGCGCTGCGAGCCGGCGCGTATGGAAACCCGCGTGAAGTGAATAGGGGGCGTACCGCGGTACGGGCGGGAGTACGGGCGTGCGGGCGTCCGGGAGCGCCCGATTCGCGTGAATTGTAAAGTGTTGGCGGGTTTTATATAAGAAAACAAATTAAAAGACGCGAAAACGAAACACGGCCGCCGCCCGCCGGCGGCCGCTGCCGATATAATGGCGGCGTACGCTGGCCTTGGCCCAGGTTGCAACCTGCCAGTCATGGCCCGTGCGCTGTTCTTTTGCCGTGCGTTGCGGCAAAAGCCCCCATTCTTCTTTTCACCATTTCTGCGCCCAGGCTTGTGCTGCCTGTACGCCCGGAGCCGTGTGCCATGTCGCTGTCGATAGCCTCGCGTCGCTACGCCGAAGGCTTTGCCTTCCTGCTTGCCTTTACCCTTTGTGTGCCCCTGGCCAACTGGATGATCAACCACGTCGGCTGGGAATGCCCGCCCGGCGGGCCGTGCGTGATCCCCGTGGCCCCCGGCCTGATGGCGCCCAGCGCCGTGCTGATGGCCGGCCTGGCCCTGGTGCTGCGCGATCTGGTGCAGCGCCGGCTGGGCGTGTGGTGGTCGGTGGTCGCCATTCTCGTGGGCGGCGTGCTGTCTTGGTGGGTGGCGCCGCCCTCGCTGGTGTACGCCTCGGTGACCGCGTTCCTGTTTTCCGAATTGGCCGACCTGGCCATCTATACGCCTTTGCAGCGCCGCCGCCTGGTGCTGGCGGTGGTGGCTTCCAGCATCGTGGGCCTGTTCGTGGACACGATGATATTTTTGAGCATGGCTTTCGGCAGCCTGGAATACATGTGGGGCCAGGTCGTGGGCAAGGGCTGGATGGTGCTGCTGGCCATTCCCGCCATCACCTGGCTGCGCCGGCGCGACGAAGCCATCGGCATGCAGCCGGCCGGCGCCTGAGCCGCCCTTCCTTATTTTCGAGTTGGAGCCACAGATGTCCACTGATCATTCCTCCCTGAGCCAGCTAGGCCGTGACGTCGGCATTCCCGCGGACCCGGAATCCGCCCGACTGGAACGCGTGCCCAACCCGCATGCCGACACCTCGTACGTGGCCCGGTTCACGGTGCCCGAGTTCACGTCCATCTGCCCGGTGACGGGCCAGCCCGATTTCGCCCACCTCGTCATCGATTACATCCCCCAGGACTGGTTGGTGGAATCCAAGTCGCTCAAGCTATACCTGACGTCGTTCCGCAACCATGGCGCTTTTCATGAAGATTGCACCGTGGCCATCGGCAAACGCCTAGTTTCGCTGCTGGCGCCGCGCTGGCTGCGCATCGGCGGTTACTGGTATCCGCGTGGCGGCATTCCGATAGATGTGTTCTGGCAGACCGGCGCCGTACCCGAGGGCGTTTGGCTGCCGGATACCGGCGTGGCGCCGTATCGCGGTAGGGGCTAATTCCAATTCCAGATCAAACGATTACTTTGTCAGCTTCGCTTGCCGTACGACATGTACTGTCTACGCTTCGCTTTCGCGTACTCGTTTGATCTGGAAATGGAATAAGGGATAGCGCCGGGCCGCCGGGATACGGCGGCCCGGCTAGAGACAGGGCAGGAATTGCCGGGCGGCGGCGGTGTCGCGCGGCAACTCGCCAAAGCGCTCGCGGTAATAGGCCGAGAAGCGGCCCAGGTGGCCGAAGCCGTGATCGAGCGCGATGGTGGTGACGTTGGCGTCGGGACAGGTGCGCAGTTTGCGCCGCACGGCGTCCAGGCGGACATTGCGCAGCAGCACCATCGGCGAGATGCCATGGTATTTGTGGCAAAGGGCGTTAAGCGAGCGCGGACTCAGGCCCGCCGCATTGGCCAGGTCCACCAGGGAAATCGGGGCGCACAAACGCTGGTGAATGTAGGCCTCCATGCGCTCCAGCGCGGCGACCGAGGCGCGCGTATTGCCGGACGAGGCTTCTGCGGCCGGCTCGGCGTCGGTTTGGGCGTCGTTTTGATGGGTGGCCAGAAACAGCGCCATGCTGCGCTCGAAGTGTTCGAGCCAGGTGCTGTTCAGGCGCGTACCGGTGTTGTCGGAAAGATCCAGCGCTTGCTGGATCATGGAGCACCACAACATGCTGAGGCTGGGGTCGAGCCGGTAGGCGGGCGAATGGAACACGTTGGCGCCGGTTCCGTCGTTGGTATGCTGTTGCAGCAGGTGATGCGGAATCTTGACGATGAGTTGTTCGCTACCTTGCTGCCAATGGATGCCGATGTCGTTGTGCGGCGACAGGACGGCGACGTCGCCGGGCCGGAAGCTGCGCCGGCAGCCATTGGTTTCGACGTCGAACAGCCCTTGCAGCGGCGTTTGCACCAGCGAGAAACCGTCGAACGGCATGGCCCGGATGTCGACTTCCGCGCCGTAGGTGAGCTTCATGATGCTGATCTGCTTGAGCCGGCATTCGAACAGCTTGGTATTGATGGAGCCTTTGCCCAGCGAGAGTTCGTGTTCGTTGAGCGCAGCGCTAAGCTCGGAACGCACCTCGTGAGGCGAATCCGAGTGAAAAACCAGATTGCCGTATAGCTTGGAGACGTCCAAGTTGACCGTAGGCTGCACTGAAGAACTCCATGAGGGCGGGACGTTGCAAGCCGCAAGCCCCATCGCCTAGTTACTTTAGGCGTAAATCGAGGCTGCGACTATCAGGGAGTTCCCTCAACATATCAAGATGTTACAGGCCAACCTACGGGTTTGCGGTTCAGGAGGACTGTTTCATCTTGCATTCGTGCGCGAACGGGTCGTGCAGGTCTTTGAGAATGGTGCCGACCAATTTGTTGCGTATGCCTTTTTCGTCCTCGATGACCTGGCGCATGTGGATGTCGTGGATGGGGTAGTGGTTGTTGTTGAACTTGAACGAACCGCGTACGGAATCGAAGTTCGCCTTGGCGAGCGCGGCGCGGAAGGCCTCGCGGTCTTCGATCTTGCCCTGGACGTCGCGCACGGCGCCGTCGATCAGCATGGCGGCGTCATAGCCCTGGGCCGAATACATGCTGGGCGGCCGTCCGTATTCCTTCTCGTAGGCCTCGACGAATTTCTTGTTGGCTGCGTTGTCCAGGTCGGCGGCCCATTGCGAGGAGTTGTAGGCGCCCACCAGGTCTTTGCCCAGCGCCTGGATGTTCTCGGTGTCCGCCGTGAAGCCCGGCGTCAGCAGCGGCGCGTCTTTCTGCATGCCCGCGGCGTTGTACTGCTTGACGAAGTTGATGCCCATGCCGCCCGGCAGGAAGTAGAACACGGCGTCGGGTTTGGACGCGCGGATCGTGCCGATCTCGGACGAATAGTCCAGCTGGTTCATCTTCGTATAGATTTCTTCGACGATCTCGCCCTTGTACTGGCGCTTGAAGCCGAACAGCGATTCGCGCCCGCCGGGGTAGTTGGGGGCGATCATGGCGACGCGCTTGTAGCCTCGTTCGTTGGCGAATGCGCCCATGGCCTGGGGAATGTCCTCGTTCTGCCACGAGACCACGAAGAAGTTGGGGTCGCACTTGGCGCCGGCATAGTCGGCGGGGCCGGTATTGGTGCTGATGAACACCGTGTCGGCGCCCAGCACGGTGGGCAGCACCGGCAGCACGACGCTGGAGAACACCATGCCGGTTACCACGTCCACCTTGTCGCGCTTGATGTAGCGCTCGACGGTCTGGCGCGCGCTGACCGGGTTGGTCTGGTCGTCGGTGATGGTGATCTTGACGGGCAGGCCGCCCAGTTTTCCGTCGTTCAGCTTGATGGCGAGGTTGAAGGCGTCGCGAATGTCCTGGCCGGTGCCGGCGCCGGGCCCGGAAAGCGTGGTCAGAAAGCCGATCTTGATCTCGTCGGCGCTATGGGCTGCCGGAGCGGCCAGAAAAGTAGCCGCGGCGGCTAGCGCACACGCCAGATTGGATGGTTTCATGCTGTTCCCTTGGAGCTGTTGATGGAATGAATGTGCCAAAGTCTAGGGAAAGGCGTGGCGGCGCAATATCCGCAATCGGCAGAGCATATCCGTTTTTAGCAGCTATCAGGGAAGCTACGGATACGCCGCGGCGCCATGGGCAAGCGCTGGCTCCGGCGCATCGCCGATAGGGCCGAAATAGGGGCCGCGCCGTGGACAGGCGCGGATTTCAGTCATTTGCGGCGCCATTTCCGGCCTGAGCCGGGCGTTTTCCGGATAGCGGGGCGGTTCGGCGCTACGTAGACTGGCCTCATCTGTCACGATGGACACAGGAGGTAGGCTCATGCGAAACACAGCCGTATTGGCGCTGCATTACCAGAACGAAGTGCTGCATCCCGAAGGGCGCATCCGCGTCGGGGTCGACGACGAAACCGTGCGCGCGCGCGTCACCGACGGCGCGGGCCGCCTGCTGGCGGGCGCCAGGCAGCGCGGGCTGCCCATCTACCACGTGCGCATCGCCTTCCGGCCCGATTACGCCGATTGCCCGGCCAACACGCCCATCTTCCGCCGCACCATCGAGCTGGGCGCGGTCAAGGACGGCGAGTGGGGCGCGCAATTCCTGGAGGGCCTGCAGCCGCTGCAGACGGAGAACGAATTCGTCGTCACGCACCAGCGCATCAGCGCCTTCGCGGGCACCTGCCTGGACAACCTGCTGCGCATCAAGAACATCACCCATTTGGTGGTGGCCGGCGTGGCCACGCATTCGGTGGTCGAGCACACGGTGCGCAACGCGGTGGACATCGGCTATGAAGTCACCATCGCCGCCGACGCCTGCGCGGCGGGCAGCCCCGAATTCCACGATGCCGCGCTGCGCAGCCTGGCGCTGGTGGCGCAAGTGACGGACGTGGACGGAGCCTGGTAGCTTCCAAGACAAGCGATTGCTTGCTTCGTCTCGATTGCCGCGGCCTATTGTTGAGGTAATGGCGGAAATCAGCCTATTGACTTGATGCACGCGCTGTAGCGGCGGCTTGCTTTAAGGAAAGTCACGGCTCATAATATGCAAATGCATTATGTATTTGCACATTAAAGTATGGCAAAACGTTTCTGGTAGATGAAATGTGAGCACTGACGGCAGAAATAAGTCATCCGTACCCATCGAGGGCCATCTGTTCTATTGGTTGTCGCAGGCCATCAATTTGAGGAACACGTCCTTGTCGCATGTCTTGGCTCCGCACAAATGTTCGGTGGCCAGATGGCGGGTGATGAACATGCTTAGCCAGTTCCCCAATGCTTCGGTTGGCCAGCTTGCCGAGAAAACGGCGGTAGATCGCACCACCTTGACCCGAACAATCGAAAAAATGGAGTCAGACGGTTTGATTGCCCGAGGCGTGCGTGCCGAAAACCGCCGCATCACTACATTGAACCTGACCCCCGCGGGCCAGGAGTTCTTTGCTTTCATATTGCCTATCGTGCGTCAAAAAAATGCGGAGGCGGTGGCGGGTCTCTCCCAGGACGAGGTGCTGGCGCTGATCGCATCCTTGAAAAAGGTCGTGGGTGCCCTGGGCGGCTCGCCGGATGCCTACGCTTTTACCCACCCGCAAAACTAAAGCCGCACTTCAACACCGCCATTTCATGGCGGCCGTTCCAAGGAGACAGAGTCATGTATGTAAGAAATGCGTGGTATGCCATTGCTTTATCCGATGAGCTTGAAGAATCGATGCTTGCGCGAGTCGTCATGGATGAACCCATCGTCTTGTTCCGAACCAAGCTTGGGAAACCTGTCGCGCTGGAAGATCGTTGCTGTCACAGAAGCTACCCGCTGAGTCGCGGACGGCTCATGGATGACGTCATCGAGTGCGGGTATCACGGGTTTCGCTTCAGCAGCGAAGGCAAGTGCGTGGGCATCCCCAACCAGGAAAACATCCCGGCGGCGGCCAGGGTCAAGCATTATCCCCTCGTTGAAAAACACCATTTCATATGGATATGGATGGGGGAAGCCGAGCAATGCGACGAAAGCAAAATACCCGATCTCAGCGTGCTGGACGACCCCCATTGCAGGTGGATGGGCGAGCGGCTGTACGCCAAGGCAAACTATCGCCTCATTACCGATAATCTAAGCGACCTCAGCCATCTGACATTCGTGCATGGCACGACGATAGGCAATTCGGCGACGGCACTGGCGGACATCAAAATCGAGCACACCGACAACTACGTCCGTCAGCACCGCTGGATGATCGATACTCCGCCCCCTCCCACTTATGTCCGTCTGGGCGGGTTTACGGGAAATATCGATAGATGGCAAATCGTCACCTTCACGCCGCCGGGCTTCGTGGCGCTGCACACCGGAGGCGCCCCCACAGGTACGGGCGCGCCACAGGGAGATACGTCACAAGGCATACATATGTGCAATGTCAATATGATTACGCCCGAAACGGCCACGACAAGCCATTATTTTTGGGCGCAAACCCACGACTTCCGTATTGACGAGCCGGACGTCACGCTTGCGCTTTTCAAGGACGTCCAGACCGCATTCCGGCAGGATTTGGAGATATTCGAGCTTCAGCAAAGCAGAATGCAACAGATGCCCGGCGCGCCGGAAGTCAGTTGCCGGGCGGATGGCGCGCAGTTGTTGACGCGCGAGCTGGTCGACAGGCGGCTTGCCATCGAGCATGCCTCGCTATAGCCGGCTTACACCCCCATATACCGCACCCACAGGCTGCGGTCCGCGTCCAGTTCGGACGAGGTGCCCGTCCATACCAGCTTGCCGCGTTCCAGTATCAGGTGGCGGTCGGCGATTTGCACCAGCTTGTCTACGTATTTGTCCACCACCAGCGTGGTCTGGCCTTCTTGCTTGAGCAGGCTCAGGCATTGCCAGATTTCCTCGCGTATCAGCGGGGCCAGGCCTTCGGTGGCTTCGTCCAGAATCAGCAGGCGCGGGTTGGTCGACAGCGCGCGGCCGATGGCCAGCATTTGCTGTTCGCCGCCCGACAACTGGCTGCCCAGGTGGCGGCTGCGTTCGGCCAGGCGGGGGAACAGGCCGTAGATGCGTTCCAGCGTCCAGGGCGTCGGGTTGTCGTTGCGCTGGCTGGCGAAGGCCACCAGGTGTTCGCGCACCGTCAGGTTGGGAAAGCATTGCCGGCCTTCGGGCACGACGGCGATGCCCAGGCGGGCGATGGCGTCGGAGGCCATGGCGTTCAGTTCGCGGCCGCGCCAGTTCAGGCGGCCCGAAAAAGGCTTGATCAGGCCGACGATGTTCTTGATGGTCGTGCTTTTGCCCATGCCGTTGCGGCCCAGCAGGCCGATGACTTCGCCTTCGTCGATGGCGAAATCCAGCCCGAACAGCACTTGGCTGGCGCCGTAGCCGGCGTGTAGATTTTCACAGGTCAGCAGGCGTGTGCTCATGCGGTTTCCGTACCGAGATAAACTTCCTGGACGCGCGGGTCGCGGCGGATCTCTTCCACCGTGCCGGTGGCGTGAATCTTGCCGTAGACCAGCACGGAGACGCGGTCGGCCAGTTGGAAGACGGCGTCCATATCGTGTTCGATCAGCAAAATGGCCATGTCCTTGCGCAGGCCGCGTATCAGTTCGACGGTGCGGGCCGATTCGTCCGGCCCCATGCCGGCCATGGGCTCGTCCAGCAGCAATACCTTGGGCTGGGCGGCCAGCGCCAGGGCGATGTCCAGCTGGCGCTGCGCGCCGTGCGGCAGGCTGCCGGCCATGGCGTGCAGGACGGCGTCGCCCTCCAGGCCCACGCGCTTGCCCAGCGCGATGGCTTTTTGCGTCAGGGCTTCTTCGGCGTCGCGCTTGCCCAGTATGCGAAAGTTGTTGCCATCGTGCGCCTGTACGGCGATCCGCAGGTTGTCCAGCGTGCTGGACTGCTTGAACAGATTGGTCACCTGGTAGCAGCGCGACAACCCCGCCTTGACGCGCTGGTGCGCGCTCAGGCGGGTGATGTCCTGGCCGTCCAGCGACAGGCGCCCGGCGTCCACCGGCAGCATGCCGGACAGCAGATTGACCAGCGTGCTCTTGCCCGCGCCGTTCGGGCCGATGAGCGCGTGCACTTCGTTGGGCATGACGTCGATGTCGACGTTGTCGGTGGCGCGCAGCTCGTGGAATTGCTTGACCAGCCCGGTGGCGGTGAAAAGCGGTGTCGTCATGCCTGCCTCCGCAGCAAGGAAAACAGCGTGGTGCCGTTCTTGTCGGAGGGGTGCGACGAGAACAGCGCGCTCAGGCCGTGCGGCGCGAACAGGATGATGGCGATGACGAGCACGCCCAGGGGCCAGTGCCAGTATTCGGTGTACTGCGGCAGGAACTCGACCAGCAGGCCCCACAGGCCCGCGCCCACGACTCCGCCCCAGCGATAGCCCATGCCGCCCAGCGCCACGACCACCAGCAGCTCGGCCGAATGCGTCCATTGGATGGTGGTGGGGCTGATGAAGCCGTTTTGCGTCATCATCATGGCGCCGCCCAGGCCGGCGACGGCCGAGCAGATGATGAAGGCTTGCAACTGCAGCCGCCGGGTGGGGTAGCCCAGCGCGCGCATACGCGTTTCGTTGTCGCGGATGCCGATGACCGCCTTGCCGAAGCGCGATTCGATCATGCGGAAGAACAGCGCCAGGCTCAACACGAACATCGCCAGCACGACGCCGTACAGTACGTTGAGGTTGCCGGAATCCTGGCCGAAGCCGAATTGCAGGGGGGTGGACAAAATATAGCCGTCGTCGCCGCCATACATGCGCAGCGACACCGCGATGTAATAGACCATTTCGGCGAAAGCCAGCGTGATCATCAGAAAATACATGCCGCGCGTGCGCAGCACGACTAGGCCGATCAGGAAGGCCGCGACCGCCGAGATCAGCGTGGCGCCTATCCATAGCAGCCACACCGAATCGACGCCGGCCTCCACCAGCGCCACCATGGCGTAGGCGCCTATGCCGATGAAGCCGGCGTGGCCCAGCGCGATCATGCCGCCGTAGCCGGCCAGGAAGTTCAGGCTGGTGGCGATCATCATCGCGATCATCAGGCGTATGACGAAGCCGGTGTAGTAGTCCAGCCCTATGGATTCGGCGATGAAGGGGAAGATCGCCAGCGCGGCCAGGAAAGCCAGCGGCCCCAGGCGTCCGAAAAGCGTCGTTTGTTTTTGGGTCATGCTCAGCCTCGCGCCGGGAAAAGGCCCGAAGGCTTGAAGCACAGGACGACTATCATCAGCACGTACATCAGCACGCTGGCCAGCGCCGGGCCGACGTCGGCGGCGATGACCGGCGAGGCGATCTCGCCCAGCAGCGCGGGTATGAAGGCGCGCCCGGCGGTGTCGACGATGCCCACCAGCAAGGCGGCGATGAAGGCGCCGCGTATCGAGCCTATGCCGCCGATGACGATGATGACCAGCGCGGGAATCAGGACGGCCTCGCCCATGCCGGTTTGCACCGAGGTGATGGGGCCCATCATGGCGCCGCCCACGCCGGCCAGCGCCGCGCCCAGCAGGGCGATACAGGTGAACACGCGGCGCACCCGTATGCCCATGAGCTGGGTCATTTCGCGGTTGGAAGCGCCGGCCCGCACCAGCATGCCCAGGCGGGTGTGGGCCATCATGAAGTACAGCGCGATCGCCAGCGCGATGCCCACGCCTATGACCAGCAGGCGAAACGCGGGGTATTCGAAGGCGCCGAACAGCGTGATGGGGCCGCTGAGGGAAGGCGGCGTCGCGGCGAACAGCGGGGTGGGGCCCCAGAAGTACTTGACGGCGTCGTTGCAGATGAGGATGACGCCGAAAGTGGCCACCACCTGGTTCATGTGGCTGCGCTTGTACAGGCGGCGGATGAGGCTGATTTCCAGTATGGCGCCGGCGATCATGGTAAGCGCCACGGCGCACAGCAGCGCCATGGGAAACGATTCCAGCACCCTGTAGGCGGTGGCCGCGAAATAGGCGCCCAGCATGAACAGCGTGCCGTGCGCCAGGTTCATGGTGTCCATGACGCCGAACACGATGGTCAGCCCTGCCGCCATCAGGAACAGCACCAGGCCGAAGCCTATGCCGTTCATGAGTTGTTCGAGTAGAGAAAGAAGGTTCATGAAATTTTCTGTTGTCCGATAAATACCGCCGACCAGATTCTTGGGGATATTCACAGTGGCGACTATCCGAAATAGGCAGTCGGGGGTGCGGCGCTATCCGAATCCAGCAGAAATCAGGGTAATGCCGAAGGCGGCGCGAGCCGCTCTGCCATTAGCGGACAAGCCATGCCAGTAACGGCTATTGCACGCTTTTGCAGCGTATTAAAGTGCCTCATCCCATTCTCATATCGAACGATTGCTTTGCCGCCTGCGGGTACTCGTTCGATATGAGAATGGGATCACAGCGGCTATTCCTGCCCGCTTCTGGAGGACACCATGAACATCAGCAACGCGGAAATCGCAAATCTGGTCCAGCCGGACCGGGTACATAAAAGCATTTATACCGACCCCGACGTTTTCGCGCTGGAAATGCAGCGCATTTATGGCCAGGCCTGGATATACGTGGGCCACGAAAGCCAGGTCAAGAACAAGGGCGACTACCACACGACGCGCATCGGCGACCAGGACGTCATCATGCTGCGCTGTATGGACAACACCATTAGCGTGCTCTATAACCGCTGTCCGCACAAGGGGTCGCAACTCGTGCCCCACGGCGACGGCAACGTGGGCGGGTTTCTGCGCTGTCCCTACCACGCCTGGACGTTCAAGCTAAGCGGTGAACAACTGGGCGTGCCCCTGCGGCGCGGCATGGAAGGCACGTCCTTCAACAAAGACGACCCCACGTTCTCGATGCGCCCGCTGGCGCGCGTGGATTCGTATCGCGGCTTCGTGTTCGCCAGCCAGGCCGAAGGCGGCCCCGACCTGGTCACCTTCCTGGGCGGCGCGGCGTCGTCCATCGACAACCTGTGCGACCGCTCGCCCGAAGGCGAGGTCGAGGTCGTGGGTGGCGTCTTCCAGGTGATGCAGCAGTCCAACTGGAAGGTCTTCTACGAAAACCTGCACGACACCATGCACGCGCCCATCACGCACGAGTCGTCGTTCGTGGCGGCGCGCGAAGAGGCCGCCGACCTGGGCGAGATGCCTTTCGAGCTGCTCATCATGGACGGCAACGGCGAGCCCTACGAGTTCTGGGAAAAGCTGGAGCTGTGCGCCTACCCCTATGGCCATGGCTATATGGAAGCCATCTTCGACCCGGCCGCCGCCACGCGCGATCCGGTGTCGCGCCAGCACTTCGAATCGCTGGCCGAGGTGCACGGCGAAGAAAAAGCGCGTGAAATCCTGGGCATGAACCGCCACAACACCGTCATCTACGGCAGCGGTTCGCCGCACACGGTGTTCCAGCAGTTTCGTGTGATCCGGCCCGTCAGCGTCAACCGCACGCTGATCGAGATCCAGACCTTCCGCCTGAAAGGCGCGCCCGACGTCGTGTTCGACCGCGCGCTTACCTACACCAACATCATCAACTCGCCGTCGTCCAACGTGATGCCCGACGACGTCGAACTGTACCGGCGCTGCCAGGAAGGCAACCTGACGAACGGCGGCGACTGGGTCAGCCATCACCGCTATGCCGGCACCGACAAAAAGACGCCCGAAGGCATGGTGTCCGTGAACGGCACCAGCGAACTGCCCATGCGCAACCAGTTCGCCGCCTGGAAGGAATACATGCTGACCGATTGGAACCAGGAGAAAAAACATGCTGCTTGACCGTACTTTCGATTACTCCGTCGAACCCGTCTCCAGCCTGTCGCTGTCGCCCGAGGCGGTGCAAGGCATTCAGCAATTCCTGTTCCACGAGGCCCGGCTGCTGGACGAACGCCGCCTGGACGAATGGCTTGAACTGTGGACGCCGGACGGCCGCTACTGGGTGCCGCGCGTGCACGGCCAGGAAAACCCCTTCGACCACGTCTCGCTGTTCTGGGAAGACGCCATGCTGCGCGAAGTGCGCGTGCGCCGCGTGAACCATCCGCGCAACTGGTCGCAGCAGCCGCCCACGCGCGGCAACCGCCTCATAGGCAACATCAGCATAGAAGGCGCGGACGCCGCGGGCCACATCATCGTGCGTTCGTGCCTGCACGTCGTCGAAACCCGCCTGGATTCGCGCTACTTCGGCGCCAGCGTGTTCCACAAGCTGGCCGCCACCGAGCAAGGCGGCTGGGCCATACAGTTCAAGCAGGTCAACCTGACCAACTGTGAAGGCGTAATGGGCATGCTGGACATGCATTTCTAAGCGAAGGAGAAACCGATTGAGCACGAACACCCAAGCGCTGCGCCTGGCAGGCAAGACAGCCATCGTCACCGGCGCGTCGCAAGGCCTGGGCGCCGACATCGCGGCGGTACTGGCGGGCCAGGGCGCCAACGTCGTCCTGGTGGGGCGCGGCCGCGAGGCCGGTGAAGCCGTGGCCGCCGGCATAGGCGAGCGCGCGGTGTTCTGCGAAACCGACGTCACCTCCGACGCGGCCATAGACGCCTGCGTGGATTTCACGCTGAAGCGCTTCGGCCGCATCGACCTGCTGGTCAACAACGCCTGCAGCTATGCCGACGAAGGCTTGGCGTCCCCGCGCGAGCTTTGGTTCCAGACCTTGAACGTCAACCTGATCTCGGCCGCCATCTTCACCCAGAAGGCGACGCCGCACATGACGCGCGGCGGCGTGGTCGTCAACATGGGCAGCACCGGGGGCAAGTTCGGGGCGATGGGCCGGGCCATCTACCCGGCCTCCAAGGCGGCCATGCTGCAAATCACGCGCAACTTCGCCGTCGCCCTGGCCCCGGCTGGCATACGCGTGCTGGCGGTATCGCCGGCCTGGACGTGGTCGCCCTCCACCGAGCGCATGAGCAACGGCTCCATTGAGCGCGCCGATGCGGTGGGCGCGCATTTCCATCCGCTGGGCCGCGTGGGCCGAGGCGAGGAAATCGGCCGGGTCGTGGCGTTTCTGGCTAGCGACGAAGCTTCGTGGATGACGGGCGTGGACGTGCCCGTCGATGGCGGGTTCTCCATGCTGGGGCCGGACCAGGGCATCTCGCCGCGCGAGTGGTTCGCGCGGCTGGCGGGCGACTGAAGCGCGATTTTTCGTGTAACTCATGCGGCACCGGCGGGCGAGGAGCTGCCGGTGCCGCATGCGCTTGCTTCAGAACGCCGCCGAGATGGCGAACTCCACCCGCGAGCCGGCCAGCCCGGGGAACATCCGCTTGGCTTTGGCGTCGCTGGCATGGAAGGTCAGGCGCGCTTCGAAGGGCGCCTGGAACGCCCAGGCCACGCTTAGCGAGCCGTGCGTGTAGCTGTCGGAATCCTTGAGGAAATAACGCGCCACGGCGCCTTCCAGGCTGAACTGGTCGTTGATGGGGTAGCGCGCGCCCAGTTGCACGTAGGTGCCGCGGCTGCCGCCGCCCATGGCGTTGGTGGAGTGGGCCAGCGCCAGCCAGTAGTTCTCGCGCCAGGTGATGCTGGCGTTGATTTCATTCCAGTTCAGGTCGACGTCGGCCGAAGGGTACTGGTAGCGCAGGCCATAGACGTCCAGCGCCCAGTCCGGGGCGATCTCGCCGCTCCAGCCGGCGACGAAGTTGAATTCGGTGCGCGCGCCGTTGTCGGGCTCGAACTTCACGCTGGAACCCCATACCGAGGCGTACAGGCCGGAGCTGTGGGTGTACTGCAGCCCGGCCTGGACGGCCGGGTCTTTGTCCGATTGCGAAACGCCGCGCCACATGTAGTTGGTGGTGAGGGTGGCGTTGCCGGAGAATTCCGCGTGGGCTTGAGGGGCCAGGCCGTAAAGCAGGCCGGCGGCGAAGAGGGCGCTTATTCGGCGCGCGTGCAGTGGGGTAGACATGGTGCGTTCTCCTCGTTGACATGGCGGATTGCCATTTTTCGATTATTCACAATATTCTGTATACAGTCTACATTTATATTATGCGCCGCAGCAAAAAATTGGTGTTCAGCCAGAAAAAATCCTGATATTCATTGATTTTCATGGAAATTTCACGCTTCTCGCCGCTTTCTCGGAGTGTAGCCATGCAGCATCAATCGAGCTTGGCGTTCGGAGCGCGGGTGGTTGCCGGGACGGCGGGAGTAGAATGAAAAGCTTGAACGGAGATGGCATGCCTCCGATAACCGCTGCGTCCCGCAGCTGATGATGCCTACGACTGGCCGGACAGGCCGCGTAGGTGCGTGCCCGTCCGCCATAACCCCATACGAACAAGGACGACACCACATGTGGAAGCACATTCTTGCGATTGCCCTGGGCTCGACGGCCGGCGGTCTGCTGCGCTGGCGCCTGAGCGTGGGCCTGAACGGCTTACTGCCGCAGATGCCCCTGGGCACGCTGGCATCCAACCTGATCGCGGGCTACATCGTGGGCCTGGCCGTGGCCTGGATGGCCCAGGCGCCCGGCTTGTCGCCGGAATGGCGCTTGCTCATCATTACCGGTTTTTGCGGCGGGTTATCTACTTTTTCCACGTTTTCGGCCGAAATAGTGGCTCTGCTGCAGCGCGGGCACTATGCCTGGGCGCTGGGTGGAATCGCCGTCCACCTGCTGGGCTCGCTGGCGATGACCGGCCTGGGCATTGCGACGGTGCTGTGGGCGCGGGGCGGCTAGCCTGTCGTACCAGCCGCTTTCAATTCATCACCCAAAGACATGGCGCCCGCGGCAAACGCCGAGAAAAACGGCGTTATGATTGTTACAGTGCAAAGGCCTAAGCGCCCATGCGCAATCCGTTGCCGCATCGGCGGCTTTTTTAACGAGAAACCATGACCGGCCCCGGTCGGGACAGAGGCGGAAAATCATGCATAAAACAAAATTCGTCGTTGCCTTGCTTAGTTTGGGGATGCTGGCGGCATGCCAGTCGCCTTCTCAGTCGCGCAATCAGCACAGCTCGGGCAATGCCGAGTTCAATTGCATTGCCGGGACGGTGGGCGGAGCCATTGTCGGCGGCCTGTTGGGCAACTCCATCGGCAAGGGCCGTGGGCGTACCGCCGCAACAGCGGTCGGCATCGGCGCCGGTGGTTATCTCGGCAACAGAGTGGGCTGCAACTGAAGGAGATTCCCATGAAGAAATACCTACCCCTAGCCATTGCCCTGGCCTTGTCCGTACCCGCCCTGGCCGTGGCCCAGGAAGGCGAACAGTTGATGACCCGCGAACATTTCGATCAACTCGACACCGACAACAGCGGCACCGTCAGCCGGAAGGAATACCAGCAGTTCATGGAAAGCGCCTTCATCAAGCTGGATGCCGACGGCAGCGGCAGCCTCAGCAAGAACGAAGCCCTTACGGTGCTGTCGCCCGAACAGTTCGACGGCGTGGACACCGACAAGAACGGCCAACTCAGCCACGGCGAATTCATCAACCAGGTCATGTCCGACTTCGACCGCAACGACAAAGGCGGCGACGGCGAGCTGCGGCATCCGTAAACGCGGCGCACGAACGCCGATATGAAAGGCCAGCCCAGAATCCTCCGGGCTGGCCTTTTCTTTGATGCGTCTTATATCGTGCGGCTTACGCTAGCGCATTTTCGGTTTAGAAGTAGAAGTGCTTCTTGCCCACAAAACCGTGGCCCCACGCTGCGCCTGCGGCTTGCTGTCCACCTCGCGGCCTGCATGCCGCTCCGATTCGCCAGGCATGGGACAGTCCGAAAGGACTCTCCCATGTCCGGGCTCATCCCCCAAGGGGGCTTTTTTGCCTTGGGGCGGCCCGGCGGCAAAAAGTGGTCTCGGCCCGCTGCGAGGGCCAGCCTTACTTGGCTGATTCCTGGATCTTCTCGCCGCCTCGCTCCACGTCTTTGCCGAAGCCCTCCATGGTATGGCAGCCGGCCACCAGGCCGGTCATCAGCAGGGAAACCACGGCGATCAGCCATTGTTTTGTTTTCATGGGACTCTCCTCTTGCGCCCGGAGGGCTATTGGTTAAGGGACTCGAAAAGCATACCCGAGAAGAGGGGGCATAGGTATAGGCACGAATGGCTGTTGCTCCCGGCACACGCGGCGGCGGCGCTTGGCTTGACAGCGTCGGGGCCGCCTGTTCGAGAATGGTTTCCGCTAGGGAAACCACGTACGCCAACCGCCCCCTCGGCCAGTCCAGTAATGGCATGATATTTGCTTGTTCATTGTTGGCGCGAAAAGCATCAGCGATAAGCATCACCAGCAGCAACCAGCGGCCCGCGCCAAGCCGCCTTGCAAAGTCAGTCATTCCACCCGGAATCGCCCGCGCCCGGCCATGCCGGTTGCCTGTTGGTCGTTGGACAACGAGACCATAACGGCTGCCAACGCAGCGGGAGTATTCCAAGCATGACCCTCCAACAACGCCGCGAACCCGCCTACGACGAGATGCACATGGCGGATGGCGAGGTTCGCTCCCACTATCAGCAACTGGCTGTATGGCTGGCCGAACAGTCTCCTGAGACGCTCAGGGCCATGCGCGTACAGGCCGACCTCATCTTCCGGCGCATCGGCATCACGTTTTCCGTGGTGGGCGACGAGGACGGCACCGAGCGCCTGATACCCTTCGACCTCGTTCCGCGCATCCTGCCCGCCGACGAATGGGCCACGCTGGACGCCGGCCTGCGCCAGCGCGTGCGGGCGCTCAATATGTTCATCCGCGACATCTACCACGATCATGACATCGTGCGCGCCGGCGTCATTCCCGCCGAACAGGTGTTCCTGAACGCCCAGTACCGTCCCGAAATGCAGGACGTGGACGTCGCCGAGGACATCTATTGCCATATCGCGGGCGTGGACGTGGTGCGCGCGGGCAAGGGCGAGTTCTACGTGCTCGAAGACAATCTGCGCGTGCCTTCCGGCGTGTCCTACATGCTCGAGAACCGCAAGATGTCCATGCGCCTGATGCCCGAGGCCTTCGCCAAGCTCAAGATCGCGCCGGTCGCGCACTACCCCGACCTGCTGCTGGACAATCTGCGCGACGTGGCGCCAGGCGGGGGCGACGACCCCACCGTGGTGGTGCTGACGCCGGGCATGTACAACTCCGCCTATTTCGAACATGCCTTCCTGGCGCAGCAAATGGGCGTGCAACTGGTCGAGGGGCAGGATTTGTTCGTCGAGAACGACACCTGCTACATGCGCACCACGCATGGCCCCAAGCGGGTGGACGTCATCTATCGCCGGCTCGACGACGATTTCCTCGATCCGCTTACCTTCCGTTCCGACTCGGTGCTGGGCGTGCCCGGCCTGCTGTCGGTATACCGCGCGGGCCGCATCACGCTGGCCAACGCCATAGGCAGCGGCATCGCCGACGACAAGTCCACTTACTTGTACGTGCCGGACATGATCCGCTTCTACCTGGGCGAAGAGCCCATCTTGTCCAACGTGCCCACCTGGCGCTGCTCGCGTCCCGACGAACTTTCCCACGTGCTGGCGAACCTGGACGAACTCGTCGTCAAAGAGGTGCACGGCGCGGGCGGCTACGGCATGCTGGTGGGTCCCACCGCCAGCCGGGCCGAGATCGAAGAGTTCCGCGCGGTGCTGCGCGCCAATCCGAACAACTACATCGCCCAGCCCACGCTGGCGCTCTCGACCGTGCCCACCTTCGTGGAAACGGGCGTCGCGCCGCGCCACGTGGACTTGCGCCCCTACGTGCTGTGCGGCAAGGACATCACCTCCGTGCCCGGCGGCCTGTGCCGCGTGGCCTTGCGCGAAGGTTCGCTGGTGGTCAACAGCAGCCAGGGCGGCGGCACCAAAGACACATGGGTACTTGAACAATGAGCACACCACCTATCCGCCCCCGCGCGGCCTCTCCCTATGCGGTTCTGCGTTCCGGGCATCAGTCCATGCTTAGCCGCACCGCCGATCACCTGTTCTGGATGACGCGCTACATGGAACGCGCGGACAACACCGCGCGCATGCTGGACATCAACCTGCAAACTTCGCTGCTGCCCCAAGAGCCCGAAGCCCGCCAGCGTTCTTGGCGCGCGGTGCTGCGCATCTCCGAGCTGCAATCGGCCTTCGACGCCGCCCACCCCGACGGCACGCCCTCGGACGTGCTGCATTTCATGGTGCGCGACCCCAACAACCCTTCGTCCATCTATTCCTGCTTGCGCGCCGCGCGAGAAAACGCCAGGGCGGTGCGCGGCAGCCTGACCACCGAAGTCTGGGAAACCTACAACCTTACTTGGCTGGAATTGAGCAACCATTTGCAGTCGCGCCTGCCCGAACGCAATCCCACCGAGTTCTTCGAGTGGGTCAAGCTGCGCGCGCAGCTGACTCGCGGCGTCAGCATAGACACCATGATCGAAGACGAAGCCTTGTATTTCCTGCGCCTGGGCCTGTACCTGGAGCGTGCGGACAACACAGCCCGCCTGCTCGACGTCAAGTTCCACGAACGCGACGGCGATGCGCCCAAGGAAAAGGACGCCGGCAAGCAAGACCCCGTCAGCGAGTTCTACCATTGGTCGGCGGTGCTCAGCTCGGTGTCGGGGCTGGAAATCTACCGCAAGGTCTACAGCGACGTCATCACGCCCGAGCGCGTGGCCGAATTGCTGATTCTGCGCGACGACATGCCGCGCTCGCTGCTCACCTCGGTGCGCGTGGTCTCCGAGGTGCTGTCCCGCGTATCCAACCAGCGTTCCGGGGAAACCGAGCGTCGCGCCGGCATGCTGCGCGCGGAGCTTGAATACGGGCTCATCCAGGACATTTTGCGCGGCGGCATGCATTCGTATCTCGACCGTTTCCTGGGCCGCATCAACGACCTGGGCAACCGCATCGCGCAGGACTTCCTCGTTCCTCTTTCCACGTAAGGCCGCGCGCCGGAGCCCCTATGCGACATCTGATCCGCCACCTCACGCGATACAGCTACACGTCTCCCGTCAACTATTCCATCCAGACGCTGCGGCTGACGCCGCGCCCGGACAGCCACCAGCGCGTGCTGCGTTGGGACATCCAGGCCCCGGGCCCCGTCAGCCGGCAGATAGACGCCTACGGCAACGTCACCCACACCCTTACCCTGAATCACCAGCACGACGAAATCGAACTGCGCGTCGTGGGCGCGGTGGAAATCTCGCCGCTGGCAGACGGCGTCCTGCCCAACGACGAAGACCGCCTGCCGCGCCATGCCTATTGCGTCAGCACGCCCCTGACCCGGCCCGACGACGTCGTCATGGACTTCTGCCGCGCGGTGTTGCCCGACGGCATACGGCGTTCCGCCGATCTGCTCGACCTGGCGCACGCCATCAACGAGCGGGTGCGCTACGAACCCGGCATGACCGACGTCACGACCGCCGCGCACGAAGTGCTGCGCCTGGGCCACGGCGTCTGCCAGGATCACACCCACCTGTTCCTGGCCTGCGCGCGAGGCCTGGGCGTACCAGCGCGCTACGTCAGCGGCTACCTGTACTCCGACGCCGACCAGGCCTCCACCCATGCCTGGGCCGACGTCTGGTTCGACGGCACGGGCTGGGTCAGCGTCGACGTCACCGGGCGGCAGTTCGCTTCCGACAACCATTGCCGGCTGGCCGTTGCGCGCGACTACGATTCCGCTTCGCCCATACGTGGCGTGCGCACCGGCGGCGGCCAGGAATCCATGACCGTCGAAGTGCAGGTCCAGCGCGCCGGAGGCGGCCAGCAATAGGTCAGGTTCCGTAATCTTCATGACGTTTGCCCAGCGTAATATCACCACGCTGCCCACCGCTACCTTTCCCTGCCCGCCATGACTATCCACGTTGCCCTCAATCACGTCACGCAGTACTTGTACGACCGGCCCGTCAAGCTGGGCGCGCAAGTCATCCGCCTGCGTCCCGCGCCGCACAGCCGTACGCGTATCTTGTCGTACAGCCAGAAAATCGAGCCCGCCGAGCATTTCTGCAACTGGCAGCAAGACCCGTTCGCCAATTACCAGGCGCGGCTGGTGTTCCCCGAGCGCACGCGCGAATTCAAGGTGACGGTGGACCTCGTCGCCGAAATGGCGGTGTACAACCCCTTCGACTTCTTCCTGGAGCCCGTGGCCGAGGAATTTCCCTTCGCCTACGAGCCCGCCTTGCAGCAAGAACTGGCGCCCTACCTGGCCAAGCCGGTGCTCACGCCCAGGCTGGACGCCTATCTGCAACAGGTAGACCGCACGCCCCGGCGCACCATCGATTTCCTGGTGGACGTCAATCGCCGGCTGTACGAAGACATCGACTACACCATCCGCCTGGAGCCCGGCGTGCAGACGCCGGAAGAAACGCTGACGCTGGGCTCGGGCTCGTGCCGCGACTCGGGCTGGCTGCTGGTCAACATGCTGCGCCACCTGGGGCTGGCCGCGCGTTTCGTGTCGGGCTATCTTATTCAACTGACGCCCGACGTGAAATCCCTGGAAGGGCCGTCCGGCCCCGAGGCCGACTTCACCGATCTGCACGCCTGGTGCGAAGTCTTTCTGCCGGGGGCCGGCTGGATAGGGCTGGACCCCACCTCCGGGCTGCTGGCCGGAGAAGGGCATATTCCGCTGGCCTGCACGCCCCAGCCTTCGTCCGCCGCGCCCATAGAAGGCGGCGTCGAGAAGTGCGAAGTCGAGTTTTCGCACCATATGAGCGTGTCGCGCATTTACGAATCCCCGCGCGTCACCAAACCCTATACCGAAGAACAGTGGCAATCGGTGCTGGCGCTGGGCGACAAGGTCGATGCCGACCTGGTGGCGGGCGACGTGCGCCTGACGCAAGGCGGCGAGCCCACCTTCGTGGCCGACAGCGACCGCGACGCGGCCGAATGGAACACCGCCGCGCTGGGCCCCACCAAGCGCGGCTACGCCAATGCCTTGGTGGGCAAGCTGCGCAAGGAATACGGCGAAGGCGGTTTCCTGCATTTCGGGCAGGGCAAGTGGTATCCCGGCGAGCAGTTGCCGCGCTGGGCCTTGTCGGTGTTCTGGCGCACCGACGGCGACCCTGTCTGGCACAACCCCGACCTGTTCACCGACGAGCGGCAAGCGCCGGGCTACACCAGCCGCGATGCACAGCGCTTCATCACGCAACTGGCGCAAACGCTGGGAATTACCGGCCAGTACATTACCCCCGGCTACGAAGACACCTGGTACTTTCTGTGGCGCGAGCGCCGCCTGCCGGTCAACGTCGACCCCTTCGACGCCCGTATCGACGACGAGCTCGAACGCGAACGCTTGCGCAAGTGGATGGATCAAGGCTTGTCCCATACCGTGGGCTATGCCTTGCCGCTGACGCCCGGCAGCGCCGTGGGCTTGAGCGGCGCGTCGTGGCAGACGGGGCCGTGGTTCTTCCGCGACGAGCGCATGTACCTGATCCCGGGCGATTCCGCGATGGGCTACCGCTTGCCGCTGGATTCCCTGCCCTGGGTGTCCGAGTCCGACGTGCCTTACTTCATCGACCGCGATCCTTTCGAGCCGGTGGACGAGCTGCCCGCCGCGCAGGCCTTGCGCCAGCGCTATGGCGGCGCGGCGCTGGGCGGGGGCGCACCGCAGGCCCAAGTCGTGCCGCAAGACCGGCGCGGCCAGGCGCCTGAGCAAGAGGCGGCAAGCGCACGCGCTGGCGCGGCGGGCGCAAATGCCGGTATGAACATGGGCTCGAACGACGCCGGCTCGGCGCAAGCCCCGGCTTATGTTCCCTCGGTGCCCACGCTCATGCCCACCCGCGCGCCCGCGCGCTTCGAGTCCGCCCATTGGCTGACGCGCACGGCGCTGGTCGTCGAAGCGCGCCAAGGCGTGCTGTACGTGTTCATGCCGCCCATTGCGCGGCTGGAAGACTATCTCGACCTGCTGGCGGCGGTGGAGGCCACGGCGCAGCAGTTGCGGATGCGCCTGGTGCTGGAGGGTTATCCGCCGCCGCGCGACGCCTGCCTGCAAGTGCTGCAGGTGACGCCCGACCCCGGCGTCATCGAGGTCAACATCCATCCGGCGCGCAACTGGAGCGAGCTGGTCGAGCACACCGAATACCTGTATCAGGCAGCATTCGAAAGCCATCTGTGCGCCGAGAAATTCGCGCTGGACGGCCGCCACACCGGCACTGGCGGCGGCAACCACGTGGTGCTGGGCGGCGCGACGCCGGCCGATTCGCCATTCTTGCGCAATCCCGAGCTGCTGACCAGCCTGGTGGCTTATTGGCATAACCATCCCAGCTTGTCGTATCTGTTCAGCGGCCTGTTTCTCGGGCCCACCAGCCAGGCGCCCAGGCTGGACGAAGCGCGCAACGACCAGCTCTACGAGCTGGAAATCGCCATCAAGGAAATCGCCCGCTACAAGGCCAGGCACAATACCCCGATGCCGCCCTGGCTGGTAGACCGCACGCTGCGCAACATTCTCATAGACGTCACGGGCAATACGCACCGCAGCGAGTTCTGCATAGACAAGCTGTACTCGCCGGACGGCCCCACGGGACGTCTGGGCCTGCTCGAAATGCGCGCCTTCGAGATGCCGCCCCATGCCCGCATGAGCCTGGTGCAGCAATTGCTGCTGCGCGCGCTCATCGCGCGCTTCTGGCGCCGGCCTTACCGCGCGCGGCTGACGCGCTGGGGAACGACGCTGCACGACCGCTTCATGCTGCCCGCTTTCATCAGCATGGATTTCGACGACGTGCTGGCCGAGCTGGCCCTGCCGGAGAACGGCGGCTACGAGTTTGCGCGCGAATGGTTCGGCCCGCATTTCGAGTTCCGCTTCCCGCTGCTGGGCGACGTATCGGTTCAAGGCATGCGCCTGGAACTGCGCGGCGCGCTGGAGCCTTGGCACGTCATGGGCGAGCAGGCGGCGGCCGGCGGCACGGTGCGCTACGTGGATTCCTCGCTGGAGCGCCTGGAGGTGCGCGTTAGCGGCTACAACGACAGCCGCTACGTCATCACCGTGAACGGGCGCGCGCTGCCCTTGCAGCCCACCGGCACGGCGCAGGAATTCGTGGCGGGCGTGCGCTACAAGGCATGGAATCCGCCCTCGGCGCTGCATCCCGGCATCCAGCCGCATGCGCCGCTGGTGTTCGACGTCGTCGATACCTGGATGAACAAGAGCTTGGGCGGCTGCCAGTATCACGTCCAGCATCCGGGCGGCAGCAACCCCTCGGTCTTCCCCATCAATGCCTACGAGGCCGAATCGCGCCGCTTGTCGCGCTTCTTCCGCATGGGGCATACGCCGGGCAAGGTATCGGCGCCGCCGCCGGTCGTCACTGCTGAAACTCCCTGGACGCTGGATTTACGACGCTAATCAAGGAAACCTGCACGGAAGGCGAGGGTCTGCGACAATTGCCACTCGGGCGTGGATATCGCCCGTTCCGTTCATCTACCGAGAGATCATGGCGCAGTCCAATGCGGGCCCCACCGAGGCGGCCCCCACGCTTTCCGCTACCGGCCCCGCCCCCGCGGCGAGGGCGGCCGACGACGTCGGCCGCCTCATCCAAGACATGGCCCAGGCCACGCCAGATGGCCACCTGAACGTGCTGTACGGCACGTCGGAGACGGCGTCGCTGGAACCCCATTGGCAGCGGTTTTTCGCCCAGACGCTGGCGGCGCACCGCCGCCCCGGCAACCGGCAGCCGCCGGCCCAGTTGCTCTCCGATACGTTCACCCGCTTGCAGCGCAACCTGCGCAAGCGGGTCGAGGACAACGGCGTTTCGTACAACCTGTACGCCGATGCCGTCAACAAGCCGCGCCCCTGGGCGCTCGATCTGTTCCCCATGATTCTGCCGCCGGCGGAATGGCAGGGCATCGCGGCCGGCGTGCGCCAGCGCGCCGAACTGCTGGACCGCATGCTGGCCGACGTCTACGGCGAACAAAGCCTGGTGCGCGACGGCCTGCTGCCCAGCGCGCTGGTGCATGGACACCCCGGCTACCTGCGTCCGGCGCACGGCATCAAGCCCGCGGGGGGGCGCTTTCTGCACGTGGTGGCATTCGACCTGGCGCGCGATGCGCAAGGCTATTGGTGGATCATGTCGCAGCGTACCCAGGCGCCTTCCGGGCTGGGCTACGCGCTGGAAAACCGCATCATCGTGGCCGGCCTGTTTCCGCAGGCCTTTGCTTCGCTGCAGGTGCAGCGCCTGGCGGCAAGCTACCGGGTGCTGCTGGCCAACCTGGCCGCGCTCAGCCCGGCGGGCGAAGACGCGCGCATCGTGCTGCTGACGCCCGGCCCATACAGCGAAACCTATTTCGAGCACGTGTACCTGGCGCGCTATCTGGGCATTACGCTGGTCGAAGGCGGCGATCTCGTCGTGCGCGACCAGCGCCTCTGGCTCAAGACCATGGAGGGGCTGGAGCCCGTGGACGCGGTGTTGCGCCGCCTGGACGACGATTTTCTCGACCCGCTGGAATTGCGCGCCGACTCGGCGCTGGGGATACCGGGGTTGATGCAGGCCTGGCGCGCGGGCAACGTGGTGCTGGCCAATGCGCCGGGCACCGGGTTTCTGGAATCCTCGGCCACGCTGGGGTTCCTGCCGGCCATTTGCGAGCGCCTGATGGGCGAGCCGCTGCAATTGCCCTCGCTGGCAAGCTGGTGGTGCGGCGAACGCGCCATTCTGCCGGAACTGTTCGAGCACATGCCCGATTACGTCATCAAGCCCACTTTCAACGACCGGGCGCGGCGTTTCGTGCCCGTGCTGGGGCGCAGCCTGAAGCCGCAAGAGCAGGCAGCCTGGCAGGCGCGCATCGCCGCCCGCCCCGAAGACTATTCGGCGCAGGGCTATGTACCCCTGGCGCACATGCCCACCTGGCGCGGCCTGCCCGAACTCGGCGAGGGCAATCCGGGGGGCGCGCAAGGCCCCGGCGCCGACGCGCCCATGGGCAGCCAGGCCATGGTGGTGCGCGTGTTTGCGCTGGCCGACGGGCAGGGCTCTTGGCACGTGATGCCGGGCGGCCTGACTCGCCTGGCTCAGCCCGGCCGCGACGTGGTGTCCATGTACCGGGGCGGCAGCTCGGCCGATCTCTGGATCATGGGCGAGGCGCGTAACGCGCCCCCATCGGTCACCGTGGTGCCGGTGCCGGCAGTGGCGCCGGCCGCCGCATCGGCGATACCGGCCACGCCCGCGGCGGCGAACGTGCCCAGCGTTGCCGGTGCGCCCGCCGCCTGGCCGGCGCACCGGCATACCCGCGTCATCAGCAGCCGCGCGGCTGAAAACCTGTTCTGGCTGGGGCGCTACACCGAGCGCCTTGAAAACAGCGTGCGCCATGCCCGCATCGTGCTCGAAGCGCTGGGCGACAGCGAAGTGCCCATGACGCCCGCATGCCTGCAATGGCTGTACGTGGTGGCGATACAAAACGGCCTGGTTAGCGAAGACACCCCGTCGCCGCTGGAATCCGAGGCCGAATTCAGCGACACGCTGCTGGCGGCCTTGCTGGATACCTCCGGGGAAAACGGCATTTACAGCGTGGCCTCGACGCTGGCTTGCCTGCGCCAGTCGGCCTTCAGCGTGCGCGAACGCCTGGCGCAAGAGCAATGGCACCTCATCAACAGCGCCGCCGCGCAGTTCGAAACGGCCATGCGTGATTTCGGCCATGCGCCCACCGCCGTGCCGTTGCCCAGCACCGCCTTACAAGCGCTGGACCAGCTCTCCACGCACGTCATGGCGATGACGGGCGCGCAACTCGACCGCATGACGCGTGACAGCGGCTGGAATCTGTTGTCCATGGGCCGCCAGATCGAACGCATGATCACGCTGGCGCAGGCCTTGCGCCAAGCTTTCGTCACCGAGGCCGTGCATGACGAAAGCGGCTTTTCCTGCGTGCTGCGCTTGTTCGACAGCACCATTACCTACCGCTCGCGTTATCAGCAGCAGCGCAGCATACAGTCCCTGCTCGAACTGCTGGTGCTGGACCGCCAGAACCCCCGCTCGCTCAGCTGGGTGTCGGACAACCTCGACACGCGCATGAAGAAAATCGACCCGAGCAGCCAGTTGGCGCAGCAGGCGGGGCCGGAATCCAGTCCGCCGCATCGCTGGTCGGAGAGCCAGCTGTACGCGATGACCCAGCAGCGCGATTACGACCAAATCGCCGACAGCCTGGCTCGGGCCGGCGAATACACCGAACGCTTGTCCGAGTTGTTCTCGCAGCAATATTTCGCCCATGTGGAGTCGGAGAACCACGCTCTGGGTTCATGGGCCGGAGCCGCTTCCCGATGAAGCTTTCCGTTTTCCACGAAACGCGCTACACGCACGAATCGCCGGTGCTTCAGGCGCACCACATCGCCTATCTGCGTCCGCTGGACAACGAGATCCAGCGCCTGCACACCCACGGCCTGTATGTGTCGCCGGCCCCCGAAGTCGTCGCCCACAGCGTCGACAGGCTGGGCCAGCACCGCACGTATTTCGAATTGTCCGCGCCGCACGACGAGATGGTCGTCATCGCGCACAGCACGCTCGAAACCACGGAGCTGGCGCCCGAACTCGAAGGCCACATGCCCGAGCTGAGCATGCCGCCCAGCCTGCCGTGGGAGGACGTCGTGCGCCATATGCAGTACGAAGCGGGCCAGGCTTTCGATGCGGCGCGCGAGTACGCCCAGCCTTCGCCGCTGGCGCCGGCCCATGCGCAGTTCGCCGACTACGCGCAAGACCTGATCGAAGCCGGCCTGCCGGTGTATCAGCTGGCGCAAAGGCTGTGCGCCAGGATATTCAAGGAGTTCGAATATCAGCCCGCCGCCACCGACGTCAGCACGCCGCCATTGCAAGCGCTGGAGCTGAAGCAGGGCGTCTGCCAGGACTTCGCGCAGGTGATGATCGCGGTGCTGAGGTCGCTGGGCCTGGCGGCGCGCTACGTCAGCGGCTATCTGCTTACCCAGCCGCCGCCGGGCAAGCCCCGGCTCATCGGAGCCGACGCCTCGCACGCCTGGGCCAGCGTCTATTGCCCGGAAGCGGGCTGGATGGAATTCGACCCTACCAACAACTGCATCGCGGGTCATAGCCACGTGCGCCTGGCCTATGGCCGCGACTACAGCGACGTCGCGCCCTTGCGCGGCGTCATACGCGGCGGCGGCGGCCACGAACTGAAAGTGGCCGTCACCATCAGCCCCGAAGGCGATACGCCCCTCGAAGCCCTGATGCCCGCCGACATCGGCTTGCAGAACGTCGCCGAACCGCGTGAATAAAGGCTTTGCGCGGCTTCGGCAGCCGGTTCCATGCCGTCTTTGCGAGCCGCGTATGGGGCTTGCAAGGGTACGCGTGTTATACTCGGCAGGTTGATGTGCTGTGGCACGCTAATCTGCCCGCATCGACTTTGTGCTGTTCTCCCTCCCTGGCCAGAACCTTCGCCGACTTTGGTTGATCTTGTTTTCTGGCTGCCCCTCGCTTGCGGCGAATACCCCCGCTAGCCAGCCGCCGGACAGAGTTCGCTCACCGTCTGCGCCTTGTGCGCTCCTCATAATTGAATCGCCGTTTTTTCACCTAACCCGAAAACCGGCGTCAAAGGAATCACCCTTGTCCAAATCCCTACAGGTTGGAAGATACCTGGTTTCACCATTGGCCCGCCGTGACCTGCACGGCCGTTACGCCGCTTCGGTTTCCATACGCAGCGGCCAGCTTAATACCACGCACGATCGCGTGATGCGTTTCATCCCCCGGTTCGACTCGGCCGACGAAGCCTTGCAGTTCGCCACCGGAGAAGCGCTCGACTACATCAGCTCGAAGTCGCGCGGCGTGCATGCGCCATGTTTTGATTAAGGAGGCCATATGGCAAAAGAAGAATTGCTTGAAATGCGCGGTATCGTCAACGAAGTTCTGCCCGATTCCCGTTTCCGGGTCACGTTGCAGAACGGCCATCAACTGATCGCCTATACGGGCGGCAAGATGCGCAAGCACCACATCCGCATCCTGGCGGGCGACGACGTGTCGCTGGAACTGTCGCCTTACGACTTGTCGAAAGGCCGCATCACCTTCCGTCACCTGAAAGACCGCGCGCCAAGCGGCGCTTCACGCGCGGGCAATCGTCGTTGACGCTTGGCGCGCCTTGCGTCATCAAGGTGTCATGCCTCTGGTCTACCCTAATTGTCTGAATTGTTGCCAAGGTTGACACTAATACATTGTCGATACGGCACTTCGAGGCATAAAGTATGACTCTATCGAACGGGCAGGTTTGGGAAGCGCTGGAACAAGTACGTCTGCGGCAGGTGCCCTGGCATAAAAGGGCCGCCATCTTCTCTAAATTGCAGGCCGCCGGCTTGCTGGAAGCTGTTCCCCAGGTAACGGTGGCCATGACTGGCCGCCCGTTGCTCAACATTGCTTCACTCACCGAAACCGGCAAGCGCGAAGTCTTGCGCTTGGCGCGTTGCCGGCGCGACGAAACCTGGGAAGCGGAACAAAAGCGCATACGGCACTAGCCTTCCTCCGAAGGCACCCTGCCGGCTCGCTATCCCGCCCCGACCCGACATCCTCCTCCCGCAAAAGGCGGGATGGCCTGCCGTACTCCCATTTGACCTCGCACGGCGCCGATTGCGCCTTGCCTTCGTGCGCGCACAGAGAATATCGGCATGAATGCGCCGGCCCCAGCTTTGGCTGCGCCGCCCCAGGTGGTAGGGGCGGGCGCATGGCTGGCTTAGGCGAAGTTCACCACCGAGCGGATCGACTTGCCTTCGTGCATCAGGTCGAAGGCTTCGTTGATTTCGGTCAGCGGCATGGTGTGCGTAACGAAAGGCTCAAGCTGGATCTTGCCGCTCATCGCGTCTTCGACCATGCCGGGCAGTTCGCTGCGGCCCTTGACGCCGCCGAAAGCGGTGCCCAGCCAGCGGCGGCCGGTAACCAGTTGGAAGGGACGGGTGCTGATCTCCTGGCCCGCGCCGGCCACGCCGATGACGACGCTTTGGCCCCAGCCGCGGTGCGCGCATTCCAGCGCGGCGCGCATGACGTTGACGTTGCCTATGCACTCGAAGCTGTGATCCACGCCCCAGCCGGTCATCTCGACGATGACTTGCTGGATGGGTTTGTCGTAGTCTTTGGGGTTGATGCAGTCGGTGGCGCCGAAGGTGCGGGCCAGGTCGAACTTGCCGGGGTTGGTGTCGACGGCGATGATGCGGCCGGCCTTGGCCAGCTTGGCGCCCTGGATGACGGCCAGGCCGATGCCGCCCAGGCCGAATACGGCCACGCTGTCGCCTTCCTGCACCTTGGCGGTGTTCTTGACCGCGCCCAGGCCGGTGGTGACGCCGCAGCCCAGCAGGCAGACCTGCTCGGGGTTGGCGTCGGGGCTAACCTTGGCCAGCGACACTTCGGCGACGACGGTGTATTCGCTGAACGTGGAGCAGCCCATGTAGTGGTAAATGGGCTGGCCGTTGTAGCTGAAGCGCGTGGTGCCGTCGGGCATCAGGCCCTTGCCTTGGGTGGCGCGCACGGCCACGCACAGGTTGGTCTTGCCCGACTTGCAGAACAGGCACTCGCCGCATTCGGCGGTGTACAGGGGAATGACGTGGTCGCCCGGCTTGACGCTGGTGACGCCTTCGCCGACTTCGACGACGATGCCCGCGCCTTCATGGCCCAGCACGGCGGGGAACACGCCTTCCGGGTCGGCGCCCGACAGCGTGAAAGCGTCGGTGTGGCAGACGCCGGTGTGGGTGATCTTGACCAGGACTTCGCCCTTGCGGGGGGGCTCGACGTCGATCTCGACGATTTGCAGGGGTTTGCCCGCTTCGAAGGCAACGGCAGCGCGTGATTTCATGGCTATCCTTGTAGAGGAAAAGGGAAAGAGGTTCAAACGTAGTCAACGTAGATAAGAGCGTACCAGCGAGACGACGCTATCGACGGAATCGTGCGGCGGCGTGTCGCCGCCTTGCGCCGCCGAGGCGAAGGTTTCGCGCAGATGGCTTTCCAGCACGCCGGCCATCAGGCCGTTGATGCCGCCGCGCACGGCGGCGATCTGCTGCAGGAAGGGGCCGCACTCGACGCCTTCTTCGAGGGCGCGCTCCAGTGCGTCTATCTGCCCGCGCACACGGCGAACGCGCGCCAAGACGCGCTTTTTTTCTTCCGGGGAATGAGGCATGCCTGTCTCGTTGAATATACTACCTGGGAGTATAAAGGAATACTGCCCGGCAGTATGAATAAGGGCTATCCCTAGAGCATTTTCGATTTAGACGTATTTTTTGCGATGCAAGTGCTAACCCGCTCGCCACTGGGGTCAAGCGTTCCAGGCCCGGTCGCTCGGCTCGACCACAAAACCGTGGCCCCCACGCCGCGCCTGCGGCTTGCTGCCCCCCAAGGGGGCTTTTTTGCCTTGGGGCGGCCCGGCGGCAAAAAGTGGTCTCGGCCCGCTGCGCGGGCTGCCCTCGTTCCAACGTGCCTGGAACGCTTGACCCCAGCGGCGGGCTGGACGGCGGTGTGCAGGCATCAATCGAAAATGCTCTGGCCGCGAGACAATCTCTGGCAATCAGCCGCCCTGCCCGCCCCGGTGTGCCCAGCCCGTGGTGCGCTTTTCGACGAAGGCGAACAGTTCGTACATCAGCATGGCCATGACGCCGATGACGAGCAGGCCGGCGAAGGCCAGCGGCATCTTCATGGCCGAGCCGGCGGACACCAGCAGATAGCCTATGCCCAGGTTGGCCGCGTTCATCTCGGAAACCGTGGTGCCCACGAAGGCCAGCGTGATCGCCACTTTCAGCGAGGCGAAGAAATACGGCATGGTGCGCGGCAGCCCCACCTTCAGCAGCACGTCGATGCGCTTGGCGCCCAGCACGCGCAGCACGTCTTCGAGTTCGGGTTCCAGCGTGGCCAGGCCGGTGGCGATGTTGACCATGATGGGAAAGAAGGAAATCAGGAAGGCCGTGAGTATGGCCGGCCCGATGCCGATGCCGAACCACACCACCAGAATGGGCACGAAGGCGGCCTTGGGTAAGGCGTTGAAGGCGGTCATCAGCGGATACAGGCTGGCGTAGGCCAGCCGCGAACTGCCGGCGATCAGGCCCAGTACGACGCCGACGAAGATGGCCAGCGCAAAGCCCACCACCGTCACCCAGAAGGTGCGCCAGGCGTGCATGCCGATCAGGCCGGCGTATTCCACCGTGGCCTCGATGACCATGGAAGGGCTGGGGAAGATGAACTCCGACACCGAGAACAGCCGGCACAGGCCTTCCCAGATGAGGAGAATGATGGCTAGCAGAATGAACGGGGAATAGCGTTCAAGTGTTTTTTGCCGTTGGGCCGCTCCCAAGGCGCGGCGTGGGGGCTTTTTTTGTTCCATGGCGGTACCGTGACTTGTCGTTGACGGGCCGCTAATGAGAGCGGACGTGGCCTATCTGGGAGCGCAGTTCGTGTACGACCTGATTGAAACTGTCGGTGTAGGTCAGTTCGAGCTCGCGCGGCCGGGGCAGTTCTATCTGGCGCTGGCTGATGATGCGCCCCGGGCGTTGGCTCATGACGTACACCGTATCGGCCAGGAAGACGGCTTCGCGCAGGTCGTGCGTGACGAGAATGACGTTGAACCGCTGCTCGGCCCAGAGGTCGCGCAGCACGCACCACAGTTCTTCGCGCGTGAAGGCGTCGAGCGCGCCGAAGGGCTCGTCCAGCAGCAGCATGCGGGGCTCGTGTATGAGCGCCCGGCAGATGGAGGCGCGCTGCTGCATGCCGCCCGAGAGTTCCCACGGATACTTGTCTTCGTAGCCTGCCAGGCCTACGGTGCGCAGCAGGCCGTGGGCTTTCTCGACGTAAGCCTCGCGTTCGGTCTTGAGGCGCGAGCGGTGCGGCTCGACGATTTCGAGCGGCAGCAGCACGTTGTTCAGGGTGGTACGCCAGGGCAGCAGCGTGGGCGCCTGAAAGGCCATGCCGACGATTTTCAGCGGGCCGGTAACCGGCTGACCGCCTACGTGCACCGTGCCTTGCGTGGCCTGTTTCAGGCCCGTGGCAAGCTTCATGAAAGTGGATTTGCCGCAGCCCGAGGGGCCGACGATGGCGATGAATTCGCCTTGGCGAACCTGGAGATTGATGTCTTCAACGGCGTACTCGCCCGCCTCCGCTAATTGCGGGTTGTAGGCGAGCCATACGCCGTTGAAATCAACGAACGTTGCTTGCTGCATGGGCGGCCCTGCTGGAAGGTTTAGCTGCGTAACACGCCTGCGCGTTCTTCGGCGCTGGGCAGGTAGCTGCGGTCGAAGATCTTGCCGGCTTCCACCGGCGACTTGGTGGCGTACACCTTGGTGATCTGCTCGGCCATGGTGGCGAAGCGTTCGGGGTTGATGTCGCCGAAGCCGTCGGCCTTGGCGTCGGGCGTGTCGATGGAGCTGGCGATGCACAGCTTCAGGCGCTTGAGCTCCAGGGGCTCGTCGATGATGCCGTCGCGCGCCTTGACCAGGCCGATGTGGCCGTCCGGGTCGGCCAGCACGTCGCGCGAGGCGCGGGTGATGGCGCGCAGCATGCCTTTGACGGCCTCGGGGTTTTGCTGAGCGAATTTCTGGTCGGCGATGATGGCGTTGCCGTACAGCTTGACGCCGTATTCGGGGAAGGACATGGCGATGATGTCGTCTTCAGGCACGCCGCGGGCATTGATGTTGAGCAGGGAGGTGAAATAGAAACCCGTGATGGCGTCGATGTCGCCGCGCACCAGCATGGTCTCGCGCAGCGCGGGCTCCATGCTGATCCATTCGACCTTGCTTTCGTCGATGCCGTTGATCTGGGCGAAGATGGGGAAGCCGCGCCGCCCGGCGTCGAACGAAGGCGAACCCAGTTTTTTGCCTTCGAGGTCTTTCGGGGCCTTGATGCCGCTTTTCTTCAGGGCAAAGATGGTGGCCGGGGTATTGTTGTACAGCATCATGACGCCCACGGGCTTGTTCGGCGCGCTGGGGTTGTTGCCGTGGAATTCCATCAGGGCCGCGATGTCGGCGAAACCCATCTGGTAGGCGCCGGACGCCACGCGGTTGACCGCGCCGCCCGAACCGTTGCCCGAATCTATCTGGACGTCCAGGCCTTCTTCCTTGAAGTAGCCTTTCGATGCGGCCGCCAGGAACAAGGCTGACGGTCCTTCGAAGCGCCAGTCTAGCTGGAAGCGGATGCTGGTGGTTTTCTGGGCGCGCACCGGCGCGCAAGCCAGTGCCAGCGCCGCCGTAAGACCCGTGCCCAGGACGCGGCGGCGAGTACCGTTGAAGTGCTGCAGTTGGGTGAATGCGGGTTTCATGACCAGTCTCCTCGTATAGTGGTTTTTGTCTGGCCGCCATTGCTTGCACGAACAGAGGCTATGTTATGGAGGGGGCCGTGGACTGTCAATAAGGTTTACCGCGCGCCGGCGTCCGTTTCCGCCATGGGCGCCCCGCTATCGCCGCCGCCTGCGCTTGCGGCGGCCTGCGCTTCTTGCTTCATCCGCATCAGCAAAGCATGCAGCATTTCGGTGGAAAGCCCGTGCAGCACCAGGCGATACCCGGCGCGCAGCGTGGAGAGCGGCACCAGCGGGTGCTTGTTGTTGACCAGGATCAGATGCTGCGGGGCCTGCAGAATTTGCGCGGCGTAGATGCCCATGGTTTCGTCCAGTTGCAGCGAATTGGCGGCGCGCCAGAAGTCGTTGTCGGTCAGCAGCAACTGGTACACCGGCGTGAACAGCTCGATCGCGCTTTGCAGGTCGATGAAGTTGCGGCGGCGCTGCGGCATGTCTTCCAGCGCCAGCGGCGGTTCTTCGATCATCGAGAAATCCACGGCGGGCGGTGGCCCCATTTCCACGCCGGCCTCGCGCAGCGCATGGTTCAGGCGGATGACGAAGTTGAACAGATTGATGTCGTGCTTGACGAACAGATGGTCGGTCAGATCGTCGATGGAAAACGGCTTGAGCGGCGTGGTGGTGATGGGCACCGGCGAATTGGCCGCGATGAAGGCCAGTATCTGCGAGCCCAGATGAAAATGGCGCAAGATGAGCCAGTTGGCCTGCGGGCTGACGTAGCGCTTCAAGCCCCATACTAGCAGGCGATGCAGCACCGCCGAATGCGACCAGCGCTTGGGCAGGAAGGTCTTGATGATCTGGATGACGATGATCAGCGCGCGGCACAGCGGCCGCAGGAAAGGCAGCAGATACTGGCGCGAATTCGAGCTGGAGTCCCGCAGCCAGGCCGTTTTCACATGATCCGGCAGCGGCGTGCTGCGGTCCAGGTACAAGGCCAGCCAGGGGCTGGGGTCGTCGGGGTCGTGGTGGTCGAAACGGAAGTCGGCGGAAGGCTTGCTCATGCGTCGTGCTCTTTGACGTGCTGGAATTGCATCAGGTAAAGCGCGGCGGTGCGCCGCGCGGTGTCCACGATGGCGCGTTCGGCGCGGCCCTGGCCGTCGCACTCCAGTGCGATGCCGACGGCGGCCAGCCAGCGCGCCAGGTGGTGTTCGTCGTTGTGCCCATGGTATTCCAGGAAGCGGAAGGCGTCCGGCGGCAAGGGCAGGCAGGCTTTCAGCAAGGGCAGCAGCGCGGGCACGATGCGCTGGCCTGTGCCTTCGATGATGTAGATGGCGCCCAGCAGGCCGATGGGGTCGCGCGTGGCGGCCAGCGCGTGAAGATAGGCGTTGAGCGCTTCGCCGCCCGGATTGCGGCGCAGGTCTTCGACGCGCTCGGCCGCGCCGCCCGCCTGCTTGTAGTCGTTGAACAGAATCTTGAAGTCGTCCTGTTCCTCGCCGGCATGCTGGTTGATCAGCGCGGCCAGCGGGGCGTAGGTGTCCGACAGCGAAGCCGTGGCTTCGCGCATCCACTTGGCGCCCTCGCGCACCTGCGGTATCCAGTGCGACATCCACTGCACGTAGTCGTCCGTCCGGAAGCGTTTTTCGCGCAAGGAAAGCACCAGCGGCGTGCGCCAGACGCGCGAGCGGTAATCGTGCCAGATCGTCGCCAGTTCGGTCAGCAGCGGGCCCAGGCCTTGCGGCGCGTGCGCCGGGTCGTGGGGCGGCGCGATGGCTTCGGCATCCAGCGAAGCGCCGGCTGCAAGGCCAGCCCCGGCCCGGGCGGCTGCGGGCTCACGCGCGCCGTTCGCGGCGTCTTCCACTTCCAGCAGCATGTAGGCGGTGGTGAAGCGGCCCGATTCGGGAATGTAGCAAAGTATCTGTTCGCCGGGTTGAACCTCGCGCGTTTGCAGGAACTCGGCCAGCATGATCAGGATGGAAGCCGCGCCCGTGTTGCCGCGCCAGGCCAGGTTGCTGAACCAGTAGGGCTTGGGTATGGACAGCCCGGCCTTGTCCAGCAGGTCTTCCACCACCGGTATGAATTTCTCCGATGAGTAATGGCACAGGAAGTGGCGGATGCGGCCGGGGTCTACCCATTGGTCGCGCACCAGTTGCGCGTATTCGTGGATGCCGATGTCGAACAGATGCGGCAGCAAGCGGATGTCCTGGCGCAGCGACAAAGCGCCGTCGGCCTCGGCGTCCGTCCACGAGGGGTAGTCCAGGTGGCCTTGCTGGCGGTCGTGCGTCAGCCCCAGCTGCATGCACACGGGGTAGTCGCCGGAGAAGGATTTCTGATGGATCCAGCGCAGGCGCAAACGCCGCCCCGGCAGCATGTCGCCGGGCGCGTCGCGCCGGCCCAGCGTGACCGCGCCCGCGCCGTCGGACAGCATCCAGCGCAGGAAGTGGGCGTCGAAATCGGCGTCGTAATTGCGCGCCGAGAACCGCGAACGCTTGAACAGCCGCGAAGGCATTTCGCTGGCGACGGCCAGGCCCAGCGCGTGGCCGTCCAGCTCGACGGCTTGGGCCACCGCCTGGATGGCGCCCACGCCCGCCGCGCAGATGCCGTGCACCGACAGGGTTTCCATCGGCGCGGCCGCCAGTTCACCCTGGATCATGTTGGCAAAGCCCGGCATCAGCGTGTCTCCGCCCGACGAGCCGCTGGCCAGCAGCGACACCTGCTCCAGCCCCAGGCCGCCTTTTTCCAGGCAGTCGTACACGGCGCGCGCGGCCAGCGCGGCATTGCTCATCGTGGTGCCGCCTCGGGCGTCGATGGCGTAATAGCGTTGCTTGATGCCGTTCTCGGCCAATATCCTTTGCTTGATGCGGCCCGAGATGCGGTTCAGCGGCGCGATGAAAGCGTCCATGCCGGCGTTGTCCACGGGCTCGCCCGGCAGGTGGTAGCCGGCGCTTTTCAGGTAAACGCGGTCGAAAGCGGTGGGCATGGGTTCATGTCTCCGGGAAGAGGGATGGCGGGGCGGAGGGCTGGGCCGCCTTCAGGGGCGTGCTGCGAAAGCGCGGGAGAACGGCGCCCAGCAGGAATACCCGCCCCATGTATGGCAGCAGTCCGGCTTCGTTCAGTTGCGGCGACACGCGGCGCCGGTAGATGCGCCAATGCAAAGGTGCCAGTTCGGACCAATGCGCGCGGCTGTGTTCGTGATGCGCGGTGTGATAGCCGATATTGAACAGCAGCGGGTTGACCAGGCCCTCGAAGTTGCGCGCGTAGTCCAGGCGCGGCTGGCCCAGGCGGCTGGCGCGGCTGCCGTCGGCATGCGCATGCTGCAGATAGTTGGTGGCCAGCAGCCAATGCAGGCCGTGCAACTGGGGCAGAATCACGTACAGCAGGCCTTTTTGCGCATCCAGCAGCAGCACGCCCAGCCATAGCCCCAGCCACAAGACGTATTGCGCCAGGCAATAGCGCCACACGCCGGGCTGGTGGCGGCGCAGCCCTTGCAGCCAGCCGTAGATGTGCGGGTACAGCGCGCCGACGGCCTGCATGGGGTGCAGCAGGTATCCCCATAAATGATTCGTGTCGCCGCCGCGAAAGCGGTAGGTGCGCGCGATGTCGCACTCCCCATGTTTATGGCGATGATGGTTGGCGTCGTGGGCGGGCCAGAACACGCAGGTGGGGTGGCCCTGGCACAGGGTCAGGTAGCAGTCCGTCAGCCGGTTGGCCCGGCGGCCATGCCACATGCGCAAATGGGTGTGGTTGTGATGGATGACGCCCACGCCCAGCGTCAGGAACAGCAGCAGTCCGTACAGCAGGTACGAAAAACCATGCGCCCATTGCCAGGCGACGAGGGCCGGGAAAGCCGCCAGATACAGCAGGCTTTGCAGGTCGCGGCGGTGGCGCAGGCGCGGGAACCAAGGGGTTCGGGGCGTGCTCATGGCGGGGCGGCCCTCCCTTGCGCGGCCTGCTGCGCCATATGCCGGGCGATATGCGGCTGGGCGGCGTCGGCGGTCAGCCGCGTGCGGAACAGGCGGTCCATGAAGGTGAACTGAAAGCCGTAGTTGCCGTGGTAGCAGGCGTGGTGCAGATGATGCCGGCGGCTGGCGGCGAACCAATGGGCGTACGACACGCGCGGGAAGAAATCGTAGTTGGCGTGGCCCACGCAATTGAAGAACAGGCTGAATACCGGCACCGACGTCAGCGACCAGAAGCTGAATTCGTGCACCATCATGGGCAGCAGGATGACGTTGCCCAGCATCAGCGCCTCGATGGGATGAAAGGCGTAGGTGGCGAAGGGCGTGGTTACGACGGAGCGATGATGGGGCGCATGGAAGCGCTTGAGCCAGCGCGTATGCAGCAGGCGGTGATTGATCCAGAAGTGGATGTCGTTCCAGGCCACCAGCGCGAGTATTTCCAGCGCGATGCGGCCCGCGCTCGCGTGGGGCGTCAGCGTGGCCCAGCCCAGTTGTATGAGCCCCCACGGGAAGATCATGCCCAGGCCGAAGATCAGGACGGAGACGAAAGACAGGCCGAACTCGCGGCGCAATTGGCCGGGCGCCAGGGGGCGCGGGTCCAGCGGCCGGCCTATGCCCAGCGCGGGCAGCAGGTGATGCGTCAGCAGCCAGGTGAGCCCGCCGAACAGCAGATAGATGCCGCCGAAGAAAGCCAGGCCCCACAGCATGATTTCGACGGCGGACAGCGATGCGAAGAGGGCGCCCACGCCCGCTCCCGTCAAGGCGCGGCCTCGTCGCCGGCGTCCAGGCCGGCCATGCGCGCCGCCATCGCGGCCATCACCATCGCGGCTTGCGCGTCCGGCATCGCGCGCGCAAAGCGCAGCGCGCCGGCATAGTCTTTCCGCAGCGCCAGCCGGTTCGCGGCGGCGAAGACCGCCAACTCGCGCGTGCCTTCCGCGCCGTCGGCCATGGCCAGTTCGTAGGCATCGTCGGCACGCCCCAGCCTGGCCAGCTCCGCGGGCGTGTTCATGGCGATCACGCGGATGGCGGGGGTGGTTTGCTTGGCTTGCCTGGATTGCTCCGCCAAAGTCCTGAGTTCGCGCGCGGCGCCCACCGTATCGCCCATGGCGGCCTGGGCCTTGGCAAGCTCGAACCGCACTCGCATGCGGCTTTCGATTTCCGGCAGATCCTGGGCCTGCTTGCGTACGTCTTCGAACACGCCTTGGCCTTGTTCGGTTTTGCCGGCCTGGTACAGCAACGCAGCGACTCTGGCCTGCCAAGGCAGGGCCGCCGCGCGTTCGGGTGCTTTTTCCAGGGCCTTGCGGGCATTGTCCAGCATGCCGGCGGCGGTTTCCCGGCTGGTGCCGGGGGCGGTTGCCGGGCCGGCCCAGACGACGCCCGCATACAGCCACGACTGCTCTTCTTCCAGCTCGCGCGCCAGGATGGTCGCGTCGTCGCGCGGCGCCGCGCCGGGGTCGGCCTTGGCCCAGGCCGAATACAGATGGAACAATTGTTCGGGCGAGACCGGCATATCGTCTGCGAAGCCTTGGGCGAAGGACGCGCGCGCCAGTTGCGCGGCCTCTTCCCGGTAGCCGATGTCGGCCATGGCCTGCGCCACTTGCAGCATCAGCGCCAGCATCATGGCGTTCATGGGCATGCCCCGCGTGCGCACTTGGGCAAGCTTGTCCAGCAAGGCCTTGCCTTCCAGCGGTTCGCCGGCCCGCGCCATCAGCCGCGCCAGCCTCATGTCGGTGCCGGCGTGGTTCAGGCGCTCGACGGGCGTCTGGCTTCCCAGCAGTTCGTTGGCCCGGCGCAGCGACGCCAGGGCGTCGCGCTTGTTCTCGCGGGTCAGCAGATAAGCGGCTTCGTCCGCCAGGAAAGCCGCCTGTTGCCAGGGTTGCTCCAGTTCGCCGATGGTGCGCTTGGCTTCGTCCGCCAGGCCGGCCGCCAACTGGGCACGCGCCAAAGACATGCCGATGCGCTGGCGCTCGAAGACGTCCTGAGCGGCTTCCTGGTAGGCGGCGATTTCGTCGGCCAGGCAGTTGGCGTGGACGGCGTCCGCGCAGGGCGCGGCCCAGAGCCGCAGCGGAAAGCCCAATACCAGCAGCAAGGCCAGGCAGGTGTGACGGTACGGCATGGAAAACAAACCCTTCATGGTTGGAGGACATCTTGGCGGGGATTGTAGGATCGGCCGCGGCGCATGGGCCGGCCATGCGGTAACAAAATGGCACGCCTGCATGGTTTCCGGCGTCGGTGTTTACAGTTTGAGACTTTTTGTGCCGGGCCAGAGGCTATCATCATCGGTTGCCGCGAGCGGGGCCGCCGCGAGTAGCCATGGCAAGAACGAAGGTTGCATATGTCCAGGGAAGAAGCATATAAGAACATGGCGCAGCCGGCGCCCGGCAGCTCGGGCGTGACGCTGCGCTGGCCTTGGCTGACCTTGCTGATGACGCTGGCGCTGGTGATCGCCCATGTGTGGATGGCCGGGAAAGCGGGCGGGTATGGGCCTTACGACGCCACCACGCTGACCGAGCTGGGCGCCAACGTGGCGCCCTTGTCGGCCACGGGCGACTTCTGGCGCTTGTGGGCCAGCCTATTCCTGCACGAATCATGGGGGCATCTGCTGCAGAAT
Organism: uncultured Burkholderiaceae bacterium; assembly: GCA_934525625.1. Classification (GTDB taxonomy): domain Bacteria; phylum Pseudomonadota; class Gammaproteobacteria; order Burkholderiales; family Burkholderiaceae_B; genus Mesopusillimonas. The sequence goes on from CAKSZL010000006.1 coordinate 68,022, forward strand.
GCCGCGGTGCTGCTCATCGTGGGCGCGACGCTGGAATCCCTGACGTCGCGCGGCGTCTGGCTATTCGTATATGCCGTGGGCGGGCTGTTCGCCGCCTGGATGTCGGCCGTCTGGCATTTCGACTATTCCACGGTTTCGATGCTGGGCGCCGTGCGGCAAATCGTCTACGTCAGCGTGGGCGCGTCGGGTGCGATACTCAGCTTGGCGGGCGCGGAACTCGTCTTGGCGCTGGCTGTATTTTTGTCGCCGGGCCGCGCCCAGGCAAAAATCGCCGCATTGGGGAATACCTCGCACGAACACGATACCGCGCGGGCGAGCAGTTTGCTGCGCGGCGCTTTGATGGTGCCGGTGCTGACGCTGGTCTACGGCATGTTCGACGCCAGCGTGGACAACATCGCGCATGTCGCCGGTTTCGGCTTCGGGCTGGCGGCGGGACTGGCCGTGGCGCTCGTGCACAAGGGTTGGCTGGTATCGGGCGTGGCCGCGCTCGGCGGGCTGGCGTGCGCCGGCTGGGTTGCATGGGCCGGCTACGTGCGCGTGCATGGCCTGCCCGAACGCGATGCCATACGCGGGATGGCCGTCACCTTGCAGGACGAGCAGATGGAGGCGCGGCGCCGGGAACAACTGCTGGAGACGGAAGTGCAAAGCCTTCCGCCCGAAGCCACACCCGACGAGGCGCGCGGCATCGTCATCGCCGAGCCCTTCATCGGCCGCGTCATCCCCACGGCGCAGCCGGGCCGCGTGCAACTGCTCAAGAACTACGACGAAGCCGAGGTCATGGAATACGACCTGGAGCAAGGGCGGCGCGTGGCCACCTGGCTCAAGCAGAAGTATCCGGCGGGCAAGACCTGGGGCTGTCCGGCGCCGCAATGCCACGGCATAGGCGTGACGGACATGGCGCTGTCTCCCGACCAGAGCAAGGCTTTTTTCAGCAATCTCCAGGCTGGCCGCGTCAGCCGGGTGGACAGGGCGACCGGCAAGGTGGAGTTCAGCGTGCCTACCGGCAGCTTCCCGGTGCGCCTGCTGGCGCACGAAGGCCGGGTCTACGTCCATGATTGGGTGGATGCGAGCCTGACCGTGCTGGACGCGCGCGACGGCAAGGTGCTGCAAACCCATCAATTGGATGCCATGGACGAGAACCGTCGCGCCTGGCCGGACGGCGGCACCATGGCGCTGTCCGCCGATGGGCGGCGCCTGTACGTGGCGAGCCGCCAGGGCAAGGTGACCGTGCTCGACGTCGAGAAAGAGACGACGCAACTGTGGCAGCCCCCGCGGACGGACCATGGCAAAGAGCACACCCATCCCCCCGAGCTGGATAGGGTCAGGCGCACAGGCGTGGGGGGCCAAGGCGCGGTGTGGCTGCTACACCCCGACGGCGTTTCCTATCCCGAAGGCGAAACGCGCCGCCGGCACGTGGTCTACAAGCTGTCCACCACCGGCCGCCCGCCCATGTCTTTCATGCGCGACGCCTATTTGGACCTCAGCGGCGAGCACGGCTTGATACTGTTCGTCGTCGACGGCTACGTGCTGGCCAGTTCTTCGCAGACCGGGCAGTTGCTGCGCGTCTACCCGTTGGCTTTTCCCGAGTCTTCGCTGCTGGTGCTCGACGTGCTGGACGACCGCCGTTTCTACGTGGCGGGCCGCGAGGGCCTGCAGATCTTCGACGTGGACAAGGCGCTTCGGGTAGACCCGATCGCCACGGACTACCAGCTTCATCTGGATCGCCAGCGCCAGGGCGTGCGCCCGCGCTACTGATGCGCTGATTCCACAAACCTTGACTTTATGCGCCTTCTTGCGTGACGTATTTCTTACCATCGTTATATACTACTAAACATAGCGTTTTATTCTAACGATTGGTTTCAAATGGAAATATGGGGATGCGGCTTGCCGCATCATTTTTATGTCTGGAGAAAACCTCGGCATCCGTCCGAGGCATGCATTCCAAAAAAAGTCTGGGGAAACAAGTGAAAATTCGACAGAATCGGCTTAGCCGGGCGCTGAGCCTGGCTGGCGTCTGTGCCATGCTGGGAACAACCGGGGCCGCGCTTGCGCAGCAGAGCAGCGAAGCTGCCAGCGTGTTCACGCTGGGGACGGTGGACGTTTACGGCGCCAAGGAAAACATCGTCCAGAAATCGGAAACGCGCATCGACCGCGAAGAAATCCAGCTTCTGGAAAAGAACGACATCGGCGAGGCGCTCAAGATAGTGCCCGGCGTGCTGTATTCGGCGCCTGGCGGCGGACGCTACGAGTCGACCGTCTCGGTGCGCGGCTACAGCTTGCGCGAAGTGCCCATCTTCATGGACGGCGTACCCGTCTACATTCCGTACGACGGCTATTCCGACCTGGGCCGCTTCACCACGGCCGACGTCTCCACCATTCGCGTGGCCAAGGGCTATAGCTCGGTCATGTACGGCCACAACACCATGGGCGGCGTCATCAACATCGTCAGCATGCGGCCGCGTTCCGAACTGGACGTCGATGCGACGGCCGGCTTCGGCAGCGGCGGCATGAAGCAGTTGAGCGCCAACGTCGGCACGCTGCAGGACAAATGGTATTTGCAGGCCGGCGTGTCGTACTTCGAGCGCGATTACGTGCGTCTTTCCGAGAACTTCGTCGGCAAGGAATACACCGGGCGCGACGTCGATTCCGACCGCTACAACTATCACACCCAAGACCGCCGGGGCAGCGTCAAAATCGGCTTCATTCCCAACGCCACCGACGAATACGTGCTTAGCTACTCGCGCCAGGAAGCCAAGAAATATCCCACCGACGGCGGCGACGGCTTCAGGCCCACGCAATGGGAATGGCCGGCCTGGGACCGCGAAACCGTCTCCTTCGTGTCGAACACGCGCTTCCTGAACGACAAGTTTTACATCAAGCCGCGTATCTACCAAGACAAGTTCAAGAACACCATGGACTGGTGGCGCGGCCAGCCCAAGGGCAGCCACTACGACGACAAAGCCTTCGGCGCGTCGGTCGAGCTGGGCACCGAGATCATCGACCGCCACGAAATCAAGCTGATGTTCAGCTACAAGAACGAAGAGCACAAGTCCTTCGATACCGACATCTTCACGAACGCGGTGCTGAACGGCACGCATCAGGTGGTCAAGCAGAAGTTCTACAGCATTGCGCTGGAAGATACCTTCACCATCAACGATCAATGGTCTACCCAACTGGGCGCCATCTATACCAAGCGCACCGCCGAGGCCATGGGCATAGGTGCGAACACGCGCGACTTCCTGGCTCTGTATCCGCAGAACGGCAACGTGCTGAACCCGGACATCGACACCATCGATCCGCAACTGGCCGTGTTCTTCAAACCCTCGCAGGAACACACCTACCGGGCCAGCATCTCGAAGAAGACGCGCTTCCCGTCGTTCAAGCAGGCGTATTCCAGCTTCGGCGACGAATTCGTCAACTGCCCGAGTAGCATGCCCAATTGCGGCCCCGGCGGCTCCAAGCAGGTGCCCGGCATCGTGCTGCAGAACCCCGGCCTGAAGCCCGAGCGCGCCATGCACTACGAGTTGGGCTATCAGGGCCGTCCGCTCGAAGGGCTGCACGTCGACGCCAGCATCTACTACAGCCGCAGCAAAGACGCGATCAACCGCACGGGCTACGACTTCACGACCTATCCGGGCTTCGCCGTGGACCAAAGCGTGAACGTGCCGGGCATTACCGAGCGCAAGGGTTTCGACCTGGGCTTGTACTATCAGGCTTCGTCCGAGTTCGGACTGGGCGTGTCGTATGCCTATCTGCACATGCGCAACAAAGACGACCCCGATTTCCACTTCACCAACATGCCGCGCCACTTCGGCATGGTGTACGCCGATATCCGCCCGACGCACTGGCTGGCCATCGTGCCGTCGGTGGAGTTCCGCAGCAAGAGCTATGCCGACACCAAGGGCGACAACCGCAACAGCGGCTACGGCATCACGAACCTGAAGTTCGAGCTCACGCCGCCGGCCTGGAAGAACGTCGCTTTCAACCTGGGCGTGGAAAACCTGTTCAATAAGAACTACCAGGCCTACAACGACCAATACCCCAGCCCCGGCCGCCGCTACTTCGCCAACGTGCGCGTCAATTACTATTGAACGAAATTGCTTACCTGATGCCTGATGGCTGAGGGAAAACGAAAGAACTGGGAGCCCAACAGGCTCCCGGTTCTTTTCATGTGGATGCGCTGAAGCCGAAGAAGCGCGAGTCGGGACGCATCAAAGCGATTCAAGAAAACGCAGCAGCGCCTCGCGGTCTTCCGCCGCCATTTCCCGCACGGCTTCGCGGGCCGGCTCGGCTTCGCCGCCGTGCCACATGACGGCTTCCAGCAGGGTGCGGGCGCGGCCGTCGTGCAGAAAGCCGGCGTCGGGGTTGGCGGTTTTCGCTAGGCCCACGCCCCATAGCGGCGGCGTGCGCCATTCGCGCCCGGCGGCGCGAAAGTCGGGCCGTCCGTCCGCCAGTGCTTCGCCCATGTCGTGCAGCAGCAGGTCGGTGTAGGGCTGTATGGCCTGGTCGGACAGCCAGGGCAGAATGGCGTCTTTGCGCGTGCGCAGTTCGGGTATGTGGCAGCTGGCGCAGTGGGCCTGGCGGAATAGCTTTTCGCCGCGCAGCACCTGCGCGTCGTTCACGTCGCGGCGCGCGGGCACCGCCAGCATGCGGTGATAGAACACCGTGGCGGCGAAGTCGGCGCGCGACAGTTCCGTAGCCTCGGCTTCCGAGGCCCGGCCCGAGGGCGCTTGCCTACAGGCGGCTTGCGCGGCGCTGCAGTTTTCTTCCGGCGACAGCGGCGTGGTAATGCCCAGGTCGCCCACGAAGGCGTTCGTCACTTGTTCTTCCAGCGTGGCGACGTTGGCCTTGGCGCCGAAGCGGCCTATGGCTTCGCGCTGGCCCACGGCGTCCCACACGAGGTTGACGCGGCCACGTATGCCGGCGGGCTTGGGCTGGTCTTGCAGGGCAAGCAGGGTGTCGTCCGCGATGGCTTCCAGCAGGCCCAGGCCATAGACGGCGGGGCCGATGCGCGGCGACACCATGATGTCGTCGCCCAACGGGCCGTAGGCCAGTTCCTTGAAGCGCACGGCGGGTTTGCGCAGCGCAACCCGCATGCCGTCGGCCAACGTTTCGGTGTGTTCTTCGTACACCAGATAGCCCACGCCTTCGCCAGGCACGCCCGGCACGCCGAATTCGTTCAACTGGTCGCCATAAGCGGGGTGCGGCTTGGGCCCGCCGTGGGCGTTCGCACCGGGAATGCTCAGGCGCAGCAGCATGGCGCGCATGGCGCCGTGCTCGTCTTCGGGGGCTTGGCCCCTGCCGTTCCTGGCGTGGCAGGCGATGCACGAGACGCGGTTGTACAGCGGCCCCAGGCCCGTGGCGCTGGAGCGCGCGGGCGCGATGACCCACGATTGGCGAAACATGGTGCGTCCGGTCGTGAACTCGCTGTTGCGCATCTCCGGCATGGCCGGGCTGGGTAGCGAGTAGGCATCGCGCGTGTCGTCGAACACCGTGGACAAGCCGCCGCTGAGCGCGGACGCCTCTGTCGCGTAGGCGCTGTTCATACAGAGCAGCAGGGCGGCTGCCGTCAGGCTCAGGGCGGGCAAGCGGTGCACCCAGGAGCGCTTGCGCGCGGCGTGGCCTATGCGGGCCTTGCCCGCCTTGGTGTCTCTCTCCCGCCGTTTCACTGCCGGGCGCTCCCGGCGCCGGCCTTGGCGGAAATCACTTGCTGCGCGATCTGCACGGCCTGCCGGCGGTTCTGCGCGACCTGTTCCGCCCAGCCGCGCAGCAGCTCGTCATTGGCGTTGGGCTTGTCTTCGAATTCAAAGCTGGAGACGAAGCGGCCGGACAGCTCGTTGGCTTGTTCTTGCGTGATGGGCAATCGGGTAATCAGTTCTCGCGCCTGATCCACCCGGGCCTTCAGTGCGGCGTCGCCGCCGGCGGCTTGCCCGGCCTGCGCCACGGCGTCCAGCGCCTCGCGCAGTTGCGCATGCGGGTCGGTCACCATGACGTCGTACAGCGCGATGTTCAGGCCCTGGCGCTTTTGCGCCAGCTTGTTGTCGAACTCGAAGGGCATGGCCTGCGCCGCCGCGAAGGGATCGTAATAGCCTTCGGGCTTGTCGGCGTAGACGGAAGGGCGCACCGGCAGCCGCAGCATGTCGGGATGGAACAGCAGCTTTTGCGCATCTTCCGAGAGCGCGTACCGGGTGAAATTCTTGGCGGCCTCAAGGTTGGGGGCGTCTTTGAACACCGCAATGTGCGCGGGCGAGTAACCCGTTATGCCGGGATAGACGAAGACGATGGGCGCGCCCTTTTCCATGGCGGGCTTGATGAAGAAGTCCATCGACACGTTGACGGCAACCTGGCCTCGGGAAAGGCTGTTCGTGCTGTTGGGCGCATCGTTGGTGGGCGCGCGCGAGTTGGCGCCGACTTGCTGCAGAATGGCCCAGCCTTTTTCCCAGCCATGGCCCTGGGCGATGATCTCGACGAGCGGGGGCGAAAAGGCGGCGCGGCTGGGCACCGGGAAGGTCAGCTCGTCGCGCCAGCGTGGTTCGGCCAGGTCGGTCCACTGCATGGGCTTGGGCAGGCCTTGCTCGCGCAGGCGTTCGGTGTTGACGGCGAAACCGAAGCCGGAGATTTCAAACGCCGCATAAAGCAGGTCGGGGTCGGAAACGGGAAAACCGCCCACCTTGGCCGGCAGCCCCGTCATGTCCACGGGCAGGCGCTGGAAGGCTCCTTGCTGGGCCAGCATGGCGAAGGTGCGCTGCGAAGGCGTCCAGTAGACGTCGACGTGCCCCGGGTTGTCTTTCAGGTAGTTCATCGCATCGCCTGAACGGCGCCAGATGATCTCGACGCGCGAGCCCGGATAGGCCTTCTCGAACCCGGCCTCGATCAGCGACACCACTTCTTCCGGGTAGCTCGTCATGACGACGACTTTCTTGTTCGAGGGCTGCGCCATGGCGGCGTACGCGGCACAGAGCGTCAGCGCGACGGCGACGGCAAGGGACGAGAGCAATGAGCGCAAAGAAGCGTATGCGTGTTTCATGGGCGGCCAGTTCCGGAAGCAATGACGAAGCCGGGCGCCGCGGGAGACAGAAATGCCCGTGGCACCCGAAAGAATCGATATATTCTAATAGATATAGCGTAAGAATACGGCGGAATGCTGGATGGCCGAGTCCGTTATTGCGCGCCCGGCGGAGGACACGGCCGCTATGCGCTTTCCTCGCCCAGAAAGCCGCCGCTTTGATGACGCCACAAGCGGGCATAGATGCCGTTCAGGGCCAGCAGCTCGGCATGCGTACCCTGTTCGACGATACGGCCTTCGTCCATGACGATCAGGCGATCCATGGCGGCGATGGTGGAAAGCCGGTGCGCGATGGCGATGACGGTCTTGCCTTGCATCATCTCGTTCAGGCTTTCCTGGATGGCGACTTCCACTTCCGAATCCAGCGCGCTGGTGGCCTCGTCCAGCAGCAGAATCGGCGCGTTCTTGAGCATGACGCGGGCGATGGCGATGCGCTGGCGCTGGCCGCCCGACAGCTTGACGCCGCGCTCGCCCACCAGCGTGTCGTAGCCGCTGCGGCCGTGGGAGTCGTTAAGCTGCTGGATGAAGTCGTCGGCCTGCGCACGCACGGCGGCGGCGCGGATGTCGGCGTCGCTGGCGTCGGGCCGGCCGTAGCCGATGTTGTCGCGGATGGAACGATGCAGCAGCGAGGTGTCTTGCGTCACCATGCCGATGGCGCCGCGCAGGCTTTCCTGCGTTACCTTAGAAATGTCCTGGCCGTCTATGCCGATGCGCCCGCTCTGCACGTCGTAAAAGCGCAGCAGCAGATTGATCAGCGTGGACTTGCCCGCGCCCGAGCGCCCGACCAGGCCGATTTTCTCTCCGGGCCGCACCGTCAGGCTCAGGCCGTCCAGCACCTGGCGCTCGCCGCCGTAATTGAAGCTCACGTCGTCGAATGCCACCTCGCCGCGCGTTACCCGCAGCGTGCTCGCGTCGGGCGCGTCCTGCACCTTGACTGCGCGCGTCAGCGTGGCGATGCCGTCCTGCACCGTGCCGATGTTCTCGAACAGCGAGGCCATCTGCCACATGATCCAGTGCGACATGCCGTTCACGCGCAGGGCCATGGCGGTTACCGCGGCCACCGCGCCGGTACCGATCTGCCCGTCGTGCCAGAGCCACAGCGCATAACCGCCCGAGGCGAAAATCAGCCCCGACACCAGCGCCTGGTTGACGATCTCGAACTGGCTGACCAGGCGCATCTGGCGATAGCCGGTGGTCTTGAAGTCTTCCATCGCCGCGCGGGCGAACTGGGCCTCGCGCCGGGTGTGCGAAAACAGCTTGACGGTGGTGATGTTGGAATAGGCGTCGGTGACGCGCCCCGTCATGGACGAACGCGCGTGCGCTTGTTCCTGCCCCACCTTGCCCAGGCGCGGCACGAAATACAGCATGGCCAGGCCGAACAGCGTGATCCAGCCGATGAAAGGCATCATCAGGCGCAGGTCGAAACCGGCGGCCAGCGCCAGAATCGTCAGGAAGTACACGCCGATGCCAAGCACGATCTCAACGAAGGTCATCAGCACTTCGCGCACCGCCAACGCCGTCTGCATGACTTTGGTGGTGACGCGCCCGGCGAATTCGTTGGAGAAAAAGGACAAGCTCTGGCGCAGCATCAGCCGGTGGAAATCCCAGCGCAGGCGCAGCGGCAGGTTGATGGCCAGCACCTGGTGCTGCACCATCGTGCGCAGCGCCACCACGCCGATGCTGCCCGCCAGCACGATGCCTATGCCCCACAGCACGCGGCGCTCGTGCGCCGAGGCCGGTTCGCCCGCCTGCCAAGTGGAAAGCAAATCGACCACCTGCCCCAGGAAGGCGAACAGCCAGGCTTCGTAAATGGAGACCGTGGCGCTAAGCAGCGCCAGCACGGCGATGTAGCCGCGCGCGCCGCGCGTGCAGGCCCACAGAAAGGCGAACAGGCCCTTGGGCAGCGGCGGGGTTTCTTCGGGGGGAAAGGGGTTGAGTAGACGTTCGAATCGGCGGAGCAAGATGATCTCCGAAAGATCGCCGGCTTCAGTCGACGGCGATCATCACGCTGGACGCCTTGATGACGCCGTAGGCCTGATCGCCCACTTTCAGACTCAGGGCGTCGGCGGAATGCGTGGTGATCGACGATGCAATCTGTACGCCGGGGGCGATTTCCAGCACCACTTCGGTGGACACCGGGCCTTTGTTGATGGACAAGACTTTGCCTTGGAGGACGTTGCGTGCGCTGATTTTCATGACAATCTCCTTTGAGGGCTGCTCATTATATAAGGCCGATGCAAGGCTGATTCCGGCAAGCATGGCGCAAGAGCCATGCTGCCCGCATGGCGCCGCGCAAACGTAAAACGCTTGCTGGATTTTGCATCCAGATGTTCCAGCGGTACGGCTTTGCTGGTCGCCGCCTGGAGCCGTTGTGTATCATGCGCGCACGGACATCCACTATCCAGGAGGCATGGCCCTATGCGTACGGCGATTGTGTTCAAACCTTTGGCGGCTGGGCTCATGGCCGCGTTTTCGGCCTGGCAGGGAGCGGCAATGGCGGCTCAGGACGGCGACCGCATCACTTCCTTCATCCTTTCCTCCGGCGGGCTGGCGCAGATCGAGCGCCAGGTGCGCGTGGGGCAGGAGTCCGCCGTCAAGCTGCCCGTGCCGCTGGATCAGATAGACGACGTGCTCAAGAGCCTGGTCGTGCGCGACCCCGGCGGGCACGCCACCGGCATCGTGCTGGACGGCGAAGCGCCTGTACAAGAGGCCTTTGCCCGCCTGCCTTTCGGCCCCGAGGCGCTCGCCTCGCCGGCCAGCTTGGCCGCCGCCTTGCAAGGCATGCCCGTGCGCGCGTCTTCGGGCGGCCGCACGGTGCAAGGCCGAGTGCTGGGCGTGGAGCCCTGGCAAGAGGAAGACGCCAGCGGCCACTTGTTGTCCGTGATGACGGAGGACGGCCAGGCGCAAGCCTTGCGTCTGGGCGCCGACGCCGTGCTGGAGATTCTGGACGACGCCTTGCAAAACCGCCTGCGGCAGGCCTTGCAGGCTAGTGGCCAGCGCCAGGCCGACACCATGCGCACGCTGCAAGTGGGCTTGTCCGGCAAGGGCGAGCGCGACGTCAATTTCACCTACGTGGTGGCGGCGCCCGTCTGGAAAAGCGCTTATCGCCTGTCCGCCGGCCAGGACGGCAAGGCGCGCTTGCAGGCATGGGCGGTATTGGAAAACGCCAGCGGCCAGGATTGGGATGCGGTCAAGGTCACATTGGTGTCGGGCGCGCCGGTTACCTTGTCGCAAAGGCTGTACCAGCGTTATTGGCATACCCGGCCGGAACTGCCGGTGGCGGTCGGCGCGGCCGAAGCGCCGCAAGCGGATACTTCGGTCATGATGGACGTGGTGGCTGAACAGGCGGCGCCGGCTCCCGCTGCGGTAGCGGCTGGCGCACAGATGCGTCTTGCGGCGCGCCAGCGCTCCGCGCCCAGGCCCGCGCCGGCTCCGCCGCCCGCCATGGCGACCGAGGGGCAAACCAACGTGCGCTACGAACTGCCCGGATCCGTGACGGTGGCGGCGGGGCAGACCGCCTCCGTGCCGTTCATCGACACGCAAGTGCAGGCCGAGCAAGTGGCCGTGTTCCAGCCGCAGCGCGGCGGCCTGCACCCGGTGGCGGCGGTATGGCTGAAGAACACCACCCAGGGCAGCTTGCCGCCCGGCATCCTGACGGTTTACGACGAGCAGTCGGGGCACTTGGGCGACGCCCAACTGGCCTCCATTCCGGTCGGCGAAAGCCGGTTTCTGTATTTCGCCGAAGACGGCAAGGTGGAGGTTCGGGCCGAGCAGCATCCCCAAGAACGCTTGTCCGAACTCAGCGTCAGCCAAGGCGTGCTGCGCGCGCAGCGCACCGTACGCAACGAAACCGTCTACACCCTCAAAGGCGCGCCGGATGCGCCTCGCACCGTCATCATCGAACACCCGCGCCGCCCGGGCTGGAAGTTCGAATCCAAAGAGCTGGCCGGCGAAACCGCCACGCATTACCGCTTGAGAGTGACGGTGCCGGCGGCCGGCAGCGCCATCGTAAACGCCGTGCTGACACGCCAGGAACAGCAAGCCGTCGCCCTGCTGGACGCCGACGAAAACACCTTGGCCGCATGGAGCACGAACGCGGCGGACGACCGCACCCGGCGCGATCTGCAGCGCCTGGCCGAGCTGCGCCGTGCCCTGGCCAGCGCGCAGCGGCAAGAACAAACGCTGGACGAGCAGCTGGAGAGCGCGGCGCAGAACCAGGCCCGCATCCGCGAGAACCTGGCGGCGGTGCCCGGCGACAGCACGCTGGGCAAGCGCTACCTGGCCATGCTGGAAAAAGAGGAAGACGGCATAGACGCCTTGCGCCAGCGCAAGCAGGCCGCCCAGGAGGAAACCGCCAAGCGCCGCAAGGCCATGGAGGACGCGCTGGCGGCGCGCTAGGAGACTTTGCCTTCGGTAAACGTTTCCTACCGCCGTGTAGGCAAGCGGGGGCGCTCGTGTCACAATGGTTTCAAGCGTAGGCCGCTTCGGCCGAGTCGGCGGTAGGCGGTTACGCACGAGTTTTTCAACCGTTGTCAGGAGATCAGCGATGTCCAGTCATGTCTACAAGAAAATCGAACTGGTGGGTTCTTCCACCAAGTCGTCCGACGACGCCATCGAGCAAGCCATTGCCCGCGCGTCGCAAACACTGCGCAATATCGACTGGTTCGAGGTCGTCGAAACACGCGGTCACATCAAAGACGGAAAAATCGCCCATTGGCAGGTCACCTTGAGGGTGGGCATACGTCTGGAAGATGGCGATTGAAGCCGGCATAGATATCCACGCAGCCAACAGCACCCGGCCGTAGTGCGCCGGGTCTAGCATTGCGCGGCGCGCCGAGGCAGGCACCGCCTGTTTCGCGCGCCCGTCCGCCGTATCGCTTCAAGCGGGTCTAGTTCCATTTCCCTATCAAATTACTTTGTCGGCTGTGCTTGCCGTACCGATTGCGCCGCCTGCGCTTTGCCGTCGCGTACTCGCTCGGACTGGAAATGGAATCAGCACACTGGCGTGGCGCCCAGCCGTTGCAAATATTGGGGCTGAGGTAACCTAAATAATGTAATTGACCCTCAAATTGGCGCTACCTATCATGGCACAACACCCTAACAAGAAGCAGGGTGGCGCCCAGGAATGACTAGCTGTTGAATCGAAGAAGGCGGCGTCTGCTTGTTGGCTGGACGCCCGGGGAACGCTGTTTTTCCGCAAACCGCGGGAGCCCGGGAAAAGGGTGTGGCCAAGGACCGAAATATAAGCGTCACAAACCAAATAACCGGAGACAAACGTGGAAACAAAAGCCTCGGTGTGCCGTCGTGTGGGCGGCGCTCTGGTAAGTTTAGTTTTTTCGATGACGGCAGCGCATGCGGCCACACCCGTCAAGTTCACCATGGATTGGGCCTGGCAAGGGTCCCAGGTCATGTGGCTGGTTGCCCAGGACAAGGGCTGTTTCAAGGATGAAGGGCTTAATGTCAGGATAGACCGCGGCTTTGGCGGCGGCGACGTGCTGACCAAGGTTTCCGCGGGGGCGACCGATATAGGCTTCAGCGACTTCAGCACCTTGATCGAGTTCAACGGAAAACATCCCAACAACAAACTGCAGTCCGTTTTCATCGTTTATGACGTAGTGCCTTCTTCGATTGCCTATTTCAAGAACAAGGGCATCGAGCAATTGAAGGATCTGGAAGGCAAGACGATAGCTAGCCCGGTGACGGACGTCGGCCGCGTGCTGTTTCCCCAGCTTGCGAAGATGAACGGTTTCGATCCCACGAAGGTTAAGTGGTCGAGCGTCGCTCCCGAGCTGAGGGAGCCCATGCTGCTGCGTGGGGATGCCGACGCCATCGTCGGCCACGTCTGGACGCAGGCGATAGGCTTGCAAGCCGCGGGCGCCAAGATGGAAAACGTGGCTGTACTGCCTTATGCGGAACATGGCATCGATACGCTGGGCAGCCTGCTCGTGGTGCGGCCGGAGTGGGCTGAAAAGAACGGCGACGCCATCCGTTCGTTCATCCGATGTGTGGCGCTGGGAATCAACGAGACGATCAAGGATCCGGATGCGGCTATCGCGTCATTGAAGAAACAGGACCCGCTGATAAGGCCGCAGGTCGAAATGGACAGGCTGCTCTATTCGTTCAGTTTTGCCATCTTGACGGAAAACGTCAAACGGAATGGGCTGCATTCCTTGGACGAGGAGCGCTTCGAAAGAATCGCGAAAGTGAGCGCCGAGGCCTACAACGTTCCCGTGCCCAAGCGTTCGGATGTCTTCGACGAGCGTTATCTTCCGCCTCGCGAAGCGCTGGCCATCGTCAACGAGCTAAGCAGAAAGCCTGGGCAATAGTGAACATTCAATTGGAGGGAGCCATGCCAGCCAGCGAAGTCAAAGGTATTTTTTCCATCTGCCCCACGCCGTTCGACGACAAGGAAAACATAGATTTCGACAGCATAGAAAGCCTGGTCGATTTCAAAGTCGAGGTGGGCGTCGACGGCCTGGCCATCCTGGGCTTTCTGGGCGAACTGCACAAGCTTTCGGACAGCGAGCGCAAGGCGGTCGCCAGGAAATTCCTTGAGTGCGCGGCGGGAAGGCTGCCCGTCTGGGTGGGGATAAGGGCGCTGGGGCTGGCCGGTGCGATCGAACAAGCCGCGCAGGCTCAGGAGTTCGGCGCGCAGGCGGTGTTCGTCGCGCCGCCCGACGCGGGAAGCGACGAATATCTCTTCCAATACTATTCCGCGATTGCCAAGGCTATCGATATCCCAGTGGTGATTCATGATTTTCCCGCTTCCTTCGGAACGGAGGTCAGCGCTTCCGTGGTGGCGCGCCTGGGCCGCGAGGGCGGTGTGCACGTCATCAAGATGGAAGAGCAGCCGGTTGCCCAGAAGATCAGCAGTATTCTGGACCAACTGGACGACCCGTCCCAGATGTCGGTTTTTGGCGGGCTGGGTGGAGTCTACTTTCTTGAAGAGCTGCAGCGCGGCGCGGTCGGCACCATGACGGGGTTCGCCTTCCCGGAAATCCTCATCGCCATCTACCAGCGCTACGTGGCCGGCGATGAGGCCGGCGCGGCCCTGGTCTTCGACAAGTATTTGCCCCTGATCCGCTATGAGTTCCAGCCCAAGCTGGGGCTGGCCCTGAGAAAGCACATTTACCAAAAGCGCGGAGCCATCAAGCACGCGAACATCCGCTCGCCCGGCATGCGCATGGATGCGAAGACGGCTGCCGAACTCGAGGCCATCGTGCGGCGGGTGGGGCTTTCCCTGGATAGGCGCGGCCGCCAGGATGTCTGAAGCGGCAAAGGTTCGAGCGATGGAATACGACTTGACGATCCGCCATGGCCAGGTTCATACCCCCGAGGGACTGCGGCATCTGGATATCGGCGTCGTGGATGGCCGTATCGCCGAGTTGGCGCTCGGCCTGAGTCCGGGCGTTCGTGATGTGGATGCCTCCGGCCTGTATGTGCTGCCGGGGGGCATAGATAGCCACTGCCATATCGAGCAGTTGTCCGGCATGGGCGTCATGTGCGCCGATGATTTCTACACCGCGACCTGTTCGGCCGCTTTTGGCGGCACGACCACGGTAATACCGTTTGCCGCGCAGCATCGCGGCAACGACCTGCTGGAAGTGGTCGAGGATTACGCACGGTGCGCGCGGGAAAAGGCCGTTATCGATTATGGGTTCCATCTCATTCTGACGGACCCCACCGAAACTGCTCTCGACGTTCATTTGCCCAAGCTGATCAGCGAAGGCATCACGTCGTTCAAGGTTTTCATGACCTACGAGGCGCTCAAGCTCGACGATCACCAGATTCTGGACGTGCTGCATGCCGCCGACAAACATGGGGCGCTCGTCATGGTGCATGCCGAAAACAATGACATCATCCGATGGGTGACGCGCAAACTGCTGGAGAGCAAACGCACTCATCCGAAATATCATGCGGTCGCGCACGCCCCTTTGGCCGAAGCCGAAGCCACGAATCGTGCGATTACTTTCTCCCGTCTCTTGAATGTGCCGCTGCTGATCGTCCATGTGGCCGGCAAGGAAACCGTGGGAGTGATACGGGCCGCCCAGCGCCTGGGAGCTTTGGTGTACGCCGAGAGCTGTCCGCAGTATCTGTTTCTGACCGCACAGGACATAGACTTGCCTGGAGTCGAGGGGGCGAAATACTGTTGCAGCCCGCCACCCCGCGACCCCGAGTCGCAACGAGCGGTCTGGGAAGGCTTGCTCGATGGGAGCCTGGCGCTGTTTTCCTCGGACCACGCTCCTTTCCGGTTCGATGAGTCGGGCAAGTTGCCGTTTGGTGAAGAAACCACTTTCAAGCAGATGGCCAACGGCGTGCCCGGCATAGAGCTTCGCATGCCGCTGCTTTTCTCGGAGATTGAAAACGGGCGGCTCACACTCGACCAGTTCGTGCGGCTGACGGCCACCAATCATGCCGTCATGTATGGACTGTATCCACGTAAAGGGGTGATCGCGCCAGGCAGCGATGCGGACCTTGCCTTGTGGGATCCGGCCGCGTGCCGCACGATAAGTTGGGACATGCTGCATGACAACGTCGGCTACACCCCATATGAAGGCCGGCAAGTTCGGGGTTGGCCGGTCATGGTTTTCTGCCGGGGCAAGCTGGTGGTAGAGCATGGACGATTGCACGCCCAGCCGGGAGATGGCCAATTCATCGAGCGGACACGGCCCGAACCCATAGAGGAACAGCGCCGCAAGCTTGCCGCAGGGCAGCTGGGCAAACCCGCGTTCTGCGCCTTCTGAGGGAAGGGCGGACAGGGTATTCATGGTTCATAAACAGGAGGATGTGGTCATGGATCTCGGATTGGAAAACAAAACGGCGCTGGTCTTCGGTGCGGGCGGCGGGCTGGGCGGCGCGATTGCCCGGGCGCTTGCCCGGGAAGGCTGTCGGGTGGTGGCCGCGGACGCCAATCCGGAGGCGGCAAAGAAAACGGCGGACGATATCAATGACGGGAAAAGCGGGCGGGCGTTGAGCCTGGAGTGGGAACTAAGCCAGCTGGAACTGATTCCGTCCCACATCGCGCGGATAGAGCGGGATTATGGCCGCGTCGAGATCCTGGTGAACAATACCGGCGGCCCCCCGCCCACCCCTGTCGCCGGGCAGAACCCGCAAGTATGGGAAACGTATTTCCGCAGCATGGTGCTGTCCGTCATCGCGATCACGGATCACGTGCTGCTCGGCATGAAGGAAGCCGGGTGGGGACGCATCATTACGTCCACTTCCTCGGGCATTCTGACGCCTATCCCTAATCTTGGCCTTTCGAACGCCTTGCGCGTTTCCCTGGCGGGCTGGTCCAAGACGCTGGCCGGTGAAATCGGCTCGTACGGCATTACGTCGAACATCCTGGTGCCGGGCCGGATCGCCACCGGCCGCATCGAATTCCTGGACGAGCAGAAAGCGGCGCGTGAAAACCGCAGCGTGGACGAGGTCAGGCAGGAAAGTACGCGCTCCATCCCATTGCGTCGTTATGGCAGGCCGCAGGAGTATGCGAACGCGGCGGTGTTTCTGGCCAGCGAGTCGGCTTCATACATCACGGGGTCCATCCTGCGTGTGGACGGCGGGCTCGTTCCGTCCATATGAGGTCCGTATGACGGCGAGGGTGGGCTTCGCGCACGTACGAGTTCCGTTCCTGGTGGCTGGAAAGCATATGTTTTATAGTTGCGGATAATACGTTTGGCCAATGTTCCGCCGGCCTTGCCAGAGGCATGGGTCCCCCGCTTTAGCGCTTCTTCAAGTCATCGACCTGCCGTGTTTCTAAAGCATCTGTCCAAGCTCGCCAATCTTTCCGCGCTGCGCTACTTTTACGAAGTGGCGCGGGCGGGTTCCATACGGGGCGCGGCAGAGGCCATGTTCATCGCGCCGTCCGCGGTAAGCCGCCAGATCCGGCTGCTGGAGGACGATCTGGGCGTGGCGCTGCTGGTGCGCCACCCGGGGGGAGTAACGCTGACGCCCTCCGGAGAGGTGCTACTCCACCATACCTTGCGCGCCATGAAGGAATTGGCGCATGCCCGTACCGAGATGGAAGCCCTGACGGGCGGCCACCGCGGCAGCGTACTGATTGGCGTCAATGAAACCATAGGCCGCGAGTTCATGACGCAGTTCCTGCTGGATTTCTACGAGAAGCAGCCCGACATCGTGCCGCACGTGACGGTGGGCAACACGGCCACGCTGGTGGAAATGCTGCTGCGAAAAAAGCTGGACATCTTGCTGGGGTATGGCGTTCAAGATCATCCGGAGCTGACCCGCCTGAACTCTTATACCTTGACGGTCTGTGCCATGCTGAACAGCGGACATCCCCTGGCATCGAAGCCCTCCGTCACCGTTCTCGAGTTGAGCGAAGAAAAGTTCATCATGCCGGATTGCACGTTGAGTCTCAGGCGCACGATAGACAACATATTCAGCGCGCAAGCGCTGCGGCCGCGCGCAATAATGGAAACCAATTCATTCGAGATGATGGCGAACCTGGTGGCGGCGGGCCATGCGGTGGGGGTGCAGATACGGCTGGGCATCGGGCCCGATCAGATCCGGCCCAGCATCGTGTACGTACCCATACGCGAGGCGACGACACAGCCGGTGGCTTTGGCCTCCTGTATGCTCAGAGGCAGCATTCCCAGCGTGCCGGCGGAGATTTTCGCGCAAGAGCTCAGCGCCACGCTTTCCCATTGGATGGACAGGCTGCAAGGCGTTTCCTGTTCCGGGGCATGCGGCCCCGCGTCAGGCGGGTAGTGGGGGGCGCCGGAGGTGCCACCCGGTTTCCCGTTCATACATATGGGCGGCTTGTAGAAGCAGGTTTTCCTGGAATGGCTTGGCCACCAGTTGCAGGCCCAGGGGCATGCCATGAGGCCCGAAGCCGGCGCAAATGGATACTGCCGGATAGCCGGTCAGATTGAAGAGCACGCAGTAGCTCGGTATCTCGAAGCTTGCCCATTTCTCCACGCGTTCCATTTGTGGGGCTTCGCCGTACTGCGTCGGGCTGATCAGGAGGTCGAGGTCCGCCATTGCCTGTTCAAGCTCGCCGCACAGGGTGCTGCGCCGGCACAAGGCATCCAGGTAGTCGGCGGCCGAAATGAAAGCACCCATCGTTATCCGGTCGCGCATGGATGCGCCATACTGTTCCGGCGCCTCCCGCAGCGTCTTGCGATGCAAGGCGTAAGCTTCCGCTAGCAAGATGACGGAGCCGGCCGCATCCCATTCCTGCAAGGCGGAGAGGCGGACATCCCGAACTGCCGCTCCCAGGTTCATGAAGACCGCCAGCATGCCGTCCAGGGCCGCTAGCGTATCTTGGGAAACCGGCAGATCGGCTTCGAAGAAGTGGCGTACGACGCCGATCTTGAGCGGTTTCGGGAGAGCCGCGCCGTCTTGATGGAAGCTGCCGTCCGGACGGAAAACGCTGGCGGGGTCGCGCGGGTCGTGGCCGGCAATGGCATCAAGCAGAATCGCGCAGTCTTGCGCGGTACGGGCCATGGGGCCCACGTGATCCAGGCTGTGGGCCAGGGGGAGGCAGCCGCGCCGGCTCACGAGCCCATAGGTGGGCTTCAGCCCGGCAATCCCGCATAGCGAAGCGGGGCTGCGTACTGAACCGCTCGTGTCGGTGCCGATGCCGCCCGGCATGACGCCAGCGGCGATGGCGGCCGCATTGCCGCTGGACGATCCCCCTGTGAAGCGGCTCGTATCCCACGGGTTCCTCGCCGGAGGCCAGGGCAGATCGAATGAAGGGCCGCCGTAGGCGAACTCATGCGTGTTGGTTTTGCCCAGGATGACGGCGCCGCTGGCTTTCAGTTTATCGACGACGGCCGCGTCGCGCTTGGCTACGTGGCTGCGGCGGAGTGCGGAAGCGGCGGTCGTGCCCATGTCCTCGACGTGCACTACGTCCTTGATTCCAAGCGGGATGCCATGCAAAGGGCCTCTCGCGCCGTTCTTCATGATCTCCGCTTCGGCCCGCTTTGCAGCCGCGATGGCGGACTCGGCTTCAAGCGTAATGAAACTGTGGATATGGGCTTCCCACAGCGCGGCTTGCGCCAGGCATTGCTCCACCAGCTCGACAGGTGAGATTTGCCTGCGCGCGATGAGCCCGGCCGTCTGTGCGATGGTGTGCGCCGCGTCAGCTTGCATGCCGCGCAACCTGAAAAATCAGCGCGGGCTCCGTGTCGGGCTCGCGATGCCTGTGGACCAATGCCGCTTGCGCGCGGAGCTTCCGGTAGGCCGCCTGCATGGGTTTGGCCTGGGATGTGGACAGGGCATGGCCAGCCAGCCGGGCCAGGGCCACGAATTCCTCCAGCGAAAGATCGTCAAGGTTCTCTTGCATGGCGGTGAAATGTTCAGCCTTGGGATTCTTCGGCCCGCAGAGCCCAGAAGGTGACGCGTTTCTCGATCTTGGCGAATATCTGGTACATCGTGATCCCCATGGCCGCCACGACCACCAGGCCCGCGAACACCAGCGGCACGTTGAAGCTGCCGCTGGCCGACATCATCAGATAGCCTATGCCGGAGTTGGAGGCGATGGTTTCGGCGGTGACGGTGCCGATGAAGGCCAGGCCTATGGATATCTTGAGCGCGGCGAAGAAATAGGGCATGGTGCGCGGCAAGCCGATTTTCATGAGGATCTGGTAGCGGTGCGCCCCCAGGGAGCGCAGTACGTCCATGAGTTCGGGCTCTATGGTGGCCAGGCCGGCGGCCACGTTGACCACGATCGGAAAGAAAGACAAGGTGAACGCCGTAATGACGGCGGGTACTGTGCCTATGCCGAACCAGATCACCAGGATGGGGATGATGGCGACCTTGGGAATGGAGTTGAAGGAAATCATCAAGGGATACATGGCGTCGTAGACGAGACGGATTGAACCCAGAAGCAACCCCATCACGACGCCGAAGACAACGGCGATGGCAAAGCCGATGAGCGTGGCTATCAGCGTCTGTCCGGCATTCAGCAAGATGCCGTCCATGTTCTCCACCAGGGCGGCTAGTACCTGGGTGGGCGAGGGCAGGATGAAGATGTCGATGTCGAATATCCGACAGGACAGCTCCCATATGATGAAGAAGGAGGCGGTTGCGATCCAGGGCGCCAGGCGGTTGCGGTATCTTCTTTTCATGTCGTTCAATGCGGCAGAATCTGTTCACGGAGGGAATGGGTAAGCTCGACGAATTCCGGCAAATACATGGTTTGCGCCTGGCGTGGGCGCGGCAGCGGTATCGGCGTGCGAGACAGAATGCGGCCTGGGCGAGGGCTGAAGACGTAGACAGTGTCTGCAAGATAAACCGCCTCGCGCAAGTCGTGCGTGACGAGGATGACGGTGGGCTTTTTCTCAAGCCACAGGTTCTGCATGATGTTCCAAAGATCTTCCCGGGTGAACTGATCCAGGGCGCCGAAAGGCTCGTCCAGCAGCAATTGCTGGGGGTCATGGACCAGCGCCCGGCACAGGGAAGCGCGCTGCTGCATGCCGCCGGAAAGCTCCCAGGGATACTTGGACGAGAATTCGCCCAGGCCGACCGTCTTCAGCAGGGCCTGCGCCATGTCTTCATATTTTTTCCGGTTTTTATGAAAATCCCTGGCATAGGGCTGGACGATTTCCAGCGGCAACAGAACGTTGTCCAGCAAGGTGCGCCATGGCAATAGCGTGGAGTTCTGGAAGGCCATGCCGCTGACTTTCAGGGGAGCCTTCACTTGCGCGCCGCCGACGCTTACCACACCCTCGCCGGGCATGCGCAGGCCGGACATCAATTTGAGCAAAGAGGACTTTCCGCACCCGCTGGGTCCGACGACGGCGACGAATTCTCCCTTGGCTATTTCCATGTCGGTTTGGGCCAGCGCCAGGGCCTTGCCGTCCCCCTGGCCATAGCTGAGCGTGACCCCTTCGAGCCTGATGTAGGGCTCGGCCGGCATCGCAGCGTTCATGATGGTTTGTCTCCTTCGTAATCGTGTTGATTATCGGATAGGAACGTCTCCGCTCGAATGCTTTTTTGTGGAGACAGGGGCAAGCTAGCTTTTCTTTGCCGTGCGCCAGCTGGAAAATTCCGCGCGCGATCGTTCGTCCGACGGATAGAGGCCGAATATCGGGCGGCCTTCGGCGATTTTTTCGGTCGCGAATTCGTCGTACAGAGTCATGTCGTACGCCTCGACGGCGACGTCGTTTGCTATTGCGGACGGAAGCACCACCACACCTTCATCGTCACCGACGACGATATCGCCGGGATAGACGGGTACTCCGGCGCAGCCTATCGGGACGTTGAGGTCGACGGCATGCAGGCGGCTGAAGCTAGCCGGAGGGATGGGGCGCATGTGGTAGGCAGGATAATCCAGCTTGGCGATATCCGTCGAATCACGGAAGCCGCCGTCCGTAACGATGCCTGCGCAGCCTCTACGCTTCAGGCGCGCGATGAGCAGGTCGCCATTCGTGCACGAGCGTTCCTCGCGCTGGGTGTCTATTACCAGTACGTGTCCACTGGGGCATTCCTCTATCGCCCGGCGATGCACGTTTTCGTTGCTTGCATAGGCGTGCGGGCCATCCAGGTCTTCCCTGGCTGGAATGAACCTGAGCGTATATGCCTCTCCCACCATGCGCGGCAGGCCAAGGCGAACCGGGGCAACGCCGTTCAGCCAGATGTTCCGGAGTCCGCGCTTGAACATGCAGGTTGTCAGGGTTGCAATGCTGACCTTGCGCAGCAGTTCCCTGTTTTCTCCGCTCAACATGCTTTCCATTTGCATTTTCCTCTGTGCTTTGGTCGGGACAGTTCTTTGGCTTCATGGCTGGTTGGCGTAGCGCGATGGCATGGGCTTGGCCGCGGAAGTCAAATAGGTATGGCAATCAAGGTGTCGATCTTGGATTGATCGAGTACTACCCACTTGGAGCGGAACAGGCATTGGCTGCCCTGCGTCACGATCTCGTCGATGTATTGCCCAGTGACGAACAGCATGCTGTCGCCGTTCATCATCGTGCGCATGCAAAAGAAGTTGGTCGTCAACTCCAGCGCGCCGTCGTCTTTCTCGCCGGTGACGATGCTGTCGGACAAGACGTGCCGATAATAATGAGGTTCGAACAGGTTCGCTTCCTGAGTCGCCTCGACCCTGTCGAACAGCATCCCTTTGCTCGTGCAAAGCATGATGGACAGCGACTGGCCCAGGCTGACGATTTCCCGGGTGGTGATGCGGTAACAGCACTCGTCGGTGAAAAGGAGCGGCCACTGGTCCAGTTTGCCGTCGTCTATCAAGTGCGTATAGCGGCAGAGTAATTGCCGGGCTTGCTCCACGTACGTGGCATGGCTTGTTGCCGACATGGCGTTGTTCTCCCTTTTCGTCTATAGCTGCATCAGATGGCGGTAGGCCGTCCAGAAGCCGCGCACGCTGCCCTCGGAGGCGCGCGAACCTTCTATCGGTTCGATGCCTTGTCCTCCCAGCTCCAGCACCGAGGCCTTGTCCTTGTCGCCCTCTATGCCTTGCTGGACCAGCGATCCGACCATGCCGTCCTCCATGGCGATCAGTCCAGCCGGCCCCATGAAGTTGGCTTGCTTCAGGCGTCCTTCCCGCTTGGCGTGATCGTCGTCCGCATAACCGAACGCCATCCAGTGCAGCTCCGCGCTGCGGGGGCCGGTCGGTACGATGGTGCGTACCGCCAGGCTGTTGCGCAGCTGCTGCAAGACGAAATTGGGAAATATGGTTTGTATGGCAAGCGTGATTCCGTCTCCGCAGTCGTCCCAGAACGCCACCATGGAGCGGTCCCGCAGGCCTTGTCCATATACGTTGAGTGCGGCGGAGCGCAAGTCTTTTTCTTCTTTGTAGATATCACCGCCGGGGTCGATTCCCATCTTGGAATAGCTGATATGGTGCCAGCCGCGCGCGCCCATCTTGATGCCGCCTTCCATGGTAAGGCGATCCATCTTCATGTAGCCATTGAAAGAATGGAGAATCGAAGCGTGATAGGGGTCCTTCACGTTCTCCATGTACATCTTCCAGTTGTAGTGCAGTATCTGGGTGTATTGGCCCAGAACGACCAAGGGACGTCCGCACAGCCTTTTCATGTTCTGGAGGAACTCGTCGCCGATATAGTCTTCAAAGGCCGGGGTGTCGGGATTCAAGGTGCCGAAAATGAGGCCGTGCACCCTGTGCAGGCGCACCGGCGCCAGATTGTGCTCTTCCCTGCGGAAGGTGGACGTCATTCCGCCCTTGCCGGCTATGCCGCGTTCGAACGCGACAGCCCTGAGCTTTCCCTTGAGATCGAAGCACCAGTTGTGATAGATGCACATGAACTGCTTGATCTTGCCTCGGGGCTCATAGACGAGCAGGGTGCCTTTGTGCGCACATCGGTTGACGACAGCATAGAATTCGTCGTCGTCGCCTCGTACCACCACTACCGGAGTGTCTCCCAGGCGTGCGCGTAGATAGTCGCCCTTTTCCGGCAGTTGAGCTTCCAGCGCCAGGAACTGCCATGTGGGGCCGCGAAAAATCTTTTCTTGTTCGTGTTCGTAGACGTCGTCGCCGGAAAATACCCGATAGGGTACGCGGGCAACACCTTCCTTGGGCCATTGGATGTCTTCGAGCGTGCCAGGGCGATTCAGCATGGTTTGTCCACCTCCTGTTGGCTGTGTGAAGCTAGTATAGGAAGCGGCTTCTCGAGCTGTAAAACACCGTTTTTGCTCCACTGGTAATGTAATTTTTGCTACACCTTCGGCATGGCCTGCAGCGTTGGCCGGTTGGTGTTTAGTTCTCCCTGGCGACATCAGCTACAGTTTCCATTCGCTGCATATCGGCTTACGGCGGCGTTGCCACGCGCTGGGCGTGGACATCACGGCCTTCGTCGGCGGCTTGTGCTTCGTCTGGATGGCGCGCGCCACGGCGCGGCGGGTGAACAACGGGCCGGCGGACAGCATATGGTCGGTGCGCCGGCCCGTAGTCGCTTAGCCCTGGGGCTTTATCAAGCGTCTGCGTCGTCGCGCGGCGCGGCTTGCGTGTCTTTCTTGATGCTCAGCTTGCCCTGCGCCAGCCATTTTTGCAGAAGCTGATGCGCGGTTTCGCGTCCGCCCAGGCCGAAGGCCAGTGCGCAAGCCACGGCGGCCGAGCCTAGAATCAGGCCGAACGCCAGATTGACGATCTCGTTGGCCAAGCCCATGAAGCGCAGGCCGATGGCGATGGCAAGCGCGATGATGGCGTACTTCAGGATGGAAGGCAGGCCGCTTTCGCCGATGGAGTCGCCGACGATACGGGCGACGATGCGGCCCATGATGACGCCGACGAGAATAATGACGCTGCCGAAGATGACTTGCCCGCCCAGTTCAGTGGCCTGGGTCAGCATGATCGCCACGAGGCCGAAGTCCAGCAGGCTGGCCGCTTCGATGGCTGCGAACAGCATGATGGCCACCAGCGTGATCATGCCGGCGACGGAAGACGGCTTGGTCGACGGGTTGAAGCCGCAGATGTTTTCCAGCGAGCGGTCCAGGCCCAACGCGGCCAGGGTATTGGAAACCAATTGCCGCACCCATTGCGCGATGGCGAAGGCGATCGCCAGCAACAGGCCCGCCGCCAGTACGCGCGGTATGGCTTGCAGCACGGTTTCAAGCACGGCTACCGTGGGCTCGACGATGGACGAGATGCCCAGCGTCTGCAATGCGGCGATGGACACCGGGATGATGACCAGCGTAAACACGATGGCGCCGCATGCGCGGATCAGCGTGGCGCAAGGGGTCGCGGCGATGACGGGTTCGCCGGGCGCGGCGGCGGGCTGCTCGCTTTTGCACAGGCCCAGGCGCGACGCGATGCGTCCCGGGTTGAGAACGGAAAGCGCGGTCTCCACGATGTTGCGCGCAATGCGGGCGAAGATCAGCCCCACGAAGAAAATAAGCGCGGCGCCCAGTATGCGCGGGGCATACAGGAAGACTTCGTTGGTCAGTGCATTGATGGGCTGCATGGCTTGCACCAGCCCCAACGGCTGCATGGCGATGAGCAGGCCGAACAGCCACACCAGCCAGTAGGCAAGCGTTGAAATCGATTTGGCCAGGGTTTCGCCGGGCCTGACGGTATCGCGGGTAAAGAATGGGATGCCGCCGACAACTTTTGCAACGCCCCAGCGGACGGCCTTGGCCACGAAGTAGGTGGCGATCAGTACGACGATCGCCAACAGGATGCGCGGCCCCCATAGTACGGCTTGGTCGCTTAGATACGCGAGCCTGGGTGTGCGTTCGAACATCGGCTTCTCCTTGAGTTGTATTGAATGGCGCAACAAAACCGCTCATTGCTTTTCAAGGGTAAAACACATGTCCGCCCGGTACAAGCTCGCGCGAGCGTTTGAAATGTGCGGCGTCTTATACGGCGGTGGCGTTATCCGCCGGATACCGCTCCATGTCCTCGTCCAGTTCGGCGTCGGGCCGGTTGTCGCGGGCGCGGCCTCCTATCGTGGCGGCGAAGCTGGCGACAAAGGCGCCGATAAGCAGAGATGCAAACGCCCATAGCGAAAAGGACATCGCCGCTTTTCGCGCCGCATCGGCCGCCTCGCGGCCCCGGTATTCCGCTTGCCTGGCCAGCTCTTCGACATACGATATGCGTTCCTCGGCGACCGCATCGTCCACGCGGGCCTGCTGGGCGATCAGCCTGGTCAGGTAGGGCCGGTCGGCATCGGGAATGCGGCCATTGGCGAGGCTGTGCGCCAGCATGCGATGCACCTCGGGCTGCGTGCCGCTCTGCGCGCGCGGGGCGGCCGGACCGTCCGTGCGCAGCAGCATGTCCGTGAAGTATTCCAGGTTCAGCACAGGCTCCTGCGGCGACGGATTGAGGGATGGGGACGAAGTGCTCACGCCGGCCAGCACGGCGCCCGCCCGGACGGTGCCGGATACGATGGAAGCGGCCATGGCGCCCAGCAGCACCAGCCCGGCCAACGCGCTCAAGGCCCAGACCAGAAAGCCGTGGGCGGTATCGCGAAAGTAGATTTCATCGACTTCGGCATCCGTCCATTTGGTGCGCAGCCGGCCTGCGACGTATCCGCCTATGGCGTAGGCGATGATCTGCGTCAACAGCATCCATACGATGGATGCGACGGCAAGAGACGCGCCCGACAGGCTTTCATGATGCCAGGGCGACAGGAACAGGAAGCCGAATCCCGAACCTCCCGTGATCAGCATCGCCGAGACGGACGCCGCGATGACGGCGCCGGCGATGACTGCGCTCCACGAGACGGCGGAAGCGGAAGGCTCCGCAACGCCGGGAGGGTTGTCGAGGGCGAGAGGTGGTGGCTGGGTATGCTGCATGATGATTCCTTATGCTTTTGTTCGATGGAGCCGTATCCGGCGCTCAATGCCAGAACAGCGCGAGCAGGATGATGATGGGAATAGGCACACCCAGCAGCCATAGCAATATGGATCGCATGATGTCTCCTTGTCTTGGGGCCGGCGCCGCGCGGGGCGGTACGGCGATTCGAGAATTGGGCCGCCGGCCCGCACACTACGGAAAGTGCGGGCCGGCGGCGGCGCCAGCTTGTTTACTTGGCCTGTTGCTGGATTTTTTCGCCGCCACGTTCGATGTCCTTGCCGGCGCCTTCGACCGTATGGCAGCCTGCGGACAGGCTGGCGGCAAACAGCGCCGCCGTCAGGACCCATATTCTGGTTTTCATAATTCGTCCTTGTGGTGAGGCAGATGCTTACTTGCCGAAACGCGTCTTGACGTCGGCTTCGCACTTGTCCTGTGCATCGCCGGACAAGGCGTCGCACTTTTTCATCTCCACGTCGTAATCGGCTTCCTGCCGGGTCTTGGCGGCGTCACGGTCGGCCTCGGCCTTCTCCTTGCCGGCCTTGGCTTGCGCTTCGGCCTTGTCCTTTTCCGCATCGGCCTGTTTGAGGCAGACGCTCTTTTGGTCGCCACTCATGGCGTCGCATTGTTCTTTGGCGGCCTTGTGGCGAGCATCGATCTGATCAGGAGCCATCACGGCGCCTTGCTGCGCATGCGCGGTCAACGATGCGCCCATCATCAAGGTCAAGGCGGCCAGCAGGGTAGAGGTGCGTTTGTTCATGTTCTTCTCCAGTGAATGTGATGCGGCGGCGCCAGGAGGCGGTTCCCGGCGCGCATGGGCGTTCGGGGGAATTACTTTCTGTCTTTCAGCGCGTCGCGCACTTCGTCCTTGGCTTCACCGACTTTGCGTTGCACTTTGCCGACGGCCTGTTCGGCCTTGCCTTCGGCTTCGGTCTGCGGATTGCCCGTTACCTTGCCGGCGGCTTCCTTGACGTTGCCCTTGACTTCTTTCGCTGCGCCTTTGATACGGTCTTTATCCATGGTGCTCTCCTTAATGCGTTCAAGAAGCATCCGGTACCGTGCCCCGGCAGGGGAAGCAAAGCAGTACCGGATGTCTGCACTATAGGGAGCGTTATTTGCCGTTAGAAGCGAAAGAAATACTAATTCTTCTAGTATGGAACTACCGTTTGGGGCGCCTGCCGCGAGCGGGCTTCTCGTGGCCGACGATGCCGCGTTCGCGGGCCCACACAATCGCCGCGCTGCGCCGATGCACTTGCAGCTTGCTGTACAGCGACGCGATGTGATTGCGCACCGTATGGCGGGATACTGAAAGCGTCTGGGCGATGTCAGGGTCGTTCAGGCCCTGGCACATCAGGCCGAGAATCTCGCGCTCTCTGGGAGTCAGGTCGGCCAGTTGCGCGTCCGTATTCGAGACGCCTTGCGGCTGGCGGATCTGAGCGAGCTTTTCGATGACCATCTGGCTGAACCAGGAGGTGTCCTGCATTGCCGTGTCGATGGCGGCCATCAGCTCGGTCTCGCTGCGCTTGCGTTCCGTGATGTCCTGGAACGCCACGAGAATGTAGTCCTGGCTCTGTATGGCGACCCGCTCGGCAGACACCAGGCAGTCGAGCAGCAGGCCATCCCGCGTGCGCAGCATGAGATCCTGATTGCGCACGCTGTTGCCGTCCCGCAAGGCGGCCAGGGTTTCTTCGTAGTCCTTGGGCTCGGTGCACAGATGGGCCAGCGCGTTGCCGTCCTCGTTCAGCGTCTCCGGCGTATGGCCGGTGGTCTCGATGAAGGTTTCGTTGGCTTCGAGCACCCTGCCTTCCAGGGTGCTGAGCGCCATCGATACCGGCGCCAGCCTGAACGCCTTCGAGAAACGCTCTTCGCTTTCACGCAGCGCGTTCTCGGCCTTGCGCCGCGGTTCGAGATCGTTGAAAGTGAAAAGCATGCAGGCGGCGTCGCCGACTTCTATGGGCTGGCCCGCCAGAACCACCAGCTTGTCGCTGCCGTCGGGCAAAACGATGTAGGTTTCCATTTGCGGAATGCTGCGGTTTTCGGCTATGCGCGCCTGCGCGTCGGCGCGATGCGGCGAGTCGCCCAGCACGTCCACTTCCTTCATGCTGTGGTCCAGCACGTCCCGGCGGTCGTAGCCCGTCATTTTCAGGAAGCCGGGGTTGACCTTGATGTAGCGCTCATCTTCCAGCGCATAGATGATCGCCGGAGCGGGATTGGCCTTGAATGCGTTTTCGAAGCGTTCTTCGGCGTCGAAGCGGTCGGTGACGTCCATCACGACCAGCACCACGCCTTCGGGCTTGCCTTGCGCGTCGTTGAGCGCCAGGCTTCTGACCTGATGGACACGATGAAAACCAGGATCGTCCTTACGGGATACTTCCACGACCAGATCCTTGACCGCTTCTCCCTCCAGCGCGCGGTCCAACGGGTACTGCCTGGCAGTCAGCTTGCGCTGGTTGCGGTACCGAAGCGCATAGCGCTTGCGATAGCCGGCGGCCGTTCCGCCGAGGTCCGCCAGCCCGGCCGCACCATGCATTTCCAGTGCGGTATCGTTGGCCCATGCAATATGGCGGTTCATGTCCAGCAGGATGATGCCTTCTATCAAGCCGTCGATGATTTCAAGAAGGTGCCGACGTTCCGTCGTGAAGACGGTGGATACTTGCTTCACTATGTCTCCTTTGCGACAAGTCTTGGTGGATTTGTCGGGATCAAAAAATACTAGAAAAACCGGTACGGCATGATCTGTCCGATTCGTGGTTTCTCTATTTAGGATGAAAGCGCAGCCTGGAGCTGCTTTCCCATAGGCAGAAAGGAGATGTTCATGAGCACGAATCCGCAAAGAGACTATCAGAATAATCAGCCCGGCGGTGTAGACCCCGACCGCCCCAATCAGGCGCCCGGCACCCCTCCCGACAAGGAGCTGCCCGGCCATCGGCAGCCTGAGCCTGGCCAGCCGCCCAATCCGGACCGCAACAATCCCGACGGCGAACCGCCGCAGCGCGAGCCCGGCCAAAAGCCGCAGGTTGGGGCGTAATCGGGCTCCGGCGCCCAGCGGTTCAGGGCGCGGCGGGCAAGCCGACGCGGGGGGCGTTTTCAGCTCTCGCCGCTCGGGCGGCGGATGGTGTAGTTCGGGCGCGTGTTTGGCGATTACTCGCCGGTGCTTCGCGCCTACGATGCGTGGAAGAGCGGGTTCGCGTCGCGGCGATGTGGCCGGACGCGCAACCGGATCTTGGGAAGGGGAATGAACGGCGAAGCGTGCCTTCAGCTTTCTATGCGAAAACCGCGTGCGTCGGTCTTGACGTCGGGCTTGTAGTTCACGATGCGTTCGGAAGAGAGGTGTATCCCCATCAACTGGGTCACCTCTGTCGGGCTGGTGGTGAAGGCATGCCATACGCCCGGACGCAGTTCCACCGTATCGCCCTTGTGCAGCACCACCGTCCGCAGGCCGTCGGCCTCGATGCGGAACTCGGCCGAGCCTTCCAGAACGATGAGGTACTCGGTGTAGGGATGGCAGTGGAACGGCACGTCGTATCCGGGTTGGCAGGTTTGCAGCGCAGTGCGAATCGGCGTGCTTTGCTCGTTGTCGCCAATCAGCACGCGCAAGTCGCTTTTGGCGCCGTATGACACGTATTCGGCGTCCTCTGATCGTTTTACGTTGAAGAAGCTGCTCACTGTTTTCCCCCGTTCTCGTCGAGAATTTTCCATTCGCCGTTTTCGACCTGGACGAGCACGCGCGCGCGTTCGTCCACGCCGTAGTGATCTTCCGAGGTCATGCTGTAGACGGCATGCGTTCCTTTGACTTCCTTGTTGCTTTCGATGGCGTCGCGCAAAGCCTTGCGAAACTCGGGCGTGCCGGGTTTTGCTGTCTTCAGAGCCACCGGAATCGCCGCCTGGATGATGAGGCCGGCGTCCCAGGCATAGGCGGCGAAGGCATTGCGGCTGCCTGCGCCATACGCGCCTTCGTAGCGTTTGAGGAAGTCCATGCCCGTCGCTTTCAAGGGGTGGTCGTCGGGAAGCTGTTCGGCCACGACGACGGCGCCGGTTGGTGCAATGACGCCTTCGGCGCTTTTATCCGCGATGCGGGTGAAGTCGCGATTGACCACGCCATGGGTGTGATAGATCTGCTGGCGGTAGCCGCGCTCGCGCGCCGCAACCTGGGGAAGCGCGGCGGGCGTTCCGGAGGCGCCCACGAATATCGCATCGGGTTTCGATGAAACCACTTTGAGAACCTGCGAATTCACCGTCGTGTCGTTTCGGGCGTAGCGTTCGTTGGTGGTGATCGTGATGCCCAGCGCCTCGCCGCCGCTCTTGGCGTGGTTGTAGTTCATGTCGCCCCAGGAATCCGAGAAGCCGATGTAGCCCAGGTTTTTGACGCCTTGGGCGTGCATGTGCTTGAGTAGCGCGCTGAGCATCAGCGGAATGGGCTGCGGCACCGCGAACGAGTAAGACTGCTTTGCGGGGTTGAGCGGTATGGGACAGATGGCGATGATGGGAATACCCACTTCGTTGGCCACGTTGCTTTGGGCGATGGCCACCGGCACTGTGCTGGAGCCGATGATGACGTCCACCTTTTCTTCGGTAATCAGCTTGCGGGCGTTGCGCGCCCCGACGGTGGGGTCGCTGCCGTCGTCCAGCATGACGTAGCGGACGGGCTCCCCGGCTACCGTTTTCGGCAACAGAGGTATGACGTTGGCGATGTGCGTGCCCAGCGAAGAGCCCGAACCCGTGGAACTGACCGAAACGCCGACGACCACTTCGGCGCAGACAGCCCCCGACCATGCCGCCAGCAATACAGCCAAAAGTCTTTTTTTCATGCTGTTCTCCTGTGATGTGCTTAGATGGGCAGGGATCGTTTTCATCTTTTTCCCGCCGTCGTAGAATACTAATGTAGAATACTACGGTAGAATACTAGAACTGAATGGAAGATACGTCAATAAAAAGCGGCGACCCCTCGCGGGATGCCGCAGCCTCCCTTGCGGGAGACCCTCCAGGAGTGAAGAGGCGATGTCATTTCAGCTGGAAAACAAAGTTGCACTCATCACCGGCGCGGCCAGCGGCATAGGCCTTGCGGTGGCGCGGCGTTTCCTGGCCGAAGGCGCGAACGTCGTTGCGTTCGACCGGAGCCAGGCGGCGTTGGAAAAGGAGTTCGGCGGCAGTGACGTGGCGTATTGCGAGGGCGACGTGCGTTCGTTCAGCGACAACCAGCGCGCGGTGCAACTGGCCGAAGAACGCTTCGGCAGGCTCGACGTACTGGTCGCGAACGCCGGGGTCTACGACAACCGCAGGCCTTTCCTGTCGTTCTCGGGCGGCGAACTCGATGCCGCTTTCGACGAACTGTTCGCCATCAACGTCAAGGGCTACATGTTTGGCGCGCGCGCGGCGGCGCAGGCGCTGGCGCGCAGCCGGGGCGCCATCATCTTCACCAGTTCGGTGTCAGGCGCCCATGCGGGTTTCGGCGGCGCGCTTTACGTGGCCGCCAAGCATGCCGTCAACGGCTTGACGAAGCAACTGGCGCTGGAGCTGGCGCCGCACGTGCGCGTCAATGCGGTCGCGCCGGGCTATGCGCCCACCGACCTGAGCGGCTTGAAAAGCCTGGGCCAGGGCGCCGACGCCAATGCGCCGTCAAGCCAAGCCCTTCCTTTGCAGACCATCGCAACGCCGCAGGACTACGCGGCGGCGTATGTCTTCCTGGCGTCGGACGCGGCTGCGAGCATGGCCGCGGGAAGCATTCTCGCGCTGGATGGCGGAACCGCGCTGCGCGGCCCCAGGGTTTGAAGCATCGGGCATTCGAGTATTTCTCTTCAGAGGACCCAGAGTTAGAGGACAAAGCATGAGTGATGCAAATATCTTGAACGCGCACCCGAGTCTTGGCGACACGCCGCTGCCACCACTGATAGACGCCGGCGCCACGATGGGCGCGTACCGTGCCGGAGACCTGCTGGCGCCGGACGGCGCTTACGTCGACCGCCGCCTTTTCGTCGACGAGGGCCTCTATCGCCTGGAGCAGGAACGCATCTTCGCCAGATGCTGGCTGTATCTCACCCACGAAAGCGCCTTGCCCGAGAAGGGTTCGTTCGTCACCACGACCATGGGCGAAGATCCCGTGATCGTCGTGCGCGACCAGACGGGCCGCCTGAGGGTGTACCTGAATAGCTGCAGCCACCGCGGCGCTAAAGTGTGCCGCGTCGACTCCGGCGTGGCGAAGATGTTCAGGTGTCCCTACCATGCCTGGACGTTCAGCACCGAAGGCAAGCTGGCATCCGTGCCGCGCCAGGGGCCGGTTTACGGAGACCAGCTCGACCGCGATCTGCTCGGCCTGCGGGAAGCGCCCCACGTGGACAGCTTCGGCGGCATGATCTTCGCCTGTTGGGATCCGCATGCGCCGACCCTGCGCGAGTACCTGGGCGACATGGCGTTCTATCTGGACCTGATGCTGAACCGCATGGAAGGCGGCACCGAATTGATCGGCGGCGTTCACAAGTGGACCATCGACGTCAACTGGAAGAT
The DNA here is from genome assembly GCA_934525625.1 of uncultured Burkholderiaceae bacterium. Classification (GTDB taxonomy): domain Bacteria; phylum Pseudomonadota; class Gammaproteobacteria; order Burkholderiales; family Burkholderiaceae_B; genus Mesopusillimonas. The sequence continues at coordinate 100,817 of CAKSZL010000006.1, forward strand.
TCCGTCGGAAAACTTCGCCGGCGACCATTATCACGTCTCGTCCACGCACGGCGCCGGCGTCGAGATGGGCTATCGAAGCCGCTTGAGCAACGATGGCTATTGCATTCAAACCGGCAACGGCCATTCCATCGGCAGCGAACGCGGCGGCGCGCAGCAGGGTACGGCGGTCAAGACCGACTACGACGGCTTCATCGCGCAGATGCGCCGCGAACTGACGGAAAGATACGGCGAGTCCGCCTCGGCCTTCGTGCCCATCGGCGTGGGAACGATATTCCCCAATATGTCGTTTCTGGACAGCGCGCGCTTCCGCTCGTTCCGGGTCTGGCATCCGCGCGGCGTGGACAAGATAGAAGTGCACTCCTGGTGCGTGGTCGACAAGGCCATGCCGCCCGAACTGAAAGCGGCGATTCGCAAGCAATACTCTCTGGCCTTCGGGCCCGGCGGCATCTTCGAGCAGGACGACGGGGACGTCTGGCAAAGCGTGCAGGACAGCCTGCGCGGCCATATCGGACGGCAGGGCAGGTTCAACTATCAAATGGGCCTGGGCCGCGAAGCGCCGACTTCTTCCAGGTACGGTGAACCTTTCCCGGGCAGCACCAGCGACATGCTGATGACCGAAGCCAACCAGCGCGCGTTCTACAGGCACTACGCCACGCTGATGACGGACCGTGCAGGCCAACCCTGAGCCGGGGAGCAACGATGACAGACATAATGAATACCCAACTGTGGACCGCGGTGGAAAGCTTCTATCGCCGCGAAACCCTGCTCTTGCAGGATCGACGCTATCGGGAATGGCTGGCGCTGATGGATGCGCAGATCAGCTACCGGGTTCCCGTAACGACCTCCACGATGGACGGCCTGATGAGCAGCGAAGACGAACTCGGCTACTACGATGAAGATCAGGAATTGCTCAATGCGCGCGTCGCCAAGCTGGAGAGCAAGCAATCCTGGGTGGAACAGCCGCCGTCGCGCTTGCGCTATTTCATCCAGGTCGTGGACGTTGCCCGCCAGGACGATGGGCTGGTCGTCGCCCGCAGCAATATTCTGCTCTTGCAATACCGCTGGAATATGGAGCAGCAGTTCAGCGGCGGACGTACGGATCTGCTCGTGCCGACGGACGACGCCTTTCTTCTGCGCAGCCGCCGTGTCGTCCTGGATAGGCAAGCGCTGGGCAACCAGGGCTTGAGCGTCTTCTTCTGAAACGGGACATCTCATGTTAGCCGCCGCTACCGTTCATTTTCCCTATATGACCGCCTGGCCGGAGCAGGCCCAGGCCAGCCATCGTGAAGCGACAGAGCGGGGTTTCGCCCGCATCGGCAAGGCTTTCACGGACGCGGGTATCGAGACGCTGGTTGTTTTTACCAGCGAGCACATCGTGAACCTTGAACCACGGATGGCGCCGCCTTTCCTGATAGGTACGGGCTACGCGCACCAGGCCTTTCCCGAGCCGCAGTTCAAGCTCGATCCCGTGGCGCGGCCGGGTGATCCGGACCTGGCCCATCGCCTGGTGCGGCACCTTTATGAGAACGGCATGGACCCGGCCCACTCCATCGAGCTGCGCCTGGACCACGGCACGACGCTGCCCTTGCAGCAACTGAAAATCGCCGCCGACGTGCGTATCGTGCCCGTCATCATCAATACGCTTTTTCCGCCGCTGCCCACGCTAGAGCGATGCCGGCGACTCGGCGCCCTGATCGGCGAGGCGCTGCGCAAGACGGGCCAGGATGGCCGCGTCGGCCTGCTGGCGACGGGGGGCATTTCACATGCGGTCGGCGAGCCGGGCATGGACCGCAACGACGCGCAGTTCGATGCGCAGTTCCTGGATGCGCTGGCCACGGGCGACTTGGACCAGGCTTGCGCGTATTCCGACAGCGCACTCGATGCCCTGGGTAACGGTACGCACGAGATCCGCAGCTGGATTGCGGTCGCCGCGGCCGCGCACCCCGTCCGGCCCGAGGTGGTGACGTGCATTTCCTATGCGCCGGGCTGGTACACGGGCGTTCATCAGATGTTGTGGGAGGCTGCATGATGCACGCCGTTGTCACGCAGTTCCTGATAGACATCACGCGCGGGCGCTTGAAGGAGTCTTATGCCCAGAACCGCGAGGCGGTCATCGCCGCTTCGCCGCTGCCCGAAGCCATGCGTGCGGCGGTACGCGATCAGGACATCGCCGCCTTGTGGCGGGCGGGGGTGTCGCCTATGGCGCTGCTTTATTTTTCGCGCTTATGCGGGTGGCCGATGGAGCGCTACTACGCCTGCGTCGCCGATGCCGAGCTCAAGATAGCCGATCGAGACGGCTCTGCTCGATCAGCTCGGCGCGAGCCTCGACAAACGCATCGATAGAGCGCTCCACATGATTGGTGATGAGACGGCGGGCTTTTCTGCGATCGCCTTGTTCCAGGGCATCGACCAGTTCGGCATGCTCTTGGGCGACGTGCTCGTCGCGCAGCGAGGTCAGGCGCGCGCCGCTGGCGATCAGGTACATCTTGCCCCGTACGCTCAGCAATTCCTGGCGTATCTGATGCAGGCCGGCCATTTCGGCCATGCGGATATGGAAGGTTTCGTCGATGGTGTACATGTCTTCCCGGCTTTCTCCGGCGCCGTTCAGAATGGCGCGCAGTTCCTTGATGTTCTCGGGAGTCGCCGTTGCGCAAAGTCGATCCACGACGATCTGTTCCAGCGCGACGCGCAGCAGCCGGATTTCGCTGATGGCCGCTTCGTCCAGGTCGACGAGGCGATACCCCCGCTTGGGAACGATTTCGACGACGCCGTCGCGATACAGGTTCAGCAACGCTTCGCGGACGGGGGTGCGGGAAACGCCGAGCGATTCGGCCAACGTGGTTTCGGAAAAGAATTGCCCCCTGGGAATCTTGCCGTCGCGAATGGCGCGGCGGATGGCCTTGTAGCCTTGCTGGGCAAGGGATTCAGAGCGAACCAGGTTGTGTAGCTTTGACATCGAAAATGCATCAACTGGAAGTCTTGTAATGGTACGTAGTATGTCACATTCTACGTACCCGCGGACCTCAAAGGGAGACTCATGGATCTCGGACTAAAAGACAAAGTCGCTTTGATTACCGGGGCGTCGCGCGGGCTGGGCCGCGCCACCGCCGATGCCTTGGCGGCCGAAGGCGCAAGAATAATCGTCGTCGCGCGCCCCAGCGCTGCGCTGGATGCCATCGAGGCGGCCTATCCCGGCCGCTGCAAGGCGGTGGCCGGCGACCTGAAAGACCCCGATTTGCCGCAAAGGGCGGTCGATGCGGCGCTGGCGCAGTTCGGACGCCTGGACGTGGCCATCGTCAATACGCCCGGCCCGCGCGCGCTGTTGCCCATGGAGGCCGGCGACGCGGATTTCGCCGCCGCCTTCGAGTCGACTTTCTATCCGGCCGTCAGGCTGATAAGGGCTGCCCGCCTGGCGATGCGAGACGGCGATGGGGGGCGCATCGTCATCGTTTCCTCGACCAGCGTCAAGGCGCCCAAGCCTTTTCTATGTCTGTCGGCCGCCGCTCGCAGCGCCTTGTGGGCCTGGGCCAAAAGCGCCGCCCCCGAACTGTACGAGAGCGGCGTCACCATCAACGCGGTGTTTGCCGGCCCGCACGCCACCGACCGCGCGCTCGAACTGGGCGTCAAGGATAGGGTGATCGGCCAGCCGGAGGATTTCGGACGGTTCGTGGCGTCGTTGTGCGGCGATGCGACGCGCTACGTGACCGGAACCGGGTTTCTTGTCGATGGCGGCGAACTGACGGGTATTTGAGTATGAAGACACTACACATTCTGCGCGCCGGGCAGGGGCCGCGGCTGCTTCTGCTGCATGGCATAGGCGCAAGCGCGACGACCTGGAACCAGCAGATGGCCAGGCTGGGCGCGCATTTCACCTGCCTTGCGCCCGACCTGCCGGGCTACGGCGATTCTCCGGCCCTCGCCAGCGAGGGCCTCATGGCTATTCTCGAAGCCGTGGCGAACGTGGTGCGCGACGAACCGGCACACGTAGTGGGCGTTTCGTTCGGCGCCTTGCTGGCGCTTGCGCTGGCGCGCCATTACCCGCAACGCGTCGTTTCGCTGGTGCTGGCGGACGCGACGCTGGGCCGGGCCGGCCTGCCGGACCCCGAGCGCAAGCAGTGGCTGCAAAACCGGCTTGATCTGTCCCGCAACCTCCAGGGCGTGAGCTTGGATAGAGCCGCCAAGATCGCCGCGCCGGGCGCGCCGGCGCATGTCGTCGAGGAAATCGCGCGGCACATGCGGCGCGCGCGCCCCGAAGGGTATATGGCGGTCGCCAACGCCATTGCGGCCACGGATGCGCGCCCCTGGCTCCCGGCCATTACGACGCCCGCTCTCGTTTTGTGCGGCGAGGACGACCGCGTTACGGGAACGGACGTATCGCGCACCCTGGCCGATGCATTGCCGCAGGCCAGTTTGCACGTCATTCCCAAGGCGGGGCATGCGCCCCACATCGAACAAGCCGACGAGTTCGCCCGGCTGGTGCGGGGATTTTTGCTCGATCGGAAGTGATGGCGACCGGGTCTATGCTTCAAGGCGTTTTCCCCATCGCCAAAGGCCGGTATATCGTCGGCCGCAGCGCCAAGGCCAGCCCGGCCCCGCGCAAGCCGTTGAATATCAGGAACGACAGCCACAGGCCGTGATTAGCCCAGAGCGGCAGCAGCGTGAGCGACAGGGCCAGGAAGGCCAGCGAGCAGGCCACCATGATCAGCATCAACGGCCGCGTGCGGGTGGCGCCCATGAAGACGCCGTCGTACAGATAGGCGGGCATGGACACCAATGGGGCGAGCACGGCCCAGACCAGGTAATGGGAGGCCAGGTTCGCGATGTCCGCCTGGTCGGTCAGCAGCCCGATCAATTGGGCGCCGGCCACGCCGTAGACCAGCGTGTAGAGCAGCGAGCCTATCAGGCCCCACACCATGCAGACGCGGATCACTCGCGCCAGCCGGCCTGGGTTGCGCTGGCCCACCGCCGCGCCGCTCAGCGTTTCGGCGGCATGGGCGAAGCCGTCCAGGCCGTAGGCGGTGAAGCTGAGGAAGTTCAGCAGGATGGCGTTGGCGGCCAGCAGGGCGTCTCCTTGCTTGGCGCCCAGATGCGTGAACCAGGCCATGGTGCCCAGCAGGCAGGCGGTGCGAATAAAGATGTGGCCGTTGATTTGAATCAGCCGGCGCAAGGCGGCGGTTTCGATAAGCTCGGCCCAGCGCAGGGTTTTGATTTGCGCATGGTAGCTGCGCCACACCAGCCACGCGCCCACCGTGGCGCCGCTGAGGTCGGCCAGGGCGGTGGCCCGGCCTATGCCGCTGACGCCCCAGCCCAGGCCGTAGACGAAGCCCAGCACCGCTAGCAGATTGACGGCGTTGATGAGTATCTGGATGGCCAAGGCGATGCGCACGCGCTGGCAGCCCAGCAGCCAGCCCAGTATGACGTAGTTGATGAGGGTGAACGGCGCCGACCAGACCCTGCCCGCGGCATACAGGTGCGCCTGCTCGGCGGCCGCGTTCGAGGCTCCCAGCAAGGCCAGCCCGGCGCTGATCAAGGGCTGCTGCAGCGCCAATATGCAAAGGCCGATGGCGCAGGCGATGAGCACGCCGCGCCCCACAGTCAGCACGACGGACTCCGCCTTGCCGGCCCCGAAGTATTGGGCCACCACGCCGGTGGTGCCCATGCGCAGAAAGCCGAATCCCCAGAACAGCAGGTTGAAGAAGAGGCTGCCCAAGGCCACGCCCGCCAGGTGCTGCGCGCCGGGCAGGTGGCCGGCGACGGCGGTGTCCACCGCCGACATCAGCGGCTGGGTCAAGTTGGCCAGGATGATGGGGATGGCCAGGAACAGCACTTGCCGGTAGCCGATGGTCTGCATAAAAAGTTTGTCGCGTAAAAGCTTGCGGTGTTGCGGCGGCAGTGCTTAGAAAGGCCAAAAGATGGGAATGAAGATCACGCCCAGCACCCAGAAAATCAGGTTCAAGGGCAGGCCGACCTTGACGAAATCGGTGAAGCGATAGCCGCCCGCGCCGTACACCATGGTGTTGGTCTGATAGCCCACCGGCGTGGCGAAACTGGTGGAGGCGGCAAAGGTTACCGCAATCAGAAAAGGCGTGGCGTCCACGTCCATCATCTTGGCGGTGGACATGCCTATGGGCGTCAGCAACACGGCCGCCGCCGCGTTGCTCATGAACTCGGTGAGCAGCAGCGCCATCAAGTACAGCACCGCCAGCACCGTCGCCGGCCCCAGCGCGCTCACCAGCCCGATGGTGTGCTTGACGAGGAACTCGGCCGCGCCGCTCTGGCTCATCGCCACGCCCAGCGGCAGCAGCCCGGCCATCAGAATGATGATGCGCCAGTCTATGGATTCGTAGACGTCTTCGGCATCCAGGCATCCGGCCAGCGTCATCGCCACGGCGCCGATGAGGGAGGTAATGTGGATGGGCATCCAGCCGACGGCGGAAACGCCGATGACCAGCGCCATCGTGACCAGGGCGAACGGCGCGCGCCATCCGCCGGATTTGTCGGGCTGGCGCTCGGACAGCACGATCACGTTCTTGTCCTTGCGCAGCGCGGGCATCTCGGCTTCGGGGATGAGCATCAGTAGAATGTCGCCGACCCTCAGCCGCACGTTGCGCAGTTCCTCGCGCAGTATCTGGCCGCGCCGCAGTATGCCCAGCGACGTCGTGTTGTGGTGCCAGCCCGGGTCCAGCATGCCCAGCGTGCTGCCGATGATGCGCGAACGCGGGGCGATCATTACTTCGGCCAGCACCTGTTCGACCTCTTCGAAAGAGCGCTGCTTGAGCTTGAACTCGGCGTTCACTTCCAGCCCGGTGTTCTTGCGCAATTCATCCAACTGCGACCAATCGCCGCGCGCCAGCAGAACATCCCCTTCCTGCAGCGTTTGCGACTTGGGCGACCAGACTTTCTCGTCTCCGCGCAGCAGTTCCAGCACGTAGACGCCGAACTCCTCGCTGAGCTTGGCTTCGCCGACCGAGGTGCCGATCAGCGAAGAATCCGGCATTACCCGCAACTCGGTAATGTATTTGCCCAGCTCGTAGTGTTCGACCAGTTCCGCGCCGCGCGCATCGGGCAGCAGCCAGCGGCCTACCGTCAGCAAGTACAGGCAGCCCGCTGCAAAGCAGATGACGCCCAGCGAGGTGAATTCGAACATGCTGAAGCCCGGGTGGCCCAGGTCTTTGGCCATGCCGTTCACCAGCAGGTTGGTCGAGGTGCCCACCAGCGTGCACACGCCGGCCATCTGCGACACGTAGGACAAGGGAATGAGCGCCTTGGAGGCCGACATGCCTATGCTGGCCGTGGCCGCCAGCACGATGGGCATGAAGACAGCCACCACCGCCGTATTGTTGACGAAGGGCGCGATCACCGCCAGCACGAGAAACAGAATGAGCAGAAACTGCACCGGCGACTTGGCGCGCCCCAGCAGATTGCCTATGCCCGAGAGCGCGCCGCTGTTCTGCAGGCCGGCTGCCAGCACGAACATCGCCGCCACGGTAATGGTGGCGGGGTTGCTGAACCCGCTGAGCGCTTGCCCGGTATCCACCAGGCCGGTTACCGCCAGGCCGCTCAAGACCAGCAAGGCGATGGTATCCATAGGCAGCTTTTCCGTGGCGAACAGCGCCACGGCAAGCACGGCGATGAAAAGAACCGTGATGATCTCTAGGGTCATGGGCGGAAGCTCCGGCTTCTTGGTGTTATTGAGCTTGTGTCATCAAGACGCAAGCCCCCCAAGGTTAAACTTGTCGCTTCTGTTCTTCAATGGTGTCTCCCATGCAGCAATCCAATAGCGTTCCGTCCATTCGCATTGCGCTTGAATGGTATCTCAACCCCGATCATTTGCCTTTGCTTCACGCACAGGAACAGGCTCGCGCCGATGGCGCCCTGGATATCGAGCTTGTCGTGCCCGACGATCATTACGACGGTTTTGCCGCCCTGGCCGAGGGACAGGTGCAGGCGGTGGTCAACGAGCCGCTGCATCTGCTGGAAAAGCACGGCGGCCACGCCAGGCTGCAATCCCTGGGAACCTTCTTCCATACCGACGGCGGGGTGCTCATCACCCATGATGCGCAGGCTAGGCTGAAAGCCGGCGGCTGCATCCGGGTGGCTTCGCCGGTTTCCAACCCCGTTACCGACGGCTTGTGCCGGGATATCTTGATCGGCTGGATGAGCAAGCAATCGGCGGCTGTCGAGCCCGAACAGATATCCGTGTACGAGGCTGGCTTCGACCACGTGGCCAACCTCGCCAACGGCGCCGACGCCGCCTGGCTGGCCTTCGCCAACATCGAAGGCGTGCACGCCCGCGAACTGGGCCTGCCCGTCGACATGTGCCGCACCTCCGATGGCGACGTGCCCGGGTTTTCGGCACTCGAACTGATCGCCGACCGCGATGCCGGGCCGGCGGTCAAGCAGGCCTTGGCTGCTTTGGTGAAATACCTGGACGCGGCCGTGCCGGCTTTGCAGGCCGATCCGCAAGCGGCAATGGATCTTTGGCGCCGCGCCAGCGGCGAGGAGCCGTCAAGCCTTACCCGCGCCATGGTCGCCGACACGCTGAGCCGCTTTATTGCGCCGGTTCAGCCCGACGCCGCGCGCTGGCGCCCGGTGTGGGCCTACATGCGCGACCGTGGCTCCGACGTGGTGGATGCAGCGGCCTTCGACGAGATCTTCCGCGAAGACTAAAAGCCGCGGCGTAAAGCGGAGTGCGAAGATGGCGCTCCGCTTTACGTGCAAGCGTTCCGGCTGGCTTTACGGCTGCGCGGCTGGCCCGATGTACGATTTCGTGCTGTACAGTGAATGATCCAGGCGCTCCAGCGCCGGCAGCCCGGTGGCATCCGGCGGCAGGCCGTCGATGTAGTTGAGAAACATGTCGGCGTCCTGCACGCCCACGTCGTAGCGGCGCTCGGCGGGCACCTGGGCCAGCGTGGCGTAGCCGTCCCCGCCCATGGCGTTGAAGTGCAGCGTAAACAGGCTATAAAGGCCGGCGTCGTCCAGCGGCAGCCACGCGCCGGTGGCGCGGTCGAATCTTTCAAAATTGCTGGCGCGCACACCCTTGGGGCGGTTGGCGTCGACATCCCAGCGTAGGCCGCCGGTGTAGGGGTAGGGCCCTGTGCCGCCGCCCGGCCCGAACACGGCTTCAAGACCGTCTTCCACCATGGCCTTGGCCTCGACCCCCGTAATGTTCAGTTTCCACAGCTTGTTGTCGAAGGGTATGACTTCGATGACGTCGGCCGCCGTGACCCGGCCTTGCAGCGGAATGCGCGCGCTGCCGCCGCCTTGCAGGGTGAAGTCGGCGCCGCCGTATTGCTGGTTCGCGACTTCAAGATAGGCTTGTACGACGAGCTGCTGGATGTCGCCGCCGCGCATGTTGACGCTGCCTTCGTCATTGCACGCGACGCTGGAGCGGTCGTAGTCGGCCGTGCCGGGCCCACCCGGTAGACGGCGCGAACATAGCTCCAGCGGCGCGTTGGCAACTTCGGTTTGCTTGTAGATTTCCACGCTTTGCGCATAGGGTTGCAGCACGCCGGAGGCATGGGCGTCGGGGGCAGTCAGGCGCAGAAAGCCGCTGGCCGCGACGTCGGCCTCGAAGGCTGCGTGGTCGGCGGGGCCGGCCGGCGCATTGCCTATCTGGAAGTCGTCGCCTATGAGCACGTGCGGCGTGCCATGGCAGGCCGTGACGCGGCCGTCCTTGTCGAAGCTGACTTTCAGTTCGCCCACCACCTGCGAGTATTCCCAGGCCTGGGCCAGGCAAACGGTATCGCCGTCGCGGTTTTTCAGGGCCTGGCCGTAGGGGCCGGCCGGCGAGCCGACGCCATACTCGGCAAGGCTTTCCGGGCCCAGCAAGGTGTGCGAGTCGCCGCCGATGATGACGTCCGCGCCTGAGAGTTCGGCCAGCACGCGCTTGTCGTAGTCGTAGCCTATGTGGCTTAGCAGCACGATCTTGTCGATGTTCCGGCCGCGCAGTTCGTCGATGGCGCGTTGGGCGGCCACGGTTTCGTTTTCGAAGGTGGTGCCGGGGTCGGGGCTGGAAGACGTCTTGGTTTTCTCGGCGATGGTCAGGCCCACGACGCCTATCTTCTGGCCGCCGCGCTCGACGATGGCATAGGGCTGCACGGCGCCCTCGGCGCGGCTGGGGTGCAGCGCCGAGTCGGCGCCGAAGCGCACGTTGGCGCTGAGTATCGGCGTCCGGCATTCGCCCGAATTCAGCAAATCCAGCCATTGCTTGAGGCTGGTGTCGCCCTTGTCGAACTCGTGGTTGCCCAGCGTAAAGGCGTCGAAGCAGACGGTGTTCATCATGGCCGCATCGGCTTCGCCGCGCTCGCCCGCGCGGCTGAAATACAGCGTACCCGTCAGCGCATCGCCGGCGTGCAGCTTGAGCACATGTTCGGATTCGGCCGCCAGTTCGGCGAACGCCGACGTCACCCTGGGAAAGCCACCCGCATCCACCGTGACGCCCACGCGCTTGCCGCCGGCGTCGAGCAATTGCAGGGTTTTGCGCTTGCTGTCGAGGTTGGAGTGATGGTCGTTGACGTGCAGTATGGTCAGCTCCAGCGGCTGCGGGCCGGGGGAGGGTTCCGTAGAAGAGCCGTCGCCGCCGCAGGCGGCCAGTGTGACTGCGGCCAGCAGGGCAAGCGCCCAATGACGCATGTTGCTCAATGAAGCGAGCGCGCTGGCTTTCTGCCTTGGATTCTGATTATTCTTCATGCGCTGCCATTAGCATCTTCGCCGAGGGTTTTGCGGTGGGTTGTCAGGTGCTTCTGTACGATGTGGTGGAAGGCCATACCGTCAACGGACGTAATTCTGCTTCAGGAAAGTCAGAACGCGCCGAATAAGCGATCCAAGGCCGCAACAATGTTGTCCTGCCGGTCGCGGAGCGAACCAAGCGCCTGGCCCAGCTCGCGTTGCGGCACGGCTGCCAGCTTGGGCGTATCGAGAAAACACGCTTGGCCTTCGATATGAAATACCGGCATCAAATCTTGGGGCAGGCGTACGGGCGGAAAGCTCTCCACCAGACGCAGCGGAATCACGACGCGGGTAACCAGGCTCGACAAATGCTCGCTTTGCACATCAACGAGGAACGGCGTGGTTGCGGCATGTGTACCTGGATTGCGATAGATGTCGAAGCGGGCCATGGTGGCTAGAAACTGCGCCACTGGTCCAGCGGGAGCTCTTCGGCCGCCGAGACCCGGTTATAGGCTTCAATGAATTGCGCGTTCTCGATCGCCCAGCGCCTTGCCTTCTCTTGCTGGATCACGCTGCGCAGCAACTGATCGCACGTCTGCGACAGGTTGATGCCCAGTTGCTTTGCCTCGTCGTAGACGTCGGGCGAGAGCGATATGTTCGTCGGCCTTTTTGGTGCCGGTTTGTTGGCTGCGGTGCGGATCATGTGGCCTCTGGTGCGCATTAGTATGCGCAGTATCCATGCGCATTCCTTTAAGTATTATACCGAGCGACTTCAGGTTCGGACACCCTGCACCGCCTTCAATGCATGATGCAATGGCAGTAGACGAACTGCTGTATCGCGCCCGCCGGCGTATGATGCGCTTCCGCCGAATGCTCTACCAACTCGAAAGCCGCGCCGAACTCGCCGTGCAAGGCGTCGGGCGAGTAGCGCACCACCGGCAGGCCGCTGCATTGCAAAGGACCGTCGGGGCCGAAAGCCGCCACGATGACGTGGCCGCCGGGGCGAACGGTGCGGCGCACCTGGGCGACGTAAGCCGCCCGTTGCTCGGGTTCGGTCAGGAAATGGAATACCGCGCGATCGTGCCAGATGTCGTAGGCATTGGCCGGCAGTTCGAGTTCGGTAACGTCGCCCGTCAGCCAATGCACGCGTGCGGCTTGCTTCTTGCCCAGCCGTTCGCGGGCTACTTGTAGCGCAGCTTCCGATAAATCCAGCACGGTGACGTCGAAGCGCGCGTGCGCCAGCAAATCGTCAACCAATGTAGACGCGCCGCCGCCCACGTCTATCACGCGGCATGGCTCGTCGTCAGCGATGCGATTGATCAGCGCCAGCGACTGTTCGGCATGTGGCTGATACCAACTGACTTCCTGGGCATCTCGCGTCGTATAAACCTTTTCCCAATGGGTGCGTTGATCCGTTGCCGTCATTTACGCTACCTCCACGGCCAAGCCGGCCGCCTGCCATTCCGGAAAGCCGTCTTCCAGGCGGTGCGCCGTATAGCCCTCGGCGCGCAGCGCCGCGACTGCCTCGAATGACATCACGCAATACGGGCCGCGGCAGTACGCCACGACTTCGCGGTTCTTGGGCAAGCCGGCCAGACGCCGTTGCAGTTCGCCGGCAGGAATGTTGATGGCGCCGGGCAAATGCCCCAGCGCATATTCCTCCGGCGGGCGAACGTCCAGCACCGTGACCGCGCCGTCGTTCAAGCGCGCCAATAGGTCTTCGCGCGAAACGGCTTCCAGCGCGTCGCGGTCGTCGAAGAAATCGCGCATGACGTCGCGCACCTCCGCCAGATTGCTTTTGCCCACATGCCCCAGCGCCTTGAGCAGGTTCACCACCTCGGCCTCGCCCGCCAGCCGGTAGAAGACGCGCTTGCCCTGACGCTTGGTATCCACCAGCCGTGCGCGCCGCAGCATTTGCAGATGGCGCGACGCATTGGCCATGGTTAGCCCCGTCGTCTCGGCCAATTTCTCCACGCTGCGCGCGCCTTGCGCCACGCTTTCGAGCAGGGCCAGCCGATGTGCGTGGCCCAATGCTTGGGCGACAGCCGCCAGGTTTTCGAAGATAGTGAGTTTGGGGTTGGAGGAGGAAGGCGGCATAGGATTTTTATCAATCAGCAGATTGATTGAATGATGGCATGTCGAACTGACCATGACAAGCTGTTTTTCGTACGGCTGTGTCGTTTAATAATTGGGACGTATGGCCAGTACCCCCGATATCGCGGTTACCTCACTCCGCGGCGGCCTGCTTATCGGGCTTTTTCGAAAAATCCGTACGCTCCAGTATTAGGCTTGCCGCAACACCGAACACGATGCCCCAGAACGGCGCTCCGATTCCCAGTATCGACGAACCGCCCAGCGTTACCAGGAAGGCAACCAGCGCTCCCAATGAGAACGGTTGGCGAAAGGCGGTCTGGAACGTTGCTTGCAGAACACGCAGAAGCGCCAGGCCGGCCAGCGCAGCGACGAACGCCGCAGGGGTTTCCAGAATCAATTGCGTGACCAGCGGCGAGAAAACGCCGAACAGAATCGTCAGGACGCCCAAAGCGACGCCGGCTATCCAATGCCGTTTCGTCTCTGTGCTGGAGGCAAGCACGGCGCTGGACGGGCCGGCCAGGCAGGTCGATACGCAGCCAAAGCACGCCACTATTGCGGAGAACACGCCGCAGACGTTGGTGATGGCATTGACAGGTGGCTGATGGCCGGCGCTTCTTAGAATTGCAATGCCCTGAGGCTGATAGACCGCAACCACCGTAATCGCCAAGGGAAGAACCAACTCAAAGGCCGCGGACAACGAGAATACCGGCATGTAGAACTGCGGCGTGGCAACTGCGGTGGAGAATGCCACGTACTCAATGGAAGGCGCTCTGTCGCCGAATACAAGCATGCCCAAGCCGACGATCAGCACGCCTATCATGGGCGGAAACCATCGCTGAATAGATGCAAATGACGATAGTGCGAAGAACGTGACTGTCATGGCGGTGACGAGCCATGGGTCCGACGTGAACGACTTGATCCAGTCCAGGCCGAATCCCAGGAAAACCCCTGCAACCATGCCCATGACGATAGGCATGGGGATGCGGTCCATCACGATTCTTACCCAACCGGTTAGCCCCAGCAAGAGTATGGTGGCGGCCGTCAGAAAATACGCCCCGATTACCTCGGCGAACGAGAGGTGCTGCAAGGCGTTGGCGACGAGCACGGTTCCCGGAATCGTCCAGAAGAACGCAAGCGGCTGTCGGTACAGAATGGACATGGCGATGGTCAGCACGCCGTTGATGGCAAACGCGGCAAAAATCCACGATGACAGATCGGCTGGCGCAAGCCCGCCTTTTACGCCGGCGCTCAGGATGATGGCTACAGGCGCCGATGCGGCGAACAGAAAAGCGACAAAGGCGTTTGCCAGTTCGGCGGCCGGAAAGCTGCCAGCCGACGTGATCGTTGTGGTGTCGTTTGGTGTGGTCATTGCAGAGCGTGTCCTTGCTATGGCTGTGAAAACCGCGATCAATACGCGAGTTGAGTGCTGACGCCGTACTTGTATGGCAAGTGCGGTTTCCGGTCTTGAATGAAATTGCGAAGTGGCTCTGCGGCTACAGTATCGGCAGTGAAGGACGTGCCGGAGGACTACCGTGAAAAAATGATCTATAAAAGAAAAATTGGATCGGAGGTGAGAATGACAGGGCACGCATTCAGGGTGCAAAGAATCACCGAGCTAGGCATGGAAATCGTCGAGGCCGATTCGGCGCGGGCGTTTGCCCGACACATGCATGATCAATTCGGTATCGGCTTGATCGTGCGCGGCGCGCAAGGCTCGGCCAGCGGCCGGGGCCAAGTGGAGGCGCGCGCGGGCGATCTCATCTCGGTCAACCCCGCCGAAGTGCACGATGGCAAACCTATTGGGGATAAGGCGCGCCGCTGGCATATGCTTTACTTCGACCCTTGGCGTATTGCAGACGTCTTCAAGGACATGGCGGCGGATACGAGCGCGACGCCATGCGAGTTTGCGTATCCGGTATTGCAAAATCCGCGGGCTGTAGCGTTGTTCCAAAGCTTGTATCAAGCCGTCGCTCAGGCCGGGCAACGTGATGATGTCCTGGAGGTCGACGAGGCGCTTTCTTTGTTGCTGGAGTGCTTCCTGGATCGGCCGATGCCGTCATCGTCGATGCCTGGAACTGCGGCCAGCAGGGCCAAAGCGATGATCGATGATGACCCATTGGCGCCGATATCGTTGGCATTGCTGGCACAAGAGTCGGGTCTTAGCCGGTTTCAACTGGTACGCGCCTTTGCGCGTTTGACGGGGCTTACGCCGCATGCCTATCTGGTGCAATGCCGTATCCAGCGGGCAAGGCGTCTTATCGCCGCCGGCGTGCGGCTTGCCGAGGCTTCCCATGCCAGCGGCTTTGCGGATCAAAGCCACATGACGCGGTACTTCGTGCGCAGCTTTGGATTCTCGCCGGGAATGTACGCAAGGTGCAGTTAGTGCGGGGCCGCAATTTCGTTCAAGAAGGGGCGGCATGCAAAGGGCATAGTGTTCGAAAATACTTTGAGCCCTAAGCCATGGTCTTCCCGTTCCGCTGCGTTTGCGTTCTCCAGATGCTTTCCTGGCCCGTTCGCCCGGCCAAAGAGGTGGCATTGCAATGAGCCTGGAATTTCTGCTGACTTCTCTGGTCATCATTGCCTCGCCGGGGACGGGCGCCATCTACACCGTCGCCGTGGCGCTCTCGGATGGCATGCGTGCGAGCACCATTGCGGCCTTGGGCTGCACGCTGGGCATCGTTCCGCATATGCTGGCGGCAATCAGCGGGTTGGCGGTGTTGTTTCATACCAGTGCCATGGCCTTCCAGATTCTCAAATACCTTGGCGTTGCGTATCTGCTTTACATGGCGTGGGCGATGATGCGTCAACGCGGGGTGTTGAGCCTGAATGGCCAGTCGAAGGCCAAAAGCTTCCGGCACGTCATCGTGTCAGCGGTCTTGATCAATTTGTTGAACCCGAAGCTGTCTATCTTCTTTTTCGCTTTCCTGCCTCAATTCGTCAGCCTTGAAGAGGGCAGCCCCATGGGCAGAATGCTGGCGTTAAGCCTGGTGTTCATGGCCCTGACCTTCGTGGTTTTCGCGCTCTATGGTGTTTTTGCCGCCGCCGTTCGGCGGTACGTTCTTGGCAAACCAGCCGCCCAGTTATGGATGCGGTACGGCTTTGCGGCAGCGTTCACAGGCTTGGCGCTACAACTGGCCCTGGCGCAGCGGTAGGCTGTCAGTGGGCGGTGTGATCTACGAAACTGCACGCTGATGTACGCGGGCTCTGTCAGGGCTTGAGGATTCAGTTCCCCGCCTCTTGCGACGGCTGAAAGAAATCGCGCACCAGCCGGCAGAACGCCGGGCCTTTCTCTATCTGCGTCCAGTGGCCGCATCGCCCGAACAAATGCACCTGGCTGTCGTCTATCCATTGGTGCAGCGTCAGCGAGTTTGCCACGGGTATCACCTTGTCGTCGCGCCCATGCACCATCAATGTGGGGTGCTTGATGCCGCGGATGTCTTCTTCGCTATGCGCCATGGCGTCCACCCAGCGCTGGCGCGGCGCGGGAAACATGGCTGCAAAGGCCTGCTGCGTGCGCAAGCTGGCTTGATAGCGGGATTCGACCAGTTGATCGTTGATGAGGCCGGGGTCGTAGGCGAAGGTGTCGCGCATGAGAGACTGCATGCCCTCGAACGAGGGCTGGTATCCCCACACGGCGTCCAAGCCGGCCGTCAACTCGAACGGCACGCCCACGCTGCCCATCAGCACGATCTTTTCGACTCTTTCCGGGTACTGGATAGCCAATGCCAAGGCCAGAGAGCCGCCAAAGGAGTTACCCACCAGATGCACTTTCTTCAGCTTCAGCGCATCCAGGAAATCAATGATCTGGCGCACCCAGACCGCACGCGAGTAGTCGATGTCTTGCGGCGTCTCGGTGTAGCCGAAGCCCGCCATGTCCGGCGCCAGCAATTGAAACTCGCCGCTCAAGGAAGCCAGCACGCCGCGCCAATTGACCCAGGCGCTGACGCCCGGCCCCGAGCCGTGCAGAAGCAGCACCGGCGCGCCCTCGCCCACGTCGTGGTAGTTCGTCAGGATGTCTCCGGTTTGAATGTGCTTGCCGATTTCGGGGTTGGAGCTGCTCATGATCTTCCTCTCCTTAATAGGTATGTTGCGGTTTTATAATAGTCCGTCTCTTTCCCGTAGGCTGGTGAAAAAAGAGTTCTATACGGAACTGGCGCAGTGAGAGTGCTTCGTCGAAAGACTACAAACATTGAGATTCTTGCCTACCGCTAGGTGCAGCGTCTGGTAGTGCCTGGGACAGCAACAAACTGGAGCAAAAATGCCTTCATCTGTAGTGCTGGTAGATCAGAGCCTTTTGTGGTTTAAAGTCTGCTGGCTGCTAGTTTCTCTAGCCCTCGCCTCGGTATTTCTGCAGGCCCCAAGTGTTGTGATGCTTATCTTATACGGTGCAGCGGCCCTGTCAGGCGCGGTTTCCGCGGCGTATCTTGAGCGGGTCAAGCCAACCGTATTAACTGACTTTGTCTGGTCCTTGACGCCGGTTGCACTATTCTTATTCCCGATTGCCCTGGTGCTCCACAGCGTTCGAATTTATCGAACTCGCTCTAGCTTCTGAAGGAAATGAAGCTTTTTTTCTTCTCCTTAATAGGTGTGCCGCAGTTTTATAATAGGCCGTCTCTTTCCCGGAGGTTGTCATGTACCGCCACCCTGGCAACGCGCTGGATTCCGCCCAGGCGCAGCAACGCCCAAGCCTTCGGGACCGCACGACGGCGCTCAAAACGTGTTTCCTGGCCTTCCTTCTGATATTCGCGGCCGCCTGTATGTCCGCTCCGTCGTGGGCGCGCGACGTACCGTACCCTGCGGCGCAGGCCGAACTCGAAACCCTGAACAGCGATTTCCGCGCCCTCTACCATGAGCGCACCCGGCAAGTGCTGGAAGCCCTGCCGCTGGTGCTGGTGGTGCAGAACAGCACCATCACGGCGGTGCGAGGCGCGCAGCGCCGGCTTTACCCGGTGCCGCTGCAACGCTACAACGAGGCGCGCGCCATCGTGCACGCGGCGCTGGGCTTTCATGGGCTCATGGGCAGCCTGGCCCATGCCGGCGAGGGTGCCGACTGGGCGCGGGTCGAATCCTTCTTGCTGCACCTCGAACGCACGCGGCTCGCCGCCGAGCACAGCACGCTGATCCGGGCCGAAAAAGCCCAGGCCGCGCAGGTGCTGGACATTCTGCGCCGCGCCAGCAGTGAAGCGCTGGCCAAGCGCACCATAGACGAAAACACCATCGCCAGCACGCTGCGGCATACCGAACCCTTGCTGTTGGCCATGACCGATTCCGTGGGCCAGGCCCATGCCGAAGCCATGCTGGCTGTGCTGCGGCGCATCCAGTCGGACGCCACCGAGCAGGAATGGCAAAACGTAGTGGCCGTGGTAACCGGGCCGACGACGCCTCGCCGCAACAATCTGGAAACCGCCATCACGGCGGCGGCGCTTGGCGCGCAGCATCTGGGCTCGCGCATCTTCTATTCGGAGAACATCTTTTCCGTCGACGGCGCTCTGGCTTATCTGCAGACCTTGGTTGGCGATCGTGAACTTTCGCAGCATGTCTTCGGCACTCCGCATCGGATGTGGGAAGACCTGTTCACACCAGTGTCCCGCAAGCTGGTCGAACAAGAGTTCTATACGGAACTGGCGCAGTGAGAAACGGTCCGGCGCATGCTGCTCACCCCATGATGAGAATGAGCGTGTCAGTGCGGCGCCGGACGTGCTGGTTCTTGCTGATTGCGTTTCTGTGCGCTGTTCTGTCGCCTTCGCTTGGGCAGGCGGCGGGTAGGCAGGCGGCTGCCGGCCCGATGCTCATGCCGTTCTGCACCGAGCACGGCGAGCAGTTTATCGAAGTCGATCTGCTGGATGCCGGCGACAAGTCTAGTGCCGTTCCTGAATCGCAGCATAGCGGTTTTTGCCTGCTGTGCTTCTCTCCCGCCACGCCAGGCAAGATCGGCATCGCGGGCGTCCTGTCCGATCTTGCCCGTTCTGTTCCAACCCTCGCATGGAATGACCCCGAGCTACACGTCTCGCGGGCCTGGACTCCCGTTCTTGCGCGTGCGCCGCCTGCTGGTGCCTGACGCTTTCATTGTTGTGTGGCCGCCGCCTGCGTCAAGGCGGCATGGCTTTTCGACATAGTCAGTCATTGACCAGCAGACCTGCGCGGCCGGACGGCTGCCGGCTGCGCGTCGATGCGCATATTCCGGGAACAGACCCATGCCATTTTTCCTTTCTACAAGGCGGCGTTGCCTGCGCAACGCCTTGCGCTGCGCGGCCGTGCCGCTTTCTTCGAGCCTGATCGCCATGCCCGTGCCGGCTCAGGAAGCGCCCGCCGCGCTTGCTCCCATCGTCGTTACCGGGGGCGGCCAGCACTCCCTGCTCGACGCACCCGTCGCGGCCGGCTCCAATCTTGGCCTGACCTCCAGGCAGACGCCGGCGAGCGTGGAGACCATCAACCGCGAACAGTTGGAAGAGCGTGGCGACGCCAGCGTGATCGATGCGGTGACGCGGGCCGCCGGCATCAGCGCCTCGCCTCATCCCGGCAACGGCTTGAGCGAGCTATCGTCACGCGGCTTTACCGGCGGCTCGTCGGTGATGTGGCTGTACGACGGCACGCGGCAGTACGGCGGCGTGGGCATTACCTTTCCTTTCGATACCTGGTCGGTCGAGCGCATCGAGGTGCTGCGCGGGCCGGCCTCGGTGATTCATGGCGACGGCGCCATCGGCGGCGTGGTCAACGTGGTGCCCAAGAAGCCTACGCAAGGTTCGATCGAAAACGAGCTGCAAGCCACCGTCGGCACGGATGACACCCAGCGCCTTGGGCTGGGCAGCGGCGGCGCCCTCAACGACCGGCTGTCCTACCGGCTCGACCTGAGCGGCAATCGCAGCGACGGCTGGGTGGACCGTGGCGACAATCACAACGCGACCTTCTCGGGCGCGCTGCAATTCGAGGCTACGCGCGACCTGAGCCTGAAACTCAGCCATTCCTATGGCTATCAGCGGCCGATGCGCTACTTCGGAACGCCATTGGTCGAAGGCCGCCAGCTCGACGCCCTGCGCGAGCAGAACTACAACGTGAAAGACAGCTTCATGCGTTTTCGCGACCACTGGACCGAATTGGCCGCGACCTGGACGCCCAGCGAGACCGCCACGGTACGGGCGCGCCTGTATCACATCGGCAGCAAGCGCGATTGGCGCAATGCCGAGTATTACGACTACAACCCGGCCACCCATCTGATCGACAGGTCGGGCAATACGCAGATATCGCACGATCAGAAACAGACGGGCCTTGCCGCCGACGCAAGCTTCAAGGGTACGCTCGCCGGCCTGGACAACACCTTGTCGGTGGGCTTCGACGTCAACCGCGGCAGCTTCCGCCACGCCAACAACACCTATGTCGGCAGCTCCGGCCCGGTCGATATGTACGATCCGGCACCTGGGTATTTCCAGAGCGATTTTCCATTCATCCCGCGTTATCGCAACGAGGCCGATCAGTACGCCTTGTTCATGGAGAATCGCATCGCCTTGACTCCCGCATGGTCGGTGGTGGGCGGCTTGCGCTACGACCGGGCCCGCGTGAAGCGCGAGGATCTGGTAACGGGCGAGCGCAATTTCACGCGCAGCTTTTCAGACGTGGGATGGCGCCTTGGCACGGTTTACGAGGTAACGCCCGACCTGGCGGTGTACGCGCAGTATTCCCAGGCCGCCGATCCGGTCAGCGGTTTGCTGATGCTTAGCCCGGCCAACGCCGATTTCGACATGGCCAAGGGCCGTCAGGCCGAGATCGGACTGAAGCAGAGCTTTTGGGACGGGCGCGGCGAATGGACGCTGGCCGCCTACCAGATCCTCAAGACCAATCTGATCTCCCGAGATCCGGCCGACCCCAGCCGGAGCGTGCAGGTGGGTGAACGATCCTCGCGCGGCATCGAGGCGACGCTGGCGCTGGATTTTGCGCCGGGTTGGCGGGTGGAAGCCAATGCGACGATGCTCCGGGCCAAGTTCGATGACTTCTCGGAATCGGTCGGCGGCATGATCGTCTCGCGCAAGGGCAAGGTGCCGCCCAACGTGCCGGAGCGCTTGGCCAATGTGTGGCTGAGCTGGAACTTCCAGCCGAACTGGACGGCGATGGCGGGCCTGCGCTATGTGGGCAAGCGCTACGCCGACAATGCCAATACGCTGGAGCTGCCGTCCTACACGACGACCGACCTGGCCTTGCGTTGGGACGTGAACGAGGATACGTCCATCACGGCGCGCGGCTACAACGTGTTCGACAAGGCGTATTTCACGAGCGCCTACTACAGCCCGACCCAGTGGCTGTACGGCCCGGGGCGGCGGTTCGAGTTGACGCTGAATCATCGCTTCTAAGCCCGGAGGGCCGGAGATGAGTATCCGAACCCGCGCGAAAAGGCTTACCTATCTCGTCCACCGCTGGACGGGGGTGGTTGGCTGCGTGCTGATGGCGTTGTGGTTCTTCAGCGGCGTGGTCATGCTCTACGTCGGCTATCCCAAGCTTACGCCTTGGGAGCGGCTAGGCCCGCTGCCAATGCTGGCTGCGGACTGCTGCAAGCCGCTTGGGGGTCTGTTGAACGGCGCATCGCCCTCGGCTGCCGGGCTGGTGCTGACCTCCATCGGTGGTGAGCCCAGCTACGTGTTGCACGACGACCGGCATCGCCTGCGCGTACTGGCCGCCGCCGACGGCATGCCCCAGCAGCCCGTTACGCCCGAGCGCACCCTTGCCGAAGCGCGCGCCTTCGCGCCGACGGCAACGCTGCGCTACGCGGGTGAAATCCACGAGGACAGATGGACGCACTCGCTTGGCCTGAATCCCCACCGCCCCTTGCATCGCGTTCAGCTCGAAGGCGATTCGCCGGGCCTGCTGTACGTCTCTTCCGCGACGGGCCAGGTGGTGATGGACGCGCCGCGCTATCAGCAGCGCTGGAATTACGTGGGTGCCTGGCTGCACTGGCTGTACCTGTTCCGTGACCGTCCGATCGACCCGTTCTGGTCGTGGCTGGTCATCGTGCTCTCGGCGGCGGGCACGGTAACAGCCGTCACCGGCGTAACGGTGGGCGTGTGGCGCTGGCGATTCCGCGGCCGCTACAAGTCGGGGGCGCAAACGCCTTATCAGGAAGGCTGGATGCGCTGGCACCATCTCACCGGCCTGCTGTTCAGCGCTTTCGTATGCACCTGGATATTCAGCGGGCTGATGTCCATGAACCCGCTCGGCATCTTCTCGCCGGCGCACGGGCGGCCGGACGTCGCCGCCTACCGTGGCGAACCCGTCGCCGTCGCCGATATGCTGATGCAGCCGGCCCGTATCGTCCAGGCCCTGGAGCAGACGGAGTTCACGCCGGTGGAGTTGAGTTGGCGCCGCCTGGGGGGCGAGGAATTCGTGCTTGCCTACGATGCCCGCGCCCAGACCCGCATCGTCAGGGCGGGCCCGAACGGAACGCTAAGCGTGGCCGCCGCGTGGCGGCCCAGCGAAGTCATGCCGGCCGCGCAGCGACTGTTTGCCCAACCGCCGGCGGCTAATCAAGTGCTGGCTCGATACGATGCCTATTATTACCAGCGCCATCCCGAAGCCATGAACGGCGCCCGGATTCTCGGCTTGCCCGCACTGCGGATCGACTACGAGGATGCCGGCGATACGCGTGTCTACATCGACCTGCCGACCGGAGAAATGGCCATGAGCCTGGATCGCTCGCAACGGGCCAGCCGCTGGCTGTTCTACTTTCTACACAGCTGGGACACGCCGGCATTGCTGCGCACGGGCCCGGCGCGCGACCTGATCATCATCGTGCTGAGCGTAGGCGGATTGGCCGTCTCGTTGACCGGCGTGGTCATAGGCTGGCGTCGATTACGCGGCAAGGTGCCATGGCGCAAGCGAGTCAGGTGAAAATGGTGATATTCAGATTCTCCGCCTGTTCGAGGGAATGCATGCAGACACGATTGAAAAGACTGCTGTTCTTTTTCGCGGCGCCATTATGCGCAACGATGATGGCTCAAGCAGCGCCGAAACCGTTTAATGAGGCGGGCGTCACCGCTTCATCGACGCCGCCTGCTGCGATGCGGATGGACGAGGCCTGCGCATTTCCCTCTGAAGCAAAAATTCTGGCGGACGACAATGGCGCGGTGCTCAAAGTATGGCGATTCATGGCTGCACCACGATTCTCGGCCCCCGTCTTACCCCATGATGCCGGCTTGCTCGAATACCAAAGGTATATCGCATCGTTAAGGGCAGACGTAAAAAAACCCCCCTTGAAGGTGCCCGCCAATTTGAACGATGAGCAAAGGCAAATATGGGAGGCGGAGATTCGCAACGACGAAGCGATTTATCGTTTGGAAATAGGGGAAATTGAACCGATCAGTTGCCTGGATGCACTGTTATTTGCAGAGCAGAATCGGCGTGTCTCTCAAATCGAGACCCCAACGGAATTCATTGCATCCGTTCTGTCGCGGGCCCGGGCAGGGCATCATGAGCTATTGGTAATTTTTGGCGCCGGGCTCGACACGTTCCCACCCAAATCTGCTTACGGCCTGAAGGTAGTGCAAGAGGCTGTCGAGGACGGATGGGAATATAGCTACATGATTCACAACCACACCATACAGAATCATTTGGATGACCCTGTTCCTGGTGTCCCGATACCCAGCACAACGGATATCGGCTTTGCCAGAAGCTTGGCGAATACCTATGGTTTGAAAGCCATCCGGGTTACCAACGGCGTCTATACGTTTTCTTCGTCCATCGCCGAGCTGAGTGGGCTGGGCGCGCGGTAGCGATGCGGGGCGGGTGCGTTGGGCCAAAACAAAAAGGGCTGCGCAATCGCGTAGCCCTTTGATATTCTTGGTGGCTGGGGCACGATCATAAAATGATCGTAAGCCAGCATAGACATTGAACCTTTTCAAAAGTGGTTGGTGCTCAGGGACCAGTTTAGGGAACAAGGCTGCGGTAAGCAAGTTGCGGTGTGTTCATGGTTTCGAGCGTTTCGATAGTTTCGAGTTGGTGTTAACGTGCGAATCATGAAATCCAAGCAGATATCTTCTCCTTCGGGCGAACGGCGGGCTGCTCTGGCGTCTCGCCGGGTGGCCATGAAACATGCGCAGGCCGCTCCGCCAATGGTCGAGTTGTCGTTTGACGTGGAGCCTGTCATGTCCATTGTGCGTCGTCACGTCAAGCTCAGTAAAGCGGCTGACAAGGCTATTACGAACGAACTGATCGAAATGCTAGAGCGCGCTATCGTGCAATTGCGGATCGCAGATCATAAGGCAGAGGTTCGTGAAGCCGCTCAGGTTCTCACCACGGAGCAGGCGGCGCAGTTGGCTAACGTCAGCCGGCCCTACATGGTCAAGCTGATCGACGCTGGCACAGTGTCGCTGCACCAGAAGGTCGGCAATCAGCGCCGCGTGCTGCGCAGCGCAGTGACGCGCTGGCTGGAGGAAGAGCGGCAGCGCCAAGCCAAGGCGCTCAAGCGCTTGTCCAAAGATCTCGATGAGGAAATCCTCTCGTCGTGAACGTGCCTGTCGTTGCCGATGCCGATACGCTGTTTGCCGCCACGGCGCGCGCATGTGCGGCTCCTTGCCCAACGCGCTGGTGTCGGCGGCCGATGTGCAGGCTCAGTTCACGGCCGTGGCATCTGCAGTTCGCTCCGCGAAGGGCACGCATGTTGCGGCCTGCGCGCATTACCTGATCGCGGATAACGCGTACCCCGGTGCATCGGCGGTCGCGCTGGTGTTACGCAATACCAAGGATTTCAAAAGAGCCGCGCTCGCCAGAATTGGCATCGCTTCGCAAAAGTCGGGCGTCTTCCTCGACGGACTGACCCCCGCTCAGCCAGTCGAGGTCGCAGTAGGCCTACCTGTCTGGCGGCACCTTCTGTCAAAGGGTGTTATTCGGTTGACAGTGCATAAATTATAAAGATTTTGGTTGGATTTTGTGTTGACAAATCTCGTATACTGATTGACAATATTGAAAACTATATTGCCAATCAGTCTTTGTTTTGTTGATGTGTCATTGAATGAACCTGCCCGTTCCTGATCTTGTTGAGTTTGCTGACGCGGCCCTGGCTGCTGACTACAGCCGTTTGCGCCGCGTTGGTCAGCGTTTATCGAAAGCCATTGAGGTGGACGATCCGGAAGGTGCCCGCCGATTTCGTCTTGTTCTGAATAAAAAGGGCGTTCCATTGCAGGCATCCGGTTTTACCGAGATGCTCCCGATAGACCATAAATCCCGATTGCCACTGATTGAAGAGCAACCGTGGCCGGATGCTCCACTTTTCCTGGATGAGGTCGGTAAGGAGCAATTCACATCGTTCCTCATAGATATTCAGAATCATGAGAAGTTGGCTGCTGCGGGCATCGCGTCCAAACATTCTTTGATGCTCTCTGGCCCGCCGGGAACTGGTAAGACATTACTTGCTGGACACATAGCGTCTCAACTTGGGCGAAAGCTTTATGTGGTTCGGCTTGATTCCCTGATTTCCTCTCTCCTGGGGGATACTGCAAAAAACATCAGGAGTATCTTCGATTTTGTTGCGGGGAAGAATGCTGTGCTTCTTCTGGACGAGCTTGATGCTGTTGCGAAGATGAGAGATGACCGCGCAGAGCTGGGAGAGCTGAAACGCGTCGTCAATACCGTGATCCAGGGCATTGATTCTCTGGATGCTTCGGCCGTCGTCATTGCGGCCACCAACCATGCCCAGATGTTGGATAGTGCAATCTGGCGTCGGTTTCATTACAAGATTGGGTTTTCTGTACCAGATGCTGACCTGCGCAAGGAGCTATGGTCATATTTTCTGCAACTTGGCCCTGATGACTCTCTCGCGTGTCGCATATTAAGTCTTCTATCAGGAGGACGGTCAGGTGCAGATATTGAGCAACTGGCGCTTGCGGCGAGAAGGCGGGCGGTGCTTTCGTCGCAGCCGGTTGATGCGGTATCGATCGCCGAGTCTCTCGTGCAGGAGAACCATAGGGCTCCAAGTACAACGCACGGGAATGCGAAGGAGCCCCGTCGCTATGTTACGCAGGAGCTTGTCTCCAATCACAACGTATCCCAGGCTGATGTGGGGCGATTTCTAGGCATCAGCCGTCAAGCAGTTTCTTCATACCTGAGAGGTACCTGATGCCTACTGAAGCTCGGCCCGTCCTTAATCCGGTCTTATCGTTAAAGCGTGACCCTCGGCGTGTGGCAGTGACAGGGCGATCAGCGGATGAAAGCAAGGTTGTCTCGTCGCGTCTGGCGGAACAGAGCAGGAAACTTTCTGAGCAGATTGCGAGCTTCGAAAATCAAAAGGCCCGGTACCATGCCGGGCAGCTGCTGGTTGCAGTGAAAATGTACGATGACTCTTTGGCGCCAAGCTATCAGCCTGAGTCCATATTCAGAGAGTCTCTTGGATCTGAGCTTATTGCGCCCATTGAGGGGGGATACCTCGCCCAACTGGATCGTCGGGCTTTGAGGAATATATCCAGTATCGTACGAAATAGCGAAACGACGGATGTACGAGTGACTGTTTCGCGCATTGAGGATATTTCGATACCGACAGAGATGGAGGTTCTACGTGGAAGAACCGTCCAATCGCTCTGGGAGCATGCCATTCCCGACGATAAAGGGCGGGTCTTCACGCTGTGGCTGGCTCCCTATCGTAAAAATGAAGCTCGCACTGAAGTAGCGGTTCAGATCGCAGAATTTGCTGATGCAAAGGATATTTATCCCCTTGCGGATCTGGTGTCCATCACTCGCGAGCAAGGGTCTGATGCTGACCAGCTACAGGTACAGAGCGGGCAAGCATCTGCAAGTATCGCCCGCGCAATCAGGGAGTATCGTCAGAATCCTTTTACACGCATGCAGTTTGTGGCTCGCGATCCTGCAGTGCTGGTCCGACTCGTCGGCTCTGGTGCTGTGTTTCGAATCGAGCCGGTCCGGCCGTTGACGGTGGCCGACATACCTTCTGCCCCAGATCCTGAGCGGCCGGTTCCCGATGAGCAATGGCAACCAGTTGTCGGGGTGGTGGATGGAGGGCTGTTTGCCCAAACCTACGCGCCTATGGTTGCGTGGCGGGCTCCGTCGTTGGTGGCGGATGTCCACGCCAATCGCAAGCACGGCAACAGGGTCGGCTCTCTGGTCGTGCATGGTTCCGCATGGAATACGCATCTATCGCTGCCGACCTTGGTGTGCCGGATCGGCGTTGCGCAGGCCATTGCAAAGGACGCAAGTGGTGGTGCGAATCGCACAGCATTCCGAAGCTATCTGCGCTCCGTGATTGAGCGACATCACGGCGATACCAAAGTCTGGAATTTCTCATTCAATGAGCCGGTCGATGGGGATGATCGGTTGGAAATGAGCGAACTGGGTCATGAGATACATAAGATTGCACGCGAGTATGACGTCCTTCCGGTGATATCGATTGGTAATGTCGATCCGAACAATGGTACGCGTTTGAATCCCCCGGCAGATTGCGAAGCAGCGTTGACGGTGGGAGGTCGCGTAAGGGACGGCTCGTTGCCCGGAGAGCCGTGTGATGCCTGCTTACCAGGTCCGGGTCCTGAAGGGCTCAAGAAGCCAGAAATTTCCTGGTTTTCCACATTACGCGGGCTGGGTGGGAATCAGGAAACAGGCAGCAGCTATGCGACTGCGATTGTTTCGGCCGTCGCGGCACATACATTCCATCAATTGAAATCTCCGACCCCTGATCTGGTCAAAGCGCTGTTGATCAACACAGCTGACGGCAACGAACACGACAACAGGCTTGGCTGGGGATCGCCTTGTTTGAAATCATCTACACCCTGGGAGTGTCCTGAGGGCAGTGTGACGTTGATCTGGACAGCTTCTCTACGCGCGGGCCTGTGGCATTACTGGGAAGATATCCCGATACCGCCTGAACTCGTGACCGACAACAAGCTTAAAGGCAGCGTTGCGCTGACAGCCATATTGCGACCCAAGGTCTCTGAGCTGGGGTCTGCAAACTACTTTTCAACCCGTCTTCAGGTGGCGTTGCAGTATACAAAGCCCGACGGGTCGATGGGGAATCTGGCCGGATCTATGAAGGAAAGCACAGATCGGGAGGTGCAAGCACGCGCTGAGCATGCGAAATGGAATCCGATCAGACACCACGAAACAACTATACCCAATGGACGAGCTTTCAGTGGTCGCACATTGCGTGTATGCGCTCGGATTTTCGGGCGTGACCTATATCAGTTCGGAATAAGTAATAATTCGGAAATTGAGGAAAGTTCCGTTGCTTTTGCTTTGACTCTAAGTGCTCCATCTGGGAATGCTAGCTCTTCAATATATAACTCTGTCGCGACGAGTTTGGGGAACTATGTGGAGAGTGCGGTGAATGATATAGAGATTGATGTATCCAGCACCTGAGGGTCGATTGGAGTGATAGGAACGGTGGGTCTCTGGAGCGGCGATCAGGCCCTGCTGAATACAAGAACGTGTCGGGGTTTGACGAACATTGACCTGACAGACCGAACGGATTGCCTTCGGAGGGCTGCATGAATACGTATCCTCAGCGAGTTCGGGATAATATCCTGCCACTGTCCGTGGCGGATACCTTGCCCAAGGCATTCGAGGAGTGGTCGTTTACCGAACGTACAGAAGATCATGGCAAACCCCTGGAAATCTGTCAGCTTTGCGACCAAGAGGAAATTCGCTACCATTTTGAGATCCGCAATAGTCTGACCCGGCACACACTGCAGGTTGGCTCACACTGCATCCTAAAATTCGGTGTGTCGGTGTTCGAGGGCGATCAAAAACTTTCAGCGTCAGACGCACGCAAGAAGTTGAATCGTCTGATGCAGCAGATGCGTCTCGAATCGTGCGTCCAGGCATTGGAGCAGCTCGCCAAGACCGAGAATAACGAAATCCTGAGGAATGCTCTCGATTACTATAGGAAGAACAAGTATTTAACCCCGAAGTTCGCGTTTGTTGTTCTTTGGCGGCTGCAGCACAATCGGATCGACCATAGTCCTACATTCTTCAAAGTCAATTTGCAGAGAGATAAGTTCAAACGGGATCTGGCGCAGATGAAATCCAGTCACGTGCATACGATCTGGCCTGCCCTGACTTCGGCGCAGCGCGAGGTGGCCAGACGCCATGGTCATACTTCTCCAAGTGAAGAGTGAAGCCGATTCGTGAGTATCGGTCAGCTTGATGTGGGTAGTGGCATATGGTTTCGTAAAGTCGCTTTTTGATATTTTTTCCTGCGCGACTACGAAACACTATCGAAAGGTGATGGCGGGATAGTCAGTCAGCCGTTTCCCGTATTCTGTACGACCGTCGGGTACGGGAAAGACGTAGCGTGCAGCCCGAGACGCTGTTCAAGCGATTGAGCCGATAAACCTACATGACTCTGTCATGCTCCTCTGTTTCCTGTGTATCGCTGGTGCTTGCCACGTGGGGGGCAACTTGCCATAACCCTAGATCGTTTTTCTGTTGAGAGAGCGGGCGGTCTTACAGTTTCCTTCAGTGTGTCGGTGTTACGCCGTGCGGATAGATGTGTGCAGTAGAGGGTCGATCAAAAAAGGGACGTCTGGCCCGGATTGATAGATCGGATATATCGAAATATTCCTTCTTTCTGGTGGTTAGAAGTGGCTTCGCGATAGGCCTCAGAAAATAAATCCATCCGTTCCGGAGAAATAATAAGGTCTCCGTTGGACAGATGGATATTGAATGCCGATATTTGCTGGCTTGGTGGATATGTCTCCCCGTACGAAGCTTCGGCTTCCTGCGAGCCGTTCAGCATGATTAGCGGGTTCTGTGGACATAGTCCTCGACTATGCGATTCATTCCATAAGAAACTCATAGCGTCTCTGCTCCGCAGACCGCGCTGCTCCAGGTTCGCTAACCGCTCATCCCTGACGGGACTGGCCTTGGCCAGCCTTTCCTCATCCCTGACGCCTTCGGCCCGGCTTCCCAGCTTCGGGCCTGCGCGCTGGCGCTTGTCTGCGGGCAACACCATAAGAACAGGCCGTTGCTTGGCTCACATCTTTCCTGACTTCATCACCTTGTCCGCGACTGTAGCCCGTGGCCGCGTGCCGTCAAGGCGCGCCAGGCCGTGTCCTCGGCTGCGCCTGCGGGCCGCACCCACCTGACGCTTCTCTCCTTGACGGCCCACGTTCGTGGGCTCCTGACCGTCGCGGGCGACGAACTCAGGAAAGACGGTGGCAACGAGGCCAACCGGGTTCTTCGTGCCGACCGCACATCAACAGCTCAAAACCCTTGGGCTTCCGAATCTTGGAATCCGGTGTGCGGTGAAAAGCCAACCTCTTCTTTTGTCAGGAGAAATCCCATGCTTGCATCCCGCTTCGGTTCCCTTTCCCCGGTGCTGCGCAGCGACCGCCCGCTATCGGACGATCAGATCAGGGCCGTGGTTCCGTCCATCTATGCCGATGCGCCACACGAAAGCCGTTCAGAACGCTATAGCTACATCCCCACGGCGGCGGTGCTGACGGAACTACGGAAAGAAGGTTTTGAGCCCTTCATGGTGACGCAGACCCGAGTACGCAATGAAGACCGGCGCGAACACACCAAGCACCTGATTCGCCTGCGCCATGCCAATCAGGTCAATGACAGCATTGCCAACGAAATCATCCTCTTGAACTCGCACGATGGTACGAGCAGTTATCAGATGCTCGGTGGAGCCTTCCGATTTGTCTGCGCAAATGGCCTTGTATGCGGCGATACCGTGGCCGATGTGCGTATTCCGCATAAGGGCGATATTACCGGGCAGGTTATCGAAGGCGCGTTCGAGGTATTGGACGGTTTCGAGCGAGTGCGGGAATCCCGCGAAGCCATGCAGGCCATCACGCTTGACGACGGCGAAGCCCACCTTCTCGCCCGCGCCGCGCTGGCCCTGAAATACGACGACCCGGACAAGCCCGCGCCCATCACCGAAAGCCAGATTCTGATGCCGCGCCGCTATGACGACCGCCGCCCCGATTTGTGGATGACTTTCAATCGTCTGCAAGAAAACCTCACCAAAGGCGGTTTGCGTGGCCGCAGCGCCAACGGTCGCCGCCAAAGCACCCGAGCGGTGCAAGGCATTGATTCCGACATTCGTCTGAACCGTTCCCTGTGGCTGCTGGCCGAGGGTATGCGCCAGTTGAAAGCCTGATTCCCCTTGCGCGGCAGGGGCAGGCAGCGACCCTTGCCGCGTCTTTCATGGCTGCAATTCACAAACTCATAGGAGTGTTCACCATGAACGCGATCAACCACACCGAAAGCCAAGCTATCGACACGGTCAACGCCGTCACCGACACCATTACCCCGGAACAGAACCTGATACGGGTACCGCTGGCGCGGTTGCGACCGTCCAAGCGCAACGTGCGCAAGACGGCGGGCCAGTCCATTGATGCGCTGGCCGAGAGCATCGCCCGCGTGGGGCTGCTGCAAAACCTCACCGTCATTCTGGCCCGCGACGGCGAGCATTACGACGTCGTGGCCGGTGGCCGCAGGCTGGCCGCGTTGAAACTGCTGTCCAAGACCCGGCGTATCCCGAAGGATTGGGAAGTGCCATGCCTGCTGGTGATGGATGCCAACGCCCGCACCGTGAGCCTGACCGAAAACGTGCAGCGCGAAGCCATGCACCCCGCAGACCAGTTTGAAGCGTTCGCCGCACTGGTCAAGGAAGGCCGGCCGATTGAAGACATAGCAGCGGATTTTTCCGTCACCCCGCTGGTGGTGCAGCGCCGCTTGAAGTTGGCGAATGTCTCGCCGCGCCTGCTGGCAGATTATCGGGCCGATGCCGTGAACCTCGATCAGTTGATGGCCCTTGCTATCACAGACGATCATGCGGCACAAAACGCTGCGTACTATGACGCTCCCGAATGGCAGCGCAGCCCCCATGCCTTGCGTGATCGCCTGACGGAAAGGGAAATTGACGCGGGCCACGCGCTGGTGCGTTTCGTGGGGCTGGACGCCTACGAAGCCGCGGGCGGCGGCATTCGCCGTGACTTGTTCGCGCAGGACGATAGCGGCGTGTATGTGACCGATGCCGCGCTCTTGGAAACGCTGGTGCGCGAGAAGCTGGACGGCCACGCCGCCGAAGTGAAGGCCGAGGGTTGGGCATGGGTGGATGCCGCGCCCGCCGCCACCTACGCTGATCTGCAAGCCTTCCAGCGCGCCCCGCGTGAGCCGCGCAATCCCACCAAACGGGAAAGCGAGCGCATGGACAAGCTGGAAACCAAAATGCAGACCATCGGTGAAGCCATTGATGCGGCGTCGGAAGAGGACGACGAGGAAAAGGCCGATGCCTTGCAGGAGGAAGGCGACCGCGTGGGCCAGCAGTTGCAGGCGCTGGAAAACCGTTTGCTGGATTACGCCCCGAACGTCAAAGCCGCCGCCGGAGCCATCGTCACGCTGGACAGGCAAGGCCAGATTGTCGTGCATCGCGGTCTGATGCGCGAAGCCGAAGCAAAGGCACTGCGCACCTTGGAACGGCTGCGCCAAGGCTTCAGCGGTGAAGACGGCGTGAACGACAACGACGGCGAGGACGACGAGCAGCCCAAGGCCGTTTCCATGTCCGACCGGCTGGCGCAACGCTTGAGCGCCCACCGCACCGCCGCGCTGCAAATCGAACTGGCCCGCCATCCGCAAGCGGCCTTGGCCGCCGTGGTGCATGGCATGGTGCAGACGGTCTTACTGCATGATCGTTATCATCGTGATGGCTTACCGCTGGAAATACGCTTGACCGTGCAAGACCGGCTGGAAAGCCTGGCCCCGGATTGGCCCGAATCGCCCGCCGCCGTGGCGCTGGCCGAACTGCAAAAAGCCGTAGGCGAGGACTTGCCGCAGGACAGCGCCGATCTGTTTGCCGTCTTGCTGGCAAAGCCGCAGGATGAACTGGTGCGGCTGCTGGCGGTATGCGCGGCGGCAAGCGTGGACGTCATCACTCCCCGCGCCAGCCCGCATCAACCCGGCGCGGAACTGGCGCAGGCCGTGGGGCTGGACATGGCGGCATGGTGGCAGCCCACCGCCGAGGGTTATTTCAAGCATGTGTCCAAGGCCGTGATTCTTGAAGCCGTGGGCGAGTTTGCGCCGGAGCATGTCAACCGGCTGGCGAAGCTGAAAAAGGCCGACATGGCCAGCGAAGCCGAACGATTGGTGCAAGTGTCGGGGTGGATGCCCGCCATCTTCCGGGTGGAAGCCTCGCAGGATGCCACTACTGAAACCGACACCGACGAAACCGCTGATGCAGTAGCCGCGTAAGCGTTGTCTCCCACTATGCCCCGGCCTGCCGCCGGGGCATGTTCTCACCGGCTGCAAGTATTCCGATAGCTGTTTTTTGCGAACGCCGGACGGCTTGCCGGCCCATCGAAGGCCGCACAAGCCGGCCCGCCGCGCCCCGATGTGACCGGGGCGCGGCGGGTCAACACTAACCCCAAAAATGGAAATGTTCGTACCAACGCGCTGCATCGCGCTGGTGCGGACATTTAGCGTGCGCCGCACTGCGGCGCATTGCACACCACATCAACATTGGGTGCGGCGGTGCCACACCAGTCTCAAAGGCAAAAAGCCAATTCCACTCGGCTGCGAATCGTTGTACTGATATTCACGATATACATAGCCCTTGCCCCCGCTACGACAGGGGACGTGGCGTTCACTACGCGATGCGCCTCATGGCTTGCCGGTGCCTGAACACCTTTGTCGTTTCGTCGCCAAATGCTCACGCACCTGATGAACTGACAGTGCCCGCTCGGGCGCGGCCTTCAGCGCCTGGGCGGCTGGGACCACCTGCTCACGCAACCAGGTTTCCGTCGCTATTTCGTCCGGCAAGCTAAAAGCTGAATCGTCGGTCGAGTGCATGATCGGCTCTCCGTCAAAGAGGGTAGGATTTAATCCTACGTTTTTTGAATGCGATACACAAACCGATCAATCCACGCATAGCCCGTCGTGTGGCCATCGAGCGAACTTGATGCGGCCCATCGTCAGCCATCCAGGTGGGTGGCACAGGCATAAGCTGCTTAACTTATAGAGATTCGCCGCACTGATGTCGATCAGTGATTCGCGACGCGCAAGGAACATCAGGCACGCCCGGTAAAACCGGGCATGCGGGCAGCCAGTACGCCGCGCCGCGCCCAGGCAGGTTGCCGCTATCCCCCTCATCCACGACCCTGGCACCTATGGCGTACCGATCACGGCACGTCCAGACCGAGGCGGCGACCCGCCGACCTTGCTCCATGCGGCATCCCAACTTCCCGACCTCCACCATGCCGCCGTCTTGCCCCTGCCATTGGCCGGAATACCGATATGACGATGCGCCAGCGAACCGTATCCTTACAGACCGTCCTGACCATGAGCGAGCCTGCCACGATGCGCTCCGGTCATGTCCGGCCCATGCGGCCTTGTTTTGTGAATCCTGGCTTCGGCACGTCTACCCGGCATACCGCGCCGGGCCGACTCGGGCTGATGCGGCGCAACCGGCTATCGCAACGATTTTCCCCTGCGCGTACCGCGCATTCCTCGCGAGACAAAATCGCCGCGTTCGCCGGTCGTCCACTGCGTTTCCGCCCAAGGGTGCGCCGCGCCCGACCTTCACCTGATCGGAGTCACACAAGGACGCGATGGGCGCGGACTTGCAACCTCAAGGAGCTTCACAATGGCTAATATCGGCACTTTCACCGCTCAGGACAACGGCTACACCGGCACGGTTCGCACGCTGACGCTGAACGTCAAGGTCAAATTCATTCCGAACGAGAAGGACAGCGACAAGTCGCCCGATTACCGCATCGTGGTGGGGGGTTATGAGATAGGAGCCGCATGGCGCAAGGTCTCCAAGCAAGATCGTCCCTATCTCTCGGTCACGCTCGATGACCCGTCGTTCCCGGCCACCATCTACGCTAGGCTGATCGAGAACGAGGCGGGTGGCTTCGACCTCATCTGGTCGCGTCCGGCCAAGGCGAACTAAGGTCGCCCGCACGCCCGGTTCGCTGGGCGTGCCCAAACGCCCCCTGCTTGTTGCCAAGTTACTGAATCAACGTGCTTCTGTTGGGGCAGCGCTATGCGTACATTAGGTGGTCAGCGCCGATTTCAAATAGTTGACGAACGATGTACACGACAACAGAAAGTATTTGGCGTCGGCCTGGTTCAAGTCAGGTTCTTCCAGCATGGCATGGCGGATACCATGCTCATTGCTTGTGTAGCCATACAGCTTTAGGAACCCATCCTTGAGGGCGGCATGCAGTCTGCCGTTCTTCTCCAATACCTTCAATGCTTCGCCAAGCGTGGCCTTGTCATTGCCTGATGCCACCTTTGCCATCGCTTCTACGGCAGATATGGATTCCTTGATCGAGTTCCGATAGTCGGGTTGGTGCCGATCGGCAAGGAGTTCCAGTGCGCGGCGAAGATGTGCCGTGATGGGCGCGAACCGCGTGTCAGTCAGCGCGTCTTCCAGCATCTCTAGCTCTTGCTCGTCATTGATGTCAACCAGCTTACCTTCGATGAAGCGATAGGCTGAGAACTCTTGAGACAGAATGTGATTCAGGTATTTAGGAAGTTCCGGCGTTTCTTTGTTCCAGATCCGAGCAACGAACTCGATGAAATCGTAGACCTCATTCCATGAGGCAGCGAAGAAATACTTTCGAATTTCCTCAAAAATTCTGCTACTCCGATTCCCCAACTCAACAAAGCCAGGGCGTTCGTCGACCGGCCGTTTAAAGTAATAGGCCCAAACGAGCCAACTGAAATCCTCTATCTTCGGCTGGCCATAATGGCTCTGCATAAAACCGTCCGAATCCCACACGATGGCATGCAGAGTATTCCACAGTGCGGCGC
Source organism: uncultured Burkholderiaceae bacterium (assembly GCA_934525625.1). GTDB lineage: Bacteria > Pseudomonadota > Gammaproteobacteria > Burkholderiales > Burkholderiaceae_B > Mesopusillimonas. Next base: position 136,331 of record CAKSZL010000006.1, read on the forward strand.
GCAACTCGTCCGACATGACATCGACCTGAATGGTTTCTCGAACTGGTTTTAGGCCGCGACGCTCACTGAATGATTTCATGGTTGGGTGGTCAAAGGGGAGGATGGGTACGCTACTTTACGGGTTTTTCAGAGGGAAGAATGTCATGCACCTCTTCGCATATTTGCGCCAATAATTGTTCTGTATGCACGCCTTCATGGGCATACGCCAGTGTGAGCAAGGTCAATGGATGGATCTGCATCACTTCGCACAGCTCGGCCAGCTTATTCAGCGTCGGGCTTTTCAAGCCTCGCTCCAAGGTGCTCAGGTAGGTGCGGCTGGACACGTCGGAGAACGCTTCCTGGCTCAAGCCGCGCGCGGCGCGCACGGTTTTGATCGCCTGTCCAAGATTGTGTTCTTGCGCCATCCGCGTGCCATCCTCAAAATAAAGAATGACACCCGATAGACTTCTATAGGACTACAATCTATAGTGTTCAATGTGGACGGTGGGCAGTCGGTTTTACGGATGTGCGATTTGCCGCTTTTACGTAAAACCGCCAATACGCTACGGCGATTCCACGTCAAAGCGTAAAAGCGGGCTTACAATTCGTCGTAAAGCCGGTTTGCCGCCGATGCGTCGCGCTGTACCGTCATGAACGATGCGTACAGTGCCCACCTTAGCGATGCGCAACTCTCCGTCCTGGCTTGGAGGTTCCCATGCCGCTGCTGACTGACGTGCAACAGGCGCAACTGCTGGCCCACGGCCAGCGGCGCGCCCAAGACCCGGAATTTGACCCCTTGCCGGTGGTTAAGCTCTACACGCCCGATGCCGGGGTGGTCTGGCTGCTGGCCTTTGCCTACCCGGACGACCCGGCCCGCCTGCACGCTCTGTGCGACGCTAATACTGGCTTTCCCCAACTGACCGATATTCGTCTGGACGAACTCGAAGCCATCCATGGGCCGAACGGCTATCCCGTGGCCGTGGATACGGGTTTCGTGGCGACACGCACCTTGTCCGACTATGCCGCCCGGGCCACCGCCCTGGGTGCTTATATCGAGGAGTAGCGCCACAGGCTTACAAAGCCCGGACGCTACACCTTCCGCATGTTTCTGGCCGGCGGCGCCCACTGCCCGCCGTTCATTCCCCCACACCTATTTCCGGGGTCTGGGGCGTTGTTGCGGGAGGAAGGGCAAATGGCTCACTCGACTCAGGCCGTGTCGTGGCAGGCAACGGCCGCCTATCTCTACGTGCTGCGGCTGGATGCCACGGATCTGGCGTGGGAATACCTGCGCCGCCACCCCGACTATCGGGTGTGCTGGCGCAACGCTGATCGCCAGACCACCAAGGCCGTATCCGCCTGGGGGCTGGCGCGGTTGGAAAACCCCACCCTGGACGCACGGCAGGCGCACCCCATCTGGGATGCGCACCTGCCGGTGTTGCTGCACCTGCGGGCAGCGCATCCGTCGGAATGGTTGACAGATGAAATGGTGGATGCCGATGCCGATTCGGATGTGGGCCTGAACCTCTGGCACATCCCAGGCCGCAAAGACCTGTCCGTGCTCCCTGATGGCCTTGCCTTGCAGGCCCGCGACGGGGCGCGTTGCCTGCGTGTCCGGCTCGACGCCGGTGTACTCGCCGGCGCACCCGCACAATGCGTCGTGCCGCTCGATACCCGTCTTCACGCGCAAGCGGCGCTGCTGGCCACACACGCAGCCCAGCTCGCGCCGCGCCGGGCGCCTGCCGTGCGGCGGGCGTTCCGGGCGAAGGCGGACGCCGTGCGCGTCAGCCAAGCCAGCCTGCGCCATCTGCGCGCCTTGCAGGCGCTCGACGGCGTGCGGGCCGGCGCATCCCAGCGCATGATCGCCGAAGTGCTCTACGGCGCCGACCGGGTGCGTGAGGAATGGTACGCCGACAGCGCGCTGCGGGCGCAACTGCGCCACAGCCTTGCACGCGCCTTGGCGCTGATGCGCGGCGGCTACCTGGGCTTGGCCGGGCTGCGCCACGCCGCGCCCGACGAGTAGATGCTCAACAGGGAGAAAAACTTACCCCCTCAATCTTTCTCCCTTCCGGCTGCGTCACCCTCTGACCAGACTGTCTCCAGACGGCGGGAATTGTCCCGCCCGCGCATTGCACCGCTGGAGGCAGCATGGCCACGTTCCCCGTATCCCCGTCTACCCCGTCCGCGTCCGGGTTTACCGCCACGGCGGCGACGCCAGCGCGCTACCTGACCAATAGCGAAGCGGCCGACTACCTGCGCCTGTCGCCGCGCACGCTGGAAAAGCAGCGTGTGCTGGGCGGCGGGCCGCGTTTTCGCAAGTTCGGCCGGCGCGTGCTCTATGCGGTGGCCGACCTGGACGCCTGGGCCGATGGCCGCAGCTACGCCATGACCTCCGACCCCGAGTATCTGGATCGGCACGCCGGCCGCTGACGGCCGAACGCACGGGGAACGGACATGGCTACGCGGCGAACACCGGCCAGCGAGCGCGAACAGCTTGAACTGTTTCGCGCGCTGCCCGGCGACATGCGCCCGCGCGATGCGCGTGATCTGATGGCGTATCCGTTCTTCTCACTTTCCAAACAAAAGCGCATCGCGCCGATTGACTTCGCCGCCGGCTCGGTACGGGTGCGTGTCGAAGCCGTACCCGAACACGGCATGGCGACCATCTGGGATGCGGACGTGCTGATCTGGGCCGCCAGCCAGCTTGTCGCCGCCCGCGACCGCGGGCTGCCGACTTCGCGGCTGATGTCGGCCACCCCGCACGAAATCCTCATTTACACCGGGCGCGGCACCGCAAGCGACGACTACCGACGGCTGCGCGCGGCACTGGATCGTCTGCAATCGACCACGGTGGCCACCTCTCTGCACCAGGCCGATAACCGGCGCATGCACCGGTTTTCCTGGGTCAATGAGTGGCGCGAGATCGTGCTGCCAGGCGGACGCTCGGGCGGTCTGGAACTCATCCTGCCCGACTGGTTTTACTCGGGCGTCTTGTCCGACGCGCTGGTGTTGGGCATCGACCCGCGCTACTTCCGGCTCACGGGCGGCATCGAGCGCTGGCTGTACCGCCTGGTGCGCCGACATGGCGGCACCCAGCGCATGGGCTGGCGCTTTGAAATGCGCCACCTCTATGCCAAGTCCGGCAGCCGCGCCCGCTATACCGACTTTGCCCTGGATGTGCGCCGCCTCGCGCAGCGCCAGAGCCTGCCGGGCTACCGCTTGCGCGTGGCCCGGGTGGGCGGCGTGGAGCAACTTTTCTTTTATCGCGAACCCACGTGCGTGTCGATGACGCCCGCGCCCTGACGCACCCCGGCAAGGAGTTTTTCAATGTGGATAACTTGTGGACAAGGCTGTGAATATCCTGTGGATGGCTTCGGGGTTTCAGGCGCACGACATTCGGGGTTTTGGGCGCACAATGCTCGGGGTTTTAGGCGCAGCGATGCCTGGAAAACCGCGCCAGCATTGGCTTTGCGGGGCTCTTCTAACTATCTAACTAAAAGACTAACTAAGATTGATAGGGAAAGGTTGTTTGCGCAAAGTTTGACCAGCGGCCCGCGTGAGGCTGTAAAAAGCGGTCGGCAAGGTGAGCCGTTGCCCGCCACCTTCGGCGTGCTTGACACCGATCTCGGCCAGCCACACAGCGGGCGGGTCATTGCGCTGCTGAACCAGAAAGGCGGCGCGGGCAAGACGACGCTGGCCACGCATCTGGCCGGGGAACTGGTTTATCAGGGATTTCGGGTGGTGCTGATCGACGCCGATCCGCAAGGCTCGGCCTCGGACTGGGCTGAACGACGCGCTCAAAGCGCCCTGAAGCGCCTGTACGGCGTTTATGGGCTGGCGCGCGAGTCCTTGCATGTCGAAGTGCCGCAAATCGCGCAAACGGCCGATTTCGTCATCATCGACGGCCCGCCACGCTCGGCGGCCATTACGCGCTCGGCGCTGCTGGCCGCCGATCTGGTGCTGATTCCCGTGCAGCCCTCGGCCTACGACGTGTGGGCCAGCCAGGAGATGGTGCGGCTCGTGGAAGAGGCGCGCCTGTACCGACCGCAGCTTCGCGCGGCCTTCGTCATCAACCGCCGCGTGGTTGGCACCGTGATCGGGCGCGAGGCGCGCGCCGCGTTGGCCGAGCAAAGCGTGCCGGCCCTGGCGGCGGAGGTCTGCCAGCGCATCGCCTTTGCCGACAGCGTGGCCGGCGGCCTGCTGGCGCGTGAGCGCGATGCCCGCAGTGCGGCCGCGCGCGAGATCGCGCGGCTGGCCGTCCACGTGCGCGAGTCGCTGCAATGAGCGGCCCGCGCCAGCGTCCCCCCATTGGTTCGCGTCCGACGCCCACCACCGCGACTGCCTGGGTGCGGCGTGGCGAGGGGGTGGCATCCGCTTATTCCGCCCGGCTCACCATTGATGTGACGCCCGCACTGCGCGGGCGCATCAAGGTGGCTGCTTTCCAGCGCGGCATGACCGCCGCCGCCATGCTGCGCGCCCTTCTGGAGCGCGAGTTCCCGGAGAGCAAGTCATGACGATCTTACCTGTGCAGTCATCCATGCCATCGCTTGCGCAACCGCCCGTGCCGCTCACGCGCGTTGCGCTGGCGACGGTTGGGCGACACATTCGCATCCGGCTGCGCTTTGGCGCGCCGCAGCGCATCGTGCGCCTGGACGACTACCGGCGTCTCGCCATCTTCCTGCCCGGCGCCGTCTGCTGCCGCGTGAGCTGGGCGGCCAATGCCTATGGCACGGTGGCCTGGACGCTGATCGTGATGCAGGCGGCGACGCCCTTGGATGTCGTCCAGCGCATCGCCGGTGTCACACCCGGCGCGCGCCTGCTGCTGCGTGTCGATGGCAAGCTGAACGTCAAAACGGTGCTGGCGTTGATCGACGCGATTGAGGCCGAAGGCATCGCGCCGGTGGCGGTTTCACCCGCCTACTGGCGCACCGTGGCCAACCGGCTTGCGGCCCGGCAGGCGCCGCCGGCCTACACGGCTGAACGGCATGCCGCCTACCTTGCGCGCCGCGCCTTGCAGGCAGATCGCCATGCGTAATGTCAAACCTGTTGTCACTCCTGCTTTCACGCCTGCGGGCTTGTCTGATGTGGTGTCTTTCCCATGCTGGCCCACGCGGCGCACTCGCGCTGTGGTGCTCATCGGCATGGCCGTGGGGCTGGCGGCCATCTTTGCGCCCGGTCTGCTGCGCTCCGACTCACCGGCGGACGGCTTGGCCGCCGATGCGCCGCGTCTGGTCTACAACGCCAGCGACAGCATGCCGCGTGGCTTCTATGTCATCCGCGCGCAGCCGCCGCGCGTGGGCGATGCCATTCTCGTGCGTTTGCCGCCGTCCGCCGCACGGCTGGCCGCCGAACGCGGTTATCTGCCCGCCGGCGTGCCGCTCATCAAACCGATTGCCGCGGGCTACGGCGAGCATGTGTGCGTGCGCGATGGCATCGTCCGCATCAACGGCCGCATCCGCGCGTTGACGCGAACGCACGACAGCCTGGGCCGGCCGCTCGTGGCCTGGCCGGGCTGCCGGCTGCTCGCTGAAAACGAATGGTTCCTGCTTGGCACTGAACATTCGGCGTCCTTCGACAGCCGCTATTTCGGCCCGGTTTCGCACGCAGCGGTCTACGGCGTGGCCGTGCCGCTGTGGGTGTGGAGCGCGCCGTGAACTCCATGCGCTTGGGTCATTGCCTTGCACATTGTCCGCACCGCGCCGTGCGGCGCGAGTGCGTGGCGCAATGCCCGGCCGTTGCGGCAGCCGCCGCACGCAATATGCGGCCTCCCGTGCAGACGGCTTGCCCTCGTCCCGGCTCGCCGGTCACGCCACGCCCGCCCGGCCTGCGGCCATCGCGTGGGCATGACGCGCCCGGCATCGGCCGGGTCGGCGGATGGTCGCCATCGCCCGGGCGACGGCGAGAGGCGCGGTGTAAAGGCGAGGGCAAGATAAAAGGGCCAGCACGGGGTTGGCCGCAAAGCCTTGTCTGCACGTGTGGGGGGACGGCACGGCACCCAAGGGTGCGTGTGCCGTCTGGTGGCGCAAAGGCGCATGGATACGACTTGCGCGGAGTGCCGCTTGCGCTGGGCTGCGCTGGCGTTGGTAAAGAGGTGGTGAATGGCTGACACTGACGACGACCGCTTTCGGCCCCGCCCAGGGCCGCCCCGGCAGCGCGGTGGCGGTGGCGAACGCTTTGTGGCGCTGGTGCGCCGCCAGGTGGCCAAAGCCGGCCAGGCTGGCCGCGCGGGTCGCGGCAGCCAGTTCGGCCGGGGTCGGGTAGCGGCCCGATTACGCAGTGGTTCCCCATCGCTGCGCAGCCGTCGTGTCATCATCAAATCGCGCTTCGTCATGGTCAAAGCGGGTTCCGATGCCATCGCCGCACACCTGCGTTATATCGAGCGCGACGGAGTGACCCGCGAAGGCGAGCGCGGCCAAGCCTATGGCGCCGACACCGATGCGGCGGACACGCGCGGCTTCATTGAACGCAGCCAGGGCGACCGCCATCAATTCCGCTTCATCGTTTCCAGCGAGGACGCGGGCGAGTTGGGCGACTTGCGCGCTTTTACCCGCACAGTGATGCGGCGCATGGAAGTTGATCTGCAAACCCGGCTGGATTGGGTGGCGGTGGATCATCACGACACGGACAATCCGCACACCCACATCGTCCTGCGTGGGCGCGCCGATAACGGCCAGGATCTGGTCATCGCGCCCGAATACATGAGCCATGGCATGCGCGAGCGCGCTTCTGAACTGGCCACCGAATGGCTGGGGCCGCGCACCGAGCGGGAAATCGCCGATACCCTGCAACGCGAAATCCAGCAGGAACGCTTCACTACGCTGGATCGCACGCTCTTGCGTATGGCGGGCGACACCGGCCTATTGGATGGTTCGGGCTTGCGTGGCGATGTGTCTTATCAGCGCGCGCTGGCCGCTCGCGTGCAGCACCTGGCTGGCATGGGACTGGCGCATCCCGTCGCTGCGAGTCAGTGGCGGTTCGATGACCAGATGCAGGCTACCTTGCGAAGTCTTGGCGAGCGCGGCGACATCCTGCGCGCCATGCACCGGGCCATGCGCGGCCAGGCGCGTGAACATGTCATCGAAAGCGGGCCGGAGTTGCGCGCGCCGATCATCGGGCGCATCGCCGACAAGGGGCTGGCTAATGAACTCTACGACAAGGGCTATATCATCATTGATGGCGCCGATGGCCGCGCCCATTACCTTGCGCTGCCGCCGGGTATGGTGCTGGCGGACTTCCCGACCGGCGGCGTGGTGGAGGTGCGGCCCATCCCGGAAAGCGCCGCCGACCAGAACATTGAGCGGTCGGCACGCGGCGGTATCTACCGTCCGTCCGATCACCTGGCTGAGCTGGAGGAATGGCAAGCCCGGCGAGGCCGCGATAAAGACCTGGCGCGCCTGCCCAGCCCCAAGGCCATGGTGCGCTCGCATGTGATGCGGCTCGAAAGCCTGCGCCGCGCCGAGATTGTCGAGCGCATGGACGACGACACCTGGAAGGTGCCCGCCGATCTCATCCAGCGCGGCCGTGAACATGACCTGAAAATGCGCCACGGCATCAACGTCACCGTGCGCTCGCACTTGCCGCTGGCGCGCCAGATTGATGCGCCGGGCGCGACCTGGCTGGATCGCAAATTGATCGATGGCGGCAAGGAGTTGACGGGGGAAGGTTTCGGCGGCGAGGTGCGAGAAGCTATGCGGGCGCGTGCGGCCTACCTTGACGGTGAAGGGCTCGCCCGACGACAAGGGGGGCGCGTCATCGTTGCGCGTGGGTTGCTTAACACCTTGCGCGAGCGGGAAGTGACTGCGGTGGCGCGGAAACTTGCCATCCAGACGGGCCTGACCTATCAGCCGCTTGGCGAAGACGGCCAGGCCAGCGGCGTCTATCGGCGCTCCGTGATGCTGGCAAGCGGGCGCTATGCCATGCTGGACGATGGGCTGGGCTTCGTGCTGGTGCCGTGGCGGCCGGTTCTGGCGCAGCGCCTGGGTGAATCCATGTCGGTGTCCATCGAAGGCGGCCGGGCGACGTGGACGTTTGGCAGGCAGAGGGGTGTGGCGCTGTAGCGAACCGACTTTCTACATCTAAATGAGAATTATTGTTAACATGGGAGGTTTGATACGCTGGCTTACCCCTCATTTCGTCATGTCTCGCCCATCCGCTCCCAAGAAAGGCTGGCTCGCTCATTACAGCGAGCTGGTCGGCGTGTGGGCGCGACGGGCGGATAGCCGCGAGGATGCCGAGGACGCCACGCATGACGCCATTGTCCGAGCTCTGGAAAACGACACAGGCACCCTGGAAAGTCCCCGCGCCTATCTACACCGCAGCGTACACAACCGTCTGATTGACGAGCACCGACGCGCCAGGCTGCTTGATGCGGTTCCCTTGCATGAACTCGGTGAAGACGAGCATCCCTTGTTGAGCGACCCCGATGCCCAGGCGCGCACGGCGCAATTGTTGGCATCGCTCAAGGAAGCCTTGGCCGAACTGCCGCTCAAATGCCGTCAGGTATTCTTGTGGCATCGGCTTGAGGGCTACACCCAGGAAGAAATTGCGCAGAAGCTGGGCATTTCGGTCAACATGGTCGAGAAGTACATGATCCGGGCGGCCAGACATCTTCGCCAAAGGTTACACAATCATGCGCCGCATTGATTCAGGGTTTTTGCCTTCTCAAACGTCTTACCTAATGAAGGGGTAGAAAACGATGCCGATGGCAACCCATCGGCTTTCCTGCGCGCTATGACCACTAAACGCCCAAAACTCCCGAACGACCCTCGCGACGCAGCAGCCTATTGGTTCGCCCGTGTGCATTCCGGCAATTTCACCGTGGCTGAACGGAACGATTTCAAACAATGGCGACAGGCCGATATCCGGCACGAGCAGGAATACCGGGCGCTGGATGAAATCTGGCAGGCCACCAGCATGCTGCCGGAAGATGATTTGCGTGAATTGCTGGAAGCGCCGGAGCCACCGGCGGAGTTGCGCCGGCAGTCCCGCCGTCGCTGGCTGGTCGGCGCGGGTTCGGTCTGTGCGGCGGCGCTGGTGGGCGGTGTGGTCGTCTACGGTTATGGGACGGAATCCCCCACTCATGTGCTGCATTATGCGACCGCTCAGGGCGAGCAGCGCCAGGTGGCGTTGCCGGATGGCTCAACCATCGAGATGAACGTCGCCACTGAACTTGTCGTTCGCTACTACGCAAAACGGCGGGTCGTCGAACTGATCGGCGGCGAAGCGACTTTCAATGTCGCCAGCAAGATCGCGCGGCCGTTCCTGGTCGAGATCGGCGACGTGGGGGTGCGGGTCACCGGCACGATCTTCAACGTCCGTCGTGAACCGGATTATGTAGCGGTGGCAGTGCAAACAGGCTCCGTTGAAGTGATCTCGGGCAGTTGGTGGAACCGGGAGAAAGTCATGCTGACGGCGGGCACGGCCACCCAGGCACGGCCTGATTCGCCGCTGGCCATCGAGCAGGCCGATGTATCCATGCTGACCGCCTGGCATCACGGCAAGGTCGTTTTCAGAGACCAGCCGCTTGAGGATGTGGTGCGGGAAATGAACCGCTACCTGTCGCAGCCCATACGTCTCACTGATAACCGGCTTCGCCAGCTACGCATGGCGGGCGTTTTCAGCATCCAGGATGCCGAGGGGTTTCTGCAGGCCTTGCAGAGCCACCTTCCGATCGTTGTTGTACGCCGCCCCGATGGCGGCGCAAATCTCGCTTTGTTGCGCTGACCGCCACGACGGTTTTCTGCCGTCGCCCTTACCTCCCCGCAAAGTCGCGTATCAGCCAATCCTCCAAGGCTTGGTGCTGGTTGCCGCTCATCGGTATACAACGGAACAAGAATCATTCTTGTTACAACTTTGTTTGAGATTTGATTCAGGGTTTTCTGGGACTCGTCCGTCTTACTTAATGAGGGGGTGCTTTTTGTGCTGTGCATCACCTCTTCGAGATCCTTTGGCCAAAGGGATGAGAGCGCTACGTGCTCTAGATATATTTACCAGGAACATTTCTCGTGATTGACAGGAAGACCCCCACTCCGCGCAAGGCGGTCGGCAGCCATTCGGCGACCGCCTTTTCAGCAGCCTTGTCCAGCTTGGCCGTTGCGCTTTCCCTGGCCTTGATGGCCGCGCCGCAGCCGGTGCGGGCGCAGGAAGCCGCCACGCAGATCAATATCCAACGGCAGTCACTCAGTGATGCGCTGTTGCAGCTTGGGCAGCAAACGTCGCTGCAATTCATCTATACGACTGATTTGGTACGGGAATATTCCGCGGAAGCTGTCAGTGGAAGGATGGCACCGGAGGAAGCCCTTCGTCAATTATTGGCTGGCACGGGAATCCAGTATTCGCGGGAGGGGAACACCATCAATCTTTGGAGGGCGGCGGAGACGACGCAATTAGCGCCAGTGACCGTGACCGGCTCCAACGATGGTATGACGGAAGGTACTGGTTCTTACACCACCAGTAGTTCCAGCACCGCGACCAAGCTCAACTTGTCTCTACGCGAAACACCGCAAACAGTGACTGTGGTGTCCAGGCAGAAAATGGATGATTTCGGGCTAACGACTGTCCATGACGTCCTTGAAAGTACCAGCGGAGTCAATTCTACGGATATAGGGCATGCCGGGCCTGAATACTATATTCGTGGATTCCTTGCACAAAGCCAATATGACGGGATACCAAATCCTATAGGAATAGGCGACGGAAATCGTGCCGCCACACCAGACACGGCGTTCCTTGATAAGGTTGAGATACTGCAAGGCGCTTCGGGGCTAATGTCAGGGGCTGGAGAACCTGGGGGCACAATCAATTTGATTCGGAAACGGCCAACTAGAGAACTACAAAGTCGGGTCGAAGCCTCTGTTGGGTCATGGGACCAAAAACGATTAGTAGGTGACATTTCGGGCTCGTTGACCGAGTCCGAACGAGTAAGAGGTCGACTAGTAGCCGCATGGAACGATGAAAATTCGTATTCCGACTATGTTTTCAAGAATAGAAAAGGTCTTTACGGCATCGTAGAAGCTGACTTGACCGATACGACTACAGTCGGCTTTAGCTTAATGTACCAAAAAGATAAGTTCAATGGTTTTTACGGCGTTCCGATGGGGCCTGGAGGGGAAGATTTAGGACTATCGAGATCCAGTTTTTTCGGAATTGGAAACGCTGAAAGCGATCGAGAAAGTACTATTTATTCATTCAATATTGACCAGGAACTTCCAGCCAGTTGGACGCTAAAAGCAAACTACACACATGCCGACACGGATGTCAATATGGTTAGCTCTTATCTCGAACCAACAACGATTTCTGGGCTTGACATGACTACAGGTGACGGCTTGGTTTTAGCAAGAGCATTGATGGAAAGGGAGTTCTCTTCCGATGCATTTGATGTATATGCTAGCGGCCCTTTTGATCTTTTCGGTAGAGACCATGAGCTAGTCCTGGGAGGATCCTATTCAAAAATGAAGGACCGGCAACGTTTAACGCCACGTATTACTTCAGCGATAAATGTCTATGATTTTAACCCCGGGAGTCTTTATAGCCCTGCGCCAAATTTTCCAGAATGGCCTGATGAAAATGAGACCGAACAAAGTGGTATCTATGCAGCAACGCGTCTCAACATATCAAATCGGTTCAAGGTAATTCTCGGTTCTCGCCTTAGTTGGTACGAATACGCAAGAGCCGGCACTCAAAACCAGAAAGAGAGCTCCATTCTTTCACCATACGGCGGCTTGCTTTATGACATTGATGATAACCACACTGTATACGCAAGCTATTCCGATATTTTCAAACCACAAAGCTATTTGACCGTTGACGGTGGCACCGTCGATCCACTAATCGGGAAAAACTATGAAATCGGGCTCAAAAGCGAACTCTATGACGGACGCTTAAATTTCTCTGCGGCTATATTTAGACTTGAGCAAAAAAATATTGCGGAGCAAGTTCCTAATATGGGACCAACCGATTGCTTTGGCAGTCGCTGCTACACAGCATCAGGACTAATCGTCAGTAATGGTTTGGATTTGGGTCTTAACGGTGAGTTGTCTCATGGCTGGCAGATTGGATTAGGCTATACCTACGTTCAAAGCGAATACGGAAACGGTGATAGAAAGGGAGAGTCTTATCGTACGTATCTTCCCAAACATAGTTTTCGCGCTTACACCAGCTATCGCATTCCCGAATCTAGCTGGACGGTGGGTGGTGATATTCGAGTTCAAAGCAGAATTTATGTTTCAGGAGAAAGTCTTTCAGGAGAAAATTCCCATGTCCAGCAAGGGGGGTACGCCTTGTTTGGATTAATGGCAAGATATCAGTTCAATAAACAAGCTGAAGTGATTTTGAACGTAAACAACCTTTTTGATCGTCGTTACTATGACACAATTAGCAGAGATCCCGTTGGATCATGGATGGAAAATTTCTTTGGGGCTCCACGTAATTTCGCAATCAATCTGAAGTATGCCTTTTGATTCGACGCGTAGATGGTATGGCTGAATTACAGCGCCATGCATTAGCTCTAGGTCTATCGAGCCAATTAATGAAATCGCATTTTCGTCAAAATATGGCGTGGTTGCACACGTGGGGCAGTCTGCTCATCGGATGGCTGTTGTTCTTTATTTTTGTGACAGGAACCGCATCTTACTTCTTAGTGGATATTAATCGTTGGATGAAACCAGAGCTTCCTATAGAGGTTCGATTTCATCAAAGCTCTCAAGGGCAGCAAGTCGAATGGATGCTCGACTTGCTTGCCGAGCGAGCACCACATGCCAATATCTGGCAGATTAAGTTGCCTCATGCTCAAAATCATCCAGACAATGTAGCCAGCCGGATCCATTTACTGGCGCGGTCGTTTCCAGGAGGCCAGACTTGGCATTTTGATCCATTAACCGGGAAAGAGATCCTACCTGCGGAAGTACGTGCCACTGAAGGAGGGGTGGCTTTCCGCCGTCTGCATCACCAGTTTCATTACATGGACGTTTGGGCTGGTATCTACCTAGCGGGTCTCTGTGCCTTCCTGGCCCTGGGGTCGGTGGTTACTGGTGTGATCGTACACAAAAAAATTTTCAAGGATTTCTTCACTTTTCGTCCCGGTAAAGGACAACGAAGCTGGTTGGATTTTCACAACGTCAGCAGCGTCATGGCTCTTCCGTTTTTCGTCATGATTCTCTATACGGGCTTGGTCTATTACAGCCAGCACTACCTGCCTGTTCCTGAAAGCGTGGTGAAGCGCTATGAAACAGCACAGCCTATTAGAACAGCTGAAATCCCTATAGAACAACGCCCTCAAATACCGATGGAGGACGTTATCTCGAAGGCAGAGTCAGTGTTCGGGCGGGGTGCGGTGGGCCAGATTATGGTCAGGAGGTTGGAAGATCAGGGTCTGGTCGTCGATGCTTTGCGCCCACACGGCGCCGAACTTACGCGAGTGCTGTCCGACTCCACTGCGGTGCGTTTCGATGCAATGAATGGCGAGCGTCTTGCCGTCATTGGTGGGCAAGATGTGGGCGTAGCTTGGTACCTTACACTTGTTTCTCTACACGAGGCTTGGTACGCCAACTATCCTTTGCGTTGGCTGCATTTCCTGTCCGGCTTGCTTGGCTGCGTGATGATAGCCACTGGCCTTGTACTCTGGGTGGTCAAGCGCCGCGAGAAACACGCAAGGCGCGGCGACGCTTCTTGGGGTGTCAGTCTGGTAGCAAGTATCAATATCGCAGTTCTTGCCGGCTTGCCCGTAGCAGTAGCCGCTTTCTTCTGGGCCAACCGTCTGCTGCCGGTGAATATGGCCGAGCGTGCCGCGTGGGAACTGGATGTAATGTTCATCACCTGGGGGTGGTTGTTCTTTTATGCTGCTTTGCGTCCAGAGAAGCGCGCCTGGGTCGAAATACTTTGGATGGCAGCAACGGCTTACGCGCTCATCCCCCTTGTCAATGCGTTGACTACGGATCGGCACCTGGGCGTGACCATCCCTGCTGGAGACTGGCCGCTGGCAGGCTTTGACTTCACTATGCTCGGTTTTGGGGTCTTGTTTGCCGCCATCGCGTGGAAGCTAGGTCGGCGCTGGTTCTGGCAAGCTCAGCGGCTTAAACCTCGACTAAAAGAGATCGGTGCATGATCCAATCTTCGTCCATCCCGACGATAAATCCAACGTTGCGTCACCGCTTGGGTGTGGCCTCCCGCGTACTGGCAGCGACCGTTGGCGGCTACGCGCTGACGACGGCGCTGACCACGCTACTGCTGGTGGCGTTTATGTCCTTCCCTGAAATCCAGATCCGGATTATCGCGCTCAGGCCTGGTGTTTTGATCGGTATTCCCATACTGCTCTGGGTCTTCCATGCGCGTAGCGCGGTTCGTGCCTGGCTGTGGCTGGCGATCTGGACGGGTGCTGCCTCGTTGCTGTGTTGGTGGCTGCTTGTCGGAGCTTCAGCATGATGCCGCAGCTAGCCTCTATTTGGTATCTATTCGTGTTTGCATTGAACCTATGTGGCTTTGCCTTGCTGGCCCTGTCCACTGACCGCGAGGGCGAGGTATTGCTTGGCCGCCGCGCCTTCGCTCGGCAACGTCTCGCTTTCCGGCTGTTGGGCTTTGCTCTGCTGGTCTGGACCCAGTGGCTGTGCATGAAAGCGTGGCTGCCTGCCTTCGGCGCGGTTATGTGGTTTGGCTGGTTGACGGTCGCAGCGGTCGCCCTGGTTCTCACCATCACCTACTGGCCGTGGAGGCCAAAACAGGCGCCGCGTCGTGCACGCCTTCCATCGCCGCAGAACCAGCATCAAGATTACGGTGATTCAAAGGTTGGGGTTCATTCACGTGCCAGGGTTGGGTTGCGCCACTTGGCATGTGCGACGGGCGCTGCCGCGCTCATCGTCATCCCTGTTCTGCTGGGCATCAAACTGTGGAAGGCGCCAGCCACAAGCATCCAGCGCGCCGATGCCCTGCACGGTCAAATCGGCCCGTGGTTCTATGTGCTGGCGGAAAGCAACCTGCGGGCGCCCAAGCGCACGCCCAACGGCGTATTCATCAAGGCTTTCGAGTTGCGGCTGTCATGCCCCGATTCATTCACCGATGTGGCGTGCGAATCGGGGATCGGGCTAGTTTATTTAAGAGTCCGCAAACCACGCAACCTGCGCACGGCGGGCAACCTTTTCATCGGTTCACCGTGGCGCCGTGAGGTCGAGATTGCGATACCGCCCGGCACAACGCTTGATGACCAGATCTGGCTCACTATCCAGGCCACTGATGGTCAGGTGTACCACACTGGTTTGAACATTGGCGAGCTGTCCCCTGCAACCGCTAATTTCATTAAGGATAAATAATGATGATAGATGCTCCTCCACCTACTGCTTTTCCCCTCAAGTTATTATGCGCCGCGGGAGTTGCCGCGATGCTCGGGTTCTCATCGTCAGCCTGGGCCCACTTGCCGGTCGCACAATGCAAGGTCGAAGGCCCGCAAGTGGTCTGCAAGGGCGGTTTCTCCGATGGCTCGGGAGCCGTCGGCGTACCCATTGAAGTGTTGGACTACAACGATAATATCCTGGTGGAAGGCAGGCTGGATGAACGCTCCGAATTCCGTTTCGATCTGCCTGAGGACGACTTCTATGTGTTCATGAATGCCGGGGTTGGGCACACGGTCGAATTGGATAAATCCGATATCGAGGGGCTGTGATGCTGGCAACCATATCCATTCAAGCTATCCGTCATCGCTTAGGGCTTCTCAGTGCGCTTGCTGTTTGTACGCTTGCGGCGGCCTGCGCCACCGTCCTGAAGCGGCCCGACAACGCGCAGCGTCCAGCTTATCGCGCCGACGGCACGGAAAGCGTGGCACGCATTGATTTAAACGCGCGTCCGTAGCGCTTCGGGAGTCGTTGTCGCATGTCGTTGTTTTCCCGGAGGTCCACCGCACGCTGGCTGTTTATCATCATTGGTTTGGCCTTGTTGGCGTTGCTGCTTTGGTGGACGCTCTGGCGCACCCATAATGTGATCGAAACAGAACCGGTGCGGCGCGGTAATCTGGAATTGTCCGTGTCCGCCCTGGGTAACGTGCAGCCCCATCGCTATGTGGATATCGGCGCTCAGGTGTCCGGCCAGATCAAACACATTGCCGTCAATGTCGGCGATGCCGTGACCAAGGGCGACCTGCTGGTCGAGATTGATCCCGCCATCCAGTTGGCGGCGGTCAATGCGGATCGCGCCAGGCTGGACAGTCTGCGCGCCCAGTTGGCCGAGCAGGAAGCCGAACGCGAACTGGCCGGCCACAAGGCCGTTCGTCAGCAACGGCTGCATCGCCAGGAAGCGACCAGCATTGAAACCTTGCAGGATGCGCAAGCCCAATTGCGCGTGGCCCAGGCGCGCGTCGCCAACCTGAAAGCGCAGATCGCCGGCGCGCAGTCCACGCTGGAAGGCAATGAAGCGCTGCTCGGCTACACGCGAATCTATGCGCCGATGGACGGCACGGTGATCACGCTGGAGGCGCGGGAAGGCCAGACCCTGAACGCGACCTACCAGACCCCCACCTTGCTGCGCTTGGCCGATCTGACACGCATGACCGTCTGGACCGACGTGTCGGAAGCGGACGTGGGCCGTATCCGCTCCGACATGCCGGTCTATTTTACGACCTTGGGGCTGTTGACCGAACAGGGCGAAATCCGCCGCTGGGACAGCCGGCTGCGCCAGGTCCTGCCCGCGCCGCCCACCAAAACCACTGAGCCGGCGGGCGAGTCGGCCAAAGCGAGCAAGGCTGTCACCTATACCGCCGTGTTCGATGTCGATAACGCTGATGGTGCATTGATGCCGCAGATGAGCGCCCGCGTGTTCTTTGTTCAGAACCACGTCAACGATGTGCTGCTGGCGCCCTTGTCCGCCTTGACGCCTGGCGACCGCGAAGATGCGTTCTCGGCTCAGGTCCTGGCGAACGATCAGTTGCAACGGCGACAGGTTTCGCTGGGTGTACGGGATCGTTTGCATGCCGAGGTCTTGGCGGGATTGGAAGAAAACGACGCACTGGTCATTGGCGTATCCGAGCAGAGCGGTTCGCAGAGGTTGCGATGGTAGGCGATGCGCAATCCGATACACCGCTGATTGAATTGAGCGAAATCCGCAAGCAGTACGGCGGCCGGGACGGTGCGCCCGCCGTTGAAGTGCTGCATGGGATTTCTCTGACGCTTCAGGCCGGCGAGTTCGTCGCCATCGTCGGCGCCTCGGGTTCGGGCAAGTCCACCCTGATGCACATCCTGGGCTGCCTGGACAAACCCACATCGGGCAGCTACCACTTTGCGGGCCGCGACGTGGCCGGGATGTCGGTGGATGAACTGGCTCGGCTGCGCCGCGAAGCTTTTGGGTTCGTGTTTCAGGGCTATCACCTGATCCCGACTCTGGATGTTTCGCACAATATCCAAATGCCGGCGACCTATGCGGGCATGCCCGCCGACAGACGCGCCGCTCGTGTCTCGGGCTTGTTGAATCGACTAGGCCTGGCCGACAAGGCCGGCTTTCGGCCCACACAACTGTCGGGCGGCCAACAGCAGCGCGTATCGATTGCACGCGCCCTGATGAATGGCGGCCAAGTGATCCTGGCCGACGAACCCACCGGGGCGCTGGACAGCCACAGCGGCGCTCAGGTCATGGCCTTGCTGCATGAACTGGCCGAGGCCGGACATACCGTGATTCTGATTACGCATGACGACAAGGTGGCCGCGCAGGCGCGGCGCATCGTGCGCATCAGTGATGGGGCCGTTGTGCAGGATACGGGATTGTCGGGATTGGGTGCTGGCGCACGTGCAGGAACACTGCCGCCCGCCGCTCCCCGGTTTACAGGGGACGACGTTCCGTCATGGCTTGGCGACACCCGAGCAACCTTGACCGGTGCCTGGCGCGCCCTCTGGGTCAATCGTTTTCGGACGCTGCTGACTCTGCTCAGCTTCATCATTGGCGTCACAGCGGTCATCGTGCTGGTGGCCGTGGGTCAAGGCAGCAACGAGAAACTGCTGCAACAGATTGCGCTATACGGTACGCACCGGATGTACGTGGTGCCCGATGTCGAGCAGGCAACCGGCATGCAGGGCGAGTTTACCGAGCATGATGCGCAGGTAATTGCCCAGGTGCCCAACGTTCGAATCGCCATGCCTTTCCTGAGCGAGTCGGCCCTGTTGCGCGCAGGAGGTGAAACGTTCTCTTCGAATGTATGGGGCGTCACCGCTGACGCGCGCGACATCTTGAACTGGCGCGTGCGTCACGGCGTGTTCTTCACATCCGCAGATGATGAGGCGCTTGCACCCGTCATCGTCCTGGGCAAAGCGGCTCGGGAGCGGCTGTTTCCCGATACCCATCCCAGACAGGTGATGGGCCAGTACATTTTGCTGGACAACATGCCGTTTCGGGTGATCGGTGAGATGGAGGAAAAAGGCCTGATCAGCGGCAATAGCAGCGACGACGATCTGGCGCTGATTCCTTACTCCACGGCCAGCCGGCGGGTGTACGGCAAGCCCCAATTGGACTACGTGTCCGTGATGGTGCAGAACCTGAATAGTCTGGATCAAACGGTGGCCGACATCAACGAGGCGTTGTATCGCGCACGCCGTACGGATGACTTTCGGGTCATCAACAGCGCCGCCCAAGTCCAGGGTAGAAAAGAGGTGTTGCGCCAGCAGACCATGCTTCTGGCTTTGATCGCCGGTATTTCGCTGGTGGTCGGTGGCCTCGGCGTGATGAATATCATGCTGATGAGCGTCAAGGAGCGCACACGCGAGATCGGCATCCGCATGGCCACGGGCGCGCGCCAGCGCGATATTCGCCGCCAATTTTTGAGCGAGGCCGTGGTGGTGTCGGTCACGGGCGGCGTGGCCGGCGTTGTCATCGGGCTGGCCATCGGCGCCGTGCTGATCTTATGGAATGTTCCGGTGATCTTTTCTGTCCGCGCCATGCTGCTGGCCTTTGGCTGCGCGCTGGCCACAGGACTGATCTTCGGGATCATGCCGGCACGGCAAGCAGCTCGGCTCGATCCGGTCGTGGCCTTGATGGGGGAATGATATGTGGGACATGAACGCGCGCCGCGTCCTGCCCGCATTGTTTGTTGCCTTGGCGGGGTGCGCCGCGCAGCCGGTTACGGAAATCCAGCGGCCTGTTTTGCCAGATCAGTGGCAGCGCGTCCAGGCCGATGATGCGCAGGTAGCCTTGCCAGCGGGAACTACGGACTGGTGGGCGCGGTTCGGAGCGCCGGAACTGGCGGAGGTGGTGCGCCAGGCGCTAGATCATAATCAGAACGTGGCCGCCGCAGCCGCCCGGCTGGAGCAAGCTTGGGCATGGGCGCGGATCGCGGGGGCATCACGTTGGCCGGAAGTCTCAGCCGACTTGGACGCATCCCGCCAGGGGCGCTTGGGCGGACACCCTGAAACGGTCGGAACGAACTACGGCCTCGGATTGACCGCTAGCTACGAGGTGGACTTCTGGGGTCGTTTGCACGCCGAACGGCAGGCGGTCGTACAAACAGCCAGAGCCAGCGGCTTGGATGCGCACACGGTGGCGGTGACCGTGAGCGCCGAGACGGCCGCGGCGTGGATCGACACCCAATCATTGCGCCAACGAATAGGCATCGCGGCCTCGGATCTCGACCGCGCCGAGCGCCTGGCCGCGCTGATCCGAGCCCGCGTGGAAGCCGGCCTGGAGACCCCGCTGGCGCTGGCGCAGCAGGAAACCTTGTTGGCCAATCAGCGGGCGGACCTGGCCTTGCTTGGCCAACAGGCGGCTCAAGCCCAGGCGCTACTGGCGTTGTGGATGGGTCGTGCCGATGATTCGGGCCTATCGGGCGCCGACATTCAAACCTTGCGTGTACCTACGGTGCATGCCGGCCTGCCCTCCGATCTGCTGGTGCGCCGCCCCGATATCGCGGCGGCTGAAGCCAGGTTGCGGGCGGCTGACGCGGACGTCGTAGCGGCCCGTGCCGCGATGTTTCCCCGCTTGACGTTAGCGACCACTGTGGGAGGCACGGATAGCAGCCTGTCCGGGGTGCTCGATAACCCGGTCTACTCGCTGGCGGCGGGATTGTTGGCGCCGATCTTCCAGGGCGGCCGCTTGGCCGCGGGCCATGAACTGGCGCAGGCCCAGCGCAAGGAATTGCTGGCGCACTACCGGCAAGCGATTTTGCACGGATTCATGGAAGTGCAGCAGGCGCTGGATGCGGTGGCCGGTACCCAGGCGCAGGTCAGCGCACAACAGCAAGCACAGAGGCAGGCCGAACGGGCCATGAGCTTGGCCGAAGCGCGCTATCGCGAAGGCGCCGACACCGTACTGACCTTGCTGGACGTACAGCGCGAACTTTACGTTGCCCGAGACGCGGCGGTTCAACGGCAGGCTGACCAGTTGCGTGCCTCGGTCAGCCTGTACCGGGCGTTGGGGGGAGGATGGGATGCCGGCGAGCAAACCTGATGGCAACAAAGCGGCCGACGGCGGCCCAGGCCACGTGGTCGAGATCAACCCTACTGAAATAGGAGCACCCATCTAATGGCCACACAAATCATTCGGCCGGCTGGTGCCGGATATGAAACCGCATGGGTGTTGGCAGCATGTGCGCTGGTCGTGGCATCGGCGGCCGCGTTCATTGGTGTGCGTACGGCAGGTGTGCCGGTCCGGACGATGGCCGAACACCAGATCGACGCCCGCCGCGACCTGACGCCGGCCGAACAAGGCTTGTACGCAGATTTGCGGATTGCCTTTGACGAGTTGAGCGAGGACACGCTTTCTATCGAGGAACTGGCCGAACTGGGTATTGCGCCGTTTGTCGCGGACATGAGTCACGAACGTCGGGGCGGGCATGTCTGGCAGCGGCTGGTGCGCGGTGCGCAGGTGGCGTATCTGGGCGTCAGTCGTGAACCGGCGGTTGCGGGAACTTTGCTGCTGGTGATGGGCAACCGTAATGATGGCGGCCATGTCTCGACTCACCCTCATCCTGATGCGGGCGAACCCAACATTTGGCTCCATCGCAGTCAGCTTGTCTCTGCGCCCAGCCAGATTGACGCAGATAGTCTGTTCCGCACGGGCTGGCGTCAAATCGTCGCCCAATTCGATGCCGGTGTGACGCGAGAGCGGCGTACCAGCCATATTCTGAAGGAAACATTTGAATGACTTGTCTTGTCCGCTTCTTCTTTTCTGCTGTTAATCGACTGCACCGTATCCGCCGATTGGCCCTGGTTCTCTCATTGGCGGCCATGCTGGCGCCTGCCTTGGCGCACGCCGACAAGCTGCGCATCGGCATCACGCTGCACCCGTACTACAGCTATGTGGCTAACATCGTGGGGGACAAGGCCGAAGTCGTGCCGATCATCCCGGCGGGCTTCAACCCGCATGCCTACGAACCCCGTGCCGAGGACATCAAACGCATCGGCGAGCTGGATGTGATTGTGTTGAACGGCATCGGCCACGATGATTTCGCCGACCGCATGATTGCTGCCAGCGATACGCCCGACATTCCCGTGATCGAGGCCAACGCCCAGGTGCCGCTCTTGGCGGCCACCGGCATTGCCGCGCGCGGCGGGGCCGCCGACGCAGGCCAAGTGGTCAACCCGCATACCTTTTTGTCGGTAACGGCTTCGATTGCCCAGATCAACACCATCGCCCGTGAACTGGGCAGGCTCGATGCCGACAATGCCGATACTTACCGAACCAACGCCCGTGCCTATGGGCAGAAACTGCGCAAGCTGCGCGCCGACGCCCTGGCCAAGCTGGCCCAAGCGCCGGGCGGCGAACTGCGGGTTGCCACCATTCATGGCGCCTACGATTACCTGCTGCGCGAGTTCGGCCTGGAAGTCACCGCCGTGGTGGAACCCGCCCACGGCATCGAACCCAGCCCCTCGCAGATGAAGACCACCATCGACCAGTTGCGCACTCTGGACGTGAAAGTGATCTTTTCCGAGATGGACTACCCCTCGGCCTATGTGGACACCATTCAGCGTGAGACAGGGGTGAAGCTGTATGCCTTGACGCATATTTCCTATGGTGAATACTCGCCCGAAAAGTTCGAAGTCGAGACGGCGCACAACCTGAACGTGGTAGTCAAGGCCATTCAGGAGGCTGGGGCATGAATGAGGTGGCTGAAGACATTCAGCAGAAATCGGCGGTACCGAGTGAGAGCCGTACTGATGCCGGTGCCCATCATCGGATCGGCCCCGCCATTCATATACGGACTGTCGATCTGACGCTGGGGCGCACCGCCATCCTGGGCAATGTCTCCCTGGACGTGGCCGCAGGCTCCGTCCACGCGCTGGTCGGCCCCAATGGCGGGGGTAAAAGCTCGCTCATCAAGACCCTGCTCGGCCAGATGCCGCACCGGGGCGTGGTGACGCTGGACTGGCCGGACGAGCCGGGTGTCATCGGCTATGTGCCCCAGGCCCTGGAGTTTGACCGGGGGCTGCCCATGACGGTGGAAGACTTCATGGCGGCCATGACGCAGCGCCGCCCCGCGTTCTTCGGCACGTCGGCTCGTTTGAAGCAGACTATTACCGATGCCCTTGCCAGCGTGGGCATGGCGCCCAAGCGCAAGCGGCGCATGGGCGCGCTTTCGGGCGGCGAGCGCCAGCGCGTGCTGCTGGCCCAGGCGCTGATTCCCACGCCGGGCTTGCTGGTGCTCGATGAGCCAATGGCGGCCCTGGATGAAGCCGGGGTACGGGTCTTTGAGACCTTGTTGGCACAATGGCGCAGCGCAGGCATGACGGTATTGTGGATAGAACACGACCTCGATGCCGTCTTGCGCCTGGCCGACCGGGTAACGGGGCTGAACCGTCGCCTGCTGTTCGATGGACGGCCCGCCGACGTGCTGACGCCCGAGCGGTTGCTGAGCCTGTTCGCCCATCGCCCCGATGGTGAATCCGATCACCGCCCCGAAGGCGCATCCGACATCGGGGGCGCGGCATGAGTGCGCTCTTCGATACCTTGCATGAAGGCATACAGAACTTGGCCGCCAGCGGCTGGTTGCCGAGTTCGCTCACCTACGGCTTTGTCGTCAACGCACTCTTGTCCGGCCTCATCATCGGCCCGGTGCTCGGCGGCTTGGGCACGCTGGTGGTGGTCAAGCGCTTTGCCTTCTTCTCTGAAGCGGTGGGGCACTCGGCCTTGACGGGGGTTGCCATCGGCATTCTGCTGGGTGAACCCTATACCGGCCCTTACGGGAGCCTGTTCGGCTACTGCCTGTTGTTCGGCGTGTTGCTGAACTATCTGCGCAACCGCACTGGCCTGTCGCCAGATACGCTGATCGGCGTCTTTCTGTCGGTGTCGCTGGCTCTGGGCGCAAGCGTGCTGCTGGTGCTGGCCACCCGCATCAACATCCACATTCTGGAAAACGTGTTGTTCGGCTCGGTGCTGACTGTCAATGGCCAGGATTTGGCGGTGCTGGCCGTTGTGGCGCTGCTGACGATGGGGCTGACACTGCCGTACTACAACCGGCTGATACTGGCGAGCTTCAATCCGCAATTGGCGGCGGTGCGCAAGGTGCCGGTCAAGGCCATGGATTACCTATTTGTGGTGCTGGTGACGATTGTCACGGTGGCGTCCGTGAAGGTGATCGGCGCCATCCTCGTGGGGGCGCTCTTGGTGATTCCGGCGGCCGCCGCCCGGCTGGTGTCGCGCTCGTTGCGCGGCTTCTTCTGGCTATCGGTGGTCATCGCCACTGTCGGCACCATCGCCGGCATTCTGCTGCCGATTGAACTGGATCTGCCCGTACCCTCGGGCGGGGCCATCATTCTGGTCACCGGCGTCGTGTTTCTCATTGCCGCCATCACGCGGGCATTGGTGCCCGCCCTGAAAGGAAATCCCGCATGACACAATCATTGCCCAGGCGAAAAAGCGCATCCGTGGCGGGCCTGTCCCGATCCGTGACGCACCGTGCATCTGGCTGGCTCGTCGGTCTCGTCATGATGGTGGCCGTCGGTACGGCTGTCGCCCAGCCACAGAGCGCTTCCGCCGAAGGTGCGCCTGCAATCTCAACTGTGCTGGCCGCGCATCCGATCGTTGTGTCACTGGCCGAGACATTGAGCGAAGGCACGGGCATCGAAGTGGTGCGCGCCGTGCCCGCCAACCTTCCTTACACTCGCTGGGCTTCCTACTTTGATCGCCGCGGCGCGGCTGCGCTCAGGCGCGATGCCGAACGGGCCGATGCGGTGCTCACCTTGCGTTCGCTCTGGGCGGACGATCCTTTGTATCCACTGGCGCGCCGCGCCAATATCCGTATCGTGGAAATCGATGCCGCACAGCCCGTTGATGGCGCCTTGCCCGGCATCGCCATGCAAGCCGCCGCCCGGAATGCGAGCAACCCCGGTACCCCGCCCATTGCCGCCCAGCCCTGGCTCAGTCCATCCAACCTGGGGCGTATGGCAGATATCGTGGCGGCGGACTTGCAGCGCCTGGCGCCCGAGGCGCGCCAGGCTTTGGCGCAGAATCTGGCGGTCTTCAAGCAGCGGCTCGTCGCGTTGACCGCTCAGGCGGAAGCCACGCTGGCGTCGGCACCCAATGTGAGTGTGATCGTGTTGTCAGACCGGCTCGATTATCTGGTGTCTGCCTTGAACTTGGACAAGGTGCCGTTCGAGCAGGAAGGCGACGAATGGGATCAGGCGTCCATTGATAGGCTTGCCGCAACGGTGCAGGACAACGACGCCGCCGCCGTGCTGTTCCATACGGCTCTACCTGAAGCGGTGCACAGCGGCTTGAGTGAATCGAACCCTGATGTCGCCTTCCTGATGCTTGAGTCCGCCGCCACATCCGGCGATGTCCAGGCCACCGTCGAGACCGTTGTCCAGGCGTTGCGTACAAATGAAGACAAGTGAACGAGGCAGGAGGTGTTTATGCTTTCCACGGCTCGAACCAAGTCGCGCCCTTGGGGGGAGGCCGGCATGCTGATGCGCAGTTCTGACCCTCAAGGCATGGAAGCGGCCTGCGCGGCGCTTCGTGCCGCAGGGGTATCAGTGACCCTGCCGCGCCTGGCTGTCTGGACCGTGCTCACCCATGCCGAGGCGCCCTTGCCGGTGGCCGATATCTCTCGCAGGCTCGTAAAACGAAGCATCCAGGTCTCGCTTTCGGCCGTGTATGCCGCCCTGAAGTATATGGAAGCGGCTGGTTTGCTAAGCAGCCAGGTGTTCAGCGACGGCAAGCTGTATTTCGACCTGGCCAACCGTTTGGTGCGCAACCGTGTGACCTGCGTTGAGACGGGTACGGAACACTGGCTCGACGACGGCGATTTTGCGCAGCATGTCGCGGCCCTTTGCAGCCGGCATGGTTTCGAGCTTCACGACTATACGCTGTCGATACAGGCCAGGCATGTGATCCGCGCACCGGCCGAACACAGCGCGGGCAGGCGGACACCCCGCCCGGCACACAGCAAGGACAAAGTTCCCTTGCGGCAAGGAGGCACCGAGCATGAGGACGCAATACCTTCAATGCTTTCTGATACTGGCTGAAGAGCTGCACTATCACCGCGCGGCCCAGCGCCTGAACGTGCCACAGCCGACGCTGTCGCTGGCCATCAAGCGCCTGGAAAGCGACCTGGGGCTGGTACTGTTTGAGCGTACCCAACGCAGCACGCGGATCACCGAAGCTGGGCGCAGGCTGCTGCCCGACGCGCGCCGGGTGCTGGAAGCCCATGCCGAGTTGCGGCGCAATGCCACGCAGAACCAGGCCGTCCAGTATCGAATTCGCTTGGGCCTGTCGGGCATGACCGTGGGTCTGGCGCATCCCAAGCTTGATGTCTTGCTCGCCCATGTACGTGAAACGCTGCACGACATTGATTTGTATGTCTCCGAATACGAGTACGGCACGCTGATTCGCAGTCTTCGCGAGAATGGCCTGGATATCGGTATTACGGTGGGCAGCGTGCGCTTTGAGGATCTGGTGATTCAGCGCCTGTGGCATGACCCAATCTGGGCGGTGGTGCCGGCGGCGCATCCGCTGGCGGGCTTGAAGGCGGTGACGCACGAGGTGCTGAAGACCTATGAACTGATCGTGTGCCATCCCGAGAGCGATGATGGCGGCAGCGAACAATTGCGCGCGGCGATTGCCCAGAGCATCGCCGAGCCACGCATTGCGCAATACGCATCGAGCATCCAGGGCATGCTGTCGATGGTCGCGGCCGGTTTCGGAGTGAGCTTCATCGCCGAGTCGCAGATTGCGCGCAATCCCCGCGACGAGGTGCGTTATGTGCCGATTGAGCAGTGCCAGGCGGCGTTCTATACATCGGCGCTGTACCGCGCCGGCGGCTTGAGGCCGGAGGACCGCCGTTTTCACGATGCTGTGCGCCAGTTTATTGGTGGAGAAGTCGAGAACGATCTGCCGCTTTCTGTGGATGGATGAGGTTAATAGTTTCTTTTCTATCAATCAGTTACTGCTATTCGTGCTATTTGACCCCTTGTCGAACCGACATCATGATAGGCCTCAATGGGCGAGGTTGCGGCTGAATCTTCCGAATGGGATGCCGCGAGCCATGCCGCTGTGATAGCAATTTGTTTTTGAACCGCGCCGTGAGGCGGCGGTGTGATGCCCGGATAAGGCTTTGCCCATTGAACGCGCTGGACTACGCCCCGGCGGGTTTGTATTCCAGCGCCCGTGATCGAGACTGTTCACGTGTCGGCACAGCACGCACTCGCGTGCAGGCGCGACACCGGAATGGTGGAGGGTGGGGTGGTGGAAAAAGCTTCGGCGGCGCATACGGGGGTATTGGTCGGACAAATCGTGGTGGTCTGCACGGTGGCCGGCGTATGCGTGTGGGCCGGCACGCAGTACACGGCCGCGGCGCTCGGTTATTCGCCGCGCCTGGGGCCGCCCGCCGGTCATATCGGCGGCGTGCCGGTCTACTACCCGTGGCAACTCTTCTTCTGGTGGTACGCCTACGAGGCGTATGCGCCGGACGTCTTCATGCGCGGTGGCGTCATCGCCTCGATGGGCGGGGTGCTGGGCGCGGGCACGGCGGTGGCCATGTCGGTCCATCGGGCGCGCCAGGCCAAGCGGGTCACGACCTACGGTTCGGCACGCTGGGCCGAACGTGATGATATCGAGGCGGCGGGCCTGCTCAAGCCCGAGGGCGTGTTCCTCGGCAAACTCGAAGGCGAAGCCCCGGCCTACCTGCGTCACGACGGCCCGGAGCATGTGACGGCGATTGCACCGACTCGCTCCGGCAAGGGCGTGGGGCTGGTGGTGCCCACACTCTTGAGCTGGCCGGCCTCATGCGTGGTGCATGACATCAAGGGCGAGAACTGGACGCTGACCGCCGGCTGGCGAGCGCGCTTTTCACACTGCCTGTACTTCAATCCCACGCATCCGCACTCGGCGGCCTACAACCCCTTGCTGGAAGTGCGTCGGGGCATCCACGAGGTGCGCGATGTGCAGAACATCGCCGACATCCTTGTGGACCCGGAAGGGATGCTGGAGCGGCGCAGCCATTGGGAAAAGACCTCGCACGCGCTCTTGGTCGGCACCATCCTGCATGTGCTTTACGCCGAGCGCGACAAGACGCTGCGCGGCGTGGCGGCGTTTCTTTCGGACCCCGCGCGCACGTTCGATGCAACGCTGCGCGTCATGATGGCCACGCGCCATCTGGAGGAAGGGCCGCATCCGGTGGTGGCCTCTGCCGCGCGCGAAGTGCTGAACAAATCCGAGAATGAACGATCCGGCGTATTGAGTACCGCCATGTCGTTCCTGGGCTTGTACCGCGATCCCACTGTGGCCGCCGTCACCGAGCGCTGCGACTGGCGCATTGCGGATCTGATCAGCGCGGATAATCCCGTGTCGCTGTACCTGGTTGTGCCGCCGTCGGACATCTCGCGCACCAAGCCACTGATTCGCCTACTGCTGAACCAGATTGGGCGGCGCTTGACCGAATCCCTGGATGGGTCCGACGGCATCATCCGTCGGCACAAGTTGCTGCTCATGCTCGATGAATTTCCTGCCCTGGGGCGATTGGATTTTTTTGAGTCCGCGCTGGCCTTCATGGCGGGTTATGGACTACGCGCCTATCTGATTGCCCAATCGCTTAACCAGATCGAAAAAGCCTACGGCCCGAACAATTCGATTCTGGACAACTGCCATGTGCGGGTCGTGTTCTCGTCCAACGACGAGCGCACCGCGAAGCGCGTCTCCGATTCGTTGGGCACCGCGACCGAACTGCGCGCCCAGCGCAACTATGCCGGGCATCGGCTGGCACCCTGGCTCGGGCACCTCATGGTCTCGCGCCAGGAGACGGCAAGGCCGCTGCGCACGCCCGGCGAAATCATGCAGTTGCCCGACACCGACCAGATCGTGATGGTGGCCGGCCAGCCGCCCATCCAGGCCAAGAAGCTGCGCTACTACGAGGACGGCAATTTTACGCGGCGCGTGTTGAGCGCGCCGGTGTTGGCAATGGATAGTTATGCCGACCGGCCCGCCGCGCGGCCGGATGATTGGAGCGGGTTGGCACCGCCACCCGTGATGCCCACGTCTCCCGAGTTGGGTGGCGCTGACTATGGCGACGAAGGGGGCTTGCAGCTTCGCCCTGAACTGGAAGGGGCGATTGCCATGGAGCCGCTGGATACCGATGCCGACCTGGCCCTGATCGACGAGGGCGACGATGTGCCGCTGCCGATCGAACCCGACCGGCGCCTGCATCGCGCGGCTCGCCTGGCCGCGCTCGACCCTGACGATGGGATACCGCTATGAGTCAACGCACGCGCTTGAACCTCTTTATCGAACCCAGTCACGCCCGACACTTGGAGGATCTGGCCGCGCACCGGGGCGTCTCCAAATCGTCGCTCGTGGCCGCCGCCCTGGCGTCGTTTCTCTCGCCCGATGGGGCCGACCAGCGCGAGGCGGCCCTGGCCCGGCGCCTGGACCGGCTCTCGCGCCAGATGGACAAATTGGATCGTGACCAGAATATCCTGATCGAAACCCTGGCGATCTATGTGCGGGTGTTTCTCACCGTCTCGACGCCCGTGCCTCAATCTCATCAGGACGCGGCGCGCGCCCAGGGCAAGCAGCGCTACGGCCAGTTCATCGACCAGCTTGCCCGCCACTTGCAGCGTGGCCGCAGCCTGGTGCGCGAGGTGCATGACGAAATCTATCCTGACCCGTATGGCTTATCCCAGGATGGCTTGACCGCGCAAGAAGCGTTCCACGACGGCGTGGCCGTGGAGGGGATGGGCGGCATGGCTTCGGCGGGTGAAGGAATACCGGCGGGGCCGGACACCGAGGGAGGTGGCCATGCGTGACGAGTCCGATCCCAACCGGGAAGCGGCGCGGCTGCGCGGCGTGCAGATGCTGCGCACGGCGTTCGGCTCCGCCATTATCGAGGCGCTGGACGATGCGGGCATTGTGGAAGTGATGCTCAACCCCGATGGCCGCATCTGGGTGGATCGGCTGCGCAGTGGCCGGGAGCCTACGGGCGAGACGCTTTCACCGGCCGACGCCGAGCGCATCATCCGGCTGGTGGCCGCCTGCGTGCAGGCTGAGGTACATCGCGAACGGCCGCTGTTATCGGCGCGCCTGCCCCTGAATGGCGAGCGCTTCGAAGGCGTGTTGCCGCCCGTGGTGTATGCGCCATCCTTCAGCATCCGCAAGCATGCGGTGGGCGTGTTCACTTTGGACGACTACGTGCGCGACGGCATTTTGCGGGCCGGCCATGCGGCGTTTCTGCGCGGGGCCGTGCGCGAACGGCTGAACATTGTCATCGCCGGAGGCACCAGTTCGGGCAAGACGACGTTTGCGAACGCCTTGCTCGATGAGATCGCCGATAGCGGCGACCGCATCCTGATTCTCGAAGACACGGTGGAGCTGCAATGCAGAAACGATGACCGCGTGCAGCTTTGCGCGCTGCCGGGCGTGGCCTCGATGGCGGAGCTTGTGCGCTCAACCCTGCGCCAGCGCCCCGATCGCATCATCGTGGGCGAAGTACGCGGCGCCGAAGCCCTGGACCTGCTCAAAGCCTGGGGCACCGGCCACCCCGGCGGCATCGCTACGCTGCATGCCAATTCCGCCTACGGCGCGCTCTTGCGCCTGGAGCAACTCACCCTGGAAGCGGCCAGCGTGGCGCCGCGTGCGCTCATTGCCGAGGCCGTGAATGCCATCGTCTATCTGGCCGGACGGGGCGCCGCCCGCGAAGTGCGCGAGGTCGTCCGCGTGACCGGACTGGATGGCGAGCGCTACGTGTTGGAACCCATCCCCACCACCTTTGGAGAACGCTCATGAAACCCCTATGTTCACCCGCCCATTCGCCTACCTTTCACGGCCAGGCGCTGGCCTTTCTACATCGCTATGGCGGGCTGTTTCTGCTCTTTGCCGTAGGTTCCTTGCATGCGGCCGGCTCCAGCATGCCGTGGGAAGCGCCGCTGCAATCCATTCTGGATTCGGTGCAGGGGCCGGTTGCGCGGATTGTCGCGGTCATCATCATTATCGTGACAGGCTTGACGCTGGCCTTTGGCGATACGAGCGGAGGCTTTCGGCGGCTGATTCAGATCGTGTTTGGTTTGAGCATTGCCTTTGCCGCCTCCAGCTTTTTTCTGTCGTTCTTCTCCTTCTCGGGCGGGGCGCTGGTATGACGGCGCCCTCCCACTTGCCCGAAGGGTTTGAGGCGCCGCTGCACCGGGCGCTGACCGAACCCATCTTGCTGGGCGGCGTGCCGCGCACCGTGGCCATTGCCAATGGGACGCTCGCCGCCGCCGTGGGCCTGGGCATGCAACTGTGGTTGCCGGGCCTGGCCTGCTGGTTTGTTGGCCACCTGCTGGCCCTGTGGGGCGCGCGGACGGACGTGCAATTCATGCAGGTGTTTGCGCGTCATGTGAAGTATCCGGCGCTGCTGGACGCATAGGGAGGTGGCGATGATGAATCTGGCCCCGTACCGTAAACGTCCCGCGCCGCTTGCCGATTGGCTACCCTGGGCGGCGCTGGTGGCCGATGGCGTGGTGCTGAACAAGGATGGTGCGTTTCAGCGCACGTTGCGGTTTCGTGGCCCCGACCTGGATAGCGCCACCGAATCGGAGCTGGTCGCCGTCACGGCGCGCCTGAACAATGCGTTGAAACGCTTTGGTTCGGGCTGGGCCTTGTTTGTGGAGGCCGACCGGCGCGAGGCGGGCGATTATCCCGTGTCTTCTTTCCCCGAGAAATTGTCCTGGCTGATCGACGAGGAGCGCCGCGCGGCGTTCGAGGAAGCCGGCTCGCACTTTGAGAGCGTCTACCACGCCACCGTGCTGTGGCTGCCGCCCGAGGATACGCAAGCACGCGCCGGGCGCATGCTGTACGAGAACGCCGCCCGCCAGGGCGTGGACTGGCGCGAACGGCTGGCCGGCTTTCTGGCCGAAACTCAGCGCTTCGCGGGCTTGCTCGAAGGCGTGATGCCCGAGGTGCGCTGGCTCGATAGCGCCGAGACCTTGACCTATCTACATGGCACGATTTCCACCCGTCGCCATCCGGTGCGCGTGCCTGAGGTGCCGTGCTATCTGGATGCGATGCTGGCCGACAGTGCGCTGGTGGGCGGTGTCTCACCGATGTTGAGTGATGCGCACCTACGGGTGTTGTCGGTGCGTGGCTTTCCGACACGCACCTGGCCCGGCATGCTCGATGATCTGAACCGGCTGGGGTTTGCTTACCGCTGGATGAGCCGCTTTATTTGTCTGGACAAAAGCGAAGCGGAAAAAGAGTTGAAACGCCTGCGTCGGCATTGGTTCGCCAAACGCAAGAGCGTGCTGGCGCTGCTGCGCGAAACGCTCTCTCAGCAGGAAAGCCCGCTCGTGGATAGCGATGCCGACAACAAGGCGTTGGACGCGGACAGCGCCTTGCAGGAGCTGGGTTCGGACGACGTGGCTTACGGGCTGCTTACCGCCACCGTGGTGGTGATGGATTCGGATGCCGCCGTGGCCGATGAAAAACTGCGCCTGGCGGCGCGCGCGATCGAGGCGCGCGGTTTCGTCGTCGTGCCAGAAACCTTGAATGCGGTCGAAGCCTGGCTGTCGTCGTTGCCCGGCCATGTCTACGCCAATGTGCGCCAGTGGCCGGTGTCCACGCTGAACCTGGCGCACCTGATGCCGGCGTCTGCGGTTTGGGCCGGGCAGGAGAGGAATACCCACCTGGACAGCCCGCCGCTGATCGTCACGCGCACCGATGGCGCAACCCCTTTTCGGCTGGTGACACACATCGGCGACGTGGGCCACACGCTGGTCGTGGGCCCCACGGGCGCGGGCAAGTCGGTGTTACTCGCCATGCTGGTCTTGCAGTTCCGGCGCTATACGGGCTCGCGTGTCTTTGTGTTCGAGATGGGACGGTCGCTGCGCGCCGCCATCCTCGGGCTGGGGGGCGAGTATCACGACCTGGGCCCGGAGGGCGAGGCGGCTTTTCAGCCGCTCGCGCGCGTGGACGATTCCGCCTACCGCAGCCAGGCGGCCGAATGGGTTGAGGGGCGTCTGGCCATGGAAGGCGTGAGCGTCGGCCCCGAGGAAAAAGCCGCCGTGTGGTCTGCGCTGGGCAGTCTGGCCAGCGCGCCGGTGGCGCAGCGGACGATGACGGGGGTATCAGCGCTATTGCAATCGAATCAGCTGCGTCAGGCGCTCGCGCCCTATGTGCTGGGTGGCGCGCATGGCCGATTGCTTGATGCCGACCATGACCGGCTGGGCACCGCTGACGTGCAGGGCTTCGAGATGGAGGAATTGATGCCCTCCAAAGCGGCGGCCAATGCCGTCATTCGCTACCTCTTTGCCCGGCTCGAAGAACGCTTCGACGGCGCGCCCACGCTGCTGGTGCTGGACGAAGCCTGGCTCTTTCTGGACGACCCGGTGTTCGCCGCGCGCTTGCGCGAATGGCTGAAGACCTTGCGCAAAAAGAATGTGTCGGTGATCTTCGCCACGCAGTCGCTGGCCGACGTTCGGGATTCGGCCATTGCGCCAGCCATCATCGAAAGCTGCGCGAACCGTGTTTTTCTGACCAACCCGCAGGCGTTGGAACCGCAGATTCGAACTATCTATGAAGGCTTTGGGCTGAACGCCCGCCAGATTCAGCTCGTGGCGCATGCGACACCTAAGCGCGACTACTACTACCAGTCGCGGCTGGGCAACCGCCTATTCGATCTGGACCTGGGGCCGGTGGCGCTGGCCTTTGCCGGGGCGGGTACGCCCGCCGAGCAACGCGCCATCGACGCCGTGCTCGCCCAGCATGGCCGTGAGGAGTTTGCGGCCGGGTGGCTGCGCCATCGCGGCCTGGATTGGGCGGCTGAGTTGATCGAGCCGCTGACTGAGCATGAGTCATCCGATTCCGCTGTCCCCGTTTCTGCTTCTAACGTTCCTACTTCTGCCATCCCTGTCACTTCGGAGGTGTCCCCATGAAAACCCATACCCTTGCCGCGCTGGCCGTGGTGTTGGCGGCCACTGCGCCGTCGGCGCATGCCTGGCGCACGGTCTTCGATCCGTCGAACTACACGCAAAACGTGATGACGGCGGCCCGCACCTTGGAGCAGATCCACAACCAGGTGCGCCAGCTTCAGAACGAAGCGCAGATGCTGGTCAATCAGGGCCGCAATCTCGCCTCGCTGAACTTTGACAGCATCAATCGGCTGCGCACAACGCTCGCCACCACCACGCGCCTGGTCGATGAGGCCAGGGGCTTGAGCTTCGACGTTTCGCGCATGGATGCGGATTTTGCGCGGCTGTATCCCGACGAGTACGGGGCCGCTGTGACCCGCGATCAGATGGTGCTGGATGCTCGGGAGCGCTGGACGCAATCGCTGGAATCGCTGCGCACCACCGTCCGGGTGCAGGCGCAGGCGATGGACAACCTGCGCGATGACGAAGGGGTGCTGGCCGACATCGTGGCGCAAAGCCAGTCGGCCGCGGGCGCCTTGCAGGCCCAGCAGGCGACCAATCAGCTTCTGGCGCTCCAGGCCAAGCAGGCGATTCAGCAGCAGCAACTGCAGATCACTCAAGACCGGGCAATGGCGCTCGACCAGGCGCAAGCCGTCGCTGACGAAGCCCAGGCGCGAGAGATCCGCCGTCGGTTCAGGGGCAGTGGCAAGGGCCAATACACCCCACAGCCCGTGACGTTTTATCGCTGACAGGAGAATCGGATGCGCAAATTGTGGATTCCCGTATTGGTGCTGGGCGCCATGCTCGCCGGATGCGGTGATAGGCCCAGCGATAAGGACGAAAGCGCGGCGCGCCAGACGGCGCCCGTCATTGAACCCGGTGTGGATGAGGATGAGGTGATGCGCGAGGCAGCGGAAATCCGCAAGCGCTTCCGGGGCAGCGGCAAGGGCAAGTACACGCCGCAGCCGGTGGAAGGGTTCTGAGCATGAACGATCTGGCCGTCATCGACCGCTACACGCAGGTCTTCTCGCAATACATCGACAGTGGCTTCGGGCTGCTGGGCGGTGAGGTGGCGTATCTGACGGCGACGCTGGTGGTAATCGACATGACGCTCGCCGGTCTGTGGTGGGCGATGGGCGGCGGCCAGGACGACATCCTCGCCCGGCTCATCAAGAAGACGCTGTATGTGGGCACCTTCGCCTTCATCATCGGCAACTTCAACGCCATCGGCAACATCATTTTCGAATCGTTCTCTGGCCTGGGGCTGGTGGCGTCCGGCTCTACCATGACAACGGGTGAGTTCCTGCAACCGGGACGACTTGCGCAAGTCGGCGTCGAGGCCGCTGAGCCGTTGCTGGATCAAGTGGGGGAGTTGTCCGGCTTTACCAAGGTCTTTGCCAACCTTGACACCATCGTCATCCTGCTCTTGGCCTGGGTCGTGGTGGTGTTGAGTTTCTTTGTTCTATCCATTCAGCTTTTCATCACGCTGATCGAGTTCAAGCTGGTGACGCTGGCTGGGTTTGTGCTGCTGCCTTTTGCGCTCTGGAACAAGTCCGCGTTTCTCGCCGAGCGGGTGGTGGGCTATGTCATTTCCGCCGGCATCAAGGTGCTGGTGCTCGCCGTCATCATCGGCATCAGCACGCTGGTTTTCAACGACTTTCGTACCGGAATCGGCACCGAGCCGACGCTTGACGATGCGGCGGCCGTGATGCTCGCCTCGCTTGCCATGGTCGGCCTGGGCATCTTCGGGCCGGGGGTGGCCACGGGCCTGGTGTCCGGTGCACCGCAGTTGGGCGCAGGTGCGGCCGCTGGAACCCTGCTCGCCGCCGGTGGTGTGGCCGCGGCCGGCGCGGTGGCGGGCTCCGCGGTCGCCGGTGGCACCGCCCGCCTGGCTGGTGGCGGCGTGCGGGCGGCCACCTCCATGGTCTCCAGTGCGCGCAAGGCGTACACGGAAGGGGCGAGCTTCTCAGGACAGACGGGGTTCAAAGCCATGGGCGCCGGCATGGCCGACGTGGCCCGCAGCGGCGCCTCGGCCACCGGCCGCCGCCTGAAGGCGGGTTTAACGGGTGCATCGCAAGGTGGCGGTGGTATCGGTGGTTTCAGCGCTTCGGCTTCAGTCCCTTCCGCGCCGCCCGCCTGGGCAAAACGGGCGCAGGCCCGACAACGCGTGAGCCAGAGCGCGATGCTCGCTGCGCACGCCGTGCGCTCCGGGGATGCCGGCGGCAGTGGCGCAAGCCCCAGCCTGCGCGATCAATCCAACTAGGAGAGGACAATGCGCTTTCGCAGACCTTCGGTGAAATATGCGGCCACGCCCGAACCGGCTACCCCCTTCCAGAAGGCGGGCCAGGTCTGGGATGAACGCCTGGGGAGTTCCCGCGCGCAAGCGCGTAACTGGAAATGGATGGCCTTTGGCTGCCTGCTGCTGGCCGCCGTATCCACGGGCGACAACCTCTGGCGGCGCACCGAGGGGACCACTGCCGTGCCGTATCTCGTTGAAGTCGCCGACAGCGAAGTGCAAGCCGTGCGCAAAGCGACGCCGCTGGGCGATCCCGCCGATCAGGACATTGCCAATCAACTGACGCGCTTCATTGACAACGTGCGTTCCCTTTCCGTGGACCCGGTGGTTGTGCGCAAGAACTGGCTCAGCGTCTACGACTACACCACCGACCGGGGCGCGGCGTTTCTGAATGAGTATGCGCGTGAACACGAGCCCCTGAAGAACATCGGCAAGCGATCGGTGATGGTCGATATCGTTAGCGTCGTGCGCGCCAGCGACCAATCTTTCCAGATCCAGTGGGATGAGCAGACATACGTGAATGGCGCATCCGCGGGCACGGAGCGATGGACTGCCATTCTGACCATCGTGCTGCAACGCTCGCGCCAGGACAAAAAGCTGCGGGTCAATCCCTGGGGCATCTATGTGGACGGCATCAGTTGGAGCCGCCAGTTCTCCGCAAATCCTACGCCTGGAGGCAAATCGCGATGACGCATTCCTTATCTATACCTCATCATTCCGTAGCGGCGACGTCGCACCCCGAAGGTGCCGGCCGGCGTACCCGTTCGCCCTGGCGGCGACATAGCCCGCACACTGGCCGGGTTCGCCGTGGTCGTCCGGTACGCAGCCCCTGGCCGGGCTCTGCCCGTCACGCGCACGGCGGCGCTTATCGGCCGCGCCCTT
This sequence comes from uncultured Burkholderiaceae bacterium, assembly GCA_934525625.1. Lineage (GTDB taxonomy): Bacteria > Pseudomonadota > Gammaproteobacteria > Burkholderiales > Burkholderiaceae_B > Mesopusillimonas. The sequence goes on from CAKSZL010000006.1 coordinate 172,745, forward strand.
GCGGCCTGGCGTTGGCCATATTGGTTGCTGCATTGGCCGGCTGCGCCTCGCAGGGTACACCGCCGCCCGAAATCGCCCTGGACGATCTTGACGTGGCGATCAGCGCGCCCGTGGACATGCCCGAGCCACCCAAGCCGGTGGAGATTGTGCCCGTTCCGCAACCCTTACCCTTGCCGGGACAGTTGAAAAACCTCAACGACAAGCCCGCACCAGAACCCGCCAACCCGGCGGCGCGGGTCGAGCATGCCAACCGCGAGGCGCGCATGGTGCCCACGCGAGACGGCTTCATCAATGCCATTCAGGTCTGGCCGTACACGGAAGGCGCCTTGTACCAGGTCTATGCCAGCCCCGGCCGCGTGACGCTGGTGCAGCTTCAGATCGGTGAAAAGCTGATCGACGTGTCGGCGGGCGACACGGTGCGCTGGATCGTGGGGGACTCCGTCAGTGGCAGCGGCGCATCGAGCCGCCCGAACTTGCAGATCAAGCCGGTGCGTGCGGGGTTAAAGACGAACCTGGTGGTCACCACCGACCGGCGCATCTATCTGCTGGAGCTGGCCTCTACCGCCTCGGCCTGGATGGCCTCGGTGTCCTGGGACTATCCGCAGGACCGCATGGCGGAGTTGAAGCGGCGTAACGATGCGGCGGCGCAGGCTATGCCGCTCGCGGCCGGCGTCTCGGTGGAGCAATTGCGATTTCGCTATGAGATCACGGGCGATATGCCGTCCTGGCGGCCGTTGCGCGCCTTCGATGATGGCCACAAGGTATTCATTCAGTTTCCGGCGGGCATCGCACAGGGCGAATTGCCGCCGCTGTTTCTGGTGGGGCCGCAGGGCGATCTGCAATTGCTGAACTATCAGTATCGCGCCCCGTACTACGTGGTGGACAGGCTCTTTGGGGCGGTGGAGCTGCGCCTTGGGGGTGACGATGCCCGCGTGGTGCGTATCAGTCGTGATGACGGTAAACCGCGACGGGGTGGGTTATGAGGGAGTCCACCGATATGTCCGATCAGACGGTGCGGCCCAAGCTGCCGCCGGAATCCGTTGAGCTGCGCGCCGCGCCCCAACGGGTCACGCGCCTGAACCGCCGCACTCTGGCCGTAGGCATTGGCGTGGCATCCTTCGCTGTGCTGGGCGCGACGCTCTGGTCATTGCAACCGCGTTCACGCGATGCACACACGAACCCCGAGCTTTACAACGTCGATCGCATCACACGCGCCGAAGGGCTGGAGGCTTTGCCGCGCGATTACAGCCAGATGCCGCCACCCGCGCCCGCAGCCGAACCGGCCCCCGTGCCTGTCTTGGGCGACCCGCTGCCGGGCGACCTGGGCCGTCCCGTGCTGCGCGCCGAACGCGAGGCCGGCATGCACCCGCATGGCGGGCCGGACGCGGCCGAAGCCGAACGGCTGGCGCGCCTGAAGGAAGCCGAGGAAGCGGCCCGCGCGCCGCTCTTTTACAAATCCGCCAATCTCGGCGGCTCGCCGGGCGCAAGCGCCGACGCCTTGGCCGGTCTGCCGCTTGACGCGGGCGGCCCCGTCGACGCCATGCAGACGCAGAACATGCAGGACAACAAGGCCGCCTTCGCTGGCCAGGGCCGCACCGCCACGCAAAGCGCGCATCGTATGGAAGCGCCCCGTGGCCCCGACACCGTGATGGCCGGCACCGTCATCGCCGCCGCGCTGGTCACGGGTATCAAGTCGGACGTGCCGGGCGACATCATTGCTTCTGTGACCGAACCCGTCTACGACAGCGCCACACGGCGCAACGTCCTGATTCCCCAGGGCGCGCGCCTCATGGGCCGCTACAACAGCCAGGTGTCTTACGGACAAAGCCGCGTCCAGGCTGTCTGGGAACGGATCATCATGCCCGATACCTCGTCCATCGTGCTCGACAACCTTGCCGCCGCCGACCCGGCCGGCTATGCGGGCTTGGAAGACGACGTGGACTGGCATTGGAACCGTATCCTGGCCGGTGCCGCCCTTACCACCTTGTTGGGAGTGGGTGCCGAACTGGCCGCGCCGCAGAACCAGGGCACGGGCGATGGGCGCGTCATCATCGCCGCGCGCGACGGCGTGCAAGACTCGGTGAATCAGGTCGGGCAGGAGATCACCCGGCGCAACCTGAACATTCAGCCCACGCTCACCATCCGTCCAGGGATGCCCGTTCGGATCGTGGTCAACAAGGACATTCACTTGCGCGCCTACCGGCCGCTCTTCATCAACAGGTGACGCGATGGCGACAAAACTACGAATCGGTCCGTTGCCCCGGCCACAGCTTGTGAAGCTCACCGTCACCCTGCCGGCGGAACTCCTGGCGGACTTGGAACGGTATGCGACCATGCACAGCCAGCTTCATGGCGAGAAGGTCGATGCGGCTACGCTGGCGCCACACATGCTGGCGCGGTTTATCAAGAATGATCGCGGATTCAAAAGATGAATCAATGATGCAACTTGTGGTTCCGAAGCGGCTTTTGTCTTAGCCCCCGAGGAGCGTTGCCGGTAATATCGATGCCGGTTACCATTTGGCACATCAACGACTATTCGACCATCGGCACCTAAGTTCGTTGTATGACTACGGCGTACCTTTGGTTTCAACGGCAAGTTATCGCTTTACATGCGCCCCGCTTCTGGGAGAGGCCCTTTACGTGACTACTAGAGCTATATCTGTGTCGATTTTCAAATTGAGCCATGCTAACCGACGAATCACTTGACTTCGCTAAAGCCCATATAACAGCGTTCTACGATACCGATTTTTACCCCAAGCCCTTCGAGTACGGTGCGCTCTGGTATTTTTGGGATGAAGTGAAAGAACATTTGCTCAAGGCACCGTCAAATGGGCTCTTTGCGGGTATTCCACGCGCCTGTGCTTGGCCCAAGGCGCGCGGAGGCTATCGCGTGGTTCATCAGCTTGAGCCGCTTGATGCAATTGTTTATGTTGCGCTGACGCATGCTGTTATTGACCAGATTTCCGACGCTCGGATGGGGCCCGACGTAGCCTGCTCGTACCGGATGCGTCGGGACTGTTCGAGTTTCTTCTCCGAAGGGTCGGGTTTTGACCGTTACCGCGCCAGATGTGAGCAACTGTCTCAGGAATACCGTTTCGTTTTATCGACTGATATTGCGGATTTCTACAATCAGATCTATTTGCACAGAGTCGGGAACGCCATCGAATCCGCAACGAGGGATGCGAAAGCGGGGGGGCAACTGGAACAGTTCATCACTCGATTGAATAACAAGGCTTCTCAAGGCATTCCGATTGGACCTGCGCCGTCGGTCGTGCTAGCTGAAGCTGTGATGATGGATGTGGATCAACTCATTCACAATATGGGGCTGGATCACGTTCGTTACGTTGATGACATTCGTATATTCGGAAACTCAAGGAAGAAGCTCGAAGCTTGCCTGGAAGAGTTGGTTATCTATTTGCATGAGAATCACCGGTTGAACGTGGTCGGTGAAAAGACAAGTATTAGGCGTACCTCAGAATTTCTACATGAGGAGTTGCAGAATCAGTACCAGTTGGAAAAGCTCGAAATCTTGAAGGAAATCGAAGTCGCGAATCCTTATTCAGCTCATTCATATGACGATGATGAGGAGGGCGACGAAGAGGATGACGATATCTACGAACAAGATGTCAGAGAGCCTGGAGTCGTTTTGCTGGACGCCTTGCAGCGTGTCCGCCGAGCTGAAATGGTCGATCTTGCTGTGATTCGAGCCATTATCCGCCGAGCGAAGGCAAAGCGGCTGGATGACATTGCAGAGTTTTTGCTACAGGAAATGGCATTTTTTTCGCCGGCCATCAATGACGTTGTTCTCTACTTCGCCCGTCTCTCAGATACCCAACTGGTCGATTTACTTCCATTGTTCTCGGAAGGTTGTCGCGCCGGCAGTTATGACCGGCAATGTGTGAAAGTCTGGATGGAGTGGTTTTTCAGCCAAAGGCCGATGCTGCTGAAAGACAGGGCGATACAGCAATACATAAAAAATAAGGGTAGCGTGATTGCACAGGCGACTGCAGCGGTGAGTACGGGCAACCTAGCTTGGGCGAAAAGCGCGAAGGGCAAGGTGCTGCCAAACGGGTCGTGGGATCGACGTGCTTACTTATATGCATTGTCAGCGTTGTCAGGAGATGAGCGTAAGAATGTAATTAATCCACTCCTAAAACACCCTGCAATGACAGCAACTGATCTATGGGTTGCATCTTGGATTTTGAAGGGGATGCCAGAGCCGGAATTCGACTGGGACGATATTCCTTATTAGCTAGAGTTTCGATTTCAAGCTTTTATGACGCAGAGTGCGCAAATTTTGGACACTCTACATCAGCACACGATGTGGCGCGGCTTCGCTGTATCAATGAAATGTCATGATGATGACTTATGCGCAGAAAATGTGGATAAGCACTCGTCGGTAACAGTGTGTGAGATCCCTGTTTCCGCAATGCGAATCGAATGTCTGCTGCCCTCAAAGTTCCCACGCTCAGCTTGCCTTAACTACGCCCGAGTGGGTGTGTGTTCGGAACCTCTTGCGGCAATCTGGTGTTGAACGACACACAGGGAGCCTCACATGATTCAGTCCGATCACGAAACCCCACACGCGGCCGCGAAAACTGATCTTGCATCACCCATGTTCTACCGCATGCGCGATGTACTGCGCATGACGGCCTTGAGCCGATCCAGCGTAAGTGCGCCATAAACCCCATGGTTCTGTGCTGTACGGGTAGACGATATAGTTTTGATTCTCAGAGATTGGATTT
>CAKSZL010000007.1 GCA_934525625.1 uncultured Burkholderiaceae bacterium
AGGACAGTGAAACGCCTTCGCGCCGATGATAGTGCATGGACATGTGTGAAAGTAGGTCATCGTCAGGCTCTTATGCCAAAAACCCCCGACAGCTAACCGCTGCCGGGGGTTTTTTTATGCCTTCAACATTGGGGCGGGCGGGGGGCCAACTTCGATTAGCTGAAATTCCAAAGAAAAACCAAGCTTTTGAAGAGTCAATTTAAGGGATAGCGACGCGCTTTCAGGTATACTGTGCGGCGACGTAACAATTGAAACAATAGAACGATTTTGTATCGGTTTTTGTGAGTTTTAGCGGTGAGGTCCAACCCGCTCTCTCTTCCGCTTTTCTACGGGCAGTGGCAACACCCAAGACCATGACTGCGCCTTCCCACGATAACCTCAATAGCGCCGGCGCTTCGCCTCCTCTTTTGACGGAGGCGATGTTCAGCAGCTTGGCCGCCGAGCATCTAGTGGTGGGTATTTATCTGCTGGAAGACGGTCGATTCCGCTACGTCAACGAGCGCTTGGCGCAAATGCTGGGTTATAGCCGTGAAGCCTTGCTGGGCAAGCGTCTGCAAGACATCGTCACGCCTTCCGAGCGCCACAACGTGCACGAGACCATTCAGCGGGCGCTGCGCGGGGAAAGCGTCAAGGAGCACTACGAATGCAAGGCCGTACGGCGGGACGGCTCGACGATAGACGTAGAGATATTCGGCTCTCGCTTCAGCCTGAACGGCAAGCCGATGATAGCCTCGGTAGTGGTTGACGCCACCGACCGCAAAAGCATGGAGGCCGAGGCCCAGTTTTCGTCCATGGTCTATTACCATAGCGCCCAGGCCATGGTGGTTACCGATGCCGGCGGCATCATATTGACGGCCAATCCGGCCTTCAGCGTCATTACCGGCTACGGGCTGGACGAAGTGCGTGGGCGCCGCTTGAACATACTCAGCTCCGGGCGCCACGACACCGCTTTCTACGAGCGCATGTGGCAAGAGCTAATCGAGCACGGCACTTGGGAAGGCGACATCTGGAACCGCCGCAAGAACGGCGAGGTCTACGTCGAGCGCTTGAGCATCAACACCACTTACAACGAAGACGGCACGCCGCGTTGCCGCATCGGCCTGTTCTCCGACATCACCGAACACAAGAAAGAGCAAGAGCACATCTGGCAACAAGCGCGGCACGATCAGCTTACCGGCCTGCCCAACCGCTATATGTTCAGCGAATGCCTGGAATCCAAGCTCGCGTATGCGAACCGGGCGCAGACCGGCCTGGCGCTGTTGTATCTGGATCTGGATTTCTTCAAGGACGTCAACGATAGCCTGGGCCATGCCCAGGGCGACGAATTGCTGCGCCAGGTGGCCGCCAGGCTGAGCAAGTGCGCGCGCAAGACGGACCTGGTGGCGCGCTTGGGCGGCGACGAGTTTTGCATCATCGCCGACGGCATGAGCGACAGGGCAGGTATTGCCGCGCTATGCGCCAAGGTCAGCCATGTGTTGCGAGAGCCCTATCAACTGGGTGATTTCAAGGGAACCATCTCGGCCTGTATCGGCGCCGCCTTGTACCCGAACGATGCTTCGAATGCCGAAGAGCTGGTGCATCACGCCGACATGGCCATGTATGCGGCCAAGCGCAAAGGGCGTAATGAATACGCTTTTTACGAGTCCGCGATGGCGGGTGAGACCCAGCGACGCACGCTGCTGTCGCGCGAACTGGTCGATGCCTTGCAAGACGAACAGTTCACGTTGCACTATCAGCCCATACTCGACCTGAAAACCCGGCGCATCACCAAGCTGGAAGCCCTGCTGCGCTGGAACCATCCCGAACGCGGCTTGCTGGGCCCCATGCAGTTTGTGCCCCAGGCTGAAGATTCGGGCCTCATCGTCGGCATAGGGGAGTGGGTGTTCCGGCAGGCGACCCGTATGTTGCTGATCTGGCGCCGCATGTATTCACCCGGGCTGCGCATTACGATCAACGTCTCGCTGGCGCAGCTGATGGATGAACGCATGCGGCCGGAAGACTGGCTGGCCCACCTTGACACCCTGAAGCTGCCCTACGACAGCGTTGTCATCGAGATTACCGAAAAGCTGCTGCAAGAGCGTAATCCCAGCGTCGCCAGGAAGCTGGACGTCTTTTGCCGGGCCGGCATACGCATGGCGCTGGACGACTTCGGCACGGGCTATTCGTCCGTGGCCTACCTGAAGCGCATGCATCTCGACTATCTCAAGATAGACGAATCTTTCGTTTATCAGGCTGAAGCGCGCGCCGACCAAATGGCGCTATGCGACGCTGTCATCCTGATGGCGCACAGGCTGGGCCTGCCCGTCGTGGCCGAGGGCATCGCCACCGAGGCGCAGCTAAGCCTGGTAACGGATCTGGGCTGCGACTTCGGCCAGGGCATGCACTTCTACAGCGCCATACCGGCTCCCCAGATCGAGGCCTTGCTGAGGGCGGGCGGATAGGCCGGCAGTAACCGCAAGAAGCCATGATGGGCGACGAGCCGGTATGTCGCCCGCTTATCGTTCGCACTCGATTCATTCGATACCCAGTTGAGTACATAGCCCTTTTAGGGTTATTTTGGTTTGTCAATACAGACCAGGAGGGGGATTTCCCTATTTTATAGCTTAAAGCTATTAGCTTATACTTACATAGTATAAAGAAATATTCACCTGGGAGATGAATGTGAGTCGTGGCGATGCTGAGAAAACGGTTCCCATGGGCCGTTTGCGAAAAGCACCCGAAAATTTTGTCCCGCCCACCCTGGCGGAGGAAATCACCAACGGGGGCCTGGACAACGATCGCCGGGGGTTTTTAAGGAAAAGTTTTCTGGCGGCGGCATCCATGGCCGCCGGCCCCGCGCTGGCGCAAGCCGCCAAAGAGGCGGAGGGCGACCCCGTGATTCTCGAACCGCGCCCCTGGAGCACCAGCCTGGGCAAGCCGGTGGTGTTCAACCCCTATGGCCAGCCCTCGCCCTTCGAGGCCAACTTGCAGCGCCGGCAGTCGCCGGGGCTGACCCAGACGGCCCAGGCCTCGGTGTCGTTTGCGCCGCTGCAAGGTTTTTTCGGCATCATCACGCCGTCCGGCCTGCATTTCGAGCGCCATCACCAAGGCTGGGTCGACGTCGACCCCGAACAGCACAGGCTGATGGTCAACGGCATGGTCAAGCAAGCCAAGGTGTACACCATGGACGACTTGATGCGCCTGCCGTCGGTGTCGCGCATCCATTTCATCGAGTGCGGCGCCAACACCGGTATGGAGTGGGGCAATGCCGCCGTGCCGACGGTGCAGTACACGCACGGCATGCTGTCCTGTTGCGAGTACACGGGCGTGCCGCTGAAGGTCTTGCTGGACGACTGCGGCGCCGATTTCAAGAACGCGAAGTTCGTGCTGGCCGAGGGCAACGACGGCTCCAGCATGACGCGCACGATTTCCATGGAAGCGGCGCTGGACGACGTCATCGTGGCATGGGGCATGAACGGCGAAATGCTGCGCCCCGAAAACGGCTACCCGCTGCGGCTGGTCGTGCCCGGGGTGCAGGGCGTTTCCTGGGTAAAGTGGCTGCGCCGCATCGAAGTGGGCGACAAGCCCTGGAACACCAAGGACGAGGCGGTTCATTACATCGACATGATGCCCGACGGCATCCATCGCCAATACACCTCCATCCAGGAGTGCAAATCGGTGATCACCTCGCCTTCGGGCGGGCAGGCGCTGATGGGCAAGGGCTTTTACAACGTCAGCGGCCTGGCCTGGTCGGGGCGCGGAAAAATCAAGCAGGTGGACGTGTCGTTCGACGGCGGCAAGAACTGGAAGACCGCCCGGCTGGAAACCCCTGTACTGGACAAATGCCTGACGCGCTTCAACGTCGATTGGGTGTGGGACGGCTCTCCCGCCATTTTGCAGAGCCGCGCGATGGACAGCACCGGATTCGTCCAGCCGCGCTATCGCCAACTGCGCGAAGCGCGCGGCACGCGCTCCACTTATCACAACAACGCGATCCAGTCGTGGCAAGTCGCTCAGAGCGGGGAGGTCTTCAATGTTCAGATGGACTAAACGCGCGCTGCTGCCGCTGGTGCTGGGCGCCGCGTTCTGTACGCCGGCCGTCGCCGACGAGGCCGCCAAGACCGGGTACGGCATAGGCCGGCCCGCCACGCAGGCCGAACTCAAGGCCTGGGACATCGACGTGCGGCCGGACTTCAAGGGCCTGCCCAAAGGCAGCGGCACCGTCGATCAGGGCATGGACATCTGGGACTCCACCTGCGCGGTCTGCCACGGCGATTTTGGCGAAAGCAATTCGGTGTTCACGCCGCTGGTGGGCGGCACCACGCCGCACGACGTCGAAACCGGCCGCGTAGCCGGCTTGACGGCTGGCGGCCAGCCCTCGCGCACGACGCTCATGAAGGTGCCCACCGTCTCCACCTTGTGGGATTACGTGTACCGCGCCATGCCCTGGGACAACCCCAAATCGCTCAAGCCGGACGACGTCTACGCGGTATTGGCGTATCTGCTCAACCTGGCGGAAGTCGTCCCTTCCGATTTCACGCTCTCCGACGAGAACATCGCCGAGGTGCAGGAAAAAATGCCTAACCGCAACGGCATGAAGTTCTGGCCGGGGCTATGGGAAGTGGGCGGCAAGCCGGATACCCAAAACGTGGCCTGCATGGCCGATTGCGACGCCAGCGCGGAACCGTCTTCCGTGTTACCGCCGCATGCGCGCCCCGCCCATGGCGATCTGGCCGCGCAGATGCGGCTTGTGGGGCCGGTGCGCGGCGTGAATACCGAAGCGCCGGCGCTGTCGGGCTCGGTGGACGATAATGTAGAGGCGGTGCGTGAGCATGCCCGCGGCACTTTGCAGGCCGGGCAGGCGTCGGCCGGGCAGAAGGGCGACGCCGAAGGCGGCGCGGACGATGCGGCGGCGCAAAAAGTGATGGCCTTGCTGAAGGACACCGGTTGCATGGCTTGCCATGCTCGGGATAAAAAAGTGCTTGGGCCGTCTTTTGTCGAGGTCGCCGCCAAGTACAAGGGCCAGGACGACGCGGCCGGCAAGCTGGTCGCCAAGGTGCTGCAGGGTGGTTCCGGCGTATGGGGAGCCATTCCCATGCCGCCCCATCCGACTCTGTCCGACGACGATGCCAAGGCCATGGTCAACTGGATACTGTTTGATAAGGCACAATAGGGTTGTCTTTCAACATATATTTCGACTCAATATGGAAAGGAGAGAAAAATGAACCTACAGCGTAGGAATGTGCTCAAGCTGGGGACGGTTCTCAGCCTTGCCGTCGCGGCGGGCGTGCTGAAGCCGGAGGAAGCCTGGGCCGCGCAAGAGGAGTGGAACAAGCAGGCCTTCGAAGCTCATACGGTCGAAGACGTCATCAAAGCCTTCGGCGGCGACCAGGCCGGCGAGAGCGACAAGATCACGATAAACGCGCCGGACATCGCCGAGAACGGCGCCGTGGTGCCGGTGGGCGTCAGCACCGACTTGCCCGGCGCGACGCAGATTTCGATTCTGGTGGTCAAGAACCCGAGCGCATTGGCCGCCCACTTCGAGATTCCCGAAGGCACGCTGCCTGAAGCCGCAACCCGCATCAAGATGAGCGAAACCTCCGACGTCTATGCGCTGGTCAAGGCCGACGGCAAGTTCTATACCGCGAAAAAGGAAATCAAGGTCACGCTGGGCGGCTGTGGCGGCTAAGGCTGCGCACCGGCATTTCTAGACAACGAACACACAAGGAGCACTCATGGCAACCAGACCCATGCGCATCCGCGCAACAGAAAAAGACGGCGTTACCGAAGTCAAGGTGTTGATGAGCCACATCATGGAAACCGGGCAGCGCAAGGACAACGACGGCAACGTCGTACCCGCCCACTTCATCGATCTGGTCGAAGCGAAATGCAACGACAAGACTGTGCTGTCCGCCCAATGGGGGCCGGCCGTTTCTCGCGATCCTTACCTGTCCTTCAAGTTCAAGGGCGGCAACAAGGGCGACAAGGTCAGCATTTCCTGGAAAGACAACAAGGGCGAAAGCCGTACCGATACCGCGGAAATCAAGTAATTTCATTTCCATATCAAACGATGGCTTCGTCGGCGTCGCTTGCCCTACCACATGTACTGTTTGCGCTTCGCCTTCGCGTACTCATTTGATCTGGAATTGGAATAATTCGTTTATTTGCGCAAAATGGTCCGCCAAGAAGGCCATACGCGATCCACTAGGGAGACGGGCATCATGAAAAGAAAATTAAGCAGTACCGCGGCGATGGTGGTCGCCGTCGGCTCGATGCTGGCGATACACCCTGCGTCCGCGCAGGACAGCACCGCCCAAGGCATCGAGCAGTACCGCGAAATGCTGGATGAAGGCGGCAACCCGGCCGAGCTGATCGAAATGACGGGCGAGGAATTATGGGCTGAAAAGCGCGGCCCCAAGAACGCGTCGCTCGAACAGTGCGACCTGGGCATGGGGCCCGGCGTGGTCAAGGACGCCTACGCGCATCTGCCGCGCTACTTCGAAGACGCCGGACAAGTGATGGATCTCGAAACCCGCCTGGTCTATTGCATGGTCGATCTGCAAGGCATGGACCGCGCGGAAGTCACCAAGAAGCCGTTCTCGGGCGGGGGTGAATACGCAACCGATTTCGAAGCGCTGGTCGGTTATGTCGTCGGGCAGTCGCGCGGCGCGATCATCAAGGTGCCGCAAGACCATCCCATGGAAAAGGCCGCCTACGAGCGCGGCAAGCAGATCTTCTTCTTCCGGGGTGGGCCGTACGATTTTTCCTGTGCTTCCTGTCACGGGGTCGACAACCAGCGCATCCGGCTTCAAGAGCTTCCCAACCTGACCGCCACCGAACCGGCCCAGAAAACCTATACCGTCTGGCCCGCCTACCGGGTGTCGCAAGGGGCGCTGCGCACGATGCAGTGGCGCCTGAACGACTGCTTCCGCCAGCAGCGCATGCCCAACCTGGAGTTCGGTTCGCAGGCCGCGGTCGATCTGCTGACCTTCCTGGCGGCCAAGGCCGACGGCGGCAAGATGAATGCGCCCGGCATTAAACGGTAAGTGGAGAAGCTCATGAAAAAATCTACGATAGCGACGCTTGCCGCGCTGACCGGGCTGATGCTGGCATCAGCCAATGCGCAAGCGGATGGAGTGGTCACGGGCACCAGTCCCGAGGACGTGCTGGCGGTGCTCAAGTCTTCGTTCAAGCCCAAGGGCATCGCCAAGCTCGACAGACTGGAACAGTCGAACATGCAAAAGGCCTGTTCCCAGGCCGAGATGATGCACCAGCCTTTGTCCAAAGAGCAGGAAGAAGCGATTACCAAGGAAGAAATGGCGACGGTGGTTCAGCCAGCCGACGGCAAGTATCTGGGCGACTGGAAAGCCGGGGAGAAAGTCGCCCAGAGCGGGCGCGGCATGCAGTTCAGCGACAAGCCGGGCGCGCCCAACGGCGGCAATTGCTATGCCTGCCACCAGCTCAGCAAGGCCGAAATTTCCCATGGCAACATCGGCCCTTCCTTGCTGCACTATGGCAAGGTGCGCGGCGATTCCAAGGAGATCCTCGAATACACCTGGGGCAAGATCTACAACTCGCACGCCTATCTGGCTTGTTCCAACATGCCGCGTTTCGGCGCGGCGGGCATTCTCACCGAGCAGCAGATCAAGGACGTCATGGCCTTGCTGTTCGACCCCGAATCGCCCGTCAATAAGGACTAGGCAAGGTAACCGGCATTCCCGCCCCGCGTAAGAGGAAGAAGCATGTGGAACACGAAACTGATTGCGCTGTTGGCGGGGGCCGGTGTGGCGGCCGGCATGGCGTTCGCAGCGCCGGCGCTGGCCGCCAACGTCGGCGACAAGGTGACGCTGCCCGAAGTGCGCCTGATGGACGGCACGGTTCTTGCCGAAGGGCATTTCAAGGGCAAGCCGCTCGTCATTGAGTATTGGGCGTCGTGGTGCCCGTTCTGCGCGCGCCAGAACCCTTATATCGAAAAGCTGTGGGGGCAGGCGCAGGGCCGTGGCCTGGAAGTGCTGACGATCAGCATAGACCGCGAAGAATCGGATGCGGCCGACTACATGCGCGATCACAAATACACTTTTCCCGTGGCCATGGAAACCCCGGCGTTGCGCGAGGTATTGGGCAAGCGCAGGGTGATTCCCACCATATTCGTCATCAAGGCCGACGGCCAGATCGCCGAAATCATACCGGGCGAGATGTTCGAGGAAGACGTCCTCGATCTGCTTGAATACGCGCCCGGCGGTTCCAAGGGCAAGTAGCGTTCCCCGCGCCGTACGCCGCGCGGCCAGGCGAGGAACGACGTTTTCATCTTCATTCAGCAGGAAGCAGTTTTATGATCAGTCGCCGCGAGTTCCTACAATTGATGGGCATTGCCGCCGCGGGAGGAATGACGTTTTCGCATTCCGCCCGCGCGGCTTCCGATGCCGCCGCACGATTCTACGACTTGCCGCGTTTCGGCAATGTGCACTTTCTTCACTTCACCGATTGCCACGCGCAGTTGCGGCCGATTTATTTCCGCGAGCCCAGCGTCAACATCGGGCTGGGAAGCGCCCTGAACCGCCCGCCTCATATCGTGGGCGAGCACTTCCTGGCGCACTACGGCATAGAACCCGGCTCGCAAGAGGCCTATGCCTTCACCTGCCTGGATTTCGAGAACGCCGCTCGCCAGTACGGCAAGGTGGGCGGCTTCGCCCATATGGCGACGCTGGTTAAGCAGCTCAAGGCCAGCCGGCCGGGCGCGCTGCTGCTGGACGGCGGAGACACCTGGCAGGGCTCGGCCACCGCCTTGTGGACCAAAGGCCAGGACATGGTGGACGCCTGTCTGGCGCTGGGCGTGGACATCATGACGGCGCATTGGGAATTCACGCTGGGGGCCGAGCGCGTCGAGGAAGTCATCGCCAACGACTTCAAGGACAAAATTGATTTTGTTGCGCAGAACGTGCAGACCTCCGATTTCGGCGACCCGGTTTTCGAACCTTATACCTTGCGCGAAATGAACGGCGTGCAAGTGGCCGTCATCGGCCAGGCCTTCCCCTATACCCCCATCGCCAATCCCGGCTATCTGGTGCCCGACTGGACGTTCGGCATCCAGGAGCGCCAGTTGCAGGAAACCATAGACGAGGCCAGGGGCAAGGGCGCCAAGGCGGTGGTGCTGCTGTCGCACAACGGCATGGACGTCGACATCAAGCTGGCCTCGCGGGTGCGCGGCCTGGACGCCATTCTGGGCGGGCACACGCACGACGGCATGCCCGCGCCCGTGGTGGTGGAGAACGCCGGCGGCAAGACGCTGGTAACCAACGCCGGCAGCAACGGCAAGTTTCTGGGCGTGCTGGATTTCGACGTCAAAGACGGCAAGGTGGCCGACTTCCGCTACAAGCTGCTGCCGGTGTTTTCCAACTTTCTCGATGCCGACTCCGACATGGACGCCCTCATCGAGAAGATACGCTCGCCCTTCGCCGACAAGCTGGCCGAAACGCTGGCGACCACCGACGCCGCCTTATACCGCCGGGGCAATTTCAACGGCACGTTCGACCAGTTGATTCTCGATGCCCTCATGATGCAGAAAGAAGCGCAGATCGCGTTCTCGCCGGGTTTCCGCTGGGGCACCAGCCTGCTGCCCGGCTCGGACATCACGATGGAACACCTGATGGACCAGACGGCCATTACCTACCCCTATACCACGCTGACCGATATGCCCGGCAGCCAGATCAAGGTGGTGCTGGAGGACGTGGCCGACAACCTGTTCAACCCCGACCCGTATTATCAGCAAGGCGGCGACATGGTGCGCGTGGGCGGCCTGCAATACACCATCGACCCGAAAAAGGGCGCCGGCCAGCGCATCGGCGACATGATGCTGGACGGCAAGCCCATCGAGGCCGATAAGACCTATAAGGTGGCGGGCTGGGCGCCGGTGGCCGCGGGCGCCGAGGGCGAACCGGTATGGGAAGTGGTGGCGCGCTACCTGCGCGACAAGAAGACGATTACGGAAGTAACGCTGAACGAGCCCCGGATAAAAGGGGTGGAGGGCAATCAGGGCATTGCATAATGTAGGGTGTCCAGCATTTTCAGGAGATGACATGAGCAAACTCGCCCCCCTTACTCTCGCATTGGGTCTCGCGCTGTCGGGCGTATCCATCGCCGCGTCGGCGCAGGAAACCGCAGCAGCCGTCAAAAGCGAACCGGCCAAGGTGATCTACCACATCAATGATTCGGCCGGCCAGGCCTTGGCGGCATTGCGCAATATGCGCAACCATCTCGACGTCGCGCCCGATACCAAGATCATCGCGGTCACCCATGCGGAAGGCATAGACTTTCTCATGACGGACTACAAAGACGCCGACAAGGTCGGCCCGCTGGTTTCGGCCCTGGCCTCGCGCGGCGTTCATTTCGAAGTCTGCAAAATCACTCTGAAAGGCCGGGGCAACTTGAGCGAAGACGCCTTCATGATGGAAGCGGAGTTCGTACCATCCGGCGTGGCGCGCATCGCCCAGCTTCAGACTCAGGAAGGCTACGCCTACATCAAGCCCTAAGCCGCGGCATGCCGCGCAGGGCCGCCCGGCAAGGGCTGGGTGGCCGGCTACTGGATGCAGTATCAGTCCATCGAAAGGAGACGTGACATGAAGCGACGACATCAATGGATCACCGCGATAGCTTCGCTAGGTTTGGCTTGCGGTATGGCGCAGGCGGCCGAGGCTACTTTCACCACTGCAAGCCTCACACCCGAGACCGCCTTGAAAGCGGCGCAGGCGGCGCTGGCTTCATGCCGCGACAGCGGCTATCAAGTGGCGGTCAGCGTCACCGATCGCTCGGGCACGCCCATTGCCGTGCTGCGCGATCGCTTGGCGGGGCCGCACACACCCGATACCGCCACGGGCAAAGCCTATACTTCCGCCAGTTTCCGGATGTCGTCGGGCGAACTGGCCGAAGCCACGCAGGCCGGCCAGGAAACTTCGGGCATTCGGCACTTGAGCCGTGTCGTCGCTTTGGGCGGCGGTTTGCCCATCGAGGCGGCCGGCTCGATAGTAGGTGCCATCGGCATATCGGGAGCGCCGGGCGGCGGGGCCGACGAAGCTTGCGCCCGGGCCGGCATAGACGCGATCCAGGACGACCTGGATTTCCAATAAAGGCGGATGCGTCTTTCGGCGGGCTGATACAAGAAAGGAGCTTGTCATGGCATATGGTTTGCAAAAGTGCCTGATTGCCGCAATGGCATGCCTGGCTTTGGGCGCCGTTCCGGCGATGGCGCAAGAGGCCGGGCAAGAAATCAAGCAGGAAGGGGCGCAAGAGACGGCGCGTAACACGGCGCTGGAACTCAAGCCCTTGCAGGTCAGCCCGCACGTGTATTACTTCAGCGGCGACTCCAGCATGGCGAGCGCGGCGAACAAAGGTTTTATGTCGAATGCGGGTTTCGTCGTCACGCAAGACGGCGTCATTGCTTTCGACGCCTTGGGCACGCCGCCGCTGGGCGAGGCCATGCTGGCGGCAATCGCCAAGGTGACCGACCAGCCCGTCAAGCTGGTTGTCGTCAGCCATTATCACGCCGACCACACCTATGGCCTGCAGGCCTTCAAGCAGGCCGGCGCCGAAATCTGGGCGCATGCCAAGGGGCAGGATTATCTGAATTCAGATCTTGCGCAGGAGCGCCTTGCCCAGCGCCGCGCCGACCTGGCGCCTTGGGTGGACGAGAATACCAGGCTGGTGCCGGCCGACCGCTGGCTCGACTTCTCCGGCGGCAAGACGATTCCGTTCACCATGGGCGGCATGCATTTTCAGCTTATCGACGTCAGCGGCGCGCATTCCGACGACGACATCATGATGTACGTGCAGGAAGACGAGGTGCTTTTTGCCGGCGACCTCTACTTTACGGGCCGCATTCCCTTTGTGGGCGATGCGGACAGCAAGACCTGGCTGAAAGCGCTGGACAGCATGCTGGACGTCAACCCCAAGGTCGTGGTGCCGGGCCATGGCGTGTCGTCGACCAAGCCCCAGGAAGACATGGAACTGACGCGCAAATACCTGTTGTACTTGCGCCAGGAAATGGGGGCGGCGGTAGAGGACATGATGGATTTCGAAGAGGCCTATGCCGCCACGGACTGGAGCCAGTTCGAGTCTTACCCGGCTTTTGAAAACGCCAACCGCATCAATGCTTACGGGCAATTCCTGGTGATGGAGCGGGAAAGCTTGGAAGGCGATTGATATGGTGAGGTTCTTGAGCGCTGCCGCAGGCGTGTGAATAAAAGCGGCCGGTCGGGCGGCCCCGCTGCGCGGGGCTTCCCGCGTCTACCTCGTACGTGCGGGCGGCGAAAGAACTCGCCCTCAGCGCTGCGCGCTTCGGAGCTCGGGCAGCTTTCGCCGACTGCCCCCGCACTGCCTTCGGTAGCCCGCGGCGCCCTCCAACGGCCGCTTTTATTCACACGCCTGCGGCAGTGCTCAAGAACCTCAAGGGCGCGGCTTGCCGCGCCGCGAGCGCCAGGCCGGCAGTAGCCCCGCAGCCAGGCCGGCCAGGCTCAACAACAGAATGGCGCTGTTGCCCCAGCGCACGTAAGGCGTCATGCCCTGCGTGCCCTGGACTTCTATGTCGAGTATCGACAAGGTATGGGCGGGCACCGAGGCGCGTATTGCGCCGTTGGGGTCGATGACGCCCGTCATGCCGGTGTTTGTGGCGCGCAGCATGGGGCGGGCGGTTTCCAGCGCCCGCATGCGCGAGATTTGCATGTGCTGGCGCAGCGCCCACGAATCGCCGAACCAGCCCAGATTGCTGACGTTGATCAGAATGCTGGCGCCTTCGCCGTGCTGCGCATGCGGGCGCACGGCTTGCAGGATTTCCTCGCCGAACACGTCTTCGTAGCAGATGTTCAGCGCCAGTTGCTGGGCTTCCACCTCGAACAGCGTCTGGCGCACCGTGCCTCGGTTGAAATCGCCCAGCGGAATGTTCATGGCGTTGGTAAACCAGCGGAAGCCCTGGGGAATGAACTCGCCGAACGGCACCAGGTGATGCTTGTCGTAGCGCTGCGCGGGGTGGCCCGCGAACAGGGCGTCCAGGCCGGTGTCGGCCGTCAGGCCGACGACGCTGTTGGTGTAGCGGCTGTTGCCGTCGGCATCGACTTCGTGCAAGGGCACGCCGACGATCAGCGTGGCCTGCTGCATCTCGGCAATGCGCTGCCACAGCGACCAGACGTCGGGATGGTAGTTGTCCTGGAACAGCGCCATGATGGTTTCCGGCATGACGATGGTTCGCGGTTTGGCCTGCTCGGTTTTGGGCGGCTCGGCGGCCAGGCGCATATAGGTTTCCACCGCCTGCTGCATCAGCTCGGGGTCGAATTTCTCGGACTGCGGGACGTTGCCCTGGGCAAGCCGGAAGATCATGGCTTCGCCGTGCGGCCGGGCCCAGTTCCATTGCCCCAGCGCCATGCCCAGCAGGGCCGCCACGATGGCCACCGCCAGCGTGGCCGCCGCGCCGGTTTCCTTGGGCTGGGGCAGCGCGGCGTCGGCGGCGGGATGACGCGCCAGCCACAGCATGGCGATGCCCACGGCGGCGCAGGCGGCCATCCAGCTCAAGCCGTAAACGCCCAATATAGGCGCCCAACCGTACAGCGGGCCGTCTATGTGGGCGTAGCCCGGATTCAGCCACGGAAAGCCGGTGAAGGCGGTGCCGCGCAGCCATTCGAACAGCGTCCAGGCGGATGCCCAGCCCAGGCCGGCGCACAGCGCCGCGCCCAGGTCGCCTCGTTCATCGGCAAGCGGCGCGAAGCACAGCCGGCCCACCAGCGCGGCCAGCGCGTAATACAGCGCCAGCGCGGCTGACAACGCCAGCACGGCGGCCACGGCCAGCGGAGCCTGCAGGCCGCCGTAAGTGTGCATGCTGATGAACAGCCAATACAGGCCGGTGGCGAAATTGCCCAGGCCGAACAGCCAGCCGCGCCAGGCGGCGTCGCGCAGGCGGCGCGTGCGCAGCAGGCACAGCGCCAGGCCGGCCAGGCTGGCTACTTGTACGTATGGCAGAACCAGGGCGGGCAACGGGCCGGGCGCGAAGCACAGCGCGTGCACCACGCCCAGCAGCAAGGGATTCAGCCCGCGGCGCAGGGCAAGCAGCACACCCGTCAAGATTCAGGCCGCCGTTTCGTGGGGAGGCTGCACCGGCGCGCCGCGCTGGATGTGCAGCCACAGCACGCGCTTGGCGTCGGCGCCGACCACGGTAAGCGTCAGGCCGTCGTGCACAAGGTGGTCGCCGCGCTTGGGCATATGGCCGAGTTCGGAGGTGAACCAGCCGCCCAGCGTGTCGTATTCGTCGTCGGGAAGTTGGGTGCCGAAGACCCGGTTGAAGGCTTCGATGTCGGTGGTGCCCATGGCCCGCCAGCTATTGCTGCCGGTTTCGAAGATGGTGGTTTCTTCTTCCTCGTCGTATTCGTCTTCGATGTTGCCGACGATTTGTTCGAGGACGTCTTCCATCGTAATAAGCCCGGAGGTGCCGCCGTATTCGTTGATGACGATGGCCAGGTGGTTGCGGCCGCTGCGGAAGTCGTGCAGCAGCACGTTGAGCCGCTTGGTTTCCGGGATGAACACCGCCGGGCGCACCAGGGGGCGCAGGTCGATGTCGGGATTGGTGATGGTGAGCAGGAGGTCTTTGGCCAGCAGAATGCCGATGATGTTGTCGCGGTCGTTCTCGTAGACGGGAAAGCGCGAATGCCCGGTTTCGATGATTTCGGGCAGCAGCTCGGCCAAGGGCTTGGTGATGTCCAGCATGTCGATGCGCGAGCGGGGAATCATGATGTCGCCCGCCGTCTTGTCGGCTACCGCCAGCGTGGCGGAGATGACGGTATAAGCATCGGTGTCGAGCAGGCGCTGTTCGTGCGCGCTGAGCAGAAAGTTCTTGACGTCGTCCAGGCTGGCGGGTTCGGGTTGGAAGCGCGAAGCCAGGCGCGCCAGCAGGGATTTGGAAAAAGACCGGTTAGATCGGGGGTCGGGTTCGTTGGGGAGAGGGTCTGACATTGCCCGGAAAATTGGTTACTGAAAGTTTTAGCATAACCGAAAACCGCAGCGCTTATGCGGCGTACGGGTTGGGAATGCCCATGTGCGCCAGAATCCGCGTTTCCAGCGTTTCCATGCGCTGGGCGTCGTCGGCCTCCAGGTGGTCGTAGCCCAAGGCGTGCAACACGCCGTGTACGACCAGATGCGCGGTGTGGTGGGCTTCGGGCTTGCCTTGCTCTTGCGCCTCGCGGGCCATGACGGGCAGACACAGCACGACGTCGCCATGGCGGATGCCGTCAGGGTCCTGGCCGTACTCGAAGGTGAGCACGTTGGTGGCGTAGTCGCGCTCGCGGTAGTCGCGGTTTAACTGCCGGCCTTCTTCGGCGTCCACCAAGCGCAGGGTAAGTTGCAGGCCGCGTAATTCGGGCATCTGGCTGGCGGCGCCGTTCAGCGCCCGGCGCACCCAGCCGCGCAGGCGCCAGCGCGGCAGTTGCGGCGCGGGTATCTGGTACTGGACGGCCAGGCCGAGTTCAGGCGCCGCGCGTGTCGTGCTGTTCATAGGCGTCGATGATGCGCGCCACCAGCGGGTGCCGTACCACGTCTTTGCTGGTGAAGGTGGTGGTGGCGATGCCGTTGACGGATGAGAGGATGTCCACGGCGTGGGCCAGCCCGCTGACTTGGCCGCGCGGCAGGTCGACCTGGGTGGGGTCGCCGGTGATGACGGCCTTGCTGCCGAAGCCGATGCGGGTGAGGAACATCTTCATCTGCTCGGGCGTGGTGTTCTGGGCCTCGTCCAGGATGACGAAGGCGTGGTTCAGCGTGCGGCCGCGCATATAGGCCAGCGGCGCGATTTCGATGGTCTGTTTTTCGAACAGGCGCTGTACCCGGTCGAAGCCCATGAGGTCGTACAGCGCGTCGTACAACGGCCGCAGGTAGGGGTCGACTTTCTGCGCCAGGTCGCCGGGCAGAAAGCCCAGGCGTTCGCCGGCCTCGACGGCCGGGCGCGTCAGCACCAGGCGCTGTACGGATTCGCGCTCCATGGCGTCGATGGCGCAGGCCACGGCCAGCCAGGTCTTGCCCGTGCCGGCGGGGCCGACGCCGAAGGTGATGTCGTGGCGCAGGATGTTGCGGATGTAGTCGCGCTGGCGCGGCGTGCGCGGGCGCAGGTCGGAGCGCCGCGTGCGCAGCACCAGCTCGTCGCCGCGCAGGTCGTCGGCTTCCAGCAAGGCCGGTGTGGCCGGCGCATGGGCGGGCGCGCCGGCCTTGAGTTCGACCAGGCCCAGCTGCACGTCGTCGACCGACAGGGCCTGATGGCGCGCACGTGCGTGGAACCATTCCACGGCCTCGGCGGCTTGCTGGGCCTGCTTGCCTTCGATGGAAATGCGGTTGCCGCGTCGTTGCAGCTTGACGTCCCATGCGTCGGCCAACTGGCGCAGGTTTTCGTCCAGCGGGCCGCACAGATTGGCCAGATGGGTGTTGTCGCCGCTAAGCGTGACGATCAGGGGTTTGTGGCGGGCGGTGGGGCTTGTTGTCATGCGGGAATCGAAGCGGAGAGTCCTTCGAACTGTCCGCGCAGGGTGTGGGCGTTGGTGGCTTCGATGCGCACGTCCACCATTTTTCCGAGGACGTCGGTGGGTGCGGCGAAGTTGACGATGCGGTTGTTCTCGGTGCGCCCCATGAATTCCTCGGCGTTGCGCCGCGAAGGCTTTTCGACGAGGACACGCTGCACGGTGCCGACCATGGCGTCGCTGATGACGGCCGCCTGCTTGTCGACCAGGGCTTGCAGGCGGTACAGGCGTTCGAGCTTCTGTTCTTTGGTGGTGTTGTCTTCGAGGTCGGCGGCGGGGGTGCCGGGCCGGCGCGAATAGATGAACGAAAACGATTGGTCGAAGCCGACCTGTTCTATGAGTTCCAGGGTTTTCTGGAAGTCTTCCTCGGTTTCGCCGGGAAAGCCCACGATGAAGTCGGACGACAGCACGATGCCGGGGCGCGATTGCTTCAGGCGGCGCACGATGGACTTGAATTCCAGCGCCGTGTAGCCGCGCTTCATGGCGGCCAGGATGCGGTCGCTGCCGGCTTGAACGGGCAGGTGCAGGAAGGGCACGAGCTTGGGCAGGCTGCCATGCGCCTCGATGAGGCGCGTGGTCATTTCCTTGGGGTGCGAAGTGGTGTAGCGGATGCGCTCGATGCCGGGAATGTCGTGCACGTATTCCAGCAGCATGGCGAAGTCGGCGATTTCGTTGGTGTCGCCCATGGGGCCGCGATAGGCGTTGACGTTCTGGCCCAGCAGCGTGACTTCCTTGACGCCCTGGTCGGCCAGGTCGGCGATTTCGACGAGCACGTCGTCGAAGGGGCGCGAGACTTCCTCGCCCCGGGTGTAGGGCACGACGCAGAAGCTACAGTATTTGCTGCAGCCTTCCATGATGGAGACGAAGGCGGCCGGGCCGTCGATGCGCGGCGGGGGCAGGTTGTCGAACTTCTCGATCTCGGGGAAGCTGATGTCCACCTGGGCATGGCCCGAGCGCTGCTTGCGCGCGATGAGGTCGGGCAGGCGGTGCAGAGTTTGCGGGCCGAACACCACGTCGACGTAGGGCGCGCGCTTGACGATGGCCTCGCCTTCCTGGCTGGCGACGCAGCCGCCCACGCCGATCACCAGGCGCGGGTTGAGTTTTTTCAGGTGCTGCACGCGGCCCAGGTCGGAGAAAACCTTCTCTTGGGCTTTTTCGCGCACCGAACAGGTGTTGAACAGGATGATGTCGGCCTGCTCGGGGTCGTTGGTGATTTCGAGCGCGCCTTCCTTGCCGAGCACGTCGACCATTTTGTCGGAGTCGTACTCGTTCATCTGGCAGCCGAAGGTCTTGATGAAGACTTTACGGGACGGGACGGCGGAGCTTGCGGCGCTTGCCGCCGAGCCTGTTGCGGGGCTGGCGGGCGCAGCCGGTTGGATGCGCTTGAGGGGGAATTCTTGCATGGGGAATATGCCGGAGCGGGTGTTTATCCCGTGGGCAGGCTGTTTGGTTGGAGGGCTTGTTTGGTTGGGGGAATTTTCTATTTTACCCCTGAACCGGGCGATGCGCGGCCCTTCGCGGCCCTCGGGCAGGCGTTTGGGGCAGACGTTATATTTCCCTGTATATAACAATAAATGCTAAATTTATTGAAAAGCATTATTTTGAGTTATAACTAGCGAATGTCGGGGGCCTGGAAGAAGAACGGAGTTCCCCGGCAAGTTGTTATTTCACCGAGGAGGGCTGTCATGGAACACGTTACGAATAATATGCGTCGCCGCTTGCTGGCGACTGCCAGCGGCGCCGTCGCCTGGGCTGGCCTGGGCGGCACGGCCTGGGCCGATTCCCAGGAGCCGGCGTCTCAATCGAACCCGCAGCCGGTGTCGACCCAGAAACCCTTGCCTCCTTATGCGCAATGGAAAGACGCCGACTCCCTCATCGTGCATAGCGCCAATACCATCGAAACCCAGCGTGCCGCCGTCGGCTCGGGCGGCATCACGCCGCTGGACAAGCTGTTCATCCGCAACAATGTGTCGCCGCCCGCCGAAGCCATCATGGCGGATCCGGACGCCTGGACGCTGGAAGTCAAGGGCGTCAAGAACCCGCGTTCCTTTACCCTGGCCGAACTGAAAACGCTGGGCATCGCCTCGGTGGCGATGGTGCTGCAGTGCTCGGGCAACGGCCGCGCCTATTTTCCGCATAAGCCCAGCGGCACGCAGTGGACGACCGGGGCGGCGGGCTGCGTGGTGTTCACCGGGCTGCCCATCAAAGCGCTGCTGAAGGCCGTGGGCGGCGCGGAGGACGGCGCCAAGTTCATCACCGGCACGGGCGGCGAGGCCATTCCCGCCGGCATCGACCCCAATACCGTCACGGTCGAGCGTTCCGTGCCGCTGGACGTCATGGACGACGCCATGCTGGCTTGGGAAATCAACGGCGAACCGCTGCCCCTGGCGCATGGCGGGCCGCTGCGCCTGGTCGTGCCGGGCTACACCGGCGTCAACAGCGTCAAGTACGTCAAGCAACTGGCGCTGACTCAAGAGATGTCGCCCGCCCGCATCCAGCAAAGCAGCTACCGCTATTCGGCCGTGGGCGAAAAGCCCAAGCCCGATGACGAAGTCGTCTGGGTGATGCCGCCCAAGTCGTGGATCATCGACCCCCTGCCTGACGGCAAAACGCCCAAGGCGGGCCGTGTCATGATAACGGGCGTGGCCATGGGCGGCGACAGCGCGCCGGCCAAGATCGAGGTGTCGCTCGATGGCGGCAAGAAGTGGCACGAAGCCGCTTTCGTCGGCCCCGACCTGGGCAAGTATGCATGGCGCACCTTCGCTCTGATCGCCGAGCTGCCGGCTGGCGAGCACGAACTGGTGTCGCGCGTCACTAATGCCCAGGGCGAAACCCAGCCCGAAGAGCGCCGGGAAAACAACCGGGGCTACAACAACAATAGCTGGCGCGACCACGGCGTGACGGTGAAGGTGGCCTGAGGCTGCAATAAGCTCAAAAACCCCCGGCCAGTCCGCGCCGGGGGGGTATCAACGAAACGAGAGACACATGAGGAAATTTTTTGTTTGTACGGCTGCCGTGTTCGCCTGCGCCGGCGCGGGCGTGTTGCCGGCGGCCATGGCGGCGGAGGCCGGCGCCATGGCGCGCGGCAAGACGCTGTTCACCACCGAGGCCGTGCCGGCCTGTGCCATCTGCCACACCCTGGCGGATGCGGGCAGCGAGGGCGCCATCGGCCCCGATCTGGACGAACTCAAGCCCGGCAAGGACGTCATCCTGAAAGTGCTGAAGGAGGGCATGGGTGCGATGCCCTCGTTCGCCGAAACCATGAGCGAAGCGGACATGCAGGCCGTGGCCGACTACGTCGTCAGCGCGACGGGGCAGTAAAGGCATTTCAAGCAAAGCGCGCCGGCCCGCTCCCGAGGGGCCGCGCAAAAGAAAAAGGCGCCAACGAGTTCGTGGCGCCTTTTTCTTTTTGGATTTTCTTTCGCTGCTCCGCTTGTTGGGCTTCCTGCGTCGACCCAACCTATCTTGCTGATGAAAGAAAGCCCAACAATGTCGCTTAGCCTTCCAGTTCGGCCGCGGGGTCGTCTTTCTTGATGGGCTTGACCAGGTCTTCGCGCTTGACGCCCAGCCACATGGCGATGGCGGCGGCCACGAACACCGACGAATAGATGCCGAACCAGATGCCGATGGTCAGGGCCAGCGAGAAGTAGTGCAGCGTGGGGCCGCCGAAGAAGAACATGGCCAGCACCATCATCTGCGTGGAGCCGTGAGTGATGATGGTGCGCGAAATGGTTTGCGTGATGGCGCTGTCGATGACTTCGACGGTGCTGACGTTGCGGTGCTTGCGGAAGTTTTCGCGGATGCGGTCCATGATGACCACGGATTCGTTGACCGAGTAGCCCAGCACCGCCAGCACCCCGGCCAGCACCGAGAGCGAGAATTCCCACTGGAAGAAGGCAAAGAAGCCCAGGATGATGATGACGTCGTGCAGGTTGGCGACCACGCCGGCCACGGCGAACTTCCATTCGAAACGGAAGCCCAGATACACCATGATGCCTATGACCACCACCAGCAAGGCCATCAGGCCGTTGGTGACGAGCTCCTCGCCCACCTGCGGGCCGACGAATTCGACGCGGCGCAGCTCGACGCCGGGGTCGTGCGCCTTCAGGGCGGACATGACGTTGTCGCTTTGCGCGGCGGAGGTCTGGCCCTCTTTGACGGGCAGGCGGATCATGACGTCTTGCGAGGTGCCGAAGTTCTGCACCTGGAAGTCGGTGTAGCCCAGCCCGTTGACGGATTCGCGTATCTGCTCAAGTTGCGCCGGCTGGGAGTAGTGGACTTCCATGACCGTGCCGCCGGTGAACTCGATGGACAAGTGGAAGCCGCGCGTGGCGATGAAGAACACCGCCAGTACGAAGGTGATCAGGCTGATCAGGTTGAGCACCAGCGCATGGCGCATGAAGGGGATGGTGCGGCGGATGCGGAAGAATTCCATGGTCTAGGCTTGGGAAAAGAGTGAACCGGGGGCGATTAGCCGTTGTTGTCGGGCTTCCAGATCTGGCCGATGGAGATCTTTTGCAGTTTGCGGCGGCTGCCGTACCAGAGGTTGACCAGGGCGCGCACGCCGACGACGGCGGAGAACATGGAGGTGAGAATACCTATGCAGTGCACCACGGCGAAGCCCCGCACCGGGCCGGTGCCGAAGGCCAGCAGCGCCAGGCCCACGATGAGCGTGGTGAGGTTGGAGTCGATGATGGTGCCCCAGGCGCGCTCGAAGCCGAGGTTGATGGCCTGCTGCGGCGATGCGCCGCCGCGCAGTTCTTCGCGTATGCGTTCGTTGATGAGCACGTTGGCGTCGATGGCCATGCCCAGCGTCAGCGCGATGGCGGCGATGCCGGGCAGAGTCAGCGTGGCCTGCAGCATGGACAGCACCGCCAGCAGCAGCAGCACGTTGAAGGCCAGGCCCAGCGTGGAGAACAGGCCGAACAGGTGGTAGTACAGCAGCAGGAAGATGGTGATGGCGATGAAACCGTACAGCGTCGATTCGAAGCCCATGCGGATGTTGTCAGCGCCCAGGCTGGGGCCGATGGTGCGTTCTTCGATGATGCTCATGGGCGCGGCCAGTGAACCGGCGCGCAGCAGCAGCGCGACGTCGGCGGCTTCTTGGGCGTTCATGCTGCCGCTGATCTGCACCTGGCCGCCCGGGATCTCGGTGCGGATGACGGGGGCGGTGACGACCTGGCCCTTGCCTTGTTCGAACAGCAGAATGGCCATGCGCTTGCCGACGTTGTCGCGCGTGACGTCGCGGAAGATGCGCGCGCCTTTGCTGTCGAGCGTAAGGTTGACCGAAGGCTGCTGGGTTTGCTGGTCGCGGCCGGGCTGGGCGTCCTGCAGGTTCTCGCCGGTCAGGATGACCTGGCGGCGCAGCAGCAGGGGGCGGCCGTCGGTGTCGGTATAGCGTTCGAGCCCGAAGGGCACGGTGCCGCCGGCCAGCGCCGAAGCGGCGGTGGGGGAGTCGTCGACCAGGCGGATTTCCAGCGTGGCGGTGCGGCCCAGGATTTCTTTGGCCTTGGCGACGTCCTGCACGCCGGGCAGTTGCACGACGATGCGGTCGGCGCCCTGTTGCTGGATGACGGGTTCGGCCACGCCCAGTTCGTTGATACGGTTGTGCAGCGTGGTGATGTTCTGGCGCAGGGCGTTTTCCTGCACCTGGCGCATGGCGGTTTCGGACAGCACGCCTTGCACGCCGGCTTCGCCGTCGGGCGTGAAGGTCATGTCGGCGTGGCGGCGGCGCAGCTCGCTGAGCGCGTCGTCGCGCTTGGCGCTGTCGCTGAAGCGGGCATGCACCGATAGGTCGCGGCGCTCGACGCCCGAGACGGGGATGCGCGCTTCGCGCAGGCTGCCGCGCACGTCGTTGGCGATGGAGTCGTAGCGGCCGGTAAGCGCGCCCTGCATGTCGACTTGCAGCAGGAAGTGCACGCCGCCGCGCAAGTCCAGGCCGAGGTACATGGGGTTGGCGCCGATGGCGGTGAGCCAGTTGGGCGAGGCCGACAGCAGGTTCAGCGCCACGGTGTAGCTGGGGTCGGCGGGGTTGGGGTTCAGGGCGCGCTCGATGGCGTCCTTGGCCTTGAGCTGGACGTCGGGAGACTCGAAGCGGACGCGCACCGTGCCCACCGGGCCGTTCATTTCGAAGAAAGAGCCGGTGTAGGGAATGTTCTGAGATTGCAGCAGCTGTTCGGCCTGGCGCAGAACGTCTTGATCGACCTTTACCGTTGACTTGGTGCTGGAAATCTGGACGGCGGGCGATTCACCGAAGAGGTTGGGGAGCGTATAGAGCAGCCCGATGACGAGGGCCGCCAGGACGGTCAGGTATTTCCAGAGGGGGTAGCGGTTCATGGCGCGGGAAGGGTCGGTGCGTCGGAGAGCTGCCGGCGGGCCCGCCGCCGGCATGGGAGGGCGTTACAGGGACTTGATGGTGCCCTTGGGCAGCACGTTGGTGACGGCCGCACGCTGCAGCACGACTTCGACGGGCTTGTCGGCCAGTTCGGAGACTTCGACGGTGATGTAGTTGTCGCTGACCTTGGTGACCTTGCCCAGCATGCCGCCCGAGGTGATGACTTCGTCGCCCTTGGCCAGCGCGGCGACCATGTTGCGATGTTCTTTCTGGCGCTTCATCTGGGGGCGGATCATCAGGAAGTACAAGATGACGAACATCAGGATGATGGGCAGCATGCCCATCAGCGCGTTGCCTTCGCCGCCTGCCTGGGCGGGGATGAGCGTCAGAATGTCGGTAACCTGCATGGTTGGTGCTCCTGGGTGGGATGTTTGGAATTGCCGTGTCGAGCCTGGTTGGACCAGGCCGTTCGGATAAAGTTGTTTGTCTGGACTAAACCGTGGCGCCCCGCGTAGCCGTCATCGGCATATTTTTCGGCGGCACAACCTGTCTATTGTAGCGATACTTGCGCGCCGGCATGTTGCCGGCATGTTCAATCTATGCCGCGCGCCCGGTCGGCCAGGAATTGGCCGCGCCACGCTTCGAACCGCCCTTCCGCAATGGCTTCGCGCATTTCGCGCATCAGGCCCAGGTAGAAGTGCAGATTGTGCAGCGTATTGAGCCGCGCACCGGTGATCTCGTTGGCGCGCTGCAGGTGGTGCAGGTAGGCGCGCGAGAAATGGCCGCAGGTATGGCAGCCGCAGCTGGGATCCAGCGGCCGGGTGTCGTCGCGGTAGCGCGCGTTGCGGATCTTGACGTCGCCGTAGCGCGTGAACAGCCAGCCGTTGCGGGCGTTGCGCGTGGGCATGACGCAGTCGAACATGTCCACGCCGTTGCGCACGCCTTCGACCAGGTCTTCCGGCGTGCCCACGCCCATCAGGTAGCGCGGGGCGTCGGCGGGCAGGCGCGGCGCCACGTGGGCCAGAATGCGCTGCATGTCTTCCTTGGGCTCGCCCACCGAAAGCCCGCCTATGGCGTAGCCATGGAAACCTATTTCCGTCAGCCCGGCCAGCGATTCGTCGCGCAGATGCTCGTACATGCCGCCCTGGACGATGCCGAACAGCGCGTTGGGGTTGTCCAGCTGGTCGAAGGCCTCGCGCGAGCGCCGCGCCCAGCGCAGCGACATGCGCATGGACTGCGCCGCTTCGTCGGCGGTGGCGGGGCGGCCCTTGATGAGGTAGGGCGTGCACTCGTCGAACACCATGGCGATGTCGGAATTCAGCGCGTGCTGGATGCGCATGGATTCCTCGGGCGTCAGGAACAGCCGGGCGCCGTCTATGGGCGAGGCGAACTTGACGCCTTCCTCGGTGATCTTGCGCAGGCCGTCCAGGCTGAACACCTGGAAGCCGCCGGAGTCCGTCAATATGGGCTTGCTCCACTGCATGAAGCCGTGCAGTCCGCCGTGGGCGCGGATGACTTCGGTGCCGGGGCGCAGCCATAGGTGGAAGGTGTTGCCCAGCACGATTTGCGAGCCGATCTCGTCCAGTTCGTGCGGCAGCATGGCCTTGACGCTGCCGTAGGTGCCCACGGGCATGAAGATAGGGGTTTCGACCACGCCGTGGTTCAGCGTGATGCGCCCGCGGCGCGCTTGGCCGTCGGTGCGTAGCAATTCGAAGGAAAGACCGTTCATGAGGCGGATGGGGATTCGATGAGCATGGCGTCGCCGTAGCTGAAGAAGCGGTAGCGCGATTGGACGGCGTGGGCGTAGGCCCGCCGTATGGGCTCCATGCCGGCCAGCGCCGACACCAGCATCAGCAGCGTGGAGCGAGGCAGGTGGAAGTTGGTGATGAGGGCGTCCACGTTATGGAAGCGGTAGCCGGGCGTGATGAATAAGCGCGTGTCGCCTTCCAGCGGGTCTTGCTCGCCCGGGTTGGCGGCGGCCGATTCCAGCGCGCGCACGCTGGTGGTGCCCACGGCGATGACGCGGCCGCCCGCCGCGCGGGTGGCGCGGATACGGGCCAAGGTCTCCTGGGGCACGGCGTACCACTCGGCATGCATCTGGTGTTCGGCCAGGTTTTCGTGGCGCACGGGCTGGAAGGTGCCCGCGCCCACGTGCAATGTGACGAAGGCCTGCTGCACGCCCAGGGCGCTCAGCCGGGCCAGCATGGCTTCGTCGAAATGCAGGCCGGCGGTGGGCGCGGCCACCGCGCCCGGCTGGCGGGCGTAAACGGTTTGGTAGCGTTCGTCGTCCTGGGCGTCCGGCGTGTGGGTAATGTAAGGGGGCAGCGGCACCTGGCCGTGCATGTCGAGCACGTCCATGACGCGCTCGGGAAAACGCAATTCGAACAGGGCTTCCTGGCGTCCGGTGACGGTGATTTCGCAGTCGTCGCCCACGATGAGGACGCCGCCCGCCTTGGGCGATTTGCTGGATTTGACGTGCGCCAGCGCGGTGTCCGGGCCGGTAAGCCGTTCGATCAGGATTTCGATTTTGCCGCCCGAGGCCTTGCGGCCCAGCAGCCGCGCCTTGATGACGCGGGTGTTGTTGAAGACGAGCAGGTCGCCCGCGCGCAGCAGCGCGGGCAGGTCGGCGAACTGCCGGTCGTGCAACTGGGATGCGGCGTCCAGGTGCAGCAGGCGGCTGGCGCTGCGCGCCGGTGCGGGCGTCTGCGCGATGAGTTCGGGCGGCAGTTCGTAGTCGAATTGCGAAAGCGTCAGTTGCGGTGTCGTCACTGCGGTGTCGTTTTGGGAGGGAAAGGCGCGCTGGCCGGGGTGCGCGGATCTGGCGGAACCCGCTATTGTAAAGGGTTGGCAAACCGGCGGAACTTTCCGGTATGCTGGTGCAGTTTTGTGTTTCCACTGCCGGCCGTTCCAGGGTGGGGCGCCCTGGGGGGGCATGCGGTTGGCTTGGTTGATTTCGATGACGGGAGCGGATGTGGCGCAGGTCAGGACGGGTACGGGCAAGCTGGGGCGGCGGGGCGTGTGGCGGCGCGTGGCCGCGGGTTTGGGCATGTTGGCGGTTTCCGCCATGGCTTGGGGCCAGACTTTGCCCGAACCCTTGCGCCAGCCGTGGCGCCAGGCCAAGGTGCAGGCGTCGGACGTTTCCATCGTGGTCAAAGAGGTGGGCGGCCCCACGCTGCTGTCCATCAACCCCGACGTGCCGCGCAATCCGGCCTCGGTCATGAAGCTGGTCACCACCTGGGCCGGCCTGTCGGGCCTGGGCCCGGCCTATAGCTGGCGCACCTCTCTGATGGCCCGGCCCGGCGCCGGCGTCGGGCCCGACGGCACGCTGCAGGGGCCGCTGTACGTCAAGGCCGGGGGCGATGCCTATTTCTCCGTCGAGCAGCTTTGGGCCTTGCTGCGCGAATTGCGCCTGCGCGGCATCAAGAATCTGAACGAAGTCGTCGTCGACCGCTCCATGTTCGGCCGGATCGCCATCGACCCGGACGCCTTCGATGCCTCCGGCGACCGGCCCTACAACGCCAGCCCCGACGCCATGATGGTGGGCTGGGGGGCGGTGCGTGTGCTGTTCATGCCCGACGAGGCCGCCCGCAAGTGGGTGCCGGTCGTCGATCCGCCCGTGCCGGGCGTGCGCTTCGAGGGTGAAATCGCCTGGGGCACGGGGCAATGCACGGGTTCGCCCTCGGTGGCGGTGGGCTTGTCGGACGCCGGCGACGGCTTGCGCGTGTCCTTGTCCGGCACCGCGCCGGGTTCTTGCGGCGAATTCAGCGTCTATCGCCTGGCGCAATCGCAGCCCAAGCATTTCGAAACCTTGTTCCGCATGCTCTGGAAAGAGCTGGGCGGCACGCTGGGCCGCGGGTTTTCCGAAGGCCGCGTGCCGGCCCGGGCGCGCCTGCTGGCCTGGCACGATTCCGCGCCGCTGCCGGAAGTCATCCGCCTCATCAACAAGCAAAGCAACAACGTCATGGCGCGCATGCTGCTGCTGACGCTGGGCGCCGAGACCAACGGCCCGGGCGCCACGGCGAGCAGCGGGGCGCAGGCGGTGCTGGCGCTGCTGAGCCGTCAAGGCGTGGACGTGCGCGGCTGGCGCATAGAAAACGGTTCCGGCCTGTCGCGCGAAGAGCGCGTCACGGCGTCGGGGCTGGCCGGCATGCTGGACGTGGCGTGGCGCTCGGCGGCCATGCCGGAATTCATTTCCTCGCTGGCCATCGCGGGCGTGGACGGCACCATGCGCCGCCGCCTGCGCGACGACGAGGTGCGAGGCTCGGCCCACATGAAGACGGGCACCCTGCGCGATGCGCGCGCCCTGGCCGGCTACGTGCTGGGCGCCAGCGGCAAGCGCTACATCGTCGTCAGCCTGGCCAACGGCGATCGCTCGCTGGGCATCAACCCCTTCCATGACGCGCTGGTGGCCTGGGCGGCCACGCAGTGAGTCCGTCAACCGGCCCCAGCAGCGAACAAGAAAATTCTCAACGAAACGATACGGACGCCGCAGCCCGGACAGGGGCATGCCAGTCCTTACCCGGAACCCTCAACGCCATGCCCATACACGAAATCCGCCACCCGCTCATCCGCCACAAGCTGGGCCTGATGCGCCGCGCCGAACTCAGCACCAAGAACTTCCGCGAGATGTCGCAGGAAATCGCCTCGCTGCTTACCTACGAAGCCACCAAAGACCTTCCCCTGGAAGCTGCCGTGGCGCAAGGCTGGTGCGGCGACGTCCAGGTGGAAAAGCTGGCGGGCAAGAAAGTGACGGTGGTTCCCATCCTGCGCGCCGGCATCGGCATGCTGGAGGGCGTGCTCAACCTGATTCCCGGGGCCAAGGTCAGCGTGGTGGGCATTGCGCGCAACGAAGAAACCCTGCAGGCCCACACCTACCTGGAACGCCTGGTGGGCGGGCTGGACCAGCGCCTCGCGCTGATCGTCGACCCCATGCTGGCCACGGGCGGCTCCATGGTGGCCACCATAGACATGCTCAAGCGCGCCGGCTGCAAGCATATCCGTGCCCTGGTGCTGGTGGCCGCGCCCCGGGGCATAGACGCCGTGCAGGCGGCGCACCCCGACGTGCACATCTATACGGCTTCCATCGACAGCCATCTGGACGCCAACGGCTACATCGTGCCGGGGCTGGGAGACGCCGGCGACCGCATTTTCGGCACGAAAGAGGCGAAGCCGCTACTGTGACGCCGCTACTTTGACGATTTGTCCGTAGGCCGAAGCAGCCCCAGCTGCCCCACCAGCCGCAGCAGGTCGGATTGCCGGCGGGTGTGGGTTTTCTGGAAGACCGCCTGCAACTGCGTGCGCAGCGTATTTGGCGACAGCCCCCAACGCTCGGAAACCGTCGTCAGCGGCTCGTCGTGCAAGGCCATGTGATGCACGAGGCGGATTTCGGCCGGCGTCAGGCCGAACAGGGTGCGCAGCATCGCGCCGGGCGCGAGCGGCCGCCAGCGTTCTCCCTGGACGGCGAGCAAGGCCAGCGCGCCGCTTCCCGCCTCGGTTTGCGGCGCGAAAGGCAGCACCACCAGCACGTCGCCGCCGGGCAGCATCAGCGAACCCGCGCCGGGCGTTTCGGCGCCATGTCCGCAAGCCCGCGCCAGCAAACCGCGCAGCCGAAGAGACGGGGATGTCTTTCCCAGCGGGCAGTCGGCCTGTTCCAGCCATTGCCGGCCTGCCGTGTTGGTGATGGCGATGGCGCCTTTGGCCGAACAGGCCACGAGGGGAAAGCTCAAGGCGTCCAAGGCGTTTTCGAGCAGGAGGACGCGTTCCTGCCGCTGGCCGAGCTGGCGGCGCAGATTCAAGGCGTGGCGCAAGTGCGGCTGCACGGCATGCATCACTGAGCGTTCATGCGCGCCGAAGGCGCTGCGGCCGGTTTCGCGCAGCACCGACAAGACGGGGAGGGATTCGGCATCCGCGCCGGCGGGCAGCAAGGCGTAATGCTCGACGCCGTAAGAGTTCAGGAAGTCGCGATAGAAAGGCATGTGCCGCAGGTTGGCGGCGCCGTGAAAATCATGGTCGACATAGACTCGCCCCGACGCAAGCAGCGGCACGGCCGCGCGTGCCGGATCGATCTCGTTCATCTCTATGAAACCATCGGTAATGCCCGCCGGCAGCGCTCCTTGGTCGGTGATCGACAAGCGCCCCGTGGCTTGATGATGGCTGACGATCGCTACGCCGACCCCGCCCATGGCCGTCCCCATTTGCTGTATGGCTTGGGACCACTTCTCGGGGGCCGCGACACCGTCGTAAAGGCTGTCCAGCAGGGCAAGCGCCTGGCTCTGTGGGTTGTCCTGAAGCATGGATGAATCGGGCAGGTTGAGCGTGCGGGCCAGTATATAGCAAGCATGGCCGGGCGTCTCTCTTACGGCTTGTTGCGGATTTCGCGACTGTCGCAGGTACAATGGAAGAACAGTCGGCGTTTTCATTCGAAATCGAATAAGCGGTCGACGTGGTTTTCCGACGGCGCGGCTAGCCTATCGTAAGCAAGAAGGCGCCCGGCACATGATTTTCACGACTTGTCAAGGAGTAGAAAAATGGCCAGAGCTCGAAATACGCGTACTACTGAAAAAGAGGACGACGGCTTGATGGAACAGGTTCGTTCCAGCTTGGACGACGTCGAGAAACTGCTGCGCGATGCGGCCGATGCGGGTGAAGACAAGGCCGGCGAGCTGCGTGAAAAGGCGCTGGACGCCTTGCGCCATACGCGCCTGGTCATGCACGATGCCCAGGACGCCGTCATCGCCCGGAGCCGCCGCGCCGCTCGCGTCACCGACGAATACGTTCATGACAACCCGTGGCAGGCCATCGGCCTGTCCGCCGTCGCGGGCTTGTTGCTGGGCGTGCTCATCAGCCGCCGCTGAGGCCCTCGCAGCGCATAGCCGCTTGATCCTGGGTTGCCGCCGGCTTGGCCGGCGGCTTCCTGTCAACTCAAGGAAGGCCGCATGGGCTTAAGACAATCCGCCGGAGAGCTCGGCAATGCCGTGCTGGCAGTCGTCGGGACGCGTCTGGAGCTTTTCTCCATCGAGCTGTCCGAACAGAAAGAAAGCATAGTCAAGCTGCTGTGCCTGTCGTTCGGGGCCTTGCTGTGCCTGTCGCTGGCGCTGCTCATCCTTACGCTTACGCTGGCGCTGTTTTTCTGGCACACCGAATATCGCTACGTGGCGCTGGGCGTCGCCGTTCTGGTGTACGCGGTGGCGGGCCTGGGCATGCTGCGAGCGGTATGGAACATGCTGCGCGGCCCCATTCCCTTCGAGGCCAGCATCGAGGAATTGCGCCACGACATGGCTTGCCTGAAGCGCCTGGGCGAATCCGACGATCCCGCCGAGGACGCCCGTCGCGGAGGGCCCGACCATGTCTAGGTCTAAAAACCGTATCACCGAAAGGCAGTTGCGCGAGATCCGCAAAGACATGCTGCGCGCCCGCGCGCAGATCGAACGCCATGGGCTGGCGCGCAGTGGCCGGCGGCTGGCCGACGACCTGACGCCGGGCTCCTTGCTGCGCAGCCTGGTTCCCGTCCGCCTGACCAGCAAGCGGCCCACCGATTGGCTGCTGGAGGGCGCGGGCCTGGTCAAGCGCTATCCCTACCTGGTGTCGGTGGCTTCGGCGCTGTTTTCGGGCTTGCGCCGCCGACGTGGCCTGTGGCGCGTGGGCGCCGGCCTGCTGTTTAGCCTGGCCCTGGCCCGCGGGGCGCGCAAACGTTCCTGGGACGACGAGCACGCCTGAACGCGCTTGCTGGCTCTCCGCCTGGCGGCAAGCACTCGATGCCTGCCGCCATTTCTTTTTTCTACAAACTCAGTTCAGACCACATCGCGTCCACGCGGCGTTTGACCGCGTCGTCCATGACGATGGGGCGGCCCCATTCGCGGCTGGTTTCGCCCGGCCATTTGTTGGTAGCGTCCAGGCCTATCTTGCCGCCCAGGCCCGATACCGGCGAGGCGAAGTCCAGATAGTCGATGGGGGTGTTGTCGACCAGTACGGTGTCGCGCACCGGGTCCATGCGCGTGGTCATGGCCCAGACGACTTCCTTCCAGTCGTAAGGGTCGATGTCCTCGTCCACCACGATGATGAACTTGGTGTACATGAATTGGCGCAGAATGCTCCATAGCCCGAACATGACGCGCTTGGCGTGGCCGGCGTATTGCTTGCGGATGGAGACGATGGCCAGCCGGTAGCTGCAGCCTTCGGCGGGCAGGTTGAAATCGACGATTTCGGGCAGCTGGCGCTTGAGCAGCGGCACGAACACCTGGTTCAGCGCGACGCCCAGCACCGCCGGTTCGTCGGGCGGCTTGCCGGTATAGGTGCTGTGGTAGATGGGGTTGCGGCGCATGGTGATGCGTTCGACGGTGAACACCGGGAACCAGTCTTGCTCGTTGTAGTAGCCGGTGTGGTCGCCGTAGGGGCCTTCCAGCGCCATTTCGTAAGCCGTGTCGCGCGGAGGCGCGACGCCTTCGGGCACGTTCAAGGGCAGGGCGCGCGGGTCGCCGGAGGGCAGGAGGTGGCCTTCCAGGATGATCTCGGCGCGCGCGGGCACCGACAGCGAGCTGCCCAGCGCGGGCGCGACCTCGGTGCGGCCATCGCGCAGCAGCCCGGCGAACTGGTATTCGGACAAGCTGTCCGGCACGGGAGTGACGGCCGCCAGCGTGGTGGCTGGGTCGGCGCCCAGCGCCACCGCGATCGGAAAGGGCTGGCCGGGGTTTGCCAGCGCGTGGTCGCGGAAATCGAGCGCGCCGCCACGGTGCGAGAGCCAGCGCATGATGAGCTTGTTGCGGCCGATGAGCTGCTGGCGGTAGATGCCCAGGTTCTGGCGGCGCGCATTGGGGCCGCGCGTGATGACCAGGCCCCAGGTAAGCAGCGGGGCGGCGTCTTCGGGCCAGCAGGTCTGCAAAGGCAACTGGTTCAAGTCTACGTCGTCGCCTTCCAGCACGATCTCCTGGCAGGGCGGGGACTTGACCGTCTTGGGGTTCATGTCCCACAGCGCGGATTTCAGCATGGAGACTTTGCTGAGCGCGTCGCGCAGGCCCTGGGGCGGCTCGGGTTCGCGCAGCGAGGCCAGCAGCGAGCCGATGTCGCGCAGCGACGAAACGTCGGCCGCGCCCATGCCGCGCGCCACGCGCTCGGGTGTGCCGAACAGGTTGGTGAGCACCGGCATGGCGGCGGGCCTGCCCTGGTAGACGGCGTTTTCGAACAGCAGCGCGGGCCCGGCTTGGCGCAGCACCCGGTCGCTGATTTCCGTCATTTCCAGCGTGGTGTCGACGGGATGGCTGATGCGCTTGAGGTCGCCGGACTGTTCCAGTTGGCCGACGAATTCACGCAGGTCTTTGTATTTCAAGGAAACTCTCGCGGTTTGGCATTGTCGATGGAGTAAGGTTAACATCGACTCTCATGTTTTTTTGCCGCTAGGCCGCCTCAACGTAAAAAGCGCATAAAAAGCGCGCAAAAAGCGCCCCCCGGGGCATTCCTTCTTCCCTTGGATTGGATGGATGGCATCAGACGCCGGCCCGAATACTTTTTATCTGCGCATGCGCCGATGCCTGCGGCAGTTGGCCGACGTGGCGCACGTGGCGGCGGCCTATATCGGCATTGCGGTGGTGATTACCGTGGGTTTCAGTGTGCTGGTGCCTTCCATGCGCGATCAGTCGCGGCAGATGTACGACGCGCTGCTCTCCAGCCTGAAAACCGACGGCGTCGTGAACGGCGAGTTGGCCGTCAATGTGAAAGATACGGCGGCGGGCCGGGCGTCGGGTGAGGCGGACGTATTCGAGGGCCTGGCCGGCATGCTGCCGCGCGCCGACGATTTCCGCGTGCCGGGCGCCACGCGCGCGCAGGCCGGGGCCTTGCGCAGCTACATTGCGCGCAAATACCGCATCGCCCCCGACGTTGCGGGCAGCCTGATCCACACGGTCTATGACGTCGCCGACGAGAAAGGGCTGGACCCCTTGCTGCTGCTGGCGGTCATCGCCATCGAGTCGCGCTACAACCCCTTCGCCGAAAGCCATGTCGGCGCCCAGGGCCTGATGCAGGTCATGACGCGGGTGCACCGCGACAAGTTCGAGGTGTTCGAGCTGGGCACCGACGCGGCTTTCCATCCCGTGGCGAACATCAAGGTGGGCTCGCAGATACTGTACGATTGCATACGCCGCCGAGGCTCGGTGGCGGGCGGCCTGGCTTGCTATGTCGGCGCCACGGGGCCTTCCGACGGCGGCTACGGCTCCAAGGTGCTGGCCGAGCGCCGGCGCATGTCGCTGGCCTCGGGCATCGCGCCCGGCGGCTGAGGCCCGCATGGCCACGGCCCCGCGTACGGCCCGTGTCACGGCCCCAGCGGTTTCGAGCAGCGCAACTACGACGACATCATGAACTCGCCATCCAATTTTCGCCGCGCCTTTCTGACGGGGCGCCGCCCCGTTCGCCATCCCTGGGAGGCCTTCATGCGCGGCCTGCGGGCGCGGGCGCCGGGCGAGGTGCTGGATTTCGGCTGGCACGAAGGCTCGGGCCGGGCCAGTTGGCGGCCCGCCGACGAGGCCGACATGGGGCCGGTCGGGGCGCTGTGCCGCGAGCACGGCGTGTTATTGGCCCTGGGCGGCCTGGATCATGCCGATCCGCTGACGGATGTTTCGGTGCTGTGGGTCGAGCTGGAGGCTCCCCCCGTGGGCTGCCAGGCCATGACGGGCGCGCCGGGGCGCTGGCTGGTGCAGCCCGGGTGCACGGTGGCGCAGGCGCGCGAGGCCGGCCTGACGCAATTCGATGCGCGTTACGACCACTTGAACGTGGCCGGATGGCTGGCCGACCGGCGCGTGTGCGCGTGGCCGGCGGGGCAGACCTGGCGTTCCGGGCTGCTGATGGCTTCCGTGCTGCTGGCGGACGGCGGCTCGGCGGTGCTGGGGCCTTTCGGCGCCAGCAGCGGGGCCACGCTGGACACCTTGTTCTTGCAGCGCGCGGTGCCGGCGCTGTTCCAACTGAACGGAGGCGCGCTGGCGCAGACTTGCCGCCAGACGCCGGACTGGCCGGGCCGCTACCGGCTCGACGCCCTCTCGCCGCAAGCGCCGCATCAGGTCAACCTGGCCCATTTGCTGCTGGGCCATGGCGGCGATCTGGCCTGGGTGCGCTGGATGGTGTTCGAAGCCGCGCCCGTTGCCGAAACCGGAAGCGGGCGGGCGCGTTTTCGCGCGCCGGAAGCCTGGGGCGAGGGCGGCGAGACCGAGGTGGCGGCCGCCGAGCTGGACGCGGCCGTCAAGGCCGTATTCGATCCGGCAAACCTGTTTCCGCAGCCCGGCCAGCAATTGGATTGAGCGCCCGCGCAGCCTTCCGAAGAGGGGCGTTGCGGTAACCTTTGTCTGACTCCATGCTGACCTGAGCGCCGCTAAGCGATAGAATTGCTTCTCCCTTCGGCATCATCCGGCACCATCCGGTTATTCAGGCACAGGCATCATGGAAGACAATCTTCGCAAGTCGGCATTGGCGTATCACGAACACGGCCGGCCCGGCAAAATCTCCGTCACCCCGACCAAACAGCTCTCCAACCAGCGCGATCTGGCGTTGGCTTATTCCCCCGGCGTGGCGGCGGCTTGCGAGGAAATCGTCAGCGATCCCACCAACGCGTTCCGCTACACCGCGCGCGGCAACCTGGTGGGCGTCATCACC
The DNA here is from genome assembly GCA_934525625.1 of uncultured Burkholderiaceae bacterium. Classification (GTDB taxonomy): domain Bacteria; phylum Pseudomonadota; class Gammaproteobacteria; order Burkholderiales; family Burkholderiaceae_B; genus Mesopusillimonas. The sequence goes on from CAKSZL010000007.1 coordinate 34,480, forward strand.
AACGGCACCGCCGTGCTGGGCCTGGGCAACATCGGCGCGCTGGCCTCCAAGCCGGTCATGGAAGGCAAGGGGGTGCTGTTCAAGAAGTTCGCCGACATCGACGTGTTCGACATCGAGATCAACGAAACCGACCCGGACAAACTCGTCGACATCATCGCCGGCCTGGAGCCCACCTTCGGTGGCATCAACCTGGAAGACATCAAGGCGCCCGAGTGCTTCGAGGTGGAGCGCAAGCTGCGCGAGCGCATGAATATTCCCGTCTTCCACGACGACCAGCACGGCACCGCCATCTGTGTGGCCTCGGCCTTTCTCAGCGCGCTGCAGGTGGTGGGCAAGGAAATAGACAAGGTCAAGCTGGTGGTCTCCGGCGCGGGCGCGGCCGCGCTGGCCTGCCTGGATCTGCTGGTGGATTTCGGCTTGCCGATTGCCAACATCTGGGTGTCCGACATCGAAGGCGTGGTCTACAAGGGCCGCAAGACGCTGATGGATCCGGCCAAGGAAGTCTTCGCCCAGGAAACCGACGCGCGCACGCTGGCCGACATCATCGCCGGCGCCGACGTGTTCCTGGGGCTGTCCGCGGGCGGCGTGCTCAAGCCCGAAATGGTGGCGACCATGGCGGCCCGGCCCGTCATCCTGGCGCTGGCCAACCCCACGCCCGAGATACTGCCGGAGGTTGCGCAAGAGGTGCGCGGCGACATCGTCATGGCCACCGGGCGTTCCGACTACCCCAACCAAGTCAACAACGTCCTGTGCTTTCCCTACATCTTCCGCGGCGCGCTGGACGTCGGCGCCACCACCATCACGCGCGGCATGGAAAAAGCGGCGGTCGAGGCCATTTCGCGCCTGGCCCAGGAAGAGCAGGATGAAACCGTGGCGGCGGCCTACGGCACGCTGAATCTGTCGTTCGGCCCCGAATACCTGATACCCAAGCCTTTCGATCCGCGCCTGATTTCGCGCATCGCGCCGGCCGTGGCGCGCGCCGCCATGGAAGACGGCGTGGCCACCCGGCCCATTCAGGACTTCGACGCCTACGTCGAAAGCCTGCAGCGCTTCATGTACCGCTCGGGCGCATTCATGAGCCCCATGTTCGCCACGGCCAAGTCCATCATGCGCGAGGGCGGCAAGACCCGCATCGTGTTCGGCGAAGGCGAAGAAGAGCGCGTGCTGCGCGCCGTGCAGATCGTCGTCGACGAAAAGCTGGCCCGTCCCATCCTGATCGGCCGGCGCAACGTGCTGGAGCAGCGCATCAAGCGCTTCGGCCTGCGCCTGCGCCTGGACGAAGACGTGGACGTCACCGACCCGGAATACGACGAGCGCTTTCACCAGTACTGGACGACCTACTGGGAAATCATGTGCCGGCGCGGCGTCAGCAAGGAAATGGCGCGCGTCGAAATGCGCCGCCGCATGACTTTGATCGGCGCCATGATGATCCGCCTGGGCGACGCCGACGGTATGATCTGCGGCACGGTGGGCTCGTACGTCGATCACTTGCGCTTCGTCGACGAAGTCATCGGCAAGGCGCCCGGCGCCAACACCTATGCGGCCATGAACATCCTGCTGCTGGCCGAACACAGCCTGGCGCTGGCCGACACCCACATCAACGACAACCCCGATGCCGAGCAGATCGCCGAAATCACGATGGCCGCAGCCCGTGAAATGCGCCGCTTGAACATCGAGCCCAAGGCCGCGCTGCTGTCGCGCTCCAACTTCGGCGCCAGCATGTCGTCCTCCAGCCAGAAAATGCGCGACGCGCTGGCCATTCTGCGCGAGCGCGCGCCCGACCTGGAAGTCGACGGCGAAATGCACGGCGACTGCGCGCTGGACGCCACCCTGCGCGAACGCATCCTGCCCACCACGACGCTCAAGGGCTCGGCCAACCTGCTCATCTGCCCCAACGTCGATTCCGGCAACATCGCCTACAACCTGCTCAAGACGGCGGCGGGCGGCAACGTGGCCATCGGACCCTTCCTGCTGGGCGTCAATGCGCCCATCCACATCCTGACGTCCAGTTCGACGGTGCGGCGCATCGTGAACATGACGGCGCTGACGGTGGTGGACGCCAACCTGCCCATGCGTTAAGCGTAGTTTTTACGCAACAGGCCGGGGGCTGCCCGCCGGTTTCTCTGCGCGAAAAACGAGGTCGCCGGACGCGGCGGGCGGTCACCGCTTGCCGCGCCGGGTCCGGTGGGTTAAAAATGCTGCCGCGCCGGCATACGAGGGGCCGATTTACAGGTATATTCCCGTTAACTCGGCTTCGCGTCGGACCGGCGTTTTTTTGCCGCCGGGCCGCCCCAAGGCAAAAAGCGCCCCCTGGGGGCAGCAAGCAGGCATCAGCCTGCGCAGCGTGGGGGTATTTTTTGCCGCCGGGCGAATCCGAGCGGCATGCGGGCTGCGAGGTGGGCTGCAAGCCGACGGCGCAACGCCCACCCGGTGGTGCAGGTCCGGGGCATCACATTGAATCCTGTGTGCGTTTTTCAGGGAGACGCAAACCTTATGACTCAGGCATTGCAAAAAAAACTCCAGAAGGGTGGATTGGTCGATGCCTCCAAAGTTTCGCGAGCCGAGCTGGCCGCTGCGGCGCAGGCCTTGGATTTGGCGGTTTTCGTCGTCGACTGCGACCGGGCGCGCAGCCGTTCGGCTGTCTTGCGCGCCGTGGTGAAGGCGGTGGATTTCCCTGAGTTTTTCGGCGGCGACCTCGATGCCTTCTTCGACTGCCTGTGCGACACCATCCGCGACCAGAAAACCGGCGCGCTGATGTGGTTCGATAAGCTGCATTCCGGCGACCCCGGGCTGGCCAAAGACACCGACGCCATTGTGTCGGTCTGTGAAGACGCGGCCGAATTCGCGCGCAACAACGACAAGATCTTCGCGTTCGCCGTCGAGCACGCCGGCAAGCATCCCGACCCCGAACCCGGCGTCGCTCCCACGCCTTATTCGGGCAGCCGCGAAGAAGCCTGAACCGGTTCTCTTATTCCATTTCTAGCGCTGTAGGTTTAAGCGTTTGCAACCCTGACCTGATGGGCATGGTTTGAGTTCTTGAGCCGGACGATGCGCACGGCACAGCCTGCACCGGCCCTCACCCTCCGCATTGAGCAAGCTCGCAAGCACTTAAACTAAAAATGCGCTAGGAACGGAATTACTTGTTCCAGCCCTGCAGCGCCGCGATGGCGCTGACCAGGGCGATGCCCGCGGTTTCGGTGCGCAAGATGCGCTTGCCGTAGCGCACCGCCTTGGCGCTGTGAGCGAGGGCCGCGGCCTGTTCCTCCGGAGACCAGCCGCCTTCCGGGCCCACCAGAATGGTGATGTCCGTGTCTTGCGGCGTCAGTACGTCGTTCAGATCGACGGTGGCGTCCGGGTCGCAGAACAGCACCAGGCAGTCCGGCGCGGCATGGCGCGCCAGGCATTCTGCCAGGGCGAGCGGCGTCTCGACCGGCATCAGCCGGTTGCGGCCGCATTGTTCGCTGGCGGCCTGGGAAACGCGCCGCCAGTGCAGCAGGCGTTTTTCGAGCCGGGGGCCGGACAGTTGCAAGACGCTGCGCTGCGCGGCGACCGGCAGCACGCGGGACGTGCCGACCTCGACGGCTTTTTCGACGACCCAATCCATTTTGTCGCCCGAGGGCAGGCCCTGAACCAACGTCAGCCGCCCGGCCAGTTCGGCCTCGATGGATTGATGGGCGAGCACGTCGGCGCAAGGCGCGTTGCCTTCCAGCGCCAGCCGCGCCTCGTATTGCCCGCCTTGCCCATTGAAAAGCACGATGTCCGCGCCGTCGCGCAGCCTGAGCACGCGCGCGGCATGGTGGGCGACGTCGTCGGGCAGGCGTACGCGCTGGCCGGTTTGCAGATCGATAGGGCAGAAAAAACGGGCTTGAGCCATGTCGGATTCGAGGGTATGGCCGGGTTGCGGGCAAGGCCGGGAATGGCGGCCGGCAATGGTAAAATGCCTGGCTTTGTCATCACACTTCAGGAACTGGGGTCAGTATATCCTGCCGGTACCCGGCGTTGCGCCGGTATCTCCACGGTTAGGCCGATTCCGCGACAGCCCAATGAGCTCAACGCCAGCACAAGACCATACTTTGGCCAACGCCGTCCGGGCGCTCGCCATGGATGCCGTACAGCAAGCCAATTCCGGCCATCCGGGCGCGCCCATGGGCATGGCCGAAATCGCCGAGGCCTTATGGACGCGCCATCTGCGCCATAATCCGGCCGATCCGGCCTGGCATGGCCGCGACCGTTTCGTGTTGTCCAACGGCCATGGCTCCATGCTGTTGTACGCGGTGCTGCATCTGTCCGGCTACGACCTGCCCATCGAGGAGCTCAAGCGTTTCCGCCAGCTGCATTCGCGCACGCCCGGCCACCCCGAAGTCGGCATCACGTCCGGCGTCGAAACCACCACGGGCCCGTTGGGGCAGGGGCTGGCCAATGCCGTCGGCATGGCGCTGGCTGAAGCCCTGCTGGCGCAGGAATTCAACCGCCCCGGCCACGAGGTCGTGGGGCACCATACCTATGCTTTCGTCGGCGACGGCTGCCTGATGGAAGGCATCTCGCACGAAGCCTGCTCGCTGGCCGGCACGCTCAAGCTGTCGCGCCTGATCGTGCTGTACGACGACAACGGCATTTCCATCGACGGCCAGGTGCAGCACTGGTTCGGCGACGACACGGCCAAGCGCTTCGAAAGCTACGGCTGGAACGTGCTGCGCAACGTGGACGGCCACGACGTGCAAACCGTGGACCGCGCCATTGCCCAGGCCAAGGAGCTGGCCGCGCAGGGCAAGGGCCCCACGCTCATCTGCTGCCGCACCATCATCGGCAAGGGCTCGCCCGGCATGGCGGGCTCCGAGAAAGTGCACGGCGCGCCGCTGGGCGCCAAGGAAATCGAAGCCACGCGCGCCGAGTTGGGCTGGGCGCATCCGGCCTTCGAGATTCCCCAAGACGTCTACCAGCGCTGGGACGCCCGCGAGCAGGGCAAGCGCCGGCAGGCCGAATGGCAAGCCCGTTTCGACGCCTATGCGCAGGCCTACCCCGCCGAGGCTGCCGAACTGCAGCGCCGCTTGTCCGGGCAACTGCCCGCCGACTTCGCCGCGCGCATGCAGGCCTACGTCGAATCCACCGTGCAAAAGGCCGAAACCGTGGCCAGCCGCAAGGCTTCGCAGCACGCCATCACGGCCCTGGCCGAGATGCTGCCCGAACTGCTGGGCGGCTCCGCCGACCTTACCGGTTCCAACTTCACCGACTGGCCGGGCGCCGGCGCCGTGCGCGCGGGCGACACCGCCATCCAGTTCGGCCGCCACATCAACTACGGCGTGCGCGAATTCGCGATGGCGGCCATCATGAACGGCATCGCGCTGCATGGCGGCTACCTGCCTTTCGGCGGCACCTTCCTGACCTTCTCCGATTATTCGCGCAACGCCTTGCGCATGGCGGCGCTGATGAAGCAGCGCGTCGTGCACGTGTTCACGCACGACTCCATCGGCCTGGGCGAAGACGGCCCCACGCACCAGTCCATCGAACATGCCGCCAGCCTGCGGCTGATTCCCAATCTGCACGTCTGGCGCCCCTGCGACACCACCGAAACCGCGGTGGCCTGGCAGCAGGCCGTATCGCGTCCGGCCAGCCTGGGCATGAACGTACAGCAAGGCGGCCCCTCCGCCTTGCTGCTGTCGCGCCAGAACCTGCCTTTCGTGGCGCGCGACGCCCAGGCCGTGGCGGCCATCGCGCGCGGCGGCTACGTGCTGCGCGATGTGCAGTCGCCCCGCGCCGTCATCATCGCCACCGGCTCCGAAGTCGGCCTGGCCTTGCAGGCGCAAGAGGCGCTGGCCGCCAAGGGCATTGCCGTGCGCGTGGTGTCCATGCCATGCGCCAACGTATTCGACGCCCAATCCAAGGAATGGCGCGATCAAGTGCTGCCCAAGGGCCTGCCGCGCGTGGCGGTCGAAGCCGGCGCGACTGCGGGCTGGTATAAATATGTAGGCCTAGATGGCGCCGTCGTGGGTCTGGATACCTACGGCGAGTCCGCCCCGGCCGGTGTGCTTTTCGAACATTTCGGCCTGACCGCCCAGAACGTGGCGGCCCAGGTCGAGCAGGTTTTGAATTAGGAGAATCCATCATGACCATACGCGTGGCAATCAACGGCTACGGGCGCATCGGCCGCGCCATCCTGTGGGCCCACTACGAAGGCGGCAAGCAGCACGACATCGAGATCGTCGCCATCAACTATTCGGGCACGCTGGAATCCAACGTGCACCTCACTCGCTACGACACCACCCACGGCCGTTTCAACGCCAAGGTCGAAGTCGACGGCGACTGCATGGTGGTCAACGGCGACCGCATCCGCCTGTTTTCCACGCGCAACCCCGCCGAGCTGCCCTGGAAAGACCTGGGCGTCGATCTAGTCATGGAATGCACGGGCGCCTTCACCAGCAAGGAAAAGGCCCAGGTGCACATGCAAAGCGGCGCCAAGAAGGTGCTGATTTCCGCCCCCGGTAAAAGCGACGTCGACGCCACCATCGTGTACGGCGTCAACCACCAGGTGCTCAAGGCCAGCGACACCGTCGTTTCCAACGCGTCGTGCACGACCAACGGCCTGGCGCCGGTGGTGCAGCCGCTGCTGCGCGAGATCGGCCTGGTCAACGGCCTGATGACGACCATCCACGCCTACACCAACGACCAGGTGCTTACCGACGTGCACCACAAAGACCTGCGCCGCGCGCGTTCGGCCTCGATGAACATGGTGCCCACCAAGACCGGCGCGGCCTCCGCCGTCGGCCTGGTGCTGCCCGAGGTCAAGGGCAAGCTGGACGGCTTCGCCATCCGCGTACCCACCATCAACGTCTCGCTGGTCGATTTGTCTTTCGTGGCCGAGCGCGACACCACGGTCGAAGAAGTCAACAACATCCTGAAAGCCGCGGCCGAAGGCCCGCTCAAGGGCATTCTCGACTTCACCACCGAGCCGCTGGTGTCTAGCGATTTCAACCACACCTCGGTTTCCGCGACGGTGGACGCCAGCATGACGCGCGTTTCCGGCCGTCTGGTCAAGGTGGGCGCATGGTACGACAACGAGTGGGGCTTCTCCAATCGTATGCTCGACACCGCCGTCGCCATGATGCAGGCCAAGTAAGGCATCGGATAGCGACATGGCTGCGATACAAACCCTTTCCGCATTGGCGGGCTCGGGCGCGCTGGCCGGCAAGCGGGTCTTCATCCGCTCCGATCTCAACGTGCCGTTCGATGACGCCGGCAAAATTACCGAAGACACCCGCATCCGGGCGTCCCTGCCCGCCATACGCATGGCGCTGGACGCCGGCGCGGCCGTCATGGTCACCTCGCACCTGGGGCGCCCCGCCGAAGGCGAGCTGCTGCTGTGCGACTCGCTGGCGCCCGTCGCCGAGCGCCTTTCCACGCTGCTGGGCCAGCCGGTGCGGCTGGCCGAAAACTGGCTGGACGGCGTTCAGGTCGAGCCCGGCCAGGTCGTGCTGCTGGAAAACTGCCGCTGCAACGTGGGCGAGAAAAAGAACGACGAAACGCTGTCGCGCAAGATGGCGGCCTTGTGCGACGTCTACGTCAACGACGCTTTCGGCACGGCGCATCGCGCCCAGGCCACCACGCACGGCATTGCGCGCTTTGCGCCCGTCGCCTGCGCCGGCCCCTTGCTTGAAGCCGAACTCGACGCGCTGGGCCGCGCGCTGGAGCAGCCGCGCCGCCCCATGGTGGCCATCGTCGCCGGCGCCAAGGTGTCCACCAAGCTGTCCATACTGCAATCGCTGGCTGACAAGGTCGACCAGTTGATCGTCGGCGGCGGCATCGCCAACACTTTCATGCTGGCCCAGGGTCTGCCCATCGGCAAGTCGCTGGCCGAGCCCGAGCAGATCGAACAGGCGCGCACGGTCATCGACATCATGGCCAAGCGCGGCGCCGAGGTGCCCATTCCCGTCGACGTGGTGTGCGCCAAAACCTTCTCCCCCGACGCGCCGGCCCAGGTCAAGGCCGTGCAAGATGTCGAAGCCGACGACCTCATCCTGGACATCGGCCCGCAAACCGCCGCCACGCTGGCCGGCCTGCTGGAAAACGCCGGCACCATCGTCTGGAACGGCCCCATCGGCGTGTTCGAGTTCGACGCCTTCGCCAAGGGCACCGAGGTGCTCACCAAGGCCATCGCGCGTTCGCCGGCGTTTTCCATCGCCGGCGGCGGCGATACGCTGGCCGCCATCGCCAAGTTCGGCGTGGCCGACCAGATCGGCTATATCTCCACGGGGGGCGGCGCCTTCCTGGAGTTCCTCGAAGGCAAGATCCTGCCGGCCGTGCAGGTCCTGCAGGAACGCGCGCAAGGGTAGAGAGGGGGTACCGGCCATGGCTTCCATCGTTCCGCACCGCGCGCATCCCGACGAGCTTCGTGTCGGCCTGGTGGCGGTTTCCGACCGAGCCTCCAGCGGCGCTTACCGGGACGAAGGCGTTCCGGCCCTGAAAAGCTGGCTGGACGAAGCCTTGCTGGAAGCGCCGGTATTTGAGACCCGCGTGATTCCCGACGACGCCGAAACCATTTCGGCGGTGCTGACCGAACTGGTGGACGTCTACCGCTGCGACCTGGTGCTGACCACCGGCGGCACCGGCCCGGCCCGGCGCGACGTCACACCCGAAGCCACGCTGGCGGTCGGCACGCGCGAAATGCCCGGCTTCGGCGAGCAGATGCGCCAGGTCAGCCTGAAATTCGTGCCCACCGCCATTTTGTCGCGCCAGGTGGCGGTGCTGCGTGAAATCGAAGGCCATGCCGCGCTGATCATCAATCTGCCGGGCCAGCCCAAGGCCATACGCGAGACTCTCGAAGGCCTGAAGGACGATCAGGGCAAAGTCATCGTGCCGGGCATTTTCGCCGCGGTGCCGTATTGCATCGACCTCATCGACGGCCCCTACGTCGAAACGCGCGAGCAGGTGGTCAAGGCGTTCCGGCCCAAGTCGGCGCTGCGTCCACCGCGTTCTCCCCACTGAGCCTGCCTCCAAGGACTTACCGTGCCTGCTACGCCGCCTGACTATCCTACCTGCAATCCAGTCAATGGCGCCTCCAGCGTGGACTTGCTGCCGGTCTTCGACATTTTGCCCACCAGCCTGTGGCTGGAAGACTACAGCGGCCTGAAATCCTTGTTCGATGCTTGGCGCGCGCAGGGCGTCAGCGACTTGCGTGCGCATTTGCTGGAGAACCCGGCGCGCATCGCGGAATGCGTGCAGGGCATGCGCGTTCTGCACGTCAATCGGCGCACGCTGACGATGATGGGCGCAAGCTCCCAGGAAGAACTGGTCGAGCAGCTGGGCAAGGTGTTCCGCGACGACATGTTGGACGCCTATGTCGGCGAACTGGAGCAGCTTTGGCAGGGCAAGCCCGGCTTCCAAAGCCAAACCGTCAACTACACGCTGGACGGCCGCCGCCTGGACGTGCTGTTCAAGGGCACGGTGCTGCCCGGTTGCGAGAACGATTGGGCGCGGGTGCTGGTGCTGCTCGAAGACATCACCGAGCAGGAAACCGCCCGCCGCCGGTTGGCGGACAGCGAAAACTACGCGCGCGGCGTCTTTCAATATGCGCCGGTCTCGCTGTGGGTAGAGGATTTCAGCGCCATCAAGCAGTTGATGCACGAATTGCGCCAGCAGGGCATCACTGATTTTCGCACCTTCACCGACGTGCACCCCGACTTCGTCGACCGCTGCATGGCAGAAATCCGTGTGCTGGACGTCAATCGCCACACCCTCAGCACTTTCAAGGCGTCCGACAAGGCGGAGCTGATATTGCGGCAACCCGAGATGTTCCGCGACGAAATGGCGACGCCTTTCCGCGAACAGCTGATAGAACTGTGGGAAGGCAGGCTTTTCCAGCAGCGCGAAGTCGTCAACTATGCGCTGGATGGCACGCTGATCAACCTGCACATGCAGTTCTCGGTATTCGACGGCTACGAGAACGACTGGGGCAAAGTGCTGGTGGCGCTCACCGACATTACGGCGCGCAAGAAGGCCGAACAGTACCTGGAATACCTGGGCAAGCACGACGTGCTGACGCAGTTGAAGAACCGCAGCTTCTTCGACGACGAATTGAGCCGGCTCAAGCGCAGGGGGCCGTTTCCGATTTCCGCCATCGCCATCGACCTGAACAACCTGAAGGAAACCAACGATACCCAGGGGCACGCGGCGGGCGACGCCCTGCTGCGCCGCATGGGCGAAGTGCTGTCCAAGGTGGTCGACGGCAGCAGCCAAGCGGCGCGCATGGGGGGCGACGAATTCATCGTGCTGCTGCCCGGCACGAATGCCAAGAAGGCGCAGGAAACCTGCGAAGTCATCGCCCAGCTCATCGCGCTGAGCAACCAGTATCACGTGGGCACGGCTCTGAGCGTTTCCATGGGCGCGGCCACCAGCGCCGACGGCAAAGACTTGGACGAGATGCTGCGCGAAGCCGACATGCGCATGTACGAAAGCAAGCGCCAGTACCATGCGGCGCGCCGCATCGATGACGACGGCGCCTGAGAGCGTGCCGTAAGGTAAAATCCTTCTTTTATACGTTCTATCTGGAGGACCTTTCATGGCCCTTGTTTCCATGCGCCAACTGCTGGATCACGCCGCCGAGCACGGCTACGGCATCCCGGCCTTCAACGTCAACAACCTCGAACAGGTGCAGGCGATCATGGAGGCGGCGCACGAAACCGACAGTCCGGTCATCATGCAGGCCTCTGCCGGTGCGCGCAAGTATGCGGGTGAAGGCTTTCTGAAGCATCTGATCCAGGCCGCCGTCGAAAGTTATCCCCACCTGCCCGTGGTCATGCACCAAGACCACGGCCAGTCGCCCAAGGTTTGCCAGGGCGCCATCGACCTGGGCTTTTCCAGCGTCATGATGGACGGCTCCCTCAAGGAAGACGGCAAAACCATAGCCGACTACGAATACAACGTGGACGTCACCCGCCAGGTCGTCGACATGGCCCACAAGCTGGGCATTACCGTCGAAGGCGAACTGGGCTGCCTGGGTTCGCTCGAAACCATGCAGGGCGACAAGGAAGACGGCCACGGCGCCGAAGGCACCCTCACCATGGACCAGCTGCTCACCGATCCCGAGCAGGCCGCCGATTTCGTGCGCCGCACGCAGCTCGACGCGCTGGCCATCGCCATCGGCACCAGCCACGGCGCATACAAGTTCTCGCGCAAGCCCACCGGCGACATCCTGTCCATCTCGCGCATCAAAGAAATCCACGCGCGCCTGCCCGACACGCACCTGGTCATGCACGGCAGCTCCAGCGTGCCGCAAGAGTTGCTGGCCGAGATCCGCGCCTTCGGCGGCGACATGAAGGAAACCTACGGCGTGCCCGTCGAGGAAATCCAGGAAGCCATCAAGCACGGCGTGCGCAAGATCAACATCGATACCGACATCCGCCTGGCGATGACGGGCGCCATCCGCCGCTTCCTGGCCGAGAACCCCGCCAAGTTCGACCCGCGCGAATACCTCAAGCCCGCCAAGCAGGCCGCCAAGGAAGTCTGCCTGCAGCGCTACCAACAGTTCGGCACGGCTGGCCACGGCAGCAAGATCAAGCCCATTGCGCTGGACGAAATGGCCAAGCGTTACGCATCGGGCCAACTGGCCCAGCGAGTGCAATAAATGCAGGCTTTGCATCAATCCAGCATCCAGTCGCTGCCGCTGCTGGCGCGCGGCAAGGTTCGCGACATGTACGCCGTCGGCGACGATAAGCTGCTCATCGTCGCGTCCGACCGCATTTCGGCTTTCGACGTCATCCTCGACGACCCGATTCCCGGCAAGGGCGCGGTGCTTACCAGCCTGACCGAATTCTGGCTGAAGAAACTGGGCCACATCGTGCCCAACCACGCCACCGGCATCGATCCGGCCAGCGTTGTAACGCCGGCCGAGCGCGACCAGGTGGCGGGCCGCGCCATGGTCGTCAAGCGCCTGCAGCCCGTGCTGGTCGAGGCCGTCGTGCGCGGCTACCTCATCGGCTCGGGTTGGAAAGACTACCAAGGCACCGGCAAGGTGTGCGGCGTGGCGCTGCCGGAAGGCCTCAAGCTGGCCGGCCGACTGCCCGAGCCCATCTTCACGCCGGCGGCCAAGGCCGAAGTCGGCGAGCACGACGAGAACGTCGATTTCCAGCACGTGGTCAACGTTACCGGCCGCGAGCTGGCCGAGGAAATCCGCCGCGTATCGCTGGCGCTGTACGAAGAAGCCGCCCGCTATGCGCTGACCAAAGGCATCATCATCGCCGACACCAAGTTCGAATTCGGGCTGGACGCCGATGGCCGGCTGCACCTGATGGACGAAGTGCTGACGCCGGACTCCTCGCGCTTCTGGCCCGCTGACCAATACCAGGAAGGCATCAGCCCGCCCTCCTTCGACAAGCAGTTCGTGCGCGATTGGCTCGAAACCCAGCCTTGGGGCAAGACGGCGCCCGCGCCGCGCCTGCCCGCCGAAGTGCTGGAAAAAACCGCCGCCAAATATCGCGAGGCGCAGGACCGCCTGATCGGCTAGCGTGCCGTTCAGTAAATATTTGCATGAAATGAAAGCGCGGTTTGATCGCCCCTTCTCCGAAGAGAGCCTGCTATGACAGAGTCTACCGCTCAACTGGCCGTCGCCCCTGCCGCGGTGGAACCCGCGGCCGGCATCATTATGGGGTCGTCCAGCGACTGGGACGTCATGCGCCATGCGGCGCAAATGCTGGACGACTTCGGCGTACCCTACGAAACCCGCGTGGTCTCGGCCCACCGCATGCCGCTGGACATGGTCGAGTACGGTGAACAGGCCAGTTCCAGGGGGCTGCGCGGCATCATCGCCGGCGCCGGCGGCGCGGCTCACCTGCCGGGCATGTTGGCGGCGCTTACCACCGTGCCGGTATACGGCGTTCCCGTGCCTTCGCGCTATCTGCGCGGCGAAGACTCCCTGCTGTCCATCGTGCAGATGCCCAAGGGCGTGCCCGTGGCCACCTTCGCCATCGGCGAAGCCGGCGCGGCCAACGCGGCCTTGCATCTCATCGCCTGCCTGGCCGTTACCGACGAAGTGCTGCGCGCCCGCCTGGAAGCCTTCCGCGCCCGCCAGACGCAGGCCGCGCGCGACATGGTCGTGCCGCCACCGCCCGTCAACTGAGTTTTCGCGGCTCGGTATTCGCAACGTTCACGGCACATCTTTTACGGCACATCCGCCGGCCGCTACGAACCGCAAGCCGCATCCGTCTACCAGAGAGTTTTTCCATGCCCACGCCACCCGATAATGCCGCTGCGAACAAAGAAGCGTCTTCGCGCCCGGTTTCGAGCGGCGACGGCCGCGCCAGCAGCTCGGCGGCAAGCCGTGACACGCGGGCCCTGATGCCGGGCAACTGGCTGGGCATGATGGGAGGCGGCCAACTGGGCCGCATGTTCTGCCACGCGGCCCAAAGCATGGGCTATCGCGTGGCGGTGCTCGAACCGCAGGCTTCCTGCCCCGCGGGCGCGGTGGCGGATCATCACATTCAGGCCGGCTACGAAGACCGGGCCGGGCTGGACAGCCTGGCGCAGCTCAGCGGCGCGGTTACCGTCGAATTCGAGAACGTACCCGCCGACAGCCTGGCGTATCTGGGCGCGCGCCTGCGCGTCAGTCCGGGCGCCGAGGCCGTGGGCATCGCGCAAGACCGCCTGGCGGAAAAAGATTTCTTCACCCGTGCCGGGGTGCCGGTGGCGCCGTATGCGCCGGTGCTGTCCGAGGCCCAGGCGGCCGAGCTGCCCGACGCCTTGTTTCCCGGCATTTTGAAGTCCGCCCGCCTGGGCTACGACGGCAAGGGCCAGGTGCGCGTGGCCGACAAGGCCCAGGCCCTGGAAGCCTGGCGCTCGCTGGGCGGCGTGCCCTGCGTGCTGGAAGCCCGCCTGGCGCTGAAGGCCGAGTGGTCCGTCTTGCTGGCCCGCGACGTGCATGGCCGCAGCGTGGCCTACACGCCTTCGTGCAACACGCATCACGACGGCATTCTGGCGGTCTCGTGCGTGGACGATGCCAGTGTGCCGGCCGCATTGCGCCAGACGCTGCAGGCCTCGGCCAAGTCCATCGCCGACGCCCTGGATTACGTGGGCGTGCTGTGCGTGGAGTTCTTCGAATTGCAGGACGGCAGCCTGATCGCCAACGAAATGGCACCCAGGCCGCACAACAGCGGCCACTACACCATAGACGCCTGCCGCAGCAGCCAGTTCGAGCAGCAGGCGCGCGTCATGGCCGGCCTGCCGCTGGGCGATCCCGCCTGTCTTTGTCCTTCTGTCATGTTGAACATACTGGGCGACGTCTGGTTCGACGAGGCCGACGCCAAGCGCGAGCCTGATTGGGCCGGCGTGCTGGCGGTGCCCGGCGCCAAGCTGCATTTGTATGGCAAGGAAGAGGCCCGCCGGGGCCGCAAGATGGGCCACGTCACGGTATTGGGCGAAACAGGCGAGCAGGCCTGGGAGTCGGCCCACAAGGTGGCGGCGGTGCTGGGCATCGCGCTGGACGCCTGAACGCCGTGGCGGTGCAAGCGCACCGTAAGCCGGAAGGGGGGCGCTAGTGGTGACGCAAAGGGCAGCGCAAGGGGGAGCTATGTCTGTGCAATTGATTGACGACCTGGAATACGCGGCAAGACGCCTGTTCGAAGGCGGTTTGGTGGCCTTTCCCACGGAAACCGTCTACGGATTGGGGGCGGACGCCTCCAACCCTGGCGCCGTGGCGCAAATCTACCAGGCCAAGCACCGCCCCGAGGGCCATCCGCTTATTGTGCATCTGGCTGCGCCCGCCGCTTTGGCCGACTGGTCACAAGCAGTGCCGCAGGCCGCCCGCCTTCTGGCCGACGCTTTCTGGCCCGGCCCGCTCACCATGATTCTGCCGCGCGCCGAGCACGTGTCGCCGGCCATTACCGGCGGGCAGGATTCCGTAGGCTTGCGTTGCCCCTCGCACCCCGCGGCCCAGGCTTTGCTGGCGCGTTTCGCCGAGCTGAAATCCGGCCCGGCGGGCGTGGTGGCGCCTTCGGCCAATCTGTTCGGCCAGGTCTCGCCGACTTCAGCGGCGCATGTCATGAAGGAATTCGAAGAAACCAGCCATGGCATCCTGGTGCTGGACGGTACGCCGTCGCAAGTGGGTATAGAGTCCACCATCATCGACTTGTCGCGCCTGACGCAGGGCGTGGGGCCCGTGCTGCTGCGCCCTGGGCATATCACGGCCAAGCAGCTGGAGACCGTGCTGGGCATGCCGGTAAGCCTGCCCGACCAGGCCGCGCCGCGTGTGTCGGGTTCGCTGAAGGCGCATTACGCGCCGCGTACGCCTTTGCGGGTGCTGAGCCGGGCTGATTTGTCGGCGGCGCTGCAGGCTTGGCCGGATGATGGCGGGCGGGTTGCCGTTTGGTGTTTTGATGCGCAGGGCTTGCCGCAGAAGGGCGATATTCAGCTTGCCCCCAGGCAGCCTGCGGATTATGCGCGGCAGTTGTATGCGCGTCTGCGGAGTTTTGATGAGGCGGGGCGGTATGCGGCTATTTTGCTGGAGATGCCACCGGATTCAGGTGAATGGGCTGGCGTGGCCGATCGGTTGAAGCGCGCGGCTGCGGCGTTCGATTGATCGTCGCAGTTGGTCTTGGTTTAGCTTGTTTTGCCTTGCTTTGGTTCTTCTTCGATGGCGCATTGCCGGGGCGGGGAAGTCCACTGGGCACTGGTCGCACGGCTCAAGAAAACATAACCGATCAGATGAATATAAATGCGGCTAAACGCCCAAATACCGCGTCAGCAGCTCGGTATTCTGCACCAGTGTGGCGCTGTCCCGTGTTTCGACGACGCGGCCTTTTTCCAGCACCACGCAGCGGTCGGTGTGCGCCAATACCTTGCGGTAGTTGCGGTCGACGATAAGCGTGGCGACGCCCGCTTCGCGTATGGTGGCGATGATGCGCCAGATTTCGGCCACGATGATGGGCGCCAGGCCCTCGGTGGCTTCGTCCAGGATCAGCACGTCGGGGTTGGTCATCAGGGCGCGGCCGATGGCCAGCATCTGCTGCTCGCCGCCCGATAACTGCTGGCCGCCGTGGCTGATGCGTTCGGTCAGGCGCGGGAAGGTCTGCATGACGCGCTCGTAGGTCCAGTCGGTGCGGCCGTCAAAGCCCGGGCGCGCGGCGACCAGCAGGTTCTCGCGCACGTCCAGGTTGGGGAAGATGCCGCGGCCCTCGGGGACGTAGGCCACGCCCTGGCGGGCGATTTGATGCGGGGCGAGCTGGCCGCGGCGGCCGCGGTATGCGATGTGGCCGCGCGTGGGCGAGATGTGGCCCATCAGCGTGCGGATCAGCGTGGTCTTGCCCATGCCGTTGCGGCCCAGCAGGCCCACGGACTCGCCCGGCTGGATGGCGATGTCCACGCCATGCAGGATGTGGCTGGCACCATAATACGTGTGCAGGCCTTCTGCCTGGATGAGGGCGGTCATTCGTCGTCTCCGAGGTAGGCGGTTTGCACTTGCGGGTCGTGGCGGATCTGCTCGGGGTCGCCGTGGGCGATGACGGTGCCGTTGACCATGACGGTGATGACGTCGGCGATGCGAAAGACGGCGTCCATGTCGTGTTCGATCAGCAAAATGGCGTGTTCGGCCTTCAGGTCGGCCAGCAGGTCGAGCATGCGCTCGGTTTCCTCGGGGCCCATGCCGGCCAGGGGCTCGTCCAGCAGCAGCACCTTGGGGCGCGTGGCCAGGCTCATGGCGATTTCAAGCTGGCGCTTGGCGCCGTGAGACAGCAGGCCGGCCGTGCGCTTGGCCTCTTTTTCGAGGCCGGCCAGTTGCAGCGCGTGGTCGGCGGCGCGGTTGCTGGCTTCGCAGTGGCGTGCGGCCTGGAACCAGCGCCAGAAATACTGGTGGTTGGCCTGGGCGGCGATGCGGCAGTTCTCGTGCACGCTGAGGCTGGGGAAGATGGTCGTGCGTTGGTAGCTGCGGCCCATGCCGGCTTGCGCGCGGCGCGGCTGCGGCCACTGGGTGATGTCGGCATCGCCCATCATGATGCGGCCTTCGTTGGGCGGGATTTCGCCCGACAGCACGCTGACCAGCGTGGATTTGCCCGCGCCGTTGGTGCCGATGACGGCGTGGACGGCGCCGCGGGTGAGGGTGAGCGAGACGTCGTTGATGGCCGTCAGGCCGCCGAAGCGGCGTGTGATGTTGCTGGCGGTAAGAAGGGCTTGGCTCATGGCTTAGTCCTGCTGGGCCGCGCTGGCGGCACGCATCTGGGCTTTGCGTGCGCGGCGCGCGCGCAGTTGTTCGGGAAGGCCGGTCAGGCCGTTGGGCAACAGGGCGACCAGGGCGATGATGGCCAGGCCGTAGGGCAGGTGCCAGTTCTTGGCCAGCTCGCCGAAGACGGCCTGCGACTGGAAGAGTTCCTGCAGCAGGGTGAGCACGACGGCGCCGACGATGGCGCCCCACAGGCGGCCGCTGCCGCCCAGAATGACCATCAGCAGCACCAGGCCGGATTCTTCCCAGGCCAGCAGCTCGGGGTTGACGTAGCCGTCCTTGGCCGCGTACAGAAAGCCCGCCACCCCGGCCAGCGCGGCGGCGACGATGTAGGCCGTCAGCTTGTAGCGGAAGGTGGCGAAGCCCGCCGCGCGCATGCGCTGCTCGTTGACGCGTATGCCGGTGAGCGCCGCGCCGAAGCGCGAGCGCATCAGCACCGCCAGGAACGCCCAGATGAGCAGCAGGCAGCCCAGTACGAACAGATAGAACACATAGCTGTCGTCGAGATTCAGCAGTAGCCAGCCGCCGAGGCGCAGTTCGGGGCGAAAGTACAGGTAGATGCCGTCGGTGCCGCCGCCCACCTTGGTGTCGTGGAAGACGTAATAGGCCATCTGGGCGAAGGCCAGCGTGACCATGATGAAGTAGATGCCCTTGGTGCGCAGCGCCAGCGCGCCGGTGATGGCGGCGTAGGCCATGCTGACCAGCAGCGCGCCGCCCATCAGCAGGAAGAAGTTGCCCGCGCCCGATTCGGGCGTCATCAGCGTGACGAAGTAGGCGGCGATGCCGAAGAAGGCCGCGTGGCCCAGGCTGACCAGGCCGGCGCCGCCCACCAGCAGTTGCAGGCTGAGCGCAAACATGGCGTAGATCATGATCTTGACGCTCAGGCTTGCGTAGTAGTCGGAAACGAAAAGCGGCAGAACGGCAGCCAGGCCGATCAAGGCCAGCAGCAGTAGGCCGCGCAAGGAGTTTTGCATGGTGTTCAGCCCTGTTTGAACAGCCCTTCGGGCTTGAAGAGAAGAATGGCGGCCATCAGCAGATAGACCAGCACCCCGGCGGCCGAGGGGAACAGAATCTGGCCGAAGGTATCGACGAAGCCCACCAGCATGGCGGCCAGGAAGGCGCCCCGGATGGAGCCGATGCCGCCGATGACCACGACCACGAAGCAGATGATGAGCACCGAATGGCCCATGCCCGGGTAGACCGAGGACACCGGCGCGGCGATGGCGCCCGCGAGCGCGGCCAGGGCCACGCCCATGGCGAACACGATGCGAAACAGCCGGTTGATGTCTATGCCCAGCGAGTTGATCATTTCGCGGTTGCTGGCGCCGGCGCGGATCATCATGCCCAGCCGGGTGCGGGTGAGCACCCAGTACAGCAGGCCGGCCACGAGCAGGCAGACCACCGAGATGAACAGCCGGTATATCGGGTATGTCATGACGCCGGCCAGCGAGATCGAGCCTTGCAGCCAGGCGGGCACGGGCACGCCATGCACGTCGTTGCCCACCATCAGGCTGCGCAGCTCTTCGAACACGAGGATCAGGCCGAAGGTCATGAGCACTTGCTGCAGGTGATCGCGGTGGTACAGATAGCTGTAGAAGGCCCACTCAAGGAAGTAGCCCAATACGGCGGCCAGCGCGATGCAGGCCAGCAGGGTTACGACGAAGCTTTCGCCGAAGTACTGGCCGATGACCGGCTGCAGCGCGAAGGCCATGTAGGCCCCGATCATGTAAAAGCTGCCGTGCGCGAGGTTGATGATGCCCATGATGCCGAAAATGAGCGTCAAGCCGCTGGCCACCAGAAACAGCAGCAGGCCGTACTGGATGGCATTCAGGCACTGGATCAGAAAGATGATCGGGTCCACATGAACTCCTTGCTAGGGGTTTACAGCTTGCAGCCGCGGGCCGGGTCGGCCAGCGCTTGGACGGCGATGCCCTTGTTGACGTTCTTGTTGCCTTGCACTTCACGCAGGTACATGTCCTGGATGGGGTTGCCGGCCTTGGACAGCTTGAACGTGCCGCGCGGGCTGTCGATGGTGGCGTTGCGCATGGCTTCACGCATGGCGTCCTTCTTGCTCACGTCGCCGTCGACGGCGGCCAGGCCGGCGGCCAGCAGCTGGGCGGCGTCGTAGCCTTGGACGGCGTAGACGTCGGGCGGCAGCGCGGGGAAGTTCTTGGTGTAGCTTTCACGGAACTTGTTGTCGCGCTCGGTGTTCAGGTTGTCGGCGTAGTGCAGCGTGGTCAGCAGGCCCTGGGCCGATTCGCCCTGCGCGTCCAGCGTGCCGTCGGTGAGGAAGCCGCTGCCCAGCAGGGGGATGGTCTTGCTCAGGCCGGCCGCGTAGTAGTCCTGCACGAACTTGACCGCGCCGCCGCCCGCGAAGAAGGTGTAGACGGCATCGGGCTTGGCGGCCGCGATTTCGGTGAGCAGGGGCTGGAACTCCACGTTGGGGAAGGGCAGCGTCAGGTGCTTGATGACCTTGCCGCCGCCTTTCTCGAAGGACTCCTTGAAGCCGTCGGTGGATTCCTTGCCCGCGGCGTAGTTCCAGGAAATCGTGATGGCCGTCTTGTAGCCCTTGTCGATGGCGACGGGGCCCATGGCGTAGCCGGGCTGCCAGTTCGAGAACGAGGAGCGGAAGATGTTCTTGGCGCACAGCGGGCCGGTGATGGCGTCGGCGCCCGCGTTCGGGATGATCAGCGTGGTGTCGGAGTCTTTGGCGGTCTTGGCCAGCGCCATGGCGACGCCGGAGTGCACCGTGCCCACCAGCACGTCCACTTGGTCGCGCTTGACCAGGCGGTTGGCGTTTTCGGGGCCCTTGGAGGGGTTGGATTCGTCGTCCACCTTGAAATATTCGACTTCCTGGCCGGCCAGCTTGCCGCCTTGTTCCTGTACGTACAGCTTGAAGCCGTTTTCAATGGCTTCGCCCAGCTTGGCGTAGGTGCCGCTGTAAGGCAGCATGAAACCCACTTTGACGGCGGCCTGGGCTTGGCCGGCGCCGAGCGCGAAGAGGGCGGCCAGCGCCGTGTAGGTAAAAGTCTTTTTCATTGTCTGCTCCTGTTGGTAGAGGGGGGTGAAAGTATTGTGTTTGGATGTGTTGCGTTGAACCCCGAATGCGCGAGGCTATTCGAGCTTGTGCAAAAACCCCCGGACGCTGTCGATGACGGCGTCGGCCTGGTCTTTGTGGGGGGAGTGTCGACAGTCGGCTAGGATACAGGCCTGCGCCTGGGGCACAAGGCGGACTATCCCTTGTATTTGCGCCAGCGTGCCGTACTCGTCGTCCTCGCCTTGGATGGCCAGTACGGGGCAGGCGATGCGCGGCAGATATGATTCGATGTTCCAGGCGCGGAACTCGGGATTCAGCCAAATGTCGTTCCAGGCCCAGAAACTGGCGTCCACGTTCTGGTGGAACTTGCCCAGCCGCTTGGGCAGGTCGGTGTTCAGGTAGGCCTCGCGGGCGGCCGCGATGCTGGTGATGGTGACGTCTTCGACGAAGATGTGCGGGGCGGCCACGACGATGCCCTTGACGCGCTCGGGATGCATGGCGGCGTACAGCAAGGAAATCGACGCCCCGTCGCTATGGCCGAACAGCACCGGGCGCTCGGCTTCCAGACCCAGCGCGGACAGCAGGGCGGGCAAGGCCTGTTCGGCCTGCTCGTGCATGTACGACACCGGCCATTTTTCGTCCGGCGCCTTGGGCGTGCTGGCGCCGTAGCCGTAGCGCGAATACACCAGGCCGCGCGTTTGCGTGGCCGCGCACAACTGCGCGGGAAAATCGCGCCACATGGACACCGAGCCCAGGCCTTCGTGCAGAAAGACGATGAGATCGGCGTCGCGGCGTTCGGGCGCGATCAGGCGATACTCGATGTCGACCTCGCGGCCGCCCATAGGGATGCGTGCCGATTTGCTTGCCGTTTCCATTTGCGCTTGCCCCATGACGCGTCAGTTCTCGGCCTGCTGGCGTAGCCGGAAGCGCTGGATCTTGCCGGTGGCCGTCTTGGGCAGGTCGTCGACGAACTGGATGGCGCGCGGGTACTTCACCGGCGTCAGGCGCGACTTCACGAAGTTCTGCAATTCGGTTTGCAGGACTTCGCCGGCCTGCTGGCCCGTGCGCAGCACGACGTAGGCGGCGGTCTTGGTCAGGCCCTGGTGGTCGGTGACGCCGATGACGGCGGCTTCGAGGACGGCGGGGTGCTGGATCAGCACGTTCTCGACCTCGATGGGCGAAACGTATTGGCCGCTGACCTTGATCATGTCGTCGCTGCGGCCCGAGTAGGTGTAGTAGCCCTCTTCGTCGCAGACGTATTTGTCGCCGCTCTTGAGCCAGTCGCCCAGGAAGGTTTGGCGGGTTTTGTCGCGGTTGTTCCAGTACATCAGCGCGGCGCTGGGGCCTTTGATGTACAGGTCGCCAATGGCGCCGGCGGGCACCGGGCGGCCCTGGTCGTCGCGCAGCTCGACCTCGTAGCCGGGCACGGGCTTGCCGGTGGTGCCGTAGCGCAGGTCGTCCAGGCGGTTCGAGAGGAAGATGTGCAGCATCTCGGTGGAGCCGATGCCGTCCAGAATGTAGCAGCCGAATTGCTGCGAGAAGCGGTCGCCGATGTCCTTGGGCAGGGCTTCGCCGGCCGAGGCGCAGACGCGCATGGCGACTTGCTCTTTGGAGGGCATGTCGGGGTGGGCCAGCATGGCGGCGTACAGCGTGGGCACGCCGCAGAACACCGTGGGCTTGTGCTCTACCAGGCGCTTGTAGACGGCGGCGGGCGTGGGGCGTTCGGCCATCAGCACCGTGGTGGCGCCCACGGCCAGCGGGAAGGTCAGGGCGTTGCCCAGGCCGTAGGCGAAGAACAGCTTGGCGGCGGAGAACACGATGTCGTCTTCGCGCACGCCCAGCACGGGCTTGCCGTAAAGCTCGGCCGTATGCCACAGGTTGGCGTGGGTGTGCACCACGCCTTTGGGCTTGCCGGTGGAGCCCGACGAATACAGCCAGAAAGCGATTTCGTCCGCCAGCGTGGGAGCGGCGGGCGCGGGTTCGGCCTTGGCCATCAGCGCGTCCAGCGCCAGCGCGCCTTCCGGCAGCGACTGCTCGGGGCGGGCCACGACCACGTGCTGGACTTCGTGATTGCCCTGGGCCATGGCCTGCTGCACGGTTTCCGCCAGCGCGGGCGAGATGAACACGGCGCGGCTGCGGCTGTGTTCGATCATGTAGGCGTAGTCTTGCGCGGGCAGCATGGTGTTGATGGCGACCGGCACCACGCCGGCGTGCAGCGCGCCCAGAAACACCACCGGCCAATCGTTGGTGTCGTGCATGGCCAGCAGTATGCGTTCTTCGCGGCGCAGGCCCAGTTGGCGCAGCACGCCGGCGAAGCGCGCGGCTTGCTCGGCCAACCGGCCGTAGGTGAGGGCGCCCTGGTCATCGATGTAGGCCGGCTTGTCGGCGCGCGCCGCATTGGTTTCGGCGATGAACCGTGCAAAGTTGAAATGTTCGGGGCAGGCTTGCATGAACGTTGTCTCCAGCATGATGTTGCTGAGGCGTGCGAGCGCATGGCGCCCGCCGCGTCTATGATTATTTGGCGGGATTCAGGCGGGCGATGAGCGCGGGCGGCGCCTGCACGGCGGCCAGTCGGTGGTAAAAGCCCAGCGCGCGCAGGCCGCCCAGTTCCTGGCCGCCGCCCGCGCGGCCCGGGCCGCCGTGGTTGGATTGCGGCATGGCGTTGCCATGGCCGGTTTGCACCTTGGCCACGCTTTCGTTGATGACGTGCACGCGGCCGTGGCTTTCGGCCAATTGCACTGCGGCATCGAACAGGAAGTCTTCATCTTCGCCGTATACCGAGGCGACCAGCGAACCTTGGCCGCGGCGCGCCAGGGCGAAGGCGTGATCGGCGTCGCGGTAGGGCATCAGCGTGGCCACTGGGCCGAAGACTTCGGTGTGGTGCACCAGCGGATGGTCGTCGGGGTTGCGCACGCTGAACAGCATGGGCGCCACGCAGGCGTGATTTTCGGCGTCGACCTTGAGCTTGCTTTGCGTGCGGCCATCGAACAGCACGTCGCAAACGCTGGCAAGCTGCTCTATGCCTTGCTTGACGGTTTTGCATTGGCCGGGGCTGACCAGGCTGCCCATGCGCACGCCTTCCTGGCGCGGGTCGCCCACGACCACGCCGGCCAGCTTGGCGGCGATGGCCTGGCCGGCCTGTTCATACAGGGCTTCGGGCACCATGATGCGCCGGATGGCCGTGCACTTTTGCCCGGACTTGATGGTCATTTCGCGCACGACTTCGCGCACCAGCAGATCCAGCCCCGTGCCTTGCGGGTCGAGGATGGCGCTGTTGACGCTGTCGGTTTCGGCGTTGAAGCGCACGCCGTCCAGGCGGATGCGCGGATGGCGGCGCAGTTCGGCGGCGGTGTCGGCCGAGCCGGTGAACGAGACGACGTCCAGCGCTTCGAGCGCGTCCAGCATGCCGTCGGGGCGGCCGCAGATGATGTTCAGCGCGCCCGAGGGCAGGACGCCGGCTTCAATCACATCCTTGACCATCTCGTGCGTGAGCCAGGCCGTGGCGCTGGCCGGCTTGACGACCACGGGCACGCCGGACAGCAGCGCGGGCGCGGCTTTTTCCCACAGGCCCCAGGCAGGGAAGTTGAAGGCGTTGATGAACAGCGCCAGGCCGCGCGTGGGCACTTCGATGTGCTGGCTGGCGTAGGCGTTGTCGCGCGCCAGCGAGTCGCTGGGACCGTCAGCGTGCCAGTAGGTGTCGGCCATGCGCGAGCCCAGCTTGGCGTAGTAGCCCAGCGTGTAGAAGCTGCCGTCCACGTCCACGGCGGTGTCGTTGGCCACGGTGCCCGAATTCTGCAGCGAGATGTCGTAATACTTGTCGCGGTTGGCTTGCAGTACCTGGGCGATTTGCGCCAGCAGGCCGGCGCGTTCGGCGTAGGTCATGGCGCGCAGGGCCGTGCCGCCTTGTTCGCGGGCGTAGCGATAGCCGGCCGTCAGGTTCAGCCCCTGGGCGCTGAGCGTGGCCAGCTTGGTGCCGAGCACGGGGTCGACGAGGACGGCGTCCTGGCCTTCGCCGGTCTGCCAGCGTCCTTCCAGATAGTTTGCAAGCGTTTTCATGTTTCGGGTGTTCCAGGTGATGTGGCGGTTGCGGCGCTGCGCCGCGGCCGCCTTCGGGCGTCGGGTTTCAGTGGCGGGTGAATTCGATCTTGCCTTCGGGCAGCAGATACAGCACGAGCGCGCGGCCTTTCGAGACCGTGGGGCTGTGCGCGGAATCGGGGCCGTAGACGAGCCAGCCGCCCGGATGGCCGTCGAACTCGGCGGAAGCGTCCAGCGGCATGATCAGGTCGATTTCGCCATTGGGATGGCGGTGGTGGGGGCCGGCAAGGTCTTTCATGTCGACGACGTCGACGGAATAGCCGTTGAGCGCGTCGGCGGGCTTGATGACGCGGCCGTAGCGGACGCCGCCGCCTTCGTACTGGCACATCCAGCCTTCGTCTATGCCCGCGCGACAGGCCTCGAAGACGCGTTCGTAGACCTCGCCCTTACAGGGAAAGCGTTCGTTCAGTTGGGCTTGCAGGGCCTGATCGAGCGGCTTGTCGCCGATGAAGTCGGTGATTTCCTGGATCAGGGCCTGGAAGTTCTCGATGGGGCTCATGAAGGGGCTTCCTATTCTGAGAGGTCGACGCTTACACTAGCGCACTATGGTGCGGTTGGCTGGTCGACTGCTTGGCCGCGCCCAAGGGGCAGGAGCACGAAAAGGTAGGCCTTTTATTTCGCTCTGTCAAGCACTATAATGCATATGAAGCCATTTCCTAGGGTTTTTCTGGGTGAAAAATAAATCACAAAACGCGAGCGCAGCGATCGCCATGTCCTTGGTGGAGGCAGACAGGGACAGCTACCTGCTGGCATTGGGCGAGCGCGTGCGGCGCTTGCGCGCCCGGCGCGGCATGACGCGCAAGGAACTCGCCGTGGCCGCCAGCGTTTCCGAGCGCCATCTGGCCAATCTGGAACGCGGCATGGGCAATGTCTCGATCCTGGTGCTGCTGCAGATCGCCAAGGCCTTCAACTGCGAAATGGCCGAATTGGTCGGCGACGCCACCACGTCTTCGCCCGAATGGCTGCTGATACGCGAACTGCTGATAGGCCGCAACGAGGCCGACCTGCAGCGCGCGCGCGAGCATTTGTCCGAGATGTTCGAGGGCCAGACGGCATCGCAGCCGCGCAACCGCCTGCGCCAGATCGCGCTGATCGGCCTGCGCGGCGCGGGCAAGTCCACGCTGGGCCGCATGCTGGCCGAAGACATCGGCTACCCCTTCATCGAATTGAACGCCGAAATCGAGCGCGTGGCGGGCTGCGGCATTCTGGAAATCCACGGCCTGTATGGCCCCACCGCCTACCGCCGCTACGAGCGCCGGGCGCTGGAAGAGGCGCTGCAGCTATACCCCGACATGGTGCTGGCCACGCCGGGCGGCCTGGTTTCCGAACCGGCCACCATGAACCTGATGCTTTCGCATTGCTACAGCATCTGGCTCAAGGCCACGCCCGAAGACCACATGACGCGCGTGATGGCGCAGGGCGATTTCCGCCCCATGGCTGGCAACAACGAAGCCATGGACGACCTCAAACGCATTCTGGCCAGCCGCGAAGCCTTTTATTCCAAGGCCGACTACGTCTGCCCGACCAGCCGGCCGGGCGGCTTGGAGGCCACGTTCGTCGAGTTGCGCGCCCACGTGCGCGAACAGTTGGGCCTGCCCGCATAGGAAGCGGCGGGCAGCCGAAAAACAAGGCCGCGGGCGGCGGCCTCATCGCTCTCCCGCAAGACGGGGAAGCACGAAAATGCATGTGCCTGCGGGCGCCTGCCACGAAGCATCGTGCATTTTGGTGCATAAAAGTGCTTGACCTGTATTTTTGATTGCATTATTATGCATGTTGCATACCAATCTGGCGTGACGTCAAGCTGCCCGGCAGAGCCAGATCCAGCCATCAAGGAGACTTCTCATGAATCAAGCCGTCAATGCCAATGCCGACCAACAAGCGGCCACGCGTGTTGATTTTCGTACCGACCCCAGCCGATACAAGCATTGGAAACTGACGTTCGATGGTCCCGTCGCCACGCTGGCAATGGACGTGTCCGAGGACGGCGGCCTGCGCCCTGGCTACAAGCTCAAGCTCAACTCCTACGACCTGGGCGTCGACATCGAACTCCACGACGCGCTGCAGCGCATCCGCTTCGAGCATCCCGAAGTGCGCACCGTCGTCATGACCAGCGCCAAGGACCGCATTTTCTGTTCCGGCGCCAACATCTTCATGCTGGGCCTGTCCAGCCACGCCTGGAAGGTCAACTTCTGCAAGTTCACCAACGAAACCCGTAACGGCATCGAAGACTCCAGCCGCCACAGCGGCCTGAAGTTCATCGCCGGCGTCAACGGCGCCTGCGCCGGCGGCGGCTACGAGTTGGCCCTGGCCTGCGACGAAATCCTGCTGGTCGACGACCGCTCGTCGTCGGTCTCGCTGCCCGAAGTGCCGCTGCTGGGCGTGCTGCCCGGTACCGGCGGCCTGACCCGCGTTACCGACAAGCGCAAAGTGCGCCACGACCGCGCCGACATCTTCTGCACGCTGGTAGAAGGCATACGCGGCCAACGCGCCAAGGAATGGCGCCTGGTCGACGAGGTCATCAAGCCCGCCCAGTTCGCCGAAGGCGTGCAAAAGCGCGCCCAGGAACTGGCCGAGCAAAGCAACCGCCCGGCCGACGCCAAGGGCGTCGAACTGACCCCGGTGCAGCGCACCGATTCGGCCGATGGCCTGGAATACCAGTACGTCAGCGTCCAGATCGACCGCAGCAAGCGCCTGGCCAACATCACGGTGCGCGCGCCGGAGCAAACCCCTCCCTCCAGCCTGGACGACATCCTGGCCCAGGGCGTGTCGTGGTGGCCGCTGCAAATGGCGCGCGAACTCGACGACGCCATCCTGCAATTGCGCACCAACGAGCTGGACGTCGGCACCTGGGTGTTCCGCACGCAGGGCGACGCCGCCAAGGTGCTGGCCGCCGACGCCAGCCTGCGCGAACATGCCGGCAACTGGTTCGTGCGTGAAACCACCGGCATGCTGCGCCGCACGCTGGCCCGCCTGGACGTCACCTCGCGCTCGTTGTTCGCGCTGATCGAGCCGGGTTCGTGCTTCGCCGGCACGCTGCTCGAACTGGCCCTGGCCTGCGACCGCAGCTACATGCTGGACGATCCCGACGCCGAACAGCCGGCAACCATCGTGGTCGACGACATCAATTTCGGCACCTTCCCCATGGTTACCGCGCAAAGCCGCATCGCGCGCCGCTTCTACGAAGAGGACGAGCCCATCAACGCCATCAAGGCCAGCCTGGGCAAGCCCTTGTCGGCCAACGAAGCCGAAGCCCTGGGCCTGATCACCTATGCCATGGACAGCCTGGATTGGGACGACGAACTGCGCATCATGCTCGAAGAGCGCGCCGCGCTGTCGCCCGACTCGCTCACCGGCCTGGAAGCCAACCTGCGCTTCAACTCCAAGGAAACCATGGAGACCCGTATTTTCGGCCGCCTCTCCGCTTGGCAGAACTGGATCTTCTACCGTCCGAACGCGTCGGGCGAGAAAGGAGCCCTGCGTCTGTACGGCAAGGGCGAAAAGGCCAGCTACGACTGGAATCGCGTCTGATTTCATTGTCAGATCGAACGATGACTTTGTCGGCTTCGCTTGCCGTACCACATGTACTGTCTGCGCTTCGCCTTCGCGTACTCGCTCGGTCTGACAATGGAAGATAACCCGCTGGGCCTTGCGCGCTGTCTTTAAACGGCGTGCTTTACCACACCAATACAGGAGCACCACGACATGTCCGGCATCAACTATTCCGAGAAAATCCCCAACAACGTCAATCTTTCCAGCGACCGCGCCCTGCAGCGCGCCCTGGAGCACTGGCAGCCCAACTACCTGCAATGGTGGCAGGACATGGGCCCCGAAGCGTCCCAAAGCCTGGACGTCTACCTGCGCACCGCCGTCAGCGTGCAGCCCGACGGCTGGGCTCACTTCGACTACGTCAAGATGCCCGAATACCGCTGGGGCATCTTCCTGACGCCGCAAGACGGCCAGCGCAAGATCCACTTCGGCGAGCACATGGGCAGCGACGTGTGGCAGGACGCCCCCGGCGAGCACCGCGCCAACCTGCGCCGCATCATTGTTACTCAAGGCGATACCGAGCCCGCCTCGGTCGAGCAGCAGCGCCACCTGGGCCTGACCGCGCCCTCGCTGTACGACCTGCGCAACCTGTTCCAGGTCAACGTCGAAGAAGGCCGCCACCTGTGGGCCATGGTCTACCTGCTGCACCGCTACTTCGGCCGCGACGGCCGCGAAGAAGCCGACGCGCTGCTGCAGCGCAATTCGGGCAGCGAAGACAGCCCCCGCATCCTGGGCGCCTTCAACGAGAAGACCCCCGACTGGCTGGCCTTCTACATGTTCACGTACTTCACCGACCGCGACGGCAAGTTCCAGCTTAGCGCGCTGGCCGAATCGGCCTTCGACCCGCTGGCTCGCACGACCAAGTTCATGCTGACCGAAGAAGCGCACCACATGTTCGTGGGCGAATCCGGCGTGTCGCGCGTGCTGCAGCGTACGGCCCAGGTCATGAACGAACTCAAGACCAACGACCCCGAAGCCATGCGCAAGGCCGGCGTCATCGACCTGCCCACGATCCAGCGCTACATCAACTTCCACTACAGCGTCACCATCGACCTGTTCGGCGCCGACCAGTCCTCCAACGCCGCCATCTTCTACTCGGCCGGCCTGAAGGGCCGTTACGAAGAAGGCAAGCGCACGGACGACCATCGCCTGAATAACGACACCTACAAGATCCTGCAAGTCATCAACGGCGAACTGAAGGAAGTCGAAGTGCCGATGCTGAACGCGCTGAACGAAGTGCTGCGCGACGACTTCATCAAGGACTCCGTGGCCGGTGTCAACCGCTGGAACAAGGTGCTCGAAAAGCACGGCATCGACTTCCGCCTGACCGTGCCGCACAAGGCGTTCAACCGCAAGATCGGCACGCTGTCCGGCATCAAGGTGTCGCCCGACGGCCAGGTGCTGACCGAAGAGCAGTGGAACAACCACGTCAACGATTGGCTGCCCACCGCGGAAGACCGCGAGTTCGTGGCCTCGCTGATGGGCCGCGTGGCCGAGCCCGGCAAGTTCGCCAACTGGATCGCGCCTCCCGTCATCGGCATCAACCGCCAGCCCGTGGACTTCGAGTATGTGCGCTTCAACTGATCGCATGCGCTCCTGTTGAATCGGGAAGCCGCCGGGCGGGCCGGAAGGCCCGTCGCGGCGGCGCGATTCCAGGCCGACCGGGCAACGCCAGCCGTGTCCTGATGTAGGATACGGTGTGTCGGGCCGGTCGGCCTTTTGGGTCAGTTGGCCAGGCCCATGGGGCATGAGGGCCCAGCCAGGGGCCGCCTCGAAAATGGACAGCGTCGGAGAAACAACATGACAGTACAAACCGAAAGCAGCGTCATCAAGCAGCATCTGATCGACCCGGAAATCTGCATCCGCTGCAATACGTGCGAAGAAATGTGCCCCATAGACGCCATCACGCACGATTCCAACAATTACGTGGTCGACGTCGACATCTGCAACCACTGCATGGCGTGCGTGTCCCCCTGTCCCACCGGGGCCATCGACAACTGGATACGCGTGCGGGCGGAGTCCTCCTACACGCTGGAAGACCAGTTCGGCTGGACGGAGCTGCCCGCCGAGGAAACCGACTGGAGCGAGGAAGAGGAAGCCGCCGCCGCGCCGGCCGCCGCTGCCGCGACAGCGCCCGCCGACGACCCCAACGCCGATCTCGAAGGCCTGCCTTCCACCGCCGCCGGCGCCAGCGTGCCGCCCTGGTCGGCCGCGCACCCCTACGTCAACCTGTACACGCACAAGAACGTCACCACCGCCACGGTGGCCGGCAACTACCGCTTGACGGACGAATCCACCGACAACGCCATCCACCACATCGTGCTGGATTTCGGCGCTACGCCGTTCCCCGTGCTGGAAGGCCAGTCCGTCGCCATCTTCCCGCCCGGCACCGACGAATCCGGCCGCGGCTTCCATGCGCGCCAGTATTCCATCGCCAGCCCGCGCGACGGCGAGCGCCCCGGCTACAACAACCTGTCGCTGACGGTCAAGCGCGTGACGGCCGACTACGACGGCAACCCCGTGCGCGGCGTGTGCTCGAACTATCTGTGCGACCTCAAGAAAGGCGACACGGTCAAGATCATCGGCCCGTTCGGCAGCACCTTCTTGATGCCCAACCGGCCCAATTCCAACCTCATCATGATCTGCACCGGCACGGGTTCCGCTCCCATGCGCGCCATGACGGAACGCTGCCGCCGGCTGGCCAAGAAAGACGAATTCAGCGGCAAGCTGATGCTGTTCTTCGGCGCCCGCTCCGAAAAAGAGCTGCCGTACTTCGGCCCGCTGATGAACCTGCCCAAAGATTTCATCGACATCAACCTGGCCCTGTCGCGTTCGCCCAACCAGCCCAAGCAGTACGTGCAAGACCTCATCCGCGAGCGCGCCGACGACGTCGTCAAGCTGCTCAACGACGAAGAAACCTGCTTGTACGTATGCGGCCTGAAAGGCATGGAAACCGGCGTGCTGGCCGCGCTGCGCGACGTCGTCACGCAATCGGGGCAAAGCTGGCCCGAATTGCACGAAAAACTCAAGGCGCAGGGCCGCCTGCACTTCGAAACCTATTAAACGGCCCGCGCTCGCCAGCGCAAAAAAGGCCACGGCAGACATGTCGTGGCCTTTTGGCGTTTCATTCCATTTCCACATCAAACGATTACTTTGTCAGCTTCGCTTGCCGTACGACATGTACTGTCTGCGCTTCGCTTTCGCGTACTCGTTTGATGTGGAATTGGAATCAAGCATTGCATTGCACTTACGATAAATTCAAGGAGACCCGGGAATGAAGTTCGCAGAATTCAAAGAAGGCATGGTCATCACCCATCCGCCGGTGGTGCTGGAAGAAGACGAAATGGTGGCTTTCGCCCGGCGTTTCGACCCGCAGTGGTTCCACACCGACGCGCAACGCGCCAAGCAAGGGCGTTGGGACGGCCTGATAGGCAGCGGCTGGATGACCTGCTCGCTGGCCATGCGCATGCTGGTCGACGTGGCTCTGCACGACTCCGAAGCCTTCGGCTCGCCCGGCGTGGAAGACCTGCGCTGGCTCAAGCCGGTGCGGCCCGGCGACGCCCTGCGCATGGAAACCACGGTGCGCTCGGCGCGCCGCTCCTCGTCGCGCCCCGAACTAGGCATACTGCGCTGGACGTGGTGCCTGTTCAACCAGCACGATGAAAAAGTGCTGGAACTGACGGCGACGAGCTTGTTTGATTTGTCGGGTGAACAGAAAGTCTGAGCAGACTGCCGGTATATTGACCGTTTTTGTGTGGGGGGCGCCGAGCTCTTGCTAAAATGCAGGCGCGCTGATTGTTTCAAAATATGAACCCGACGGTTTCGCTTCTGGACAACGCGCGGTGAGCCCGGCCCCAAAGGCGTAAAGAGTCCAGTCCTAGCAGGAGAATTGCGTGTCTCTGTTCCATAACATATTGCTGAAATGCCTCGCGGTATTGTTGGCGGCGGCATGCGGTTTGGCGGCGGCGCAGGAGGCGACGGAAGAAACGCAGTCGTATGTTCCCAATACGTATGCCGTCACGGGCGGCGCCGTCAGCGCGGTCGGCCCCGGCGACATCCTGAACATCGTGGTGTTCGGTCAACCCGATCTCACATCCAACGTCACCGTCACCGTGGATGGCGAGATTACCGTACCTTTATTGGGCGTATTGCGGGTAGAAAACGAAGCGCCCAGCGTCATTGCCCGCCGTATTGAACAGGGCTTGAGCGGCGGCGGCTATTTGCGTAATCCGAAGGTTTCCGTCGAGGTCAGGCAAGTGCGCAGCCGTGTGGCGTCCATTCTTGGCGAAGTACACAGGCCGGGGCGCTACGCGATAGAAGGCCGGTTGTCGTTGCTTGAGCTGCTTGCGCTGGCCGGCGGCGTCAGGCCCGGCGCGGCCGAGCAGGCAGTATTGATGCGCCGTGGCAAACAGCCGGGCGAGGCCGAACAGCGCATGGAGGTCACCGTGGGCAACCGCCTCGTGCCCTCGCAAGAAATCCAGAACATCGAATTGCAGCCGGGCGACGTGGTTTACATTCCCCTGGCGCAGCGCTTCTTCGTATATGGCGAGGTGGGCCAGCCCGGCGCGTATCCGATGGAAAAAGGCATGAACGTCATGCGTGCGCTGTCGTTGGCGGGCGGTCTCAATTCGCGTGCCTCCGAACGACGTATTTCCATCAAGCGCACGGATGAAAAAACCGGGGAAACCGAGGAGATTCGGGTCAAACCCGACGATCCCGTCCTGGCTGGCGACGTCATCTACGTCAACGAGCGCTGGTTCTGATTTTCCAAGACACATGAGAGAGGGCTGCAATGTCTGCGACTGCCGCTACCTTGGCGGGACTGAGTTTCCTGGTGTTGGGCGAAAGCCACATGATTTACGAGCTGCGCGACACTCTGTACGCCGACCTCGATGCGCAAGGGGCCGCCTACGTACATACCGTGGGAGCGTGCGGCGCCAGCGCCATAGACTGGGTCAAGCCCAAAACGCTTGATTGCGGCGCCGAAAAAAAGGGGAAGGAACCCGCCAAGATCAGCGGGCCCGGCATGCAGACCCGGCCCATCGGGCAATTGATTGAGCAAGACAAGCCCGACGTCGTGCTGCTGATCATCGGCGACACCATGGGTTCCTATGACAATCCGGCCTTTCCCAAGGCCTGGGCGTGGCAGGGTGTCACCAGCCTTACCAAAGCAATAGCCTCGACCAAGACGACCTGCGTCTGGGTCGGTCCCGCCTACGGCAAGGCGGGCGGTAAATACAACAAGCAAGACGATAGGGTCGAACGCGCTTCCAAATTTCTGGCGGGCAACGTTGCACCGTGCGTCTACATTGATTCCCTGAAGTTCGCCAAACCCGGAGAATGGCGAACCTTCGACGGCCAGCACTTCACGCCCGAGGGCTATGCCGCCTGGAGCAAGGCCATCGTCGGTCAACTGGGGCAGTTGCCGCAGATTCAGGCATTGCGCGCCAAGAAGAAGCCATAGCGCCTGGTGCAGGCGGCTCAGACACCCGTTTGGGCCGTTGCCAGCGCGGGCTCCGTCGCAAACTTTAAGATTGTTGACGGTAATTGCTTCTTGAAAGCTGTTGTTTCCAGTAGTTTCATGTAAAAATCCAAACCGGATTGAGCTTAATTTTCTGCTGGAACAAATATGACGCATGACGTGTCGCCGGCAATGCGCGCCG
Organism: uncultured Burkholderiaceae bacterium; assembly: GCA_934525625.1. Taxonomy (GTDB): domain Bacteria; phylum Pseudomonadota; class Gammaproteobacteria; order Burkholderiales; family Burkholderiaceae_B; genus Mesopusillimonas. The sequence goes on from CAKSZL010000007.1 coordinate 68,018, forward strand.
TATTGCTCGTGGGCGGTTCTGGTACGCGGCTTTGGCCGATGTCGCGCGAACAATACCCCAAGCAATTTCTGCCTTTGCTGGGCGAGCGTTCGCCTTTGCAGGAAACCTGGCTGCGCGTCGCCGGCCTGGCGCCTGGCGCGCCTATTGCCGTGGCCAACGAGGCATACCGCTTTCTGGCAGCGGAACAACTGCGTCTGGCGGGTTTTCCCGCCGATGGAAAACTCATTCTGGAGCCCGCCGGCCGTAACACCGCACCGGCTATCGCCTTGGCTGCGCTGCAAGTCGTCGCGGATGGCGGCGATGCCGTTTTGCTGGTGTTGCCGTCCGACCATGCATTGGCCGACAACGAGGTGTTTGCGCAAGCAGTACGGCAGGCATTGCCGGCCGCACGTGAGGGAAAACTCGTCACCTTTGGCGTCGTGCCGGATTATCCCGAGACGGGCTACGGCTACATACGCGCGGCCGAGGCATTGGGCGGCTGGGCGCCCGGCGTGTTCGGCGTCGAGGCTTTCGTCGAGAAGCCGGATGCCGAGCAAGCGGCTGCCTATCTGGAAACCGGACGCTATTGCTGGAACAGCGGCATGTTTCTGTTTCTGGCGTCGCGCTACCTGGAGGCCTTGGGCCAGTACCGTCCCGATATCCTGAATGCTTGTCGCGCCGCGATGGCGGATACGCGTGAAGACGGCGACTTCACCCGCCTGAACGAGGCGGCGTTCCAGGCTTGCCCCGCCGAGTCGGTGGACTACGCCATCATGGAGCACACCCCTGATGCCGTCATGGTCAGGCTGGATGCGGGCTGGAGTGATATTGGTTCGTGGGAGGCGTTGCACCGCATGGGCCACCCGGACGCCGACGGCAATGTGCTGCACGGCGACGTGCTGGCGCAAGATTGCCGCAACGTCTATGCGCGGGCCGACGGCAAGCTGGTGGCGCTGCTGGGGCTGGACGGCGTCGTGGTGGTCGACACGCCCGACGCGCTGCTGGTGTCGGCGCGAAACAAAGTACAGCAGGTTCGCGAATTGGTAGCAGTACTGCGCGAGCGCGGCCGATCCGAAGCATTGGCGCCGCGTCGCGGGTTTCGGCCATGGGGGCACTACGACTCCATAGACGAGGGCGACCGTTTCCAGGTCAAGCGCATTACCGTGCGGCCGGGCGGGCGTTTGTCGCTGCAACTGCATCACCATCGCGCTGAGCATTGGGTGGTGGTTCGGGGGACGGCCAAAGTTACGCGGGGCGAGGAAAGCTTTCTTCTCACCGAGAATCAATCCACCTACATTCCGTTGGGCGTTACGCATCGCCTGGAGAATCCCGGCACGATTCCGCTGGAATTGATAGAAGTGCAGTCCGGCTCGTATCTCGGAGAAGACGATATCGTCCGCTTCGACGATGCTTACGGCCGTTAACCCGAGAGAACCATGTTTCAACCCGAAAAACTGGGCCGGCACAACCAGGCATTCATGATAGTGCTCGGCGTATTGTCCGCATTGCTCAATGCGGGCGTATACGTATCGCTGGCGGACGGTTTTGGGGTGGAGGCTGGCAGCGCCGCTGCGCCGCTCACCCTGGGCCTGAGCGCGTTTTTCGCGTTCTACGCCTTCCAGCTGATGATCAGCGCCCGCCACATGACGTGGATGCTGGGCCAGGGTTTTTTGCGGTGGCTGCGCATCCTGCTGGTTTGCATGCTGCTGTTCATGTTCGTGCTCTACGAGGACGTCAGCCAGGAGGCCTTGCGCGAAATGCTGCTGGAATGGGTGCTGATCGTCGCGCCTGCGCAATTGCTGCTATTGGCGCTGTTGCGCATGATGGCGCTGCGCGTCAACAACGCACCGGGCAGCCAGCGCCGAGCCATCTTCGTCGGGCTGGGCTCGGAAGCGCAGAAGCTGGCCCACCGCCTGCAGCGTTCGCCCATCCTGGGCATACACATTATTGGCTATTATGCGGATCAACCCATCGAGTACGACTCGCAGGGTAAAAAACTGAATCTGCAATACCTGGGAACCTACGCGGACGCGGCGACCAAGATATCCGGCGAGTATTTCTCCATTGCCTTCGTCACGATGGAAGACAAGGGCGAAATGGCGGAATTGATGGAAACCCTGTACGACACCACGGGCTCCATCTACTTCATGCCCGAACCGCATTTGTCCGAAGGGTTCTCGGTGCACGGCGCCGAGATTGCCGGCGTGCCGCTGCTGGCGCTGCACGAATCGCAGATGCTGGGCCTGCCGCTGTACCTGAAGCGCACGATAGACGTGGTGCTGGCGAGCGCCGCGCTGGTGATATTGTCGCCGGTCATGCTCGCGGCCGCGATCGCGGTTAAGTTGGACAGTCCTGGGCCCATACTGTTCCGGCAAAAACGCTATGGCGAGCGCGGCATGCCCATCGTGATCTACAAATTCCGCTCCATGCGCACCGATCCCGTGGGACAGCGCGATGAAAACGGCGTGCTGCGCCAGGCCCAGCAAGGCGATGCACGCGTTACGCGGGTAGGCCGTTTTCTGCGCCGTTCGTCTATCGATGAGCTGCCGCAGCTGTTCAACGTGCTGGAAGGCACGATGAGCCTGGTGGGGCCCAGGCCGCATGCCGCCTCGCATAACGAATTCTATCGGCACCAGATACGCGGCTATATGCTGCGGCACTCCGTCAAGCCCGGCATTACCGGCTGGGCGCAGGTCAACGGCTTGCGCGGCGAGACCGACACGCTGGAAAAAATGCAGCGCCGCGTGGAATACGACCGCTACTACATTACGCACTGGTCGGTATGGCTGGACATCCAGATAATGTTCAAGACGGTCTGGCGCATTGTGTGGGACAGGAACGCTTATTAGAAACCCATTCCATTTCCAGATCGGGAGGGTACGCGAAGGCGAAGCCGCCAAAGTAACCGTTCGATCCGGTATTGGAATCAAGGGCAGAGGCTTGCTTCCTGATAGTGATAGCTCCAGTTGCACGCCAGCGGGTTGAGCAAGGGGCGCACCTGCTCGTTGCCGCTGTCGGTGTACAGCACGATGCCCAGCCGCACGACGTTCTGGGTGTAGCGGTTCCAGGCGTCGTCTCCGCTTCTGCGCACGTGGTAGCCGTCCACGATCACGTCGAGATTGGGGCTGGCGTTCCAGGTCAGGCGGGAACCCAGATGCAGCCGGGGGCTGATGGCGCTCTGGCCGTTCAACCTTTTGTCTTTTTGCCTTTCGTAGGCTGCTTGCAGGGAGAGCGCGAGCTTGGGTGTTGCGCGCCAGTTCGCCGTCAGGCCCACTCCCTTGTTCATGGAATAAATGGTGTTGGGGTCTTCGTCGTTATTGTACGGGCGCTGCCAAAGGCCCAAGCGCAATTCGGTTTTGGGGGAGGGACGCCAGATCGCTTCGGTGTTCAGCGTCAGCAGGCGGGTATCGCGCTCGGAAAAATTCGCATAGCGGCGCTGCAGCCAGCCCACCCTGGCCAGCAGGGATGTCTTGACGCTGTACTGCCAATACACTTGGGTAAAGACTTCGCGGTCGCGGTAGGCGTCGTCCAGATCGGTACGGGCCAGCGCATGGCGCTGCGGCAGGGTCGTGCGGCTTTCGCCGTAGCCCGCGATAAGAGACGAGCCGGTGGGGCTTTGATAGCGGGCCGACACCTCCCAGCCTTTTTCGTCGCGGTCGAAAAGCTGCTGGTTGAGCAGCGCGCCGTAGCGCGCGCGCTCGTCGTACAGCCTGATGACGGGCAGGGTCAGGTCGTTCGTGACGTGCATGCCGGCTTCGGCTTCCCAGCGGCGGGTGGAAACCGTATCGCTATCCGGCCATAGGCGGTCGGAGTCGTAGCGCTCACGCCAGTATTGGTAACCGACCTTGCCGCTGAACAGGCGCCCCGCGCGCCAGTGCAGAGTCGTGTCCAGGCTGCGCGGCTGGTAGTCGAGCTGATGCTGGCCGCCGAAGCTGGCGTCTCCTATGGTGCCGGCGATGTCCAGCCGCGTATCGTCGGACAGCAGCGGAACCCGGGCCGCCAAGCCCAGCGTATTGACCAGTACGGTGCTGGATTTTGCTTCGCCGCGGTTCTCCGAGACGCGTCCGGGGTTGCTGTTGGACTGCACGCTGCTTTGCAACTGCATGACGTAGTCCATGGCTTCGGGGAAGACCTGAGCCCAGGCCTGGGGCGCCATCGCCGGCGCCAGGGCGGCCAGCAGCAAAGTGTGCAGGAGGGTTTTCTTCATGGCTTCTTCCCCGTGTTTTTCTTGTCGGCGCCGTGGCGCCATTCCCGCCAGCATAATTTGAGGAAGTAGGGGTCGTCCACCAGATAGCGCCGCCACAAATGCCTGGGGTTCGAGCACAAGCGCCATAGCCATTCCATGCCTATGCGCTGCACCCATAGTGGGGCCCTGGATTGCAGGCCGATGGCGAATTCCATCGCCGCGCCGACGCACATGAGCACGCCGCCGGACAGCGTGGGCGCGTGATGCAGCGACCATAATTCCTGCTTGGGCAGGCCCAGGCAGACGAAAATGAGGTTGGGCGCGGTTTCGCGCATGCGCGCGGCAATCCGCTGGCCTTCGTCGCCGGTCGGGTCGAAGCGCATGGAAGGGGCGATGATCTCGATGTCCAGGCCGGGAAAATAGGTCTGGAAGCGGGCGCTCAGTTCGGCCTCGGTGCCGGGCCGCCCGCCTATCAGCGCCACGCGCCACTGCCCGGCGATGGCCTGGCGGCACATGGCGACGAAGAGGTCGGCGCCCGTTACGCGCTCGGGCAGCGGCTTGCCCAGCAGGCGGCTGGCCCAGATGACGGGCATGCCGTCCGCGAATACGAAGTCGGCGTGCAGATATTGCTCTTTCAGCTCCGGCCGATGGTCGAGGCGGACGATGTGATCCACGTTGGGCGTGACGACGACGCGGCCGCGGTCGTGCGCGTTGCCGGCCTGCGTCAGCAGCTCGACCGCCTGTTTGAAATTCACCGCCATGATGTCCAGGCCGAACAGTTGGCGGGAGGGGATGGGCGGAATGAGTGGTGTGTTCATGGTTGGCAATCAACGGCAGGCCGGCTGGGGCAGCGTCGTGGAGCTGCCCTCGGCATTGGTGTAGCCGCGCTGATAGATGGGGTCGCCGAAGGCCGTCAGCGGGTCGGTGAACGACCAGCCGTGGCGTGTGAACCATTGCAGCAGATCGGGCAGCACGGCGGCGTTCAGGCGATTGGTATGGAGCAGCAGCACATGCGCCGGGCTGCGATGCACTTGTGCTTGCCATTGGACATCTTGCTCATAGGCTTGGGTGCCTATCAGCTCGACGTAGCGTTGGCGAAACGCCGAGGCGTCCTGATCCGAGCCGCTTTGCAGCAGGTCTTCATAGCGCTGCGCATATTCCCAGTCGGAGAGCGCGATGGTCACCGGCGCGACGCCGTAGCCGTGCTGCGCCAACCACTGTATGGCTTGGCTGTGCTGGGTCTGGTCCTTGCCCTCGTCCAGATAGGGAAAGCGCAGGCGCGGGCACCAGCCCGGCAGCGCATGCAGCAGTTCGTGGGCGCGCCGCACGTCGTCCAGGTAGCGCGTGGTGTCGCTTTTGCTCAGCGCCTCGTGGCTGTACGTGTGGTTGCCGATGGCGTGGCCCGCCTGGCCCCAATGGCGCACCAGTTCCAGGTTTTCGTCGTGGTCGGCCAACTGGCCCGCCGGGAACAGCATGGCGCGAACGCCTTGCTTCTTCAGCGTCGCCAGCACCGAGGCGTTGTCGCGCGCCGCTTGGGTATTGCCGTTGGTGGCATCGAAGCCGTCGTCGAAGGTAAGGGCGACGGACTGCGCGTAGCCGGGGGAGGCGCATAGCAGCGCGAACACCGTGAATGCGGCCAGCAGAGAGGCGAAGGCGGCGAAACGGAACGCGCGTGACGGGAGGAAAGCCATGACAGCCTGTGCGGGATTGGCGGGCGTGGTCATCTTAGCAGTTGGCTGGCGGTACCGCTTCATGTTTGCAGCGATTGCCGCAGGCCTTCTTCCAGCGTCGTCCACCGCAGTTGCAGGCTTTGGCTGGCGCGCTCGGCATCGAGCCGGATGTCCTGGCGCCAAAGGCGCAGCAGCGAAGGCGGAATGGGGGCGGGCAAGTTGCGCCATCCGGCGCGCCGGCCCAGCTTTCCAGCGACGTGCAGCGCGGGGGCAAGCAGGCGCGTTTCCAGCTTCAGCCTGCGGCTGCCTATGCGCTTGAGCGGCACGGCGCCAATACGGTAGGCCATCTGCTCGAAGTATGCGTTCCAGCTCGGCGCTTGCGGCATGGCGAGGTTGTAGGCCTGATGTTCCAGCCGGGTGGCGCGCACGGCGGCCACGATGGCGTCCAGTACGTCGTCGATGAACACCAGGTTGCTGCAGCCGTCTCCGTTGGCACCCAGGTCGCCTATGCGCCCCGCGCGCAGCAGGCGGCACATGCGTTCCGTCCATTGTGGACTGCCCTTGCCGTATATGCATCCGGGCCGGAAGAAGACTACGTCCTCCAGCTCCGCCAGGTACTGTTCGGCAAGCACCTTGGCGCCGCCGTAGTGGCGGGCGTCGCCGCGTATCTGGGGATAGTCCTCTTTTACCTCGCCTTCCGCCGGGCCGTACACGGCCATGGAACTCATGTGCACTACGCGCGGTTTGGCGCCGGGCAGCGCCAGCACGGCGTCGCGCAAGGCCTTGGCGCCGTCGGCGATGGCGGCGGGAGAGCCGCTGACGCAATTGACGACGGCATCGGTCTCGGCCAGCTCGCGCTTCAGGGCGGTGGCGTCGGTGGCGTCCAGTATCTTGAATTCCCCGGTGGCGGCCGCCGGAAGGCGGCGCCCCGAGCCCGTCGCATGCAGGTCGGAGCAAAGACTCAGGCGGTCGAGCAGGCGCAGGCCCACGTAGCCGCCGGCGCCCAGTACGAGTACACGGCAAGTCATGACGTAGCGTCCTTCCAATGAGGGGCGGTGTGCTGGCGCTGGCCGGCATCTGCGCCCAAGGACGTGCGCAGATGGTCCGCCAGGCGCAGAGCCAAGGCCGTAAGGGTCAATGTGGGATTCGCCTGGCTGGATGTCGGGAAAACGGCCGCGCCCGCCAGGTACACGTTGTCCGCTTCGTGCAAGCGGCAATCCGTGTTGACGACGCTGTCGGCCGGGTCTGTACCCATGCGCGCGGTGCCGATGTGATGGCCGCCATAGGCGCCGTAGCGCGTCATCTCGGCTTCGATCTGTTCGGGATCGTATTCGAAATGGCCAGCGCCGCTAGCTTGCAGCTGTCTGGCCAGCAGCGCAAGGGCCACGCGCACGGTCTCCACGTCTTGCGGGGTATAGCGCCAGTCCACGTGTATGCGCCGCTTGCCCAGCGGGTCGGCGGCCGGGCCCAGGGTGATGCGGCTGTCCCGGCAAGGCACCTGCTCGGCGTGGAAATCCAGGCTGTAGCGGCGGTTGCGCGGGGTCACGATGATGGACGGGAATTTGCGTTCGGCTAGCGTGCGGCGCATCAGCCAGTTGTGCAGGAATGCAGCGGTGCCCGGGATGTCGGTGAAGATGTTGCGCAGGTGGGCCCGCCAGACGGGCCACGTCCGGGGGCTGTCCTCGTAGAGGCGCTTGGCGTATTCGTACGGAATGACGGGGCGCACGAGGTAAAGCAGGGAGAGGATGCCTATGCCGTGGCCCGGGTCGGTGATGCGCGGGTGATGCAGGCGCGCGACGAAGTTGCCGATGCCGTGTTCGCGCTGCGCTTGCGGCGTCAGCGCCAGGCGGCGCCGGCAATACACGCCGTCGTCCGACACCTGGTAGCCGTGATGGACGGCGGTGGCGGACGAAAGATCCACCGTGCCGATGGTGCCCGCCAGGTGGCACATGTAATAACGGCCGACGACATCAAGGGCGTTGCCCAGCCCGCGCCCGGTGGCGCCCGGCATGGAAAGCAGCAGGCGCGCGGTTTCCAGGCCGCCCGTGGCGACCACGTAGGCGCGGGCTTGCACGAAGAAGCACACGTCTTTAAGCGTACGCACCACGGCCGCGCCAACTTTTTTGCTGTTGTTCTCGCCCGCCTCGAAATGGCTGAAGTTGGCATTCAGGATGACGTGCACGCCGCCGCGTTCCAACCTGTGGTGATAGCGCCGGCCGAAATCGGTGGGGCAACTGAAGCGTTCCAGGTGATCGGTGGAATACGGGCCTTGCGCCAGTCCTTCTATCATCGGCGCCATGCCCTGCGCAAAGGCTTGCTGCGCGGTATAGGCGAACTCGCCGGCTTCGCAAAGCCGGTTGGCCTGCCGGTAGTAGGGCAGCAGACTGTCGAAGGGCATCGGCCATCCGCTATGGGGAATGTAGTCGCGTGCTTCGAAGTCTATGGGGTCCATGGGCATGCAGCGTCCGCCCCAAAGGGTGGTGGAGCCGCCGTAGCGGCGCACCCGGTAGGTATCCGGCGCGCTGTGCAGCCTGGCGTCTTCCACCGTGCCCTCATACAGCGCCTGCGTGGCCGCATCGGGCTCGTCGCCCCCGCTTTCGAGCAGGATGATGTCCAGGCCGCTTTGCTCCAGGCCCAGGGCCAGCGCAATGCCGGCGGCGCCCGCGCCTATGATGCAGATATCCGCGCGCAAGCGGCTGCCTTGCTGGATAGTGTTGGCGTCGGTTCTCATGTGTCCGCCCCGTTTCAGGCTGCCAAGCGCTGGCGCCGCTCGCACCAGTGGCCGGGCTTATGCAGATGCCGCATGTGTCGCGCGAACGCTTGCGGTTCCACGGCGAGGTTCCGGTATGCCGCGCCCGGTTCGGCCAGCGCACCTATCTGGTGATACGTCAAGATACGAATCGGACGTGAGCATCGGATGGCAGGCGTCATCTGAGAGGGGGATCCCAAGTTCTGTTTTTATTCGTGCTCCGCAGCGCATCAGGCAAGAGCCGGAGCACGCGTGAACACCAGGGGCAAAGATAGTTGATTGTACGTGCGATTTAGCCCGGGCCTGGTGGTTGCGGCGTGGCGCGGGCTACGAAAATTTGCCATCCTTTACAAACGCCGCGCCGCTTCCACTCTTTGCATACCCCTTCATCGGCCGTCAATGCGATAATCTTGACGCTTTCTTGCGTGCCGAATCAACGTCCGTAATCAGGGGGAGGCACCGCTATTCCCGCATACTGTTCGGAGACCGATTTTGCTGCGGATTCTGTTTCTTACCGGTTTTCTGCTGCTTGCATGGCTGTCCGTCCGCAGGCGGCACTGGGTTCGGGCGTTTCTGTGGGCGGTTTGCGGCATTTGGCTGACCCGGTATTTCCAGCCGGTCAGCGACTGGCTGCAGACGCTCGGCGAGGATTCCCTGGCCGAGGCGCAGAAGTTCGCGATGGCCGAAGCCGGGTTCTTCCTGGAAACACTCAACGCCACCCTCATACCCATGCATTGGGATCGCGTAGCCGTGCTGGTGGCGATTGCCGCGGCGCTTGTCCTGGCCTTGATGTGGGGCTTCAGGTGGCTGGCCGGCCGCCTGAACCGCCCAGGCCTGCTGCGCAAAGAGCGGGCCTGCCTTTCCCTGGCGGGCGCGGTTTTCATCGTGGTGCCTCTGGCATGGCAGGTTGGCGAGATTGCGCCGCAGTTCCGTTCCAATTCCGACATTTACGCGAATGCCAACAAGCACTTCGCCCATCAGGCGGAACGCCTTCAACTGGTGCCGGACGGCGCTTCAGCCATGCGCGTGGTCGTCTATATCGGCGAATCGACCACCAATATGCATTGGAGTCTGTATGGATACCCGCTGAACACCACTCCCAAGCTGCAAGCCTTCGCCCGCGAGCACCCGGGTTTTCTGAGATTTTCGAATGTGGTTTCCACGCATACGCTGACCTCGCAAAGCCTGCTGGAGGCGCTGAGCATAGGCATGCCGGGCGGCTCCGATTACCTGCCCATCACCGAGCGTCCGCGCGGCTCCCTGGTCGACGTCCTGAAGCGCCTGGACGTGCCGACCTTTCTGATGAGCACGCAGGGGAATACCGGCGTCTGGAACCTGGCCAGCTCCATCGTGTTCTCGAAAGTCGACCGCAGCGTGTATGCCAGCGCTACGTCAGCGCTGGGCCAGAGCGCCGCGCAGAGCGCGAAAGAGCGCGTCTGGGATCACGAGTTCTTCAGCGATGCGGTGCAAAAATTCCATGAGTTCCGGCCGGAAGGGCCTGCCGTGGCGTTCCTGCATTCGTATGCGGGGCACGGTGTCTATACCGAATATATTCCGCCGGAGGCCCGCCATACCGGCGAAGCGTTTTTCGAAGGCATCGGTTCGCCGCTGATTTACGGAGAGGGCTTGGGGCTGGCGGCGGACCAGGCGGGCTTCATGGCGGGGGCGCAGCAGCGCATCAAGGGCCTGCTGAACAGCGCCAAGGGCGAGCCGGCCGCGCAGACGCACACCATCGCCGATTACGACGACGCCATACGCTACATCGACGGCAATCTCGCGCACGTGCTAGGAGACGTGGCGCAAGCCAGCCAGCCCACGGTGTTCCTGTATTTCTCGGATCACGGCGAATCGCCCGGCACCGGGCTGGGGCACGACTCCTCCCGCATGCAGCACGAGATGCTGCGCGTGCCCTTTCTGATGTATTTCAACCCCGCCGCCCAGCGGGCCAACCCGGCGCTTTTCGCCTCCTTCCAGAAGGCTGCGCAAGCCGGCAAGGCCGCAACCCTGGCGCAAGTGCCGGCCACAGTATTGGCCTTGCTGGGCTACCACGTCCAAGGCGGGCTGCACGACTATCGCGGCATGGGCCTGGACGCGGACGATACGCTGGTGCCGGTGCTGGTGCGCAAGCTGGCCGACGGCATCTCCTACGTGCGCACGCATGGGTTGGAGCGCGAACAGCGTTCCGATGCGCGCGACCATACCGATCCGGCCACGACCATCTGGCTCAATAGCAAGGCCCGTTCCGCCCAGGAGCACGCGCCGGTACTGTGCTACGACGATGCCAACACCTGGGCCAAGGCCAATCGCGGCGCCATCGTTGCCGACTGCCTGGCTGCCCGGCTGGCCGTCAAGGGTGATCTCATCGACGTCGCCCCGCTGGTTGAAAGCGCGCGGGGATGGGGGCTGGAGGCCTTGGCCCGCATGGCGGCCGGGCGCAAGCTGCCCCTGTGGCTGGATGGCGGCACCCAAGCGGCGGATAACGTCTGCACCGGCCTGGAAGCCTGGATGCGCAAAGCCGCGCCGCGCCCGCGCCCGTTGATGCTGCTGCTCGCCCCGGTGTGGGACGAAAGCATGTCGGCCTCCTGCGCCCGCTTGCGGGAGCAGGGCGTGGATATTTACGTGCGATTGCCGGCAGAGGCTGCGGGCGATGCTACGCATGCGCGGGACTGGTCGCGCGCTTCGTCCCTGGCAGGGTGGCCTGCGCGCTACGCTACGCCATGGCGGCCCGATACGGCCGGATTGAAGGAGTTGTTGGCTGCGCTGGACGTGAAATGGGCGTTGACGGATGTTTCCGTCGAACAACTGCCATGGCGTGGAACAAGCTCGTTGCCCGCCCCGGACGTCGTGCTGGTGGATACCGCATGGGACCCGAACTCCAGGCGATAGTATTGGCGGGCTAGGGATCAGCGTTGCGAACGATAATGACTGATGGCGCCTTCGACAGGCAGTATCAGGCACCGATGCCGCAGTGCAGCCTCAATGAAGGCGGCAAGGTCTGCCGGCGTGCAACCGTAGGCGCCGCAATCAGCCTCCACTTCGTGCGTGTTGACGATCAGCCAATCGCCGGGACGCAGAGAGTCTAGCAGCGTTCGCCATAGGCTGTGCTGGCGTCCCGGGCCATAAAATCGGTGGCAACCCAGCAAGTTCAGGTCGGCGCGGTTGTGGTGCACGCCGCCGCCGAGTATGCGGCATGATCCATGAGCGCCGGCGGTTGCGAATTTTGCACGCAAACCGTATCGGCCGAAGGGGTAGGCGAAGTTTCCGCCCGCCTGCGTACCCAGGCGGGATCGCAGAAAGGCCAGGTTTTCGTTTTGATCGGCGACGATGCCGGCCTGTGGCGTTTGAGCGTAGTCGATGTGCGCCCAGCCGTGGCTGCCGATTTCGTGGCCTCGGGCATGCAAGTCAAGGATATCTTGCAAAGTATGGGCGGGGCGGCCTTCTTCTTGCCCGGACGTTAATGCTCCGGCAATGTAGAAGGTGCCGCGGCATCCGTGTTCTTCGAGAATCCGGGCGCCCATGTGCGCGGCGGACGCCAGCACGTCGTCGAACGTCACGCTGACGACAGGCCGGGCGCCGGCCAGCGGCAGCCATTTGTTCAGTATGCGGCGAGCAGCATACCGGCTGAGTTTGTCGACGTACGTGCGAGGCACCGCAGTTACCTTGTGTGTTAACCGCCCAGGCCAAAAGCTTTGCGCAGCTTGGCCAGTTGCCATTTCTTGAGTTCGCGCTTGAAATGCTCGTTTTCGTATTGCGGCAGCCCGCGAATGGCGGCGTTGAAGTAGCCGACGATCATCAGCAGCCCCCCAATGACATAGGGCTTTTCGCGCATGCGATTTACTCCCGTGGCGATGGCGTAAAGCGGATGATAGCCCATGTACCAATTGCCGCGGCCCCAGCGCAGGCGGCCGACGTAAAGGCTGCGGTCGGACGAACCCATGATTCTGTGGTGCCAAAGCCAGGCATCGGGGTCGTAGTAGCTGAGCGTCTTCCAGCCCTTGAGCCGCGCTTCGTGCACGTCTATGCCGTCCCAGGCCAAGTGCTCGATGAAGCCGCCTATGTCTTCGAAGGCTTCGCGCTTGTACAGCTTGAACTGCCCCGCGACCTGTTCTTCAAGATGGCGTTCCTCAATGAACTTGCCGCGTTCTTCGCGGTAGACCTTGCCCGAGACCGCCGCTAGCTTGGGGTCGGCTTGCAGCGTCGCCAGCATTTTTTCCAGGTACACCGGCCCGAAGGACATGTCGCCGTCGAGCTTGACGATGTACTGGTAATCTTGGTGGATGATGTTTTCTTTGCCGAAGTTGAAGGCGGCTATCACGCCGCCTCCCAGCTTGCGGTATCCGCGGTTGTTATGGGAAAGCAGGCGGATGAAGGAGTATTTTTCGGCGTACTCCCTGATGATGTCGGGCGTGCTGTCGGAAGAGCCGTCGTCCACCAGTATCCATTCGACCGGCCGGCAGGTCTGAGCCACGATGGAGTCCATAGTAAGGCGCAGATACTTGGATTCGTCCCGCACCGGCGAGATGATAACCACGGGCACGATAACCGGGTTCTGGGCCGGCTCGTAGGTGATTGGGTTCAGTGCTGCGGTGGCTTGGGTCATGACGGTTCTGTCGTGAGTTTCGGTTTAATATGGCACACGCAAGGATTCTAAGTGAAAAGAAGCCCGAAAGGTGCGTGCCAGGCCGCCAGCGCCGGGCGTAGCGCGGCCACTTGACAATTGTTGAATAGGCCTGTGGCGCGCTTGGTATATTCTTCCCGGTCTGATGGCAATGCTCAAATTACGTTCGTCGCGGCTGTTGAATCAGGCCCTTTTGTCCTTGTTCGATCAGGCGTGGCTGAGCGCTTTGAATCTGGCGATCGGGCTCATTCTGATCCGCATGGTCAGCAAGGACAGCTACGGGGTCTATTCCCAGTTGTTCGCCGCGGGGCTGTTCGCCGTCAGCATGCTGGAATCCATCGTCTCCAATCCCCTGGTCAACGTGGTGTCGGGCAAGCCGCCCGAAGACCGCGCTTCCATTATTCAGAATATGGGCCGCTACCAGGGCCGTGTCAGCACCTTGATGGCGTTGGTGCTGGGGGCGGTATGCGCTGGCGTGGCGCTGGCCCTGAGCCTGCCTGATCCTTGGCTGCTGGGCGGCATATTCGCCTTGTTCGTCAAGGCCAATGCCCAGCGCGAATACGCCAGGAGCCTCGCCTTTCTCGATCAGCGCCCGCAGCGAGTGTTGCGCATGGACCTCTGGTACGGTGCGGGCGTTCTGCTTGGAATATTGGCGCTGATGTGGGCCTCGCGCCTGCGCGTGGAGGGCGTGTTCGCGGTCTTCGCGTTGGCAAGCGTGGCCGCCCTGCCGCTGGCCGGCGAATCCTGGCCGTGGCGCTGGGAAAAGCGCGCCGACTACCGTGAAACCGTACGGCAGGCATGGCGCCGGGGGCGGCTGGCCTTGCCGGGGGCGGGCTTGGCTTGGGGCGTCAATTACAGCTATCTGTATCTGGTCGCTGCCTGGTTGGGGGCGGCGGCATCCGCGGAGTTGATGGCGTCGCGCCTGCTGTTGATGCCGATTTCCCTGTGCGTGGTTGCCTGGGCCCGTGTGGCGCGGCCGCGCATAGGCGAACTGGTCGCCCGGCGCGCCCAGCATGAATTGGACAAACTGTTCGCCTGGTCGGTGGCCATGCTGCTGGCGCTGTCAGCGGTATACGTGCTGGTGCTGTGGCAACTGTTTCCCTGGCTCAAGGTCTATGCGCTGGCGGGTAAGTACGACAGCGCCGAGCCTTTGCTGCTGTGGTGGGGCATATACTTTGCCGTCTATACCGTGCGCTGGGTCGGCACGGCGGCCTTGATGGGCAAGGACAACTACGGCTTTCTGCTGATCCAGGACATCATCGCTTTCTGCGCCGTGCTGGCCGCCATGGCGCTCCTGGTACCCGGCCTGGGCCTGGCGGGGGCCATCATCGCTCTGATCATCGTCGAGACCTTCAACCTGCTCATGATCTGGGGCAAGGCACTTAAACTGAGAAAAGAAGAAGGCTGACCATGGGGATGGGGAACATCAGTATCTGCGTCTGTACCTACAAGCGCCCTCATTTGATCGATGGGCTGATGCGGGCCTTGCTGTCCCAAAGCGCCGTGGCCCAGGTGGGGCAGGTCGTCATCGTAGACAACGATCCCGCCGGATCGGCGGCGCCCGCTCTAGATCGCTGGAAGGCCCGTTCGCCGGTGCCCCTGCTGGCTTTGCACTGCCCCGAACCCAATATCTCGCTGGCCCGCAACATGGCCATCCATCACGCCACCGGCGAGTGGTTGGCCTTCATCGACGACGACGAGGTGCCGGTGGCGGATTGGCTGGCCCATTTGCTGGAAAGCGCACAGACTAGCGGCGCGGACGCGATTTTCGGCCCGGTTCTGCCTTCCTACCCCGATAATGCGCCGCCATGGATAGTGCAGGGCGGTTTCTTTGAAAGACGCCGTTTGGCCACCGGCACGGCGGTGGGCAAGACGGACGTGCGTTCCGGCAACGTCCTGATCCGCCGTGGAGCGCTGCTGCGCGAGCCGGGGCCATTCGACGCGGCGTTCGGCCGCACGGGCGGCGAAGACACCTTGCTGTTTTCGCGCCTGCTGGACAAGCAGGCCAGATTCGTTTGGAACGACGAGGCGGTGGTGTATGAGCCAGTGGAAGAAAACCGTATGAATGCGCGTTGGCTGCTGCGCCGCGCGTACCGCGGCGGGCAGACCTTCATCCGTGTCACGTCCCTGACGGCTGCTGGCGCGGACAAAGCCGTGCGCCTGGTGGTTCTGCTGGCCAAGGCGGTGGTGCAACTGGGGCTGGCCTTGCTGCTGGCCGCTTTCAGTCTGCCTCTGGGCAGGGCCAAGGCCTTTCAATGGCTCAGGGTGGCCAGCGCGCAATGCGGCAAGATTACCGGCGCTTTCGGCTTGAGGCATCAAGAATACAAACACTAAGGCCGGGTGGGCGGATGTTTAGTTTTTATCGAATGGGATGATCATGAAGATAGCCATTGCTGGAACGGGTTACGTAGGCCTGTCGAATGCGGTGCTGCTGGCTCAGCACAATGAAGTGGTTGCGCTGGATATCGAGCCGCACAAAGTCGAGCTGATCAATGCGCGGCAGTCGCCTATCGAGGATACCGAGATTCAGGCTTACCTGCGGGACAAGTCTTTGAACCTGGCGGCAACCTTGGACAAGCGGGTGGCCTACGAGGGGGCGGATTTTGTCATCATCGCAACTCCCACCGATTACGATCCGCAGACCAACTATTTCAATACGAGTAGCGTCGAAGCGGTGATACGCGACGTCCAAGCGGTTAATCCGGCGGCGGTCATGGTGATCAAGTCGACGGTACCCGTAGGCTTCACGAGGTGCGCGCGCGAGGAGTACGCCACGGACAATCTGATCTTCTCGCCCGAATTTCTGCGTGAAGGGCGGGCGTTGTACGACAACTTGCATCCTTCGCGAATTGTCGTGGGCGAAGACTCGGAGCGCGGCCGCAGGTTCGCCGATCTGCTGCGGCAGGGCGCCGTTAAACAGGACATCCCGGTGCTTTACACCGGCTCCACCGAGGCGGAAGCCATCAAGCTGTTCGCCAATACCTATCTAGCTATGCGCGTAGCGTATTTCAATGAACTCGATTCATATGCGCAGACCTATGGCTTGGATACCCGCCAGATCATCGAGGGGGTGGGGCTGGACCCGCGCATCGGCAATCATTACAACAACCCGTCGTTCGGCTATGGCGGCTACTGCCTGCCCAAGGATACCAAGCAATTGCTGGTCAACTATGACAAAGTGCCGAACAACTTGATCCAAGCCATTGTGGATGCCAACCGGACGCGCAAGGATTTCGTCGCGCAGTCCATCATGGCGCGCAATCCGAGTATCGTGGGCATATATCGACTGGTCATGAAAAGCGGATCGGACAACTACCGAGCATCTGCAATCCAGGGGGTCATGAAGCGCCTGAAGGGCAAGGGCATAGAGGTCGTCGTGTATGAACCTACATTAAAAGACGATATGTTCTACGGCTCGCGCGTCATTCGCGACCTGGACGAGTTCAAGCGCATCAGTGATGTCATCGTCGCCAACCGGATATCAGAGGAAATCCAGGATCAGCAAGACAAAATCTATTCGCGCGATCTCTTTGGCAAGGACTGACTCATGGAGCGCCGGCGCCAGCCGGGGTAACCAGCAGTTCGTACCACAGGCTGGCGTCGTCCGGCGTTTGCTGGAGATCGGCGACCGAGGCATCTGCCGAAGCCAAGTCGGGGCCGATGGGTAGCGGTTGGCCTCTGCGGCCCGCGCCGTCCAGGGGATACAAGGCCACACGCTCGGGCGCATAGGGAAGGAAGAACCGTACCGGCGTGCGCTCCACCCAGGTCGGCGCTTGCCCGTGGAGCAGCCCCGAAGGTTTGCCGGACGATCCGGGTTCGGGTTCCAGCGTGCGCTTGCCGCTGTTGTTTGCCAGATAGGATATGGCTACTTTGGGGCGTTTGGGAATGGAGCCGGCTTGGCTGCCCGTGGTGAAGCCGGCCAGAGTGACCAGCATGTGATTCGAGCGCACCAGGTCCTCGTCGTCCAATGGCGTCATCAGCAGCGAGACAGGTTCCGGCGTATCGCGCAGGCCGGCCACGCGGAACTGGCCGAGCGCCACGGCTTCCCTGTCCAGTAATCCGAAAATGCCGGCGATTCGGGGGGCGTCCATCAGGATGCGGCGCCGAGCCTTCTGATGGATGATGCCGGAGCCGGCTCGGCTGTGCTCGGCGGTATCCAGGCCTGGAAAAGACTCGTCCGCAGCGCTTAGATCCTGGGCGAGCTGCGCCACCCATGCGGCAGTCGGGTTCAGTTTGAAAATCTTGCGCAAGCGCGCTTCCAGCGTACCGTCGTAGATGTCGCCTTCCAGCGCCGTCTCCATTCGTGCTTTGGGAGGAAAGGGCAGCAGGACGCGTTTGGGTAGCGTTGCGATCAGTTCGTGCCTGAATAACCGTGCGCTTTGGCCGCTGAGCGCGTATTTGCTCCAGTCGCCGCTTAGGGAGAAGCGTTCGGGCGCTGGGAAAGGCGAGCTTTCGCTGGAATACCCATAGAAGAACAGCCCGTCCCAATCCTGCAGGGCCGCGACCGCGGCAATGAGCGGCAGGATTTCAGAGCCGGTGCGGGCAGGGAAGGGTTGGTTGAATTCGCTGACGACGAACGGCTTGTTGGCGTCCCGCCTGAGGGAGCGGGCCAGCAATGTCTCGATACCGGTATCGGAGATGGCGATTTCAGGAATGTACCAGTCTTCGGACCGCCAGGACGGGCCGTTGTGCATGGGGTGGCCGACGTAGATATGGTCGTCGACGTAGTCCATTTGGGCTTGCGAATCGAAATTGAGCACGCCGCCGTAGCCTATCTGCGTACCTGTGACGGGCACGTCCCACCCGACGGCATCGCGTACCACCGCTTTCATTCCGTCGACGTAGCGTCGGTCCATCTCGGTCAGAAAAGCGAGGAAGTCCCGGTTGTAGGCGGTGTTGTTGCGGGAGGGCGAGAGCAGCTTGCGCAGCCTGTCTTGCATCTGCCGGGGGTAAGTTACTCGGCCCCCCTGATGAAACAGGCCCTGGGCGGGTAGCGCGTCGGCTGCAGCGTCGCCGCAACTGGACCAGGCCGCACAGGCGGCGTCCAGGTTGCCATATTTCTCGATGAGCCATTGCCCCCAGGCTTGACTTAGCACCGGGGCATAGGCGGAAGGGATGGCGTTGTGCCATTCGCGGCCTTGCCAGGCGTGCAGCAGCGAGGATTCGTTGTTGATCTCGACCATGGCTAATGCGGGATGCCGCGTCAGGCCCAGCCGGAGTATGAGGTCGCGCGCGTAGGTTTTCTGCCGCTCGATGAGGTCGGGGTAATAGACGTGGATGGGGGTTTCGACGGATGGGGGCGTGTCCTGGCCATCGTCCAGCGGCGGAAGCCCGTCGATGGCCGGGCGGAAGCGGTAGCCTACCCGCAGGTTCAGGTTGATGTATAGGCCTTCTTCGGCTAGCGCAGCGACAAGGGTTTTGAGTCGCTTGACCGCTTCATCGTTGAAAGTGGGGTAGGGGCCGGTGCCCAGAATGCCGTTGGGTTGCTCGGTGTCGTCGGTCAGATGGGTGTCGATGTGGTGTAGGCGCACGGCATTGAAGCCCAGCTTGCGCAAGCGTCGCGCCAGCGCGGTCGCATCGGTTTCGGCGGGAAAATTCGCGGCGAAACTGAGGTTGGCTCCAAAGAATCTTACGCGCTGATCGTCGGCCGTGCCCGGCTTTTGGTCGGGGCCGACGCGAAAAAAATGCGGCCCCCTGACCGCGATGCGATCTGCGGCGTCCAGCGTATGGTTCAGATGGGATGCATCTGGCGGGCCGGACAGCGCATCCTCTTCCACTCCATAAGAGAAGTATTGCAGGCCGTCCGCACCCGTTGTGAACCGGGGTGCAGAGTGTGCACCGGCCAGCGGGCCGAATAGCAGCGGCCAGGTGAGAAAAATGAGGGAAACGGCTTTCACTTTCATATAGGGTCAAGACATTAACGCGATACGGCGTGCGGCGGGGCGTCGAAGGCCTGCTGCCGTACGGCCCACAACTGTGAGGAGGCCATTGTGCACATGTAGACGAATAATATGTTCTGAAAAGAGGTGGAGAACAGCAGCGACGTTTCGGAGAGGTTGGAAACCAGCAGGATAAGCAGGAAGGTCGTATAGCAAGCTGCCGCGTCGCGTTGATACAGAGCCAAGCGCACGAGCGTCATGATGTACCAAAGCAGCGTGCACAGCATCAGGCAACTGCCCACAACACCCAATTCGTTCAGGACGTCCAGGTAGCCGTTGTGGGCCTGGGTAGGCGCCCAGCCCAGGAAGTCGGCGACGTATTGCGAAGGGCCACCCAGCCCTAGCCAGAATGCGCCGTAGCCTATACCCAGAATGGGATGCTGCTGAACGGCAAGCATAACGAGGCGCCAAATGTCGGTGCGGCCGGTCAGGTCGGAGCTTTTGCCGAACAGGGCGGCGATGGGAGCGCTGATATCATTCCACCCCAAAAAACGGCCGGTGTTGACGTAAAAGAAATGTAGGGCCAGGAGGCTCGCCACAGCCAGCGCCAGCAATGCGCCCAGGCCCAGATGCCGGCCTCGCAGCCAGGGGCGGTGGAAAAATGTATACCAGGCGAGGCCCAAGGCGCCCAGTAGCATGGCGGTCGAGCTTTTCGCCATGAGGAGGGTAACCAGGCAGAACAACAAGGCGGCCAGGCTCGTTAAGCGGCGGCCTGGCCCTTGCAGCGCTTCACGGTGCCAGAGAATCGCGGCATAGGCGGCGGTAGCGCCCAGCATATTCTTGTGCCAAGTGATGCCGCGCCATGCGCCGTTGTGCAAGGGGTCGGTGCCGATGGCGGGGGCGGCCAGTGCCGTCAGAGCGGAAATGAGGCAGATGAGGGTGAGCGACCATCGCAACGAAGACATGACATGGCGGAACGTGCTGGAAGGCGGGGAAAGCGCCAGCCCGATAATGATTAGTCCAGCAAACGTGATGGCGCGCTTGAGGGTGACGATGGGAAAGGGAGACCAAAGCATCGACAGCCCGCAATAGGCCACCAATAGAACTAGAAAGGGATTCAGGTGACGCAGGCGTTCGACGGTGGCGGACCAATGACGGTATAGCAGAATGCCGGCCAGCATGAACAGCAGCGCGAGCTGCGCCTGGCGCAGCATGGACCCTTCGGCGAGGTTTTGCAGCACGTCCTGGCTTCGGGAGGAAAACGAAGTCGGCACCAGAGCGATGATGGCGCTGCCGGCGACCAAAATGGCCGTCAGGAGAGAAAATGGCTCGGTCGCGCGTGCTGAGTTCATGGACGGGAACCGTGGGTTGGGCCCGCGAAGGGCTTGCGCCCTAATGCCGCAAGCGAGTCAATCCGCGCTGGAATAGCCGCGGCCAGAAACCTGTGCGGGCAGGGGAAGGTTCGAAACTATTGTAGACAATGCCAGTGGCCTGGACGCCCGCAGCGCGCAAGGCATCCTGAGCCTGTTCGATATCGCGCAGCAGCGTAATGTGCTGGCGTGCCACCAGGACGGCGGTATCCGCCTGACTGGCGATGATTTGCGCATCGGGATAGCGCTTGATGGCGGGGGTATCAACTATGAATATGTCGAAATGCGTGTGCAGATTGTTTATTAGCTGTTTGAGCTGAGGCTCGCGCAGTATTTCCGTGGGGTTGGGAGGAGGCGGGCCGGCGCTCAGCACATGCAACTTCGGAAAGGCGGGAACCGGCTGAGTGTACCCTTGGACGCGGCCGGCCAGGACGGCTGCCAGGCCGGTGTCGGTCTTGGTTCCCAGCAGCGTGCTGCGTTCGGGTGAGCGAAGATCCGCATCAATCAGCAGAGTGCGGTACCCACTCTGGGCGAATGCGAGCGCCAGGCTGGAACCTAAGTACGATTTACCTTCGCCGTCGTTGGGGCTGACCATCGCGATGGCCAGCGGGCGCCGCTCGGGCTGGCGCAACATGATCTCGGTACGGATCTTGCGGATAGCTTCCGCTTCGGCGCTGTCTGGCGCCGCGGCGATGGGAAACTCCACGAGCGCGGGGTTGTTCGAAGCGGTGGGGTAGCGGTACTGTTGCGCAATCGCGCTGCGCAGCTCTTGTTCCGTTAGCAAGCCGAGTGCGACGGCCGCATCGCCGAAGCGGGTGCCGTGTGTACGTTGGTATTCCAGGATGCGCTGGACGTCCTCTCGAGTCAGGCGCTGGCGCTCAATCAGAATGTCGCCCAGGCGGCTCCCTTCTGCGACGTCCGGCTGGGCCGGTGCCGCCGGGGCGCGCTGCGGGCTGGCTTCGAGCTGCCTGGGTGGCGTTTCGGCCTGTTCAGGGGTATCGACCCAAAGCAGTATTTCCTTGCGGGCGTCGTGTCCGGCGGACTGTTGCGCTTCGGCCTGCTGGGTATCGTGGGCGGAGGGGCTCTGCTCTTTGGGCATGGCGATGTGACTTGTCGGTTCAGCCGATACGGCCCAGCAGCGGCGCGGCGCTTCTGAAGGAGAGTAGATCCTCCGGACATCTGACGCGTCGGTTCAGCAGTTCCAGGAGGAGGGCCAGGCAGGCCGCGACTGCCATTCCGCTCAGCAAGCCGAGCAGCAGGTTGACAAGCGGCTTGGGCCTGCTGGGGGATGTGGGCAGATCGGCTGCTTGCAAGACGGATGCGCTGAGCGCATTGACGCTGCCGGCCATGATGACGGTATCGTATTTTTCCAGGGCTGCGTTGTATACCTGCTGCGCACCGGCGAACTGGCGCTGATACGCCGCGATACGGTCGCGTTGCTGCATTTGCTCCAACACTTTCTGGCGCTGCTGGTCTATGTCTTTTTCCAGGCTCTCGGCCTGGGCCTGCAATTGGACAACTTCGTCCTGATCGGCTTTCAGGGTGACTTGGGCCTCACGCCGGATAGCGGCGATCGTGCGCTGGCGTTCGGCGTACAAGCCCTTGATGGTAGGGTGATTGGGCCCCAGCGAGCCTTGACGTTCGCCTAGTTGCAGATCCAGCCTGCCCAGTTGCTCTTTCAGTATTCCCAGCGAGGGCAATTGGTTGATCTGGGGGATTTCCTGCACGGGTACGCCTGAATCCAGCAGCTTTTGAGTCGCTTGGTTGCGGGTGCGGACTTCTTCCATGCGCGTTTGCACGGCTAGCAGGGTTTTGGTCATTTCGGCCAGTTTCTGGGACTCGAGATCGCCATGTTCGCGCACGTTCAGGATGCCTGTGGATTGCTGGTATTCGGTCAGTTTGCCCTGGATGTCGTCGATTTCGTGGCGCAGATTGTCGAGCTGCGCATTGTACTGTTCGAAGCGTTGGCGCGCGGCGGAAGACGAGACCTCTTCATTGAGGCCTATGTAGGCATTGGCGATGGCGTCGGCGAACTGGCGGGCCTGCTCGGGAGAATCTCCCGAATAACTGACGGAGACGACCCGGCTGCCGCCGTCGCGCTGAATCTTGGTGTTTTCGCGTATTGTCGTGATCAGCGCGAGATTGGCGCGCTGTTCACCATGTTTGGCCAGGGCTTCTCGGTACTCGGGGTATGAGCGTAGCTTGAGAGCGTCGATGACGATTTCGACGACGCGCTGGCTTTGCAGCAGATCGAGCTGCGTCTTCATGTAGTTGTCGTCCAGGAACGGCGAAATGGCGCGCCCGCTAATGAGATCAGTCTCGCGGTAATCGATGTAGATGTCCGTGGTAGCCGTCCAGATCTTGGGGGATAGCAGCGTGACGATTACCGTCAAGGCGAGCATGGCGCCGACGACGAGCAGCATGAAGCGGCGGCGGCCCGCCAGCATTGCGATGATTTGCGTCGGAGAAAGAAAACCGGATTCGATAATAGGGGTGCTCACACCATGCCCTCGTAAGGCACTCCGTTAGGTAGCGGCCATGCGACGCACACCAAGAGGTAGCTGGCTGCGACTTTACCCGGATTCTACACTGAGACGCCAATAGGGGCGGGCGCGCCCGCTCAGCGCCATATCTCCTTGTCGTTCCTTAACGCTGTTTCCAGGTCGCGCTCCGGGATCTCCCAGATGACGAGCCTGGGCGGCGTCTGCTTGAAGGCCTTGCTGGCGAAGTATTCGCTGGCCGAACCCGAGAAGGCGCCGCCGTCCTTGGCGAAGCTGGCGACGGGAGTTTCCAGCGCGTGGGCCAGGAAGTCGGCGAAGCCCGACGTGCGCGAGAATGAAGTGCCTATCAGCGCGACGGTGGGCAGGTTGGCGTCGCCGAACAGGTCGTCGGCATCGTCCTGCCCGCCGCTGCCGGAGGCGTCCGCGACGCGGAACTCGCTGGCGGCGGCGATTTCGGGGGCGGGCTGGCGCGAAGCGGGCAGCCAGTCTATGCCCGCCAGGCGCACCAGGTCGCCGGGGCGCACTTGCGGCCGCCCTGGCACGATTTCGGTGGTCTGGCGGGGTTCCAGCGGGCCGCCGGCCTGGCTGCGCGCCGTCTTGCCCATGGCCTGGGCGGCCAGCTGCGCGCCATGCTCGTTCCAGTGGGTGTCGGTGCGTAGAAAGGTGTCCTGGGCGGAATCCTGCAAGGAGGGAGTCAGGTCGACCGCGTTCACGCCGGCCTGTTGCAGGCCTTGCACCCAATTCCGGGCGCGGGCGTCCAGCGCGGCGGGACGCTCCAGTTTGCACAACTGCCCGGCCATGATGCGGCTCTTGTCGGGTACCACCGCGACGAGCAACTGGATGTTGGACTGGGCCAGTTTCTGCTGGATGCCACTTACCGTTCGCAAGCGCGCGGCGGCGTGTTCGGCGCCACGCGCGTGCACGGCGAGCTCGTCGGCCAGGAACAGCCAGCCCGGGCAGCCTTCGCGCACCTTGGGGCCCAGATCGTGCGCCACCAGCCAGTTCAGGCCGCGCTGCCATTTGGCCATTTCGCTGGGTATGGGCGTCTTGGCGAGGTTGGCGGCGATGTCCTTGCTGGCCGTGCCGTCCAGCGCTTGCTCCAGCGTGGTGCCGGGCGGCACCAGCTCCAGGTCGTCAGCCGCGACGGAATAGATGTTGACGATCAGCCCGGCCGCCATGAACAGCGCGAAGCCGGCGGCGGCGATGACTCCTCCGGCGGAGGCCGCCGCCGTCTTTCCCGTCGATTTGTACAAGGTAGAGGTGGCGTTCATCAGAATTGGAAATACAGGAAGGGAGTGGCGCCGCGGCTGGCGATCAGGCTGTACGACAGCAGAAAGGCCGCCAGCGGCCACAGCCCGCGCACGGACGCCAGCGCCCGGCTGACGGGCTGGCGCTCGAACCAGGGCTGCATCGTGGGCAGGATTACGCACAGAATGCCCCCGATGGCGGCGAACCAGTGCGAAGGCCGCCAGGCCAGCGTCATTTCGGGCCCCAGCGCCAGGCCGTTCATGCCGAACTGACCTTGGTACATGGCCAGCGCATTATGGAAATCGGCGGCGCGGAACAGCGTCCAGGCCAGCATCACGAACAGCAGGGTAACGATATGCGCCAAGACTGCCGGCAGCGCGGGCATGCCATTGCGTTCCCAGGCGCGCGCGATGCATAGCGCCACGCCGTGGGCGGTGCCCCACAGCAGGAAGTTCCAACTGTCTCCGCCATGCCAGAGTCCGGCGATGGCCATGGTCAGCAGCAGGTTGCGGTAGGTCTGCCAGACGCCGTGGCGGTTGCCGCCCAGCGGAATGTACAGGTAATCGCGAATCCAGCTCGACAGCGACAAATGCCAGCGCCGCCAGAAATCCTGGATGCTGCGCGCGACGTAGGGGTTGTTGAAGTTTTCCGGGAAGTGAAAGCCCAGCATCTGCCCCAGCCCTATGGCCATCGCACTGTAGCCGGCGAAGTCGAAGAACAGCTGCAGCGTATAGGCGCCGCATCCCAGCCAGGCGTCGGCCAGCGAGGGCGTCTGCAAGGCGAAGGCGGTATCGACGAGGGGTGCCAGGGTATCGGCGATCAGCACTTTCATGCTCATGCCTATCATGAAACGGCGTGCGCCCGACTGAAAGCCTTTCCATGTCAGGCTGCGCGATTCCAGCTCGTCGTGAATCCAGTCGTAACGCAAAATGGGGCCGGCAATCAGCTGGCCGAACATGGCGAGATAGGCGCCGAAATCGACGAAACTGGGTTGGGCCCGTACAGTGCGCCGCTTGACGTCGACCAGATATGAGATGGCTTGCAGTACGAAAAACGACAGCCCCGCGGGCAGCACGACACGCTGCCATTCGATGGGCATTGCTCCCTGCAACATGGCGAAGCCGTTATAGGTTTCGACAAGGATGTTCGAGTATTTGTACCAGCACAGCAGCGCTATGTTGATGACGATCAAGGTGGCCAGCCAATATCTCAGGCGGCCAGTTTGCCCGGCCAGATAAGCGCGTTCCAACGCCAGGCCCCCCGACCAGGTGATCAGCGTGACGAACACCAGCAGCAGGAGAAAAGCTGGGCTCCACCATGCATAAAAAACCCAGCTGCCGAGCAGAATCACCGTATTGCGCTGCGCGGGCCGCGCCAGCATGTAGACCAGCAGGAACCCCGGCAGGAACAGCGTCAGGAATTCCAGAGAGGTGAAGACCATGATTGTTTCTTATTGACAGGCCCGGAGAAGGCGGCGGGGCGCGGGCCCCGCCTGGAGGTCAGAAGCTGACGGCGTCCACGGCGTGGAACAGCCGCGACTCGTCCCCGGCAGGCACCAGGAACAGGGTGTAGCGCTCGCCCGCTTCCAGCGTGCCCAGCGAAACCGGTTCGCCGGTTTCCCTGCCGGCGCAGAAAAGCTGCACGCTCAACGGTACGGGGTTGATTTGCAGGCGCTTGGAGGGTTCGCCGACGGCCACTCCGCTGAACAGCGTGACGTTGCGGCCGGCCGCCTTGACGGTGGCGTCGGCGCAGGCCGGGGCCAGGTTGTACAGGCCGACCGAAGCCTTGAGCGCGTTGAAGTCGTCCGGCGTTTCGCGGATGGTCTGCACGGCCAGCCCGCCTTTGCCGGCGGGCAGCGCAATCACGGTGGCGAATTCGCCCGGCTCGACGGTGGTTTCGGTGGGAGCGTGCGCGTCGCCCTGCACGAACTGGCCTTTCAGCGCCCGCTTGGCCGGCACCGGCAGAAAGTTCGAGGCGGGCTTGCCGGCATCCAGCGGCAAGGAGGTCTTGGACCCTTCCGCCTTGACCACCAGCGCGGCATCCGTGCTGTTGACGAAGCGGATGAAGGCCGAGTCTTCGGCGGGGCCGGTTTCGTACAGCGGGATTTCCTGGCCGTGAGAAATAGGTGCCAGCGCGGCGCCAGCCAGTAGTGAGAGTGTGGCAAGCAGAAATTTCATCATGGCCTCTTCGACGCTTTGGCGTTTCCGCCATCTTCGGACTTAATGGTTTCGACGATTGCCTGGCTGAGCGCCTTGCCCCAGGCTTGATAGCCGGTTTCGGTCAAATGGGTTCCGTCGACGGTGGCCCATTCACCAGGTTTGGATAGTTTCAGCGAGTCGATGTAGGCGCATGGGGCGACGTTGGAATTCAGGAAGTTGGACACCTGGCGCACTCGCGCATAGGTTTTGTTGTATTTGCCGCCTTCGGTGCCCCAGGTCGGGCCAATCCAGATGCATTGGGTATTCGTGCCGGCGATAGCCTTGGTGAGCTGGGTAGTGGACTGCCAAGCCCAGGTTTTGGGAAAAGAGCCCTTGTCGTAGGCCGCCATGGTGTCGCCCATGATGACGATGACCAGGTTGGGTTTCTCCTCGGCAATCAGTTCGGTGATGGGGCGGGTTTGCATGTTGGAGTGAACCTCCACCTTGCCGTTGCCGCGCCGTTCCGCGCCGCCACAATCGCTGGGCGTCGCCTTGACCCAACCGCCGGGGTTGGAGCCGCAGACGCCAATTGAATGAACCACTGCGCCATTCTTGGTCAGGTCATCATGCAGTGTAGTGATGAGATAGGCCGGTTCGATAAGGTGGCTGTCGCCGACCATGAGGATGCTCAGGCCCGCAAGCACGGAAGTAAGCATGGTGAAGCCTTTTTTTCTAACTTATGTGGGTGATTCAGTGGAGTGGGGTCTGGTGCCTCTGGCGTCAGTTGCCATAGGGCCCCCGGTACGGCGTGACGGGCAGGTCCAGCATGCGCGTGCTGGGATACAGCGTATAGCGCAGGTACAGGCCGCCCGCCCATTGGCGGTAGTCCTTGGCGTTGTTGAACGACAGGGCGCTGCCCAGCACCAGGTGGTTGCTCAGACGGTATTCCGCCGCAGCCTGCAAGTTGTATGCGAAGCCCGTCTTGGATTGCCCCGCGTACGTGGCGGTGGCGCCGCCGTAGCCCATGGCGCGCGCGTACTGCACGGCGTTCAAAGCGTTGGCCTGCAGGCTGGCGCTGGTGGGGAAGTAGTCGGCTTCGTCTTCGCTGAAGCGCTGGATGCCGATGGCCCCTTGCAGCTTGTAGGTGAAGCGGTCGCTGCGCTGCGCCCAGGTGAAGGGCAGGCTGAACGAGTACATGCGCTGGGGGCTGAAATAGCCGCCGTGGCCGTAGGTGAAGAAGCGCTGGTTCTTGTCGTAGAACGTGGCGCCCAGGTTCAGGCCCGCCGTGAAGATGCGGTTCTGTTCGCGCAGCACGTGCCAGTAGACCCCGGCGCCGACGTTGGCGCGCCAGTTGGACTCGACGTTGTGGCCGTTCAGCGAATGCCAGCCGCCGTAACCGTAGTAGCCGAAACGGTCGCTGTCCTGGCCCACTTGCAGTTGCAGGCCGGTGCTGGTGACGCCGCCCCAGGTCTGGCCGGTGCGGCTGTCGTGGGCGCCGGCGAACGACACCAGGCTGTCGGTGACGGCGCGGCGCGACAGATCCACGCTGTACCAACTGCGAGCCTGTTCGTCGAACAGGCCGTCGAACTTCAGGCCGCCGATGAAGTTGGTGCGCTGGAACCCCAGCGGCGTCGTGCCCAGGTCGACACGCAGGCCTGACTGTTCGTAGGCCACGGACAAGCCCACGCCGCTATCGCGCTGCTTGCCGGTGGGGCCGTGACTGTTAAGCGCTTGTACACTGCCCCATTGGTTATTCTGCGCAATGGCGTCGTAGATGGCGACCGGGCCGCCGCCGAAGCGGCTGCTGTTGTAGAAGTCCGAGTCGACGCTGCCGGCATCCAGGCGGACGGCGGTGGCTTGCAGGGCCAGCGTGCCGTCGCCCACGGGCAGGCGGACTTCCAGCGGCGCCTGGACTTCGCTCAGTTTGCTCAAGCCTTCTTCGCCATTGTTGTTGCGGCCGAAGACGCCGAACCTGACCTCGGGATTGCGCATGTCCTGCAGCGTGGCCAATTCCTGGCGCAGGTCGGCCGCTTTGTCGCTGCGTATGCCCAGCATCGTGCCGCCGACGACGGGAGCCGCGGGAAGCGGAGCGGAGGACTCCCGCACTGGCGCCAGCGTGGCGTCGGTGGTGTGTATCTGCACCATTCTGGGAGCGGGTGTAATGACGGAACCCGGTTCGGCGGTGATCGTCCTGCCGCGCGCCGGAGCGGCAGCCGCGACGGGCGCCTCGGCCTCGACTCGCGCCACCTGCGTGGCGGGTGCGGCCGGCTGTACCGTGGCTGGCCGTACTGCTACCGGAGCCGGAAGAGGCTGCGGCTCGGGCATGGCCGCCGGCTGGGCGGCTACGTAGACCGGCGCTTTGCCGGAAGGTTCGTCCAGGATGCCGGCGACGGCCTGGCGCGGCAACGTCGAGCGCGTGCCTTGGCTGGGCAGCGCAACGAAAGTGCTGCCGTATTCGCCGTCAGAGGCGGCGGCAGCCTGGCTGGCGCCAGGCTGCTTGGCCATGGCCAACTGTTTTTCCTCGGCCTCGATGGCGGCCGTGAACAGCTCGATGGCCTTGCCCGTCTTGCCGCGCGCGCGGTACAGCCGGGCCGCGTTGGCCAGCATGTCGGGGTCTTCCGGCGCGATGCTCAGCGCATGGTTGATGGCGTTCTCGGCGAAATCGTATTCGCGCATCTGGGTGGCGGCGATGGCGGCGCCCATTTGCAGATCGGCGTTGTCCGGATCTTTCTGCAGCAGGCGCTTGTATTGCTCCAAAGCCTTGTCGTTTTCACCGTTGGCGGCATACAGGCGCGCCATGGCGGCCAGCGCCATGGTGTCGCTGGGACGCTGCGCCAGTGCGGGCGCCAGCGTGTCGTGGGCGCGCGCAAACTCGCCGCGTTCGCGCAGCAGGTCGGCTTGCCTGATGTTGTACATGAAAGCCAGATCGTCGAAGGTCTTCTTCTGCGCGGCGTTCATCGGCCTGTTCTGCAAGGCGCGCAAGGTGCTGGCCGCTTCGACGTCCTGCCCGGTCTTCAGCAAGAGACCGGCATAGGCGAGCTGGATGTCCGGGCTGGGTTGCGCCGTGCGTCCGATTTCCTGGCGTATCAGGCTCAGGCCGTGGTTGGCATCGCCCGCATCGACGTAGGCCGAGGCAATGGCGCCCAGCATGCCGGGGTCGCCGCCAGCAGTGGCTTCCAAGCCCCGTAGCGTGCGCCGGGCATCGTCTGTGCGGCCCAGCTTCGCCAGCCTGCCGGCTTGTGCGGCCTGGGCATGCACCCACAGCTGTTGTTCCATGGCCGCCATTTCGGACGTGCGGGCTTTTTCCGGTATGCGTACCATGGTGGCGTAGGCCTTTTCCCATTCGCCCAGTTCCATGGAGAGCAGGGCGCTGGTGTACAGGGCGTCGGGCATGTCCGGATTGGATCGCAGCAGGCCGTCCACCAGGCCGCGCGCCTCGGTGGTGGCGCCTTGCTTGATGTACAGGCGTGCAAGATCCAGGCGCAGCCAGGCATTGTTGGGGTCGGTGCGCATGGCGTCTTCGAAGGCGCGCTGGGCGCCGGCCAGATCGCCGCGCTGCTGCATGGCTTTAGCCTTGCCGGCGATGAGGGCGGCGCGCAGCCTGCCTTCATCGCCGATGCTGGCGCGCTGCTCGGGCGTCAGGCCGGAGATCAGCTTTTCGGCTTCCTGGTGCCGGCCTTGCTGGGAAAGCGCGCTGATGAGGGCGCCCATGGCTTCGGTGTCGCGGCGGTCGCGTTTCAACACTTGGGCAAAGGTGCGGGTGGCCTGATCGAGCTGGCCGCGGTCGGCCTGGACATGGCCGATCATGTTGTGGGCGGCGGAAGTCTTGCCGTCCAGGCGTATGGCTTGTTCGGCCAATTGTTGGGCCAGGGCCAGGTCGCCGTTGGCGCGGGCGTTGCCGGCCTGGTTGACCAGGCGCCAGTAGCGTGTGGCGTTGAGCGCCTGGTTCCAGTTGGGCTTCGCGCGCGCGGCGCGTACCAGCAGTTGCTCCGCCTGGACGTGGTCATTCTGCTGCATGCGCACCAAACCCAGGCCGCCCAGCGCGTCGGCGTCGTTGGGCTGGCGTTTGAGCCTGGCCTGGAAGGCCTGCTCGGCGACGTTCAGGTCGCCGTTGTCCAGCGCCCGGAAGCCGCGCGCCAGATCGGGGTCTTGGCGCCACGGGCGGGTAGCCGCAGCCTGGCCGCCTTGCGTACCGGGGCTGCTTGCCTGTGCGGTTCCGCCTTTGGCCAGCAGTTTACGGATTTCCTCGTCTTTTGGATGGACTTTGAGATAGTCTTCGAATACCCCGCGCCAGTCCGGCCCTGGAGGGCCGATCCATGTCAGCGCCAGCGCCCATTCTTCGTTTGCCTGGCTGGCGACCGAGGGAACGGACGAGAGTTGGCGCATGATCTCCAGTCCTTCCCGGCGATGATCCACTTCGCGGACCAGGTGCCTGGCCAGCGCCAGCCGGTATGCGCCGTTGTTGGGCGAGCTGCGCACCAGTCCGCGCAGCTTCTCGATGGCGCGGTCGCGTCCGCCGGTGCTGTAGCCCAGGAAGTTGTAGTACTCCAGCGCAAAAGCGCCTTGAGGTTCCTTGCCTTGCAGCAGCTTATCGTATTGCGCGACGGCGGCATCCATTTGACGCGCCGCGGCAAGTTCGCGCGCCTTGTGGAGTACGGGGATGACATCCGGCCGGCTTAGATAGATTTCTTGTTCCAGCAAAGGAATCAGGCGGCTGCGAGGCGCAGCGGCGCGCAATTGCTCCAGGTACTTGCTCGCCGTGGCATGGTCGTTTTCGCCCAGTGCGGCGGCCGCCATGCCATACAGCGCATCGGGATGGCTGGGCGATGCCAGCAGAAGCTTTTCCCAGACCTCGGTGGCGCGCTTGTAGTCGCTGCGCGATTGCCAGAAACGGCCTTGTTCGACCAGCGTGTCGATGGAGGAGGGTTGGGCATGGAGATCGGGGTGGGCGAGAGCAGCCAGTAGACTGAGGGCTATCGTGTAGTGGCGTGCGGACATGGCGTCTCCGATGGTAACTGGAGGCTTCCGTTGGGCAGGAAGCGGTAATGACCTTGCTGCCAGCCGGTGCTGAACAAACAAAGCATATGATCGTAATAGGGAGGCTGCCGGTTTTCCTCCGGCTTGCCGTCAAGACTGGCCTGCCACAGCGCGATGGCGCGGCTGTATTGGGCCTGCATCAAATCGGTTTCTTTACGCAGATGGAAATACGGCACCAGCGCGGCGGAAAAACCGAATGGCCCCGTGTTTTCCGTAACCCCCGTCATCGTGTGGACGATCTCGGGAGGCGCGGCGGTCTTACGGGTGGCGTCCGCCATGCCGTGCAGCATGTTGGCGATGGTCGGGGCCAGCGGGTCTTCGGGCGCCGTCAGTCCGGCCCAAAGATAGACCCGTATGGCGTCGTAGCTGCCGATGTCCTGTTTCTCGGGGTCGAGGACGAAGCGGCCCTTTCCGGCGCCGTCGGCCTGGTAGCCCACCCAGTCGGGGGCAAAGCCCTTGGGGCTGACGGTGCGCAGCATGCGCACGGTGTTGGAAATGATGTCCCGCCACGGCCCGTGCGGCGATTCGGCCGCCAGGCGGCGCAACAGGAAAAGGGGATGGTAGCTGGGGTTCAGCCGCCATATCCGGTCTTCGCGCACGAGGTGGCGCGGCCAGGGCAGCAGCATTTTGCCCAGGCCGGGCAGGTCGTCCACTTCATGCGCCTCGACCAGCGCGAGCAGGGCGGCGGCATCGCGCAGATAGTCGGCGCGTTGCCAGCGCTTGCCGGCTTCCAGCAGCGAGTAGATGAACCAGAGCTCGGCGTCGGAAGCGGGATTGGGGTCGATGACTGTCCATTGGTTACGGTCGTTCAGGCCCCAAAGCCAGGCGGGCAGGTTGCTGCCGACGTCGCCTTTGGCCAGGTTGTTGACCGCCCAGCGCCAGATCTTCTCGAAGCTGGCGGCGTCGTTGGCGACCAGCGCGAAGAACATGCCGTAGGACTGCCCTTCGGAGGAACTATGCAGCTTGGGCGTGCTGGCGTCCAGCACGCGTCCGTCATGCTGTACGAAATGCTTCAGGAAGACGCGATACTGAGGCCAGTTCGCAATACGGCAATCGCCGTCGTTCGCCGCCTGCGCACGCGTTTGGGCGCGCGCGGGGAGCAGCGTCGTAGAAAGGCAGAGCGCCGCCATGGACATCACCCAGCGCCGACGATCCGGCTGCGGGCAGCCGGCGTCGATGCGGGGCGGAGTCTGATGCGGTGTTGCTTGCGTCATTGCGCTTAGGCGGCAGGGGCCTTGTCGCGGCGGCCGAAGACGAGGCGCAGCAGCGCCACGATCAGCCACAACAGCAGCAGGATGACGACGACTGCCGCCAGTACGGCCAGCCAGGGCTTGTTGTTGGGCAGGTAGGGGTCCAGCATCCACTGCAGGCGTTTGAAGAAGCCCAGTTGGCCGACGTAATACGTCTGGTCGGCGATCAACGGGTCGACGCGCTTGTCGCGGATGATGGACAGGCTGCCTTCGATGCGGTTCTCGAACTCGGCTTCGCCGCGAATGGCGGCCGAAACGCTGTCCAGGCCCTCGGGCTTGTTGCTGGCGACCAGCACCACGCTGCGGCCGTTGGTCATGGGCGACTCGAAACCCGCGACGATGGCGTTGACGCCGTCGCTGTCATAGGCGATGAGGGTGCGTTGCGCTTCCTCGTTGTAGCGCGGGTTGGGGGTGGACCAGTTCAGCACCTTGTAGATCAGGTCGGAGGTGCCGAAGCGCTTGCCGTCCTGGCTGGTGTAGGTGCCGGTCAGGCCATCGGTCCAATGCTTGAGGGCGGGCTTGTCGGCGCCGGCGGTTACGACCAGGATGTCCTTGTTGGCGACGCTGTCGAGCTGCTGCGCATTGGTGACGGTGACGCCCAGCGCGGGATAGCCGGTGGATTCGCCCATCAGGCCCATCAGGTCGAGGTAGGTGCTCAGTTCCTGCTGGCTGGCGTTGGCGTCCAGCACCACGGCGGTCTCGGACAGATCGGCCAGGCGGGTGAACGGCCAGCCGCTTTCCGAGAACGAGGCCAGGTCGGGCATGGCCTTGTAGTGCGAATAGGCCGTCAGGTCTATGGTGGATTCGGGGTCGATGTAGCCGCGTACGTTGTCGATGATGATGTCGCGGCACTCGCCCTGCTTGACGTAGTCGTACATGTAGCGGAACTGCAGTTGGGCGCGCGACAGCAGCGTTTCCAGCGGCACTTCCAGCTTCACATCGGAGGGCAGGCTTTCGTCGGGCAGCACTTGCGCGCGCACGGCTTCGCCGTGATAGAGATTGTCCAGCGAGAACAGCGGCATGGACTTGACGAACAGGTCGTCCACGC
Source organism: uncultured Burkholderiaceae bacterium (assembly GCA_934525625.1). Lineage (GTDB taxonomy): Bacteria > Pseudomonadota > Gammaproteobacteria > Burkholderiales > Burkholderiaceae_B > Mesopusillimonas. The sequence continues at coordinate 101,691 of CAKSZL010000007.1, forward strand.
TGAAGAGCAGCGACGAGTTCACCGAGGTGGGTTGTGGCGTATAGCGGTACTTCAACTGGATGGGCACCCGGTTTTCGCGCCAGCCGAACAGGTCGGGCGGAACGCGCACGTCCAGGCGGATGAGGTCGGGGCTGTAGCCCGTGACGTTCAGCTTCTGCTCGTCCGTTATTTCGCCGAAGGAAACCGGGCGGTCCGTGCGCAGCCAGTTGGGGGCGTCGTAGGGCTTGCGCGGCTTCAGGTCGGCGAATTGGGTGACCACGGCGGCCTGGCCGCTGAAGGTCTGGTTGCCGCTGGCCAAGGCAATGGCGGCTTGCTTGACCTCCTTGCTGTCGCGGCCCATGACCAGCAGCAGCTTGCCGCTGGGGTCCTGCGGGTTGGGCACGACGGCCAGCGTGGGGCCGGTCAGCGTACCTTTATGGAAATGCTGTGCTTGAGCGGCGCCGTTGACCAGGACGATGGCGTTGCCGGTGGCCGGGGCCGCATCCTTCGCGGCGGGGAAGCGCGCGCCGCGGTAGCCGGCCAACGCGCCGAACCAGGACGACAGGGCGCCGGCGCCTTCCAGCATCTGGTTGTCCGCCGTGCCGCTGAACACGAAGGGTAGTGTCAACTGGCGCGTGTCGCGCTTATCGAAAAACGGTACGGGCAGCAAGGCCAGGTCGTTGGGCAGCAGCAGCGGGTCTACGGCCAGTTCCAGCGTGCTGTGATTGCTGATGTTGGCCCAAAGGCTGGAGTGCAGCGGGTCTTCGCATTCCAGTGTGTAGTGGCCGATGAGTTGCAGCCGTAACTGGTTGTAGGCCGTGATCAGGTGCGCGGGCAGTTCCACCGACTTTTGCAGGTTGACGCCGGCGGTGTCGCGCGGCACCGGAATCGTGGCGGCGACTTCGTCGTTGATGAGCACGTTGATGTGCGACAGGTCGGCCAGCAACGCCGGGGAATAGGCGTAGTTCAGGTTGACCCGGGCGCCGGTGACGATCTCGTCGGTGCGGATGTTGAACGGCAGGCTGTTGCTGGCGTCCACGCCGCGCAGGTTCAGCGGATAGCGGGCGCCGAGATCCGTGAACCGCAATGCGCGGTTGGGGATGAACGGCGCAGGTGCCGCGGCTTCCTGGCCGCCCGCTTCCGTTTCCGCGACGGTTTGTTCGGCCGTCGGCTGGGCCGTGTCCTTGTCGTCAGCCGTCGCGGGCATGCTAAGCGCCATACCGAGCAGACACAAGCTGGACAGAATGGCCGGCAAGGTTTTGCGTCCAGGCATGGATGGCGATGCTGTGGGCTTCTGTAGCATGGGTTCCCCTTCTGTGTGATTCCGTGTGGTGGCTGCGCTCATTTGTATGTCGTCAGTCAAAATTGATTCGAAGGCTTAGCGGGCGACTCTGGTGGAGGTCGGCTGCTGAGTGATCCAGTCAGCCCACGTCAGGATGTTCTGGCGGGCGGGGCTGGCCGTGTCGTAGTCGATGATGCTTACGCCGCGCGCCAACGCTTCGCCCACCGTATGGTCGTGGCGCACGATGCCGACGACTTTGTCGGGGTGGTCTTCACGCATCGCTTGCAGCACGTCTTTGCATAGCGTTTTATCGGCATCGAACTGATTGACGAGAAACGCATGGTCGATGAAGTCGTCGCGTGGCGTGCAGTAGGTCTCGATCAGCCGTTCCATTTGCTGCAGCGTGGCGTAGGAAGCGGCATCCGCCAGCGCTACGACGATGACCAGTTGCGCGGCGTTCAACGCCTGTTGCAGGTAGACGGATGGGCCAGGCGGCGTGTCGATGACGACGATGGTGTCCTGCGCCAGCGGCAGGCTGTCGAGGTTGCGCTTGAGCCAGTTGGGGTCGTCGATCAGGCGCTGCTCGAACGTGCGCCGGTCTTGCTCGTTGACGAACCCGTAGGGCAGCACGGCAAGTCCGTTGTTGACCTGGTAGCCGATCCGGCGCCAGTTGCGCCCTTCCAAAGTGGCGCGCGACAGTCCGTCGAGCCGGTAATCGTGTTCGCCCAGGTGAAAGCGCAGCGAATTTTGTGGATCGAGATCCACGCCCAGCACCGGGTGCCCGGCGCGCAGGAGCGCCATGCCTAGGCCGGCGCTGATCGTGCTTTTCCCGACCCCGCCTTTCGCGGAAACGATGGCAATTTTCTTCACGTCGTCTCAGCCCTATGAACGAGGGTTCCCGGGAGCTGCGGCAAGACGGCTGAACAGGCTCTTGAGGGGGGTTGCGCTCGTTGCCTCGGTTGGGGCTTGCGGAGCGGCGGCGAGCGTTGGCTCCGGTGCCGTCGGGGCGGGCTCGGCGGCCATCTGCTGCGCGACGGGCTCGGGTTCCGCGACGACTGGTGCGGGTTCCGCGACAGCGGCGGGTTCGGGCGCTGCGGTAGGGACAGCTTCGGGTTCGGCTATCGCAACCGGTTCTGGTTCCACCGCGGCTGTGGCGACAGGTTCGGGTTCCGCGGCGGCGGGAACTGGCTCGGGTTCCACCACAGCTTCGGCTTCCTGTTCGATAACGGCGACGATGGGCTCCGGCGTCGGTGCGGGTTCGGGGGCTGCCTCCGCTTCCGGCTTGGCGCTGGCTGCAACGGCCTCGACGGCCGCCGGCGTTTGCGGTTCGGCAACAGGGTCGGGCCCGCGTTCGGCGGCCGGCTGCGGCTGCGGCTCGGCGGCTGCCTGGGGTTCGAACGCCGGCGCGGGCGTTGGCGATGCCGCAGCCTGCACCGGTTCCGCCGCAGGTGCAGCAGGCTCCGTACGCGACGGGGCGATCAGCTTGTGCGGATCGGGAGTAATCAGCACGGGTGTACCGTGATCGTGAATCTCGGAGATCTGCGGATGCGTGCCGGGAGCGGTTTCCGCTTCGTACTGGATTCCAGGCTCGGACACCACGGCCGGTGGAATGGGCTCGCGGCGTGTACGCACCGCATCAAGCAAAGGCCATCGGCTGCGCGCGCTGCTGGTGTGCTCAGTACGCGTAATCTCTTTGTATTGCTCGGGCTGTCCGCCGAATTGGTGGAAGAGATTGCGGATGTCGTCGTCTTGATTCATGTGTCGTCTCCTGACCTGTGGGCTAGGCGGTCAATGGAACCCTAGGTCGGCTTATCGGCCGAAGCTGTATTCGATGGCGCCCAGTTCATCCGCCATGCGGGTTTGCGTGACGTGCAGGGAAGCGTCCGCGCCGGATTGATACATCCATTGCTCGTACACGCCTTCCAGGAAGCCGGTGGACCAGGACGCGCCTTCGGGCATGCTGGACTTCAGCGGCGAAAGATAGTGCTTGATGGCCAGGCGGGTGCCGTCTTCGGCAATGCTTGCCCAGCCCCAGTTCAAGGTGCGCCAGACGTTGTTGGCGGCTTCCTGCAGTGCCTCGATCGTGTCGGTTTCAGGCAGCGGGTTCTGTTTGGCGAAGCGTTCACCGCTGCGGCGCATCAGGCCGCGCAGATTGCTCACGGTCAGTTGCTGCGCCAACTCTTGCGAGAAAACGTCCAGGAACGCGGTCCATTGTTTGGAGGATTGTTGCGCGCTCAGGTATTTGATGATTTCTTTTTCCACGTGTACCTCTTCTTCAAACGTCACGGATGGGGGCAAGGGATGCGCATAGGCGCGCGAACGCAGGCTGCGTGCGCAGCCTGCGGTAAATGGGTACGGAGGTGGCCGTTGCGGCCAAGGCCGGTACAGCCGAATGGCAGGCAAATGTCTCGTCGCCCGCAGAGGCAGCATCAAGCAGGATGCTGCGAAATATATTTACGTGCATGGACGGCATGCTCGTTGGCAAGGCGGAGCTGCGGGTTTCCGGCCCACATTCTTGACGCATAACCTTGCTTCTTATGCCCGCCCCTTTCAATGTGTAAGGGTGTGTGCGGATACTACAATTCTAGTCTATAACCCTCTTGCTTTTAAAAGAATTGTCGTTTCTTTATGGAATTCCAAGGGAAACGACAAAAAAATAAAAGCCATAAAGCAAAATAAATACTTGTTTTATAAATAAAAATAAAACAAAACGTTTCTTGTCGCATCTCGGCTACCCAAGCCTCGGGCAGCCACAGGCATGAGACACCGGATCCAGCATGGCGCCGGGCGCCAAGTCGCGACGCGGCGGCATCCCGCATAGCATCAGCCTTGCAGGCGTCTCTGGGCGCGAGCCCGCAGCGACAGGTATATCAGCAAGCCAAGAACCGCGACGGTCAGCGCGCTCAGCAGCGCGAACAACAGCGGATGGCGCTGGAAATACCAGAGCGCGTGCCGCAGCGGCCCCAGGCTGCCGGCGTAGTAGCTGGTGTCGTCTTGCAGCACCCGCACGCTGTTGGCGTACAGACCGACGCTGGAACCCCTGATGGCGCGCAGGCGTTTCGGGTCTTGCAAGGCGTTCATCGCCTGGCTTAGCTGGTCCGGCTCGGCCGAGGCCAGCACGACGACGCTGCGCCCGCTGCTCAGTGGCGACTCGAAGCCGGTCAGCACGGCGGCCGGGCCGACGGGCCGGCTGTCCTGTGCGACGGCTTCGCTGAACAAGCCGCTCCACCAGCGTCTCCAGAAGGGTTCGTCGGGCCGCTTGCCCGCTTGTACGGCATCCAGGTTCACGGGCAGTCGGCGCGCCCACGGGCCCAGCGTGCGCTGGACATCGTGGCCGGCGATGACCAGCACGTCCTTGTCGTCCAGGGTATCCAATTGCCCCGGGTCGGCTATCCGCACATGCGTGGCCGGGTAGCCGGTGGAGGCGCCCATCAGGCCAAGCACTTCCAAGTAAGTCGATTGCTCTTGCCTGTTGGCTTGAGCCGGCAGCACCACCGTCGTCTCCGACAGATCGGCGACGCGGGTGAACGGGAAGCCGCCATTGCCGAAGGCAGCCATGTCGGGCAGCGCGATGAAGCGTGGGAGCCCCGAAATGTCTATGGTGGAGCGCGGGTCGATGCGGCCCAGCACGGAGTCGATGAGCACGTCCTTGCATTCGCCGCGCGAGACATAGTCGTAGTGGAAGTAGAACTCCAGTTGCGAGTCGGCCGACAGCGTATCGAGCGGAAGCATCACACGCGCATTCGCCGGCATGGTGCTGTCGTCGGGGCCAAGCTTGGTCAGCCATTGGCCGACGAGGCCGGACGGATGGGTGGCGGCGGGAATCGGCAGTGCGGCCAAGGGCTGGTCGTTCAGGCGTATGTGCAGCATGGACTGATCCGACTTGGGCCGCGGGGTGTAGCGGTAGCGCAAATCCAGCGGCACTTGCGCATCGCGCCAGGCGTAGAGATCGGGCGGCAGGCGCAAGCCGACGCGAATGTAATCGGGGGCGAAACCGCGTACCTCCATCGTGTGCGGGTTCGCTAGCTCGCCCAGCGAGGCCGGCCTGTCTATGGGCAGCCAACGGGGAGCGTCATAAGGCTCGCGTGGCGCTGGAACGTCGAGTTCCGTGATGGTGGCCTTGCTGCCGGACAGTGTCTTGCCGCCCAGCGCGACCGCTTGCGCCGCCAATTTGAGCTCCTCGGCATTACGGCCGCGAACCAGCAGCAGTTTGCCGCCTTGACCCGAAGGGTTGTCGACGATGGCGACTTCCGGCCCGTTGAGCGGCGCCAGCGTCAGCGCGCCGAAGCTGCCGGCGGCGCCGGCGAGTACGACGGCGTTGCCGGCTTCAGGCAGGGCGCCGTGCAGAACGGGGAAACGCGCGCCTCGGTAATCGGCCAGCGCGCCGAACCAGGATGACAGCACGCCCGCCGCTTCCAGCGTGGCGGCGTCGGGCTGGCCGGCGAATACGAAAGGCAATTCCAGCGCGGTGGTCAGACGCTTGTCGAAGAAGGGGCGCGGCAACCGGCCCAGTTCGTTGCCAACGGGGCGCGGCACGACTTGCAGTGCCAGCTCGCTTTGGTTGTCTATGTCGGCCCACAGGCTGGGATGGCGCGGATTCTCGCAGCGCAGGGTGTAGTGGCCGATGAGCTGCAGATTCAACTGCACGTAGTCGTGCAGCATGGAGGCCGGTAAGTCGACCTCGTATTCCCGCGCTTCCTCGCTCTCGTCCCGCGAGATGGGAATGGTGGCCACGTGCTGGTTGTCCAGGCGCACGTTGAAGTGGGAGAGCTCTTCCAGCAGGTCGGCGGAGTGGGTGTATCGCAGCTTCAGCTTGGCCGACACGACCTCCACGTCGTCGGGCAGCAGAATGGGCAGGCTGTTGACGCCGTCTACGCCGCGCAGTTCGAGCCGATGGCGCGCGCCCAGTTGTTCGAGCGAATAGCGCAGCGTCCGTGCCACGGGGGCCTGTTCGGCGGCGGCATCGGCGGCTACCGAGGGGTAGGCGGTAAGCGTGGCGGCGCTGGCGGATGCCTCGATGTTGGCCCCGGCGGACCAACTGGCGGCGCACAGCATGGCTGCCAAGCCGAGACGCAAACGGAGAGACTTGGCAAGGCTTGTCATTGCTTGGCCTCCGCGTTGGCCTGGGGCGGCTCGGCGGATTCGCGCGGACGCGCCAGCAAAGACTGCGCGCGTTCGGCGGCGAGCAGGGCGAACAGCTTCAATCCGCGCATGCCGATGGAGAACACCTCGCCCAGGGCCTGCAGCGGAGCGTCCGGCTTGGCCGAGTTCCACGAACTCGCCCAGAGGTCGGCGCGGGCAAACGTCATTTGCGTGTAGTGGAAGGTTTGCTCGGGTGTCAGGTCGTCGAACATGACGCCCATGCGCTGCCCATGGCGCAGCACGACGGAGGTCGGCACCGAGGCCTCGTGATCGCCCCGGCTCAGCGTGACTTCCACTTTGGAGCCCATGGGAATGTCGACGTTGGGCGGCAGCATGATGCCCAGGCCCTGTTCGGAGAAGTCGTAGGTGCTGCAGCGATAGGCCGTGCCTTCCTGGGTGCGCACCATCGCGGGCAGCGTGGCGTCCACGCGGGGCGTCCGGCGCACTTGGCGCGTTTCCAGCGAAACGGCCACGCAGGCGCCCGTGAGCAGCACGTTGAACAGCGTCCACAGCAAGTTCATGATGATGGTCGTGAGCTTGTCCATGTCGTTCAGGTTGAGGAACAGCATCACGATGCCTACCGCCAGCCCCGTCAGGTTGAGCAGCAGCAGAATCACGTATGGCTTGGCGACGTTGATGTCGAAAAACGATTTTTCGATCAGGCCGCCCTTGGCTGTCACGTTGAACGTACCGCGCCTGGGGTTGATGAAGGTGCTCAGCACCGGCCGCACGATGTACCAGGCCAGCACGGATTCATAGACTTCGTTCCAGAAGGAGTGCCGGTGCCTGCCCTGCAGCCTGGAGTTGGTCAGGTTGCTTTGGATGATGTGGGGCAGGGCATAGGCGGCAATCATCAGCGCCGAAGCCTGGAAGACGTGCGCGCCGAAGAACAGGTAGGCCAAGGGCGCCGTCAGGAACACCAGCCGCGGCAGGCCGAAGAAGAAATGCAGCATTGCGTTCAGGTAGCACAGGCGCTGGCCCAGCTTCAGCCCTGGCCCCGTCAAGGGGTTGTCCAGCCGGGCGATCTGGGCCATGCCGCGCGCCCAGCGAGAACGTTGGCGCACGTGGGCCGAGAGGCTTTCGGTAGCCAGGCCGGCCGCCTGAGGAATGCCCAGGTAGGCGGTGTTGTAGCCCTTGCGGTTGAGTTTAAGCGCGGTGTGCGCGTCCTCGGTAACGGTTTCCACCGCGATGCCGCCGATCTCTTCCAGCATGTTGCGCCGGATGACCGCGCACGAGCCGCAGAAGAAGGAGGCGTTCCACAAATCGTTGCCTTCCTGGACGACGCCATAGAACAAGTTGCCTTCGTTGGGAACGTTGTGGAAGGTGTTCAGATTGCGTTCGAAGGGGTCGGGCGAAAAGAAGTGGTGAGGCGTTTGCAGCATCGCCAGCTTGTCGTCGCGCAGAAACCAGCCCATGCTCAACTGGAGAAAAGAGCGGGTGGGGATGTGGTCGCAATCGAAGATGGCTACGTACTCGCCGTCGGTGCGCGCCAGCGCAGCGTTCAGGTTGCCCGCCTTGGCGTGCCGGTTGTCGTCGCGCGTCATGTAGCCGCAGCCGATTTCTTCGCACAGCGCACGGAACTCGTCGCGGCGGCCGTCGTCCAGCAGATAGACGCGCAGCTTGTCTTGCGGCCAGTCCAACGCCAGCGCGCCGTACAGGGTCTGTTTGACCACGCCGATGGGTTCGTTGTAGGTGGGGATGAAAACGTCCACCGTGGGCCATGATTCGACGTTGCCCGGCATGGGTACCGGCTTGCGGTACAGCGGCCATGCCGTCTGCAGATAGCCCAGCAGCAGCACGGCCAGCGCGTAGATTTCGGCCAGCAACAGGCCGTAGCCGAAGACGGCGTCCAGCAGTGTGGTAAAGCCCAGTGTTTCGGTGATGCGCCAATACATGTAGCGCAAGGAGGTGACCACGGAAAGGGCGATCAGGATGTGAGAGATGACGCTGCCGTGGACGGGTCTGAGGATCAGCGCCAGCACCAGCATGACGGCGGAAAACAGCACTTGCGGCCAGAAACCAAGCGGCACGATGATCAGCACGCCGAAAGCCAGCAGGGCAAGAATCAGCAGGACGGCGCGGACGAGGAAATTGTTCCAGATGGGCAGACCGGTGATTTTCTGCGCTGTGGTTTCGGCGCGTTGACGCCATCCGGTGTTCGGGCGTTGATTCATGGCTGGCTCGTTCCGGTTCGAAGATGCTGGTGGATCAAGCGCGCGCAGTCGAGCACGTCTTGTGCGGATTGGGAATGAGGAGAGAAGGTCATGACGTCCTGGCCTCGAGCCAGGGCTTCGCGCATGAACTGGTCGAGATGGATGCGCCCGAGAACGTCGGAGCCGAACTCGCTTTTCAGCAGAATGGCGATGTCGCGCGACAATGCGTGGCCGCTGTCGACTTGGTTAATGACGTAGTGCGCGCCTAGAAAGTCGGGGCGAGGGCGGCTGAACTGGTCGAGCAGGCTTTCCATAATGTGCAGCGTGGCGTAGGACGCTGCATCCGGCAGTGTAACCACCGTGGCGAACTGGGTTTTCTTCAGCACCCTGCGCACATAGACCGACGGACCCGGAGGCGTGTCGAAGATGACGATGGTGCCGGGCGCCAGTCGCATGGCTTCCAACTGGCTTGTCGGCCAATCGGCTTGTTCGTCGATGGCGGTTTCGAAGGCGATACGCTGCCGCTCGGTGGGCTGGCCGTAAGGCAGCGCGAGTACGCCAGACGCGGTTTCTATGGCGACCTCGCGCCAGTTTCTAGCTTGCAGGCTTGCAAGCGCAAGGCCGGGGCTGGCGTCGGGGGAAATGCCGAAATGGTGGCATACCGCATTCTGAGGATCGAGATCGACCAACAGGACGGGCAGGCCGGCTCGTGCCAGGGCTACGCTCAGGTTCGCCGCAAAAGAGGTTTTTCCGACTCCTCCTTTGGCCGACAGGACTGCAAGGGTTTTCATCATATTGCTGGTGAAGCGAACCGGAATGAACAGCCGACGGCCAACGTCGTTGCCGAGGCAAACGCTGTTTCCAGGAACAAGTTGTGCGGTGCGTATCCGTGCATGGGTGACATGCTCGTTGGCAAGGCGGAGCTGCGGGTTTCCGGCCCACATTCTTGACGCATGACCTTGCTTCTTTGATGCCCGCGGATTTATGTGGAGATGCTATTCATCCCGCGGATGGGTCGATTCTAGACCAAAAACTGTATTTTAAAAAATTTTTGACATTTTTTTATTAATTTCATCACATCCTAAAAAGTAAAAAGCCCCCACGGTTGAGGTGGGGGCTTTGAAGGCGATGGCCTGCGTGGAGAGGGGCTTGCGGATGCAGTGCGCCGCCCGCAGGCTTTCCGTGCGAAAAAACGCTTTAGAAAAACGCCTGCAAACCAGTTTGCGCACGGCCCAGAATCAGGGCGTGCACGTCGTGGGTGCCTTCGTAGGTGTTGACGACTTCGAGGTTGACCAGGTGGCGGGCGACGCCGAATTCGTCGGAGATGCCGTTGCCGCCCAGCATGTCGCGGGCCAGGCGGGCGATGTCTAGCGACTTGCCGCAGGAGTTGCGCTTCATGATGGAGGTGATTTCGACGGCGGCGGTGCCTTCGTCCTTCATGCGGCCCAGGCGCAGGCAGCCTTGCAGCGCCAGCGTGATTTCGGTTTGCATGTCGGCCAGTTTTTTCTGGATGAGCTGGTTTTGCGCCAGGGGGCGGCCGAATTGCTTGCGGTCCAGCGTGTACTGGCGGGCGGTGTGCCAGCAGTATTCGGCGGCGCCCAGCGCACCCCAGGCGATGCCGAAGCGGGCGGAGTTCAGGCAGGTGAAGGGGCCGCGCAGGCCGGTGACGCCGGGCATCATTTGGTCGTCGGAGACTTCGACTTCGTCCATGACGATTTCGCCGGTGATGGAAGCGCGCAGGCCGACCTTGCCGTGGATGGCGGGGGCGGACAGGCCTTTCATGCCTTTGTCGAGGATGAAGCCGCGGATCTTGCCGTTGTCGTCGCCGCCGACGACTTTGGCCCAGACGACGAAGACGTCGGCGATGGGCGAGTTGGTGATCCACATCTTGGCGCCGCTAAGCTTGTAGCCGCCGTCGACCTTGACCGCGCGGGTTTCCATGCCGCCGGGGTCGGAGCCGTGGTTGGGTTCGGTGAGGCCGAAGCAGCCTATCCATTCGCCGGTGGCCAGCTTGGGCAGGTACTTGCGCTTTTGTTCTTCGGAGCCGAATTCGTTGATGGGCACCATGACCAGCGAGGACTGCACGCTCATCATCGAGCGGTAGCCGGAGTCGACGCGTTCGACTTCGCGGGCGATGAGGCCGTAGCTGACGTAGTTCAGGCCCGAGCCGCCGTATTCTTCGGGGATGGTGACGCCGAGCAGGCCGAGTTCGCCCATTTCGGTGAAGATGGCGGGGTCGGTTTGCTCGTGGCGGAAGGCTTCGAGCACGCGCGGCATGAGTTTGTCTTGCGCGTAGGCACGGGCGGCATCTTGCACCATGCGTTCTTCTTCGGTCAGTTGGGTGTCGAGAAGCAGGGGGTCTTCCCAGTTGAAGGAGGGGGCCGACATGATGGTTGTGCTCCGTTGAGTATTAAAAGTTTAAGTCTAAAGTATTTTTACCGAAATCCCTGGGCCGTACAAGTTCGGGATTACGCGGGTATTGTCGCCGTTTGCCGTCGGTTATGGGCGCCCTCCTGGGGTAATTCCCAGCCGGGCCGGCAGGCATGACGCTAGCATAATGTGAGTTAATCGCACAGATCAATTGATAAAATTGCACAATATAGTGTGTGCGGTGCACGAGACCTGGCGTGCGGGCGCGTTGCTTTGGCGGCGCGCTACGAGATTCGGGGCGTGCCGCGCGATAGAGGGCGGACGAACATGAGAAACGGCATACCGAATCTGGGCGCCTTGCAGGCTTTCGAGGCCACGGCCAGGCTGGGGTCTTTTTCGCGCGCGGCGGAAGAGCTGGCACTGACGCACAGCGCGGTGTTCCGCCAGGTGGAAGGCCTGGAAGCCAGGCTGGGCGTGCGGCTGTTTACGCGGGTGCGCCGCCGGCTGGCCCTGACCGATGCGGGCGCGGCCTACGCGGCGCGGGTGCGGCACCATTTGGAGCAACTGGAAAAAGACACGCTGGGCTTGATTTCGCGCGCGGGCATGGGCCATAGCCTGCACATCGCCGTGCTGCCGACGCTGGCCACGACCTGGCTGGTGCCGCGCCTGCCGCGCTTCCAAAGCCGTCATCCCGACATTAGCGTCAGCCTGTCCGTGCGCACGCGGCCCTTCCAGTTCGACGACCAGCCTTTCGACGGCGCGCTGTACCATGCGGGGCAGCTATGGCCGGGCACCACGGGTTTCAAGCTGTTCGACGAAGAAGCGCTGGTGCCGGTGTGCAGCCCCGCGATTCATCAGCGGCTGCAACAGGAAGGCGCCGCGGCGCTGGCACGCGTGCCGCATCTGCACATGATGTCGCGCCCCGACGTCTGGCGCGCTTGGTACCGCACGCGCGGCCAGGAGATGCCGCGCACCGCCGAGGCCGGCCCGCGCTTCGAGCTGTTTACCATGCTGCTGGCGGCGGCCCAGGCGGGCATGGGCCTGGCCTTGGTGCCGCGCTTTCTGGCGCGGCAGGCGGAAGGGCTGCTGGCGCCGTTCGAGCAGGTGCTGCCGGTGCAGGACGCTTATTACTTCAGCTACCCGGCGCACGCGGCGCCCGGCGAGGCGCTGCGCTGCTTTGAAACCTGGCTGAACGAGTCGGCCGAGGAAATGCGGCTGGAGCCCTAGCTGAACACCACCGTGCGGTGGCCATTCAGCAAGATACGGTGTTCGACGTGCTTGCGCACGGCGCGCGCCAGCACCAGCGATTCGACGTCGCTGCCCACTTGCGTGAGTTGTTGGGCGTCCATGGCGTGGTTCACGTGCTCGACGTCCTGTTCGATGATGGGGCCTTCGTCCAGGTCGGAGGTGACGTAGTGCGCCGTGGCGCCGATGATCTTGACGCCGCGCGCATGGGCCTGGTGATAGGGCCGCGCGCCTTTGAAGCTGGGCAGGAAGCTGTGGTGGATGTTGATGGCGCGGCCTTCCAGGGCGCGGCACAGTTCGGGCGACAGAATCTGCATGTAGCGCGCCAGCACGACCAGGTCGATTTGCTCGCGGTCGACCAGGTCGAGTATCTGCTGTTCCTGCTGCGCCTTGGTGTCCGGCGTGACGGGCAGGTTATGGAAAGGCACCTGGTAAGAGGCGGCCAGGCCGGCGTAGTCGTTGTGGTTGGACGCGATGGCGGCAATTTCCACATTGAGCTGGCCGCTGTGGGTGCGGAACAGCAAGTCGTTCAGGCAATGGCCCTGGCGGCTCACGAGGATTAGCAGGCGGGCCTTGCGCGCGGCGTCGTGAATTTGCGCCTGCATGTTGAAATCGTTGGCGACCGATTGGAAGCTTTCCTGCAGCGACGCCGGCGTATGGCCGTTTTTGGCGACCTGGAAATGCACGCGCAGGAAGAATCGCTGCGTGCCGGTGTCGCCGAATTGCTGGGCGTCGACGATGTTGCCTTGCTGGTCGAGCAGCCATTGAGAGACGCGATGGACGATCCCGATGCGGTCGGGGCAGGAAAGGGTCAGGATGAAATCTTGCATGAGATGTCTACGGGATACTAAAACTTTATGGCGCCAGGCGCGTCAGCTTCCAGCCGCCGGCTTCGTCGCGCTCGAACACCAGGCGGTCGTGCATGCGCGAGGGGCGGCCTTGCCAGAACTCGACGCGTTCGGGGCGCAGCCGGTAGCCGCCCCAGTGCGCGGGGCGCGCCGGATGCTCGCCTAGTTCGTCGGCGTACTGTTTCCAGCGCGCTTCCAGCGCGTCGCGCGTAACGGGCTGGCTTTGCGGCGAGGCCCATGCGCCGATGCGCGAGCCCAGCGGGCGCGTATCGAAATAGGCGTCGGACTCCTGGGCGGAAATGCGTTCGACGATGCCTTCGGCGCGCACCTGGCGTTCCAGGCAGGGCCAGAAGAACAGCAGGCTGGCATACGGGTTGGCGGCCAGCTCGCCGCCTTTGCGCGACTGGTAATTGGTGAAGAACACGAAGCCGTCGGCGTCCACGCCTTTGAGCAGCACGATGCGCGCCGAAGGGCGGCCCTGGGCGTCGGCGGTGGCCAGCGTCATGGCGTTGGGTTCGTGGTCGCCGCTTTTCAGGGCTTGCTCGAACCAGGCCGAGAATTGGGCCGCCGGATCGCCGGCGACGGCGGATTCCAGCAGGGTGTGCTTGTCGTAGGAGGTGCGCAGGTCGGCGATGGACATGGGTAAGGCTTGGTCAGTGCGAGGCGGCGGATGCCGAGGCAAGGCGCTTAGTGTACTGCGCGTCCGGCTCGGCTTGCAGTTCGCGCGCGACGGATTCCAGTCTTTGGTCGCGGATGCCGGCGGCGCGCAGCGCTTGCACGGTCTGCATGACGTATTCGGTACAGGGGCCGTACTTGCCGTGGGCGTCGCGCACGATGCGGGCCTGCTGCTGCGGCGTCAGGCCGCGCGCATAGGCGGGCTTGCTGCGATCCATGACGAAAACCAGGGCCTGCACGCCGCCGGCCGGCGTGCGGCAGTTCAGCCAGCGGGGCAGATAGGCGCCCGACGGCATCTCGCGCCGCCACAGGGCGTCGGCGATATCGGGCACTTGTGCGCCCGCCACGCGGTAGACCACGCCTTTGCAGGCGCCGCCCGCGTCCAGCCCCAGCACCAGGCCGGGGCGCTCGGGCGTGCCGCGATTGACGCGCGACCACAGGCAGAGCGAACGATGGTGGCCATGCAGCATGGCCTCGCGCTTTTCTTCGAAGTCGAATTCGGGCCGCCAGATCAGCGAGCCGTAGCCGAATACCCAGAGGTCGCTGCCGGGCCGCCACTGTTGCATGGCGGCGTCGCGCGAGGCGCACAGCTCGTCCTCGGTCAGCAGGCGGAAGGCCGAAGCGCTGGCGGCGAAAAGGGAAGAAAGCGGATCCGGGGTGCTCATGGCGAGACGACGAAACGGGCGGGGCCGTGCTTAAATAATGAAAGACAGATGGGGGCGGCGCGGCATGCGCGCAAGCCCTCGTAAGCATAACGTATCCCACACGCCCTCGGGCTTCACGGCCGCCGCGCATAAGAATAAGCATATGCGCGGCTTGCCCAGGCTTGCCCGATTTCCGATTTTCCATGATGCCGGACACCCAGACTTTGGACTTCGACCCTGAACGCCGCTTCGGCGGCATGGCGCGCCTGTACGGCGAAACCGGCGCGCGCCGCCTGGCCGACGCGCATGTCGCCGTGGCGGGGCTGGGCGGCGTGGGTTCCTGGTGCGCCGAAGCCTTGGCGCGTTCGGGCGTCGGCCGCCTGACGCTGATAGACCTGGATCACGTGGCGGAATCCAACATCAATCGCCAGGTGCACGCGCTGGGGGACACCCTAGGCCAGTCCAAGGTGCAGGCCATGGCCGAGCGCATCCGGCGCATCCACCCCGGCTGCCGCCTGACGCTGGTGGACGATTTCGTCACGCCCGAGAACGTCGGGCAAATACTCGACGCCGCGGCGCTGGACGCATTGGCCGATTGCGTGGACGACGTCAAAGCCAAGATCGCGATGATACTGGCTGCGCGCGCCAGGGGCCTGCCGCTGGTGGTGTGCGGCGGGGCCGGCGGCAAGACGCAGTCTTTGCTGCTGCGCGAGGGCGATCTGTCGCAGGCGACCAACGACGCATTGCTGGCGCGCGTGCGCAACATGCTGCGGCGCCAGCACGGCTACCCTCGGGGCGGCCAGCCCGGCAAACCCAAGGGCCGCGTGCCGCGCATGCACGTGCCCGTGCTGTGGGTGGACGAACCCGCCCTCCAGCCCGACGCCTGGCAGGAATCCGGCGAAGCCGGCGGCGGCCTGTCGTGCGCGGGCTACGGCTCTTCCATCGTGGTGACCGCCGCCATGGGCCTGGCGGCGGCCGGGCGCATCATGCAAGGCTTGGCGGCGAAGCCGTAAGCCTTTCGTGGAACGCTTTGAGCGCTTCGCCGGTATGGCTGGCGGGGGTGCTCATGACGCGGGTCGGCGAGCCGGCCACGACCAGCCTGCCGCCGCCGGTGCCGCCTTCGGGGCCCATGTCCACTATCCAGTCGGCTTCGGCGATGACGTCCAGGTTGTGCTCGATGACGACCACGGTGTTGCCGGCGTCCACCAGTTGGTGCAGCACGTGTATCAGTTTCTCGACGTCGGCGATGGCCAGGCCCACGGTGGGTTCGTCCAGCACGTAAAGCGTGTGCGGCAGCCTGGAGGCGCGGCCGGTTTGCAGCAGGCCGTCGGTAAGGCGCGCCTTGTTCAGCTCGGTGACCAGCTTGATACGCTGGGCCTCGCCGCCCGATAGCGTGGGCGAGGGCTGGCCCAGTGTGAGGTAGCCCAGCCCCACGCTTTGCATCAGCTTGAGCGGACGCAGTATCTTGGGATGCGCGGCGAACACTTCGATGGCGTCGTCGACCTCCATGTTGAGCAGGTCGCCCGCGCTATGGCCTTGCCAGCGTATGCCCAGCGTGTCGGGGTTGAAGCGCTGGCCTTCGCAGGCGTCGCACGGCACTTTGATGTCGGGCAGAAAGCTCATTTCCAGCGTGCGCATGCCCTGGCCTTCGCATAGCGGGCAGCGCCCGCCGCCGGTGTTGAACGAGAAACGCGAGGCCGTCCAGCCGCGCAGCCGCGCGTCGCGCGTGTCGGCGAACAGCTTGCGTATGTCGTCCCAGAAGCCCACGTAGGTGGCCGGGCAGGAGCGCGGCGTTTTGCCGATGGGCGTTTGATCGACTTCCAGAACGCGCTCCAGCGCCTGCCAGCCGCTGATGTTGTCGCAGCCCGTCCATTTTTCCTTGGGCTCGCGGCTGCCCACCACGCGGCTGAGGTTGTCCAGCAGCACGTCGCGGGCCAGCGTGGATTTGCCCGAGCCGGAAACGCCGGTGACCACGGTAAGGTGGCCGATGGGGATGCTGGCATCGACGCGGTCCAGATTGTGCAGCCGCGCGCCGTGCACCGTTACCATGGCGGCGTCGGGAGCCACGGCGCGGCGCGGGTCTTCGGGGTGCGGCAGGGGTTCGCGCAGGTAGCGGCCGGTTTGTGAGGCGGGCTCGGCCATGATGGCGGCCAGATCGCCTTGCGCCACGACTTGCCCGCCGCGCACGCCCGCGCCGGGGCCGATGTCGATGACGTGGCTGGCGCGGCGTATGGTGTCTTCGTCGTGCTCGACCACGACCAGGGTATTGCCGTTGTTCTGCAGCAAGGCCAGGGCGTCGAGCAGTATCTGGTTGTCGCGCGGGTGCAGGCCGATGGTGGGTTCGTCCAGCACGTAGCACACGCCTTGCAGATTGGAACCCAGTTGCGCGGCCAGGCGGATGCGCTGGGCTTCGCCGCCCGACAGCGTGGGCGCGGCGCGGTCCAGCGCCAGGTAGCCCAGGCCGACTTTTTCCATGAAGCTAAGGCGGCTGCGGATTTCGACCAGGATGTCGCGGGCGATTTCCTGTTCGCGGCCGCGCGTGACCAGCCCGGTGAAGAAGGTGTGGGCGTCGCGCACCGATTGCGCCGTCAGGGCGCAGATGGATTGCTCGCGCCACAGGAAGGCGCGCGCCACGCGGTTCAGGCGTTCGCCGTCGCAGCCCGGGCAGGGCAGGGCCTCGCCTTCGTACGAAGCGTTCCAGCCGCTTTCCTCGCCGGTTTGCTCGGCGTCGAAACCTTGTAGCTGCACGCCGGTGCCGAAGCAATCGGGGCACCAGCCGTGCTTGGAGTTGTACGAGAACAGGCGCGGATCGGGCTCGGGAAAGCTGGCGCCGCAACTGGGGCAGGCGCGCTTGATGGAGAAGTGCAGCTGGTTCCGGCCGAGCGCGGGAACGGCCATGTGGCGGCGGTCGTCCAGCGGCGCGGCGCTGTCCGGGGTGAGCTGGGTCAGTACGCTGAGCGTGCCGCGCCCATGCTCCAGCGCCTCGCGTATGGCCTGGCGCAGCGCGGCTTCGTCCTTGGCGTCCACCAGCAGGTCGGCGACGGGCAGCTCGATGGTGTGTTCTTTGTAGCGGTCCAGGCGCGGCCAGGGCGACACCGGGATGAATTCGCCGTCCACGCGCAAATGGGTGTGGCCCTTGGAGCCCGCCCATTTGGCCAGGTCGGTGTAATAGCCTTTGCGCGCGGTAACCAGCGGCGCCAGAATACCGATGTGCTGGCCCTTGTAGTCGCGCAGCAACTGCGCGGCGATCTGTTCGGGGCTTTGCGGCTCGACGGGCACGCGGCAGTCCGGGCACATCTGCGTGCCCAGTTTTACATACAGCAGGCGCAGAAAGTGATGGATTTCGGTCATCGTGGCCACGGTGGACTTGCGCCCGCCGCGGCTGGTGCGCTGTTCGATGGCCACCGTGGGCGGAATGCCGTAGATGGCGTCCACGTCGGGCTTGCCGGCGGGCTGCACGATGGCGCGCGCGTAGGCGTTGAGCGATTCCAGGTAGCGCCGCTGCCCTTCGTTGAACAGAATGTCGAAGGCCAGCGTGGATTTGCCCGAACCGGAAACGCCGGTGATGACGGTGAAGGTGTCGCGCGGGATGGAAACGCTGATGCCTTTCAGGTTGTGCTCGCGCGCGTTGACGATGTCTATGCCGGTGGCGTGCCGCATGGCCCGGCGCTGCGCCAGCAGGCGCGATTGCAGCGGCGTGCCGGCGTCTTCGTCGTCCGCCGCCTTGCCGCCGGCCAAGCCGCTTGTCGCGGCGGACTGGAGTTCGTCCGCGCGGCTTTGCAGATAGCCGGGGCGGGGTTCGGCCGCCAATGCCAGCGTAGCCGCGGGTGCGGCGGCGTAGGCGGCCTCGGCGGTATCGCGCGCGGCATCCGCGCTGTCTTGCCTGGCCGCATCGCCATGGGCCGTGCGCACGATTTCGTTCTCGTACTGGCGCAGCGCATGCCCGGTATGAGAAGCGGCGTTGTTCATCAGCTCGGCCGGCGTGCCCACGCCCACTAGTTGGCCGCCGGCGTCGCCGCCTTCGGGGCCCAGGTCGATGAGCCAGTCGGCGGCGCGGATGACGTCCAGGTTGTGCTCGATGATGAGCAGCGAATGCCCCGCGGCCAGCAGCTTGCGGAAGGCGCGCATCAGGCGCGCGATGTCGTCGAAGTGCAGGCCGGTGGTGGGTTCGTCGAACAGGAACAGGCTGCCTTTCTTGGCAACGCGCGCGCTGCTGATGCCGTTGCGCGCGGCTTCGGCCAGGTGGCCGGCCAGCTTCAGGCGCTGGGCTTCGCCGCCCGACAACGTGGGCACGGGCTGGCCCAGCTTCAGGTATTCCAGGCCCACGTCGGCCAGCGGCGCCAGCGCGTATTGCACGTCGCGCAGGCCGCTGAAGAATTCCAGGGCCTCGTTGACGGTCATGTCGAGCACTTCGTCCACCGAGGCGCTGCGGCCCATGTGTTCGACGCGCACTTCCAGGATTTCGGGGCGGAAGCGCTTGCCGTCGCAATCGGGGCAGCGCAGGTAGATGTCGGACAGGAACTGCATTTCGACGTGCTCGAAGCCGGTGCCCGAGCAGGTGGGGCAGCGCCCGTTGCCGCTGTTGAAGCTGAAGGTGCCCGGCGTGTAGCCGCGCTCCTTCGCCATGGGCGTGAGCGCGAACAGCTTGCGTATGGGGTCGAAGGCCTTGACGTAGCTGGCCGGGTTGGAGCGCGCTGTTTTGCCGATGGGCGTTTGGTCGACCAGCACGACCTGGGCGATCTGTTCGACGCCCAGCAGCCTGTCGTGCGGGCCGGGCGCTTCAGTGGGCTTGCCTTGCTGCTTGAGGATGGCCGGATACAGCACGTCTTGAATCAGCGTGGATTTGCCCGAGCCGGACACCCCGGTGACGCAAACCATGCGCCCCAGCGGAATTTCCACCGAGAGGTTCTTGAGGTTGTTGGCCTTGACGCCTTCCAGCAGCAGCCTGGGCGTGCCGGCGCTGACGGGCATGGCGCGCGGGGCTTCGACCTTGAGCCGGCCGGACAGATACTGGCCGGTAAGCGTGCCGCTTTGCCGCAGGCGTTCGGGCGAGCCGTCGAATACGATTTGCCCGCCGCGCTCTCCCGGCCCGGGGCCGATTTCGAGGATGCGGTCGGCGGCCACCATGGCTTGCGGGTCGTGCTCGACCACGACCAGGGTGTTGCCGTTGTCGCGCAGACGGTGCATGACTTCGACGATGCGGTGCATGTCGCGCGGATGCAGGCCGATGGAGGGTTCGTCCAGCACGAACAGCGTGTTGACAAGCGAGGTGCCCAGCGCCGTGGTGAGGTTGATGCGCTGCACCTCGCCGCCCGACAGCGTGCGGCTTTGGCGGTCTAGAGACAAATAGCCCAGGCCCACGTCGCACAGATAGCGCAGGCGCGTGCGCACTTCGTCGAGCATCAGCGACAGCGCGGCGTCCATGGCGGCGCCGAAGCTGAGCGTGTCGAAGAAGGCCTTGACGCGTTCGATGGGCAGGCGCATGAGGTCGTGCAGGTTCAGGCCGGGCAGGGCGTTGAGCTGCTCCGGCAGCCATTGCGCATGCACGGGCTTGAAGCGCGGATAGCGGTTGTCGACGAGGATGGCCTCGTCGCCCAGCCGCCACAGCGTGGCGTCGGGCTTCAGGCGCGAACCGCCGCAGGCCGGGCAGGCCGTGTAGCTGCGGTATTTGGAGAGCAGCACGCGCACGTGCATTTTGTAGGCGCGCGATTCCAGCCAGTCGAAAAAGCGCTGCGCGCCGTACCACTGCGTTTTCCAGGCTTGCGGCCCGCCTTTCCAGGCCGGGTCGCCGTGTATGACCCAGTCTTTTTCTTCGGCGCTGAGCGCATGCCAGGGGGCGTCGAGCCGCACGCCGGCCTTGCGCGCGTATTGCTCCATTTCGGTCTGGCATTCTTTGTAGCTGGCGGTTTGCCAGGGCCTGATGGCCCCTTCGCGCAGGGTCTTGGTTTCGTCGGGGATGACCAGGCCGTAGTCTATGCCCATGACGCGGCCGAAGCCGCGGCAGCTTTCGCAAGCGCCCAGCGGCGAATTGAACGAGAAGGTGCTGGGCAGCGGCGAGGTGTAATCGATGTCGCAGTGGGCGCAATGCAGGCCGCTGCTGAAGTGCCAAGGGGTTTCTTCGTCCGCGCCTTCTTGCTGCGCGTACACGATGAGGTGGCCGTTGCCCTGGTTGAGCGCGGTTTCCAGCGCCTCCATCAGGCGCGCGGGCTCGGCCGTGCCCAGGCGCAGCCGGTCTTGCACGACGTGCAGCGTGCGGCTGCGGCTGACGGTGGCCTTTTTGCTTCGCTTGGCGGGCTTGCCTGCCGCCTCGTCGGGTTCGTCGAGCGGCGCCTCTTGTGTGACCAGATCGCGGTGTATGCGCGTATAGCCTTGCTGCGTCAGGTACTGGCGCACTTCGTCTTCGGTGAAGTTGGCCGGCACGGGCACGGGGAAGGTGATGGTAAGCCGCGTATCGGGCGGGACCATCAGCGGCAGCCGCGTGGCTACGTCGTGGGCCGAGTCGCGCGTGACGGGCCGGCCGCAGCAGCGGCAGAATAGCCGCCCCATGCGGGCGTACAGCAGCTTCAGGTGGTCGTTGAGTTCGGTCATGGTGCCCACGGTGCTGCGCGAATTGCGTACCGGGTTGACCTGGTCGATGGCGATGGCGGGCAATATGCCTTCGATGCGCTCGACCTGGGGCTTGTCCATGCGGTCGAGAAACTGCCTGGCGTAGGGCGAGAAGGTTTCCACGTAGCGCCGCTGGCCCTCGGCGTAGAGGGTGTCGAAAGCCAGTGAGCTTTTACCCGATCCCGATACCCCCGTGATGACCGTCAGTTGGCCCGTCTGGATGTCGACGTCTAGGTGTTTGAGGTTGTTTTGGCGGGCACCGATGATGCGGATGCTGGAACTCATGGATGTGAACCGGCTGAAGAATGAGGGACGCCGTTTTGAGGGCGGGACACGCATGCAGTACAATGGCTGGTTAACCGCATGCCGATACGGGAAGTTTACCCAGATGCTCCCATGTATTCCCCTATTGGGAGTAATCCTGGGGGATCATATGGGGTAGTTTACTGGATATTCAACCAGTCCGGTGCATGTCATCGTAGGTTACTGGATTCGTCCGGGCCGGCGCACCCGGCAGGGACAACCGCAAATCGTCGGAACAATTTCGGAATAGCACGGAGAAATCATCATGGCAGAAATCAAGCGTACGCGTCGTAACACCATCGAGCGCCGTTGCCTGGGCAAGGCGTTCAAGCGCCTGTTCGTCAACGCGCCCCGCGGCGTGTTCAAGATGCTGGAAAAGGTCAAGCGCGCCTAAGCAAGCGTGTTATGAGCTTTGAAGGGGTGTCCGGCATTGCCTGGCACCCCTTTTTTGTCGCCGGGCCGCTCCCTAGGCAAAAAGCGCCCCCTTGGGGGGCAGCAAGCCGAAGGCGCGGCGTGGGGGTATTTTTTACCTTCCAAGAACGCCAATGCCGCGCGCCGAGCCGGCGAGGCGATGGAATCGGAGTGCGCGATGACGAGCCGGTGTAATCGCTGATCAGGTCGCACAAGCCCTTCGCCCTTCGATCAACCAAGATGGCCCGACCAAAACGGTTACCAACGACAGGTTGAGCGCTTCCTTTCCGCTGCGCTAAGCTGTCCTTACCGGCCAGACTATATCCAGGGTCCGCCATATGGCTCCAAAGCGTGCGGCTGTTCCGGGTTCGTCTGTCCGCCGACGCCTGCTTCCGGGCATCAGGAGGACTGCGGCATGGCTGCTCCGTTCTTCACGGTGATGACGCCGACCTTCAATCGGGCGCGCACCCTGCATCGGGTGTTCGACTCGCTTGCGGCGCAATCTTTCACCGATTTCGAATGGCTGGTCGTCGACGATGGCTCCACCGACGATACCGCCGAGAAAGTGCGCATCTGGCAACGCCAGGCGTCTTTCCCGGTGCGCTACGTGTGGCAGCCCAACCGCCACAAGAAAGCGGCCTTCAACCATGGCGTGCGCGAAGCCATGGGCGGCTGGCTCGTCGAGCTGGACAGCGACGACGCCCTGGAGCCCGATGCCTTGAAGCAGATGCACGCCGTCGCACAGGGGCTGCCCGGGGAGTCCGGGCGTGTGGAAGGCGGCGAGGCAAAGCAGCCAGCCGAAGAGGGCGCTGCGCAGCGGCCTTTCTTCGCCGTCACGGGGTTGTGCGTTCGCCCGGACGGGCGCGTCGTGGGCGACCGCTTTCCCCAAGACGGCATGGATGCTTCGGTGCTCGACATGGTGTTTCGCTACCGCGTCGCGGGCGAAAAATTCGGTTGCATGCGTACCGAGGTATTGCGGCGCTTTCCGTTTCCCGAAGACCTGCCCGGCTTCGTGCCCGAAAGCCTGGTGTGGCGGGCGATTGCGCGAGCAGGCTACCTTAGCCGCCACGTCAATCTAGTGTTCCGTATTTATCACGACAGCGGCGATTCGCTGTCGCGCCAGACCGCCGACGTGGGACGCCACGCCTTGGGCCTGTGGCTGCTGGCGCACGATACCTTGTTGAACTGCATGCCCTGGTTTCGCTATTGGCCGCAAGCGTTTCTGCTGGCGGCCGCGCGCTATGCGCGCTTTGGCCTGCACTTGCGCCGCAGCGGCCAAGCCGTACCCGAACTCGCGCCGCTGACGGGGCTGGCGCGCTTGCTGTACTGGCTGATGTGGCCGGCGGGGGTAATGCTGTATTGGCGCGACCGCTGGCTGGCGCGCCATTGATCCCTTCAGCGCGCCGGCGCTATTCGTTCCAGCTTCTGGCCCAGCGTTGCGGTCGAGAGTTCGCCCATGCGCGTTTCCACCCATTTGCCCTGGGCGTCGAAGAACAGCGTGGCGGGCAGGGCGCGCTGGCCTATGGCCTGGCCGGTTTGTCCGGCTTGGTCCAGCAGCACGTTGTCCAGCTTCAGGCCCTGCTCGGCCAGAAAGGCCTGCACCGTGGACAGCGATTCGCCTTGGTTCACGAAGACGAAATTCACGTCCGGGCGTTGCGCTTGACTGTGCTGGAACACCGGCATTTCGCGGCGGCAGGGCGGGCACCAGCTGGCCCACAGGTTCACCACCATGGGCTTGCCGGCATAGGCCTGCAGCGTCACGGGCTGTTGTTCCAGCGAACTGAGCGTTACGGCCGGCATGGGCGTTGCGTCTTCGTGCATGCCCAGTATGCCTTGCGCCATGCCCCAGGTGATGGACGCGGCCGCCAGCCCGCCGAAGACGCTGGCCGCGCGCGGCCTGTCGCGCAGCATGAACCATGCGCCGGCCAGCCACGCGCCGGCGAAGCCGGCGATGGCATGCCAGCCGCCATCGCGTATGTCCAGGATGGACCAGGGGTCGGGCAGATAGCTGTCGGCGTGCTGCGCCACGAAAACCAGGCGGGCCGTGACGACGCCGGCGAACAAGATGCGGCCGGCCGGCGGCTGCGAACCGTCGCCGCGCTGGCGCAGCCAGCGCTTGGCTGCGAACTCGCCCAGCAGCACGGCGGCTATCAAGGCCAAGAGCGAAAACGGAATCATCAGGGGGCCGACGGCTAGCATGGACGGGCTCGGTTCAACTCAATACCTTCTTAGTTCAGCACCTGTCCGACCATGGCGGCGGCCACAAGTATGCAGATGGCCGCGAAGCCGCGTTGCAGCGCGCGGGCGGGCATGCGGGGCGCCACGCGCCGGCCCAGCATCATGCCGGCAACGGCGGCGGCGATGAACCACCAAGCGGCGGACGGGAACACCAGCAGGCCGGCCGCGGCCGACGCGGCGACCGAGGCCATGGACACCAGCGCGATCACCATCAGCGAGGTGGCGATGATGCTGTGCATGCCGACGTTGGTGAAGTGGCTCAGGGCCGGCACGATGAAGAAGCCGCCGCCCACGCCCAGCAAGCCGGTAAGAAAGCCCGAAACGGCGCCTATGCCGCCCAGGGTGGCGGCGGTGCGGCGGCTCCAGATGAAGCGGCCGCTTTCCTGGGAAAGCTGGCAGCGCTTGCCCGGCGCGGCTTCATCCGCGCCGTAGGGCGTGCGGGCTTGCGGCCGGCGCAGCATGCGCCAGGCCACGATGAGCATGACGGCGGCGAAAGCGAGCGAGAGTGCGGCGGGCGGCAGCCGGTGAGCCAGAAAACTGCCCAGCGGCGCGACGACGCCGCCCACCGCGGCCATCAGCATGGCGGCGCGATAGCGCACCGTGCCCTGCCGCAGGCCATGCGCGGCGCCGGTGGCGGCCGCAATGGCGACGGCCGTCAAGGCGATAGGCGAGGCCTGCGGCAGGGTAAGGTTCAAGGACATCATCAAGGCCGGTACGGCCAGGATGCCGCCACCCGCACCGGTCAGTCCCATGGACAGTCCGATGAGCACGCCGAATGCCAGTGCGGTGGAAACCATATTAAATAGCCAGAAAATATATGCTAATTATTAATTATCATATGCGGCATTGCAATACGTCTCCCCCTGTTTGGGAGGGGGAACTCATCCGGCCGGAGCCGCGCCGCCATTGGGGGCGGGTGCGTCCCCGCTGTTTGCGGGCGGGAGTAGGGCTGGCGGCGCATAGCCCGCGTTTATGGCGGCAGGTGGACAGCGAGAGTGCCGGCATGCTCAGTCGTTTCCGTCTTCCTCGTCTTCGTCGTCCGTCCATTCTTCCTGCGCCGCATCGCCCAGGCCGAAGGGCAGCAGCGAAGCCAGGTCGTCGCTCCAGCCGATTTCCTCGCCTTCGCCGTCCAGCTTGATGAAGCGCGCGCCTTCGACTTCGGTCAACTGTATGGCCCATAGATACTGGCAGTGGTAGGCGGTGTCGGCCTCCAGTTCCAGCCCGCCTTTCTGGCCGACGATGCGGCCGTCCGCGCCGCCCACCTGCACGGTGACCATGTCCTCTTCATCATCGCCGTCTTCCAGCGGCGCGGCGAACACGGCCCATTCGAAGCCGGTTTCGGCGGCATCGACGATTTCGGCCAGCACGGGTTTGCCGAGGTAGGCGCTGAGGGCGTCGGCGGTACGGCCGAGCAGATCGGTTTCGTCCTGGGTGAAGACGAGGGGGGCGGGAGAGGAGGGAGACATGGAACACTCGCGGGAAAAAACTCCCTACATTGTAGGCGCTAGCCCGGTAAACGCCGACGTTCAGCCCGCGGCGGTATGGCTCCGTCCAGGCCCGGTCAGTCGGCTCGGGCACTCCAGCATGTGCCCTCGGCCCGCTGCGCGGGCTACCCGCCTTCCAACGTGCCTGGACGGAGCCATACCGCCGCGGGCGGGTTCATGCGAACGGGTTTATTTCGAGCGACTGGCCTACAATCGGAGTTTGACAGTTTTTCCCCTATGGAAGGGTTATGGCTCAATACGTTTATACGATGAACCGCGTGGGCAAGATCGTGCCGCCCAAGCGCCAGATTCTGCGTGACATTTCCTTGTCGTTCTTTCCCGGCGCCAAGATCGGCGTGCTGGGCCTGAACGGCGCGGGCAAATCCACCTTGCTGCGTATTATGGCCGGCGTGGACAAAGACATCGAAGGCGAAGCCACGCCCATGCCGGGCCTGAAAATCGGCTATCTGCCGCAAGAGCCCCAGCTCGATCCCGAGCACACCGTCAAGCAATCGGTCGAAGCCGGCCTGGGCGAAGTCTTCGAAGCCCGCAAGCGGCTCGACGAAGTGTATGCCGCCTATGCCGAGCCAGACGCCGATTTCGACGCGCTGGCCGCCGAGCAGGCCGAGTTGGAAGCTGTCATTGCGGCGGCCGCCTCCAGCGGTTCCGACGACATCGCGCACCAGATGGAAATCGCCGCCGACGCCCTGCGCCTGCCGCCCTGGGACGCCATCGTGGGCAAGCTCTCCGGCGGCGAAAAACGCCGCGTGGCGCTGTGCCGCCTGCTGCTGTCCAAGCCCGACATGCTGCTGCTGGACGAACCCACCAACCACCTGGACGCCGAAAGCGTCGAATGGCTGGAGCTGTTCCTGCAGAAATTCCCCGGCACGGTGGTGGCGGTTACCCACGATCGCTACTTCCTGGACAACGCCGCCGAATGGATCCTGGAACTCGACCGCGGCCACGGCATTCCCTGGAAGGGCAACTACAGCTCGTGGCTCGAACAGAAAGAAGCGCGCTTGAAGCAGGAGGAAGCGTCCGAATCCGCGCGCCAGAAGACCATCAAGAAAGAACTGGAATGGGTGCGCCAGAACCCCAAGGCGCGCCAAGCCAAGTCCAAGGCGCGTATCGCCCGCTTCGAAGAGCTCAGCTCGCATGAATACCAGCGCCGCAACGAGACCCAGGAAATCTTCATTCCCGTGGCCGAGCGCCTGGGCAACGAGGTCATCGAGTTCAAGAACGTCAGCAAGGGCTACGGCGACCGCCTGCTCATCGACGATCTCAGCTTCCGCGTGCCGCCGGGCGCCATCGTCGGCATCATCGGCCCCAACGGCGCGGGCAAATCCACCTTGTTCCGCATGATCGCCGGCAAAGAGCAGCCCGACAGCGGCGAAGTCGCCATCGGCCAAACCGTGCAACTGGCCTACGTCGACCAGTCGCGCGACGCGCTGCCCGACGACAAGACCGTGTTCGAGGCGCTGTCCGACGGCGCCGACCTGATCACCGTGGGCAAGTTCGAAATGCCGGCGCGCGCCTACCTGGGCCGCTTCAACTTCAAGGGCAGCGACCAGAACAAGCGCGTGGGGCAGTTGTCGGGCGGCGAGCGCGGGCGCTTCCACCTGGCCAAGACGCTCATCACCGGCGGCAACGTACTGCTGCTGGACGAGCCCTCCAACGACCTGGACGTCGAAACCCTGCGCGCGCTGGAAGACGCGCTGCTCGAATTCGCGGGCACGGTGCTGGTCATCAGCCACGATCGCTGGTTCCTGGACCGCATCGCCACGCACATTCTGGCGTTCGAGGGCGATTCCCAGGCCGTGTTCTTCGATGGCAACTATCAGGAGTACGAGGCCGACAAGAAACAGCGTTTGGGCGAAGAAGGCGCCAAGCCCAGGCGTATCCGCTACAAAGCGCTGAAGTAGCGTCTTGGGCCGCCGGCCTGTGCCGGCGGCCGCTTCCGGCGATATCGGCCATGCTCCCCGCCCGCGCAACAAGCCTGATCCGCCTTCCGGCGGCAGTCGTGCTGCTGTGCGCCGTGTTGCTGGGCGGCTGCGCCTTGCCCTCGCTGGAAGGCCGCGAAGATTCCGTCGCCCTGAGCGCGCAAGAAGCGCGCGCCACCGCATTGGGCAAGGCCATCGCGCCGCATGCCGATGCGCATCCCGGCTTGTCCGGCATCCATCCTCTGGCCGACCCGCACGACGCCTTCGCCGCGCGCATGCTATTGGCCCGCGCCGCCGAACGCACGCTGGACGTGCAGTATTACATCTGGCGTCCCGACATGACGGGCACGCTGCTCATGGAAGCCCTACACGAAGCGGCCGACCGTGGCGTGCGGGTGCGCCTGCTGATGGACGACAACGGTACGGCCGGGCTGGACGGCATGCTGGCGGCGCTGGACACCCACCCCCTCATCGAGGTGAGGCTGTTCAATCCCTTCGTGCTGCGCTGGCCCAAGGCCCTGGGGTACCTCACTGATTTCGCGCGCCTGAACCGGCGCATGCACAACAAATCGTTCACCGCCGACAATCAGGTCACCATCATCGGCGGGCGCAACATCGGCGACGAATACTTCGGCGCCAGCGAAGGCGTGCTGTTCTCCGATCTGGACGTGCTGGCGGTGGGCAAGGTGGTGGCCGACGTATCGGACGACTTCGACCGCTATTGGCGCAGCGGCTCCAGCTATCCGGTGTCGCTCATACTTTCTCCGGCGTCGCTGGAAGACCTGGAAGCGCTGCAGGCCTCGGCTTCGGTGGTCGAGCGGAAACCGGAGGCGTCCGAATACACGAGCGTGCTGAAGCAGGCCTCTTTCGTGCGCCAACTGATACGCGGGGAACTGCCGCTGGAATGGGCCATGACCCGCATGGTCAGCGACGACCCGGCCAAAGGGCTGGGCCAGGCGCCGCACGAGGCCATGGTGCCGCATCAATTGGACGAGATGCTGGGCGTCCCGAAACGCCAGGTGGAACTGGTGTCGCCGTATTTCGTGCCCACGGCGTCGGGCACGCAAGTGCTGGTGGGCATGGTCGGGCGCGGCGTGCGCGTCAGGGTGCTGACCAATGCGCTGGAGGCCACCGACGTGGCGGTGGTGCATTCGGGCTACGCCAGGCGCCGGGTCGAATTACTGCAAGGCGGGGTGGAGCTGTTCGAGCTGCGCAGCAATCAAGTTACCGGCAAGCGTCCCGCGCTGGGGCGCCTGGGCAGTTCGGGCTCCAGCCTGCACGCCAAGACCTTCGCCGTGGACCGCGAGCGCCTGTATGTGGGCTCGCTGAACTTCGACCCGCGCTCGGCGGAACTGAACACCGAATTGGGTTTCGTCATCGACAGCCCCAGGCTGGCGAGGCAGATTACCCAGGCGTTCGACCGCAACGTGCCGGAGGCGGCCTATAGCGTGCATCTGGACGAGAACGGCAAGCTCTACTGGGTGGCCCGCGAGGACGGCCGGGAAGTGCGCTACGACACCGAGCCCGGCACCAGTTGGATGCAGCGCGCCACCCTGCGCGTCCTGCAATGGCTGCCCATCGAACCCATGCTTTGAGGCGCATGGTTTACCGCCACGGCACGGCGCATCGGGTTGCGGCATTCGCAGCCAGCGGCCTGGCGGCAGGCGCTTGATCGGCCTCTTGTTGCTTATCAGCCACGACACAAACGCGACGACTGGTTTCCAGAACGTATCGCCACGCCCGATCGAGTATGGCAGGGTTTGCCCTAGCATGCGTATTTTCAAGAAATTTTGCCGCAATAAGCGGTAAATAAGCATGAAATCACCGGAAAAAGCGGCGAGACGCCGCCTCCTTCAGGTTACAAAGGGTTGAAATCGCTCGCAATGTCCAACGGTTGCCAGGGCCGGAACCAGTACATTGAAAACATACCTAATGAGTATTAGCCGAGCAGCGGGGCTCGGCCTGTTTTCCACGGAGGTCATCATGAAAATGAAAATAGCTACCTGGACCAAACCCTTGGCCTTGTGCGTACTTGCCGTTACGATGGCGGGCTGCTCCACCTGGGACAGCATGAGCGGTCGCCAGAAGAGCGCGGTCACCGGGGCCGGCGTCGGCGGTGTCGCAGGCGCCGTCATTACGGGCGGCGGCGTGCTAGGCACGGTCGGCGGCGCGGCCATCGGCGGCGTGGTAGGCGACCAGATCGGCAAGAACCGCTAACAGAGTCATCCTAGAGGGGTCGTTCGTCAGACCTTGCGCGCCGGTGGCGGACGCAAGTAGGCGACATCCTGCTTCCCCGCGTATCTATTTGGATACGCGGGGTTTTTTTTTACCGCTGGGCCGCCCCAAAAGCAAAAAGCGCCGCCTCCGGCGAGGAGGGCGGCGCTTTGCGGGAAAGCCTATCAGTTGCTGTTTTGCTGCCCTTGCTGTGGCATTTCGATCTTGACTTCCAGGATCTCCAGTTCTTCCTGGCGGTCGAGGTGGACATGCAGGTCGTCGGGGTTGATCTTGACGTAGCGCGAGATGACTTCGATCAGTTCTTTGCGCAGCTGCGGCAGATAGTCGGGGCTGGTGCCGTCGCCGCGTTCGTTGATCAGGATGAGTTGCAGGCGTTCCTTGGCCACGGATGCCGAGGTTTTCTTTTGCCCCAGCAGGAAAGACAGGAAAGACATGTTACTTGCCTCCGAAAAGGCGCTTGAACAGCCCCGGTTTTGCGTAATCGACAAAGCGTAGCGGGCGCTCGTCGCCCAGATAGCGTGCAACGACGTCCTGGTAGGCCTGCGAGACGTCGGTGTCGCGCAGGTGGATGGCCGGGATGCCCTGGTTCGACGCTTGCAGCACGTTTTCGGATTCGGGAATGACGCCGATGAGCTTGATGCGCAGGATGTCTTCGACGTCGCCCAGCGAAAGCATTTCGCCGTCGGCCACGCGCTTGGGGCTGTAGCGCGTCAGCAGCAGGAATTCCTTGATGGGCTCGTCGCTGTTGACCGCGCGGTGCGACTTGGACGACAGAATGCCCAGGATGCGGTCGGAGTCGCGCACCGAGGAGACCTCGGGGTTGGTGACCACGATGGCGTCGTCGGCGAAGTAGGACGCCATCAGCGCGCCGGTTTCGATGCCGGCGGGCGAATCGCAGACGATGTATTCGAAACCCATTTCCTTGAGTTCATTCAACACTTTCTCGACGCCTTCCCGGGTAAGGGCGTCTTTGTCGCGCGTTTGCGAAGCCGGCAGGATATACAGGTTTTCGAGTTGCTTGTCGCGGATGAGCGCCTGGTTGAGCGTGGCGTCGCCTTGGATGACATTGACGAAGTCGTATACGACACGGCGTTCGCAGCCCATGATGAGATCGAGATTGCGCAGGCCGACGTCGAAATCGATGACCGCCGTTTTATGGCCGCGCATGGCCAAACCCGCGGAAAAGCTGGCGCTGGTGGTGGTTTTACCCACACCGCCCTTGCCGGATGTCACCACAACTATACGCGTCATGACGTAGAAGTCCTTGTATGCTGAATAAACCACGTAATCGTAAAGCAAAAAGCCGCGCAGGTGCGGCCTGCAAGCTTGCCAAACCCTCGGGCTTGGCAACAAAACTTAACCTCAGCCTTTATCGCCCAGCGCCGTGATGCGCAGGGTTTCGCTTTCCAGTTGGACGACGCAGGGTTTGCGGTGCAGTGCGGGTTCGAGCTGGTTGTCCAGCACGCGATAAACGCCGGCCACCGCCACCAGTTCGGGGTTGAACTCGGTGGAGAAGATGCGCGCGCTGGTGTCGCCGCGCGCGCCGGCCATGGCCTTGCCGCGCAAGGGGCCGTAAACGTGCACGTTGCCGTCAGCGATGACCTCGGCGCCCTGGCCCACCACGCCGATGACGATGAGGTCGGTATGCTTGGCGTACAGCCGCTGGCCCGAGCGCAGCTGGCGGTTGACGACCATGGCGGCCGGGGCGATGGCCGGCGGCGCTTCCGGGGCGGCAGCAGCGGTTTCGTCGGCCGGAGCCTCCTTGGCGGCGGGAGCCGTGGCGGCCGCGGCGGCAGCGCCTACCGCGGGCACTTCGGAATCCGGCGCGGGCGCGCTGGCGGGCCGTGAGGGCGGGCTGGACAGATCCACCGGGGCCAGGCCCTGGGTGCGCGCCGCCGCCAGGTTGTCGCCCTGGGCGACGACGCCTATGGGGTGCAGATTGTGGCGGTTCAGGGCTTCGAGCAATTGCGCCCAGTCCACGGGCTGTTCCAGTTGCGAGGCGTCGATGACGATGGGCTCGCCCTCGAAGAAGCTGCCAGCGTCCTGCATGCGCTGGTCCAGCGCGTCGATCAGGTCGCGGGTGTCGACGCTGTGAAGCACCACGCGCACCGCATACAAGGCGGCGCTCTTGAAGTCCAGGACGGGTTTGGCGGAGGAGGCTTTTGTCACGGCGGGTACCTATACCTTGGCCCAGGAGTCGCGCAGCGTGGCGCTGCGGTTGAACACCGGGCGTTCAGCGGTGGAGTCGAGGCGGTCGGCGACGAAGTAGCCCAGGCGCTCGAACTGCCAGCGCGATTCGGGCTGGACCGGATCGCCCGGCTCGAGCCAGGCCTGCACGACTTGGCAGGAATCCGGGTTGATCGCATCGAGGAAGTTCTTGTCGCCGGCGTCGGGCTGGGGGTCGCTGAACAGGCGGTCGTACAGCCGCACCTCGGCGCGCACGCCGTGGGCCGCGCTGACCCAGGTGATGTTGCCCTTGACCTTGACGCTGTCCGCGCCGGGCGTGCCGCTCTTGGTGTCGGGCAGGTATTCGGCATGCACTTCGACGACGTTGCCGTCGGCGTCCTTGACGCAGCCAGTGCAGCGCACGACGTAGGCGTACTTGAGCCGCACCAGGTTGCCGGGAAACAGGCGGAAATACTTCTTGGGCGGCTCTTCGCGGAAGTCGTCGCGTTCTATCCACAGTTCGCGGCTGAACGAGAAATGGCGTTCGCCCAGTTCAGGATGATGCGGGTGGCGCGGCGCCTGGCAGGCTTCACCATGCTTTTCGGGGTAGTTGGTGATGACCAGCTTGATGGGGTCGAGCACGGCGACGCGGCGTTCGGCCTTGTCGTCCAGGTCGTCGCGCAGGGCTTGTTCGAGCACGCTGTAATCGATGCGCGAGTCGGACTTGGACGCTCCCTGGCGTTCGCAGAACAGGCGGATGGAGGCGGGCGTGTAGCCGCGCCGGCGCAGGCCGACCAGCGTAGGCATGCGCGGATCGTCCCAGCCCGAGACGTGGCCGCCGGTGACCAGCTCGCGCAGCTTGCGCTTGCTGGTGATGATGTAGCTGAGATTCAGGCGCGCGAATTCGTACTGATGGGGCAAGGGCCGGGCCAGCAGTTTCAGTTCGGCCAGACGTTCGAGCACCCAATCGTAGAAGGGGCGCTGGTCTTCGAATTCCAGCGTGCAGATGCTGTGGGTGATGCCTTCGAGCGCGTCTTCCACCGGATGCGCGTACGTGTACATGGGGTAGATGCACCATTGCGCGCCGGTGCGGTGGTGCACGGCGTGGCGGATACGATAAAGAATGGGGTCGCGCAGGTTGATGTTGGGCGAGCCCATGTCTATCTTGGCGCGCAGCACCATGCTGCCGTCCGGGTGCTTGCCGGTGCGCATTTCGTCGAGCCGGGCGGCCGATTCGGCCGCGGGCCGGTCGCGCCAGGGCGAGTTCGTGCCTTTTTCGGTGAGCGTGCCGCGCATGGCGCGGATCTCGTCGGGAGACTGCTCGTCCACATAGGCGTGGCCGGCTTGCACCAGCGCCTGCGCGAATTCGTACATATAGCCGAAATAGTCGCTGGCGTAATACAGGTTTTCCTCGCCCTGGAAGCGCCAGTCGAAACCCAGCCACCGCACCACGTCGATGATGCTGTCGACATACTCGGTGTCTTCTTTTTCGGGGTTGGTGTCGTCGAAGCGCAGGTGGCAGGCGCCCTGGTAGTCCAGCGCCAGGCCGAAGTTCAGGCAGATGCTTTTGGCATGGCCGATGTGCAGGTAGCCGTTGGGTTCCGGCGGAAACCGCGTGCGGATGCGCGCCGGATCGGGCTGGCCGGCTTGCTGTACGCTGGCCGGGCCGGGCTTGCCGGCCCAGCGTTTTTCGGCGTGGCGGGCGCTGGCCAGATCGTTCTCGATGATGGTGCGCAGGAAATGCTTGGTCGGCGTGGTCTGGACGTCAGTCATGGAAAAATGCTAAACGGAAAACGGGAGCGGCGGCAAAGATAGCATTTTGCCATGTCCACGGACATTTGCCTGGCCGCCCGCCCGGCGGCCGGACGCATCCGTCCGGCTGGCTCTACACTACGGCACATTATGACGAACCTCCCGACTTGGCTGGCGCAGCTCCAATTCTTCACGGGCCTGGGCTTTCTGCTGGTGTTCCTGCTCATCGAGCTGGCCCTGGCCTGGGTGCTGCTCGCCTTCAAGCTGGCCGCCCACCGGTCCGTGCGGCCCGAGTGGGTGGCGGCTTACCGCTTCTGGGTGCGGGTGTTCGCGCTGGCCAGCATTCTGGTGCTGGCGGGCAGCATGCCCGTCATCCTGCAGTTCGGCAGCCAGTGGCCGGGCCTGATGGACAAGGCCGACGGCGTGGTCGGGCCGCTGCTGTTGCTGATGATGGTGGTCGGCATCATTTTCCGTTCCTGCTTTCTGGGCGCCATGCTGTTCGGGCAGAACCGGCTTTCCGCCTGGGTGCATACCTCGATGGTGTTCATGACGGCCGTCGGCATCACCGTCACGGCCTGGCTGGGCTGCGTCCTGCTCGGCTGGATGTTGCAGCCGGTGGGCGGCGAATGGCTGAACGGGCGCTATGCCGTGCAGTCCTGGCCCGAATTGCTGGGCAATACGCAGGCGGCATGGCTGTTCGGCCTGCTGGCTGCCGTTTCCGCGCTGGGGGCGGGCGGCCTGATGCTGGGCGTGACGGCGCGGCAAAGCCTCAAGCACCCCATGCAGGCCGGGGAATCCACCGGCTTGCGCACCGGCCTGGTCTTGGGCGCCGCCGGATGGCTGGTCGCCGTGGGCCTGCTGATCGGCTACGGCGCGGCATCCACCTCGCAGTTGCCGGCGCGCGCGGCGGCGGTCATGGGGTATTGGCAAGGCGGCCAGCCGGCCAAGCTGGTGGCGTTCGCCTGGCCCGACGCGAAAATCGGGCAGAACCGCGCCGCGATGCAGATCGACGGCGGCGAAGACTGGCTGGCGCGCGACGAAAGCGGCCAGTTGCTCGGCCTGGACCGCTACAGCGGCATGACGCCCCCGGTGGCGCTGGTGTTCTGGAGCGCCCGGCTCACCGTGCTGATGCTGCTGGTCGCGGGGTTGTTGCTGTTGACGGCGTGGTGGAAGCTGCACAGGCGCGCCGCCGACTTGCAAGCGGTTCCCGCCTTGTGGCGGCGCATGTGGGCGGGCTCGTCGTATCTGGGATGCGCGGTGGCGCTGCCGGGCCTGGCTTGCCTGCTGGCCGGGCAGATGCCTTATGCGGTGCAGGGCAAGGTCACCCTCAGCGAGGTCGCGGTGGAGCACGGCCTTGCCGAAGTGCTGTTCGGCCTGCTGCTGTACTGCCTGGTCTACGGCGTGCTGGCGGCGGGCTTTCTGAGGCTGGTGCGGCATGTCGCCCACTACGGCGTGGTGCCGGTTGCGCGCCATAGGGGACGCGCATGATGGACACCCTGGTCAATCTGCTGGGCATCAGCGCGCACGATCCCGCGTTCTGGATGCCTTTGGTTTTCTATGCCGTGCTGTACGCCTTGCTCGTGGCCTGCATCGTGCTGGACGGCTTCGACGTCGGCGTAGGCTGCCTGATGATGTTCGCGTCCCAGCCGCATCGCCGCCGCATGATGGGCTTGCTGGCGCCCTGGCGCGACGCCAACGGGTATTGGCTGCTGCTGTGCCTGGTCGTGTTCCTGGCGGCTTTCCCGCTGGCCTGGCGCAGCGTGCTGGGCCAGCTCTATGCGCCCTTGTGCCTGCTGGGCGCGGGCCTTCGGCGCGGGCTCGTGCATGACGGCGCTGGCCTACGGGTGGCTGCTGGCGTATAGCGTGGTGCCCGATCACGGCGGCGTCGGCTTCGCGGTCTTCGAGATATTCGTCACCTTGTGCGGTTTCGCGTCGTTCAGCCTGCTGGGGGCCTGCTGGCTGGTCATGCGCCAGTCCGGCCCCTTGCGCATGGCGGCCGCCAGGTGGGGGCGTCTGTCCGTGCGCTGGTCGGCGGCCGGCGCGGTGGCGGTGTCCGCCGCGCTGGCGCTGGGCAATCCGGCCGTGCTGCTGAAGTGGGGCGGCGACGTGCAATGGCCCATGGTGCTGGGCTTGTGGGGCGTGCTGCTGCTGTGCTTCATCGCCCTCGAACTGAGCTTGCGGCGGCTGGCGCGCGGACGCCGGGGGCGCGCGTGGCTGCCGTTCCTGCTGGCCATGCTGGTCTGCCTGGCCGTGCTGGGCGGCGTGGGCTACAGCTTCTTTCCCTATCTGGTGCTGGACGATCTGACGATCTGGGACGCCTCGGCCATGCTGGACGTCGCGCCCTTCATGCTCGCTGCGCTCGTGGTGGCCTCGCCGGTCGTCATCGTCTTCAACCTGTGGGTGTATTGGCGCATGTTCGGGGAGTCCCGCCCGCCCGAACCGCCGCCGTTCAAGCCTGTACGAGGCTCCTTTTAGGGTTGACAGGCCCCAGGGCCGGCCAGCGGCAGCCGTACCGTGACGGCCAGTCCGCCGCCGGGCGACTGATCCAGCGACAAGCCGCCGCCGTGCGCCTTGGCGATGGCCTCGCTCAAGGCTAGTCCCAGGCCGACCGACCCCGTCTGCGTGCGCGCGTCGTCCAGCCGCGAGAACGGCCGCAAGGCTTCTTCGCGCCGATCCGGGCTGATGCCCGGCCCGTGGTCGCCGACGGTAATGACGGCGTGCTCCGCTTCGCGGGCCAGGCGCACCTCCACCGGCGGCGCGCCGTGGTCCAGCGCATTCGTGATCAGATTGTCCAGCAGGCGGCCCAGCGCGCCCGGGTCGGCGGGCAGTTCCAGCGGCGTATCGGCCTGGTCCAGCCATCGCACCGGGCTGCCGGCGCTTTCCCAGGCGCTGACCTGTTCTTCCAGCCATTCGTTCAGGGGCAGCGGCGTGAAAGTGTAGGTGGCGGGGTCGGTGCCGCGCACGAAACCGATGAACTGGTTGACCATGCGCTGCATTTCCTTGGTGTCCTTGCGCAGGCCGTCCTTCAAGGCCGAGTCGTCCATCATTTCTATGCGCAGCCACATGCGCGACAGCGGGCCTTTCAGGTCGTGCGGCAGGCCGGCCAGCAGCGTGCGGCGCACGGCGTCCGACTCGGCCAGGGCGTCCAGC
Organism: uncultured Burkholderiaceae bacterium; assembly: GCA_934525625.1. Taxonomy (GTDB): domain Bacteria; phylum Pseudomonadota; class Gammaproteobacteria; order Burkholderiales; family Burkholderiaceae_B; genus Mesopusillimonas. The sequence goes on from CAKSZL010000007.1 coordinate 138,314, forward strand.
ATGGCGTTGAAGCGCTGGCCCAGCGCCCGGGTTTCGCTGGGGCCCGAGGGCGTGACGCGCTGCGGCTGGCCCGCGGCCAACTGGTCAGCGGCGCGCGCCAGCCGCGTCAGCGGGCGCGTAATGTGCCAGGAAAACGCGGCGGCCAGCAATAGCACCAGGCCCATGCCGGCCAGCCAGGCGGCGATCAGCGGCGTGGCCACGGGCGGCGCCAGGCGGTCCAGCGGAATCACCAGCCATTCGCGCGTTTGCGGCGCGGACGGATCGGCCCGCAGATCGGGCGGCAGCGAAATGAGCAGCCGGGGCAGCGGGCCGCGCGACAGGCCCACGCGGATGTTGCCCTCCAGGCGCGCATTGATGGCCTGGACCAAATCCCAGACCTCGCGCCGCAGGCCTTCGGGCGGCTCCTTCTTGCGCGTGTTGCCGTGGCTGTCCTGGTTGGGGGGGCGGCGTTCGAGCTCGGTTTGCGAGGGCAGGGTGCGCGACGAGATGTACCACTCGTTCTGCGACGCCTGCCGGATGAATTCGGCGCGCCGGTGCGCGGGCATTTCCACCAGCGCCGCCTGCAGCGTGCGTATGGTCGTGGTGGTGACGTCGACGACCACGGTTTCGGTGAATTTGTGCCGGTAATGCGCGACGGTGGCCAGCGTGCCCGCCTGCACCACCAGTATCGTGCCCAGCACCAGCAGAATCAGTCGCGTGCGCAGCGAGCGCGGCAGCAGGCGCTTCATCAGGGCGAAAAACGGTAGCCGACGCCCCATACGGTCTGTATCCAGCGGGGTTGCTTGGGATCGTCCTCGATGGCCCGGCGCAGGCGCAGCACCGCGATGTCGATGGCGCGGTCGTTGCGTTCGCCGTGTTCGTCGTCGCGCGCCAGGGCCAGCAGGCGGTCGCGCGACAGCGGCTTGCCGGGGTTGGCCACCAGCGCTTCGAGCAGATTGATCTCGCCGCCCGTCAGCTTGATGGGCCGGCCCTCGCGCGCCAGTTGGCGCGTGGTGGGGTCGAAGGTGAACGGCCCGAAGTGGACGGGCTGCTGGCGCAGCAGCGCCGAAGCGCCTTTCTTGCGGCGCAGGACGGCTTCGATGCGGGCCAGCAGTTCGCGCGGATCGAAGGGCTTGCCCAGGTAGTCGTCGGCGCCGGCCTGCAGGCCGGTGACCTTGTCGCCGGTTTCGTCGCGCCCGGTAAGCACGATGATGGGGATGTCCTCGCCCATGTCGCGCAGGCGGCGGCAGGCGTCCACGCCGTCGCCGTCGGGCAGCATGCGGTCGAGCACGACGAGCTGCGGGTGATAGCGCTGGATGCGCGACTCCAGGTCGCTGGCGTCGGGCGCCAGCAGCGTGTCGTAGCCGTTGCGGTTGAGGTAGTCGGCCAGCAGTTGCCGCAGGGCCGGGTCGTCGTCGACGACCAATACCTTGGTGAGCGAAGTGTCCATGGAACCGCAGTGTGCGCCAGACGCGGGCGGTAGGCAAGCGGGGGTGTAATGGCTTGAAATGGTTGGCGATATACGCCGTCATGCGGGGAAGCGCAGGCCGGCAGGGCGGCGAAGCGGCGGCAAACAGGGAACGCACGATGGCCTGCCGCGCGCCACCGGCTACAATGTCCCTTCCTCCTTTTCCCTGCCGCGCCGGCCCGTACAGGCCGGCGCCGTGTTTTGCGCGTATGCCCTCAACGTTGAACTCCGCCTTGCCCGAAGCCCAGACGCTGTTGCAGCAGATATTCGGCTACGACGAGTTCCGGGGCTTCCAGGCCGACGTCATCGAGCAGGTCGCCCGGGGCGGCGACGCCCTGGTGCTGATGCCCACGGGCGGCGGCAAGTCCTTGTGCTATCAGATACCCGCTCTCATCCGCGCAGGCACCGGCGTCGTCGTGTCGCCGCTGATCGCGCTGATGCAGGACCAGGTGGACGCCTTGCGCGAGCTTGGCGTCAAGGCCGCTTTCCTGAATTCGACGCAAGACTGGCGCACCGCGCGCGACGTGGAGGAAGCCTTCATCGCCGGCAAGCTCGACCTGCTTTACGTGGCGCCCGAGCGCTTGCTGACGGATCGCTGCCTGAACCTGCTGCAGCAGGGCAGGGTGGCGCTGTTCGCCATCGACGAGGCGCATTGCGTGTCGCAGTGGGGGCACGATTTCCGGCCGGAATACCTGGGTTTGTCCATGCTGGCCGAGCGCTGGCCCGACGTGCCCCGCATCGCGCTGACGGCCACCGCCACGGCCCAGACGCGCATCGAGATCGCGCAGCGCCTGGCGCTGGAAGACGCGCGGCATTTCGTCGCCAGCTTCGACCGGCCCAACATTCTGTATCGCATCGTCGAAAAGCAGGAGATCAAGCGCCAGTTGCTGGATTTCATCCGCGCCGATCACGAGGGCGATTGCGGCATTATTTATTGCGCCTCGCGGGCGCGCTGCGAAGACCTGGCCGGCTGGCTCAGCAGCCACGGCATCCAGGCATTGCCTTACCACGCCGGCCTCAGCACCCAGATACGCGCCGAGAACCAGGCGCGTTTCCTGCGCGAGGACGGCCTGGTCATGGTGGCGACCATCGCCTTCGGCATGGGCATAGACAAGCCCGACGTGCGCTTCGTGGCCCACGTCGACCTGCCCAAATCCATAGAAGGCTACTACCAGGAAACCGGCCGCGCCGGCCGCGACGGCCTGCCGTCCACGGCCTGGATGGCCTACGGCCTGCAAGATGTGTCCCAGCACCGGCGCATGATAGACGAGTCACAGGGCGACGATAAATTCCGCCGGCGCCAGGTGGCGCAACTGGACGCCATGCTGGGCTTGTGCGAAACCGTGGGCTGCCGGCGCCAGCATCTGCTGGAATACTTCGACCAGCCCATACAGCCCTGCGGGCATTGCGACAACTGCCTGACGCCGCCCGAATCCTGGGACGGCACACAGGCGGCCCAGAAGGTGCTGTCCGCCGTGTACCGCTTATGGCGCGAGCGCGGCCAGCGCTTCGGGGCCGGGCACATTATCGACATTCTGCGCGGCAAGCTGACCGACCGCGTCAAGCAGCACGACCACCAAAGCCTGAGCGTATTCAACGTGGGCACCGATTTGTCGGAGCAGGCCTGGCGCGGCGTATTGCGCCAATTGCTGGCGCGCGGCCTGCTGACGGTGGATCACGAAGGCTACGGCACGCTGGTGCTGACCGAGGAAAGCCGCGCCGTGCTCAAGGGCGAGGTCGTCTTGCGCCTGCGCCGCGCGGCCCCCGAAGCCAAGCGCGGCGCCGCCCGCAGCAAGGGCCGTGCTCCCGCCGCGGCGGTGCAGGATCTGCCCGAAGAAGTGCAGGCCCGCTTCGAGGCCTTGAAAGCCTGGCGCGCCGCCACCGCGCGCAGTCACGGCGTGCCCGCCTACGTCATCTTCCACGACACCACGCTGCGCGACGTGGCGCTGCGCCGCCCGCGCAACCTGGAAGAATTGGCCGGCATCACCGGCATAGGCGCGCGCAAGCGCGAGGCTTATGGCGAGGAACTGTTGGCCTGCGTGGCGCAGTTTTGATTCCATTCCCAGATCGAACGATTACTTTGTTGGCTTCGCTTGCCGTACGACTTGTACTGTCTGCGCTTCGCCTTCGCGTACTCGTTCGATCTGGGAATGGAATTTAATGCTGCGATTTGCGCAGCGCCTGCCCGTGTTCGTTCGACCCGATCTGCTCTTGCAGGCCGGGATTGGCGCGGTGGTTCAGGTGGCTCCAGTACATGAAGCCCAGCATCAGGAAGGCCACCAGCAGGCCGAAGATGATGATGATGACGTTGATGGGCAGCCGCAGCCACAGCAGCAGGCTGTACATGCCCAGCATCAGCAGGATGTTCAACTGTTCGTTGAAGTTCTGCACGGCGATGGAATGCCCGGCCGACAGCAGCACGTGGCCGCGATGCTGCAGCAGCGCATTCATGGGCACCACGAAAAAGCCCGACAGCGCGCCCACGAAGAACAGCAGCGCGTAGACCGACCAAGTGCTGACCACCACCGGCATCAGCAGCACGGCCAGCCCCATCACCACGCCTAGCGGCTGTACGCGCAAGGCATGGCGCAGCGGCACCATGCCGGCCAGGATGGAGCCGAAAATGGTGCCGAAAGCGGCCACGCCCATCAGGATGGAGGCCTGGTCCAGGCGGTAGCCCAGGTGCTGCGCGCCCCATTCGATGACGATGAATTGCAGCGTGGCGCCGGCGCCCCAGAACAGCGTGGTGACCGCCAGGGAAATCTGCCCCAGCTTGTCGCGCCACAGAATGCGCACGTAATTGGAAAACTCGCGCACCAGCTTGCAGGGGTTGGTGTGCTGCACGGGGTAGCGCATGCCGGTGCGCGGAATCAGTAGATTGCAGGCCGCCGCCAGGCAATAGATGAGCGCGATCAGCAGAATGGCGGCCTCGGCTCGGGTACTGGCCATCGAGGCCAGCCAGGGCTGTTCCAGCAAGGCGCTGGAGACCGACGGACTGATGAGCACGCCGCCCAGCACGGTGCCCACGATGATGGAAAGCACCGTCAGGCCTTCTATCCAGCTATTGCCCTTCACCAATAGCGCGGGCGGCAGCATTTCGGTGATGATGCCGTACTTGGCCGGCGAATAGGCCGCCGCGCCTATGCCCACCAGCGTATAGGCCACGAACACCAGCACCAGTTGCGCACCGGTGTCCAGGCCGAGCAGGCCGTGGCTGAACATCAGCAGACAGCCGAACAGTTTGACGCCGTTGGTGGCGAACATGACCTTGCCCTTGGGGAAGGTGTCGGCGATGGCGCCGACGAAGGCGGCCAGCACCACGTAGGCCAGCGCGAACCACCACTTCATCATGGGCGCCATCCAGTCCGGGCCGTGCAGGTCCATGATCAGGGCGACGGCGGCGATCAGCAGAGCATTGTCGGCAAGTGACGACAAGCCCTGCGCGGCCATGACGAGGTAGAAGCCTTTTTTCACGCGGGTTCCTGGTGTCGGAGAGGTGAAGATGAAACGGCGCGGCGAGTCTCAGACATGGGGAAACCAGGGAACCGATAGCGGGCGCTTGGGCATGATGCGAGTTTGTAATGAAACGTACTGCAAGTAAAAGTGCATGAAAGTATAGCGTCATGCAACAGCCATGCGGAAATCGGCGGGAAGAAAGATGGGCCCGGGCCGATGCGTGCGTACGGCCTTCGGCTTCAGCGTGTGCCGACCAGCTTGTCCTGGGTGGCGTAGTAGGAGGTGGCGGCGTTGCGCAGGTTGTAGTGCACGGCCTGCTCGACCAGTTGGGTGTCCTGGCGCAGAAAGGCGTCCAGCAGCTTGTGGCTGGACGATAGCGACCAGTAGCGGAACTTCGGGTCGCGCAGCGTGGCCAGCCGCACGGCTTCGACGTGGTCGGCCAGGCGGGTGATCATCTGCGCCAGATGGGGGTTGGGCACCATGCTGATCCAGGTCTGGCGAAACATGGTCTGGGCGGCCATGTAGGCCACCGCGTCGTCTTCGTCGTGGGCGAGCTGCGATGCATCGACGGCCTGGCGCATGCGGGCCAGGCCCTCCACCGTGGCCTTTTCGCAGGCGCTGCAGGCGGCGGCGGGCTCCAGCAGCAGGCGCACCTCGAACATTTGCGCGATGTCGGTGGGAGTGAACCGGCGCAGCCGGAAGCCGCGCGACGTGCCTTCGAGCAGGCCTTCGTTCTTGAGCTGCAGCAAGGCTTCGCGCACGGGCATGCGCGACACCGCCAGTTCCGCCGCGATTTCGTGGTCGACGAGCCGGTCTTCCAGCGTCAGCCGGCCGCTGCGCATGCGGGCGCGCAGGTGCTGGTACACCTGTTCGCGGATCTTCAGCTTTTGCGTCGGTTTTTCGGCGGTCTTCACGGCAAGGTTATCAAGAGCTGTCGGAGGAGGCGGGCCGGATTTCAAAATGGCATTGCGCGTGGCCCTGCGCCGCACACGAGGTTTCTTCCACGGTTACCGGCCGCCCCAGCGCCAGTTCGCCGACGGTTTGCAGTATGCCCGCGATGGGGTGGCAAACCGGGTGGGCGCTGGCGCCGAAGCCGGCCGCGAACGGGCTGTTGCGGACTTCCAGCAGCAGGGCGTCTTGCCCCGGCGGCGCAGAAAAAGCCCAAACGCCCCAGCCCAGTTCGGAGGAATAGCCCGCCATTGTATTCAGAAGCGCGCCGACGTCGCCTCGCAGCGTTTGAAAATAAGCGCGGGTGGAGGCGCCGCCGCCCCGTGCGGTGGAGCGCGCCAGCGCGACCAGGGCCTGGGCGCGCGCCGCATCGGTGGGCAGTTCGCGGAATAGGCCCATCAGCACGTCGGCCCGCATCATCACGTAACGCCGGTCGGCATCCATGATCTGACCTTGCTCGGTTTGCCATTGCAGGCGGTCGCGTAGGGATTCGGCCATGTCGTCCTCTTCGGTTTCTTCTAAGTTTATATTCTTATGTGAACAATAACATATTGATTTTATTTTGATAAAAAATAGGGTAATCCATTATTTGGGTGATTTGAATCAAACAATATACTTTTTAGAGGATGCCGGGTAGACGTTCCTCCGCTCCATCCCGACCATGCAAACAACAGGAGCAATTCCATGAAGACTTGGTGTAAGAGGACGGCCCGCAAGCTGTTGGGGGCCATGGCGATGACGGCCATGTTGGCGGGAGCGGCGCACGCGGCTTCCAACGAACTGAAAATCGCGTATCCGGTGGATTTGCCCACCTGGGACCCCACGGCGGTCACCTTTCCGGCCGGGCAATCCGTGTACAAGGCGGTATTCGATTCCCCCACCTTCATGGACGACAAGCTCACGGCCGTGCCGCGCCAGATCGAATCCTGGCGCTGGCTGGACGACAGCGGAACGAAGCTGGAACTGAATCTGCGCAAGGACATCTTCTTTCATGACGGCAGCCCGCTGACGGCCGAAGACCTCAAGTTCACGTTCGAGCGCGCGGCCGGCAACAAGGCGCTGGCCCTGAACGGCATGATGCCGACGGTAAGCGGCATCGAAGTGGTCAATCCGCACCAGGCCGTCATGACGTTCTCCAAGCCCACGCCCACGGCCATCAAGAGCCTGGCTTTCTTAACGGCCTACATCCTGCCCAAGGCCTACATCGAAAAAGTCGGCGAAGACGGCTTTCTCAAGCAGCCCGTGGGCGCCGGCCCCTATCGCCTGGTCAATTACCAGCGCGGCTCGCGCATTACGCTGGAAGCCTTCGACAAGTATTGGGCCGGCAAGCCGGCGATAGACAAGGTGGTGTTCGAGATCGTGCCGGATTCCTCCGCGCGCGTGGCGGCGGTCGAGTCCGGGCGCGTGGACGTCTCCGCGCAGATCCCCGTGCGCGAGGTCAACCGCCTGCAGAAGTCTCCCAACCTGGAGGCCAAGACCTACCCCTACAGCGAAATGTTCATCCTGCAGATGCCCAGCTACGTGGAAACCTTCCAGAACGAGCATCTGCGCAAGGCCATGCAACTGGCCATAGACAAGCAGGGTTTGTCGCGCGCCTTCTACAACAGCGTCGCGCAGCCCTTGTCGGTGCTGGGCACCAAAGGCTCCGCGGCCGACGTGCCGGGTTTCACCATCCCCTTCGACCGCGAGCAGGCCATCGCCGAGCTGGCCAAGGCCGGCTACAGCAAGGACAAGCCGCTGAAGATGCGCCTGCTGTCCACCAACAATACCTTTCCTTCCGACTACGACATGGCGCGCGCCATTGCGCAAATGTGGAGCCAGATCGGCATCGAAACCACGGTAGAAGAAATCACCATGGCCAAGTATCTGGAGCTTAGCCATTCGTCCAAGCTGGACGGCGTGATGCTTTACGTGTGGGCCAACGCCACCGGCGACCCCGATCTCGGCGTCGGCCGCATCCTCGACCCGCGCCTGCGCTTTTCCACCTGGAAAGACCCCGCGCTGGCCGATGAAATCGACGCGCTCAGCAAAGAGATGAACGAGGAAAAGCGCATGGCCGGCTATCACGCCATCATGAAGCGCTCGTCCGAAAACGCGTGGAGCATCCCCGTGCTGCAGTCGATTTCCACCATCGCCTACAAGAAGGGCCTGAACCTGCCCACCTATCAGACGGGCTACATCCTGCCCCAGGACTACAGCTGGAAATAATCAGATGCATGGCTATCCAAGCCTGGTGTTGAGAAAGGCCGGCGTGGTGGCGGTCACGGCGCTGCTGTTGTCCGTCATCGTGTTCATCCTGCTTCGGCTCATCCCTTCCGACCCCTTGGGCATGATGCTGCCGCCTTCGGCGACCCACGAGGACGCCGAGGCCCTGCGCCGCGCGCTGGGCATGGACGGCTCCATCTTCAAGCAATACATGGTCTGGCTGCAGAACGCCGCGCGCGGCGACCTGGGCAACTCCATCTTCTTCCGCGAGCCGGTCACCGCGCTGATCCGCACGGCGCTGCCGGCCACGCTGGAGCTGGCGCTGGTCAGCCTCGTCATGGCGCTGATCATCGCGATACCGGGCGGCGTCGCCCTGTACCGCTTTGAGGGTCGCAAGACCGAGATTCCGGCGGATTTCCTGCTGGTGCTGCTGCTGTCCGTACCTTCGTTCCTGTGGGGCATCATCCTCATCGTCGTGCTGGGCGTGATCTTTCCCGTGCTGCCTTTCATGGGCCGCCTGGATCCGTCTTTCGAGGCGTCCGGCCCCACGGGCTTTCTGCTGCTGGACACCTTGCTGCACGGCCAGTGGGCCGCGTGGTGGGACGCCTTGCGCCACCTGCTGCTGCCCGCGCTGGCGCTGGCCTTGTCGTTCAGCCCCATCATCGCCAGGGTGCTGCGTTCCAGCCTGCTGGAAGTCGCCACCGAGCCTTACGTCAACGTGGCGCGCCTGCGCGGCGTGTCCGAGCGCCGCATCCTGTGGGGCCACATGCTCAAGAACGCGGCCCTGCCCACGCTGACGCTGCTGGGCGTGCAGTTCGGTTTCCTGTTCGGCGGCACGCTGCTGATCGAGGTGATCTTCTCCTTCCCCGGCCTGGGCAATCTGATGGTGCAGGCCATCAAGAATTTCGATCTGCCGCTGATACAGGGCGTGGCCCTGGTGTTCTGCCTGATCGTGCTGGCCGTGAACTTCTGCGTGGACGGCCTGTACGCCGCCTTGAATCCCAAGTTGAGGAAAGCATGACGAAGAAAGCGGATTCAGGCGCTAGCCCGCGCGGCCGTCTGTGGCGCGCGCTGCGGCACCCCAAGGTGGCGGTGGGCGGCGCAATGGTGCTGGTGTTCGTGTTCGTCGCCGTCTGTGCGCCGTGGCTGGCGCCCAACGACCCCAATGCGCAAGACCTGCTGGCCACGCTGCTGCCTCCTTCATGGGACGAAGGCGGCATGGCCCAGTATCCGCTGGGCACCGATTCGCTCGGGCGCTGCGTGCTGTCGCGCCTCATCTACGGCAGCCGCATCGCCTTGCAGGTCGCGGTGCTGGCGGCCACGGGCGCCATGCTGTTCGGCTCGGCGCTGGCGCTGCTGGCCGGCTATCTGCGCGGCCGCTTCGACGGCGCCATGGGTTTCATCGTGGGGCTGTGGCTGTCGGTGCCGCCGGTGGTGTTTTCCATGCTGCTGATGGTGGGCCTGGGCACCGGCGTGCGCAACGTGATCCTGGCCGTCGTGCTGGTCGACTGGACGCGTTTCTACCGCGTGGTGCGCGCGGAAGTCATCGTGGCGCGTGAACGCGAGTACGTGCAGGCGGCGCGCCTGCTGGGCTTTTCGCACTGGCGCACCATGACGCGCGAAATCCTGCCCGGCGTGCTGCCGCTGATTCTTACCTTGTTCAGCCTGCAAATGGGCGTGGCCATCATCGTCGAAGCCATCCTCAGCTTCGTCGGCCTGTCCGTGCCCTCCGACGTGGTGGCCTGGGGCGTGATGCTGGCGGACGGCCGCGACCAGATCTACCAGGCCGGCTGGACGCTGCTGGCGCCCATCGCGGGCATCATCTTCGCCGTGCTGGCCTTCAATCTGCTCAGCGACGGCTTGCGGGTCACGCTCGACCCTCGTCTACAAAAAAGGGCCTGACATGCTTGCTCAACCCGTACTCCAATTCTCGGGCGTGCAGGTGACCGCCAGCGTGGACGGGCGGGACGTCGCCTTGCTGCGCCACGTCGATTTCGAGGTCGGCAAGGGCCGCACGCTGGGCCTGGTCGGCGAATCGGGCGCGGGCAAAAGCATGGTGGGCCGCGTCGTGGCCGGCTTGCTGCCGTCCAATCTGAGGTTTGCCGCTGGCGAGGTTCGCTTCCAGGGCGAACGCCTGACCGGCCGGGCGGCGCGCGGCTATCTGGGCCGGCGCATCGCCTTCATTCCGCAGGAACCCTTGTCCGCCTTGAACCCCGTGCTGACCATACGGCAGCAGATGCGTGAACACCTCAAGCGCGTGGGCATTGCGCGCGGCGAGCGCGAAGCCTATGCCCATGCGCGCCTGGCCGAAGTCGGCCTGCCAGAACCCGCGCAGATACTGGGCCGCTATCCGCACCAGCTTTCGGGCGGGCAATGCCAGCGCGTGCTGATCGCCATGGCGTTCTCCGGCAACCCGGAACTCATCATCGCCGACGAGCCGACGACGGCGCTGGACGTCGTAACCCAGGTGCAGATCATCCATTTGCTGCGCCAGATCCAGCGCAAGTACGAAACCGCCGTCATCCTGATCACGCACGATTTGCGCATGGCGGCGCATGTTTGCGACGACGTGGCGGTGCTGTACGCCGGAGACGTGGTCGAAACCGGCCCCGCGCGGCAGGTGCTGGAACAGCCCAGGCACCCGTATTCGTGGGCGCTCAAGCTGGCCACGCCTTCGCTGCAAGGCAATCTTTACGAGCTGCCCGTATTGCCCGACCTGATGCCGGGCCTGCGCGTCATGGCCGAACTGCCGGGCTGCCGCTTCGCGCCGCGCTGCGCCACGCGCAACGCCGAGTGCGAGTCTCGCGTGTCTCCGCTGGAAAGCGTGGGCCAAGGGCATTACATACGCTGCGCGTCGGCGTGCCGCGTGGAGCAAGGCGCGCGCACGGCCGACCTGAACAAGCGCGCCCTCTCCGTCACGCAGCAGGGCGAAGCCTTGCTGGAATTGCGCGAGGCGGGCATGCGCTATGCGGTCAAAGGTGTCAGCCAGCGCGGCGTAAGGGCCCTTTTTGCCGCCGGGCCGCCCCAAGGCAAAAAGCGCCCCCTTGGGGGGCAGCAAGCGGACGCTAGTCCGCGCGGCGTGGGGGCCTATTTCCATGCGCTCAAGCCGTTGTCGCTGGTCATTCGTCCCGGAGAACTGGTGGGCGTGGTCGGCGAAAGCGGAAGCGGCAAAAGCACCTTGGCCCGCGTGATGGCGGGCTTGCTCGCGCCCACCAGCGGCGAGGTGCTGGTGGGCGGCACGGCGCGCCATCAGGCGACGGCACAGCAACTGGAGCAAATGCGCAAGAGGGTGCAGATGGTGTTCCAGGACCCGGATTCGGCGCTGAACCCCAGGCGCACCGTCGAAAAACTGATTACCCAGGCCATGGAGATACAGGCGGGCGTCACGGCGGGCGAGCGCAGCCAGGCCGCCGGACGCCTGGTGGGGCAGGTGGGCATGGCGAGCGACGCCTTGCCGCGCTTCCCCTCGCAGCTTTCGGGCGGCCAGAAGCAGCGCGTCAACATCGCGCGCGCCTTGTGTGCCGCGCCCAGGCTGCTGATCGCGGACGAAATCGTGTCGGGGCTGGACGTCTCGGTGCAGGCGCTCATTATGAATCTGCTGCTGCGCCTGAACCGCGAGCTGGGCATCGCCGTCGTGCTGATTTCGCACGACTTGTCCGTCATCCGCTATCTGTGCCAGCGCGTGCTGGTGATGTATCGCGGCAGCGTGGTCGAGCAGGGCGAGACCGAGAGCGTGTTCAGCCACCCGCGGCACCCCTACACCAGGGTATTGCTGTCCAGCGTGCCGCCGGACGATGCGCAAGCGCATTGGCCGCCGGAGCAAGAGCTCCTGGAGGCTCAGATGGCATTGGCGGAAACGGAACAATAGGAGGGCAGGGATATGGACAGGAGCGGCGCGGACTATCGCGCGAACCCCCAGGCGGTGGCCGGGCTGGTCGAAGCGGCGCAGGTGCACCGCGACGTCTATCTGAGCGAGGACATCTTCGAGCTCGAAAGAGAAAGGCTGTTCGCGCGCTCGTGGCTGTACGTGGGCCATGCCAGCCAGGTGCCCGAGACGGGCGACTACCTCACCGTCGACCTGGTCGGCCATCCGGTCATCATGATCCGCCACGCCGACGGCGGCGTGCGCGTGCTGCTGAACCGCTGCGCGCACAAGGGCGCACGCCTGCTCAGCGAGCCCAGCGGCAAGGTGCCCAGGTTGCTGCGCTGCCCGTACCACGCCTGGAATTTCGATTTCGACGGCCGCCTGCGCGGCGTGTCGCTGAAAGCCGGCTACGAGGGCACGGGATTCGAGCAAAGCGTCGCTGCGCAAGGCTTGTCCAAGCCGGGCGGCGTGGCCGAATACCGCGGCTTCGTGTTTGCCCGCATCAGCCAGCAGGGGCCTGATTTTCACGACTTCTTCGGTTCGGCGCTCAAGGCGCTGGACAACATGGCCGACCGTTCCCCCGAGGGCGAGCTGCAGGTGGCGGGCGGCTGCGTGCGCGCCGAAATCCGCTGCAACTGGAAGATGTACATCGAGAACATCAACGATTCCGTCCATCCGGTCTCCACGCACGAATCCGCTTCGGGCACGGCGGGCGACATCAGCCATGAATTCGCCGACGCGAACCCGGCCGCGCTGGAACAACTGCTGCCGTTCGGCGCGGGCTACGACTTCTATTCCAAGATGGGCGCGCTGACCCTGCCCAATGGCCACAGCATTCTGGGCACCGAGTTCAGCATCCATTCGGCCTATTCCGATATTCCCGGCTACCAAGAGCAGCTGGAGCAGGCGCACGGGCCGCAGCGCGCCCGGGAGATACTGGCGTTCTCGCCGCAGAACGTGGTGTTCTACCCGTCCATGGCGTCCAAGGGCTCGCCGCAGATCATCCGTGTGCTGCGGCCGGTCAGCGCCGGCCTGACGCGCCTGGAGGTCTGGTCGTTCCAGCCCAAGGGCGCGCCCGAGGTGATGCTCAAGCGCGGCCTGATGTACAGCCGGCTGGTGTTCTCGCCCATGAGCGTCGTCGGCCACGACGACGTGCATTTGTTCGAAAGCCAGCAGACCAGCCTGGCCTGCGCGGGCAACCCCTGGGTCAACCTGCGGCGCCAGTTCAGCCCGGACGAATCGGATAGGCCCGAGAACGCGCTGGCCGACGGCAATAGCGAAGCCTTGATGCGCAACCAGTTCCGGGCCTGGCTGGAGATGATGCGCCAACCCGGCGAGGAGCGGGCATGAGTCGAGAAAACCTGCGCGAAGTCCTGACGGATTTCGTCTACCTGGAAAACCGCCTGCTCGACGAGCGGCGCTATGCGGAGTGGTACGAGCTGTTCGCCGAGGACGGCGTGTACTGGGTGCCCGCGGACGAAGACCAGACCGATAAGGAGCTGCACGTTTCCATCGCGCTGGAAGACAAGATGCTGCTGAAGCTGCGCATAGACCGCATGAGCCACGCCCAGGCGCACTCGCTGCACCCCAAGGTGCGCGCGCTGCACGTCGTACAGCGCCCCGAGGTGCTGCCGGACACGCCCGAGGGGCTGCACGTCGCCGGCTGCAATCTGTTCTATATGGAGCGCCAGGGCGGCAATCAGTTGACGCTGGGTGCCAGCGTGCGCTATATGCTGCGGCCTGTTGGTGACGGTTTGCGCATTGTCGAGAAGCGCGTCGCGCTGCTAGGCTGCGAGGGTTTTCTGCCGGCGATACAGCTTTTTATATGATGGACAATGAATGGCATGCAGACACATGAAATAGGTGAGGCAAAGGCGCTGGCGGCGGGCGACTACGCCAGCCTGGAAACGCAGAGCATGGCGGCCGGCATGGCCTATCGCCTGCTGACGGGCGTGGTCGTACCGCGCCCCGTTGCGTGGATCAGCACGCAAAGCGAGCGGGGCGTGGTCAACCTGGCGCCGTTCAGCTCCTTCAACTACGTGGCGCATTCGCCGCCCATGCTGGCGGTCAACATCAACGTCGAAGACGACGGTCGCCTGAAAGACACCGCGCGCAACATCGAGCAGAGCGGCGCTTTCGTCGTCAACATGCCGCCCGCCTGGGCGGTGGACGCCGTCAACGAGAGCAGCGCGGGCTATCCCGCCGAAGCGGGCGAGGCCGAAGCGCTGGGCATCCCGCTGCTGCCCGGCCTGTGCGTGCCGGTGCCGCGCGTCGCCTGGGCGCGCGCGCAGATGGAGTGCGTGCTGCGCCACCGGCTGCCGCTGGGCAACGGCGTCAACGTGCTGTACATCGGCGAAGTGCTGGCCTTCCACGTGGCGCACGAGGCCTTCGACGGCCAGCGCGTGGACAGCCGGGCGCTGGCGCCGCTTGCCCGGCTGGGCGGGCCGTTCTACACGGGGCTGGGCGAAATCATCCAGCGCGACCGTCCGGCGCCGCGCTGAGGGCGCAACCAGGCCCTAGGCGGCTTACCGCCCCTTCCCGGAACCAAACGGTTGCACTTTTGACAATTCCTGATGATTGAGGGCCGTGGGCGCCCCGGAAGCGGCGGGCGTACGCGGATACGGGCGGCCCCAGGCGTTTTCAGGCCTGTTTGCGGGGCCGGGCGCCCGCCTTCAGTGCGTTATCATAGGAAGATTAAAATCCGCCGGGTCTTCAGCCTGCTATCTCCGCCGTTTTTTCCGTTATTTAATTGTGCGCCTGACTCAAATCAAATTAGCCGGGTTCAAGTCGTTCGTGGAACCGACGGTCATTCCCACGCCCAGCCAATTGGTGGGCGTGGTGGGTCCCAACGGCTGCGGAAAATCCAACATCATCGACGCTGTGCGCTGGGTGCTGGGCGAAACCCGAGCCTCCGAGCTGCGCGGCGAATCCATGCAGGACGTCATCTTCAACGGCTCGGGCAACCGCAAGCCGGCGGCGCGGGCGTCGGTCGAGCTGGTGTTCGACAACGCCGAAGGCCGGGCGGCGGGGCAGTGGAGCGCCTATGCCGAAATCGCCGTGCGCCGCGTGCTGACGCGCGACGGCACCAGCAGCTACTACGTCAACAACCAGCAGGTGCGCCGCCGCGACATCCACGACATCTTCCTGGGCACAGGCCTGGGCGCGCGCGGCTACGCCATCATCGGCCAGGGCATGATCAACCGCCTCATTGAGGCCCGCCCCGAAGAACTGCGCGTCTTTCTCGAAGAAGCCGCGGGCGTGTCGCGCTATAAAGAGCGCCGCCGCGAAACCGAGAACCGGCTGTCCGACACGCGCGAAAACCTCACCCGCGTCGAAGACATCCTGCGCGAACTGGGCAGCCAGCTCGAAAAGCTCGAAGGCCAGGCCGAAGTGGCCATGCGCTACCGTGGCCTTCAGGAAGAAGGCGAGAAAAAACAGCACGCCCTCTGGCTGCTGAAGGAACGCCAGGCCCGCCAAGAGCAGAAAGACAAATTCCTGGCCATCGAACAGGCCCAGACCGACCTCGAAGCCTCCACCGCCGATCTGCGCGCCTGCGAGGCCGAGCTCGAATCGCGCCGCCAGGCCCACTATGCCGCCGGCGACGCCGTGCATGCCGCGCAAGGCAAGGTGTTCGAATCTGGCGCCTTGGTCAGCCGCCTGGAAGCCGAGATCCGCCACGTGGTCGACTCGCGCAACCGCCTGCAAACCCGGCGCAACCAGTTGCAGGCCCAGATCGAGGAATGGCAGTCGCAGCAAGAACACTGCCGGCAACAGATCGAGCAGGCCGCGCACGAGGCCGAGGAACTCCAGGCTCGCCAGGAAGAAGAACAGGCCCGCGCCGAAGCCGCCGCCCAGGCCCTGCCCGACGTCGAGGCCCAGGTGCGCGCCGCCGGCGCCTCGCGCGAGGAAATGCGCAGCGCGCTGGCGCGCGTCGAGCAAAGCCTGGCCCTGGTGGCCCAGACTCAGCGCGATGCCGACCGCCAAATCAACCAGCTGGCGCAGCGCCGCGAACGCCTCGAACAAGAATTGCGCGAGCTGGACGCGCCCGACCCCGCCGCGCTGGAGCACCTGGCCGGCGAGCTGGCCGTGCTGGAAGAGCAGCTCGAGGAATCCCAGGGCCAGTTGGCCGAGCTCGAAGACCGCCTGCCCGGCCTGGACGAAACGCGCGCGGCGGCTCACGTCAAGTCGCGCGAGGAAGCCGACGCCCAGGCCCGCATCGAGGCGCGCCTGGCCGCGCTCAGCAAACTGCAGGCCGATGTGCAGAAGCAGGGGGCGCTGCAGCCTTGGCTGGAACAGCAAGGCCTCACCTCGCTGACGCGGCTCTGGCAGAAAATGCACGTCGAGCCCGGCTGGGAAACCGCCTTCGAAGCCGTGCTGCGCGAACGCATGACGGCGCTGGAAATCCGCCAGCTCGAACACGCGCGCGCCTTCGTCAACGACCCGCCGCCCGCGCGCCTGGCCTTTTATCAGCCCGCCGTGGCCAAGCCGCCGGCGTCGGCGCCGGCCGGGCTTACGCCGCTGACCGACAAGCTGCGCATCAGCGATCCCGACCTGCGCACCGTGCTCGATAGCTGGGCCTCGCAGGCCTTCATCGCCCCCGATTTGGCCACGGCCTTGTCCACCCGCGCCGAGCTTCCGTCGGGCGGGGTCTTCGTCCTGAAGGAAGGCCATCTCGTCGATGCGCACGGCGTGCGTTTCTACGCGCCCGATTCCGAACAGGCCGGCATGCTGGCGCGCCAGCAGGAAATCGAAAACCTCCAGCGCGAACTCAAGGCGCGCCATCTGATCGCCGATCAGGCGGTCTCCGAAGTGGCGCGCGCCGAGGCCGCCTGGCAGCAGGCTTCGCAGGCCATGGGGCCGGCGCGCACGCGGGTGTCCGAACTGACGCGCCGCCTGCACGACATCCAGTTGGAACACTCGCGCTTGCAGCAGCAGGCGCGCCAGTCGGGCGAACGCGCCCAGCGCATTCACGAAGACCTGGCCGAGATCAAGGGCCAGACCGAAGAATTCGCCGCCGCCCGCGACGAGGCCGAGGCGCGCTTCGAGACTCTGGACCTCGAACTGGCCGAACACCAGGAACGCTACGCCGACGCCCAGATGTCGGGCGAGCAGTTGGCCGAAAAAGCCGAGCAGGCGCGCCAGGCCTTGCGCGACGCTGAACGCCTGGTGCAGGAAACCCAATTCGCCATCCGTTCGCTGCAAGTGCGCGTGGCCGACTTGCAGCGCAACCAGCAACTGGCCGCCGAGCAGGTGCAGCGCGCCAAGGACGAACTCGAAGGCCTGCAGGGCGAGCTGTTCGAATTGGACGCCACCGCCGCCCAGGCCGGCTTGCAAGACGCGCTAGAGCAGCGTGCCCAATGCGAGGAAGTGCTGACCCAGGCGCGCATCGAACAAGACAATCTCGCGGCCTTGCTGCGCGCCGCCGACGAGCGCCGGCTGGAACTCGAACGCTCGCTGGAGCCGCGCCGCCAGCGCATCATGCAATTGCAACTGCAAGAGCAAGCGGCCCGCCTGGCGGTCGAGCAGTTCGCCGAGCAGCTCGACGCCCACGAGGTAGACCGCGAGGCCCTGGCGCGCACGCTGGCCGAGCAGCCCGAGGAATGGTCGCGCGTCAATTGGCTGCAATCCGAAGTGCAGCGCATCTCGCGCCAGGTCGAAAGCCTGGGGCCGGTGAACCTGGCCGCGCTCGACGAACTGAACACTTCGCGCGAGCGCAAGGGTTTCCTCGACGCCCAGCACGGCGACCTGATGGACGCCATCGAAACCCTGGAAGCCGCGATACGCAAGATAGACAAGGAAACCCGCGAGCTGCTGCAGGAAACCTTCGACGCCGTCAACGCCCACTTCGGCGAACTCTTCCCCAAGCTGTTCGGCGGGGGCGAAGCCAAGCTGATGATGACGGGCGACGAAATCCTGGATGCCGGCGTGCAGGTGATGGCGCAGCCGCCGGGCAAGCGCAACAGCACCATCCACCTGCTGTCGGGCGGCGAGAAAGCGCTGACCGCCACCGCGCTGGTGTTCGCGCTGTTCAAGCTCAACCCCGCGCCGTTCTGCCTGCTGGACGAGGTCGACGCGCCGCTGGACGACGCCAACACCGAACGCTACGCCAACCTGGTCGGCAGCATGAGCGAACAGACGCAGTTCCTGTTCATCTCGCACAACAAGATAGCGATGCAGATGGCCCGCCAGTTGATAGGGGTTACCATGCAAGAGCAGGGCGTATCGCGCATCGTGGCTGTGGACATCGAGTCTGCGCTGCAACTGGCGGAGGCCTGAGCTGGTCATGACAACAAGTTTTTCCAAACCCGATGGGGCGGACAATGAGTGATTTGCAGATTGGATTGATAGCGCTGGGCGTTGTCCTGATTGGGCTGGTGCTGGCATTCAACTGGTGGCAGGATCGCCGCGCGCGCCAGCGCATGCAGGCGCATTTCCCCGAAGGCGAACACGACCCTTTGCTGGGGGCGGCGGGCGGTTCGGCCTCCGGCAGCCGGCGCGAGCCGGGCATGACGGTGGCCGCCGAAGATGCCGAAGAAGCCGATCCCACCTGCGAAGCCGTCATCGACGTCAGCTTCGGCCAGCCCGTGCCCGGCCCGCAACTGCGCGACGCCCTTCAGGGGCTGGCCCATTCGGTGGGCAAGCCCGTGCGCGTGCTGGTGATGCGCGATTCCGGCACCCACACCAGCCAACTGCGCGCCGACGAATCCTATGGCTCGCTGCAACTGACGGTGTTGCTGGCCAATCGCCAGGGGCCGCTTACCGACATAGGCTGGTCGCATCTGTGGTCGGCCGCGCAAACCCTGGCGCAGAGCTTCGACGGCACCGTCGAGGGCCCCGAGCAAGAGCAGGTGCTAAGCCAGGCCAACCAGCTCGACGCCTTGTGCGCCAGCCTGGACGCGCAGGTCGTGCTGGGCATCAAGCCGGCCATGACGCGTCCCCTGCACGAGGTCGAGCCCATCGTGCGCGAAGCCGGCTTCGTCATGTACGGCGACCAGTTGGCCTGGATGTCCGAAACCGGCCTGCCGCGCTTCACGCTGGCGTTGGCCACCACCGCCGAGCAGCGTATCGAGCGCCTGGACCTCGTGCTGGACGTGCCCAACTGCCAGATCGACGAACAGTCCTTCAGCCGCATGGCGGGCGTGGGGCGCGACATGGCGTCGCGCCTGAACGCCCAACTGCTCGACGAACAGGGCAACCCCGTCATGCCGCAGGCCGACGCGGCCATCGACAAGCAAGTGCTGGAAATGCGCCAGGCCCTGGACCGCACCGGCTTCCAGGCCGGCGCCACGCGCACCCTGCGCCTGTTCTCCTGAAGCACCTCCGGGGCCGAAGGCCCCGTTTTTCCGATTCACCATGAGCGCCTCGCCAGAATACGAACGCATCCAGGCCCTGCGGGCCGCCATCGAAGAACACAACCGGCGCTATTACGTCGACGACGCGCCGGTCATCTCCGACGCCCAGTACGACGCGCTGATGCGCGAGCTGGAAGAACTCGAACAAGCCCATCCGCAATGGCTGTCGCCCGACTCTCCCACGCAGCGCGTGGGCGCGGCGCCGGCCTCGTCGTTCGCCAGCGTGCGCCACAGCATTCCCATGCTGTCGCTGGGCAACGCTTTCGACGCCGAGGAAATCCACGCCTTCGACAAACGCGTCAGCGACACGCTGACGGCGGCCGGCATGCTGGGCGAGGGCGGTCTGGTCGAATACACGGCCGAATACAAATTCGACGGCACGGCCATCAGCCTGCGCTACGAGCAGGGCCGGCTGGTGCAGGCGGCCACGCGCGGCGACGGCCAGGTCGGCGAAGACGTGACGCACAACGTGCGCACCATGCGCTCGATACCGCTGACGTTGGGGGCGGGCTGTCCCAGCGTGCTCGAAGTGCGCGGCGAGGTATTGATGTACCGCGCCGATTTCGACGCCCTGAACGCCGCCCAGCAGGCCCGGCGCGACAAAATTTTCGTCAATCCGCGCAACGCCGCGGCCGGCAGCCTGCGCCAGTTGGACCCGCGCATCACGGCCCAGCGTCCCTTGCGCTTCATGGCTTACGGCTGGGGCGAATGGCAGGGCGCGCCCATACCCGGCACCCAGGCGGGCGTGCTCGACGCACTCCGGCAACTGGGCCTGCCCGTCAACACCGACCGCCGCGTCGTGCACGGCGCGCAGGGCTTGCTCGACTTCTACGCGGCCGCCGACGCCAAGCGCAATCAATTGCCCTTCGACATCGACGGCGTGGTGTTCAAGGTGAATGCCCTGGCCGCCCAGCAGGTGCTGGGCTTCGTCGCGCGCGCGCCGCGCTTCGCCATCGCGCATAAATTCCCGGCCCAGGAAGAAATGACGCAGTTGCTGGACATCGAGGTGCAGGTGGGCCGCACCGGCGCCATCACGCCGGTCGCGCGCCTGAAGCCGGTATTCGTGGGCGGCGTCACCGTCACTAACGCCACGCTGCACAACGAAGACGAGGTCAAGCGCAAGGACGTGCGCATCGGCGACACCGTCATCGTGCGCCGCGCGGGCGACGTCATTCCCGAAGTCGTGGGCGCGGTGGCCGAGCTGCGCGGCCCCGATACCCGCGAATTCGTCATGCCCACGCGCTGCCCGGTCTGCGATTCGGCCATCGTGCGCCTGGAAGGCGAGGCCATCTCGCGCTGCACCGGCGGCCTGTACTGCTCCGCCCAGCG
This sequence comes from uncultured Burkholderiaceae bacterium, assembly GCA_934525625.1. Classification (GTDB taxonomy): domain Bacteria; phylum Pseudomonadota; class Gammaproteobacteria; order Burkholderiales; family Burkholderiaceae_B; genus Mesopusillimonas. The sequence goes on from CAKSZL010000007.1 coordinate 158,916, forward strand.
CAAGCAAAGCCTGCTGCACGCGGCAGGCCGCAAGGCGCTGGACATCGAAGGCCTGGGCGAAAAACTGGTCGAGCAACTGGTGGACAGCGGCCGCATCACCTCGCTGGCCGACCTCTTCACACTGCGCGTAGAAGAGCTGCTGAACTACGAACGCATGGGCCGTAAATCGGCCGAAAACCTGGTCGAGGCGCTGGGCAAGGCCCGCCGCCCCAAGCTGGGCCGCCTGCTGTTCGCGCTGGGCATCCGCCACGTAGGCGAAACCACCGCGCGCGACCTCGCGCGCCGCTTCGGCTCGGTGGAAGCCGTCATGCAAGCCGATGAAGCCGCCTTGCTGACGGTACCCGACGTCGGCCCCGCCGTCGCCGATTCCGTAGGGCGTTTCTTCGCCGAACCCCACAACCGCGAAATCGTGGCCAAGCTGCTGGCCGCGGGCGTCGAACCCCAGGCCGAAGCCATGCCCACCGGCGGCCAGGCGCTGACGGGCAAGACTTTCGTGCTGACGGGCACGCTGCCTACCTTGACGCGCGACGACGCCACGCGGCGCATTCTGGCCGCAGGCGGCAAGGTCAGCGGTTCCGTCTCCGGCAAGACGGCTTACGTGGTTGCCGGTGAAGAAGCCGGCAGCAAGCTGGCCAAGGCCGAGCAACTGGGCGTGGCTATTGTGGACGAGGCCGGCTTGCTGGCCTTGCTGGGTGGCTCCGCCGACGGCGCTTCGCCGGATGTTGTTATCGAGGGTGAGGGGGCTTAGCGCATTTTTGGTTTAAGTATTTACAAATCTGATGGCGAGCGTGTGTTTTTAAGCCGGTCGAGGGCCGGTGCGGGCTTGTCCGCGCCAGCGGCCGGTCGGGCGGCCCCGCTGCGCGGGGCTTCCCGCGTCTACCTCGTACGTGCGGGCGGCGAAAGAACTCGCCCTCAGCGCTGCGCGCTTGCGGAGCTCGGGCAGCTTTCGCCGACTGCCCCCGCACTGCCTTCGGTAGCACGCGGCGCCCTCCAACGGCCGCTGTAGGTGAGTATGCCGGCACCGGCCCTCGACCTCAGCGTTGAGCAAACTTGCAAGCACTTAAACCAAAAATGCGCTAGCGGCGGCCCATTCAAGCCGCCGGTTAACGCCTTACTTGACGTTGGCAGCCTTCATCAAATCGTCGCGCAGCTTGGCCAGGCTTTGCTGGCGCAGCATGTCTTCGATCTGCGGGCGCACGGCGTCCAGCGCGGGGAATTGCAGCGGGCGCGTGTCTTCGACTTCGATGATGTGCCAGCCGAACTGTGTTTGCACCGGCGCTTGCGTCATCTCGCCTTTCTTCAGGCCCTCGGCGGCCGAGGCGAATTCGGGCACGTAGTTGGTGACCGGGCCCCAGCCCAGGTCGCCGCCGTTCTGGCCGCTGCCGGGGTCGATGGAGCTTTTCTTGGCGGCGGCTTCGAAGGTGGTCTTCTTGCCCTTGATGTCGGCGATCAGCTTCTTGGCTTCGGCTTCGTCTTTCACCAGAATGTGGCGCAGCTTGTATTCCTGGCGGTTGGCCTGCGCGTTCTTGATTTCGTCGTAGCGGGCTTGCACTTGGGCGTCGGTGATGGGGTTCTTTTCGAGGTGATCGGCCATCAGCGCGTGGGCCAGGATGTTCTGGCGCGCCAGTTCGAGCTCTTGGCGAACGTCGGCTTTCTTGTCCAGGCCGGCTTTCTCGGCGGCTTGCACGAAGACTGCGCCGTTGATCATTTCCTGTTTGACCCGTTCGCGCAGTTCGGGCGTGTCGGTTTCGCCGCGCTCGACGAGCAGGGCGACGAGCTCGTCGTACTGTTTTTGCGGAATGGGTTTGCCGTTGACCGTTGCAAGCGTCTGGGCGTAAACAGGAGCGGCCATCGCGCATGCGAGAGCCAGCGTTGCGAGTCGTTTCATGAATTGCCTTTGTTGGAACTTGGCTGGGCGTCGATGGCCAGCGCATGGATGGGATGGGGGATCAGATCTTGGACCAGATCATACACGAGGCGATGCCGGGCCAAAGGCATCTTGCCGTTGAACTGCGGGCTGGAAATGCGCACCCGGAAATGGCTGGCCCCCGACTGCGCGCCGGCGTGGCCGGCATGCATGTGGGACTCGTCGATGATTTCCAGCGAGTCGGCCTGCAGCGGGGCCAGGCGTGCGCGGATGAGTTCGGCGCGGTCTTGCGCGGACATGGATCAGGACTCCTTGGAGGCGGAAGAGGCGTCGCCGGCTTCGGCGGCGATATGGCGGCCCAGCCAGACGGACTGGGCGAGCACGAATAGAATCATCAGCGCCATCAGCCCGAACACCTTGAAGTTGACCCACTGCGAGTCGGTGAACTGGCCGGAGAAGGCGACGTACAGGTTGAGCGCGCCCGACACCAGGAAGAACAGCGCCCAGGCGTAGTTCAGCTTCGTCCAGATGGGTTCGGGCAGGGTGATTTGCTTGCCCATCACGCCCTGTATGACGTTGCGCCCGAAAAACAGCTTGCCGCCCAGCAGCACGCCGCCGAACAGCCAGTACAGCACGGTGGGCTTCCATTTGATGAAGGTATCGTCGTGCAATAGCAGCGTGGCGCCGCCGAACACGATGATGATGGCCAGGTTGACCCAGTGCATGGTTTCGATGGCGCTGCCGCGCAGCTTGAGCCAGGCGATCTGCGCAACCCCCGCGATCATGGCGACGGCCGTGGCCGTGAAGATATCCGCGTAGCGGAACGCCAGAAAAAACAGAATAAGCGGAAACAGGTCGAAAAGCAGTTTTTTCATTCTTGGGGCTCGAACACCATGGAGGCGGAATTGATGCAATAGCGCAGTCCGGTGGGCGCGGGGCCGTCGGGAAACACGTGGCCCAGGTGGCCGCCGCACTGATTGCACATTACTTCGGTGCGCACCATGCCATGGCTGAAATCGGTTTCTTCGCGTATGCGCTCGGGGTCTATCGGCGCGAAATAGCTGGGCCAGCCGCAGCCCGCGTCGAACTTGGTGTCGGACTCGAACAGGGGAGTGCCGCAGCCGGCGCAGCGGTACAGGCCCGGCTGGGTGGTTTGCCAGTAGGCGCCGCTGAACGGGCGCTCGGTGCCTTTCTGGCGCAGCACGTGGTAAGCCATGGGCGACAGCTCGGCTTGCCATTCGGATTCGGTTTTGTGGGTTTTCGGAAGAGACATGGCGGCACGACGATAATTACTTGGCGCCCGGCCGGCGCTGGGCAGGCAAAACCCTTAAAACCTGCAAAAGATATAAAAGGCAGGGTTTTCGGGCATGCGCCGGGGCGGCAGGCATGAGACTATGTTAATCGACTTTGCGCGTATGCGTTGGTTCCCGCTGGAAACCGAAATTGTCCGTGTCACCCGCTTGAGGCACAGCTTGCGGACGACATGGGGGGCAATACAGGGAATCCCCTAGCAGACGCCCGAATTTGAATTGCGCCATAATGCGCAGCTAAATTAGATCTAATATCGAATGTTAGTATGGCAACCGATTTGATGACGACTGACGACCCGACGGCGCTCTTTCAGCATCCAGCCGAGGTTGCCGCAGGTGTTTTTCAGGGAAATCCAAGCAGACAACCCGAAGCCGGCCGTTCGCGGGCGGTCGTGTTCCGCACGCGCGGCCTGGCGGCTGGCACGGTGCGGCGCGGCGGGTGCGCTCCTTCTTCTCAAGATGGGATGTAGTTAGATGGACTCAACCATAATATTCATATTGCTCCAGGACGGTATCCTGAATGGCGCGGTGTATGCCTTGCTGGGCCTGGCCCTGGTGCTGGTGTACCTCGTTACCCGCGTCGTGTTCATTCCGCAGGGCGAATTCGTCGCCTATGGCGCGCTGACGCTGGCCTTCATGGTCAACGGGCACATGCCGGGCACGGTCAAGCTGCTGCTCATCGTGGGCGCGCTCACCTTCCTGGTCGAGCTCATCTCGGCGGCCCGCTCGCGTGAATGGAGCCGCATGCCCAAGGCCACCCTCTGGAATCTCGGCCTGCCCATCGCCCTGTATTTCGCCGCGCCCTACGTCGTGGGCGCCGACACGCCGCTGTGGATCAGCGTGCTGTTCGCGCTGGCGCTGGTGATTCCGCTGGGCCCCATGCTGTACCGCCTGGTGTACCAGCCCATCGCCGAAGCCAGCATATTGGTGCTGCTCATCATTTCGGTGGCGGTGCACTTCACCTTGCTGGGCCTGGGGCTGGTGTTCTTCGGCGCCGAAGGCTGGCGCACGCCCGCCTTCATGGACGGCCAGATAGAAATCGGCTCCATCAGCTGGTCGGCGCAAACCATCTTCGTGCTGCTGACCTGCCTGGTGCTCATCGGCATACTCTGGGTGTTTTTCGGCAAGACGCTGTATGGCCGCGCGCTGCGCGCCACCGCCGTCAACCGCCGCGGCGCCCGCCTGGTCGGCATCAGCACCAATATGTCGGGCAGCCTCACGTTCACGCTGGCCGCCGCCATCGGCGCGCTGTCGGGCATGCTCATCGCGCCGGTCACCACCATCTACTACGACACGGGCTTCCTCATCGGCCTGAAGGGCTTCGTGGCGGCCATCATCGGCGGCATGGCCAGTTATCCCATTACGGCGGCGGGCGCCTTGTTCGTCGGCATCCTGGAAGCCTTCTCCTCGTTCTGGGCCAGCGCCTACAAAGAGGTCATCGTATTCACCCTGATCATCCCCGTCCTGCTGTGGCGTTCGTTCGGCACGACGCACGTCGACGAGGAGTAACGCCATGAATCTGAACCGCATCATTCTCATCGTATTCGTTCTCGGGCTGGGGATACTGCCCCAGCTGTCCTCCACCCCCGAGTTCTGGATCACCCAGCTCAACTACATCGGCCTGGCCGCGCTGGTCGTGCTGGGGCTGGTGCTGCTCACCGGCGTCGGCGGGCTTACCTCCTTCGGCCAGGCGGCCTTCGTCGGCCTGGGCGCCTACGCCACCGCCTACCTCACGACGGCCGCAAGCTGGTCGCCCTGGCTGGCGCTGCTGGCCGGTCTGGTGATCACCTTCGCCGTGGCCTTCATCCTGGGCGCCATCACGCTGCGCCTGTCGGGGCACTACCTGCCGCTGGGCACCATCGCATGGTGCTTGTCGCTGTACTACCTGTTCGGCAACCTCAGCTTCCTGGGCCAGTACGACGGCATCGCCGGCATCCGCCCCATCAATCTGTTCGGCTGGTCGCTGCTCGATGGCCGCGACATCTTCTACCTCATCTGGGTCTTCGTGTTCCTGTCCATGTGGGCCACGCGCAACCTGCTCGATTCCCGCCCCGGCCGCGCCATCCGCGCGCTCAAGAACGGCAAGGGCATGGCCGAGTCCTTCGGCGTGAACATGGCCACGTACAAGGTCATCATCTTCGTCTACTCGGCGCTGCTGGCCTGCGTGTCGGGCTGGCTGTACGCGCACATGCAGCGCGCCGTCAGCCCCAGCCCCTTCGGCCTGAACTACGGTATCGAATACCTGTTCATGGCGGTCGTGGGCGGCGGCACCAGCGTGTGGGGCGCCATCATGGGCTCCAGTCTGATCCTGCTGCTCAAAGATCAGATCCAGAACGTGCTGCCCAAACTCATCAACACCACGTCCAACTTCGAACTGGTGGTCTTCGGCGTGCTGATGATTCTGGTGCTGCAATACGCCCGCGACGGCATCTGGCCCATTATCTCCGGCTGGTGGGCGTCCATCACGGGCCAGGACCAGGCCATGCGCAAGCGCGGCGCGCCGCCCGCGGTCGAAGCCCTGCCGCAGCGCGAGCGTCCCCAGGCCGGCACGCTGGTGCTCGACGTCGACGCCGCACGCAAGCAGTTCGGCGGCCTGGTGGCGGTCAACGACATCAGCTTCAAGCTCAAGGCGGGCGAGATCGTCGGCCTCATCGGCCCCAACGGCGCGGGCAAGTCCACCACCTTCAACCTCATCACCGGCGTGCTGCCGGTCACCAGCGGCGCCGTCACCTTCCTGGGCAAGCGCCTCGATAAACTGCCTTCGCGTGAAATCGCCAAGCTGGGCGTGGGCCGCACCTTCCAGCACGTGCAACTGCTGCCCACCATGACGGTGCTCGAAAACGTCGCGCTGGGCGCTCACCTGCGCAGCGGCGTGGGCGTCCTGCAAGCCGCCCTGCACATCGAGCGCAAGGACGAAGCCCGCCTGCTGCACGAAGCCGCCAAGCAATTGCAGCGCGTCGGCCTGGGAGACTACCTGTACGAACAGGCGGGCAACCTGGCCCTGGGCCAGCAGCGTATTCTCGAAATCGCCCGCGCGCTGGCCGCCGACCCCGTGCTGCTGCTGCTCGACGAACCCGCCGCCGGCCTGCGCTACAAGGAAAAACAGGAACTCGCCAAGGTGCTCAGCCAACTGCGCAGCGAAGGCATGAGCATCCTGCTGGTGGAGCACGACATGGATTTCGTCATGAACCTCACCGACCACCTGGTCGTCATGGACTTCGGCACCAAGATCGCCGAAGGCGTACCGGCCGAGGTGCAGGCCAACCCGGCGGTGCTGGAAGCCTACCTGGGCGGTATCGACGACGACCTGGAATTGGATGACGTGGAAGGCAAGCCCGCCACGGCAGGAGGAGTGGCATGAACGCAGCAACCCAAACGGCGGCACAGACCGTCCTGAAGGTGGAAAACCTTTCCACGCAATACGGCAAAGTCAACGCCCTGGTGGGGGCCAACATCCTGGTGCCGGCCGGCAGCATCGTCACCGTCATCGGCGGCAACGGCGCGGGCAAGTCCACTTTGCTCAACTCGCTGATGGGCTCCTTGCCCACCGTCGGCCACAGCTCGGGTTCGGTGCAGTACCTGGGCCAGCAGGTCGAAGCGTGGCAGGTCGAACGCCGCGTGGCTGGCGGCATGTGCCTGGTACCCGAAACGCGCGAGCTGTTCGGCAGCATGACGGTCGAAGACAATCTGCTGCTGGGCGGTTTTCGCCTGTACCGCGCCGGCAAGTCGGGCTGGAAAGAGAAAATGAACGAGGTGTTCGATCTCTTCCCGCGCCTGCGTGAACGGCGCCAGCAGCAAGCCGGCACGCTGTCGGGCGGCGAGCGCCAGATGCTGGCCGTGGGCCGCGCCCTGATGGCCCAGCCGCAACTGCTGATGCTGGACGAGCCTTCGCTGGGCCTGGCCCCGCGTATCGTGCGCGAAATCTTCCACATCATCGGGCGTTTGCGCAGCACCGGCGTGTCGATTCTGCTGGTCGAGCAAAACGCACGCGCCGCCTTGCAGGTGGCCGATTACGGCTACGTGCTCGAAACCGGCGAGGTCGTGCTCGAAGGCCCCGCCAAGGAGTTGGCTGGCAACCCGCGCGTCATCGAAAGCTATCTGGGCTTGGGCAAGAAGTCCGAAGAAGAGGCCTGAGCCGCGCCGGCTGTAAAGCCGGCCAAGCGCCGCGGCCAAGCCAGGCCGTCAAGCGCGCACAGTAGTACGAAAAGCAGCCCGCAAGGCTGCTTTTTTGCCGCCGGGCCGCTCCCAAGGCAAAAAGCGCCCCCTTGGGGGGCAGCAAGCCGAAGGCGCGGCGTGGGGGCTTTTTTGCTGCCTAGTGCATTTTTTGGTTTAAGTGCTGACAAACTTGATGGGATCAGTTTGTGTTCTTGAGCCGGTCGAGAGCCGGTGCCGGCAGGCTGGCCGCCGGCGGCCGGTCGGGCGGCCCCGCTGCGCGGGGCTTCCCGCGTCTACCTCGTACGTGCGGGCGGCGAAAGAACTCGCCCTCAGCGCTGCGCGCTTGCGGTGCTCGGACAGCTTTCGC
>CAKSZL010000008.1 GCA_934525625.1 uncultured Burkholderiaceae bacterium
CCAGGGTCATCAGGATCAACTGGAAGGCGATCTTGAACTGGCGGCGGATGTTGGAGGTCTGCATGGCGCGCAGGAACTGCCTGATCTCGTCCGGCGTCAGCGCCCGGTCGCGGGCGGCGGCGCGGTAAACGTGGCGCATGGGCAAGGCCATGACCGGGTTGGCCTGGATCAGGCCGCAGGTCAGTGCGTAGTCGAACATGCGCTTGAGCAGGCCACGCACCTGGCCGGCGGCGGCGTCGAAGCCTTGTTCCTTCTTGCGCCAGATGACGCCGCGCACGTCCTCGGCGGTGATGTCCCGGACCGGCTTGCTGCCGATGTGTGGCAGGATGTCCTTTTCCAGGTAGCGGCGCGGCATGGTCACGTCCTTGCGGTCGCGTGACTGGATGTCCTTGAAGAAGCGTTCGGCGAAGTCGGCCACGGTGGCATCTGCTGCGCCGGCCACCTTCTCCTGCTGCTTTTTCTGCGCCGGAGACTGGCCCAGCGCCACCAGATGCGCCGCCTCGTCCCGTTTCAGGCGCGCGTTCTTCAGGGTGAGGGCCGGGTACTTGCCCAGAGTGAGCTTCTCGCGTTTGCCATCCAGCCGATAGCGATAACGCCAGACGATGCTGCCACTCGGCAGCACTTCGACGTACAGCCCGCGATCGTCGCTGACGATGTAAGAGGCATCCTTGGGCCTGAGCGCCTTGAGCGCGGTATCTGTGAGAGACATGGACCCTCCCTTGGGTCCATGAAAGTCAATAGTCAGGCCATTCGGTGAACTTGGACCCATATATGGACCCGAAAAGCGATGGCTTTGACTGTATCACCGAATCACTCAGTAGAAAAAATCCCTTTATTTATGCGGCTTACAGGCACGTCAGCAGACTTCAGTGGACGTCCACGGACCCTACTTCACTTCCCAATACAAAAACTAGAAAAAATCTCTCCCAGCAAATCATCGCTCGTGAACTGCCCCGTTATCCGGCACAACTCCTCGTGCGCCAGCCTTAGCTCTTCCGCAAACAAATCCAGCACGGAGTCATCGTGGCTAGCGTGCTCGTCCGCCAGGGCCAGATGAATCTGCGCTTCTTGCAGCGCATGCAGATGCCGTTCACGAGCCAGCCACGGAGACTCGGCACCGGGTTGCCAGCCGGCGATGTTCAATAGCGTTTGGCGCAGCGTGCCCAGGCTGGCGCCGGTGCGGGCGGAGATGTAGAGGGTAGTGTCTTGGCTGCTTGCTTCGGTCTGTTCGGGGGCGGAAGCTGTTACAGCCTCCACCTCCAGCAAATCCACCTTGTTGTACACCTTCAGCACAGGTGTTCCCGGCGGCAGCCGCGACGTAATCTCCTTATCCAACGGATCATCCGGCTGCCTGGCATCTTGCAGATGCAAAATCACATTCGCCTTCTCGATCTCCGCCCAGCTTCGTTCTATGCCTATGCGCTCCACTGTGTCGTCGGTCTCGCGCAAGCCCGCGGTGTCGACGATGTGCAGGGGCACGCCGTCTATGTGTATTTGCTGCACGACGCGGTCGCGGGTGGTGCCGGCGATGGGGGTGACGATGGCGATGTCGTCGCCGGCCAGGGCGTTGAGCAGGCTGGATTTGCCGACGTTGGGCTGGCCGGCCAGCACGACGTGCAGGCCTTCGCGCAGGATCAGGCCTTGGCGGGCTTGGGCGATCAGCGATTCCAGCCGTTCGCGAATGACGTCCAGGCGACTGCGCGCCTGGTATTTTTCGAGGAAGTCGATTTCTTCTTCGGGGAAGTCCAGCGTGGCTTCGACCAGCATGCGCAGGCGCACGATGTCGTGGTCCAGCGCGTTCACTTGCTGCGAGAAGGCGCCGCTTAGCGAGGCCATGGCGCTGCGCGCCGCCGCTTCCGACGAGGCGTCGATGAGGTCGGCGACGGCTTCGGCTTGCGCCAGGTCGAGCCGGCCGTTCAGAAAGGCGCGTTGCGTGAATTCGCCGGGCAGCGCCAGGCGCAGGCCCTGGTCTTTGCCGGCTTGCAGGCAGCGCGCCAGCACGCGCCGCAGCACGGCGGGGCCGCCATGGCCTTGCAGTTCGAGCACGTCTTCGCCGGTGTAGGAGTGCGGGCCGGCGAAGTACAGCGCGATGCCTTCATCCAGCACTTGGCCGTCTTCGTCGCGGAAGGCGCGAAAGTGCGCGTGGCGCGGCGCCAGGCTCCCGCCGAACAGGCGCTGCACGATGGGCGCCAGGGTTTTGCCTGACAGGCGGATGACGCCGATGCCGCCGCGTCCGGGGGCGGTGGCGATGGCGGCGATAGGGTTCTGGTCGGGAAGCTGGCTCATGGCGGTTGAATGTGCGGAGGGCGGCGCTGCCGCGGCGGGTTCATGCCCCGGTTCACCGCAAAAAGGGCCGAGGCAATGAAAAGTGCCGAAAATGTGACGGCGTGCGCGTTACTCGGCGATTGGTGCTCATGCGGGAGGAATCGGGATTATCGCTTATCGGCGTGTTTTCAGCCTATGTCGGTGGGAACCTCGGCATTGTTTGGCATGGCGGCGTCAACCACTCTGTGCTTGCACGCGATGCTGCGGCGAATGTGGGTTCCACATGACATCCACCCGTTGCGATGGGGCGCATAAGGGTGGGGCGGTGCCGGCCCGATACCCCCCAACCCGCACAGCAGTAAGATTATTGTTTTCCCCGCTTTTCAAGACTGGCGGCGCGCTTTGCCGCCGCCGTCCATGCTTCACAAGGAGTTCGTTTTGCGTATCTGCGTTTTTTCAGGGTCGAATCCGGGCCGCAAGCCCGAGTATGTGGAGGCCGCGCGCGAGTTGGGCAAGGTCCTGGCCCAGGCCGGCATCGGAATCGTCTACGGCGGGGCGTCGGTGGGTTTGATGGGGGCGGTGGCCGATGCGGCCATGGCCAACGGCGGCGAGGTGATCGGCATCATTCCCAAGGCGCTGGTCGACAAGGAGATCGCGCATACGGGGCTGTCGGACTTGCGTGTGGTGGGCTCCATGCACGAGCGCAAGGCGCTGATGGCCGAGCTGTCGGACGCCTTCGTCGCCTTGCCGGGCGGCCTGGGCACGCTGGAGGAATTGTTCGAGGTCTGGACGTGGGGGCAGTTGGGCTACCACGCCAAGCCTTTCGCCGTGTACAACCTGGGCGGTTTCTACGACGGCTTGTACGCCTGGCTGGATCACGTGGTCGGCGAACAGTTCATGAAGTCCGAGCACCGCGACATGCTGATCGTGGAATCCGAGCCGCAGGCTTTGCTGAAAGCCATCCACGAATACGAAGAGCCCAAGGGCATCGTCAAGTGGGTGGAACGCGAGAACCTTTGAGCTCATGGCGGCTTTCCGCTGCATCGAGCGACAACGGGACGGGGCCGCACACAAGCTACGTAGGCCGGCTTTCCGCATGGCAGACGAGATACGGCGACAAAGACGCCCGCAACGACAAGGGCCACCGGGCCGGTAAGCAATCTACCGGCCCGGCGGCCCTTATGCCTTACGGCAGCGCCCGGCAATCAGGCGCCGCGCATCAGGCCGAGGCCAGCTTCTTGATCGCCGCCGCGACGCCCGCGCCATAGGCCGGATCGCATTGGGAACAGTGCTCGATGTGCGTTTGCACGACGTCGTCCGACACGCCCTGGATGGCGCGGGCGGTGTTGTCGAACAGGGCCTGCTTCTGCACATCGTTCATCAGCCGGAACAGGTTGCCGGCCTGCGTGAAGTAGTCGGTGTCCACGCGGTGATCCCAGCGGTCGGCGTTGCCGTCTATCTTCAGCGGCGGTTCGCGGTAGTCGGGCTGCTCTTGCCATTCGCCTTGCGTGTTGGGCTCGTTGCCCGTGATGCCGCCATAGTTGCCGTCCACGCGCATCATGCCGTCGCGGTGATAGCTGTGGAACGGGCACTTGGGCGCGTTCACCGGGATCTGGTGATGGTTGACGCCCAGGCGGTAGCGCTGCGCGTCGCCGTACGAGAACAGGCGGGCTTGCAACATGCGGTCGGGCGAGAAGCTGATGCCGGGCACCACGTTGGCGGGCGTGAAGGCGGCCTGCTCGATTTCGGCGAAGAAGTTCTCCGGGTTGCGGTTCAGTTCCAGCACGCCGTATTCGATCAGCGGGTAGTCGCCATGCGGCCATACCTTGGTCAGGTCGAAGGGGTTGAGGTGGTAGGTGTCGGCGTCCTTCTCGGGCATGATCTGCACGTAGGCCGTCCAGCGCGGGTAGTCGCCGTTTTCGATGGCTTGGTACAGGTCGCGGTGCGAGCTTTCACGGTCTTTGCCGACCACGGCTTCGGCTTCGGCGTCCGTCAGGTTCTTGATGCCCTGCTGCGTTTTGAAGGTGAATTTGACCCAGAAGCGCTCATTTTCGGCATTGATGAAGCTGAAAGTGTGGCTGCCGAACAGGTGCATGTTGCGGAAACCGACGGGAATGCCGCGGTCGCTCATCACGATGGTGACCTGATGGATGGCCTCGGGCAGGCCCGTCCAGAATTCCCAGTTGTTCTGCGCGCTGCGCATGCCGGTGCGCGGGTCGCGCTTGACGGCGTGGTTCAGGTCGGGAAACTTGAGCGGGTCGCGGAAGAAGAACACCGGCGTGTTGTTGCCGACCAGGTCCCAGTTGCCTTCCTCGGTGTAGAACTTCATGGCGACGCCGCGGATGTCGCGCTCGGCGTCGGCCGCGCCGCGTTCGCCGGCCACGGTCGAGAAGCGGATCAGCACGGGCGTCTGCTTGCCGACTTCGGAAAACAGCTTGGCCTTGGTGTACTTGGTGATGTCATGCGTGACGGTAAAGGTGCCGAAGGCGCCCGCGCCCTTGGCGTGCATGCGGCGCTCGGGGATGACTTCGCGATTGAAGTGAGCTTGCTTTTCCAGCAGCCAAACGTCTTCCAGCAACACAGGGCCGCGCAAACCGGCCGTCTTGGAATTCTGGTTGTCGGGTACGGGTGCGCCGGCGGCGGTCGTGAGTTTTTTCATGGGATGTCCCCTATATGGTTGAGGTGAACCCGGAAGGAGCGGGTGAGAGCGGCTTCAAGCCATCGCCAAAGCCGCGATAGGTGTTCAGGCGCTTTGCATCGTTCCGCGTGTATGAAGCATTGCGTTGCTGAACTATCTTTATCCAGTGTAGGCGAGCATGGCATGGAAATAAAATTGATTGATGCTAGCGCAGTGATAGCTATTGACTATATTGAGGGTGGAAAACGCCGTACCAGGGCGTGCACGTCAGCTTTTTGCCGCGTAATTTCAGCGAACGCCGGGGCCACGGGCTGACGGACTGCATTCCGGTGTCTTGAAGCGGCGCAAGAAAAAAGCCCGTAATGAAGGCCATTACGGGCTTTGACGGAAACCGGCAGGGACGGTGTTCAAGCCGCCCCGCATCGAACCTTAGCGCTTGGCCGCGGCGGTTGCCTTTTCCAGCTTGTGCATGATGTAGCGCTGCTGGGCGATGGAAATGGTGTTGTTCACGCACCAGTACAGCACCAGGCCGGCGGGAAAGAAGAACATCATCCCGCCGAACACCAGCGGCATCACCATCATCACGCGCGCCTGCATGGGGTCGGGCGGCGTGGGGTTCAGCTTGATTTGCAGGAACATGGTGGCCATCATGATGGCCGGCAGGATGAACCAGGGGTCGGTCGCGGCCAGATCCTTGATCCAGAGTATCCAGGGGGCGCCGCGCATTTCGACGCTGCCCAGCAGCACCCAGTACAGCGCGATGAACACCGGAATCTGCACCACCATGGGCAGGCAGCCGCCCAGCGGGTTGATCTTCTCGGTGCGGTACATCTCCATCATGGCCTGGTTCAGTTTGGCGCGGTCGTCGCCGAACTTCTCGCGCAGGGCCTTCAAGCGCGGGCCGACGTGCTTCATCTTGGCCATCGAGCGGTAGCTGGCGGCCGACAGCGGGTAGAACACCAGCTTGATCAGCAGCGTCAGGATGACGATCGTCCAGCCCCAGTTGCCGACGATGCCGTGTATCCACGTCATGATCTTGAACAGCGGCTTGGCGAAGATGGTGAGGAAGCCGTAGTCGACGACGACGTCCAGGCCGGGGGCGACTTCCTGCATGGCCTGCTGGTCTTGCGGGCCGACCCACAGATTGGCCTGGTGCGTCTGGCTTTGGCCGGGCTCGATGGCGCCCATGGCCTGGATGGTGCGGATGGCGTACAGATTGTCGGCCACGCGCAGCACCTCGTTGTGGCGGGCCTGGCCTTCCACCGGCACCCAGGCCGAGGCGAAGTAATGCTGCACGATGCTGATCCAGCCGTCGTTGGCTTCGCGCACGTAGCTGGCCTTGCCCTTGTCGATGTCCGCGAACTTGACCTTCTGGAACTTATCGGCGCTGGAATAGACGGCCGGGCCGGTAAAGGTGTTGTAGAAAAAGGAGGTGTCGGCCGGGTCGTTGCCGTCGCGCGTCAGTTGCAGGTATACCGAGGGCTGCAGCGGCGCGCCGGTTTGATTATGCACTTCGTGCTTGACCAGGATGTCGTAGCTGCCCTTGCGCAGGGTGTAGGTCTTGACGACGCGCGCGCCGCCCGATTCGGCCTCGAACACCACGTCCAGCGTGTCGCCGGTAAGCGTGGTGTCGGTGGAAACCAGGCGGAAGGGCGTCAGGTGGTTGGGCAGGGCCTGGCCCTGGGCGCCGATGATGCCGGTCTGGGCGACGTAGATGGAGCCGGGGGCGTTGTTCAGCAGCGGGATGGGCTGGCTGACTTCCACGTTGTCGTTGAACTTGAGCAGGTCGGCGCGGACGAGCTGGGCGCCTTGCGTATCGAAGGTCAGCTCGTAGACGTCGGTTTTGACGTTGACGGCCTGGCTGGCCGGCGTGGCGACTTCGGTCTGGCCCGGCACCGTCTCGGCCCCTGCACCCGCAGGTGCGGGCGCGGCCGACGATGGCACGCCCGCGGCGCTGGCGGCGGCCGATTGAGTGTCGCCCTTGGTTTGGTCGGCTGTCTGCGCCGGCGCGGCCTGGTTGGCGGCGGGCGAGAAGAGCGAAGGCTGGCCGTTGTATGTCTGCCAGTTGTTCCACAGCAGCAGCAGCGAGAAAGCAAAAATCATCCAGAGGATGGTACGTCGGATGTCCATAACGCCTGTCGAATTTGGTCTATGCGGGCCGAAAACCCGCTAGTTTAACGTAGGGACCGGTCGGATTCGGGAACCGGGTCGTAGCCGCCTGACGTCCATGGGTGGCAGCGCCCCAGCCGGCGCATGGCCAGCCACAGGCCTTTGCCCGCGCCGTGGGCCTGGATGGCCTCGATGGCGTATGCCGAGCAGGTAGGCGTAAAGCGGCACTGGTGCCCCACCCAGGGGCTTAAAAAATAACGGTAGAAACGTATGGGAGCGATGAGCAAGGCCTTCAGCATGAGCGGGCCTTTTTCAGCAAGGCATCGGCTTCGGCGCGCACCTGCTTTTTGAGCGCGGTGAGCGAAGAAGGTTCGATGGGCGCCACCAGCCGGAACACGAAATCCCGCTGGGGCAGGGCATGGCGCTGGGCCCGGAAGGCCTCGCGCAGGACACGCTTGATGGTGTTGCGCGTGACCGCCCGGCGGGCCAGGCGCTTGGCGACGATCATGCCCAGTCGCGCGGGGGCGTCCGGTGCGTTGGAACGTGGCACGTTCAGGACGAACAAAGCCCCTCTGGCGACGCGTCGGCCCTTGAGGGCGGCGGCGTATTCAGAGGGGCGGTGCAGGCGCGCCGCACAGGGTAGCGTGGCACGCGTCGTCATTTGCCTTGAGAGCGGCTCGGCGGCAAAAAATACCGAGCGCAGCAAACGGTTTTTCGATCAAGACGAGAACAAGGCGCGCCGCCGCAGGCAATGCTGGTGCACGGCAAGGCTAAGCAACGCCGCTATCGCGTTTTGACCGGGAAACCGTATTAGACGGCCAGACGCTTGCGGCCTTTGGCGCGGCGGGCGTTGATGACGGCACGGCCGGCGCGGGTTTTCATGCGGACGAGGAAACCGTGCGTGCGCTTGCGGCGGGTGGTGGAAGGCTGGAAAGTGCGTTTCATGGGATTATCCGGTGATCAAAGAGCTCAATTTGCATTTCAGTGCCGAGCCCGATGCCCATCTTAGCGGACAAAACTCAGCAAAAGCCCACTATTTCATCAAACTTGAGCGAGAAAGTCAATCCCGGCTTGCGCGGCCCGCCTCGGCCATGCGGCGAAGATCACCGATTATAGGTATGTTCAAAGGCATCCCGGCTGTGCCACACTGCGGGGCAATCCGTTCTGGAGGATAGGGGCGTCGCCCGCCCGCAACACCATGACATCCACCGCATCCGACATTCTTCCCGGGCCGGTTCTGGTCGTCGAGGACGATCTGCCGATGCAGACCAGGCTGCGCCACATACTGCTGTCGCTGGGCTATCCGGCCGAGGCCTTGATCAGCGCCCATTCGGTGGCGCAGGCGCTGAGCTGCACGAGCGAATACCCCGTGGCGATGGCGCTGGTGGACATCGGCCTGCCCGACGGCAGCGGCCTGGCGCTGATCGACACCCTGCGCGCCAACGATCCAGCGCTGACCATTCTGGTTATTTCCGCGTGGAGCACCGAAGACATCATTCTTTCCTCGCTGCGCGCCGGGGCCACCGGCTACGTCCTGAAAGAACGGGACGACATGGAGATTGCCTTGTCCATCCGCAGCGTACTGCGCGGCGGCGCGCCCATCGACCCCTTCATCGCCCGCCGCATTCTGGCGCTGCTGCCCGCGCAACAAGCCGCCGCGCCGGGGCTTGCCAAGCGCGGCCCGGCGGACGGCGGGCAGGCGCCGACGCCTCTAGGCGATGCCGATGGCGAGGCTCTCAGCCCCCGTGAAACCCAGATTCTGACGCTGGTGGCCGACGGCCTGACGAACCGGGAAATCGCCGAGGAACTGAACATCTCCCAATACACCGTGGCCAGCCACATCAAGAACATCTACCGCAAGCTATCGGTGTCGTCGCGCACCAGAGCCATTTATGAAGCGCGTGCGCGAGGCTTGCTGTGCTGATGACCGCGTGATGGATGGCGTGCCGCATACGGGAAGAATGCTCGCAAGGCTATCGGCCCTGGCATTGCTTTGGTGGTGCGCCATGGTCTGGAGCGGCCATGCGCTTGCCGGCCAGTCCGGCGAGCATGCCGCCAGTCCCGCAGCGGATGCGGGAATGCCCGGAACAACGCCGCCAGGCGCGGAGCAAGCCTGCCGCCCGCGCGTGACGGGCATCCACGCCGCGCCTCAAGGGGCGAACGACGCGAACGGCCCGTATGCCGATGCCAGCCCTTCTCTATCGCCTCCGGCCGACGGCTGGGAGCCGGTCACGCTGCCGGATCTCTGGGCCGATCACAGGCCCGGGCAAGGCTCGGCGGTCTGGTACCGCATCGATTGGGAACTGCCCTGCGAGCCCTCCCATGCGCCCGTCGCCTTGGCGACGGAGGGCTTCAGCCTGGCGGGCGAGGTCTACAGCAACGGCGATCTGCTATGGCGCGATCCGCAACTGACGGAACCCATGAGCCGCAGTTGGAACATGCCGCGCTACTGGCTGCTGCCCGCCTCGTCGCTGAAGGCGGGCGGCAATACCGTCTGGTTCCGCGTCCAGGGCGTGCCCTATTTGGTGCCGGCCTTGTGGGACACCCGCCTGGGCCCTCCCGGCGAGATTCATGCCTGGTATACGGCGCGGTATGGCCTGCAGCGCAGCCTGCCCATGCTGAACATCGCCGTTACCGGCGTGCTGGGGCTGATCTTCCTGCTCTTCTGGCTGCTGCGCCGGCGCGAAAGCGCGGCGGGCTGGTTTGTCGCCATGACGCTGGCGTGGAACGTGTTCATGAGCAATTTCCTGATCTCGTCCTCTTGGCCCCTGCCGGACAGCTATGCGGTGACGCGCCTGGTGACGGCGGGTTTCGCCTTGTATGTCTGCGCTTTCTGCCTGTTCACATGGCGTTTCGCCAACTTACGCCACCGCCGCGGCGAGGCCGTGCTGTGGAGTCTTACCGCCATCGTGCTGCTGGTGCTCGCGTTCGCGCCGCCCAACGTGCTGGTGTCGGCCTCGGTATGGGTGGCCGGCTTGTATGGCGGGCTGTTCATCGCCAATTGCCTGTATTTCCAGCGCACGGCCTGGCGCGGCACGGACGTCGGCATGCGCCTGATGGCGGTGTGCCTGCTGTCTTTCATTCCTATCGCCCTGCTGGATTTCCTGAGCATGCTGCGCGTCATCGTGATGCCCTTCGCGCTGACGCCGTGGTCGGCGCCGATTACGGCCGCGATGATGGCGTTCATCCTGGCCTGGCGATTTACCAGCCACCAGAACCAGATCGAGCGTTTCAACCAGGACTTGTCCGCCACGGTGGAGCGCACCCGCGACGAACTGACCCGCAGCCTGCAAAGCCGCCATGCATTGGCGCTGCGCAATGCGCGGCTGGAAGAGCGGCTGCAGATCTCCCATGATCTGCATGACGGCATGGGCAGCACGCTTATCCGCACCATTGCGCAAGTCGAGCACACCCAGGCCGCGCCCGACGCCCGGCACATGCTCTCCGCCCTGAAAAGCATGCGCGACGATCTGCGCCAGATCATAGACAGCGGCGCGAGCGAATCCGTCGCCGCCCTCGAAACCCCGGGCCAGTGGCTGGCGCCCTTGCGCCATCGCTTCGTGCGCCTGCTGGAGACGCTGGATGTGGCGTCGGAATGGCATGTGCCGGAACGCTGGCCGGTTTCGCCCGGTGCGACGCAATGCCTGGCGCTGACGCGCTTCGTCGAAGAGGCCATGACCAACGTGATCAAGCACGCGCATGCGCGGCGCGTCGCCTTGCGGCTGGAGCGCGACGCGGACGGCATGCGGCTGTGCATCGAGGATGATGGCGTCGGCTTCGACCTGGACGCCGTGCTGAACGCCGGCTTGAGCGTCGGCATTCACAGCATGCGCCGGCGTATCGCGCGCATCGGCGGGACGCTGCACATCAGCTCGGTGCCGGGCCGCACATTGCTGTGCGTGCATCTTGGCGCCGGGGCCGCCGCCCCTGCCACCCCCGCCCAAGCCTGACGGCGTTCCCGCATCGCCAGGCGGCCCAGGCTTACTTCCAGCCCTTGGCGGCGAGGGCTTCGGCAACCGCCTGGGCCATCAGCTCGTGGCCGCGCGGGGTGGGGTGAAAACCGTCGGCGAAGGCGTAGGTCTTCCACCAGCCCGCCGCCGGGGCTATTCCGGCCGGCGCGTTCGCGTCCAGCCACGCCACCGTGCACTGAGTGATGTCGTAGCTGGGCAGCAGGGCGGCGGGGTCTTCCGGGGGGCAGGCGGCTTTGGTGGTGTTGGTCAGGCCGACGTCCGCGCCATGGGTCGCCCAATGCGTCAGTTCCGCATACAGATCCACGATGGCCACTTCATCCGTGTTCTGGAATGCGTCGCCCAGCGTCTGGTTGAAGGTGACGATCCAGCTTTGGAATAGGGCCTGGAAGTAAGTGGCGGGGTCCTGGCCCTGCGCGCCCTGGGTCTCGTCGGCCGCCTGCGTGCCGATGTTTTTCAGGATGTCCAGAATCGCCAGAAAGCGCGGCGTGCGCGTAACGTCGGGCATGTTCAGGATGACGACCCGCTTGG
The DNA here is from genome assembly GCA_934525625.1 of uncultured Burkholderiaceae bacterium. GTDB lineage: Bacteria > Pseudomonadota > Gammaproteobacteria > Burkholderiales > Burkholderiaceae_B > Mesopusillimonas. The sequence continues at coordinate 11,512 of CAKSZL010000008.1, forward strand.
CACCGTGCGCCAGCACCTGGCTGCGCGCCGTTTCGGCGAAGCGCCGGCCCAGCGCCTCCATGTAGGCTTGGCCCGCCATTTCCCAGCCTCCGGGCTGCAACAGCAGTTCCCAGGTCTTTTGCTCTCCCAGGAGCTCCGACAGGAAGTTCGCATACTCGGTGATGTCCAGCTTCGTCACCAGGGTCAGGTAGGCCCGGAAGTAGGCGGTGATGAGATCGGCGGCATCGTTGCCGCCGCCGTCGATCAGCAATACCTCGTGTTCCCCGAAGCCCTCGGCGCCGGCGCGCGCGGCGGCGTCCCGCAACTGCACGGCTATGGACAGCGGCGTCTGCCGCTGCGGATGCTGAAGGCGGCCGCCCGCCACGGCGTAGCCCCGGCACTCCGGCTGCGGCGTGAACGCCGTCTCGCTCGTCGCCAAGTAGGCGCGGCAGGGCCGAGGCGCTTTCAGTTCGTCCGCCACTAGTTCCGGCCACAGGGGGAAAGGGGTCTTCATGGGGTCGGCGTGGGCCTGGACGGTATGGCGCACGCCCAGCACGCCGATGTCCGACAGGCTGTCGCCTATGACGGTGACGGAAGTTTGGGGGAGGGTGTCGGGGTTTTCGGACGAATCGTCATCCGAGCCCGAACCGCCGCAAGCGGCCAGCAGCGCCAGCATTGCCAGGGATGCGAGCTTCCAGCCGTGGTTTTTCTTGATGTTCATTGTTTATGCTTCCTGATTGTCGGCGCGCATGGGGGCTTGCGGTTGCCTCGCGCGCCCCATTGCGCCGCCCCATGAAAAAGCGTCCCGCCATGTCTGGGCGAGGTCGCCAGGAAGCAATGTAGGCCGCGTTGGCAACGCAGAGAATCCCTGTTTTTAAGTATATTCAATACAAAAAGTAACAATAATTTGTGGGAAGGTATCGCCGCGATGGGTGTCATCCATCGGCGCCGTACGGCCCGGGGAGAGCACGGCGCTGCGCTCGGGAAAGACCCGGTTTATGGGATGACGGCATATGAGGCAGAATGTTACGCTTGCCCCACGCAGCAGGCGTTTTTCAAAAGCGTTGCGCCATGAGCGTGACGCCCCATCAGTTACACCACATCAGCTACGCCACACCAGCCCACCCAGACCGGAATACCGATGCAAGAAGCCCGACAAGGCGAATTCCTGAACTTCAGCCACGTCAAGAAGACGTTCGACCAGAAGAACCTGGTGGTCAAGGATTTCAACCTCGTCGTAGACCGGGGGGAGTTCGTGACCCTGCTGGGGCCGTCCGGGTCGGGCAAGACCACGGTGCTGATGATGCTGGCCGGTTTCGAGAACGTCACCAATGGCAGTATCACCATGGCCGGCAAGCCCATCAACGGCATTGCGCCGTACAAGCGCAACATCGGCATGGTGTTCCAGAACTACGCGCTGTTTCCGCACATGACGGTGGCTGAAAACCTGGCCTACCCTTTAAGCGTGCGCAACATGCCCAAGGCGCAGATCAAGCAGCGCGTGGACGAATACCTGAAGCTGATCGAACTGCAGGATTTCGGCAACCGGCATCCCGGCCAGTTGTCGGGCGGGCAGCGCCAGCGCGTGGCCTTGGCCCGCGCCCTGATTTTCGAGCCCGAGCTGGTGCTGATGGACGAACCCCTGGGGGCGCTGGACAAAAAGCTGCGCGAGCAGATGCAGTTCGAAATTACCCGCCTGCACAAGCAACTGGGCTTTACCGTGGTGTATGTCACGCACGACCAGGCCGAGGCGCTGACGATGTCCAGCCGCATCGCCGTGTTCAACCAGGGCAGGGTGCAGCAGTACGACACGCCCGACCGGCTTTACGAGCGGCCCGCCAATGCCTTCGTGGCCAGCTTCATCGGCGAGAACAACCTCATTCCCGCGCGCCGGCCCGACGTCGGCGCCGACGGCATGGTGCGCGCCGCCCTGCCGGACGGCAATGCCATTCTGGCGGGCAATGGCGACTTCCAGCCCGGCGAAAGCGCCGAAGACTGCATTCTTTCCATACGCCCCGAAAAACTGGCCATCGCCGGCGAGGGCCAGGCTTTCGACAACCACGTGCAGGCCCGCTTCATCGCGCGCCATTACGTGGGCGATTTCATCCGCTACCACTTTCAGTTGCCCGAGGCGGGCAAGGTCACCGTCAAGATGATCAACGACGCCCGGGCGCCCGATTTCGCCGAGGGCCAAACCGTCCGCCTGGGCTGGATGGCCGCCGACTGTTTCGCGTTCAGAACCGATATTTATCCGCCCCAAGGAGGACGACAATGAAAAAGACCGCAACGCTGCTGGGCCTGGCGCTGGCTATGATGCTGGGCAGCGCCGCGCAGGCGCAGGAAACGCTGACCGTGGTGTCTTTCGGCGGGGCTTACGGCGCCGCCCAGAAGAAGCACCAGATCGACCCCTACGTCGCCAAAACGGGCGTCAAGATACTGTTCGAGAACTACACCGGCGGCATCTCCGAGATGAAGGCCCAGGTGCAGGCCAACCGCGTGCAATGGGACGTGGTGGACGTGGAAACCATAGACCTCGAACGCGCCTGCTCGGAAGGCCTGCTGGAGGTGATTCCCCGCGACATCGTGCTGGCCGGCGACGACGGCACGCCCGCCGAGCAAGACTTCCTGCCCGGCACGCTGAGCGAATGCGCCGTGGGCGAAATCGTCTACAGCACCATCTTCGCCTACAACCAGAAGACCATAGGCGCGAACAAGCCCAGCACGCTGAAAGACTTCTTCGATCTGGAGAAATTCCCCGGCAAGCGCGGCCTGCGCAAGCGTCCGCAGTTCAGCATGGAATGGGCGCTGCTGGCCGATGGCGTCAAGCACGAGGACGTCTACAAGCTGCTGGCCACGCCCGAGGGCCAGGCCCGCGCTTTCGCCAAGCTGGACACCATCAAGAAAGACGTCGTCTGGTACGACAGCTGGTCGCAGGCGCCGCAGATGCTGAACGACGGCGGCGTGGTCATGGTTCAAGTCGCCAACGGCCGCCTGTTCGACGCCATCAAGAACGAGAACAAGCCCTTCGTCATCGTGTGGGACGGCAATATGTTCGACTTCGGCGCATGGGCCATCGTCAAGGGCACGCCCAAGCTCGAACGCGCGCTGGATTTCGTGGCCTTCGCCACCAGCACCAAGGCGCTGGCCGGCTTCCAGGACGTGGCCTACGGCCCGCCGCGCAAGTCCTCCTTGGCGCTGGTGGACAAGAGCGTCATCGAGCACCTGCCCAGCTCGCACATCGAGGAAGGCATGCAGGTGGACAGCGTGTTCTGGGCCGACTACGGTGAAAGCCTGGGCGAGAAGTTCAACGAGTGGCTGTTGAAGTAGATAAGGCATGTCGGGGAAGGACGAAACGGCTGCGGTTGAAACCGCTGTACTTGGAGCGGGCAGGGCCGAAGTCATCGGCCTGACCGCCGACGAAGCGCGCACCGAAAAGCGCGAACTGCGCCGGCGGCACCGCACCAGCCTGCTGCTGGCGGCGCCGCTGCTGGTGTTCGTGCTGTTCGCCTTCGCCGCGCCCATCGCGGCCATGCTGTACCAAAGCGTCTACAACCCGACGCTGGTGCAGTTGATACCCGACACGCTCAAGCAGCTCGACGCCTGGGAAGACACCCCGTTGCCGCGGGGCGATGCCTACACGGCCATGGCGCGCGAGCTGAAGCAATTGGCGCAGGAGCGCAAGGCGGGCACGCTGGGCAGCGCCATCAACCCGGTGTTTCCGGGCGCGTCCAGCCTCATCAACGCCTCGGCGCGCAAGATGCGCGCGGTGGACGACGGCGAACTGGCGGCCCGAGGCGAAAGCCTGCTGCGCGAGGCGGATGCGCGCTGGGACCAGCCCGAGCTGTGGCGCGCCATCGCCACTTCCGGGCGCGTCTATACCGATACGCACTACCTCAGCGCCCTGGACATGGAGCGCGGCGCCGACGGCGAGATCAGCTGGCGCGACACCCGCATCTATTTACAGCTGTACGTGCGCTCGACGGGCATGGCGCTGATCATCACCCTGCTGTGCGTGGCGGCGGGCTACCCGCTGGCCTATTACCTGGCCCATGCCCCCCGGCGCGTGGCCGGCATGCTGATGGTGCTGGTGCTGCTGCCGTTCTGGACATCGGTGCTGGTGCGCACCACGGCCTGGATAGCCCTGCTGCAAACCAACGGAGCGGTCAATTCGGTGCTGCAGGCCGTGGGCCTGGCGCAGCAGCCGCTGGAATTGCTTTACACCCGTTTCGCCACCATTACCGCCATGACGCACATGCTGCTGCCCTTCATGGTGCTGCCCTTGTACAGCGTCATGAAAGGCATAGACCCCAGCTACGTCAGGGCGGCGCTGTCGCTGGGCGGCCGGCCGGTGTCGGCCTTTCTGCGCGTCTACCTGCCGCTGACGCTGCCCGGGCTCAGCGCCGGCGCGCTGCTGGTGTTCATCATCGCGGTGGGCTATTACATTACGCCCGCCCTGGTGGGCGGCGCAGACGACCAGATGATCTCCAACATCATCGCCTTCCACATGCAGCGCTCGAACAACTGGGGGTTGGCGGCCGCGCTGGGCAGCTTGCTGCTGGTGCTGGTGCTGGCCTTGTACGTCGTCTACGACCGGCTCGTGGGCGCGCGCAACATCAAGTTGGGATAGCCGAATCATGCAGACGTATCCCGACTACTACACCTGGCGCCACAAGCTGGGCGCGCTCGTCCTGAGGCTGTCAGCCTGGGCCGTGCTGCTCTTTCTGATGCTGCCCATACTCATCGTCATACCGCTGTCGTTCAACGCCGAGCCTTTCTTCAGCTTCACGCCCGGCATGCTGCGGCTGGACCCGGAGGCCTATTCGCTGAAGTGGTACGAGTCGGTGTTCCACAGCCAGACCTGGCTGACGGCCATACGCAACAGCATGTTCGTGGGCGTGTGCGCCACCATTATCGCCACGGTGCTGGGCACGCTGGCGGCGGTGGGGCTGGCTTCGGAACACATGCCCTGGCGCCGCGCCATTACCGCCCTGCTGCTTTCGCCCATGATCGTGCCGCTGGTCATCGTGGCGGTGGGCATGTTCTTCTTTTACGCGCGCTTCAACCTGGTGGGCACCTTCACCGGCCTCATCATCGCCCACGCGGCGCTGGGCGTGCCTTTCGTCATCATCACCGTCACCGCCACGCTAACAGGCTTCGACCGCTCGCTTTACCAGGCGGGGCTGAGCATGGGCGCGTCGCCGCTAAGGGTGTTCCGCGACGTGGTTATGCCCTTGATTCGCCCCGGCGTCATCAGCGGCGCGCTGTTCGCCTTCGCGGCTTCCTTCGACGAAATCGTGCTGGTGCTGTTCCTGGCGGGCCCTGAACAAGGCACGATTCCGCGCCGCATGTTCGCCGGCCTGCGCGAGCAGATCAACCCCAGCATCCTGGCCGTGGCGACGCTATTGATTTTGATGTCCGTCCTGCTGCTGGCCACGCTGGAACTGCTGCGCCGGCGCTCCGAGAAAATGCGCCACGGGCGGCTGGAGGGCTGAACCAGCCGCGCATCGCGCGTATTCAGGCGGGGCTTTCAGGCTTTACCCAGGTTCGCTCGGTCGTGATGTCCGCTATCTGTATCGTGTAGTGCGTGAACAGCTCCTTCTTGCCCAGCGGAATGGCCTTGCGATGTTCCGCATTGCGCATCCAGGCTTGCAGCGAGTCGGCGTCCTTCCAGTACGAAAGCGTGATGACCTTGCCGGGCGTATCGCGGCTGGTGAAGCTTTCTTTCGAGATGAAGCCATCTATGGTTCTGGCTTCGACCAGCAATTCCTTTACCAGCTCCCGGTTCTGCTCTTCCTTGCCGGGAACGACGCCGAATTCGATTAAACAGACCAGCATTGCCGTTCTCCTTTATTTGATCAGCCGCCATTGCGTGTCTTTGACTTCCACCATGACGCGGGCGCGTTTGTCCAGGCCATTATGATTGGTGGCGCCGATGTTGTAGATGCCGTTCAACCCCACCAGCCCCGCCGTGTCGTGCTCCAGGGCGTCCCTTAGCGCAACCCTGAACGCTTCCGTGCCTGGCTTGGCGGTTTTCAGCGCCGCGCCGGCCGCCTTATCCAACAGGAGATAGGCGTCGTATGCCCAGGTCGCAAAAGCATTCACGGGGCCGCCGCCGTACGACTGGGAATACTGGCCGACGAAATCGGAAGCCACCTTCTTGATGGGGTTGGCGTCATCCAGATCGTTGTGGACGACAACGGGGCCAATAGGGGCGAGGGCGCCTTCCACCCCTTTGTCGCCGACACGCAGGAAGTCGTTATTGACGACGCCATGGGTATGGTAGATTTTTCCCGTGTATCCGCGATTGACCAGCGTCAGGTGCGGCAGGGTGGCCGGTGTTCCCGTCGCCCCCACCAGCATGGCGTCCGGCTTGAGAGCCATGGACTTCAATATCTGGGCCGTGACGGAGTTGTCCGACCGGGCGTAGCGCTCATTGTTGAGCACTTTGATTCCATATTCGCCCGCCAGCGCGTTCAGGTGCTTGTGGACGAGGTCTCCCCAGGAATCCGAGTACCCGATGTAACCCACGGTCTTGACGCCGTTCTTCGCCATGTTTTCCAGCACCGCGTCCAGCATCAGTTCCGTGGGCTGAGGAACGACGAACACCCACGGAAACTGCGCCTCGGTCGGCACGACGGGCGCCATGGAGATATGAGGGGTTTTGCTTTCCTGGGCCACGCCGGCGATGACGACGGCAGAAGGCGTGTTGGAAGCCGCGATCAATACATCGACCCGTTCTTCTGATACCAGTTTGCGGGCGTTCCTGGCCGCCATCGTGGGGTCTGTTGTGTCGTCCAGGATAAGGTATCTGGCGGGCTCGCCGGCCACGGTGGGCGGCAGCATTTCTATCAGCTTTTTCTCGGGGATGCCCTGCGATGCGGCGCCGCCGGTTGCGCTGACGATGACGCCGATGCTTATCTCGCCGTGGGCCGCGGGCAGGTTGACGGCGGCAAGCAGGGCGCAAGCTGAAAACAGCGATGATAGGGTTGGGCGTCTCACGGGTGTCTCCTTGTCCTTGTGGTAGTGTGGTAAGCATGATAAGGAGAACCGCATGCCGTAAGTGCTGCTGAAAAGAAATTACATATGTGTATAACCAAAATATGTATGTATAACTAAAGACTGAGGTTGTTACGGCGCGCATGTCCGGACGCGCCATATGATTTGAACGCTAACCCAAACACCGACCCAAACGCGCCATACGATGACTCAAGCCGGTATTCCCAGCCAGTACGCTCCTCTAGGCCGAGTCCACTCGCGCCTGCGGATGCGTCATTTGCTCTTCATAGAAGCATTGGCCCGGCGCCGGAACATCCGGCAGGCGGCGCAGGATCTTTTCATTACGCAGCCGGCGGCTAGCAAGCTGCTGGCTGAAATTGAAACAATGTTTGAGGCCAGGCTTTTCGAACGCCAGGCGCACGGGGTCGAAATGACGGTAGAGGGTGAAGTGCTCCTGCACTGGGCATCGAAGGCGCTGGCCGACATGGATGCGGCTCAGGCCGAGATATCGGCTTTGCAGGCGGGATGGAAAGGGCGGGTCAGGGTAGGGGTATTCCCAGTGGTGGCGTCGACTCTCATTCCCGACGCCATCGCACTGTTGCGCAATAAGGGGGCGCAACTCGAAATCTCTTTGCACGAGGGCTTGGAAGACACCTTGATGCCCATGCTGCAAAAGGGCTTGCTCGACTGCATCATTGGACGGATGACGACACAGCCGGCGTCGCGCTCGGTAACCACTGAAGTGTTGTTCGAAGAGCCCACCGTGATCGTCTGTTGTTCAAGGCACCCTCTGGCTGGCAAGCTTGCATGGACCGCCGAGGAATTGAATGCATACGACTGGGTATTGCCCTATTCCAACGCCCCGCTGTATGCCCTGGTAACGGCGGGTCTTGCCGCATTCTCAGCCCATGCGCCCAGAGTGTCCGTGCAAACAGCGTCGATCATGACGATTGCGGGGGTTGTCAGCCAAACCCGGATGCTGTCGGCTATTCCGCAAGGGGTGGCCGAGCGCTTCGCGCAAACGGGGCAACTGGCGATTTTGCCCCTGTCTCTGTCCGCCAAATTGCATCCGGTATGCATTATCACCGCGGCCGATGCTTCTCTCAATCCGGCAACTTCGATCTATCTGGATGCCGTCAGGAAGGCGGCATCCGCCAGCCATGCGGTCTGAGGGTGTTGGATCATTGCGGCGGCGCCCCGGGAAAATGCGCCTTCATTTCCGGCAGCGGCCGGGGCAGGGCGGATTTACTCCGCCCCCTTGATACCGTGCCGTCGAACGTGCGCTCTCCAGGCCCTAAAAAAAGCATATAAGCTGAAAATAATGAGTTTTTCAGCAAAATTGTCAAATTTTCAGTGAAAATGCAGAAAAAAATATATGTCGCCAGCGTGTTTTTGTCATGCTTGAAAGGCCTCTCTTGTGGATAACTTTGCCCCCGACAGGGTAGAATCGAGGTTTAGCAAAGACAGTAGACATGAACGAATTTTGGCAGACTTGCGTTCAGAAACTGGAGCAAGACCTTCCTCCTCAGCAAATCAGCGCATGGATACGGCCCCTCGTGCCCCTGGCATACGACGAGGACCGCGCCGTGCTGCGCGTTGCTGCGCCCAATCGCTTCAAGCTGGATTGGGTGCGCAAGAATTTCGTCCAGCAAATAGAGACCCTGGCCAGCGAATGGTACGACCGGCCGGTGCAGGTGTCGTTCGAGCTGGCGTCGCAATCGGGGGGGGCGGCCCGCTCGGGTTCCGTGCCCATGCCGCGCCCGCCCGCCAGCGCGGCTTCCCCGAATGCCGCCGCCGCCCAGCCGCCCGAAGCGCCCGTGCAGGCGCCGGCCCCCGCGCCCGCCCCGGTGGCCGCGGCCGTGGCCGAAAGCGTGCACGATCGCTCGCGCCTGAACCCCGAACTGCGCTTCGACAATTTCGTTACCGGCAAGGCCAACCAACTGGCCCGCGCGGCGGCGCTGCAGGTGGCCGAGAACCCCGGTGTTTCGTATAACCCGTTGTTTCTGTACGGCGGCGTGGGCCTGGGCAAGACCCACCTCATCCACGCCATCGGCAACGCCCTGCTGGCCAACGGCACCGGCGTGCGGGTGCGCTACGTGCACGCCGACCAATACGTCTCCGACGTGGTCAAGGCGTACCAGCGCAAGGCCTTCGACGAGTTCAAGCGCTATTACCACTCGCTCGACCTGCTGCTCATCGACGACATCCAGTTCTTCGCGGGCAAGGCGCGCACGCAGGAAGAATTCTTCTACGCCTTCGAGGCCATGGTGGCGCAGCGCAAGCAGATCGTCATCACCTCGGACACCTACCCCAAAGAACTCGCCAACATCGAAAGCCGGCTGGTGTCGCGCTTCGACCAGGGCCTGACGGTGGCCATCGAGCCGCCCGAACTCGAAATGCGCGTGGCCATTCTGCTGCGCAAGGCCGAGACCGAAGGCATGACCATGCCCGAGGAAGTCGCCTTCTTCATCGCCAAGCATCTGCGCAGCAACGTGCGCGAACTCGAAGGCGCGCTGCGCCGGGTGTCGGCCTACGCGCGCTTCCACGGCCGCGAAGTGCTGTCCGTCGAAGTCTGCAAAGACGCGCTCAAAGACCTGCTGTCGGTCTCCAACGGCCAGATCACGGTCGAGAACATCCAGAAGACGGTGGCGGATTTCTACAAGATCAAGGTGGCCGACATGTACTCGAAACGTCGGCCCGCCAATATTGCAATGCCCAGGCAGGTGGCCATGTATCTGGCCAAGGAACTCACCCAGAAAAGCCTGCCGGAAATCGGCGACCTGTTTGGCGGCCGGGATCACACCACGGTATTGCATGCCGTGCGCAAGATCTCCGAGGCCCGCACCAAGCAGACCGAACTCAACCATGCCTTACACGTACTAGAACAAACTCTGAAAGGATGATCATGCAACTCGTCAAAACATCCCGTGATGCATTGCTCAAGCCGCTGGCCACGGTGGCTGGAATCGTCGAGAGAAGAAATACCCTGCCCATCCTGGCCAACATCCTGTTGCGCAAGCAGGGCGACGAGGTGTCGTTCATCGCTACCGATCTGGAAGTCCAGATTTCCACGCATGGCCAGTTCGGCGTGGGCGAAGGCAACGAGTCCACCACGGTGGCCGCGCGCAAGCTGCTGGACATTCTGCGCGCCCTGCCCGACAGCGATGCGGTCACCTTGAGCCTCGCGGGCGGCAAGCTGACGCTGCAATCGGGTAAAAGCCGTTTCGCGCTGCAAACCCTGGACGCCGCCGAGTTCCCCATCGTGTCGCAGCCGCCTAAGTGGGACGTCTCGTTCACGCTGGCGCAAAAGACGCTCAAGCATCTGTTCAACATGGTGCACTTCGCCATGGCGCAGCAGGACATCCGCTACTACCTGAACGGCCTGCTGCTGGTGCTGGACGCTTCCGGCGTGCGCGCCGTCGCCACCGACGGCCACCGCTTGGCCCACATCGGCGCCACGGTGGAGGGTATCGAGGGGGCGCAGGAAGTCATCGTGCCGCGCAAGACAGTACTGGAAATGCAGCGCCTGCTGGCCGATTCCGACGACCCGGTCACGGTCGACGTGGCGCCGGGCCAGATCCGTTTCTCCTTCGGCGAGGTCGAACTGGTTTCCAAGCTGGTGGAGGGCAAGTTCCCCGACTACAACCGCGTCATTCCCACCAATTACACGCGCCACTTCCTGATCAACCGCGAAGTGCTGCAAGGCAGCCTGCAGCGCGCGGCCATTCTTACCTCCGACAAGCTCAAGGGCGTGCGCCTGCAGCTTTCCGAGAACCTGCTGAAGGTGTCCTCGACCAACGCCGAGCAGGAAGAAGCCACGGAAGAACTGGACATCGACTACACCCACGAATCCCTGGACGTCGGCTTCAACGTCAGCTACCTGCTGGACGTACTGGCCAACGTCAAGACCGAGCAAATACGCTGGTCGGTTCAGCCCGACGTGAACGCCTCGGCCCTCATCACCACGCCTGACGACGAGTCGTTCAAGTACGTGGTCATGCCCATGCGGATTTAAAAAAGGCTTCAAACTCCATGTCAGAACAAACCCCCAACACCACCGCCCCCACGGGCGGAGAATACGGCGCGGAATCCATCCGCATGCTCAAAGGCCTGGAGGCCGTGCGCAAGCGGCCGGGCATGTACATCGGCGACACCTCCGACGGCACCGGCCTGCACCACATGGTTTTCGAGGTGGTGGACAACGCCATCGACGAAGCGCTGGCGGGCCACTGCGACGACATCGTCGTCACCATCCACGCCGACAACAGCGTGTCGGTTTCGGATAACGGCCGCGGCATTCCCACCGACATCCACAAAGACGACGAATTCGGCCGCAGCGCGGCGGAAATCGTCATGACCGAGCTGCACGCCGGGGGCAAGTTCGACCACAACTCGTACAAGGTATCGGGCGGCCTGCACGGCGTGGGCGTCTCGTGCGTGAACGCGCTGTCCGAATGGCTGCGCCTGACGATCTGGCGCGATGGCAAGAAGCACGAAATGGAATTCCGCCGCGGCGAACGCGTGGAACCCCTGGCCGTTACCGGCACCGCCGACCGCAAGGGCACCAGTGTGCAGTTCCTGGCCGACAGCACCATTTTCGAGAAAATCGAATACCAGTACGACGTGCTGGCCAAGCGCCTGCGCGAGCTGTCCTTCCTGAACAACGGCGTCAAGGTCAAGCTGGTGGACGAGCGCCAGGGCAAGGAAGAAGACTTCGCCTTCCTGGGCGGCGTCAAGGGCTTCGTCGAGTACATCAACCGCAGCAAAACGGTGCTGCATCCCAATGTGTTCTCGGTCAGCACCGAATCCACGGCGGGCGGCGAGGCGGTGGGCGTCGACGTCGCCATGCAATGGAACGACAGCTATTCCGAAACCGTGCTGTGCTTCACCAACAACATTCCGCAGCGCGACGGCGGCACCCACCTTACCGGCCTGCGCGCGGCCATGACGCGCGTCATCAACAAGTACATCGCCGACAACGAACTGGCCAAGAAGGCCAAGGTCGACACCACCGGCGACGACATGCGCGAAGGCCTGGCCTGCGTGCTGTCGGTGAAGGTGCCCGAGCCCAAGTTCAGCAGCCAGACCAAAGACAAGCTGGTCTCCAGCGAAGTGCGCCCGGCCGTCGAGGAAGCCGTGGCCCGCACGCTGGAAACCTGGCTGCTTGAAAACCCCAACGACGCCAAGGCCGTCTGCAACAAGATCATCGAAGCCGCTCGCGCCCGCGACGCCGCGCGCAAGGCGCGCGAGATGACGCGCCGCAAGAGCGTGCTGGAAGGCGCGGGCCTGCCCGGCAAGCTGGCCGACTGCCAAGAGAAAGACCCCGCGCTCAGCGAAATCTACATCGTCGAGGGCGACTCCGCCGGCGGCTCGGCCAAGCAAGGCCGCGACCGCAAGTTCCAGGCCATTCTGCCGCTGCGCGGCAAGGTGCTCAACGTCGAGAAAGCGCGCTTCGACCGCCTGATCGCCAGCGAGCAGATCGCCACGCTGATCACCGCGCTGGGCACCGGCATCGGCCCCGACTTCAACGTCGAGAAGCTGCGCTACCACCGTATCATCATCATGACCGACGCGGACGTCGACGGCGCGCACATCCGCACGCTGCTGCTAACGCTGTTCTATCGCCAGATGCACGAGCTGATCGAGCGCGGCTACGTGTACATCGCGCAGCCGCCGCTGTACAAGGTCAAGGTCGGCCGCGACGAACGCTATCTGAAGGACGACCAGGAAGAAGCCCAGTACATGATGCAACTGGCGCTGAAAGACGCCGAGCTCATCACTTCGGAGGGCGCCACGCCCATACGCGGCGACGCGCTGGAAGAACTGGCCCGCCAGTACATCCTGGCCGACGCCGTCATCAACCGCCTGGCGCGCTACACGGACACCGCCGCCCTATCGGCCATGGCCGAAGGCGTCTCCATCGAACTGGAGGACGGCGCCCAGGCCCAGGCCTCGGCCGAACGCCTGCTGGCGGCCATCGCCGACCCGGCCGACCCCAGGGCCGTGCGCGTCGACGCCGAAGAAACCGAGGACGGCGCCTGGCGCCTGGTGCTCAGCCGCCTGCACCACGGCAACATCCGCGTCAGCGTGTTCGACCGCACCTTCCTGCGCGGCGCCGACTACGGCGTGCTGTCGCGTTCGGCCGCCACCTTCATCGGCATGATCGGCAAGGGCGGCGAAGTCGCCCGCGGCGAAGGCGACCGGCGCAAGAGCAAGCCCGTGTCCGACTTCCGCGAAGTGATGCAATTCCTGCGCAACGAAGCCGAACGCAGCGTCAGCAAGCAGCGCTACAAAGGCCTGGGCGAAATGAACCCCGACCAGCTTTGGGAAACCACGATGGACCCCGCCGTGCGCCGCCTGCTGCGCGTGGAAATCAAGGACGCCATCGCGGCCGACGAGATGTTCACCACGCTGATGGGCGACCACGTGGAGCCGCGCAGGGCGTTTATCGAGCAGCACGCGCTGCAGGCCAGCAATATCGATACTTGATGGCGAGAGCGCATGTTCCCCATGCTGTTGCAAGGGCTGCCGGATTCGAACGGCAGCCCTTTTTTTGCCATTGGCTCGCCCCAAGATGGCTGCCGTAATACAGGAAATATGCCGCTTAGCCGCCCAGAAAATCCTTTTGCAGCTTGGTCATTATTCTTCTTAGCGCTGCCGCCTCGCGCTCGCTAAGGCAGCTCAGCATGTCTTTTTCAAGTTGCAGGGCGAGCGGCGTAATGGCCAGAAAAACTTCCCGGCCCCGCTTGGTCAAGGCGAGCGGCTTGCGCCTTCTGTCCTCATTGTCGACCGTGCGTGTTAGCAGCTCTTTTTCGAGCAAGCATTTAACGGCGCGATGGATGGCGACTTCGTCCAGCCGGGTGCTTTCGGAAATTTCCCCTGCCGACAATCCGACTTTGTTGCCGAGAAAGGCAATCACCCGCCATTCCGGAATCGTAAGGTTGAACGCTTCTCCATACTGGCTCATGAGCGCCTGGCTCAGGTAGCCGGACAACAGTGAAAATTGATAGGGAAGATACTCGTCCAGCCTGAGCTCGTCAGGCTGGTGGCCCGCTTCGTGCCGTTCAGCCGGTTCGGCGTGGCGATTCCTGATTCGTGAAACCATAAGGGCCTTTGTGCGGTAAGGGTTACGGCGATTGTAAGCGTAATGTTTCGGCCTGAAATGGCAAAAACAAGGCTTGCAATTTTTGCGTCATCCGATAATATACTTACAAATGAAAGTAGTTTCCTTGATAAAAACATGGGGTGGACAAGACATGAAATTCTTCAAGCGGTCGGCTGCGGTCGCAGCCCTGACATTTGCGGCGGTTGCCGCGGCTCATGCCGAGATCAACGTCGGCATCACGCTCGCCTTGACGGGGCCGGCGGCATCGGCGGGCTTGCCTCAAAAGAACACGGTGCCTCTGCTTCCCGCGGAAATCGCGGGAGAGAAGGTGCGGTACATCGTTCTCGACGACGGAACCGACCCGACCAGCGCCGTCAAAAATGCGAAAAAACTGGTGTTCGAAGACAAGATCGATCTGTTGATCGGCTCTACGGCCACGCCCGGAACCATTGCGATTGCAGGCGTGGCGCAGGAAACGCAAACGCCGCATATCGGCCTGGCCGCGTTCTACCTGCCGCCGGAGCAAGAGAAATGGAGCTTCCAGTCTCCTTGGTCGTTCCAGATTGCCGCCGATGGCGTCATCGAGCACATCAAGGCGAATGGCGGCAAGACCTTGGGCTTCATCGGGTTTTCCGACTCGCTGGGTGAGATCTGGCTGCAGGCGATCAGCAAGGCGGCAAAACAGGCGGGCATCAGTGTTACGGCCGTCGAGCGATTCAACCGCACCGACACGTCGGTATTGTCGCAAACGCTGAAGATCGTTGGCGCCAACCCCGATGCGGTAGTCGTAGGGGCGACGTCCGCCGCAGCCGCGTTGCCCCAAGTAACGATTGTGGAACGAGGCTACAAGGGGCCCATATACCATTCGCACGCGACCGCCACGCCGGATTTCATCCGCATGAGCGCAAAGGCGGCCGAAGGGGCCGTCATGCCTGCCTTCCCCATTGTCGTGGCGGAGCAGCTTCCCGATACGTTTTTGAACAAGGCTCAGGCGATGGCGTTCGTGCAGGCCTACGAAGGGAAATACGGCGCCAATACGCGCACGAACTTTGCCGCGCATCTATGGGACGCCGTGTTGCTGCTGGAAGCGGCTGCGCCTTCGGCGCTTGAAAAGGCGACTCCCGGCACGGCTGAATTTCGCGCCGCTTTGCGCGATTCGCTCGAACAGATAAAAGATCTTCCCGTCAGCAACGGCATCGTCTCGATGTCGCCGACAGACCATAACGGCTTCAACAGCCAGGCCAGGGTCATGGTTCAGGTCAAGGACGGCACGTTCCAAATCATCCAGGGTCAATAGACAAAGAGGACAGCGTGATGGAATTCAAGGAAAACTGGCAAAGGGCGCTCGACGATTTGTGCGACCGCATTTTGGAGATAAGAAGCGCCGTTGGCGGCGAGTGGCCGTATCATTGCGACCCCGCGACCGGTGTTTGGGACACTACCTCCGACGGCGACTGGTGCGGAGGCCATTGGGTGGAGTGCCTGCGTATCGTGGGCGAGCTGCGCGGCCGGCAGGATCTGCTCGATGAGTCGGCCAAGCGGGCGGAGGCGTTACGCCAATACCTCGAGCGCGATGACATGTTCCGCGCCCATCGGTTCTACTATTCCGCCGCCCGGCAATATGCATGGACAGGCGACGCCAATTTCCGCACCCTGGCGTTGGCGTCGGCCTACGCGGTTCGGTCCATGGCCATGGCGTCCAATGGAGCCATGCCTATCGGCACCCAGGTTCAAGTTCGGTCCACGTCTATTTTCGGCCGCGACAAGGTATGCATAGACAATGTCCATCCCAATCTGATTCTCGATTGGTGGGCTTACAAGGAAACGGGGGACGCCACCTTTATTGAAGGCGCACGCAAACACCTGGACCTGACCATCCGCGACTTCGTTCTCGACGATGGCTCCACGCTCGAATTCATCGACTACGAGGCGCAGACGGGAAAAAAGCTAAGGCACTACACCCTGCTGGGCGCGCACGACGATAGCTGCTGGTCTCGCGGGCAGGCATGGGCGGTGGCCGGCTATCTGCGGGCCTGGGAGGCGCTGCGCGACCCTCGGTATCTGGCGATGGGGAAAAAGCTTCTGGGCTACTGGGTCGCCAATTCGAACGAGCACAGGGTTCCGCCATGGGATTTCAAGGATCCCAAGTTGCAGGAGTCGCCGCAGGACGTGCCGTTGGACACTTCGGCTGCCGCGATCGTCGCGGAGCAACTGGCCCGGATTTCCATATTGCAGCAATTACCGCGCGAAGCAAGGGACGTGTCCGAACTTACTGAGTCGTTTATCGACGGCTTGCTGCATTACGTAACGCCGCGGGACGACAGCGCGAACAGGCAGGCCGGTATCCTGCTTGAGGGTTGCTTCAATCAGCCCAGGCAATATGCGAACCGAAGCGAGTTGATCTGGGGCACGGCTTATCTTCTCTTCGCGCTGTACTACCTGAAAACCGGCAGGGTAGTTGAATGAGCCTGGGGGGCGGGCGCAAAACAGTCTTGCAGCGGCCAGGCCTTGAGCAAAACGAGTCGCGTCGCGGCGGCAGCGTTTTCGAGCTGGCCTTGCTCGTGCTGAAAGACGGCGACGGCATTGCGGAGCGGTTCGAGTCGGCGTTCTCCGAGGCGGAGCCTTTGCTTCGAAATGCGCCCGGCTACCGCTCGCATTGCCTGACGAAATGCCTTGAGGCAGCCTGCCACTATGCGCTCGTCGTCGAGTGGAAAACCCTTGCGCATCATGTCGAGGGGTTTCGGGAGTCGGCGGCATACCCCAGGTGGAAGGCCTTGCTGGAAGCATACGTGCGGCCAGATGCCTGGGTCAGGCATTTCAAGCCCGTGCCGATAGATGGTGCGCGTCAAGATTCCCGACGCGCATCCTGACTCAAGCCACCTTGCGCATCCACTGATCCAAGCGGGTCACCCACAAGCCATCCACGTCGCCCGCGGCATAGCTGGCGGTGAAGTGGTTGCAGCCCGGCAGCTCCAAGGTCTCCACCGGCACGTCTTCGGCCTTGAGCTTGGCCAGCATCTCCTGGGCCTGGCGCTTCAGGTGCGGGAAGTCGTTCTCGCCCCAGGTCAGAAGAAACGGCGGCAAGCCCGCGCGCACGTGCTGTATGGGTGACGCGGCATGTTCCGCCGCCGCTTCGGGCGGCCCGAGAAAACGCGGCCTGACCGCCATGCCCGAGTTTTCGCCGAACTCGTATACGCCGGAGACCGGGGCGCAGCCGCGGATGCGCGAGGCGCATGGCAGGCCTGCCTCGGTTTGTTCGGTGACGGCCAGCATGGCGGCGTAGTGGCCGCCCGCCGAGTGGCCGCCGACGAATATCCGCGCGGGAGCCACGCCGTATTCTTCGGCATGGCCGGCAAGCCAGTCGAGCGCGTTTGCGCAGTCGTGCAAGCCCGTTGGAAAAATATGCCGGGGCGCCAGGCGGTATCCCGCCGTTGCGAAGGCGATGCCTCGGGCGTTCAGGGCCGGCGCCATGAAGCACATCCATTCTTTGTAGCCGTTGGTCCAGCCGCCGCCATGAAAGTACAGCAGCAGGCGCCCGTCGGGGTTGTCGGCCGGAAACAGCGCAATGCTTTGGTAGGGGTCGGGCCCGTAGGAGATTTCCCGCGGGTTCAGCCCCCGGCCTCGTTCGATCAGGTAGTCGTGATAGGCCGGCATGTTCCCGGAGAACGGCTCCTGGGCGGGATAGCGTGACATATCCATGATCAGCGGCGCTCGCGGGGAACGATCATTTTCGGGTCCACGAGACGCCCGGCGTCGACGACGCGCACGCCGTCCAGGTCGATGGAGCAATCGCGCATGGGCAGGTCGTAGTGGCCCCGTGTTTTGCGCTTGCCGCCGCCTTGGGTATTGGGGCCGGTGGAGAACAGAAAGTTGCCGGGGAAGCAGCGCGCGGCTGCGCGGCTGCGCTCCGGCGAATCGCCATGCAACGCCAGCGAATCCCAACGGCATTGGGGATTCAAGCCCCAGCCCAGATGCGAGATGGCGTAGGGGTCCATGTCGTTGTCGTACTCTTTGCCGTCAGCCAGCCATTCGCGCATCAAGGTGGCGTCCAGCCCGCCTTCTATGGATTGGATGTGGCCATCGCGAACCTCGATCCTGATTTCGTCCTGGACGTAGCGGCAGTAAGGCAGGATGACGATGTCGCCGGGCTGCACCACGACGCGCCCGTTCGTGGTTCCTTCATTGGGGAAGGTATGGATCAAGCCGACTCCCCAATGATCGAATCGCCCCGGCTCATCGGCAAAGCCGTATTGGCTCATGACGGGGTATTCGCCGCATTCGTAATGGAGGTCGGTGCCGGCCTTGCTCGTCACGTGCACCTTGCGCGTTTTCTCGTACAGGCGATGAGCGTACATGACGGCTTCCTTCAGGCCTGGGGGTGATTGCAGCGCCAGCAGATCGTCGGGTGCATCGATGATCATCTGTACGCGTACGCCCGCGTTCATTACCTCGCGCAGCCATGCCGCAAACAAAGGCACGTGGAAGATCAGAACCATGTCGCAAGCCTTGAGGGCTTCAAGCGTACCCTTGCACTTGCCTATCGTCGGCACGCCGACGTTGGTCCAGCCAGGGATCATGTTGACCTTCATCTCGTAGATGTCGGCGCCCAGCATGTCGGCCGCCGCGAAAGCGGCCTCGATGTATTCGGTGCGCGTGCCGAGGTCGCTGACGATGGCGACGGTTTGCCCGGGCCCGACCTTGCAGAGTTCGAACTGTTTCTTGAAGAGTTCCGGCAGCTTGGCCGGATTGGTTGTCTGGGTGCGGATGTCCGCTGCGATCATGGCTGCGCTCCGGTTGGGAAGTGTGGGTGTATAAAGCAGTGGTTCAATAACGAATATCTTTCGTTTTTATAATAGAGTTCCTGCGAACACAAAAAGAATTGTGGTTTTCCCGTAGCGCGGGTTTGGCGGCCGGAGCGGTTTCGGGAATATGCTATAAGAATTGCCTTCTAGCAGGGGAGTGCGTTGGTTCAGGTAAAGAAGATAGAGGTCGAACAGTCGATCACGGCGGCAGCCTACGAACTATTCAAGGCGCATGGCTATTCAGGTACCCGCATGCCGCAAATCGCGAAGGCGGCCGGTATCTCCGCTTCCAACATCTACGTCTATTTCGATGCCAAGATCGACATCCTGATCTCGGTTTATGAAGCATGGTTCGCGGTACGGCTGGAACAGCTGAAAAAAGAAATCAAGCTGTGCCGGCGCCCGGAGGCCGCGCTCAAGAAGCTTTTTACCGCCATGTGGCGAGATTGGCCCGCCGCGGACAACGGCTTTTGCGGCATTCTCATCGAGGCGCTTTCCGACCGTGCGGTGCAAGACAAGTATTCCCCTCAGCTAAGAACCTCCATCGAGTCCACCTTGCGGAAAATGCTGGCGCAATGCTTGCCGGATGCCGACAGAAAAACGCATGGCGCCATTGCCAGCATGCTCATCATGGCTTTCGACGGCTATGCGCTTAATTATCATCTGCGCAAGGGGCAGATCGATTCGGATGACGACATCAAGGCGATTTGCGACCTGATACTGGGGGCGCAGCCGAAGGCCAAGGCAAAAAAAAGCGGCGCATAACCGCTTCCAAGGCGTGGATGTAGTGATGGCCGAAGACGAGGCCGTCTTCATCCCGCAGTATCCCCGCGGCGCTTACACCCGATGCTAACCCTATTAGGGAATGTCCCCGCTTGGCACGCTTGCACGCGCTTAACACAATATCGAATATTAATCGTTATTGATGCGGCGGACGTGCATGCAGCTAGAGATCGAGAACGTCACGAAGAGATTTGCACGCGCCAAGGCGCTGGACGACGTGTCGTTGTCCGCGTCGGGCGGGCAGGTATTGGCGTTGCTGGGTGAAAACGGCGCGGGTAAATCCACACTCATCAAGATCCTTGCCGGCATACACAAACCGGACAGCGGGCGGATACTCATGGATGGCGTGCCGGTGCGGTTCGAGACGCCGGCGCAGGCCATGTCCGCGGGAGTGGTCCTGGTGCCGCAGGAACTTCGCGTCGTTCCCCAGCTTTCCGTGGCCGAAAACATCCTGCTCGGGCAACTGCCTGTGCGTCGCCTGGCCGGCATACTGCCGGCGCTGGATCACACGGCCTTGCGTGAGCGGGCGGCTCGAATTCTGGAGCAAGCCGGCATCGAGCTGGAGCCGGACGGTAAAACCGGCGAATTGGATTTCGCCTCCCGGCAACTGGTTGTCATCGCGCGCGCGTTGAGCCGGCAGGCGCGCCTGCTGATTCTGGACGAACCAACGGCATCGTTGGAGCGCAGAAAAGTCGAGCGGCTTTTCGACGTCATTCGCCGCCTACGCGCGCAAGGGGTAGCCATCATCTATATCTCCCATCGCTTGGAAGAGATCGGGCAGTTGGCCGATGCTTGCGTGATTCTGCGGGACGGAAAGGTGTCGGCGACGCTGGGGGCGCCGCCGTATCCCCATGACGTGCTGGTCAAGGCCATGACGGGCCGCGACATGCTGGATGCGAAAACCGCTGTACGTACGGCGGGCCGCCACACCGCGTCTGTCGTGCTGGGCGACCGGGAAATTCCATGTTTTGAGCGGCAGATTCTGGGCCTTGGCGGTTTGCTGGGAAGCGGCGCCACCGCGGCGCTGCATCGCATCTTCGGCTCCGACTTGCGTACCCATGCGGCCATGTCGGGCCGTGGAACGCGCGAAACCATCCGGCGCGGCATCGGCCTGGTGCCCGGAGAGCGGGCGCGAGCTTTGGTGATGTCGCTGTCCATACGGGACAACATCGTGCTGCCTCATCTGGATCAGTTCAACAAACGCTTCGGCCGGGACGAAGCGCGTATCGACGCCGTCGTGACGGCCTTGATGGAAACATTCGACATCCGTCCGCGAGACGCGTACATGCCGGTAGGGCAGCTTTCCGGAGGCAATCAGCAAAAGGTGGTGTTCGCCAAATGGGTAGCCGGCAAGCTTGAATTGCTGCTGCTGGACGAGCCGACGAACGGCATAGACATCGCCGCGAAAAAACTCATCCATGCATACGTCGGCCAGTTCGCGGAAAAAGGAGGCAGCGTCATCCTGTCGTCCACCGATTTGCCCGAACTGCTGAGCCTGAGCGACCAGATCGTCGTCATGCGCCAGGGCGCTTACGTAGGCAGCATGAAAAAAGACGAGGTCGATGCCTCGTTCGGTGAACAGAAACTGCGCAACTTATTGGGAATCGGCTGATGAACGGCAAGGCTTTGGCGGCGGCCGCCGCAGGCAGGAATCAAGGACAGGGCGGATGGGGCAAGACCCTGGCCGGCCAGATACCCGTTTTGGTGCTGGTCGTGCTCTGCATCTTCTCGGCATTGATGTCCGACCGTTTCATTTCATCGGCCAACATCACCAATGTGCTGCTGCAAGCATCGGTTCTGGCCGTCGTCACCATAGGCATGACCTATGTGGTGGTAGGCGGCGGCTTCGATTTATCCGTCGGCTCCATCGTGGCGCTTTCCGGCTGTATCGCCGCGGAGGTCATGCTGTCGGCGGGCTTGTTTGCCGGCGTGCTTGCGGGAACGCTGTCGGGCGTCGTCGTCGGTATCGTCAATGGCTACGTCATCGCCCGTATCGGGGTCAGTCCGTTCATCACGACCTTGGGCACGATGGTGCTCGTTCGGGGCGTGGTGCTGCTGATCACGGGGGGCTCGCCCGTCGTCGGTGAAGAAGGCCTGCCGCAGGCGTTCGTCGATTTCGGGACGGGACGTTTTTACGGCGTGCCGTATCTCGTCATTACCGCGGCGCTTGCGTTCATCGTGTTCGCCTGGATACTGCATCGCACGGCGTTCGGGACGCGGGTTTACGCAATAGGCGGCAACAAGGAAGCGGCCTTTTTGTCCGGCCTGCCCGTCAATCGCGTCACGATCGCCAACTATGCCATTTGCGGACTGACGGCGGCGCTGGCCGGCGTGATGCTGGCCGCCCGCTTGCAGTCGGGCCAGCCGACGGCGGGCGAGTTCTACGAACTGACGGTGATCGCCGCCGTCGTGCTGGGCGGCGCCGCGCTGCATGGCGGCGAAGGCAAGCTATACAAGTCGATGGTGGGCGTGCTCATCATGACCATACTGGCCAACAGCCTGAACCTGATGGGCGTGGACAGCTACTGGCAACGGGTGGCCATGGGACTGGTCATCATCCTGGCGGCGGCCGCAGACCAAATGCGCCACAGCCACAAATAATCTTTCAACCCGCGGAACATCATTCCCAGGAGACGCTCATGAAACTTTTTTCCAGCAGTCTGGCTGCCATCTTGCTGGCCGGCGTCACGTCTTTCGGTTCAGCGCTGGCCGACGACAAGCCCGTCATCGGCGTGTCGATGGCATCCGACGTGAATCCGTTCTACATCGCCATGAAGAAAGGCATAGAGCAGCGCGCGGCGGAGGTCGGCGCCAAAGTCGTCTTCGTAACCGCCAACGAAGTCGTCGCCCAGCAGGTCAGCGGCTTGCAGGACTTGGTGGCGCAAAAGGTGGACGGCATACTGGTTTCTCCCATCGACGCGGTCGCCGTGCGCAGCGGCTATGAAACCGCGGCCAAGGCGGGCATTCCCGTCATCTCGGTTGCGCGGCATGCCGATACCCCTCACCAGTCGGCGTTCGTCACCATGGACGAAAAGAAGGTCGGCGCCGACATTGCCAATTGGCTGCTCAAGGCCATAGGCGGCAAGGGCGAGATCGCCATGATTACCGGCCCAGCCGGTTCCGCTACCTTCCGCAATACCGCCGCTGGTTTCGACACCGTGCTGGAACAGTATCCAGACGTCAAGGTGGTCATGCGCAAGGATGCGCCGTTGACGCGGGAGGCCGGCTTGAAGCTGGCCGAGGACGCCCTGATCGCGTATCCCAACCTGAAAGGCATTTATGCCGCCAACGACGAGCTGGCGTTGGGCGCGGTGCAGGCCGTCGCCAGCGTGGGCAAGAAAGGGCAGGTTGTCGTTACCGGCCTGAACGGCATCCCGCCGGCGCTGCGCGCGGTCAAGGCCGGCGATCTGGGGTTGACGGTGGAGCTCAACCCGGTTGCGTGGGGGCGCCTGGCGGTAGACACCATGATTGATTACCTGAAGGGCGTGAAGCCGGACGGTAACGTGGCGATCAAGCACGTGCTGATCGACGGCTCGAATGTGGATGAGGCCTTGAGCAAGGGGGCGAAGGCGAACTGAGGACTGCGAATGCAAGGCTCCTTTTAGTGTCAACAGGACACTAGGCCGGTAACCCGGCGGCATTCGACGCCGGGTTATTGATGCCAGCATGCGCCATTCGCATCAATTGTCCGCGTCCGCTGTCGCCGAGGCATTGCTGCCGTGTACCTGGAAGAATGTGGAGTTCTGCATGGGCTGGCCCACCGCCTCCTCGTAGGCGCGCCGCACTTCTTCCGGCTGGCCGGCTTGCACGAAGAAGTCTCTCAGGAAAGGTCCCAGCAGCGGGTGCGCATTCATTTCGGCGCGCGGCAGGCCGTGGAGCATTTCTTCCCGGCAAGCCGAGGGCAGGGGGACGTCGACGTTCTGCTCGGGGTCGAAGCACTGCGCCTTGAGCGGCTTGCCTTCCCGCATGGCTTCGATCTCCTTGAAGTAGCGGTTGCGCATCATGACGATGCCCAGGTCGCTTTGGCCCAGCTTTTCGCGCGTGCGGTCGGTGATGGCGCCCTGGCCCACCCAGGCGACGAAGTCCTGGTTGGTGACGTGGGAGGTGATCCAGCGGCCGGTGGCGGGGTCTTTGATGGGGCCGTACCAGGAGGGGATTTTTTCCTGCACGTAGGGCTCCTGCTCGGTGGGCACCCGGCAGAACACCCAGATGACGCTCAGGGTGTTGCAATCGTCTATGGGCACGCGCCATTCGAATTGGTGCCCCAGGTAGAAACAGTTGGGCCACAAGACCATGCGGCCTATCGTCCAGAGCGGATTGTCTTCCGTTTCGCCGGCGCGCACGCGCTTGTACAGGAAGCCGAGGTCGATTTCCTCGAACTTGAGCTTCAGGTGGGTGGGCACGTAAGGCCCGTCTATGCCGTTGAGCCGCATGCCCCAGTTGTTGTGGTTCCACTCGAAGTGGATGGGGTCTATGGAGTTTTCCTGGCATTGCAGCCAGTTGCAGGGAATCTCGGCGAACACGGCCTGGGCGAAGCCGTTCTTGTAGTTGAAAATATCCCAGTCGGGCAGCAGCGGCGCCGGTTGCGGGCCCATGTAGGCCCACAGCATGCCGGCCTTCTCTTGCACCGGGTAGGCCTTGATCCGGGTGTTGCGGCGCATGCGGGCTTGAGGGTCCACCGTTTCTTCGTACGGCTGGTGCGTGCATTGCCCGGTATGGTCGAATTGCCAGCCGTGATAGGCGCAGCGCAGGCCGTCTTTTTCGATGATGCCGTAAGAGAGGTCGGCGCTGCGGTGCGGGCAATGGCGTTCCATCAGGCCGTAGTTGCCGCCCAGGTCTTTGTAAAGCACCAGGTCTTCGCCGAACAGGCGGATCGCCTTGATCGATTGATGGTCGAATTCGCTGGCGCCGGCCACGGGGTGCCAGTAGCGCCGCAACAGTTCTCCCATGGGCTTTCCGGGGCCGACTTCGGTCAGCATCCGGTTCTTTTCTTCGCTAAGCATGTTCTGTCCTCCGTGCTTCGTTGGATAATTCCATTTCCAGATCAAACGATTACTTTGTCGGCTTCGCTTGCCGTACATTTGTACTGTCTGCGCTTCGCCTTCGCGTACTCGGTTGATCTGCAAATGGGATAGGGTGTTCAAATTTCGGACAAAAAGCTCCCCCGCGCGTCGATTCCCGAATAAGGGAAGACGCGGCGACCAGTGTGTTCAGTGGTGCCCGGCTATGCCCGGACTCGCCCTAGCATCGGGAGGGCGGGTTCGGGAAGATGGCGGTCTGTGCCGGCCTGCGCGGCCGAGCGGATGAATGGAGCCTGATGTAAGAGGGATATGGCGTGGCGGTGGTCTCCTGTCTAGGTGTTCTGCTGGGCGTTGTGCCCGATGATTTCGAGCAGCCTGAGCAGTTCTGCGATGTCTTTCTTCTTCATGCCTTTCAACAGCATGTGGTTGATTTCCTCGACCTGGGGCAGCAGTTCTTCCTTCAGCGCGCGCCCCTTTTTGGTCAGCGCGACACGTATGGAACGCTTGTCCTCGGTGTCCTTGGTCAGGGTGATCAGGCCTTGCTGTTCAAGCTTGCGCAGGGCGGCCAGCGTGGTGGGCTGGCTGACGCTCAGGCGCGCCGAAAGCTCGGACTGGGTAATGTCGTCTTCCTCCCAGAGAGAGCGGAGAAAGAACCACATGCCGTAGCTGACGCCTTTGCCACGCAGTCGGTCGTCCATAAGCGGTTTGATGC
Source organism: uncultured Burkholderiaceae bacterium (assembly GCA_934525625.1). Taxonomy (GTDB): domain Bacteria; phylum Pseudomonadota; class Gammaproteobacteria; order Burkholderiales; family Burkholderiaceae_B; genus Mesopusillimonas. The sequence continues at coordinate 36,910 of CAKSZL010000008.1, forward strand.
GGCGATGGTTCAGGCTGAGAAAATATCCGATGCTTTCGGATATGGAATAGCTGTGAATACGCTCGCCTTGTTTTGTTCTATAGGGCACGGATGACGCCTCCATCGACCTTGAGCGCGGCCCCCGTGATGTACGAGGCGCGCTCGGATGCTAGAAAGCAGACGGCATCGGCGATTTCGCTGGGCAAGCCGAATCGTCCGACGGGCAAGTCTGACAGTTTCTTCTGTGTATACGCATCTCGGCCCATGCTCGACGTAGCGGCTCCGGCGTCGAAACGATCGGTCTCGATACGCCCGGGAACAATAACATTAAGTAGTACGCCGTCGGCGGCGGCTTCGTCCGCCACGTACTTGAACAGGCCGGCGACGCCGGGCCGGGTGCCGACCGAGGAAACCAGGTCTGGAATGGGCTCCTTGACCGAGCGCGACTGCACGGTCACGATGCGGCCCCATTTCCGCTGGCGCATGTACGGCACCACGAGTTTCAGCAAATGCCAGGCGGGAATCACGGTCATGTCGAACGCGCTGCGCAGATCGTCCGCGCTGATGTCGTTGAAGCCGCCGCGCTTGGGCGAGCCGCCGATGAACACCAGGATGTCGATGGCCGAAAACCGGTCTAGCGCCGCCTGAACCAGATGGCGCAGGTCTTGCTCGCTGGAAACGTCGGCCTGGACGGCCAGTACGCGTTCCGGGCCGATGGCGTCGGCCAGTTCGGATGCGGTTTGCTCCAACTGCGCCGCGTTTCTGGCGCAGAGCACGATGTTGGCGCCCTCGCGGGCCAGGGCGAAGGCGCATTCCCTGCCTATGCCCTTGCTGGACGCCGTCACGATGGCCGTACGGCCTGAAATACCCAAATCCATTATTCGTTCTCCGTCGTTGTATCGAGCGCCCGCGCCAGAAAAGTGGTGTCGCACAAGGCCTCGGGCGTCAGCCAGGGCGCGTCCCGGCCTGAGCGCATGGATTCGATGACGCGCATCAGGCCTTCCGGTGAAGGGTAGGGGCGCGACTGGAAGCGCTGGGCGTAATAGGCGCGGATGGCGCCGGCCTGCGCTTCGTCGACGAAGCCCAGGTGCCGCTGCAAATGGGGCGTTACGCTGTCCGATTCCTTGAACAGGCGCAGGGTGTCCAGGTAAGCGTTCACGACTTGCTGCACGAGTTCGGGCTGGGCGTCGCGCAGCCGGCGCGTGGTGGCGACCACCGGCCCCTGGTAGCGCAGCTCGGCGCCCAGATCGGCCAGGGCGTGAATGCCGTGGGCGATGGCGCCGGCTATCTTGTAGTCCGCGGTCAGCACGCCCGCATCCAGCTTGCCTTCGGCCAGCGCTTCGTAGATGCGGGGATAGGTTTGGCAGGGCACGAGCTCTACGGCCTCGGCCACGCCCCATTGTTCCAGCATGCGCTTGGCGCTATAGCCGGTTTGCCCGGCCAGCGAGAGCACGCCCAAGCGGCCGCCTTGCAGTTGGGCGGGGCCGGAAACGCCGGCGCGCGCGAGGATGAACAAGGCGGACTGCTGTTCGGCGGCCATCAGAATCAAAGGGTCGGCGCCGTCCAGCGCGGCCTGCACGATGGGCACGGTGCCGAACTCGGCGAACTGGTACTCCTGGTTGAGCAGGCCTCTTGCGCCTTCCGGGCCGGCCGTTTCCTCGCGCACGATTCGCAGCTCCAGCCCGTGGCGCTCGAACACGCCCATGTCCCGGCCGATGACGCCCAGGCTTTGCGGAGTGGAGCGCAAGCCCAGCGCCCAGGTGACGGGTTTCAGCTTCGTCATGGCCGCGCTCTCATTCGTAGATGGCCACGCCGCAGCCGGTATCCCAGGGGACGATGGCTTCGTATGCCAGGGTGCGCGGCTTGCGGTCGTGGGCGGCGCCCAGTGCCGTGATCCACAGGCGGATTTCCCAAGAACCGAAGCCGGCCTGGTCCATCACGGCATTGGGCAAGGCCAGCAGTTCGCCGCGGTCTTCTTGCTCAAGCAGATGCAGAAAGCGCCGGTCGAATTCGGGGCAGAGGGTTTCCGCTTCGGGCGCGCCGGGCGAATGGGACAGGCCGCCGCTGCCGATGACGGCCACGCGCAGGCCGCTGGCGTCTATGGCCTGGCGTATGCTTTTGCCGAGGGTGTAGCAGCGTTGCAGGCTCATCAGCGGCGGCACCTGGCAGTTCTGCATCACCCACACCACGGGAACGTCGAAACCGGGCGTTAGCAAGGACAGCGGAATGATGACGCCGTGTTCGAGCTGGACGTCCTCCACGAGCGCGGGCTCGACGTCGTTGCGGTAGGCGTGCTCCAGAATGGCGCGGGCCAAATCGGGTGCGCCGGGTATGGTGACGCTTTCCATGCCCAGCCATTTTTCGACGGGGCCGGTGTAGCTGTCGTTCAGCGCCACGCCACAGGCGGGCATGGTGTCGATGAAGAAATTCGAGAAGTGGTCTGGCGCGACGACGACGATGGCGTCGGGCTTGGCCTCGGCCAGCCGTTCGCGCATGTAGTCGCAAGCCTGGAAGAAAGGCCGGGCCTGTTCTTCGGAAGCGGCATGGCGGAAGGCGGCGATGCCGGGCGCATGGCTCATTGCGCCCGCGAATACGAGGGAACCTTTCACAGCGTATCTCCTTGGGTGCTTTGCAGGGCTCGGTAGCCGCGCACCGGCGCAAGCCGTTCGCAGTACTGGGGGCGCGCAATGCCCATGACGCGCGAGTAGGGCGCCAGCAGCAGCGGATGCGCGCCCATGCGGTACAGCGCGGCCAGGTCGCCCGAGGCCAGCGCGGCGCGCTCTTGCGCCGTCAGTGGGAAAGGCTGCAAGGCGGCGTCGGGATCTTGCTTGAGGGCTTGGGCGAGCTGTTCGTCTTTCTTCAAGAGGAACATCACTTTCTGCACGTGGTATAGGCTCATGCGAGGCTCTTTTTCCGTCAAATAAATATAGTTATATGACTAAGTATATTGTTTTTGGAAAAGTTTGCAAGTAGCTTGCAAGCCAACATTCATGCGGGTCTATGCTTATTTTCCTACCCTAGGGTAATCACTGAAAACATTTCATTGAAGGTAAAAAATTAGTTAGTTATAGTGGTAATTAAATTGCTTGTGCGGCTGCATGCCGGGCGGGCAATCCAGAATAAATAACTACGCCGGAGACTCCATGAACAGCTACAAACCACGTTTGCGTCAACGTATATCGAAGGCCGTGCGCGCCATGGCCATGGGCGGCATCGTCGGGCTTTTCTGTGCCACGGCGGCGGCGCAGGAAGTTCGCCTGAAACTCCATACCTACGTCCCGCTAAGCGTCCCACCCATGCAGCATCTGATCCAGCCTTGGGCGGCGGAGCTGGCGGAGAAATCCGGCGGCAGGCTCAAGATCGACATCTATCCCATGATGCAGCTCGGCGGGCGCCAGCCGCAGCTCATCGAGCAGGTGAAGGACGGCGTGGTCGAGATGGTCTGGACCATACTCGGCGCGACGCCGGGGCGCTTCGCCCGCACCGAAGTGTTCGAACTGCCTTTCGTACACCGCAGCACGCTCGCCACCAACCTGGCCTTGCGCGACATGCTGCCCAAAGAGCTGGCGGCGGACTTCACCGAGTTCAAGCCCTTGCTGCTGCACGTGCATGCCGGCAACGCCTTGCATATGGGCAAGCGCTCCATCGAGTCGCTGGACGACTTCAGGTCCAAGAAGATCAGGTCGCCGGGCCAGACGTCCACCGAGTTCCTGTCGGCCGTGGGCGCGTCGCCCATCGCCACGACGCTGACCGACGTGTCTTCGATGATGTCGCGCGGCGTGCTGGACGGCGCCATGCTGCCCTTCGACGTGCTGCCTGCCATCAAGCTGTACGACATGGTGGATCACCACGTGCTGATGAACGAAGACCGCCGCCCGACGACGGCCGTGTTCATGCTCGCCATCAATACCAAGAGCTACGAGTCTTTGCCGCCCGACCTGCGCGAGCTGATCGACACCAGCATGACCGAAGCCATGTCGGTCAAGGCGGCGCAGGTGATGGAACGCTTCGACCGCATGGGGATGGAGCTGGCGCAAAAGGGCAAGGCGAAAATCGTCACCTTGTCGCCGGAGGAAACCCGCCGTGTGGTGGAGGCTTCGGAACCCGTGATTCAACGCTGGTCGCAACGCCTCGATGCGCTCGGCGCGGATTCGGGCGCCTTGTTGAAGCGTTCGCACGAACTGGGCGAGAAGTACTCCGACAACGGAGCCGCCAAGCCATGATACGGAACGCGGAATACTCAGGGGCGCGCGGGAGCCGTCATCATGGTTGAAGGCGCTGGTGTCAGGCGGGGGCAGGCCGAACGCGCTCTGCTCGCTGCCAGCAAGGTGTTCGCCTATGCGGGCGGATTCGTCCTGATCTGCCTGGTGCTGATGATCGTGGCAAGCATATTCGGGCGAGGGTTCTTCGCCTATCCGATTCCGGGAGACTTCGAGCTGGTGGAGCTGGGGTCGGCGATGGTGGTCGTGCTTTTCCTGCCGTATTGCCAGATCACCCGCAACAACGTCAGCCTCGACATGTTCGTCCACAGGATGTCCGCACGCGCGCTGAGCATTACCGACGCCTTGGGCAATTTGCTGCTGGCCCTGGTGGCGGGCGTGCTGGCGTGGCGCTCGGCGCTTGGCGGCATCGAGCTATACGAGACGCGCGACGTCACCAGCCTGCTGCAGATTCCCCTATGGCTGGCATTCCCGATCATCGTCGCCAGCTTCGTGCTGCTGGCGCTGGTCAGTGTGCTCAATCTGATGACGGACATGAAAGGAGCACGGGCATGAGCGGTGTGGAAATCGGTCTATTGGGCCTGGCCGTCATGCTGGTCCTGATGTTCATACGCGTGCCCATCGCCGTGGCCATGATGCTCACGGGCATAGGCGGCTATATGTTCCTGGCGGGCGTGGACCCGGCCCTGAACCATCTGAAGACGGGCGTCTTCTGGCGTTTTTCGACCTACGACCTGGCCATCATTCCGATGTTCCTGCTGATGGGAGAATTTGCGGCGGGCGCGGGCTTGAGCACCAGTTTGTTCAAGGCGGCCAACACCTTCTTCGGCCATCGCCGCGGCGGCATGGCGATGAGCGTGATCGGCGCCTGCGCGGGCTTCGGCGCCATCTGCGGCTCGTCATTGGCGACCGCCTCGACGATGACGCGCGTCGCCTTGCCGGAGCTGCGCGAGGCCGGCTATGGCTTGCCGCTATCCACCGGCGCCTTGGCCGCCGGCGGCACGCTGGGCATCTTGATACCGCCTTCGGTGGCGCTGGTCATCTACGCCATCATCGTCGAAGCCAATATCGTCGCCTTGTTCGCGGCGGCCATGGTGCCCGCGCTGATAGCCATCGTGGGGTTCATGCTGACGGTAGAGCTGTACGTTCGCTTCAATCCGCAAGCCAGCCCCGCGGGCGTGCCTTCGAGCTGGAAGGAGCGCTGGCGCGCCTTTCTCGAAACCTGGTCCACGCTGCTCATTTTCTTTCTGGTCATAGGCGGTATTTACCTGGGATGGTTCACGCCTTCGGAAGCCGCCGCCGTGGGCGCGCTGGGCACGGGCGTTCTTGCCTTCGGCAAGGGGCGCATGCGCTGGAAGGGCTTGAGCGACGCCATACTGCGCACCGCCAAGGGCACCGCGATGATCTTCCTGATCATCCTGGGGGCGGAGTTTCTCAACTCCTTTCTGGCCTTGACCCGCGTCTCGTACGTGATGGCCGAGGCGATCCAGGCGAGCGGCATGTCCCCCTTCGTGGTGCTGCTGGTCATTCTGGTGTTTTACCTGTTCCTGGGCTGCGTCATGGACAGCTTCTCCATGCTGCTGCTGACGCTGCCCATTTTCTGGCCCATGCTGAGCGTGCTGGATTTCGGCATGGATCCGGAACACACCAAGCTGTGGTTCGGCGTGCTGGCCCTGGTGGTCATCGAGCTGGGCCTGGTGACGCCGCCATTGGGCTTGAACATCTTCGTCATCAAGTCCATGGCGCCGGACGTGCCGACGAGCGTCATTTATCGCGGCGTGTTTCCGTTCATCCTGTCGGAACTGGTGCGCTTGACGATACTGATACTGCTGCCCGTCGTATCGCTGTGGCTGCCCAGCCTCATGGGGTATTGAGCCTGCGTGCGCAACGTTCTTGGATGAGGGATAAAAGGTAAACAGGTATGCCGGAAAAGAAGATAGGGAAGGATCCCGCCGAGCTGGGCGCGGTCGAAAGTTTGCGCGAATTGGCCGCGGGCCGGCTGTCGCCGCCGGAGTTGCTCGAAGCCTCGCTGGACAAGCTGGACCAGCGCAACGGCGCTTTGCGCGCCATCGTGGCGCAAGCCGACCGCAAGGCCTTGTTCGATGCGGCCCGGGCCGCCGGCAAGCGGTATCGGCAAGGGGCGCCATGCGGGCCGCTGGACGGCTTGCCCGTCACCGTCAAGGACAATCTCTGGGCATCCGGCATGCCGGCCACCTGGGGATTGACCGAGCTGAAGGACTTCCGCCCCGAGGACGAGCCCGTTGTGGCCCGTGTGCGAGAAGCCGGCGCGCTCATCATAGGCAAGACCAACACGCCGGAATTCGCGCTGGCGGCGGTAACCGGCAACGGCTTGTTCGGAACGACGGTGCACCCCGACGACGCGGCATTGACGCCGGGCGGTTCCAGCGGCGGCGCCGCGGCCAGCGCTGCGGCCGGCGTGACGGCGCTGGCCTTGGCGACCGATGCCGGCGGCTCCATCCGCCGCCCGGCCGCCTATACCGGTACTGTGGGTTTCAAGCCCTCCGCCCAGGCGGTGGAACCCTCGCGGGGGTTTGCGCGCACGGCCCTGGATTTCCAGGTCGTCGGGCCTATCGCGCGGTCGGTGGAAGACTGCGCCTTGCTCACGTCCACCATTGCGCTCGAACCCGGGCTGGCCGCATTGGGCCAAGACGTTTCATCGCTGGCCGATACGCTGGCCCGCTGGAGTTCGGAAAAGCGCGCCCGCATATTGCTGCTCGAACCCGCGGATTGCCAGGAGCCCGAGATTACCGCAGCGATACATGCCTCGGCCGACAAGTTGGCCAGGCTGGGCCACCACGTGCAAGAAGCGCCCGCGCCCTACGAGCTGGCGGAAGTGGAAGAGATCTGGAGCACGTTGATCGCCTGTGGCGTGGCCGGTGTGGTAGAGCAGATGCAGCTCGACCTTGCGAACCTGGGCGCGCCGATGCGGGCGCTCGCGCAGCGCGGCGGCAATACGCCGGGCGTGCAGATGTATCGGGCGGCGCAGTTGCTGCTGGCGTGCCGCCAGCGGGCGGCCCGGATGTGGCAAGACACGGACGTGATCCTGTCGCCGGCCTCCCCCTGCTTTGCATGGCCGCATGAATCCGCCTACCCCCAAGCCATCGCCGGGCGGCAGGCGGGCCCGCGCGCGGCGGCGTGCTACGCCACCTTCGCCAACGCGGTGGGGGCGCCGTCGATTTCGCTGCCGTTTCCGTCCGCGCCGCCACGGCACATCGGCATTCAACTGACGGCGGCGCCGGGTGCCGACGCGCGGCTGCTGGCGTGGGCCTGGGAATTGGAGCAGGCGCTTGCCGGCTGACCGGCTACAGCGCAAAGGAGAACCCCATGCTGGTTGAACAGCGCATTTACACGGTCGCCCCCGGCCGGCTGAGCGAGTACGTAGCGCATTATCGCGAGAACGGCCTGGCTATCCAGAAATCGATACTCGGCCACTTGGTGGCCTACTACACCACCCGCCGCGACGAGCGCGACGTCGTGGTTCACATGTGGGCCTACGACAGCATGGAAGCGCGCGAGGAGCGCCGTGCGCGGCTGGAGGCGGATCCGGCATGGCAGGCCTACCGCAAGACGCTGAAGGGATTCGTCGAATCCAAGGAAAGCTGGATTCTGCATCCAGCTTCCTTTTCGCCTCCTCCGGCGGGCGTGCCTGAATAGGCGCTTATTCCGTAAAACGCCGGCCCGGCGCCTTACTTGCCTTCCTTCAAGAGCCGGCTGACTTCATCCAGCGCGTTTTGGTAGTCGCCCGTCATGGAAGGCGAGGTCAGGTACTTGCCGGCCACGCCGAACGAAGGCGTGCCTTCTATCTTGTACAGGCGCGAAAGCTCGTTGGCGCGGTTGGCCTTGGCTTGCACGCCGAAGGAATTGAAGGTGGTCTCGAACTGCGCGCGGTCCACGCCTTGCTCGGCGACCCAGGCGAAGATGGCCTTGGCGTCGAAAATGCGCTTGCGTTCGTCGTGGATGGCGTGGAAGACCTTGGGGTGCAGGTCGAGGCGGTTCAGGCTTTCCAGCGTGTAATACAGCTTTTGCAGGTCGCCCATGGCGGCGTTGAAGGCAACGGGCACGGGGCGGAACACGACGTTGTCGGGCAGGCTGGGGCGCCATTTCTCGACCAGCGGCTCGATGGCGGCGCAATGGTTGCAGCTATAGGCGAAGAATTCGAGCACTTCGGTCTTGCCCGGGGAGTCGGAGGGCTGGGCGGGCTCGATCGCCAGATGGCGTGGCCGGGACGTTTGCGCCTGGGCGGGCAGCAGCGCCGTCAGGGCCAGGCAGCTCAGGGCGAGGCCGGCGAACGTGCGGGAAAGCAAGGTGGCGTACGACATAAAAGGCTTCCTGTAATCAAGGGCAAGGGTTCAGACCAGTTATCGCCCGGCAAGTTCAGTGCGGGCGGCCGATTCGCTTCAGGGGCGTACGACGCTGGATTCTATCTTGGCTTCGCTGAGCTGCACGCGCGAGCGGTTCATTTCGTCTATGCCCTGGAACGGGCCCACGCGTACGCGGTACAGCTGCGAGCCGTTGACCTGGGCCGATTGCACCTGCACGGGCAGCCCCATCATGAGGATGCGCCCGCGCACGGATTGCGCGTCGGTTTCGGAACGGAAGGCGCCGGCTTGCAGGTAATAGGTGGTGGAGGTTTGCGCCGGCGCGGCGGGTTTCGCCGTGGCGCTGGGCGCGGGCTTGGCGGCGGGCGGCTGCTGCGGCTTGGCCTGCGCCGGCGGTGCGGTCGTTTGCGAGTCGGGCGAGTGCGCGGCCGAGCCCAGCGTGGCCAGCAGGGCGCCGATGTCGTCCCCGCCCGACTGGCTGGACGGCTTGGGTTGAGCAGGGTCGGACGGCAGGGGCGTGGGCGGCGTGACGGCCGGGCCTTGTCCTTGCTGGCCGGCCGGGCCGCTGGCGCCGTACAGGCCCAGATTGGGGTCGGGTGCGTCGCGCACGTCGGGTAGCAGAGTCTGCGCGGGCGCGCGGCTGGCCTTGTCCACGAAAGGCATGGGCACCTGGGTGACGAAGTAGGCAACGGCGGCGGCAGCGGCCAACCCGATGATCAGGCCGACCAGTACGCCGAACATGGCGTTGCTGCCTTTCGAGTTCGAGGAGGACGATTTGCGTCGTTGTCTGGTGGCCATGGGGGCTTACATCCTTTCGGGGGCGGTAACCCCCAATTGCGCCAGGCCGTTGGCCAGCACCTGCCGGGTGCCGTGCGCCAGGCGCAGGCGGGCTTGCTTCAGGGCCTCGTCGTCGACCAGCACGCGCTCGGCGTTGTACCAGGCGTGGAAGTCGGCCGCGCATTCGCGCAGCCAGAACGCCACCTGGTGCGGGGCCATGTCGTTGGCCGCCTGGGTGAGCATGCCGGGATACTCGGCCAGGCGTTGCAGCAGCGCGATCTCGGACGGCGCCTGCAGCTTGGCCAAGTTGGCCCGGCCCAAGGCGTCGGCGGGCACGCCGGCCTGGTTCAGCATGGAGCAGATGCGCGCGTGGGCGTACTGTATGTAGTACACCGGGTTCTCTTCGCTCTTGGACAAGGCCAGGTCGACGTCGAAGACGAATTCGGAGTCGGCGCGGCGCTGGGCCAGGAAAAAGCGCACGGCGTCCTGGCCGACCCAGTCGATGAGGTCGCGCATGGTGACGTAGCTGCCCGCGCGCTTGGATATCTTGACCTCGGCGCCGTCGCGCACCACCTTGACCATCTTGTGCAGGATGTAGGCGGGGAATTCCTTGGGAATGCCCAGGTTCAGGGCCTGCAGGCCGGCGCGCACGCGCGCGATGGTGCCGTGGTGGTCGGTGCCCTGGATGTTGATGGCGTGGTGGTAGCCGCGTTCCCATTTGGCGACGTGGTAGGCCACGTCGGGCACGAAATAGGTGTAGCCGCCTTCGCGCTTGCGCATGACGCGGTCTTTGTCGTCACCGGTGCTCAACTCGGTGGTGCGCAGCCACAGCGCGCCGTCTTCTTCGTAGGTGTGGCCGGAATCCACCAGCGCCTGCACGGTGCGCTCGACGCGGCCGTCGGTGTACAGCGAGCTTTCGAGATAGAAGTTGTCGAACTTCAGGCCGAAGGCTTGCAGGTCGAGGTCTTGCTCGCGGCGCAGGTAGGCCACGGCGAAGCGACGGATGTCGTCCAGGCTATCGACGTTGCCGGTGGCGGTGACGGACTCGCCGTCGGCGGCCCGCACCGTGGCCCGGGCCTGGAAGTCGCGGGCGATGTCCAGGATGTAGTCGCCCTTGTAGCCGTCGGCCGGGAATTCGGGCGCATCCGGCGCGATGCCGCGCGCGCGCGCCTGGACGCTGATGGCCAGATTGTCTATCTGGTTGCCGGCGTCGTTGTAGTAGAACTCGCGCGTTACCTGCTTGCCCTGGGTGGCCAGCAGGCGGCACAGCGAATCGCCCAGCGCGGCCTGGCGCGCATGGCCGACGTGCAGCGGGCCGGTGGGGTTGGCCGACACGAATTCGACCAGCACTTTGTCTTGCGTGGCGGGGCGCTGGCCGAAGCGCTCGGCTTCCTGCCAGATGGCGGCCAGCACGCCTTGGTGGGCGGCGGCCGTCAGGCGGATGTTGATGAAGCCCGGCCCGGCGATTTCGGCCGAGGCGATCAGGCCGGCGGCCTGGGGCTGGGCCAGCAGGGCCTGCACGATCTGTTCGGCCAGCTCGCGCGGATTGCGCTTGGCGGGGCGCGCCAGTTGCATGGCCACGTTGGAGGCGACGTCGCCATGGCTGGCGACCTTGGGCCGTTCCAGTTGAATGTCGGGCGTGGCGCCGGGCACGACGGTTTCGACGGCGGCGGCCAGCAGTTCGGAGAGAAGTTGTTGTTGCCCAGGAAGCATAGGGAATGAGTCAGTATGCCCGGCGCAAACCCCGGTTTCGTGCCGGATGCGGCGCGGGCCAGCAAAAGTCCGATTATCGCATGTCCGGCGGCCGGGAATGCGCTTGCCCAGGGTATGCGCGCCGCGTGGCGGCGCCCCGCAAGCCCTTGAAGGCAAACCCGTATGGACGCCGGGCGGCAAAATCCTTACCATCATGCATCGTGTCCGGTCACTTCCTTTGCTCGATGCCATGGACAACACGCCCCGTCTCAAGACGGATTTCAAGCAGAACATTCTCCAGGTCGCCCGCGCGCTGACGCCGTTTTCGCGCGGATGCTTCTACGAGGTCGGGCCCGATCTCGAACCTCGGGGCCACGTCGTGTTCGGCGGCGACACCACCTGGATCAAGCCTTACGGCGATACCTACCGCCGCTACGATCCCTTCCATCCCAGGCATTTTTCAGCGCGTTCCCGGCCGTCCATCATCACCAACGCGGACTACCCCTCCGACGATCCCGCCAGCGCCCTGTACATACGCGACTTCATGCACCGGGTCGGCGTCGTGCACAAAGTCGAGATCCTGCTGCGCGATGCGTCCAGCAACATCGTGGCCGGCTTGAGGCTGGGCCGGGGGCGGGCATCGGGGCCGTTCGACGCCGACACCTTGCAGGTGCTGGACAAGCTGCGCCCCGTCGTCGAAATGGCATGCCAGAACGCACTGGCCCAGCCGCCTGTTTTCGACGGCCTGACGCCGCGCGAACACCAGGTGCTCTCATGCCTGCTGGAAGCCATGTCCGACAAGATGATCGCCCGGGCGCTGGGCATTTCGCTGCCCACCGTCAAATTGCATGTGCGCACCTTGTTTCGCAAACTGGGCGTGCACAGCCGCGCCGAGGCCATCGTCAGGGCCCACCAGGCCGGCCTGGCCTAGGCTTATTCCATCTCTAGATCAAACGATTACTTTGTCGCCTTCGCTTGCCGTACGATTTGTACTGTCTGCGCTTCGTCTTCGCGTACTCGTTTGATCTAGAAATGGAATTAGTACTAAATCGGCTCAGGCCAGATACGTGCGCGCGACGACGGCCAAGTCCTTGTCGTCGCCGTAGCGCTGGCCGGCGCGGCGGAAGGTGGCCAGCGCCGCCTGGGTGATGGGAGTGGGCACGTCCAGTTGGCGTGCGCTGGCGGCGATGACGTCCAGATCCTTGCACACGCCGTCTATGCTGTAGGCGACGGGCGGCGTGGCGCCCTGGATGACGGTGGCCTTGGGGGCGAGCGCGGGGAGCGCCGCCGGCGTGTCCAGAATCACGGCCAGCATGTCTTCGACCCGCAGCCCGGCGGCCGCGCCGACGCCCAGCGATTCGGCGAGCACGCCGAAATACCCGCCCATCAAGGTATTGATGCATAGCTTCATTGCGGTGCCCGCACCGACGGGGCCGCAATGCGCCACGCGCCGGGTGAAGGTGGAAAGCACGGGCTCTAGTTTGCCCAGCGTGGCCGCATCGCCGCCGGCCAGCCCCAGCAACTGGCCGGCCTGGGCCGGCGCGACCGTGCCGACCATGGGCAGATCCAGGAAGCCGGCGCCCGCCTCGGTTATCAGGGCGTGCAAGCGGTGAATGGTGTCCAGCCGGTTCAGGCCCAGTTCCGCGACGATTTTGCCGGCAAGCGGCAGGCTGGCGAGCTGGGCGTAAACCGCCAGCGTGGCCTCGTCGTCGCGCACCATGACCATGATCACGTCGCTGTCCGCGACGAGAGCTTGCAGAGACAGGGCGGACACCACGCCTTCGGGCATGGGTTTGCGGCTGCGATTCCAGGCGAGCGGCGTCAGCCCCGCGGCCTGCATGCGCGTCACGATGGCCGTCCCCATGCGGCCCAGGCCGACGAATCCGATTTTCATTGGCTTACCCTCGCGGAAATGAACGCGGCGCCCCACGGCGCCGGAATGCCGTCGGCCCATGGTAGCTTGACCCGGCCGGGCTTGGCGACCTATCCGTAAGGATAGTGGCGGCGAGCAGGTGCCGCGGCCTAGACTGGCCCCATGACTCAGACGAATGCTTCTTCTCCCGCACCCGAGCGCCTGCCCATGAGCAGCGACGAGGCGCTGGCTTACGCGCGCCAGGCGACCTTGCTGGGCCGGGCCGCCGGTGTGTCGCCCACGTACGAGCTTTCGTACGGCGCGGACCCCGCGCATCGGCTGGAGGTTTATGCGCCGGACGATGCGCGCGGTTTGCCCGTCGTGGTGTTCCTGCATGGCGGAGGCTGGACGCATGGCGGCCTGGAGTGGCTGCGTTTCATGGCGCCGGCGGTCATGGCCGTGCCGGCGGTATTCGTTGCCGCAAGCTATCGCCTGGCGCCCGAGCACCGCTGGCCGGCGGCCTTTGAGGACGTCTGTGCGCTCTTGGAATACGTGCGTGGGCTGGCGCGGCGCGAAGGCTACGACGACACGCGCATCGTGGCCTCAGGGCATTCGGCGGGCGGCCATTTGGCGGCACTGGCCACCCTGCGCGGGCAAATGTCCTGGCTGCGCGCGTGTTTTCCGGTTAGCAGCCGTTTCGACATGCGCCACCCCAACCCGGCGCCCAACAGCGGGGAAGAGCGGGTCTACAAGCTGGTACTGGCCCGCCCCGAACAGGACGCCGACGCCAGCCCGCTGCGCTACGTCGAAGGCAACCGGGTGCCGTTCCACATCGTCTGGGGCGGCGCCGATTTCAAGCGTGTGTCCACTTCGTCGCAGGCCATGGTCGAAGCCTTGCGCGGCAACGGTTCCGGCATCAGCCGGCAGATCGTTGCGGGTGCGGGGCATTTCGACACGCACCTGATGCTGGGAAGCCGCGATAATCCCTGGTATGAGCGGCTTAAGGAGGTATTGCGGCCATGCTGATCGAACGGGTGGAAGGCAAATGGGTGGCGGATTTCGTCGAGGTATTCGGCCTGTGCAAGGTCAAGGCCGGCGAGGTGGTCGCCATACTGTCCGAAAGCCAGTCCCGCCAAGTGCTAGTGGATCTGGCCGAACTGGCGTTGGCGCAGATGGGTGCCAAGGTCTTTCACGTGCGCTTGCCTTCGCCGCGAGTGACGAGCCCGGCGCCCTTGCGCTCCACCGGCACGACGCTGGCGATAGGCGGGCTGGAGCCGGTCGTCTCGGCCTTGTCGCAATGCGGGATGGTCGTCGACTGCACTGTCGAAGGCATGCTGCATGCGGCCGAAACGCGCCGGATACTGGAAAGCGGCACGCGTATTTTCATGGTCAGCAACGAGCACCCGGAAATCCTGGAGCGGCTCAAGCCCAGCCTGGCGCTGCAAGAAAAATGCCAGCGCGGCGCGAAGATGATTACCGAGGCTTCGATCATGCGCGTCAGTTCGGCGGCCGGCACCTCGTTGACGGTCGATCTTTCGCGCACGAGCGGGCGCGGCAGCGCGGGCATCGCCGACCGGCCGGGCAGCATGGGCTATTGGCCGGCGGGCTTGTGCATTTGCTTTCCCTCGCCGGGCAGCGTCAACGGCGTCATCGTGCTCGACGAGGGCGACGTCAACCTGACGTTCAAGCGCTATGTCGAATCGCGCGTCGTGCTGACCGTGGAAAACGACTTCGTGGTCGACATAGCGGGCAAGGGCCTGGACGCCGACCTCATGCGCGGCTATTACGCGGCCTGGAATGATCCGGCCGCGTATTCCATCAGCCACGTGGGCTGGGGCATGGCGCCCGGCGCGCGCTGGGACGCGCTGGCCATGTACGACAAGCGCGACACCAATGGCACCGAACTGCGGGCGTTCGCGGGCAACTTCCTGTTTTCGACCGGCGCCAACGAAACCGCGGGCCGGTACACCGCCTGCCATTTCGACTATCCCATGCGCCATTGCACGGTGGTGCTGGACGGGCAGCCGGTCGTCGTCGATGGCGTGGTTCAGCAGGTGCTGGCATGACGGACGCCGCCGTGGAACGCGCGCCCGAAGCATGCGTCAGCCTGCGCGACGTCAGCCTAGAGCTGGGCGGGCAGACCATTTACGAGTCGCTGTCGCTGGATATCCCTCGGTCGGGTTTCTTTTTTTTGCTGGGCCCATCGGGCTGCGGTAAATCGACCTTGCTGCGCCTGATCGCCGGCTTGCTGGAACCCGCCTCGGGCAGCGTCAGCGTGGCCGGCCAGCCGGCGGAGCAGGCTTGGCGCGAGCTGGCTTTCGTGTTCCAGTCGCCGCGCCTGGCGGGCTGGCGCAATGCCCTGGACAACGTCACGCTGGCCGGGGAACTGCGCTTTGGCGGCCCGGCCAAACGCTATCGCGATCAGGCCGCGGAGCTGCTGACCCGCCTAGGCCTGGGCAGCGACATGCACAAGATGCCCGCGATGCTGTCCGGGGGCGAGCGCCAGCGCGTGGCGATCGCGCGGGCCTTCTTGCTGGATTCGCCCATCGTGCTGATGGACGAGCCCTTCTCCGCGCTCGATTTGAAGACGCGCGGCAATTTGCGCGAAGAACTGGCGCAGCTGTGGAATGCGTTCAATAAAACCGTGGTCTTCGTGACGCACGATGTGGACGACGCATTGGCCCTGGCGGACAGGATAGCCGTCTTCGGCCCCAAGCCCACGCGCCTGCTGGAAGTGATGAAGCTGGATACGCCGCGTCCCAGAACCACCATACGGAGTCCGGAAATGCAATCGTTGCGTGCCCGGCTGGAAAAGCTGTTGACCCATTGAAAGGAGCGGACATGATGAACGTCAAAGTCAGGAAATGGTTGGCGGGGCTGTCTTGCCTGCTGGCGGTGACGGCGGTTGGCGCCAAGGAAAAAATTACCTACGCCTATCAGATGGACCCCATGTACGAGGCGGCGCTGTGGGCGCTGAAGAACGGCAAGATCGCCTCGGACAAGGTCGAGGTCGAGATGACGGCCTTGTCCATCCCGGCGCTGATCCAGGCGACGACCACGCGCAGCTACGACGTGATCCAGGCCGACGTCATCAACGTGCAGCGCTCGGCCGAGCGCGGTCTGCCCTTGATCGTGATGTCCACGGCCAACCGCTACAGCCAGAAGGGCGAAGGCCATCACATCTGGGTCAAGCAGGACAGCCCGTATCAAAGCCTGGCCGACCTCAAGGGCAAGAAGATCGCCGTGCCCTCGCTGGGCTCGTCGGGCTTCAACCTGCTGCGCTTCGCCACCGAACAGAAGCTGGGCGTCAACCTCAATCCGATGAAGGGCGATTACGTCTTCGTGGAAATGCCGGTGCCGCAGATCGAAGCGGCGCTGGCGTCGGGCAACGTCGACGCGGCCACGACCATCCTCAGCCAGAACTACCGCGTCGCCCAGGCGGGCGCGTACCGGCCGGTGGCCAAGCCCGCGCAATACATGTTCGAGCTGTGGGGCCTGCGCATGATTCCGTCCATCAACGTCGGCTATCCCGACAAGATTGCGGCGCGCCCCGAAGCCATGAAGGAGTTCGCACGCATGATGAAGGCGTCGGCCGATTACCTGAAGGCGCATCCCCAGGAGGTGTATGACGCCGTTGCCAAGGAACAGCAAATAGACCGCGCCTTCTTCGATACGCTGGCCGACAGCTATGCGGAATCTCCCAACGTGCTGACGGCGGACGATCGCAAGGCCGTCAGCAAGCTGTGGGACCTGGCCCACGAGAACGGTTTGCTCAAGCAAGCGCCCGACCATGTCAAATACTTCTGGGCGGACGCGGTGCCGGAATGACGTCGACCGCCACGCCCGGCCTGGCGCGCCGCACCTGGCTCGTCACGATCTGCGCCGTCCTGCTGCTGGCGGCGGCGTGGGTCGTGGCGTCCATGCTGTATCCGCCTTATCTGGTGCCGCGCCCCCAGGCCGTCGCGCAGAATCTATGGCTGTTCGCTTCCGAATGGGGCTATGCCCGCCATACCGTGGCCACGGTGGCGCACATCCTGTGCTCCATGCTGGCCGCGCTGGCGCTGGGCAGCGTGCTGGCGGGCGCGGCGCATTTTTTTCCGGTGCTGGACGTCGCGGTGCATCACCGCTTGTCGCCCTTCGCCAATTCCTTTTCCAGCGTGGGCTGGACGATACTGATCGTCGTCTGGCTGGGCATTGGGCTGGCCACGGTGCTGGTGGCGACCACCGCCATCCTGCTGCCCTTCGTGCTCGTCAACCTGAAGGCCGGCTTCGAGGCGCTGGAGCAGGAGCAAATGGAAATGGCGCGCGCGTTCACGCGCAATCGGCTGCGCCAGATACGGCTGGTCATGCTGCCGCTGCTGGTGCCCTACCTGTTCGCCTCGGCGCGCATCACCTTCGGCGTGGCGTGCCAGGCCGTGCTGATCACCGAATTGTTCGGCGGCAACTCCGGCCTGGGCTACGTCGTCAACATCGCCAGCCAAGAGGTGGACACGCCGCTGATTTTCGCCGTGGCCTTGTTCATGGTGGCCTTATTCCAGTTGGCCGACCGGTGGATGCTGGAGCCGGTGCAACGCAAACTCGCCAGAACCTATGCCTACTCGTGACCGCCTGATCGCCCAGCTCGTCGGCAATGGATTCGTCTTTGCCGCATTGGCCGCCTGGTGGCTCGCCAGCCGAGGGGGGGGAGCCCAGGCCATCCCCGATCCGCTGGAGGTGGGGCGCCTAACCCTGTCGCTGATGGTGTCGCCCGAGCATGCGATGCATTGGGTGTGGAGCCTGCTGCGCGTGCTGTGCTCGGTGCTGGTCGCCGTGGCCATAGGCGGGGCGCTGGCCATGCTGCCGCGCGCCTTTCCCGTCATGCAGGGCGTGGTGCATCAATTGTGCAAACCCTTCCTGATGTCGTTTCCAACGGTGGCCTGGGCCATTCTGGCGACCATATGGTTCGGGGTTTCCACGGCGACGGTCTTGTTCATCCAGCTGATGATCCTGATACCGTATTGCCTGATCAACATCAGCGAAGGCGTCAGGGCGCTGGATACCGAACTGGAGGAAATGGGGCGCAGCTGCACGCATAGCCGTTTGCGCTTGCTGACGCACATACTGCTGCCCCAGCTCATGCCTTACCTGGTGGCGGCCTTGCGGATCTCTTACGGGGTGGCCTGGAAGATCGCGCTGATCGCCGAGATGTTCGGCGCCAAGAGCGGGTTGGGCTATCTGATGGTGCGCGCGCAAAGCTATGGCGACGGCAATACCGTGCTGGCCTCGTGCTTTGTCATCATCGTTCTTTTCTGGGCGGGCGACCGCCTGTTGATCGTGCCGCTGGCGCGCCGATTCCGGTTATCGACATGAGCATTGCCGCAATGAAGAACGCAGAAATCAGGCTGGCCCGGCGTCCCGTCGGCAGGCTGTCGACGGACGATTTCGTCCTTGAGGAAGCGCCCGTGGCCGCGCCGCAAGCGGGCCAGGTATTGGTGCGGACGGAATGGCTGTCCATGGACCCCTATTTGTTCGAGCGCATGCTGTCCGACGCCATGGGGCCGATGTTGATGCCTGGGCAATGCATACCCGGGCGCGGCCTGGGTGTGGTCGTGCAGGGCGACATGCCGGCGGGCACGCTGGTGGCGGGGGAGTTGGGCTGGCGGCGCTATGCAACGCTGGACGCCTCCGCGCTGATGCCGTTGCAGGCCATGCCGCAGGTGCCGGACACCTGGCATCTGTCCGTGCTGGGCGCGCCGGGCATTACCGCTTGGCTGGTGCTGACGCAAGTGCTGCGCGCCGAATCGGGCATGACGCTGCTGGTGTCGGGGGCGGCGGGTACGGTCGGCGCCTTGGCCGGCCAACTGGCGCGGCGCATGGGTGTGCGGACGATAGGCATCGCCGGTTCTCCCGAGCGCGCGTCCTGGCTGCGCGCGCATGGCTACGACCAGGTGCTGAATCGTCGCCAGGTCGATGACTGGCGCCAGGCCTTGCGGGCTACCGCGCCCGAAGGCGTGGATCTGTACTTCGACAATGTGGGTGGGCGCATTCTGGAAGCCGCCGTCGACGCCATGAAGCCGCGGGGAAGCATTGCGCTGTGCGGGCACGCGGCCGAATACACCGAAGCGGCCGCCGTGCTGCCCACGGCGCCGATACTGTACAAGCGCCTGACGGTACGGGGATTCCTGGTGCGCGATCATGTGGCGCAATTCGGCCAGGCGCGCCAAGCCATCCTCCAGGCCTTGCGCGATGCGCCGCTATTCATGGGCGAGACGGTACACGAAGGCCTGGAAAGCGCGCCCCAAGCGCTGTGCGCGGTATTGCGCGGCGAGGGTTTGGGCAAGCATCTGGTGCGGGTGGCCAGCCCGGGCTGAGGCGCCGGGCCTCAAGGCAAGGCCCAGTCCAGGGTCTCCCGCAGCCATTGCCCGTACTCGGCCATGTCCACCTCGCCCACGGCCGTGCCTTCGCGGGTGCGCCAGTCGTCGAAGCGGCGGATGAAAGGTTCGGCGGCCTGCCTGTGCCGCGCGCCCAGCGCGTCCAGCACGCCTTGCTCTCCGGCCAGGCGGACGCCGAAGGCGCTGTCGACGTGGCGGTCGCCGTCGGAGATCCAGCGCAGCGCGCCGGGGCGGTAATCGTGCAGCAGGGGGTCGGTAACTTCCCGGTCGGCCAAGGGGCCGGCCACCCAGCCCACGCCCGCTATGCGGGCCTGCCACAGCATCCAGTTCAGCGACACGTCGGCCAGGTCGCCCGGAGACACCGGCACTTCCAGGCCGGTAAACAAGCCCAGGCCGCCGCCGATGTTCGCGTGCGCGCCGACGAAGGGGGCCTCGACCACGCCCGGCCGATTGCTTCCGGTCACGGAGGTTAGCGGAAACCAGGCGCGGTATTCGTGCAGCGCGACGGCGTGGGCGACGCGGGTCCATTCGGGGCTGATGGTGTAGGTGTACAGGTGATTCAGCGCGCCGTTCAGGCCGAATTGCGCCACGGTGTCGAACAGGCCCATGAAGCGCAGGTCGACGCAGGCCTGCAGCGTGCCCTGGCCGGGGATGTCGTAGCGGAACCTGCCGTCTTCCACCCTGCTGGCGATCATGTTGCCGAAGTGGCGCGCCAGCGCGGCCCCGCGCGAATAGCCGATGATGTCTATGGCCTGGGTTTCGTTGGCGGGGGCGGCTTGCAGGGATTCCAGCAGGCGTTGCCATTGGGTGTCCAGAATGTCGCCGGCCTTGCTGGCGACCAGGGCGTCGTTGTTCATGTAGTAAGGGTTGCCGGGGCCGGCGTGGTAATGGGCCGGGCCGTCCGCATAGCGCTGGCTCATCTTCCAGACGTTGGCGCGCGATACCGCGGCCTGCCGCGTGCCATCAAAGGCGAACAGGATCAGCCCGGTGGGGTCGGTGTAGCGATGCGGCTGCTGGCGCGCGTAGCCCAGCGCCTGCTGGTCGGGCAGCGGCCCCAGCGGGTCGGGCTCCAGGTAGGCGCCCATGGCGGGCGCGTAGGTGCGCAGCAAATTGTCGTGCCATCCGGTGAGCGGGTCGGCTATCTGCCCCGGCAGGCGCATGTCGAAGTCCAGGTCGCCCCAGCGGTGCAGCAGTTCGCCGGTGGGCGAGTGTTCGGCCAGCCAGCGCACGCTACCCTGGGCGTCGGTAATCAGCCGGGGCGTGCCCAGCGGGTCGGCGTGCACCGCGTACAGTTGGCCGTCCGGCGCGTCGGGGCGGTAGTCGATGAAGCCCGCCAGGGTCTGGCCGGCGTACAGGTAGCGGCGGCCGATAGCGCCGCCTTTCATAGCCGCGCCGGTGTGGGGTTGCGGGCCGTCATGCGTGAGGGCGCCGATTTCCGCGGCCAGCCTGTGGCCGACGTAAAGATACTGCTTGCTCTGCGGATAGCCTGGTTTGCCTGGCGTGGCGGCATTCTCGCCGTCCCGGCCCATTTCATACCGCGCGCTGATGCGGTAGCCGTGGGCGTTGTGGGTGTAGCGCGCCGTGCGGCCTTGGCTGTCCGAGACCTGCTCCAGGCGGCCCGTGGGGTCGTAGCGCAGTCGGCGGCCGTCGAGGCGCGCGGGCAGGCCATCCGCCGCGCGTTCGATCTTCGGACGATGTGTCGTGCCGTTATGCCGTCCGGCGATCAGCCCGCCGTCGGGCCGCCAGGCGTACCAATGCTCATGCGCCAGCGTTTGCCGGGTATGGGGCGTCGCCACGACCGGTAACGTTTCTTGCGGGGAACCTGCCGGCGGCAGTATCACCGGTATCGCCCGCGCCAGCCTGGAAGCGGCGTCGTAATGCAGCCGCCATCCGCGTCCTACGTTGCGCGCGCCGTACCAGTCGGCAAGATGCGTCACGCGTCCTTGGGTGTCTTGGCCGCGCAGATGCGCCCATATCGGCGTGGCGCCGTTCGTTACCGTCATCGAAAAGACTGGACCCGCATGCAAAGCGGCCAAAGTATGCAGGCCGTTGCCGTGCCGGTAGCCGGCTTGCCTCGGCAGCCCGTACAGCACAAGGTGGCGGCGGCCCTGGCGATCATGCCATTCCAGGCGGGCGACGCGCCCCTTCTCCCACTGATAATGCAGCGCGCCGCCTTCCGGCAGATGATGCGCCGTCAACCGCCCTTGGGCGTCGTACTCGAAGCTTTCCTCGTAGCGCAGGGCGGTCTGGCCGGTGCCGGGCAGCGCAGGCCGCGTCACGCGGCGCTGGACGAGGCGGCCGTGTTCGTCATGAACCAGGTCTTCGCGCTCGGCGGGGTGCTCGATGGCGGCCAGGCGGTTTTGATGCCAGTGCAGCCGGATGTGCTGGCCGACGCCTTTTCGGCTGGCGCTCAGCCGCAGCAGGCGATGCGTATCGTCGTAGCCGTATTGCCAGCGCTCGCCTGCGCTGGACTCCACTTGCGCCAAGCGCCCTTGTTCGTCGTAGCGCAGCGTTCGGCCGCCGGTGAGTGGGCTGTGCCAATGGCTAAGCCGGCCCGCCGCGTCGTAATGCATGGTCAGGCCCGGCCAACCTTCGGGGGCGTCGGGCGCGCCCTTGCCGACGGACAACACGCTGTCGGGCAAGGTGTAACGGCCCTGTTCGCTGCGGGTATGCAGGGCCAGGCGGCGGCCGCCTGCGGTTTGCAGCAGGGTCTGGCCGTCCTGGCCGGGCTTGGCGGGTGCTTGGTAATGCAGCGTGATGGCCGGTCGACCCGGCGGGCTGTGCGCGGGCTTTTGCGGCCAGTCGTCGTCGCCAGGCGCTTGCGGCGCCGTTGACGGATGATGACTGGCTTCGATGACGCGCCCCGCCGCGTCGTACGCCCAGCTTCGTATGCGTATCGGCGCGGCCGGGCTGGAAGCGGCCACCGCAATGCCGGTGGGCAGCCAGGGGTTGCCGTTTTGCCGCGCGGCTTCGTACAGATAGCGTCGCAGCAGGCCGTCCGGGCGCTCAACGGCCGTCAGCCGCATTCCCCGGCCTTCGCCCGCGCTATCGTAGCGGTATCGCCAGCGTCCTTGCGGGGTTTCCAGGCTGTCCAGATAAGCCTGCCCGGCGGCGATGCGGTAGTGCAGGCGCGCTTCGTTGCCTTGCTCGTCGCTCAGCCTGGCGATCAGTCCGTGCAGCAGGCCAGTGTCGTGACGCTGTATGCGCAACAGCCCCGGTCGCGGAATGGCGGCCCGCACGGCGGAAAGCCGGCCTTGCGCGTCGAAGTCCAGACGCCGCCCGTCGGGCCATAGCCAGGCCCAGCCGAGGCCCTGGCGATACAGCCGCCCGCGCGGCGTCCGGGCGTGGTCTGCCGAGCCGGCATCGGGGACGGGAAAATCCAGGCGGCTGCCATCGGCCTGCACGATCTGTATCCGCCGGCCCACCCGGTACAGCCGCGTGTCGTAGCTTAGCGCCCAGCCGCGCCCCAGCGGCCCGTGGCGCGGGTCCAGGCTGTTGTAATGGCGCGCAAGCGCCAGCAGCGGCGACGACGGCGAGGCCGGCAGGTCTTCCTCGAACAGGTATTTGTTGCCGGTGGCCAGATGCACCGGGTTGCCTATGCCCAGGTCGGCCTCGGGCGCCAATGCGCCTTGCACGGCCACGTCGCCTTGGGCGCAGGGGTTGCCCATCTGGCCGGGGCCGCAGCCTTGCGCCATGGCGGCGGAACAAGCCGCCACGGCCAGCAGCAAAGCAGGCCCCCAGTGCGCCCGGCGGCGCGGCTTGGCCAGCGCATCGCAGCGTTCGGGAATGGCCAACGCCCATGCGCGGCGGGCCACGGCCACGGAACCGGCGATGACAATGGCGATTTCAACTTCAACGGCCTGCGCCGTGCCCGCGGGTGCGGCGTCGGCGTACGGGAGTGTGCGTGAATGAGGCGGGCGGAGCATAAGCTGGGTAATGAGCGGGATGAACGGGCAGCGCTCATCTTGCCCGGCGCATACCGGCCTGGGTTAAGCTAGTGAACGTAAACATCCATGGGGAAAAACCCCTTACCGGCCCGCAAGGCCTTCAATACATGGGGAGTGACGAGATGCTTATCGTATTTCGATCGAAATCCGCCGGCGACATATTGATGCTGTCCCAGCACGCCTTGCCAGTCTTGCAGGCGGCGGGCAAGGTGGTGGGCGAAGAAGTGCCCGAACGGGGAATCTTCACGGCGGGCCAGCTCGACGAGACCATCGCCAACATCGAGCGGGCCATCGGCCTTGCCGAAGACCCGCCTGAGCCGGACGAAGAAGAACTGACGCGCCAGCCCGAGCTGGCGCATCCCATGCGCAAGCCGGTGGGCTTTCGGCAACGGGCCTACCCCTTGCTGGAAATGCTGCGCACCGCGCGCCAGCACGGCCACGACGTCATGTGGGAGCCCGCGCCCGCCTGGTAATCGGCGGCCGGTCTGGGTTTGAGGTGATATCTTGGGCTAAAGAGCCCAGGCCTTCCGTGCGCGTGTCACGAGTAAATTCCATTGGAATAAGGCGAAACCGTCAAATAAACGCCGCATAGCCTCAGAATGGAAAAACGCGCTTCGCCTTGTGAGCGAAGCGCGTTTTCGATGGCCCGCCGCTTGTGGCGGTTGCCGGGCCATGGGATGCAATCCCTTAAGCCTTAAGCCTTAAGCCGTGACGGCGGCGTCCTTGCTGGCGACGCCATGATGAATGGCGTGGCGGTTCAACGCGCCCAAGATGGCCTGGAACGACGCCGTGACGATGTCCGCGTTGATGCCCACGCCGAAGCCGGTGGGGGCGTCGCCGACGCGCACTTCGACATAGCAGGCGGCGCGCGTGTCGGTGCCGGTGCCGATGGCGTGCTCATGGTAGTCCATGATGCGCACTTCCTGGTTGAGCGCGTTGACGAAGGCCGAAATGGCGCCGTCGCCCTGGCCGGTCACGTGAAGATCCTTACCGTTGTGGCGCAGATCCACCTCGATCATGAACTGTTCGCCGCTCTTGGCCTCGGGCTGGCCGGTGATGCGGTGGCGCACCAATTGCCAGGGGCCGTCCAATTGCAGGTATTCCTGGTTGAACAGGTCGTGGACGTCCTCGGCGGTGACTTCCTTGCCGGTTTCGTCGGTGACGCGTTGAATCGCGCGGCTGAATTCGATTTGCAGACGGCGCGGCAAGACCAGGCCGTGCTCTTGTTCGAGCAGGTACGACACGCCGCCCTTGCCCGACTGGCTGTTGACGCGGATGACGGCGTCGTAGCTGCGGCCGAGGTCGGCCGGGTCGATGGGCAAGTAGGGCACTTCCCAGAGAGCGTCGGGCTGCTGTACCGCGAAGCCCTTCTTGATGGCGTCCTGGTGCGAGCCCGAGAACGCCGTGAAGACGAGGTCGCCCGCGTAAGGATGGCGCGGATGCACCGGCAACTGGTTGCAGTATTCGGCGCAGCGGCGCACTTCGTCGATGTCCGAGAAATCCAGGCCGGGGTGTATGCCCTGGGTGTAGAGGTTGAGCGCCAAGGTGACCAAGTCGACGTTGCCGGTGCGCTCGCCGCTGCCGAACAAGCAGCCTTCGATGCGGTCGGCGCCGGCCATGACGGCGAACTCGGCGGCGGCCACGGCCGTACCCCGGTCGTTGTGCGGGTGCACGCTAAGCACGATGCGGTCTCGCTGCTTGAGGTTCTTGTGCATCCATTCGATCTGGTCGGCGTACAGATTGGGCGTCGTGGCCTCGATGGTGGCCGGCAAGTTCAGGACGATCTTGGCCTCGGGCGTGGGCTGCCAGGCTTCGACGACCGCATTGCAGACGTCCAGCGCCACTTCGGGTTCGGTGGTGCTGAACACTTCGGGCGAATATTCGTAGCGCCAGAAGGTTTCCGGGTGCTTGGCGGTGTACTGCTTGACGAACTTGGTGCCGCTGACGGCCAACTCGCGCACGCCGGCGGGGTCCAGGTTGAAGACGATCTTGCGGAAGGCCGGCGCACACGCGTTGTACAAGTGCACGATGGCCTTCTTGGCGCCGGCGGCGGCTTCGACGGTGCGGGCAATGAGGTCTTCGCGCGATTGCGTCAACACGATGATGGTGACGTCGTCGGGAATATGCTTCTCGTCGATCAGCTTGCGCACGAAATCGAAGTCGGTCTGCGAGGCCGACGGAAAGCCCACTTCAATTTCTTTGAAGCCGATTTTGATCAACTGATGGAAAAAACGCAGCTTGCGCTCGACGCTCATGGGTTCGATCAGCGATTGGTTGCCGTCGCGCAGGTCGGTGCTCATCCAGATGGGCGGATGCGTGATGCGCTTGCTGGGCCATGTGCGCTCGGAAAAATCGCGCTCAAAGGCGACGAACGGACGGTATTTCTTGGAGGGATCGGAAATCATGAAGCACCTGTATGGGGATAGACGGAATGTTCCTTGTGGGAGCCATCGCTACCAACACCCGGGGGCGGTGGGTAGTGCAAAGTCTGCAACGGGGATGACTGCAAAGACGGCGTGGCGGATACAGGCTGCCGAACTGCCACAGGGCGCTAGGCTCGGCAACCGAGCGGTAGCAGCAGGGCTAGTGCCAGGGCGGCACGCGAAGCGGAGAGGGGAAGGGAGACGGCCGTGCGCAAGCCGGCGAAGCTGCCAGCGTGGATATCGTGCGAGGGGTGGATAGCGACCGTGTTCATACCCTTACAGTCAAACATATTTTTTGTTGCAATGCAAGCAAGGTGGGCCGGGCTGTGTGCCGAACGCAACGTTTCTTGCCGAGGGAGTCAAGGGCGCACTGGCACTGTGTGCGGCGCGGGTTCGGAAGGCTCCGCAGGCGCCAGCAAGGCCTGCGCCTGCGTGCGCGCCAGATGGATCTTGCCGGAGCGGCCCGCGCCGAGTTCGCGGATGGTGCGCTGCAAGACGCCGACGGTGACGGGGTGGCGGCGGTCTTCCCAGGCCCAGGCCAGCACTTCCTTGGCTTCGGGCGAGAGCTGGCGCATCAGTTGCGCGAAATCGTCGGCATTGACGATGCGCTGCTGGGCGCGCTCGTGGCTGGCCCAGGCGTAGCGGTACAGAATGCTGGCGACGATGATGGCGATGACGACCGCCAGCACCCACCAGAACACGGGCAGGTACTGCTTGATCAGTTCGATGGCCTGCACGCTGAGGCCGCCCAGCGCGCCGTAGTCTATGTTGCGCCCGAAATTCACCAGGCGGCCAAGCAGATGGTAGGTGATCAGGGCGACCGCCACCACCACGACCGCGCAGATGATTTTTTGCGTGGCGGTCAGGCGCAGTACGAGTCGGCGCAGGGCAGCGGTGCTGTTTGCGGGGTTGGCTTGGGGGGATGTCGGGCGCATGGGAATGAGGGTAAGGGCGCTGGCATAGTCGTTGTCCAGCCGGCGTCATTTTACATGAGCCGGCCTTCTATTTCCCTTATTGCGCAGCCATGCCGCCCGATACAGCGCGGCGCGGGCAAGCAGGTCAAGGGAAAACCCTTGGCCCGAATGCGTGCTTTAGGCAACAAAAGGGATTGCAATCACGAAGATCCTGGATAATAATTATTCTCATGTTTATTTGTGTATGTAACGCTATCACCGAGCGCCAGGTACAGGCAGCTGTTGCAGCCGGGGCGTCGACCATGGCCGATTTGCAAGGCGAATTGGGCGTGGCGACCTGCTGCGGGCGCTGTGCCGATACCGCACTCGAATACCTGCCGGGCGGTCGCTATATGACGCCGGGGGCTGGCGTCATGTCTGCGGCAGCATTGTCCACCGAGGTCAACGAGATCACCGAGATCGAACCGGCCGAAGCCGCAGCCAACGACGAAAGCCTGCAAATCGGCGGTATGCGGGTGCGGATGGTCGCGCGCCGCGCATAATTCGGCGCTTGAGGTGTTGTTTTATCGTGGCGTGCGGCCCGCATGCCACGCGAAGTTACAATTAATTTCAAAAAAGCGACGGCCCGGTAAAGGGCCGTTTTGCCGTATGCGTTCAGGCGCTTACGCATGCGAAATGGGGATTTCCAGCCTGCCGCCGCACCGTCCAAGCCCTGCCGCGCCTGCCGCCGGGGCATTTCGGGCCTGAATCGGGACAGTCAAGCAGACTCATTCTTATTTAGCTAAATCATTGTATTTATTGGACTTTGTGCTCGTCCGAACAGGTGCGAAGCAAGGTCCCGCGTGGTAGTCTACGTTTGTTCGCGGTTGAGAGCGCCTGCTCTGCGGCCGCTATTGTTATTTGTTTAGGAGAACAACCATGAAGGGCGATCCCACCGTCATTCGTCATTTGAACGCGCAGCTCAAGAACGAGCTGACGGCCATCAACCAGTACTTTCTGCATGCGCGCATGCTGAACCACTGGGGGCTGAACAAGCTGGGCAAGAAAGAATACGAAGAGTCCATCGGCGAAATGAAGCATGCCGATCGCCTGATCGAACGTATTTTCATGCTGGACGGCCTGCCCAATCTGCAAGATCTGCACAAGCTGCTGATCGGCGAAAGCGTGCCCGAGATTCTGGGCTGCGACCTGAAACTGGAACAAGGCGCCCAGGAAACCGTCAAGGAAGCCATGGCTTACTGTGAGTCGGTGCGCGACTACGTTTCGCGCGACCTGTTCCAGGACATCCTGAACGATACCGAAGAACACATCGACTACCTGGAAACGCAGCAAGACCTGATCAAGCAGGTCGGCCTGCAAAACTATCTGCAGTCGCAGATGGCCACCGAAGAGTAAAGCGAAGCCGGCGGTCGATTCCGCCGCAAGCCAGGTGCGAAAAAGCCGGATCCGCCACGCGGATTCCGGCTTTTTTCTTTCGTTTGATCTGGAAATGGAATTAGAAGTTGCGGGCGGGGCAGTCGTTGACCTGGCCCCAGGCGTTGTTGGCGCCGCAATACTGGTTGCGGGCGGCCCAGGCGCAACTGGGGCGATCGAAGAAGCTGGCCGACTGGCAGGCGTCCAGGGCGCGGCGCAGGTCGGCCTGCCAGGCCTGGGACGGCGCGCCCGCCACCGGCGCGGCCTGGCCGCCGTTGTTCAGGCCGGGGGCTTCGATGGGCTGCAGCGGCACGTTGCCGCCGATGAGGTCGCCGACGTCGGCGATGCCGGCCAGCGAGTCGCCGCCTTGGGCAAGCTGCCGAGCCTGGTACAACGAAATGGACGTCGTCGCCGTGGCGATCAGCGGATTGTTCAGGGTTTCGCCCAGGCCCTCGGGGTCGATCTCCCAGGGAATGGCCTGGGTAGGTTCGGGAACGGCCAGGCGGCCGTTGACCAGGGGCTGGGGCGGCTGGGCGGCGTAGGGGCGCCCGTCAGCGTCCAGCACGGGCGTGGCGGCGGCCGGTTCGGTGACGACTTCCGTGTTGATCAGCGGGCCGTGCGCCACCAGCCAATCGCCCAGGCGCAAGCCCAGCCAGGCCGCGACACTCGCGGCGGCGATCAGGACGACGATAATCAAGCGCCAAGACATGGTTATCCTTGTGGCTGGATGAACGGGCTACTAGTATAGAACGACGCACATCTCGTTGAGTTCAGGTGTCGAACACCTGTCCGCCGTGCTCGCGCATGGCATGGAAACGGATGGCCGGGTAAAGCTCTTGCACCACGCGCAACTGGGCCGACGAGGTCGCCAGGAAGGCCGGCGCGTCGACCACGTCGTAGGCGATGTTGGCCGCGTTGGCGTCCGTGAACTTGCGCAGCGCCTTGGGGTCGTCGCAGGTGAACCAGCGCGCCAGCGTGTAGCGCGAAGGCATCATGCGGGCGTCCACGCCGTATTCGGTCTTCAGGCGCTGGGCCACGACCTCGAACTGCAGTTGGCCGATGGCGCCCAGCAGCAGCGCGCCGCCGGCGGCTTCGGGGCGGAACACCTGGATCGCGCCTTCCTCGCCCAACTGGGTCAGGCCGGTGCGCAGTTGCTTGATGCGCAAGGGGTCTTTGACTTCCACGGCCTGGAACAGTTCGGGCGCGAAGAAGGGCAGGCCGGTAAAGCGCAGGCTTTCGCCTTCGGTAAGCACGTCGCCCAGGTGCAGCACGCCGTGGTTGGGAATGCCGATGATGTCGCCGGCATAGGCTTCTTCGACGAGGTCGCGGCGCTGCGACAGGAACGACACCACGTTGTTGGGGCGTATTTCCTTGCCGGTGCGCACGACCTTCAGGCGCATGCCGCGCTCGAAGCGGCCCGAGGCCACGCGGATGAAGGCCACGCGGTCGCGGTGGGCCGGGTCCATATTGGCCTGGATCTTGAACACCACGCCGCTGAACTTGGGCTCTTCGGGGCGCACTTCGCGCTCCATCGCCGTGCGCGAGCCGGGAGGCGGCGCGAAATCGACGAGCGCGTCCAGCACCTCTTGCACGCCGAAGTTGTTGATGGCCGAGCCGAAGAACACCGGCGTCTGCCTGCCTTCCAGAAAGGCCTGGTGGTCGAAGGCCGGGGCGGCCGATTCGATCAGCTCCATTTCTTCCTGGGCCTTGGCATAGGCGTCGCCGAAGCGCTGCTCCAGTTCGGGCGCTTTCAGGTTGGTCAGGATTTCGTCGTCGTCGGAGCGGCGCTCCTGGCCGGGGCGGAACACGCGCATGTGCTGCTTGCGCAGGTCCAGCACGCCGCCGAAGCGCCGGCCCATGCCCACCGGCCAGGCCAGCGGCACGGCGTCCATGCCCAGGTGCGATTCGATTTCCGAGAGCAGATCCAGCGGTTCCTGCACTTCGCGGTCGAACTTGTTGACGAAGGTGATGATGGGCGTGTTGCGCGCCCGGCACACCTGCAGCAGGCGGATGGTCTGGGGTTCGACGCCGTTGGCGGCGTCCAGCACCATCAGCGCGGCGTCAACGGCCGTTAGCACGCGATAGGTGTCTTCGGAGAAGTCCTGGTGGCCCGGGGTGTCGAGCAGGTTGATCACGCAATCGCGGTATTCCATTTGCATCACCGACGAAGCCACCGAGATGCCGCGCTGCTTTTCGATCTCCATCCAGTCGGACGAGGCGTGGCGACTGGCCTTGCGGGCCTTGACGCTGCCGGCGATCTGGATGGCGCCTGCGAACAGCAGTAGCTTTTCCGTCAGCGTGGTCTTGCCCGCGTCGGGGTGGGAGATGATGGCGAAAGTGCGGCGTCGGGTGACTTCCGTGGCGATGCTCATGGGTAGCTGCGGGATCAGTAGGACTCGGAACGGGAGGTGGAGGCTTGGCGGCGGCTGCGATCGCCGTTGCGGCTGCCGCGCGCTTGTCCGGCGGCGCCTTGCGGACGGCGTGCGCGGCCATCGTTGCGCGGCGCCGAGGCGGCCGGGCCGGGACGGCGGCCTTCGCGGTGCGGCGCGCGCGGCGGGCGGTCGTCGGTGTCGGGCGTGATGCGGCTGGGATCGGGCGTCCAGCCCTGAACCGTGCTGCGCGGAATGCGCTGCTTGATCAGGCGCTCGATGGCGCCCAGGTACTTGATCTCGGTCTGGTCGACCAGCGACAGCGCCGAACCTTCGCTGCCGGCGCGGCCGGTGCGGCCGATGCGGTGCACGTAGTCTTCGGGCACGTTGGGCAGTTCGAAGTTGACGACGTGGGGCAACTGGTCGATGTCCAGGCCGCGCGCGGCGATGTCGGTAGCCACCAGCACGCTGAGCTTGCCGGTCTTGAAGCCGTCCAGCGCGCGCGTGCGCGCCGCCTGGCTCTTGTTGCCGTGGATGGCGGCGGCGGCCAGGCCATCCTTGGCCAGCTTGTCGGCCAGGCGGTTGGCGCCGTGCTTGGTGCGCGTGAACACCAGCACCTGGTGCCAGCCGCTTTCGCGGATGATGTGGCTGAGCAGGTCGCGCTTGTGCGCCTGTTCGGTCATTACCACCGTTTGGCTGACGAGCTCGGAAGTGGTGTTGCGCGTGGCGACCGACACTTCGATGGGGTCGTGCAGCACGCCCTGGGCCAAGCCGCGGATTTCATCCGAGAAGGTGGCCGAGAACAGCAGGTTCTGGCGCTTCTTGGGCAGCAGGGCCAGGATGCGGCGGATGTCGCGGATGAAGCCCATGTCCAGCATGCGGTCGGCTTCGTCCAGCACCAGGGTTTCCACGCCGGACAGATCCAGCGTTTTTTGCTGCACGTGGTCGAGCAGGCGGCCGGGCGTGGCCACGAGAATGTCCAGGGGCTTGCGCAGGGCCTGGATCTGCGGGTTGATGTTGACGCCGCCGAACATCACCAGCGAGCGCAGCGAGGTGTGCTTGCCGTAGGTGCGCACGGATTCCTCGACCTGGGCGGCCAGTTCGCGCGTGGGCGTCAGGATCAGGCAGCGCGGCTGGCCGGGCTTGCCCTTGGCGGCCGGGGTTTCCAGCAGGCGGTGCAGAATGGGCAGCGTGAAGCCTGCGGTTTTGCCGGTGCCGGTTTGCGCCGCCGCCAGTACGTCGCCGCCGCGCATGACGTGCGGGATGGCCTGGGCCTGAATGGGGGTCGGGCTTTCATAACCGGTTTCGGCGATGGCGCGCAACAAAGGCTGAGCCAGGCCGAGGTCGGCAAACTTGATAGAGGTGTTCAATACGTAACTCCAGCGACAGCCTATCGCTCGAGTCGAGAGATACCAATCTAGGCGGACGAATGGGAATGTGAAGAGATGGCCGGAAGGGCCGGGTGACAGGCCTGGCTAGTGTCTTGCCTTGGGCGGCTTGGGCGTATCCGGGCGGATACGGCTGAACCGGCAAGGCGGGCACTAGGCCCGTGCGCAGCACGGTGATTGGTTCGTCGTGCTTGGCGGCAATTGTACTCGATTACCGTGTGCGCAAATGAAATTCCGGTATCCGAACATGAATGGTGTTGGAAAATGGCATGCCAACCTGCTTTAATGGAGGCGCTGCGCAGGCGGCGCGCCGCCTGCCGAACGCCGGCCCGAGGTGGGTGCGGGCATCAACTTTTTGAGCGATACGAAAAATGAGAAGACTGTTCATGCTGCTGATGGCGCCGGTGCTGGCGCTGGTGCTTTCGGGCTGCGGCTACAACGAAATCCAACGCCTGGACGAGCAGGTCAAGGCGGCCTGGTCGCAAACCCTGAACCAGTACGAGCGCCGGGCCGACCTGGTGCCCAAGCTGGTGGCCTCCGTCAACGCCTATATGGTCAACGAAAGAGCCGTGCTGACGCAGGTGACGGAAGCCCGCGCCAAGGTGGGCAGCATCCAGATCACGGCGGACGACCTGAGCAATCCCGAAATGATGGCGCGTTTCGAACAGGCGCAGGGGCAGCTTTCTTCGGCGCTGTCGCGCCTGCTGGCGGTGGCCGAGAACTACCCCCAACTGAAAAGCGACGGCCTGGTGCGCGACCTGATGGTGCAGCTGGAAGGCACCGAGAACCGCATCGCCACCGAGCGTGGCCGCTACGTGCAGGCCATACAGACTTACAACCAGACGATACGCCAGTTCCCCACCCTGATCACGGCCAAGCTGTTCGGCTACAAGACCATGGCCAATTACGGCGTCGACCGCCAGCCCGAGATCATGCGCGACCCCGAGGTCAAGTTCGATCTGCCGGCCGGCGCGGCCCCGCAGCGGCAGTAGGAGGCGGCCATGTCGGCGCTCGCCGTGCGCATGCGCGGTTCCACATCGTCCTGGCCGGCCTTGGCGCTGGGCGTGCTGCTGTGGTGCTTGGCCGCCTGGTGGCCCGCCTGGGCGCAGCAGGCGCCCATCCCCGATCTGCGCGAGCGCATCACCGACACCACGGGTTCGATCGACGCCCCTACCGCGCAGCGGCTGACGGAAACGCTAGTCGACTTGGAACAGCGCAAGGGGGCCCAGATCGCGGTGCTGATGGTGCCCACCACCGACGGCGAATCCATAGAAAGCTACGCGCTGCGCGCCTTTGAGAAATGGGGCCTGGGGCGCTCCGGCGTCGACGACGGCATTCTGTTCGTCGTCGCCAAGGACGACCGCCGCCTGCGCATCGAGGTGGGCTACGGGCTGGAAGGCGCCGTTACCGACTTGCAGTCCGGGCGCATCATCCGTGAACAGGTCGCGCCGCGTTTCCAGCAAGGCGATTTCGCCGGCGGCGTGGCGGCCGGCGTGGACAGCCTGGTCAAGCTGGTGGAAGGCGAGGAATTGCCCGCGCCGGCCACGTCGCCGGCTTCCGTGTCTTCGGCCGACTCCGGCGGTTCCGGCCACATCTCGGGTTGGCTGTGGCCGCTGGCGTTTTTCATCCTGGTATTGCCGCCCTTGTTGGCAGCGGCCGGGGCCGGCCTGGTCTTGTTCGTACTCACCGGCAGTCCAGTTGTCGCAGCCATAGGGGCCATGGTGGCGTTTCTCATCAGCCTGACAGGTCGTTCAGCCGGCGCGGGGCCGTCGCGCGCCTCGCGCAGCGGCGGTTCGTATTCCTCATCGCGCTCCAGTTGGGGCGGTGGCGGCGGTGGCTTTCGCGGCGGTGGCGGTGGTTTCAGCGGCGGAGGCGGCCGCAGCGGCGGGGGCGGCGCCTCCGGCGGATGGTAATTCCAGTTCCAGATGCGCTTCGCCTTCGCGTACTCGCTTGGCCTGAAATTGGAACAAGGGGTTGTTCATGCATCACAATAGATTCGGTCTCAAGCATTTGGCGGGCTTGAGCGCGCTGGAAGGCCGGCGTTTGCGGAGCAAGCATTTCTCGCAGCAGGTGCTGGACGAGCTGGCCGCCGAGATCGCCCGCAGCGAACAAGACCATGCCGGTGAACTGATGCTTGCCGTCGAGGCGGTGGCGCCGGCTCACGAGCCCGATTCCCATTTGCGCGCGCTGGAGGTGTTCGGCAGGCTCAGGGTGTGGGACACCCCCTTGAACACGGGTGTGCTGCTGTATCTGGCGCTGGACCGCCATCACATCGAATTGGTCGCCGACCGCGGCGTGGGCGCTCCGGACGCCGAATGGGAGGCCATTTGCACGCGTTTACGCAGCGATCTGGCCCAGGGCCGCTACCGCGAAGGAGTATTGGCCGCCATCCAGGCCATCGAGCAGGTTTGCCGGCAGTATTGCCCGCCGGCTTGCGCGGCGGACAATCAACTGCCGGATCAACCCGTCATGCTGTAATTACTTGCCCGAACCAGCGGGAAGATTCACGGCGGCTTCGGTGGTCAGCAGCCGGAAGGTGAAGCTTTCTTCCAGGTACAGCTCGACCGTGGTGGCGGTGTGGCTGAGGTAGCCGATGGAGATGTCCTGGCCGATGTCCAGCGTGAAGTCTCCCCCGCGCGTGGACAGCGCCAGGCCGCCCGTGATGGCGGGCGCCCAGACGACTTCTTCCACCAGGCGGCGGATGTGCTGGAGTATCGGGTAGCCTTCTTCGTTGCCGCCGCATAGCGCGGTGTAGGCGTCCGAACCCAGCACCAGGCGGTAGGGGCCTTCGACCCCGGCCAGGCGCAGGCTTTCGATAGCTTGCGTAACCGCCATGGGATAGTCGGATGCATCGGCGGGCAGCGGCTGGGGCGGGTTGCTGGCCCCGGGGCGTATGCCTTGTATGCCGGCCGCCGCGTAGCCGTCGAAGACGGCGCGGTCTTCGGCGAAGGCCAGTTTGCGGGCGGCTTCTTTCAGAGGGTCCCAGTCGGAGTCGGCGGAGCCGCGCTCGACGTCGTCGATGGCCTGGCGCGACAGCGTGAAGGGTACGCGCAATTCCACCAGCGGCTGCACGACGCGGCGCAGGGCGCGCACGCCGTCGCCGGGGCCGTTGATTTCTTCGACGTGGCCGGTGCCGATGGCCGACAGCGTCGCGCCTTGCGGTTCGGGCACGTCCACCACGCGGCGCGCCGCCAGATGGCGCTTGAGGGTGCGGGCGGCTTCTTGTTCGATTTCCGCCCACGCCGCGTTGGAGATGGGGGCCAGTTCGCGATGAAGATTATTCATGGGGAGTCTCTTGTTTCAGGGAGCCAATGCGCAATGAACCGTCGCAGGGCGACGGTTTGGGAGTCGATTCGGTTGGAGCGGCTTCGGTTTTCCGCGCCTCGGTATCGTCCGAAGCCATGTCCGTGTCGGCATCCGTTACCGGCGCGGCCGTGGGGTCGATGGCGTCGAGGAAATCGGCGCTGGGCACGAAGAACAGCGCTCCCGTGACGGGGCGGCTGACGTCCAGCAGCCGGTCGTAGTTGCCGGGCGGATTGCCGATGAACATGTTTTCGAGCATGCGTTCGATGAGCGACGGCGTGCGGCAGTAGCCGATGAAGTAGGTGCCGAACTCGCCCTTGCCGGGGTCGCCGAAAGGCATGTTGGCGCGCAGGATGGCGAGTTCTTTGCCGTTTTCCTCGATGTTCGTCAGGACGTTGTGCGCATAGCTGGGCTTGGCGGCGTCGTCCAGTTCGATGTCGGATTGCTTTTCGCGGCCGATGATTTTTTCTTGCTGCGCGACCGGGATGGCGTTCCATTTCTCCAGGTCGTGCAGGTACTTCTGGATGATGACGTAGCTGCCGCCGGCGAAACCGGCGTCTTCGTCGCCGATAAGCGTGGCGTCGGCGGCGGCCTGGTCTATCGGGTTTTCGGTGCCGTCCACGAAGCCCAGCAGGTCGCGCGCGTCGAAATACTTGAAGCCCTGCACCGAATCGGCCACCGTCACCGCGCCCTGCAACTGCGTCATGATGCGCGTGGCCAGCTCGAAGCTGATGTCGGGGCGCGCGGCGCGGATGTGAAACAGCAGGTCGCCGGACGTGGCGGGAGCATGGTGTACGCCGTGCAGTTCACGAAAAGGGTGCAGCTCTTTGGGTCGGGGCTGGCCGAACAGGCGATCCCAGGCTTGCGAGCCTATGCCCAGCACACAGGAGAGCTCCCCATCGGGGGCGCGGAAATTGATGGCGCGCACCATGCCGTACAAGTCGGCGCACAGGCTGCGCACCGCTGTTTCGGCGGTTTCCCCGGCGTTGACGGTAACCACCAGGTACATGGCGGCGCGGCTTAGTTTGGCGGTGACGGCTTGTGGTGTCATGTCGGGCGATATTGGTTTTTTCGTTGGAAGGCGCTGCCAGGCAAACAAGCCAATCGCACACCCACCCTCTGGTGCCAAGTGTACTCTAGTCGTACGGCAACTTCATCCGGCTGCGGCGGGTACGAAGCGGCTTGCGCCGCTCAATCGGTTTGGAGGGGGGCGCGCACCGGCGGCAGCTTGGCCAGCCAATGGCCGACCAGCGCCTGGCCGGCTTGTTCCAGTGTCAATTGCACGCCCTGGCTGGCCAGGTCGGTGGTGTGCAGGCCCTGGTAGCCGCAGGGGTTGATGCCGAGAAAGGGCTGTAAATCCATGGCGACGTTCAGCGATATGCCGTGATAGGCCCGGCCGTTGCTGACTTTGATGCCCAGTGCGGCGATCTTGGCCATGGGCTGCCCGTGCAGGCTCAGGCCTTCGCCGGCGGGCGCTTCCCGTGGCGCGGCATCTTGCCTGTCGCCGGGCGCAGCGAAACCGGCCGCCGGGGTGGCCACACCGGGCGCGCGAAAGGGCACGTACACGCCGGGCGCGCCGGGAAGGCGGCAGGCGGCGTCCAGGCCCAGTTCGTGCAACAGGCCGATGATGGCGTCTTCCAGCAGCGCCACGTATTCCTTGACGAACAGCCCGCGCCGGCGCAGGTCTATCAGGCCGTAGGCCACCAGTTGCCCCGGCCCGTGGTAGGTGACCTGCCCGCCGCGGTCGCTGCGCACCAGCGGAACGTCGCCAGGGGCGAGCACGTGTTCCGGCTTGCCGGCCTGGCCCAGCGTGTACACCGGCTGGTGTTCGACCAGCCAGATTTCGTCCGGCGTGCCGGCGTCGCGCGTTTGGGTGAAGCTGCGCATGGCCTGCAATACGTCCTCGTAGGGCGCGGGGCGGTCCAGCCAGCGTACGGTGGGCGTCATGCCGTTTTCATAGCACGACGGCGACCATGGGGTGCCCATGCAGCGCGCGGTAGAGGTTGTCCAACTGTTCGCGCGAGGTGGCCGTGACGGTAAAAGTCAGGCCCAGGTAATTGCCTTTGCTGCTGGGCCGCATCTCGATGGTGGCCGCGTCGAATTCGGGGTCGAATTCCAGCACGACCGTCGTCAGGGTCTGGGCCAGTTCCGGGTGGGACTTGCCCATGACCTTGATGGGAAACTGGCAGGGATATTCGATGAGCGATTCTTCCGGCGGAATGTCCGGCGGCGGAGTGATGTTCATAGGGGCCTCCTTGGGAATTAGCCCAACAGGGTGTCGTAGGCGGCGCGCAGCTTGGCGTACACCGGGCCGGGCCGGCCGCTGCCCACGGGCTTGCCGTCCAGGCGCACGATGGGCAGCACTTCCTTGGTGGCCGCGGTCAGCAGCAGCTCGTCGGCCTGCTCGACCTCCAAGCGCGTGATGGGGCGGGACTGATGTGGCACGCCGCATTGCCCGGCCAGCTCTTCCAG
Organism: uncultured Burkholderiaceae bacterium; assembly: GCA_934525625.1. GTDB lineage: Bacteria > Pseudomonadota > Gammaproteobacteria > Burkholderiales > Burkholderiaceae_B > Mesopusillimonas. The sequence goes on from CAKSZL010000008.1 coordinate 74,370, forward strand.
CAGGCGGTAGCGTATGCCTTCCAGTATCAGGTGGTCGCTGGGCGGCGCCAGCAGCACGCCGTCCTTGACGACCCAGATATTGCACGACGAGCCTTCGGTCAGCATGCCGTCGCGGAACAGGATGGCTTCGTCCGCGCCGGCTTCCACCGCCTGCTGCTTGGCCAGCACGTTGCCCAGCAGCGAGACGGACTTGATGTTGCACAGCAGCCAGCGTATGTCCTGGAGGCTGATGGCGCTCAAGCCGTTGTTGCGCGCGTTTTCCGAGGGCCGCTGGAAGGGGTTGATCATGGCGAAGATCGTGGGCGCGGCCTGCTTGGGAAAGGCATGGTCGCGCTTGGCCGGCCCGCGCGTAATCTGCAGATAGATCATGCTGTACGGGTAAGACACACGGCCGAGCAGGCCTTGCGCCACTTCCTTCCATTGCGCGCGGCTCATGCCGGAATCCAGCGAAATGGCGGCCAGGCTGCGCTCCAGGCGGTCCAGGTGCTGCTCCATGCGGAACGGGCGGCCCTGGTAGATGGGGATGACCTCGTAGATGCCATCGCCGAAAACGAAGCCCCGGTCCAGCACCGAAACCTGGGCCTGGGAAATGGGCAGATACTTGCCGTTCAGATAGACGATGGCGTTAGGGTCGACGTCGGGAATCATGGCTGTTCGAACGCGAAAAAAGGTGAAAGAGGTTAGTCGAACATGCGCATGACTTTGTCCGTCATCCGGCTGAAGAAGCCGGCCTGGGGCACGTCTTGCAGAATGGTCAGCGGCGCCTGGCGCAGGGTTTGGCCGTCCAGCGTCAGCGTTACCGTGCCAACCTGCGTGCCCTTGGCCAGCGGGGCGACCAGCGGCTGGCGGTATTGGGCCACGGGCTGGATCTGCTCGGCCTTGCCGCGCGGCACGGTTACCCAGATGGGGTCGGGCTGGCCCAGGTCCACCTGCGGCAGCGTGCCTTCCCACACGCGCGCCTGCACCGCCGGCTTGGCGTCGTCGAACAGCTTGACGGTGTCGAAGTTCTGGAAGCTCCAGTTCAGCAGCTTGAGGCTGCTTTCGGCGCGCGCGGCTTCGCTGTCGGCGCCCACCAGCACCGAAATGACGCGGCGGCCGTCGCGCATCGCCGTGGAGATCAGGCAATAGCCGGCCGACGAGGTGTGGCCGGTTTTCAGGCCGTCCACGGAGGGGTCCAGCCACAGCAGGCGGTTGCGGTTGGGCTGCTTGATGTTGTTGTAGGTGTATTCCTTGGTGCTGTAGTAGTGCAGCGCTTCGGGGAAGTCGCGGATCAGGTTGCGCGCCAGCATGGCCAGGTCGCGCACCGTGGTGTAGTGGTCGGGGTCGGGCAGGCCCGAGGCGTTGGTGAAGTGGGTTTGCGTCAGGCCCTGGCGCTTGGCCTCTTCGTTCATACGCGCCACGAAAACGCCTTCGCTGCCGGACACGGCTTCGGCCAGCGCGACGGTGGCGTCGTTGCCCGATTGCACGATGACGCCGTACAGCAATTCTTCCACCGACACTTGCGTGTTGACGTTGATGAACATGCGCGAGCCGCCGGTCTTCCAGGCCTTCTCGGAGATCACGACCGGGTCTTGCAGCGACAGCCTCTTCTCGCGCAGCGCGTCGAAGACGACGTAGACCGCCATGATCTTGGTCAGCGATGCCGGTTCGACGCGGGTGTCGGGCAGTTGCGCGCCGATGACCTGGTCGCTGTTGACGTCCAGCGTCATCCAGGCGCGGCCGTTGATCGCCGGCGTGGGAATGGACGACAAGGCGCTGACGGAGTCGGCGGCCGACGCCGTGGCCGGCGTGGGCGCGGGCTCGGGCTCGGGCGTCTGCGCCGTGTCGGCCCAGGCCGGGGCCAGGCAGCCGGCGGCCAGCGCCAGGCCGGCCAGCCACGAGGTAGCGCGCAGGGCGCGGGGATGCTGGGAAGGATTGCAGGAATTGGGCATGACAGCGGTATGGAGTACGGGGAAAGGCAAGAATGGAAACAAACGAAAGACCCGCCGTGGGCGGTTTGGTTCAACCGCTCACGTCAAGTTCGTTGGTTCGTTGCATGTTCGTTTCATTATAGGCAGCGCTCAGGGGAAGGCCGCCTGCAGGCGCAGCTGAACGATATTGCGCAGGGCGATGAGCTTGCCGTGGAAGAAGTGCGAGGCGTCGGGGATGATGACGATGGGCAGCGCTTTGCCGCGCGCGAAGGCCATGGCTTCGTCCAGCGGCACGACGTCGTCCGTTTCGCCATGCACCAGCAGGGTGTCGTCGGGTACTTCCACCGTTTGGCCGGCCTCGGTAAAGCGCGAGACGGCCGCGCCGGTCAGCGCCAGCAGGCGCGGCCGGGCTTGCGGCGGCAAGGCGGTGTTGACGCGCGCGGCGACGGCGGTGCCGAACGAAAACCCGCCCATCATCCAGGGCAGGCCGGCGAACTCGGGAAAGCGCTCGTAAAACTGCGCCAGCACGGCCAGGATGTCTTCGGTTTCGCCGCGGGCATGGTCGAATTCCCCGGCCGACGCGCCCACGCCCCGGAAGTTGGGCCGCAGCGTGGCCAGGCCGTGCTGCAGGCAGGCCTTGGACAGGGTGGTGACCACTTTGTTGTCGCGCGTGCCGCCGTGCAGCGGGTGCGGATGCAGAATCAGGGCCCAGCCGCGCGGCGCGCCTTCGGGCGTGTCCAGGATGCAATCGACGATGCCGGCCTGGCCGGTGAACTGTAGGGTGGCGCTGCTTGCGGACATATCGGGCGGTAGGCGTAGAACAGGGTTGCAAAGATTGCCGGCTATTGTAGTCCGGCGCGCCGCGGGTTCGGCGCCCCTTTCACTACAATGCGTATCTGTTGGCAATCTTCCTTTTGGCTGTCCAGATCCATGTCCGAGCTTGCTCCGTTTTTGCCCGAACCCGCCGAGATGGCCCGGCAACTGCATGAGGCCTTGCCCGGTTTCCAGCGGGTCGAATGGCAGGCGCGCACCGTGTCCACCAACGCCGAATTGCTGGCCTGCGCGCGGCAGGCCAGCGTGCCGGCGCGCCCCTGGCTGCTGGGCGCGCACCTGCAAGACGCCGGGCGCGGGCGCGCCGGCCGCACGTGGCAGCACCGCGAGGGCGCCAACCTGATGTTTTCCTGTGCGTTCGACGTGTTCATGCCGTCGCGCCTGCTGCCCGCCTTGTCGCCGCTGGCCGGCGTGGCCGCTTGCGAAGGCCTGCGCCAGTGGGTGTCGCCGGCCTTGCGCGAGCATCTGGTCATGAAGTGGCCCAACGACTTGCAATGGCGGCTGGGCAAGCTGGCGGGCATTCTGGTCGAAGCCACGCGTTCGGGCGCGGCGCGCGAGTCCGGCGACCATTACATCGTCATCCTGGGCATGGGCTTGAACCTGGACGATGCGCGCGCGCTCAGCCAGGCGCTGGACAGGCGCGTGGCCGATTGGCGCGAAATCGTGCGCGAAGACGCCGGCGCGGCGCAGGCCACGGCCGCCGGCCTGGCGGCCAGCGTGGCGCGCGCCTGGCAGAATGCGTTGAACCGCGCGGTGCGCGCGGGCCTGGACGACCTGCCGCGCCGCCATGCCGCCGTCGATGCGCTGGTCGGGCAGACGGTGGACATCGTCGATGCGGGCCGCGTGATACAAAGCGGTATTGCCTGCGGCATAGACGAACAGGGGCGATTGCTGCTGCGCACGCCGGGCGCCGTGCTGCCGGTAACGGTGGGCGAGGTGTCGGCGCGGGCGCGTGCGTAGCCGGCGATGATGGCCGCGCATCGGGCGTGGCGCCGTACGGCGGCGGTTGCGCGGCCAGAGAAGACCGGGCATGCAATACATGGATACACCGAAATGAGGATGGCATGAAGCTGCTGCTGGATGCGGGCAATACGCGGGTCAAGCTGTCCTGGATGGCGTCCGGCGCCGATGCGCGCGCCGACGAAATCGCCGTGTTCGGCTACGACGACCTGCCCGCCTTGACGGAATGGGTAGCGGCCTTGCCCGGCAAACCGGAAGCAGCCTGGGGCGCCAGCGTCGTGGATGAAGCCCGCATGGCCGCGCTGGAGGCCGCCGCGTCGGCCGCCGCGGGGCAGGCGCTGCCCATGCATTGGCTGGCCGGCCGTGAGCGGGCGGCCGGCGTGCGCAATGCCTACGACCCGGCGCATCGCCTGGGGCCGGACCGCTGGGCCGGGCTGCTGGGCCTGGCCTGGCACGAGCGGCGCCTGGCGGCGGCCGAGCGCGGGCCTGTACTGCTGGCCAGCTTCGGCACGGCCACGACGCTGGACGCCTTGCTGCCCTTGGCGGACGATGCCTCGTGCGATTACGCGTTTCCCGGCGGCCTGATCCTGCCGGGGGTGGCGCTGATGGCGCGCTCGCTGGCCCAAGGCACGGCGCGGCTGCCCGACGAGCCCGGCGGCCTGCATGCGTTTCCCACCCAAACCCGCGACGCCATCGCGACGGGCGTGGCGGCTGCCCAGGCGGGGGCGGTGTGGCGCCAGTGGCGGCAATTGGGCCGACAGGCCGGCGGCGCGCCGGCGCGCCTGTACGTGACGGGCGGCGCATGGCCGCTGGTCGAGCTCGAACTGCGCCAGTGGTTCGAGCCGGCATCCATCGTCTGGCTGGCCGCGCCCGCGCTCGATGGTTTGGCCTGCCTGGCGCATACTATGCCTGATGGCGGGTAGCCGGGATCTTTCGGGTACTGGCTTTTTTTTTGCTTCTTTCTTTGTTTCTCTTTCGTTGACTATTGTTTTTTAGTCGGGAAAAATGCCGACACTATGCTTGGCGCGGCCCGACGCCGAGTTGTTCAGGAGCCGATGATGCGCATGGTGTTCGTGCTGGTGGTATTGCTTAACGTGGCCTTGTACGGCATGGGCCAGGGATGGTTGGGGCCGGTACCCAGCAACGAGGGCCGGGGGCCTCTCGCGCCGCCCGAACTCACCCCCCAGCGCATGGTGCCCGTCGACCCCTGAACGGGGCTGCGCCGAGGCGTGTTCATAAGTGCTTATAATTTTGCCGGGCACACTTCAACTTCTTCGATGACGATTCCAGAATGAAACCGATACGCAAAGCTGTATTTCCCGTCGCGGGCATGGGCACAAGGTTCTTGCCGGCCACCAAGGCCATGCCCAAAGAGATGCTGCCCGTCGTGGACAAGCCCCTCATCCAGTACGCCGTCGAAGAAGCGATCGCCGCCGGAATCACCGAGCTGATCTTCATTACGGGGCGCAACAAGCGCGCCATCGAAGACCACTTCGACAGCGCCCCTGAACTCGAGGCCGACCTGGCCAGCAAGAACAAGACGGCGCTGCTGGAAATCGTGCGCAACGTCATTCCTTCATACGTCAATTGCATTTATACGCGCCAGCCCGCGCCGCTGGGGCTGGGCCATGCGGTGCTGTGCGCCTCGCCCATCGTCGGCGACGAGCCGTTCGCCGTCCTGCTGGCCGACGACCTTCTCGACGCCGACACGCCGGTGCTCAAGCAATTGATAGGGGCCGCCCACCAGTACAACGGCAGCGTGCTGGGCATCAACAACGTGCCCCGCGAACAGACCGACCGCTACGGCATCATCGCCGGCGCGCGCGCGGGCGAATTCACCACCCACGTGTCGGAAATCGTCGAAAAGCCCAAGCCCGAGCAAGCGCCTTCCACGCTGGCGGTGGTGGGCCGCTACGTGCTCGAACCCGAAATCTTCGAACACCTGCGCCGTACGCAGGCCGGGGTGGGCGGCGAAATTCAGCTGACCGACGGCATCGCCAGCCTGATGAAGGCGCGCCAGGTGTTCGGCTACGAATACGAAGGCAAGCGCTACGACTGCGGCAGCAAGGCGGGCTTTTACCAGGCGACGGTTGAGCTGGGCCGCAAATACCACGGCCTGAGCGCCTGACGGGCTAGTGCATTGGGTTTAAGTGCTTATAAACCTGATGGGTTTGATTTGAGTTCTTGAGCCGGACGAGAGCCGGTGCCGGCATGCTCGCCGACAGCGGCCGGTCGGGCGGCCCCGCTGCGCGGGGCTTTCCGCGTCTACCTCGTACGTGCGGGCGGCGAAAGAACTCGCCCTCAGCGCTACGCGCTTGCGGTGCTCGGGCAGCTTTCGCCGACTGCCCCCGCACTGCCTTCGGTAGCCCGCGGCGCCCTCCAACGGCCGCTGTCGGCGAGCATGCCGGCACCGGCTCTCGCCCTCAGCGTTAGCAAGCTTGCAAGCACTTAAACCCAAAATGCACTAGCCGCGCGCCGCGCGCGTGCGCTTCAACTCATTCAAACCATCCACGACGCGCATGACGGCGCCCGCGTGCTGGCGTACCCAATAGGCGCCGGCCTGGCTCATCTGGTTCAGGCGCTGCGGGTCGCCCAATAGCTGCAAGGCGGTTTGCAAGGCTGCTTCAGGACTGGCGGCACGCAGCGCGGCGCCTTCTGCGATGGCGTCCTGCGCGGCCTGCTCGAAATTATGCGTGTGCGGCCCCACGATGACGGGCACGCCGATGGCGCAGGCTTCTATCAGGTTCTGCCCGCCCAGCGGCAGAAAGCTGCCGGCCACGATGGCGACCTGGCTGGCGCCGTAATAGCGCGGCATTTCCCCCAGGCTGTCGCCCAGCAGCACCGCCGATTGCGCGCACAGGCGCAGGCTGGACGAGGCCGTGCCGCCGCCGTCGGTGAATTGGCTGCGGCGCGTATAAGGCAGGCCGGCCTTTTCCAGCAGCGACGCCACGTAGTCGAAGCGCTGCGGGTGGCGCGGCACAATACAGAACAAGACGTTGGCGGAGAGCTCTTGTCCCTGGGTGCGGGCGCGCTTGAACTGCTGCGCGATGGCCTGGATGAAGAGTTCGTCCTCGCCTTCGCGCGTGCTGGCGATAGTTAGCATCTTGCGCGGCTGGGCTGCCGCAAAAGCCCGCCCGCGCGCGATCTCGCTTTCGGGCAGCTGCATGTCGAACTTGAAATTGCCGGACACCCGCACCGCCACCGCGCCGGTCTGTTCCAGGCGCTGCGCGTCTTCCAGGGTTTGCGCGTAAATCATGTCCAGGCTTTCGTAGGCCTCGCGCATCACGCGGCCAATGCGCAGGGTTTGGCGCAGGCTGTGGTCGGAAAAGCGCGCGCTGGCCAGCATCATGGGCACGTTGCGCTGCCGGGCCACGGCGATCACGTTGGGCCAGATCTCGCGTTCTATCATCACGCCCACCAGCGGGCGGTAATGGGTGAAGAAGCCGCGCACCGCGCAGGGGAAGTCGTAAGGCAGCCATTCCTGCAGCAAGCGGCCGCGCGCGATGGCTTCGGCGAACAGGCGCGCGGCTTCGGCGCGGCCCGTGGCGGTCATGTGGGTGAGGAGGACGGTTTCGCCCTGGTCGAGCAGGGCCTGTACGAAAGGCTGGGCGGCGCGGACTTCGCCCAGGCTGACCGCATGCACCCAGATGGGGCGTTGCAGGGGCGCTGGCGAGGTGTAGCGCCCGAAGCGGGCGCCCGACATGACGTTCCATTTACCGCCGGCGCGGCGCGCGCGCAAGGCAACCCAACCGATCAGGGCCGGAAACAGAAGGGTGATGCACAGCGTATAGAAAAATCGGTTCAAACCTCGTTCCGGCGTCGTGTCTTTCCGTGGATATTCTAAACGTAAAAAAGCGTATCCGTCGGCGGGCGCCGCGGCCCCCCGGCGCCAGAAGCATGGCGCGGGTGGTTTGCGGGCGGGAGTTCAGCCGGCCAGCGGGGCGCTGGCGGCTTCGGGCGGCATGGTCGGCTGCGCCAGGGTGTGCAGCGCCTGGTCGATGGCGCTAAGCACGGTCTGGGCCGACGGCGCGTGGCCGCGCTCGCCCAGGCTGGCGGTATAGGCGCCGCCCTGCAACGGCGTGCGCACGGGAGTGGACGCCTTGTAGATGCCGATGGTGGGCCGGCCCAGGCCGGCGCTCAAATGCGTGAGGCCGCTGTCCAGGCCCACCATGATGCGCGCGCCGGCCAGCTCGTGCGCGGTATCGGTCAGGCTCATGCGGGGCAGCACCCGGGCATTGTCCCAGCCTTGTATCAATTGGCATGCGCGCGCCTGTTCGGTGTCGTTGCCGGCCAGCAGCTTGAGTTCCATGCCATACGATTGCAGGTGCTTGAAGACCGCATGCCAATCGTGGGCGGGCCAGAGCTTGTCGTCGCGGCTGGCGGACGGCATGACGACGGCGTAGCCGGGCTGGGCGATGTCGCGCTCGAAGGCCTGCAAGCCGAAATCGGGCGGGCCGTCGAATTGGTAGCCCAGCGCGGCGGCGGCCAGCGTGCGCTGGCGGATGATGGCCGGTTGCCAGAACTCGACCCGATGCCGCACGTCGTAGAACAGCGAGGCCAGCGGCTCGCGCGCCGAACGCCGGTCCAGCCCGTGGCGTGTGCCGCGCGTCTGGCGCACGATCCAGATTGATTTCATCAAGGCCTGCATGTCCAGCACGATGTCGTACTCGCGGCTGCGCAGCGTTTGGCGCAGCGCGGCGCGTTCGGCCCGGCTGCGCGCCGACCACCACTGCTTGCGCCAGCGCCGGTGCGCCACGGGAATGACCTCGTGGACGGCCGGATGCCAGGCGGGAATCTCCGCGAAGCTTTCCTCGGCCACCCAGTCTATGCGGGCGTCCGGAACATGCTTGGCGATGTCGGACATGGCCGGCAGCATGTGAACCAGATCGCCCAGCGAGGACGTCCGTACGATAAGGATGCGAGTCGTCATGCGGCGATTATATATACAGAGCCTGTCCGTCCGGCCGGGATGGGGCTAAAATGAAAGCTTCGCTACAGGAAACCGGTATGACTACCCCTATAGAAGAAAGGCCCGCCTCTTCCACCGAATCGGGCGCCGCCGCCTCGGCTTATGATCCCACCCGGAAACAGAAGTCCGCCGAGAAAACCTCCCGCATTCCCATCAAGATCGTTCCCGTCGAACGGCTGAAAAAGCCCGAATGGATACGCGTCAAGGCGGCCGCGCCGGGTTCGCGCTTCTACGACATCAAGCGCATTCTGCGCGAACACAATCTGCACACGGTCTGCGAAGAAGCCTCGTGTCCCAATATCGGCGAATGCTTCGGCAAGGGCACGGCCACTTTCATGATCATGGGCGACAAGTGCACGCGCCGCTGCCCCTTCTGTGACGTGGGCCATGGCCGCCCCGACCCGCTCGACCCCAACGAACCCGAGAACCTGGCGCGCACCATCGCCGCGCTCAAGCTCTCGTACGTAGTCATCACCTCGGTCGACCGCGACGATCTGCGCGACGGCGGCGCCGGGCATTTCGTGGCCTGCATCGAGAAAACCCGCGAACTCTCGCCCAGCACCCGCATCGAGATCCTGGTGCCCGACTTCCGCGGCCGTCTCGACCGCTCGCTGGGCATTCTAAACGCCGCGCCGCCCGACGTCATGAACCACAACCTGGAAACCGTGCCCCGCCTGTACAAGCAGGCGCGCCCGGGTTCCGACTACCAGCATTCACTGCGCCTGCTGGCCGAGTTCAAGGCCCTGCATCCGGAAGTCCCCACCAAGTCCGGCCTGATGCTGGGCCTGGGCGAGACCGACGACGAAATCCTGCAAGTCATGCAGGACATGCGCGACCACAACGTAGACATGCTGACCATCGGCCAGTATTTGCAGCCCTCCGAGCATCACCTGCCGGTGCTGCGCTACGTGCACCCCGACACCTTTGCGATGTTCGAAGAAAAAGCCTATGAAATGGGCTTTACGCATGCCGCGGTAGGCGCCATGGTGCGCTCGTCGTATCACGCCGACGAGCAGGCCCACGCAGCCGGCGCCGTTTAAGCGCGGTTTGCGGTTCAAGCGATAACCGCGTTGCTTCGCCTTGCCGTGCATCAAGCACTGCCCGCGGCGTTGCGCCTTGTTCCCGCTTGAATCGCAAACCCGAGCCGGGTGAATCTATTTACTGATCTTCACGATGACGTAGCGGTCGTTTTCGCGCTGCGCCGTGAACTTGACCTTGTCGCCGGGCTTGATGTCCTGCAGCAGGTTGGGCTGGGCGTGGTAGGCTAGCGACATCGCGGGCAAGTCGAGGTCGGGGATGGCGTCGTGCTTGATGACGATCTTGCCTTGCACGGTATCGATACGCCGCACCTCGCCGGAGGCCTGCGCCTGCTGCGCGGCGGCCGGGGCGATCAGGGCCGCGCCGACCAGGGCGGTCGCCGCCAGACGGGCGATGGAAGAAGTCGAAAAAGCCATGATGACGCTCAAGAAACGGTGGAACACGCCAACATCGTAAGCCGTGGCCGGCTTGCACCGCAAGTTGCGGCGTTTTCCGGGATTACACCTTGAATATGGAAACCGCCTCGGCAAGCTGGCGCGCCTGGTCTTGCAGCGAGGCGGCGGCCGCGGCGGCTTGCTGAACCAGGGCGGCGTTTTGCTGCGTGACGCTGTCCATTTGTGAGACGGCCACGTTGATCTGGCCCAGGCCATCGCTTTGCTGCGCCGAGGCCGAGGCGATTTCGTTCATGATGGAAGCGACTTCGCCGATGGCCGTGGCCGCGCGCCGGATGATCTGGCTGGCCTGGTCTACCCGCTGCGTGCTTTGGTCGGCCAGCGACACCGAGGTTTCGATCAGGGCTTTGATTTCGTGGGCGGCGGAGGCGCTGCGCTGCGCCAGCGTGCGCACCTCGCCGGCCACCACTGCGAAGCCCCGGCCTTCCTCGCCGGCGCGGGCGGCTTCCACGGCGGCGTTGAGCGCCAGGATGTTGGTCTGGAACGCGATGCCCTCGATGGTGGAGATGATGTCGCCCATTTTCTGGGAACTGTCGGTCATGGCGCGCACGGAGTCGACGATGGCGTTGACGGCGTCGTTGCTTTCGCCGGCCATCTGCGCGGCGCTGGACGCCAGGCCGTTGGCGCGGTCGGCATGGTCGGCGTTCTGGCGCACGGTAACGGAAAGCTCTTCGATGCTGGCGGCGGTCTCCTGCAGCGCGGCGGCCTGTTCCTCGGTGCGCTGCGATAGGTCGGTATTGCCCTGGGCGATTTGCGTGGCCGCCGACGACACGTGCTCGCTGTTCGAGCGTATGCCGGAAATAATGCCCACCAATTGGGCCTGCATGGTCTTCATGGCGTGAAGCATGCTGAAGTTGTCGCGCGGGTCGACGGCGATGGCGGAGGTCAGGTCGCCCCGGGAGATTTGCGAGGCCACGAACGAGGCGTGGGCCGGTTCGCCGCCCAGGGGGCGGATGACGAGGCGGTTGAGCACCCAGGCCAGCACCAGCGACACGTCGCGCAGCGTATTCACCTGGGCCAGCACGCGGCTCATGGGGACGGTAATGACCAGCGACCAGACGTCGTTGACGTTGCCGACGCTGACGGGCACGATCACGTTATAGGTTTCTTCGCCCAGGATGGGGTCGTCGTCCACGACGAACTGCTGGGGCAGCGTGCGCTTTTCGAGTGCCTGGTCCAGCGGCGATTGGGGCAGTACCGTGCGGCCCACCAGCGAGCCGTCGGGGTGGCCGATATAGACGCGCCCGCTGGAAACCAGCCTGGCGTAGCCGGTTTCGTAAGGGCGGATCTGGCTGATGCGGTTCTGGAACATGTCGAGCGTCATGTCGACGCCGACCACGCCTTGCGCCTTGCCGTCCTGCATCACGGGCGAGACCAGGCTGGTCATCAGCACGTTTTTGTCGCCGGCTTCGTACCAATAGGGCTCGATGACGGTGTTGCGGCCGCTGTCGCGCGCCAGCAGGTAGTAATCGCCGGGGCCGGGCTTGTCGTAGTCTTTCAGGGGCTGCAGCTTGGGTTCGCCGTTCTCCAGATACCAGAATGGGACGAAGCGGCCGGTGTCGTCGTGGCCGGGGGCGTTGGGGAACAGGTAGTCGCGGCCGTCGAAGGTGTTGGGTTCCCAGGCGCTCCAGACGGCGAAGAACTCGGGGTTGGCCGTCAGGACTTCGCGCAGGATGGCCGAAGGCGTGTCGCGGTTGTCCAGGCCGTTCAGGCGTATGCCCTGAAAGCTTTGCGCCAGCGTCGTGGCGGCGTCCAGAGAGCGCTCGGCATCGAGGGCCACGCCGCGCGCGGCGCTGGTGGCCAGGGCCTCGACGTACTCGTAGGCGGCTTCGGTTTGCATGGACGAGGCTTGGCGCACCATGATCAGTACGGTAACGGCGAAACCCAGGGCCACCATCGCGACGACGACCAACAGCATGCGCGCCCGCAGGCTCAAACCCGATCGCATTGTTCATTCTCCGGCTGAAATCAGAAACCGCGCGGCCGACCCGGCGACGGTAACAATTTTTTAAAATCGCTATTCTGCACGGGTATGCGGGGCATAAGCCCCGGAAGCAGCCGGGCTTTTGGGGGGTAGTTCGGCTGATTCGAGACCGGCGCGACTGTCCGGAGGGCGTGGCGCCGGCCCAGGCCTAGACCAGGTGGCGCCGCGAAGCTTCCAGCGCGGCCTCGGCGCGGGAGGAAATGTTCAGCTTGCGGTAGATGGACTTCACGTAGCTGGCCACCGTCTGCTCGGTCAGGCCCAGTACGCGGGCGGCTTCGCCCACGCGCAGCCCGCGCCCTATGATGCCCAGCACTTCGGTCTCGCGCGGCGAGAGCCGCACTTCTTCTTCGTCGAGTTTCGGGGGCAGGCCATGCGCCTGCTGCATGCAGGCCAGGATGCGGCGCGCCATGCGCGGGGTGAGCGGCGGCTCGCCCTGTTCGATGCGCTTGAGGTAGCGTGTCAGGGTTTCGGGGGGATGTTCTTTGAGCAGGTAACCTTGGGCGCCCGCGGCGACGGCGGCGCACAACGATACGTCGTCGTCGAAAACGGTGGTGACGATGGGCATGCAATGCGGCCCCAGGGTCGCCAGTTCGCGCACCAGCGTGACGCCGCTTCCGTCGGGCAGGCCCAGATCCACCAGGGCGATCAAGCCCCCTTGCTCGCCGTTGGTATGTTCGGGGTGGGTTTGCAGCCATTGCTGCGCCTCCCGCAGGGTGGCGCAGGCGCTGGCCTGGGCGTGGGGGAAGGCGTTCAGGGCGATCTGAACCAGGCTTTCGCGCACGGCGTCCATGTCTTCGACGATCAGGACGTGGATGCGGTGCGGGGATTCGTCTGGGTGTGTGGGCATAATGCGTCGTGCCGGTTTTCTTCTGGATGGAAAGGCAGCGTCAGGGTAACCGTGACGCCTTGGCCTTCGTTGGGATGGATCGTCGCGCCGCCGCCCAGTTCTTCCATGCGGTTACGCAGGTTCCCCAGCCCGTTGCCCGGCTGGCGCCCACGGCCGTCCGCCAGGCCCTGGCCGTCGTCGCGGATGGCGATGGCCAGCCCCGCCTCGGGCGTCACGCTGACGCGGATGTCGACGCGGCTGGCTCGGGCATGGCGGATGATGTTGCTGAGCGCTTCGCGCAGGCAGGCGCGCAGGTTCTTGACCTGCTGGTAAGACACCAGTGTTTCCGGCATGTCCGGCGCGTGCCAGGCCAGGGCCAGATCGGCGGCGTCCAGGCGTTCCGAGCTTTCGTAGCGCAGGGCGGCCATCAGGTCGGCCAGGGTTTCGGCCTGGCCGGTCAAGCCGGTGACGATGCTGCGGATGTCCCGCATGGCGTCGCGCAGGGTGCCGTGCACCGCGTGGATGTCCGACTGGTGCAGGCCGGTCAGCAGCGAGGCGCCGATGTCGTCGTGCAGGTCGCGGGCGATGCGGTGGCGTTCGTGCGATACGCCCTGGGCGAAGGCGTTGCGGCTTTCTTCGGCGTAGCGCAGCAGCCCCAGCAGTTGCCGGGCCTGTTGCGCGTGGGGCTGGCCGTATATGCCGCGCCCCTTCCAAGGGTAGCGCAGCCATAGCTCGTTCGCCGGCGTGGTGTCGGGTATGCGCAGGCATAAGCCGTCTTCTTCCACGGCGACGGCCCGCGCCGGGGATGCGGTTTCGTCAGCGAGGGCCGGGCGCGGCGCGCGCACGACTTCCAAGGGCTGGAACATGTCTTCCAGCAGTTGCTGCCAGCGGCGCGTGCGTTCCGGCGGCGTGGCGGCCAGCACCACGTCGAGTATGCCGCGAAAGATTTCCTGTTCTTCGAGCCGGGTGCGCGTCACCATGCGCGACCAGACGAAGTTGCGCACCGGCAGGTACAGAAAGCCCACCGCGATGAGAGCCAGCGCCAGCGATTGCATGGCCCCCAGGTGCAGCGCGTAGACCAGGAAGGCGTCCAGTGCGATGAGGGCCAGCGTGGCTACCGCATACAACAGGATGCGGTAGGCCCACTGGTCGAGCTGGAACAGCCGGTAGCGCCCCACGCCCACGGCCAGGCCGGCGTAGATGAGCGTGAAGAACACCAGGGCCCAGGCCTGGTCAATGCCTGAGCCGGCCCCGGACAGCCAACTGGGCAGCATGGCCAGGCAAAAAAAGCTGCACGCCAGCGCGGTAACCAGACCCATCCAGCGTATGGCTGCGCGGGCCAGCGGATGATGGCGCGCACGCCGCCATTGCCAGAGGGCGCAAGCCATGATGCCCAGGGTGCCGAACATCGTGGGGTAGGCGTTGCCCCAACTGGTTTCCGGCAGCCAGCGCAGGCTGTCCAGCACCCAGATGGCGAAAAACAGGGCGGCCACGGCGGCCAGCCAGCGCTTGCGCACCAGTTGCTGCGGATGAACCAGGAACAGGACGATCATGGCGGCGGCGAACATTTGCACGCCGCCATGATTGACGATGCTGAGCCAGCGGATGACATCGCCGTCCAGCGCCAGTTCGCGGCTGCCGTAGACGCTGGCCGAGGCGGTGAACAGGAACATGGCCAGGCCGGTGACGGCGAATGCGCGGGTGCCGAGTTCCTGGGGGCGCAGCGTCCACACCCAGGTGCCCAGCAGCAAGCCGCCCAGCGCGGCCGCCCAGAGCATCCAGAAAGTGAAGGGCAGGTCGCCCAGCGAGCGCGAACCGGGCACGACGGACAGCCGGCTGGCCTGGCCGTCGGCCGTGCGCAGTTGCAACAATACGGGCTGGTTCGCCTGCCGGGCCTGGGCCAGCACGCGTGACAGCATCGATTGTTTGTGCATGAACGCCGCCTGTTCGGCGTAGGTTGGCAGCAGATCGGGCTCTTCGATGAGATCGGTGGCGGACAGCGTGATCGGCGCTTGCGCCGATGGGCCGGCCAGGCTTTCCAGTACGGCCGGCCCGCCGGCCGGCAAGGCGTGCTGGGCGGTGAGGACGCCGGCGGCGTGGTCGGCTTTCAGGTTGAGCCCGAGAGCCGGTTGCCCGAGCAGGTAGAACACGGCTGCCAGGCAAAGCGCCAGCCCCGCCAGTAATACGGCCAGCAGGCGCGAGGAGGGAGCGAGAGTAGGCGTTTTCATAAGGGCGAAAACGGCGGGGCGGCGGGCAGGCCCGTCCGGGAGGCGGCAATGCCGTTGCGGATAAGCCGCCGCGCACCTCTGATGCCGGTGCGAACGAGGGGCAAATTGTCACACACTGATAACTATTCTTGTATACAGAGGAACCCTGTATTGAGACGTTGGCGCGGCATGGCGTGCGCGGGGGAGCGCCAACGCAAACGCGCCGCCCGGGCCTGCTGGCCGGCGGCGCGCCCGGCGAGGGCCGGGTTGGCTGGAGGGAAAGCCCCGCCGCAAGCAGCGGGACTTTCAGGGTTGATGCTTAGTTCTTCGGTACGCTGAAGCTGCCGTTGGTGACGGAGTAGGTAACGACCTGGTTGGCGGGCCCAAGACCGACCACCGTGGCGGTGAATGTGCCTTCGATGGCGGTGTCATCCGCTTTGGTCACCGTGACGCTGCACTTGCCGCCTTCCTTCGAGTGCGCGGAAGTCAGATTCATGAACTTCCAAGAGTTCAAAGGATCGCTTGCGACCTTGGAAGTGTTCATGAAGGTGACGTTGCCCACTTCGCCGCTCTTGCCGCAGGTGTAGGTGCCGACCTCGGTCATGAGGTGCTGGATGCTCCAATTGTCGTTGCTGGTGGTGCTGGCGGCCAGGGTGGCGGGCAGGCCAGGCTGATAATTGGTGCCCGCGATATTCTGGGTGCCCTCATACACGGTACCGTCCACGGTAGCCGTAATGTGGGGGCCGGAAGTTGGCGGATCGTTATCGCCATCATCCGGCTTATGCATCTCGGGATTGGCCGTCAGCATGATCACGTCGCAGATGTCCTGCTTGCCCGGGCAGTCTTCGTGGTGGGTATTCAGCATGATGCTGACGCCGGGGCTGGGATAGTCTTCGCCGTCGACTTGCCGCCACTGGCGGCGCAGCAGGGCGTCCTTGTTCAGCGAGTTGGTCGTGGCTTTGGGGTCGAAGCGCAGATAGGCGTAGTGCGCCTTGTTCTTGTCGGCCAGGTCGGTCTGGGCGTAGTCGATCTCCTGGAAGTAGGAGGCTTCTTCGTAGGCTTTGAAGGTGTAACTCTTGCCGTCGTTGTTGTCGACCGTGATCTCGCCCGTGGTCTTGTCAACGGACAGCTTGTATTTAAGTTCGTCGCCCGACACCGGGAAGGCGGCGCCGTATTCGCCGGCGCGGGGCGAATCGATGGCCACCGAGGCGACCGCGAAAGTCACCTTGTCGCCCTCGACGATGATGTCCAGCCCGTCGCCTGCGGCCTTCGTGGACATGGCCGCGGGCGCCGCGCCGCCGGCGAAGTCGTCCACCAGCGCCGCCATGAACTTCTTGCAGCCTTCCAGACAGCCTTGTTCCTCGGGGCCGTCGCCGCCCCCGCCGCCGCCCCCACCGCCGCCTGAGTCGTCGCCGCCGCCTCCGCCGCCGCAGGCCGCCATCGCAAGCGCCATCGCCGTTATGATTCCCAGCTTCTTGAGCCTGGAGGCATCCAGTAGGTTTGTCGTTCTCATTGTGCAGCCCATCCTTGAATTGTAAGAAGTAAAGAAAATTTCTTAGCAAGTGAAAATTCTTCACTATGGATTCTAGGGAGACGGAAAGCGGCCCACTATCCCCGGAACAGGGGGAATCAGGGCTAACGAGGATTGATTGGAAACCAGAGGCGGCTGCGTGGTGCGGATGCGCCAATGCAACACCGGCCGGCGGGCCGCAAGAAAATATTGTGGAACAGGGCTTGCGTTTGTCCGCAAAACGCAGTAAAGTTTAGAGCTTGCTTTAGTCTTAATGTAAACGACGAGTGCACACGTGGTAGAAGCCGGAGCGGGAAGCGAAGGCGGAGAGCAGCAGGGCGCGAACAAAACGCGCCGGGCTGGCAACGGGCACATCGAAGGTTAAAACGATTCAAGCAAGCGACTCAAGCGAGCGCTGTGGGGTGTACTCCAAAACAGCGCAAGTTTTTTAGCCAGATTTTCAACCCAGGGTTTTGGGCCGGTATGCCGGTTTGAAGCCTGACGGGACCAAAACTGGCTGGGTTGTCCAGGCGGCGGCATTGTGCCGTACGACGGATGACTCGGCTAAGTTGGACTAGGAACAATCATGATACAAATGCAGACCACGCTGGACGTGGCCGACAACACGGGTGCGCGTTCCGTCATGTGCATCAAGGTGTTGGGCGGCTCCGGGCGCCGTTATGCCGCAATTGGCGATGTCATCAAGGTCACCGTCAAGGATGCGGCTCCGCGCGGCCGTGTCAAGAAAGGCGAAATCTACAACGCCGTGGTGGTGCGTACCGCCAAGGGCGTGCGTCGCCGCGACGGTTCCCTCATCAAGTTCGGCGGCAATGCCGCCGTGTTGCTCAACGCCAAGCTCGAGCCCATCGGCACTCGCATCTTCGGGCCCGTCACGCGTGAATTGCGTACGGAGAAGTTCATGAAGATCGTGTCGCTGGCGCCGGAAGTGCTGTAAGGAGCCGACATGCAAAAAATCCGTAAAGGTGACGAAGTCATCGTGCTGACCGGGCGTGACAAAAACCGCCGCGGCACGGTGCTGCAGCGCGTTGACGCCGACCACGTCGTGGTCGAGGGCATCAACGTCGTCAAGAAGCACGTCAAAGCCAACCCCATGGCCGGTACGCCGGGCGGCATCGTCGACAAGACCCTGCCCATCCATATTTCCAACGTGGCGCTGTTCAATCCCGAAACCGGCAAGGGCGACCGCGTCGGCATCCAGGTTGTCGAAGGCCGCAAAGTGCGCATCTACCGCTCCAACGGCGCGGTCGTTGGCGCCAAGGCTTGAGGGGCGAATTCATCATGGCTCGTTTGCAAGAGTTCTACCGTAATAAAGTCATGGCCGACCTGCAAAGCAAGTTCGGCTACAAGAGCGTCATGGAAGTGCCCCGCATCACCAAGATCACGCTGAACATGGGCGTGTCCGAAGCGGTGGCCGACAAGAAGGTCATCGAGCATGCGGTGTCCGACATGAGCAAGATCGCCGGCCAGAAGCCCGTGGTCACCAAGACGCGCAAGTCCATCGCGGGCTTCAAGATCCGCGAAGACTACCCCATCGGCTGCATGGTCACGCTGCGTGGCCAGCGCATGTACGAATTCCTCGATCGCCTCATCGCGGTCGCGCTGCCTCGCGTGCGCGACTTCCGCGGTATTTCGGGTCGTGCGTTCGATGGCCGTGGCAACTACAACTTCGGGGTGAAAGAGCAGATCATCTTCCCCGAAATCGAATACGACAAAATCGACGCGCTGCGTGGGATGAACATCAGCATCACCACCACCGCCAAGACTGACGAAGAAGCCAAGGCGCTGTTGACGGCCTTCAGCTTCCCGTTCCGCAACTAAGGGGCGCAACGTGGCCAAACTTTCACTCATCAATCGCGACATCAAGCGTGCCAAGCTGGCAGCCAAGTATGCGGCCAAGCGTGAGGCCTTGAAAGCGATCATCAACGATCAGTCCAAGACCGACGAAGAGCGCTACCAGGCTCGCCTGCAACTGCAGCAACTGCCGCGCAACGCCAATCCCACCCGCCAGCGCAACCGCTGCCTGGTGACCGGCCGTCCTCGCGGCGTCTTCAGCAAATTCGGTCTGGCTCGTCACAAGCTGCGCGAAATGGCGCTGCGTGGCGAAGTGCCGGGCGTGACCAAAGCTAGCTGGTAGGAGAAAAACACATGAGCATGAGCGATCCCATCGCCGACATGTTGACCCGCGTGCGCAATGCGCAGCAAGTTCGCAAGACGTCGGTCAGCATGCCCTCCTCGAAGCTGAAAGCGGCCATCGCCGCCGTGCTGAAGGATGAAGGCTACATCGAGAGCTACCGCGTCAGCGGTGAACAGGCCAAGCCGGTTCTCGAAATCGATCTTAAGTACTACGCCGGCCGTCCTGTCATCGAGCGCATCGAACGCGTGTCGCGTCCCGGTCTGCGTATCTACAAGGGCCGTACCACCCTGCCGCAGGTCATGAACGGCCTGGGCGTGGCTATCATTTCCACGCCGCGCGGCGTCATGACGGACCGCAAGGCCCGCGCTACGGGCGTGGGCGGCGAAGTCCTGTGCTACGTCGCCTAAGGGGAATTACATGTCACGTATTGCAAAATACCCGGTCGAGCTGCCCAAGGGCGTAGAGACCACCATCAATGCCGACAGCATCGTCGTCAAGGGCCCGCTGGGCACGCTGACGCAGCCGCTGACCGGCGACGTCGAGATCAAGCTCGACGACAACAAACTGACGTTCGCCGTGGCCAACGACTCGCGCCACGCACACGCCATGTCCGGCACGCTGCGTGCGCTGGTCAACAACATGGTTACCGGCGTCAGCAAGGGCTTTGAGCGCAAGCTGAACCTCGTGGGCGTGGGTTTCCGCGCCCAGGTGCAAGGCACCGCGCTCAAGATGCAGCTCGGCTTTTCGCACGACGTCGTGCACGAAATGCCTGAAGGCGTCAAGATCGAGTGCCCCACGCCTACCGAAGTCGTGGTCAAGGGTGCTGACAAGCAAGTCGTCGGCCAGGTAGCCGCGGAAATCCGCGCCTACCGCCGTCCCGAGCCCTACAAGGGCAAGGGCGTCCGGTACGCCGACGAGCATGTCATCATCAAGGAAACCAAGAAGAAGTAAGCGCGCGGACAAGGACGAATCATGGACAAGAAACTCTCCCGTTTGCGTCGTGCAGCAGCGACTCGCCGGAAAATCAACACGCAGCGCGTTCATCGCCTGTCGGTTTTCCGTTCGAATCAGCATATCTACGCAAACATCATTTCGCCGGAAGGCGATCGTGTGCTGGTCAGCGCTTCCACGCTGGAACCCGAAGTCCGCAAGGAACTCTCGGGCCAGGGCGGCAACGTTTCCGCCGCCGGCCTGGTTGGCAAGCGCGTGGCTGAAAAAGCCAAGGCCGCCGGCATCGAACAGGTGGCTTTCGACCGCGCGGGCTTCCGCTACCACGGCCGCGTCAAGGCGCTGGCCGACGCCGCTCGCGAAGCGGGTCTGAAATTCTAAAGGAATTGGCAAATGGCTAAAGCACAAGGTAGGCAGGCTGCCGAAAAAGAGAACGACGACGGCCTGCGTGAAAAAATGATCGGCGTCAACCGCGTCAGCAAGGTGGTGAAGGGTGGTCGTACCATGAGCTTCGCCGCGCTGACCGTGGTGGGCGACGGCGACGGCCGCATCGGCATGGGCAAGGGCAAGGCCCGCGAAGTGCCGGTGGCCGTCCAGAAGGCAATGGAACAGGCCCGTCGCGGCATGTACCGCGTTGCCCTCAAGAACGGCACGCTGCACCACACGGTGGTGGGCAAGCACGGTGCATCCACCGTCCTGATCTCGCCCGCGGCCGAAGGTACCGGCGTAATCGCCGGCGGCCCGATGCGCGCCATCTTCGAAGTCATGGGCGTGCGTAACGTCGTGGCCAAGAGCCTGGGTTCCAGCAATCCTTACAACCTGGTGCGCGCCACGCTGAATGGTCTGCGCGCCTGCTCGACCCCCGCCGAAATCGCTGCCAAGCGCGGCAAGTCGGTCGAAGACATTCTGAGGTGATCTCATGACGACACCAAAGCAAATCAAAGTTACGCTCGTGCGCTCTGTCATCGGCACCAAGCAATCCCATCGCGACACCGTTCGCGGTCTGGGCCTGGGCCGTGTCAACAGCAGCCGCGTGTTGGTCGATACGCCCGAGGTGCGTGGGATGATCCGTAAAGTGGATTACCTGGTCACCGTCTCGGAAGCCTGAAAGGAAGCGGCATGACTGTTACTCAACTGAACACTCTGCAACCGGCTGCCGGCAGCAAGAAAGCTCGCCGTCGCGTGGGCCGCGGCATCGGTTCCGGCCTCGGCAAGACGGCCGGCCGTGGCCACAAAGGCCAGAAGTCGCGTTCCGGCGGTTTCCACAAAGTCGGTTTCGAAGGCGGCCAAATGCCCCTGTACCGTCGCCTGCCCAAGCGTGGCTTCACCACGCCCGGCGGCCACCTGTACGCCGAAGTCCGCCTGTCCGACCTGCAAGCCCTGCCCGTCGACGAAGTCGACGTGCAAGTGCTCAAGCAAGCCGGCGTGGTTGGCCAGCTGGTTCGCTATGCCAAGGTCATCAAGTCCGGCACGCTGGACCGCAAGGTGAACCTGAAGGGCATCACGGCGACGGCCGGCGCGCGCGCGGCCATCGAAGCCGCTGGTGGTTCGCTGGCTTAATGAGAGGTGAGCGTGGCTAAAGCTCAGGCACTGAACAAGTCGGGATCGAAGTACGGCGATTTGCGTCGCCGTCTCGTATTCCTGCTTCTGGCGCTGGTGGTGTACCGCCTCGGTACCCACATTCCCGTGCCGGGCATCAATCCCGACGCGCTGGCCGAGATGTTCCAGCAGAACCAGGGCGGTATCCTGGGGATGTTCAACATGTTCTCGGGCGGGGCGCTTGAGCGTTTCTCGGTGTTCGCACTGGGGATCATGCCCTACATCTCCGCAGCCATCATCATGCAGCTGATGGCGGTCGTCGTGCCGTCCCTGGAAGCCCTCAAGAAAGAAGGCGAATCCGGGCGGCGCAAGATCACCCAGTACACCCGCTACGGCACGGTGTTCCTGGCGCTGATCCAGGCCGTCGGCATCTCGGTCGCGCTCGAATCGCAGCCGGGGCTGGTCATCGACCCGGGCATGCTGTTCCGCTTCACCACGGTCGTCACGCTGCTTACCGGCACCATGTTCGTCATGTGGCTGGGCGAGCAGATCACCGAGCGCGGTATCGGCAACGGCATTTCCATCCTGATCTTCGCGGGTATCGTCGCGGGTCTGCCCAGCGCCCTCACCGGCATGCTGGACCTCGTCCGCACCGATTCCATGAGCATACTGTCGGCGCTGTTCATCCTGGCCCTGGTGGTTCTGGTCACCTACTTCGTCGTCTTCGTCGAACGCGGCCAGCGCCGGATCACGGTGAACTACGCCAAGCGCCAGGTGGGCAACAAGATCTACGGCGGCCAAAGCTCGCATCTGCCGCTCAAGCTCAACATGGCCGGCGTGATTCCTCCGATTTTTGCGTCGTCCATCATTCTGCTGCCCGCCACGGTTACCAGCTGGTTCTCCAGCAACCCCAGCATGCGCTGGCTGGGCGACCTGGCCGCCGCATTGGCGCCGCACCAACCGTTGTACGTCACGCTGTTCTCGGCGCTGATCATCTTCTTCTGCTTTTTCTACACGGCCCTGGTGTTCAACAGCCGCGAAACCGCAGACAACCTGAAGAAGAGCGGCGCCTTCGTCCCCGGTATTCGTCCCGGCGACCAGACGGCCAAGTACATCGACAAGATTCTCATGCGTCTGACGCTGGCCGGAGCCATCTACATCACCTTGGTGTGCTTGCTGCCCGAATTCATGCAGATGCGCTGGAACGTCCCCTTCTATTTCGGCGGCACGTCCCTGCTCATCATCGTTGTCGTAGCAATGGATTTCATGGCGCAGACCCAAGCCTACATGATGTCTCACCAGTATGATTCGTTGCTCAAGAAGGCCAACTTCAAGGGTGCGGGTCTGCCCGTGCGGTAAACGAGAATGGCAAAAGACGACGTAATTCAAATGCAGGGCGAGGTCCTCGAAAACCTCCCCAACGCAACTTTCCGCGTCAAGCTTGAAAATGGCCATGTGGTGTTGGGCCATATTTCCGGCAAGATGCGCATGCATTACATCCGGATCCTGCCGGGAGACAAGGTCACAGTGGAGCTCACGCCCTATGACCTCTCGCGGGCCAGGATTGTTTTCCGCTCTAAATAAGCGGCCGGTTACAGGAACACAGGAGATCACCATGAAGGTAATGGCATCGGTAAAGCGAATCTGCCGCAACTGCAAAATCATCAAACGTCACGGCGTCGTGCGTGTCATCTGCACCGATCCGCGTCACAAGCAGCGTCAGGGCTAAGGCCCCGGACGCAACAGATTTAAACAAGGAACAGTCATGGCCCGTATTGCTGGCATCAACATTCCGCCGCATCAGCACACCGAAATCGGCCTCACCGCCATCTTCGGCGTCGGTCGTTCCCGCGCACGCAAAATCTGCGAAGCGGCTGGTATCGAGTATTCCAAGAAGGTCAAGGATTTGACCGATGCCGAGCTGGAGCGCATCCGCGAGCAGCTCGGAGAATTCACCATCGAAGGCGACCTGCGCCGCGAACTGCAGTTGTCCATCAAGCGTCTGATCGACCTGGGCACCTATCGCGGCATGCGTCACCGTCGTGGTTTGCCCGTACGCGGCCAACGTACCCGCACCAACGCCCGTACCCGTAAAGGTCCGCGCCGCGCCGCTGCGAGCCTGAAGAAATAATCGAGGAATAGATCATGGCGAAAGCTTCTTCCAGCGGCGCCTCGCGCGCTCGCAAGAAAGTCAAGAAGAACGTTGCGGACGGCATCGCCCACGTTCACGCTTCTTTCAACAACACCATCATCACCATCACCGACCGCCAGGGCAACGCCTTGTCGTGGGCCACGTCCGGCGGCGCCGGCTTCAAGGGTTCGCGCAAGTCCACGCCGTTCGCGGCGCAGGTGGCTGCCGAAGCCGCTGGCCGCGCCGCCATCGAATGCGGCATCAAGAACCTGGAAGTGCGCATCAAGGGTCCCGGCCCCGGCCGTGAGTCCTCCGTCCGCGCCCTGAACGCGCTGGGCATCCGCATCACCAGCATTTCCGACATCACGCCGATACCGCACAACGGTTGCCGGCCGCCCAAGCGCCGTCGTATCTAAGGGGAAGCATCTTGGCACGTTACATTGGACCTAAATGCAAGCTCTCGCGCCGCGAGGGTACCGACCTATTCCTGAAAAGCGCCCGTCGCTCGCTCGATTCCAAATGCAAGATCGAGTCCAAGCCCGGCCAGCATGGCCGCACTTCGGGCGCCCGCACTTCCGACTACGGCGTTCAGCTGCGCGAAAAGCAAAAGCTCAAGCGCATGTACGGCGTACTGGAAAAACAGTTCCGCAAATACTTTGCCGAAGCTGATCGCCGCCGCGGCAACACCGGCGAAACGCTGATCCAGCTGCTGGAATCCCGCCTGGACAACGTTGTCTACCGCATGGGCTTCGGCTCCACGCGCGCCGAGGCTCGCCAGCTGGTGAACCACCGCGCCGTCGAACTGAACGGCCGCACCGCCGACATCGCTTCCATCATCGTCAAGCCCGGTGACGTCGTCGCCATCCGCGAAAAGGCCAAATCCCAGGCTCGCATCAAGGAATCGCTGGATCTGGCTACCGGTATCGGCCTGCCCCAGTGGGTCGAAGTCGACGCCGGCAAGCTGACGGGCACCTTCAAGCAGGTTCCCGACCGCGCCGACGTGGCTCGCGACGTCGACGAGTCGATGGTCGTCGAATTGTATTCCCGCTAAGCGTCAACGCTTTGCAGGCAGTTTTCATCCGTCTCAGCCTTATCGGTGTAACGAGCCGAGGGTATTGAAAAGGAACATTCATGTCGTCTCAAGGTTTTCTGAAGCCTCGCTCCATCGAGGTGGAACCCGTCTCCAAGCATCGCGCGCGCGTCATCATGGAGCCCTTCGAACGTGGCTACGGCCACACGCTGGGTAATGCGCTGCGCCGCATCCTGCTGTCGTCCATGACGGGCTATGCTCCCACCGAAGTGCAGATCACGGGCGTGGTGCACGAATACTCCACCATCCCCGGGGTGCGTGAAGACGTCGTGGACGTCCTGCTGAACCTGAAAGGCGTGGTGTTCAAGCTGCACAACCGCGAAGAAGTCACGCTGGTGCTGCGCAAGGAAGGCGCGGGCGAAGTCCGCGCCAGCGACATCGAACTGCCGCACGACGTCGAGATCGTCAATCCCGATCACCTGATCGCGAACCTGACCGACAACGGCAAGATCGAAGCCCACATCAAGGTCGAGCAAGGCCGCGGCTACGTGCCCGGCAACGTGCGCGCCCTGGCTGAAGACCGCTCGCAGTCCATCGGCCGCATCGTGCTGGACGCTTCGTTCAGCCCTGTGCGCCGCGTCAGCTACGCCGTCGAGAGCGCCCGCGTCGAGCAGCGCACCGACCTGGACAAGCTGGTGCTGGACATCGAAACCAACGGCGTCATTTCGCCCGAGGAAGCCGTGCGCCAGTCGGCCCGCATCCTGATGGACCAGATCTCGGTGTTCGCCGCGCTGGAAGGCGTCAGCGATTCCTACGAAGCACACGCGCCCGGCGCGCCGCAGATCGACCCCGTTCTGCTGCGTCCGGTGGACGATCTCGAACTTACGGTGCGTTCGGCCAACTGCCTCAAGGCCGAAAACATCTACTACATCGGCGATCTCATCCAGCGTACCGAAAACGAGCTGCTCAAGACCCCCAACCTGGGTCGCAAGTCGCTCAACGAAATCAAGGAAGTGCTGGCCGCACGCGGCCTGACCCTGGGCATGAAGCTGGAAAACTGGCCGCCCCTGGGCCTCGAACGCCCCTAAGCCTGGGCGTTCGGGTTGTTCCTGAATTTTGTTCCGTTTTTTTCTATAATCCGACACCGGCCCGCGGCGCAAGCCGATAGAAGAGCCGGTTGCCAGGAACGGCAAGGCCCCCGGGCTTGCCGTTCTACCTGAAGATTCAAAGGACTTATCATGCGTCACCGTAGCGGCCTCCGCAAACTCAACCGTACCAGCAGCCACCGTCTGGCCATGTTCCGCAACATGGCTGTTTCGCTGCTGACCCACGAAGCCATCAAGACCACGCTGCCCAAGGCCAAAGAACTGCGCCGCGTCGTCGAACCCCTGATCACGCTGGGCAAGAACCCCACGCTGGCCAACAAGCGCCTGGCTTTCGCCCGTCTGCGCGACCGCGACGCCGTGGTCAAGCTGTTCGCCGAAATCGGCCCGCGCTACCAGGCCCGCAATGGCGGCTACACCCGCATCCTGAAAATGGGCTTCCGCCAGGGCGACAATGCTCCCATGGCCTTCATGGAGCTGGTCGACCGCCCCGAAGTCACCGAAGCGGAAGAGCAAGGCGAAGAATAATTCCAATTCCGGATCAAACGAGTACGCGAAAGCGAAGCGCAGACAGTACATGTCGTACGACAAGCGAAGCTGACAAAGTCATCGTTTGATATGGAAAGGGAATAAGCCTTCAGCCGATGCCGCAATGTCTGCAAGCGTATCGGCGCCGCATCCCCCGGCTGTAAACCGGGGCCAGCATACTGAAACGGTCGCGTGAACCCAGGTTCGCCCGGCCGTTTTGTTTTGCCGTAGTGTAGGTTGGTGCTGCGCGCAGCGAAGCCCAACAAACTTATTATTTTGCAAACCGGAGGAGATGGACATGCAGAACTGGGACGGCACCAAGGCCTTTGCGCAAGACGGGCAAGCGCTGTGCTTCGACAACCTGGCCGAGCGCGACAAGCAATACAACGCGCGCGCGTCGGTGACGGATTTCGACGCTTGCGTCGCCGAATACGCCAGCCTGTCGCGCAAGGCCGACGCCACCTGCCCGGCGGTGCGCGACCTGCGCTACGGCCTGGCCGCCGCCGAGCGCCTGGACATCTTCCCCACCGTCATCGGTTCGCAGCCTGCGCCGGTGTTCATTTTCATCCATGGCGGCTATTGGCGCGGCCAGACCAAGGAAGACGCCTCGATGCTGGCGCTGCACCTGACGCAGGTCGGTATTGCGGTATGCACCATCGAATACACCTTGCTGCCGGGCAGCACTCTGCCTGAAATCATCCGCCAGGTGCGCGCGGCTATCGCCTGGCTGCATCGCAATGCGGCGCAGTACGGCCTGGACGCCAATCGCTTCGTCGTGGGCGGCAGCTCGGCGGGCGGCCATCTGGCCGGCATGATGGCGGCCGAGGGCTGGACGCAGGAATATGGCCTGCCGGCCGACTGCATCAAGGGCGTGCTGGGCCTGAGCGGCCTGTACGACTTGCGGCCTCTATGCGGCACCCACATCAATGCCTGGCTGCATCTGCACGAAGACCAGGCTTGGCGCGTCAGCCCGGTGTGCCATCTGCCGCGCCCGGGCCTGCCCATGGTGCTGACGGTGGGCGGGCAGGAAACCAATGGCTTCAAGGCCCAGAGTACGGCCTACGAGCAGTTGTGCCGCGAGCACGGCCTGAAAGTCACCCGCCACGACATGCCCGATTGCAATCACTTCAATCTGCTGGTCGAATTGACCAAGGCCGACAGCCCCCTGACGATCGCCCTGCGCGATATGATCGCAAGTCTATAGGGGCTTGTCGTGCGCTCCGCCGCGCCGGGGCGCATCTGCCCCCCGGCCGCGGGCGTTTTCATAGGTAAAGGAAGGCGACATGGGCGATACCGACGCCAAGGACTACGATTTCAGCGTAGAGGCGCAAGGCTTGCCGCCCGAGGCGGTCGTGGTGGCGATGACCACGGCGCCCGACATGCTGCTGGCCAAATACCTGGCCCACGATCTGGTCGAGGAGGGCGTGGTGGCATGCGCGAACCTTGGCGCGCCCGGCTTGTCCATGTACATGTGGCAGGGCGAGATCCAGGGCGACGAAGAAGTCATGCTTACGTTCAAGACCACGGTGGCGCAACTGCCCGAACTCGGGCGGCGTTTGCGCCAGCGCCATCCCTACGACCTGCCCGAACTGCTTGTGCTGCCGGTGGCCGGAGGCTATAAGGCTTATCTGGACTGGGTGCGCGAACAGGCATCGCCCAAGGCCCGCTGAGAACGCCGCGGGCGGGCCGCTTGGCGCCTGGCGGCGCCGCTGCGTTCCGTCCGGGTATCGGCGGGTTTCGTATCAATATTCCGGCGCACGCAGCCAGGCGCCGGCCAAGGATATTCGCGTGTCGTTTTCTTCAAGTATTGCGGTAGCTTCCCCATTCTCGCGGCAACGCGCCTTCGCGTCCTGGTGGCGCTGGCTGCCGGCGCTGCTGTTGGCGACGTTCCTGGCGGGGCAGGCGCAGGCCCTTACCGAAGACGACTTTCTTCCTCCCGAGCAAGCCTTCAGCCTGTCGGCGGCCATGTCCAGCCCCTCCGAGCTGGACGTGCACTTCGCCATCGCACCCGGCTACTACATGTACCGCAAGCGTTTCGGCTTCCAGGCTGGCGAGGAGGGCTTGCTGGGCGAGCCGCAGTACCCCGCCGGGCAGATGGTGGACGACCCCACCTTCGGCGAAGTCATGGAGATCTACCGCAACGCGGTAACCGTACGCATTCCCATGCAAGCCAGCCTGCCGGCGGGCGAACGCGTGGAAGTCGACGTCGCCAGCCAGGGCTGCGCCGAAGCTGGGCTGTGCTACCCGCCCGAAACCCAGCGCATCGTGCTGGAGTCCACCGGGCAAGGCTATGCGGTGCGCGGCGAATACGCGCGCGAGCAGGTGCCGGGGCCGGTGTCCATGGCTCCGGACGGCCAGGGGCAAGGCGCGGCCGCGCCCGGCGGCCTGGCCGGGGTTGGCGAGCTGAACGACGAAGGTCTGGCCGCCTACTTGAGCGAAGCCGGCTGGTGGCAAATCATGGGGCTCAGCTTTCTGCTGGGCCTGCTGCTGTCTTTCACGCCGTGCGTGCTGCCCATGGTTCCCATCCTACTGGCCACCATCGCGGGGCAATCCAAAACCGAAACCAGCCGCTGGCGCGGCCTCAGCCTGGCGCTCGTCTACGTGCTGGGGGTGTCCATCGTCTACACGCTGCTGGGCGTGGTGGCGGGCCTGCTGGGCGCGGGCCTGGCCTCCTGGCTGCAGAATCCCTGGGTGCTGGGCGTGTTTGCGGCATTGCTGGCGTTGCTGGGCCTGTCCATGCTGGACGTCTTCACTGTACAGGCGCCGGGCGGCCTGCAAAGCTATCTCACCGAGCGCATGAACCGCCTGCCCGGCGGGCGATACGGCGGCGTGTTCCTGATGGGCATGTTGTCCGCGCTGGTCGTCGGCCCTTGTGTCGCGGCCCCGCTGGCGGGCGTGCTGCTCTTTATTTCGCAGACGGGCGACGTCGTGCTGGGCGGCTCGGCGCTGTTCGCGCTGGCCTGGGGCTCGGGCATGCTGCTGCTGGCGGTCGGGGCGGGTTCGGGCGCCTTGCTGCCGCGCGCCGGCGCCTGGATGAACCAGGTCAAGGCCATATTCGGCGTGCTGCTGATGGCGACCGCCTGGTGGATGGTGTCGCCCTTCGTGGCGAACACCGTGGTCGTATTGGGCTGGGCCTTGCTGGCGTGCTGGCTGGCCGTGCTCTTGGGGGCTTTCCGGGCCTGGACCGCCGATGCCGGCCCCATCGTGGCGCTGGGCAAGGCCGTGGGCGTGCTGTTGGCGCTGTGGGCCGCATTGATGGTGGCCAGCGTGGGCCTGGGCTCGCCCAGCATACTGCAGCCCCTGCGCGGCCTGGCGGGCGGCGCGCCCGGCGCGGCGCCGGCTGCCGCGGTGGCGGCCCCGGTTTTCCAGCGTATTGCCTCGGTGGATGAACTCGACGAACGGCTGGCCCGGGCCACGCGCCCCGTCATGCTGGATTTCTACGCGGACTGGTGCGTGTCGTGCACCGAGATGGAGCACTTCACGTTCTCCGACCCCGCCGTGGTCCGGCGCATGGAGCGCTTCGAACTGCTGCAGGTGGACGTCACCGCCAACAACGCCCAAGACCGCGCCTTGCTGAAACGCTTCAACCTGTTCGGCCCGCCCGGCATCATGTTCTTCGATGCCCAGGGGCGGTATCTGCCGGAGCATCGCGTCATCGGCTTCAAGAACGCCGGGCAATTCGGCACCACGCTGGACGCGGTGCTGGCGGGCGGCGCGTAAGGGGGCGGCTTGTGTTCTTGAGCCGGTCGAGAGCCGGTGCGGGCATGGCTGCCGCAAGCGGCCGGTCGGGCGGTTCCGCTGCGTGGAACTTCCCGCGTCTGCCTCGTACGTGCGGGCGGCGGAAGAACTCGCCCTCAGCGCTGCGCGCTTCGGTGCTCAAGCAGATTTCGCTGACTACCCTCGCACTGCCTTCGGTAGCCCGCGGCGCCCTCCAACGGCCGCTTGCGGCAGCCATGCCCACACCGGCTCTCGCCCTCAGCGTTGGCTAAACTTGCCAGCACTTAAACCAAAAAAGCGCTAGGCTCGCCGGCCTGGGTTTTGTTGCGCCGTTTTGCCATGCCGTTTTATTGCGTTGCAGCATCAATATTTGCACAGTATTGATAGCGCTTGCGCCGTAGTGATAGTGGGAAACCGAGCGGATTCCTAGAATTTCCGCATCAGTTGGCCATTTCCCATAAATCACACGGAGACAAACATCATGGCACTGCATTCCATGCTGACGCACGACCGCTTTCTGTTGGGCACCTTCGCCAGCAATTGCGGCGGCGGCATGACGGTTTCGACCCTGCCCGAGCGCTGGCAGGCCACCTGGGCCAACAATCTGAAGCTGGGCAAGCTGCTGGACGACGCCGGCATCGATTTCATGCTGCCCATCGCGCGCTGGATAGGCTACGGCGGCGAAACCGACTTTCACGGCTACGTGCTGGAAACCGTTACCTGGGCCACGGCGCTGCTGGCGCACACCAAGCGCATCAACGTGTTCGCCACGGTGCATACGGTTGCCAACCACCCGGTGGTCATCGCCAAGCAAATCGCCACCATGGCGCAGATCAGCGGCGACCGCGTCGGCCTGAACATCGTGGCGGGCTGGAACAAGCCCGAGTACGACGCCTTGGGCCTGACGCTGCCCGAAGACCACGAGACGCGCTACGGCTATGCGCAGGAATGGTTTGACGTGGTGCGCAAGCTGTGGCAGACCGAAGGCCGCTTCGATTGGGACGGCACCTACTTCAAGCTCAAAGGCGTGCATGGCGACCCGCGCCCCGACGTCATACCGCCCATCTTCAATGCGGCAGGCTCGGGGCAGGGCCGCGCATTCGCCAGCCGCAACGCCAACTTCCTGTTCACGCCGGCCATCGATCTCGACCGCTCGCGCACCGAAGTGGCCGAGCTCAAGGCCATGGGGCAAGCCGCGGGCCGCCGGGTCGACGTGATGACCTTCTCGCACGTCATCTGCCGTCCCACCGAGGCCGAAGCCAAGGCCGAATGGGAACGCGTGCTGGCGCATGCCGACAAGGGCGCGGTCGACAACCTGGTGAACCTGCAGTTCGCCCATGCGCAATCTTTCCCGCACGATTTGCTGGCCTTGATCAGGGAGCGCATGACGGCCGGCCATGGCGGGTTTCCGCTGGTGGGCACGCCGGAGCAGGTCGCCGAAGGCATTTGCGCGCTGCACGGGGCGGGTTTTCGCGGCACCACGCTTTCCTTCCTGGATTACGCCGAAGAGTTCCCGTACTTCCGCGATACGGTGCTGCCCCTGCTCAGCCAGCGGGGCATACGCTGATGAATGCGCGCCCGGGGATCGGCGGCGAAATGGCCATGGCGCAGGAAGCGGCCGTGCCGCCGGAACGTTTCAAGCAGGCCATGCGCCATCTGGCCGGCACTGCCTGCGTGATCACCGTGGCGCAGGGCGGCGTGCGCAGCGGCTTGACGGCCACTTCGGTCGTGCCGGTGGCGGCCGAGCCGGCCGAGGTGCTGGTGGCCGTCAATCAGTCCTCGTCCAGCTGGCCCTTGCTGGCGGGCAGCCGGCGCTTCGGGGTCAATCTGTTGTCCGCGGCGCAGCAACGGCTGGCCATGCAGTTCGCGGGCGTGGGCGGGTGCAAGGGCGAGGCGCGCTATGCCGGCCATGACTGGCTGGAAGCCGCCGAAGGCATCTGGCTGCTGCGCCAGGCCTCGGCCGCCCTGGCCTGCGAGGTGGCCGACGTATGGGTGCGGCACAGCCATGCCTTGGTGATCGGGCGCGTGACCGCCATTCATATGGGTGCGGAGCCCGAGGCCTCGCCGCTGCTGTACTGGCAAGGGCAATTCGGCCGCTTTGAATCCTAGGGAATATCTGCATTAAACAGATACCCTGATCGTGTCATCATCTGTAGATTCGTTGGTGAGCGTGTCCGTCGGCGCCGCCACCCGCATGCAGGGCCTTGGGCCATGTCCACGATACTTCAGCACTATGCGCAGTTGCAGTCGCAAGACCTCCGGCACGTTCGCGAGCACGTGTCCGGCGTATTGTGCCCGCACCGCCTAAGCCTGGCCGGCGGCCGGCAGCGCCTGGAAACCGCATTGTTCTATCGGCAAGGCGACAGCCTGGGTTTCGGCCGGCTAAGCTATGGCGCCGAAGTCACCATCGAACCCGAGCCCTTCCAGGACTTCTACCTCTTGCAGGTGCCCATACGCGGCAAAGAAGAAATCCGCCTCAGCCAGGGCTTGTATGCTTCCGACGCCCAAGCGGGGTCGCTGATCAGCCCCAATCATGTGTTCAGCATGAGCCACAGCGACGAGGCCGATAAGCTGTTCGTGCGCATTGCGCGCCAGGGTCTCGAAGCCCATTACCAGCAGTATTATGGCCAGACCCATACGGGGGTGCTGGAATTCTGTCCCATCATCCGCTTCGACGACGCCAAGGGCCAGACGCTTTGGCGCTTGTTGCGCTGGCAGTTCAACGAGGCTTCCGAAGGCGTGATGCTCGATTCCCCCGCCATGCGGACGTCGGTCGAAGACACCCTGATGACGGCTTTGCTGGAATTATTGGCGCACAATCAGCCGCCGCGCGACGAGCGCCGGATAGCCGCGCCCGCCGCCGTTCGGCGCGCCGTCGAGTACATGGAGCATCATGCATCGGAAGCCCTGACCGCCGGCGACGTCGCGCGCCATGCGGGCGTCAGCACGCGTAGCTTGTACGCGGGTTTTCGCCAAAGCCTGGGCCAGTCGCCCATGGCCTTCCTGAAAACGGTGCGCCTGAAGCGCGTACGCCAGGCGCTGCAAGAGGCGGCCGGCAGCCAGGCGTCGGTCACCGATCTGGCCGTGGCCTGGGGCTTCGGGCACTTGGGGCAGTTCGCCGCCGACTACCGCGCGCAGTTCGGCGAGCTGCCTTCCGAGACCCTGCGCGGGCCTTTGCGCCGGCACTAGCGCTGCGCGCGCAGCAGGCGGGCGGCTTCCAGCGCGAAGTAGGTCAGAATGCCGTCGCCGCCGGCGCGCTTGAAGGCCAGCAGCGATTCCATCATTACCTTGTCGTGGTCCAGCCAGCCGTTGGCGGCGGCGCCTTTGAGCATGGCGTATTCGCCGCTGACCTGATAGGCGAAGGTGGGCATGCCGAAGGCTTCTTTCACGTCGCGCAGCACGTCCAGATAGGGCATGCCGGGCTTGACCATCACCATGTCGGCGCCTTCGCGGATGTCGGCGGCCACTTCGCGCAGGGCTTCGTTGCGGTTGGCCGGGTCCATCTGGTAGGTGGCCTTGTTGGACTTGCCCAGATTGGCGGCCGAGCCCACTGCGTCTCGGAACGGGCCGTAGAAGGCGCTGGCGTACTTGGCCGAATAGGCCATGATACGCGTATGGATGTGGCCCTTGGCTTCCAGGGCCTGGCGCACGGCGCCGATGCGGCCGTCCATCATGTCGCTGGGCGCGACGATGTCCACGCCGGCCTGGGCCTGCACCAGGGCCTGCTTCACCAGTATCTCGGTGGTGATGTCGTTGATGACGTAGCCTTCGTCGTCGATGACGCCGTCCTGGCCGTGGCTGGTGTAGGGGTCGAGCGCCACGTCGGTCAGCACGCCCAGTTCGGGAAAGCGCTGCTTCAGTTGCGCCACCGTGCGCGGGATCAGGCCGTCGGGGTTGGCGGCCTCGATGCCGTCCGGCGTCTTGAGCGCGCCGTCGATGGCGGGAAACAGCGCCAGCACGGGCACGCCCAGTTCCAGGCATTGCTCGGCCACGGCCATCAGCTTGTCGGGCGAATGGCGCGCGATGCCGGGCATCGAGGCGATGGGCTGCTGCACGCCCCGGCCTTCGGTGACGAAGACGGGATAGATGAAATCGTCGGCGGTCAGCACGTTCTCGCGCACCAGGCGGCGGCTGAAGTCGTCGCGGCGGTTGCGGCGCGGACGAGAGGCGGGAAAGTCGGGAAGCGGCAAAAAGGACGTCATGGCACAACCTTGGGAGAAATCCAGTTTTCGATATGCGCGGTGGCCTCTTCGAGGCCGATGCGGTGGGTGGCGGAGAACGGCACGGCGGTCAGCTTGCCCAGCGTGGCCAGTTCCTTGCGCACGGCGGCCACTGCCTTCAGGCGCTGGCCGTAAGGCAGTTTGTCGGCCTTGGTAAGCAGCACCAGCACGGGCCTGCCGCTGGGGGCTATCCATTCGGACAGGCGGCGGTCGAGGTCGGTGACGCCGCGCCGGATGTCCATGACCAGCACGACGCCGGCCAGCGAGGGCCGGTCGCGCAGATAGCCGCCCAGCACGACGTTCCATTCCTGCTGGGTATTGCGGTTGACGGCGGCGTAGCCGTAGCCGGGCAGGTCGACCAGATGGCCCAGCCATTCGCCGGGCTCCAGCGGGTCGGGCAGGCCGAACATGTTGATGAGGCGCGTGCGGCCCGGCGTCTTGCTGGAGAACGCCAGGCGGCGCTGGTTGGTCAGCACGTTGATGGCCGAGGACTTGCCTGCGTTGGAGCGGCCGGCGAAGCAGACCTCGGGCGGCCCCGGCGGAGGCAGTTGATCCAGGCGCGCGGCCGAGATCACGAAAGTGGCGCGATGCAGGAGGGACACGATGGTTCCGGGAAAAATGGCGTGCGGAGCCGTGCGGCCCGCCGGCCTGTAAGTGTCGACAGCCTCTATTGTAGGAGGAATGGAAAGAAGGGGCGGCGGCATCTTTCGACCAAAGTCGCATCGACCAAGGTCGTCTTTATCGATGCGCGCGATGGGGCCAACATGCGAAGTCTCGCGGAGCCGTTCGTGACGGCAATGCAAGAGCATCAATAAAACACAGGAGACTTACATGTCGCAGACCGAGGTCGTGGAGCGGGTGCTCAGGCACCCCAAGTATCAGGAGCTCGTGCGCAAGCGCAATCGCACGAGCCTGTTTTTCTTCGTGCTGACGCTGATCATCTATTCCGGTTTCATCCTGACCCTGGCGTTCGCCCCCGAGCTGTTCGGCCGTCCGCTGGCGCCCGGCATGACGATGAGCATAGGCATCTTCACCGCAACGATGGTGGCCATCAGCGCCGTTGTGCTGATCATTCTCTACGTCTACATATCCAACAAGGTGTTCGACCCCTTGCTGGAAGAAGTGATCCGGGAGACGGCATGAAACTGAACGCGAAACTCTGCGCCGGCCTGCTAGCCGGCTTGCTGCCGGGCGCCGCCATGGCCGCCACCGAGGGCGGGGCCAACGTCTCGGCCATCATCATGTTCCTGGTGTTCATCGCGGGCACCATGCTCATCACCTATTTCGCCGCGCGCCAGACGCGCACCACGTCCGACTTCTACACGGCGGGCGGCGGCATCACCGGCTTCCAGAACGGGCTGGCGATCGCCGGCGACTACCTCTCGGCGGCGTCCTTCCTGGGCATCGCGGGCATGGTGTACGTCAGCGGCTTCGACGGCATGATCTACGCCATCGGCTTTCTGTTCGGCTGGCCCGTGGTGATGTTCCTGATCGCCGAGCGGCTGCGCAACCTGGGGCGCTACAACTTCGCGGACGTCACCTCGTTCCGTCTGCGGCGCACGCCGATACGGGTGCTGGCGGCCAGCGCCTCGCTGCTCATCATCGCCCTGTACCTGATTGCGCAAATGGTGGGGGCGGGCAAGCTCATCGAACTGCTGTTCGGCCTGAACTATTCCGTGTCGGTCATCATCGTGGGCAGCCTGATGATGATTTACGTGGCCTTCGGCGGCATGCGCGCCACCACGTGGGTGCAAATCATCAAGGCCGTGCTGATGCTGTTCGGCGCCACGCTGATGACCATACTCGTGCTGGCCATCTTCAAGTTCAATCCAGACGTCCTGCTGGCCGAAGCCGTGCGCGTGCACCCCTCGGGCGAGCAATTGATGGCGCCGGGCGCGCAGGTCAGCGCCAATCCGCTGAACGCCTTGTCGCTGGGGCTGGCCCTGGCCTTCGGCACGGCGGGCCTACCGCACATACTGATGCGCTTCTTTACCGTGGCCAACGCCAAGGAAGCCCGCAAGTCGGTTATCTGGGCCAGTTCCTTCATCGGCTACTTCTACCTGCTGACCTTCATCATCGGCTTCGGCGCCGTGGCGCTGCTGGTGCGCCATCCCGAGTATTTCCATACCGGGCCGGACGGCAAGTTCGACATGATCCAAGGCCTCATCGGCGGCACCAACATGGTCGCCGTGCACCTGGCCAACGCCGTGGGCGGCAACCTGCTGCTGGGCTTCCTGGCGGCGGTCACCTTCGCCACCATCGTGGCCGTGGTGGCCGGGCTGGCGCTGGCGGGCGCGGCGGCCATCGCCCACGACCTGTACGGCGAAGTCATTGCCAAGGGCCGCGCCACCGAGCAACAGAAGTTCCGCCTGTCGCGGATCTCCACCGTGGTGCTGGGCGTGCTGGCGATCTTGCTGGGCATCATCTTCGAGAACCAGAACGTGGCCTTCATGGTCGGCCTGGCGTTCGCGGTGGCGGCCAGCTCCAACTTTCCGGTGCTGGTACTGTCCATCGCCTGGAAGGGCTGCACCACGCGCGGCGCGATCATCGGCGGCTTCCTGGGGCTGGTGACGGCCATCGCTTGGGTCGTGCTCAGCAAGACTGTCTGGGTGGACGTATTCGGTTATGCTGAACCTATCGTGCCTTTCCCCAACCCGGGTATCCTATCCATCCCGCTGGCGTTCGTCGCCATCTGGCTGTTCTCGGTACTGGACGGCAGCGCTCAGGCCAAGCAAGAACGCGCCGCCTTCGAGGCGCTGACGGTACGCAGCCAGACCGGCATCGGCGCCGCCAAGGCTTCCGATCATTGATCGGCCCGGAC
The DNA here is from genome assembly GCA_934525625.1 of uncultured Burkholderiaceae bacterium. GTDB lineage: Bacteria > Pseudomonadota > Gammaproteobacteria > Burkholderiales > Burkholderiaceae_B > Mesopusillimonas. Next base: position 111,249 of record CAKSZL010000008.1, read on the forward strand.
GAACACGAATACGTTACAGGAGGAAGAAGTGGAACACATGGAAACCTATCCCGCCCCGGCCGGTTTCGCGGGCCCGAATACGCTGGATGCCGCGACCTACCTGGCGAAGTACAAGCAATCCCTGGAATCGCCCGACGCGTTCTGGGCGGAAGTTGCCGAGCGCATAGATTGGTACAAAAAACCTACGCGCATCCGCGACGTCAACTTCGACATCGACGACTTCCGCATCCGCTGGTTTGAGGACGGCGAGCTGAACGTCAGCGTCAATTGCATAGACCGCCATCTGGCCGAGCGCGGCGACAAAACGGCCCTCATCTGGGAGCCGGACGACCCCAACGCACCCGCGCAGTCGGTTACCTACCGGGAGCTCTCTCAGCGCGTCAACCGCCTCGCCAACGCGCTGCGCGCAAAAGGCATAGGCAAGGGCGACCGCGTCACGGTGTACCTGCCCATGGTCATCGAGGCGGCGGTGGCCCTGCTGGCCTGCGCCCGCATCGGCGCCGTCCATAACGTGGTGTTCGGCGGCTTCTCGCCCACCTCGCTGGCCGACCGCATCCGCGATTGCGGCGCCAAGGCGGTCATCACGGCCGACGAAGGCTGGCGCGCGGGCAAGAAGATTCCGCTCAAGCGCAACGTGGACGAAGCCCTGGCCAAGCCCGGCACCGACTGCATCGAAACCGTCATCGTGCTGCGCCACGTCGGCGACGAGGTGCCGTTCAAGGCGCCGCGCGACGTCTGGTGGCACGACGTCGTCGAAGGCCAGCCCGACACCTGCGAGCCCGAACGCATGAACGCGGAAGACCCGCTGTTCATCCTGTACACCTCGGGCAGCACGGGCAAGCCCAAGGGCGTGGTGCACACCACCGGCGGCTATCTCGTCTACGTCAGCCTCACCCACGAACTCGTTTTCGACCTGCGCGAGGACGACATCTACTGGTGCACGGCCGACGTGGGCTGGATCACCGGCCACAGCTACATCGTGTACGGCCCGCTGGCCAACGGCGCCACGTCCCTGGTGTTCGAAGGCGTGCCCAGCTATCCCGACGCCTCGCGCTTCTGGCAAGTGGTGGACAAGCACAAGGTCAGCATCTTCTACACCGCGCCCACGGCCATCCGCGCGCTGATGCGCGAAGGTGAAGGCCCGGTCAAGGCCACTTCGCGCAAGTCGCTGCGGCTGTTGGGTTCCGTGGGCGAACCCATCAACCCGGAAGCCTGGCGCTGGTATCACTCGGTGGTGGGCGAAGGGCGCTGCCCCATCGTCGACACCTGGTGGCAAACCGAAAACGGCGGTATCCTGATCGCCCCGCTGGCGGGCCTGGGGCCGGTCAAGCCGGGCGCGGCGTCCAAGCCGCTGTACGGCATCAAGCCGGCCATCGTCGGCGCGGACGGCCAGTTCGTCGAAGGCGAGGGCGAGGGGCATCTGGTGATTACCGATTCGTGGCCGGGCCAGGCCCGCACGGTGTACGGCGACCACCAGCGCTTCATCGACACTTACTTCAGCACGTATCCGGGCACGTACTTCACCGGCGACGGCGCGCGCCGCGACGCCGACGGCGACTACTGGATCACCGGCCGTGTCGACGACGTCATCAACGTCAGCGGCCACCGCCTGGGCACGGCCGAACTCGAAAGCGCGCTGGTGGCGCACGACAAGGTGGCCGAGGCCGCCGTGGTGGGCTACCCGCACGACATCAAGGGCCAGGGCATCTATTTCTACGTCACGCTGGTGGCGGGCGAAGAAGGCAGCGACGACTTGCGCGGCGAACTGGTGCGCTACGTGCGCGAAATCATCGGTCCCATCGCCACGCCGGACCAGCTCCAGTGGGCGCCGGCCCTGCCCAAGACGCGCTCGGGCAAGATCATGCGCCGCATTCTGCGCAAGATCGCCGAGAACGCCACCGACCAACTGGGCGACACCAGCACGCTGGCCGACCCCGGCGTGGTAGACGTACTGGTACGCGAGCGCAAGAACACCTAATTCGCTTGCGCTTGGAAAACGGCGCGCCCATCGCGGTGGGTGCGCCGTTGCTGGTTTTGACAGGAACGCTGCACACGGCCCGTACGACTTATGCCAGAACTGCTGATCGCCGACGACCACCCCTTGTTCCGCGAGGCGCTGCGCAATCTCGTGGCCCGCTCGTTCCCGCAAACATCCATCCACGAAGCCGACAGCCTCGACCAGCTTTATGCGCTGGTGGATGCGCACGCCGATGCCGACCTGCTGCTGCTCGATCTGGACATGCCCGGCGCTCAGGGCTTCAGCGCCTTGCTGCACATCCAGGGCCTGCAACCGCAGCTGCCCGTCGTCATCGTTTCCGCGCATGAAGACCCCGCCTTGATGCAGCGAGCCCTGGGGCTGGGCGCCATGGGCTTCATTCCCAAGTCGGTGGACGCCCGCACCCTGGACACCGCCCTGCACCAGGTGCTGGAGGGCAACCCGTGGCTGCCGCCGCAGGTGCGTGAAGAGCACGCGTCCGCCATGAACGAACAGGACAGCACGGCCGCGCAGGCAGTCAGGGAACTCACGCCGCAGCAGTTCCGCGTATTGCAGATGCTGGGGGCGGGCCAATTGAACAAGCAGATCGCCTTCGACCTGGGTATCTCCGAAGCCACCGTCAAGGCGCACATGACGGCCATCATGCGCAAGCTGGGCGTCACCAACCGCACCCAGGCGGTGCTGATGGCGGGCCGGCTGGGCTTGGGCGTGGGGTGGCCGGCGCAGCGCGAAAACCGGCACGAAGAATGACCCGGCGGCAGACGAAAAGCGTAGCGTAGCGATATTTTTTACCGTTATATTGTCGGTAAACGATATCCGGCATGCCGAATCGTGGCCGGCATCCGGCCTTTGCAGTCCGCTTGGGAGACACATCATGTGTACAGAGACGAATTGCCGCCATATGGGGCGGCTGGCAGACGTATCGCGCCGGGGCTGGTTGAAGCGGAGCATCGCGCTGGGCGCGGGCGCCATGGGTGCGGGGCTCATGGCGGGCGGGCGCAAAGCCGCCGCGGCGTCTCTGTCGCGCGAACAGCGCGACGCCATGACGCCCGATCAGGTCATCGACATGCTGCGCGCGGGCAACCAGCGCTTCCGTGACGGCACCTCGTGCGCGCAAGACTTCCTGGCGCAAAAGCAAACCACCGCCACGGGCCAGTTTCCCGCCGCCGTGGTGCTTAGCTGCATAGACTCGCGCGCGCCCGCCGAGATCGTCATGGACGCCGGCATCGGCGACATCTTCTGCGCCCGCGTCGCGGGCAACGTCTCCACGCCCGACCTGCTGGGCAGCATGGAATTCGCCTGCGGCATAGCCGGCGCCAAGCTGCTGCTGGTCATGGGCCATACGCGCTGCGGCGCCATCGCCGGCGCGATAGGCGGCGCGCAGTTGGGCAACCTAACCGGTCTGCTCGAACGGATAAGCCCGGCCGTCGGCAAGACCCCATACGACGGCGAGCGCACCGCCGCCAACTACGGCTTCGTCGACGCCGTCGCGCACACGAACGTGCTGGACACCATGGAGGCCATACGCCAACACAGTCCCTTGCTGGCCGGCCTGGAGTCCGAAGGCAAGATCAAGATCGTGGGCAGCATGTACGACCTGGGAAGCGGGCAGGTCAACTTTCTGGGGTGAAGCCTGCCCACGATGTTGCGATGCGGCCGGCGGGCGAATGCCTCAGGCCCGCCGCGCCGACGCCGCCAGGAACGCCCGCAGCGAAGCCGGCTTGACCGGCTTGGTCAGCACCCGGTAGCCGCGTTCGCGCGCGGTTTGCTTCAGGGCGGCGCTGCCGTCCGCCGTCAGCAGGGCGCCGACCATGTCGGGAACCTGCGCGCGCAGGGCGTCGAGCGCGTCCAGGCCGTTGACCCTGTCGTGCAGGTGGTAGTCGGCCAGCACGACGTCCGGCTCTTGCGCCATCAGCGCCAGGGCCTGATCCACGGTGGTGGCGCACAGGGTGTGCGCCTGCCAGCGTCGCAGCAGCGCCTGCATGCCTTCCAGGATGTTGTGGTCGTTGTCCAGGCACAGCACTTTCAGGCCCTGCAACTGGTCGTTCGGCGACGTGGGCAGGGGGGAGGGCGCGGCGACGGGGTCTGCGGCCGCGGCGCGCGGCACCAGCACCGAGAACACGCTGCCTTTTCCGACGGTCGAGCGCACGCCCAGCGGGTGGTTCAGGCGCGAGGAAATACGCTGGCAGATCGACAAGCCCAGGCCCAGGCCGCGGCCGTCCCAGTCGAATGGCTGTTCGTAGCGGTGGAATTCATCGTAGATCTGGCGCAGATGGTGTGTCGGCACGCCGGGGCCGGTGTCCCACACCTGCAGCAGAACGTGGTCGGTGCGTACGCGCGCCGTTAGCAGCACGCCGCCGCTGCGGGTATAGCGCAAGGCATTCGAAAGAAAGTTCTGCAGCATGCGTTGCAGCAGGCGGCGGTCGCTGCGCACGAACAGGCGCGGCGCGCGGACGCGCAAGGCCAGCTGCCGCGAGCTGGCCATGGGCCGGTATTGCTCGGCCAACTGCGTCAGCATATGGCTGACGTCCAGGTTGCTCAGCTCGGGCTGCATCGCGCTGGCGTCCAGGCGCGAGATGTCCAGCAGGCCGTCCAGCAGTTCTTCGGCGGCGCGCAGCGAGGTGTCCACGCGTTCGGCCAGGTAGCTGGTTTCTTCGGGCTTGTCGGCGGCGCGCAGCGCCGAGGTGAACAGTCGCGCCGCGTTGATGGGCTGCAGCACGTCGTGGCTGATGGCCGCCAGGAACTTGGCGCGCGTCTCGTGGGCCTGTTCGGCTTCGCGCGTGCGCTCGGCCACGCGCTGTTCCAGGGTTTCGTTGATGTCGCGCAGCGCGTGTTCGGCGTGCTTGTAGTCGGTGACGTCGCTGTAGGTGGTGACGTAGCCGCCGCCCGGCAGCGGGCGGCCGCGCAGCGCGATGACCTGGCCGGTGTGCAGCGTGCGCTCGAACACGTGGCGCGAGCCCGCGCGCATGTAGGCGATGCGCTTGGCGATCTCGGTTTCGATGTCCAGCGTGGCGACGTTGCCCAGTTCGCCGCGCTCGGCGTTGAAGCGAATGAGGTCGGCCACCGAGCGCCCCACGTACAGCATGTCGGGCGGGTAGTTGAACATCTGCAGATAGCGCTGGTTCCAGGCGACCAGCCGCATCTTGCTGTCCACCACGCTGATGCCCTGGTCGATGTGTTCCAGCGTGGCCAGCAGAATGTCGCGGTTGAAGCGCAGTTCGGGGCCGGCTTCGTCCAGCACGGCCATGACGGCGGCGACTTCCATGCCCGAGCCCTTGAGCGCGCTGGCCAGCACCACGCGCGCCGACGAGGCGCCGACGGCGGCGGCCAGCAGCAGCTCGGTAAAGTGCAGCCAGCCGCGGTCGGCGCGCAGGTTGGCGTCCAGCGTGACGCCCGCCTTGGCGGCCTGGTCGGCGAAGGCGCGCTGCGCCGCGGCTTCGCCCAGAATGCGGCCGGCCAGCGCCTGCAGGTCTAGCACCTGCAAATCGCCCTCCCATTGGGCGGGGGCGAGGGAGTGCCGTTCGGCGTAGGGGTTCAGAAAGGGCTCGGCGCGCAGGCGTTCGCCCAGCGAGGGGCGGCGCCTGGCCGAGATGACGAGCAGGGTGCCGATGTTGAACAGCAGCGACCAGAACACGCCGTGGGTCAGGGCGTCCCAGCCTTCCAGGCCGAATAGCTGGTGGGGGCGCAGCCAGCCGATGCCGAACGGGCCGTCCCGCATCCAGGCCGCGTCCAGCCAGCCGGCTTCCGTCAGCGAGGGCAGCAGCAAGGTGTAAAGCCACAGGCCGAAGCCCACCAGCAGGCCGGCCTCGACGCCTTGGCGGCTGGCGCCGCGCCAGTACAGCCCGCCTATCAGGGCGGGGCCGAATTGCGCCACGGCGGCGAAGGCCATCAGGCCGAAAGAGGCCTGCGCGGTGTCGGAGCCGCTGACGCGGTAGTAGCCGTAGGCCAGGCCGGCCAGGCAGGCGATGGCGATGCGGCGTATCCATAGCACGGTGGAGGCCATGCTGGCCTGCCCCTGGTGCAGCCAACCGCGCCGCAGCAGGATGGGCATGACCAGGTCGTTGCTGACCATGGTGGCCATGGCCACGCTGGCGACGATGATCATGCCGGTGGCGGCGGAGAACCCCCCGATGTAGGCCACCAGCGCCAGCGCCACTTTGTCCTGGGCCAGCGGCAAGGCCAGCACGAAGCTGTCCGGCGCCACCGTGCCGTACGGCGTGAACAGCGAGATGCCGGCGATGGCGATGGGCAGCACCATCAGGCTGACGATGAGCAGGTACGCGCTGAACAGCCAGCGCGCGCGGCGGATGTCGGCCACGTTCACGCATTCGACGATGGCGACGTGGAACTGGCGCGGCAGGCACACGATGGCGGCGAAGGCCAGCAGGGTTTGCGCCGCGAAACCCTCCGGCGGCGTCGAGGTGATGAGCGCATGGGCGGCCTCGGCCACCGGCAGGCTGTTGCCGTTCAGCCAGAAGAAAGCGCTGATGCCGACCGCCATCAGCGCCAGCAGCTTGATCAGCGATTCCAGCGCCACGGCCAGCATCAGGCCGGGCCTGTGCTCGGTGGCGTCCACCTGTCGGGTGCCGAACAGCACGGCGAACACGACCATCAGGGCGGCGACGTACAGGGCGGGATCGCCCAGCGGACTGCGTTGCAGGTTGGAGCCGGTCAGCACTTCGAGGCTGATGGCGACGGCCTTGTATTGCAGCGCCAGGTAGGGAATGGCGGCGATCAGCGCGATCAGGGTGATCAGCGCGGCCAGGCGCTGCGAGCGGCCGTAGCGCGACGCGATGAAGTCGGCGATGGAGACGGTGTTCTGGGTGCGCGCGACGGAGGCCAGGCGTTCGATGATGCGCCAGCCGAACAGAAACATCAGCAAGGGCCCCAGGTAGATGGGCAGGTAGCCGATGCCGTGGCGCACGGCCGAGCCTACGGCGCCGTAGAACGTCCACGACGAGCAATACACCGCCAGGGCCAGGCTGTACACGGCGGAGCGCAGCCAGGGGCGCTGCGGGTACAGCGGGTAGCGGTCGCCCACCCAGGCCACCGCGAACAGTAAAGCGGCGTAGGCGAGCGACGCAAGTACGACCCACTCCGGTAACATTTAGGTGGCCTCCCTGGGGCCGCTGGGCTGCGGCTACGTCGTTGTGTAACCCTATTGTATAATTTGGGGTTTGAATCCGTGGCGCAAGCTGCCACGCCGGCGTGCTTGCGTGTTCGAAGCGGCCGGCATGGCGTAAGATGCTGCATCCGCCGGCGCCTGGTGCGTCCAGATCGAATCGCGATCCATCGAGGTCCTCATGAAGCGTACGCTGTCAAGAATTTTAGTAGCAGGCGTAGTCAAAACGGGCATGCTGCTTGGCTGTTCTCTGTCGGTAGCCTTTGCCCAGCAGGCTGGCAAGCCCGACGCGGCCAAAGGGGAGGAGCTGTTCAACAACGGCGACACCTCGCGCGGCCTGGTTTCCTGTGCGAGCTGTCACGGGCCGGGCGGCAACAGCACGCTGCCCATCAACCCCAACCTGGCGGCGCAGCCCTACGAATACCTCGTCAAGCAGCTTCTCAGCTTCAAGCCCCGCGATGCCGAAACGCCCGCGACGCGCCGCGGTCCCGAAGGCGCGGACACCGTCATGGCGCCCTTCGCCAAGATGCTGACCGAAGTGGAAGTCCGCAACATCGCATACTACCTGTCGCAGCAGGCGCTCGACTACGAAACCGCGGCCACGGCCAGCAACGAAGCCACCATGGAACGCGGCCAGCACATCTGGCGCGGCGGCCTGCCCGAACGCAACGTGCCCGCCTGCGCTGGCTGCCACGGCCCCAACGGTGCTGGCATCCCCGGTGAGTTTCCGCGTATCTCTGGCCAATTCCCCTCGTACATCGCCGATCAGCTCAAGCTGTTCCGCAGCGGCGACCGCGCCAACGGCCCCATGATGCACGACATCGGTGACCGCATGTCCGACGCCGACATCGCGGCCGTGGCCGATTACGCGGCAGGTTTGCGCTAAACGCTTGCGTCTTGCCGCCCAGCGCCCGCCAAGCGGCGCGCGGCAATCCGCTTTACTCGGGGGGAGGCCACATGGGTGGCATCCCCTTTTTTTATCGCCGGGCCGCCCCAAGGTAAAAACGCCCCCTTGGGGGGCGGCAAGCGGACGCTAGTCCGCGCGGTGTGGGGCTTTTTAAGGCTTTTGAATCCTGATGCAGACCCACCTCTCGCGCCCCCGTGCTGATTTCTTCGAGCTGCTGGGTTCGATGCGTTTTGCGATCAGCCTGCTGCTGTTCATCTGCGTGGCCAGCATCATCGGCACCGTGCTTGCGCAGAACCAGTTGGCCAGCGCCTATCTGGATCAATTCGGGCCGTTCTGGTACGAGGTTTTCAGCAAGTTCAGCGTCTGGCAGGTGTACAACAGCTGGTGGTTCCTGGTCATCATGGGCTTTCTCGTGGTGTCCACCAGCCTGTGCCTGCTGCGCAATGCGCCCCGCATGGTGCGCGACATGCGCTCGTTCCGCGAGAATGCGCGCGAGGGCAGCCTCAAGGTGTTTCCGCACCGCACCGAAGCCGATTCCACGCTGCCGGTGGACGAAGTGGTGCGCCAGGCCCAAGGGTGGCTGGGCGCGCACGGCTACCGCAGCAAGCTGCGCCGCGACGCCGACGGCGTCATGGTGGCCGCCAAGAAAGGCAGCAGCAACCGGCTGGGTTACATCTTCGCTCACGCCGCCATCGTCGTCATCTGCATAGGTGGCCTGCTCGACAGCGAACTGCCCGTGCGCCTGCAGGTATGGCTGGGCGGCAAGCAGCCCGTCACCGAAAACATGCTGATCGCCGACGTACCCGAAACCGGCCGCCTGTCGGCCGGCAACATCAGTTTCCGGGGCAACGTCTTCTTGCCGGACGGCAGCCAGACCCGCCACGGCGTGGTTTCCGTGGGCAACGGCGTGCTGGTGCAGCCGCTGCCGTTCTCGATCAAGCTCGAACGCTTTTACATCGACTACTACACCACGGGCATGCCCAGCAGCTTCAAGAGCGACGTCGAGGTCACCGACCTGCAGACGAACGAAAGCTTCAAGCAGACCATAGAGGTCAACGAACCCCTGCGCTACAAGGGGGTCACGGTGTATCAGTCCAGCTTCGACGACGGCGGCAGCCATTTGTGGCTGCGCGCCTGGCCGCTCACCGGCGACGCGGCGGCGCCGCAGACGGTGGAAGGCGTGGTGGGGCAGCCGGCGTCGCTGACGCTGATCGAGGGCGGAAAACAGCGCCAGGTCAACATCGAACCCACCGGCCTGCGCGTCATCAACGTCGAGAACCTGGCGCCGGGCAGCGAACCCCAGCCGCGCGCCGCCTGGGAGCACGTCGCTGCCGTCACGGGCAGCGCGGCCGGGGCCGACAACTCGCACCTGCGCAACGTGGGCCCCAGCGTGGAATACCGCATCGTGGGCGAGGATGGCCAAGCCTACGAGTACCATCACTACATGCTGCCCATGGAGCTGGACGGCCAGGACGTCTTCCTCGCGGGCGTGCGCGCTTCGCCGGCCGAGAGCTACCGCTACGTCCGCATTCCCGCCGACGCCAACCATGCCATGGACGAATTCATGCATTTGCGCGCGGCGCTGCAGCGTCCCACGCTGCGGCAGATGGCGGCCGACCGCTTCGCCCTGCAGAACGCGCCGGTCGCCCAGCGCGAATCCCTGGCGCTGGCGGCGCGCGGCGCACTGGAATCTTTTGCCCGTTCGGGCTTTAATGAAATGGTGGAGCGCATACCCGAGGCGGAGCGCGAGCGGGTGCTGGGCCTGGCGGTGCCGATGGTGCAGTTGGCCTTGTTCGAGTTGTACGATCTGGACAGACAGGCGCGCGGCCTGCCCGCGCTGGCGCGCGAGGGTTACGAGGCCGAAGAAGCGACGGATTGGGTGCGCATGGCCTTGCTGGCCCTGACCAACCTGCCCGATTACCCGGCGCCGGTGTTCCTGCAGTTGCAGACTTTCGATCAGGTGCAGGCCAGCGTGTTCCAGGTAACACGCACGCCGGGCAAGCTGGTGGTGTATTTGGGGTGCCTCTTCCTCATTCTCGGCGTGTTTGCGATGTTCTACATCCGCGACCGCCGGGTGTGGATATGGGTGCGCGCCCAGGGGCAGGGCAGCCATGTGCTGGCCGCGATGGCCACGCAAAAGCCCTCCCTGGATTTCACGCGCGAGTTCGAGCGGTTCCGCGCAGCGGTTTCCCGCCTGTCGGCTTGATGGGTTCTAAATAGGCAGAACGAGATGACGGATATCACGCACAAGGGCATGATGTGGCAGCAGGCCGAAAGCGCCAGCGGCGACAAGCGCGGCCAACGCGGCCGGCCCGATTGGACGGATTGGGGCTTTCTGCTGGTGCTGCTGGCGGCGGCCGCCTACATACTCATGCAGTATCCCGAGCAGATGGACGGCTACGAGAAAGCCATTCTGGTGGGCGCGGCCTTCGGCCTGGGCTGGATGGGCTGGCTGTGGCGGCCGCTGCGCACGTTGTTCGTCGCCAGCGGCCTGGCCGCATTGCTGGCCATCTGGCTGTATGCCGGCGGCGGCAGCCTGCTGCAGGGCGACCTGGCCCGCGCCGATCAGGTGTTCCTGCTCAAGTACCTGCTGTCGTCGCAATCGGCCATTCTGTGGATGTGCGCCCTGTTTGCGCTGGCCACCGTGTGCTACTGGGTGGGCATGTTCAGCCGCACCGCCGCCTGGATGGGCACCGGCCTGACCTGGGCGGCCGTGTTCGCGGGCTGCACCGGCATGCTGGTGCGCTGGCGCGAAGGCCATCTGCTGGGGCCCGACATCGGCCACATTCCGGTCAGCAACCTGTACGAAGTCTTCGTGCTGTTCGCGCTCATCACGGCGCTGTTCTACCTGTACTACGAGCGCCGCTACGCCACCCGGGCGCTGGGCGGCTTCGTGCTGCTGGTGGTCACTTCGGCGGTCATCTTCCTGCTGTGGTACACCTTCACCCGCGACGCCTTCCAGATCCAGCCGCTGGTGCCGGCCCTGAAAAGCTGGTGGATGAAGCTGCACGTGCCGGCCAACTTCATCGGCTACGGCACCTTCGCGCTGGCCGCCATGGTGGGCTTCGCCTATCTGGTCAAGGAAAACGGCGAGACGCGCTCTTGGCGCAAGCTGCTGCCCGTGTTCGTGCTGGGCGCCATCCTGTGCGCCGAGCCCATGGTGTTCGGCTCGCGCGAACTCTCGCCCACCTGGATGCTGTACTTCGGCCTGGGCGCCATCATCGTCGGCGTCATCCTGGCCCTGCGTGGCCCCATCGCGCGCCAGCTGCCGTCGCTGGAGGTGCTGGACGACATCATGTACCGCGCCATCGCCGTGGGCTTCGCCTTCTTCACCGTGGCTACCGTGCTGGGCGCGCTATGGGCCGCCGACGCCTGGGGCGCCTACTGGCAATGGGACCCGAAAGAAACCTGGGCGCTGATCGTCTGGCTGAACTACGCCGCCTGGCTGCACCTGCGGCTGATGAAAGGCCTGCGCGGCACCGCCGCGGCCTACTGGGCGCTGGTGGGCCTGGTCATCACCAGCTTCGCCTTCCTGGGGGTCAATATGTTCCTGTCGGGGCTGCACTCGTACGGCGAGCTGTAGGGCATTTTCCGGCCTTACAACCCAGAAAAAGAAATACAGATAGGCCTGTTTCGCGTACCGGTGCCCAAAGTGGACATGGGCGCCTTTCGTGAGGCAGTTGCCAATGCGCTGGTGCATCGTGATTACCACCGTTTGAGCGCCGTCCATGTGCGGCTGGACGATGACGGCCTTACCATCAGCAACCCCGGGGGATTGGTAGAAGGCGTCACCCTGGATAATTTGCTAACTACCGAGCCACGGCCACGCAATCGCACATTGGCCGACGCGATGAAACGTATCGGAATTGTCGAGCGTTCGGGCCGAGGGGTGGACAAGATTTATCGCGGTATGTTGCGGTTTGGCCGCCCTGCGCCGGATTACAGCCGCACCGATGCTAATAGCGTGGTTTTACAGCTCGCGACTGTGGCGGCGGATGAGGTGTTTCTGAAGCTGGTGGTTGAGCAGGAGGGCCGTCAGGGCGGCACTCCATTACCCATTGATAGCTTGATTGCGCTGGCCGCCTTGCGCGAACACAAGAGGCTGGATGCAGATGAGTTGGCGCGGCGTATCCAGCGTGACGCGATACGCGCCAAGCGTACGCTGGAACATCTAGTAGAGGCCGGGCTGGTCGAGGCCCATGGTAATGCGCGTAACCGTAGCTATACCTTGTCGGCGGATATGTATCGGGCCAAGGGTGAGAAGCTGGCCTATACCCGGCAAGTGGGGTTCAGCCAGGTGCAGCATCCGGAGATGGTGCTCAATTATGTGCGCCAGCATGGCCGTATCCAGCGCGGCGAGGCCATGGAGTTGTGCCACTTGAGCGCGGAGCAGGCAAAGAAACTGCTGGCCCGTTTGACGATCGAGGAGCGGTTGGTGAGGCAAGGTAAGAAACGAGGGACGTTCTATACCCTGGGTAATGGCGAGCAGACGTGAATATGGGCTTTTATGGTTTTTTATGGTTTTTTATGGTTCCGTATGGGGTTGTTCTCGCTAGAGCCAAAAATTTGTTTTAAATCAATGTATTGCGTTGCAGCTTCCAGCGTCACAACGTTGAGCTGGACTAGCATTGCCTTACTATTGACGATTACTCAGAACATATAGATTCAGAAGGGAAAACTATGGCCATCAGAACCGCAGACGACGTTACCCCCGCGGTACTCAAGGTAATGGAGCAAACCGCCGATCCGCGCTTGCGCGAGATCATGGTGTCGCTCATCAAGCATCTGCACGGCTTCGTCCGCGAAACTCGCCTGACTGAAGACGAATTTCGCGCCGCCACCGCCATTCTCAACGAGATCGGCGCATTGGCTTCGGACACCCATAATGAATTCGTGCTGATGTCGGGCTCGCTGGGGGTGTCGGCGCTGGTTTGCCTGCAGAACAACGGCGACAACGGCCAGACTGAAACCTCGCAATCGCTGCTGGGCCCGTTCTGGCGCCTGAACAGCCCGCGCGTGGAAAACGGCGGCACCATCATTCGCTCCGATACCCCCGGCACGCCGCTGGTCGTCCAGGGCCGCGTCGTCGACCGCGAAGGCAAGCCCATCGCGGGGGCCGAAGTCGACGTCTGGCATGCCTCGCCCGTCGGGCTCTACGAAAACCAGGACCCCGAACAAGCCGAGATGAACCTGCGCGGCAAGTTCACCACCGACGCGGACGGCCGTTTCTGGTTCACCACCGTCAAGATGATCGGCTACCCCATCCCGACGAATGGCGTGGTCGGGCGCCTGCTCGAAGCGCAAGGCCGGCACCCGTACCGGCCCGCGCACCTGCATGCGCTGATCTTCAAGGAAGGCTACAAGACGCTGATCTCGCAAGTGTACGACCCTTCCTGTCCGTGGATAGACACCGACGTACAGTTCGGCGTCACCCAGGCCCTCACGGGCGACTTCGTCACCCACGACGAACCCAACCCCGACCATCCCGAACTGGGCGCGCCCTGGTGCTCGTTCAACTACACCTACGTAATGGAGCCGGGCGAAGCCAAGCTGCCGCGCCCGCC
>CAKSZL010000009.1 GCA_934525625.1 uncultured Burkholderiaceae bacterium
GCTGAGGGCGAGTTCTTTCGCCGCCCGCACGTACGAGGTAGACGCGGGAAGCCCCGCGCAGCGGGGCCGCCCGACCGACCGCGTGCGGTGGCCATGTCCAGCCCGGCTCCCGGCCTTGGCGTTGAGCGAATTGGTTAAACCAAAAACACGCTGGATATTGGGGTTTATAGAACCAGCAGGGCGGCCATCGTGCCGCCCAATTCTTTGCAGCCGGCTAGGTCTTCCGGCGGAACAGTTTTCGGGGCCAGGATGGCTTCGCGGGTCTGGGCGCCGTTGCGGAGGATGAGGGGTGGTGCGGCGGGGCGCAGGCGCCAGCCGGTGCAGATACGCTCGATCTGGCGTGCGGCGCCCGCGCCGTCCGTGCCGGCGGCGATGATGAATGCGTAGGGGCGGCCGTTGCTGGCGTCCAGCACGTCGTAGTAGCAGCGGTCGAAGAATTCCTTCATTTCGCCGCTGAGCGAACCCAGGTTTTCGGGAGCGCAAAACAGGTAGGCGTCGGCTGCCAGCAGATGCCGGGCCTGGGCCTCGTTTGCGGGCAGCAATTGAACCTCCGCCAGAGGCGTGGTGTTTGCCGCATTCGAACCAGGGGCCTCGTCCGCCGCGTTCAAAGCCTCCAGCGCGTCGCGCGCGCCTTCGTAAGCGGCCTGGGCCATTTGGCGGGCCGCGCCGGTGCGGGAATGCCAGACGATAATAAGCTTCTTGCCAGAGGAAGTAGACATGGCGGTGCGGGGCTTGCGATGGCTGCGACGCTGGTAGTATAGGAAGCTTTCCGGTTTCGCGGCGAAGGCCGTCCCGTATTCGCTGGTTTGCAAGCCGTCTTGCTTTCCATATGCCGCATACGCCGGCTTCTGCGGCGAAGCGGCTTCGGCCGGGAACGAACCGGCCTTGGATTTGTCAGTGCATCATGCCCACGCTTACCCCTCCCGTTCCTATCGAGTCCGATGATGTCTTCAGCCCCCAATGGCTGAAGCAGGCCACGGTCGATCTCGATGCGGACGGGCGCGATCTGGTGGCGCGCGCGGCGCGTTGGGCCGCCGGGAACCTGCCCGGCGCGCAGGCCAGCACGGGCGAGCCTTTGGCCTCGCATTGCGCCGGGGCTGCGCTGATTCTGGCGCATATGGGGGCCGACGCGCCCACGCGAGCCAGCGCCTTGCTGAGCACGGTGGCCGCGCCGCGCGACAACGAACCCGGCGGAGCCGAGGCCATGCATGCCGAGTTCGGGGCCGAGGTGGTTGAACTGGTGCAGGGCGCGCGCGCCTTGCTGCGCCTGAGCCATATGTCCGCTCAGCGGCAGGAGGGCGCCCACGGCTCGTCTGCTTCCCACCAGAAAGAGATGCGCCGCAAGATGCTGCTGGCCATGGCGGCCGATTTGCGCATCGTGCTGCTGCGCCTGGCGTCGCGGCTGCAGTCGCTGCGTTGGTACGCGGCGTCGCGCGTGCCGTGCCCGCAGCCTTACGCCCAGGAAACCATGGAGCTGTACACGCCGCTGGCCAACCGGCTGGGCATCTGGCAGCTCAAGTGGGAAATGGAAGACCTGGCCTTCCGCTTCTTGCAGCCGGACGTCTACAAGGACATCGCCCGGCAGCTGGACGACAAGCGGCAAGAGCGCGAGGCCCTGATCGCCAGCATGGTCAAGCAGCTTCAGCAAGCCCTGCATAAGTCGGGCGTGCGGGCCAAGGTTTCCGGGCGGCCCAAGCACATCTACAGCATCTGGAACAAGATGCGCAATAAAAACCTGGCGTTCAGCCAGCTTTACGATTTGCGCGCCATGCGCGTCATCGTGGAGGACGAGCGCGACTGCTATGCGGCGCTGGCGCTGGCGCATGCGCTGTGGACGCCGGTGGCCGACGAGTTCGACGACTACATCTCGCGGCCCAAGCCCAACGGCTACCGTTCGCTGCATACGGTGGTGGCCGACGCGCAAGGGCGCACCTTCGAGATACAGATACGCACCCAGGAAATGCACGTCTATGCCGAGTACGGCCTGGCCGCGCACTGGCGCTACAAGGAAGCCGGCGCCCAGGGCGGCACGCAGCAGGCGGGCAGCGGCTACGACAAGAAGATCGCCTGGATGCGCCGCTTGCTGGCCTGGGAGAAAGAGGGCGGCGCGCCGCCCGGCGAGGCGCCGGAAGCGCCCGCGCAGCCGGCGCAGTCCAACGAGCGCATTTACGTGATGACGCCGCAGGCGCGCGTCATCGAGCTGCCCGCCAAGGCCACGCCGGTGGATTTCGCCTACGCCTTGCATACCGACCTGGGCCACCGCTGCCGGGGCGCGCGCGTGGACGGCAACATGGTGCCTTTGCTGACCCGGTTGAAAACCGGCCAGACGGTGGAAATTATCGCGGCCAAGGCGGGCGGGCCGTCGCGCGACTGGCTCAACCCGCAACTCGGCTATCTGGCCAGCCAGCGCTCGCGCGCCAAGGTGCGTGCCTGGTTCAACGCCATCGAGCTGCAGGCGCGCATTTCCCAAGGCCAGGAGCTGGTCGAAAAAGAATTGCAGCGCCTGGGCAAAACAGCGGTCAATCTCGAACAACTGGCGCAGCAACTGGGTTTCGCCAAGGCGGACGACCTGTACGTGGCCGTCGCCAAAGACGAATTCAGCCTGCGGCAGGTGGACGCCCTGCTCAAGGCCGAGGGGCAGCCGCCCGCGCAGGAAGCCCCGCCGGTCTTCACGCATCGCGTCGTCGAAGCCACCAAGCCCGAGCGCGGCGGCGTGCTGGTCATGGGCGTGGATTCGTTGATGACGCAGTTGGCGCGCTGCTGCCGTCCGGCCCCGCCCGACGCCGTGGCCGGCTATGTGACGCGCGGACGCGGCGTGTCGGTGCACCGCGAGGATTGCGCCGCCTACAAGGCGCTGGTCGCCAAGCAGCCCGAGCGCGCCATCGCCGTCGCCTGGGGCGACACCACGGACGCCGTCTATCCGGTGGACATCACCATCCACGCCCAGCAAAGCCAGAACCTGCTGCGCGATCTCTCCGAGGTGTTCAGCCGCCTGCGCCTGAACGTCATCAGCGTGAATACGCAAAGCCGGGGCTCGCTGGCGCACATGGTGTTCACCGTCGAGGCCCGCGACGGCGCGCAGATCGCCAAGGCGCTGGCCGCGCTGAACGAGCTGGAAGGCGTCAACGCCGAGCGCCGCTGAAGGCCGGCCCCTGCCCGCGACCCCACGCTGCTAAAATAAGAAATTCCCCTTGGACAAGGGGGCGCAAGCGTGCCCGCCTTGCCTCAACCGAGAGTAACGCCTTGAAACCCTACAGTTTGCCCGACGAACGGGGGCACTTCGGACCCTATGGTGGCTCGTTCGTTTCCGAAACGCTGGTGCACGCGCTGGATGAACTGCGCGACGCCTACCAGAAATACCGCGAAGACCCTGAATTCCAGCGCGAGTTCGCCTACGAGCTCAAGCATTTCGTGGGCCGGCCCAGTCCGGTCTATCACGCCAAGCGCTGGTCCGAAAAGCTGGGCGGGGCGCAAATCTGGTTCAAGCGCGAAGACCTCAACCACACCGGCGCGCACAAAATCAACAACTGCATAGGCCAGGCCTTGCTGGCGCGGCGCATGGGCAAGCCGCGCGTCATCGCCGAAACCGGCGCGGGCCAGCACGGCGTGGCCACGGCCACCGTGGCGGCGCGCTACGGCCTGGAATGCGTGGTCTACATGGGCAGCGAAGACACCCGCCGCCAGGCCGCCAACGTATACCGCATGAAGCTGCTGGGCGCCACCGTGGTGCCGGTCGAATCCGGCTCGCGCACGTTGAAAGACGCCCTGAACGAAGCCATGCGCGACTGGGTCACCAACGTCGAGAACACTTTCTACATCATCGGCACGGTGGCCGGGCCGCATCCGTATCCGGCCATGGTGCGCGACTTCCAGGCCATCATCGGCCAGGAATGCCTGGAGCAGATGCCGGCTGAAACCGGCCGCCAGCCCGACTTCATCGTCGCGGCGGTGGGCGGGGGGTCCAACGCCATGGGCATTTTCCATCCCTACATCGACCACGAAAACGTGCGTCTGGTCGGCGTCGAAGCTGCCGGCGACGGCCTGGGCACCGAGCGCCACGCGGCCTCGCTGAACGCCGGCGCCGTGGGCGTGTTGCACGGCAACCGCACCTACGTGCTGCAGGACGAAAACGGCCAAGTGCGCGAAACCCATTCGATTTCCGCCGGCCTGGACTACCCCGGCGTCGGCCCAGAGCACGCCTGGCTCAAGGACGACGGCCGGGCCGAGTACGTCGGCATCACCGACGCCGAAGCCCTGCAGGCTTTTCACGACTGCTGCCACACCGAGGGCATCATGCCCGCGCTGGAGTCTTCCCACGCCATCGCCCATGCCGTCAAGCTGGCGCCCACGCTGCCCAAGGACAAAATCATCCTGGTCAGCCTGTCGGGCCGCGGCGACAAAGACATGCACACGGTCGCCGAATTCAGCGGGATGACGCTATGAGCACGCAAAACGCAAACGCCAACTCCGGCCGCCTGGCCGCCGCATTTGCGCGCATCGCGCCGCGTACGGCGCTGATTCCCTATGTTACTGCGGGCTATCCCTCGCCGCAGGCCACGCCCGCCGTCATGCACGCGCTGGTCGAGGCCGGCGCCGACGTGCTCGAACTGGGCGTGCCGTTTTCCGACCCCATGGCCGATGGCCCCGTTATCCAGCAGGCCAGCGAACACGCCATTCGCCAGGGCGTGGGCCTGACCCACGTGCTGCAAATGGTCGAGGCCTTCCGCCGCGACGACCAGCAGACCCCCGTGGTGCTGATGGGCTACGCCAATCCCATCGAACGCATGGGCCAGGCGCGCTTCGTCGAGCAGGCCAGGCGGGCCGGCGTGGACGGCGTGCTGGTCGTCGATTATCCGCCCGAAGAAGTCGCCGATTTCGCCGCCCTGATGGAAGACGCCGGCATGGCGCCCATCTTCCTGCTGGCGCCCACCTCCACCGATGCGCGCATCCAGCAGGTGGCCCGCGTGGCGCGCGGCTACGTCTATTACGTGTCGCTCAAGGGCGTCACCGGCTCGGGCAACCTGGACGTCGAAGACGTCGCGCGCCGCCTGGACGCCATCCGCCGCCACGTCAAGCTGCCGGTCGGCGTGGGCTTCGGCATCCGCGACGCCGACAGCGCCCGCCGCGTGGGCAGCGTGGCCGACGCCATCATCATCGGTACGCGGCTGATCCAATCCATGCAGCAAGCCGTCCAAGAGGCCGAGCAGGCCGGCGCCACCCAGGACGAAATCGACCGCCGCGCCACGCAAGCCGCGCGCGAATGGCTGTCGGGCATCAGCCAGGCGCTCGACGCCATCGAGCGGCCCACCCAGAAAACCGAGGACACTTCACAATGAGCTGGATAGAAAAGATTCTGCCGCCGCGCATCAATCGCAGCAACGACGCCAACGCCCGCCGCGTCCCCGAAGGGCTTTGGGTCAAATGCCCCGGCTGTGAAACCGTCCTGTACAAGGAAGACCTGGTCGCCACGCTGAACGTCTGCCCCAGCTGCGGCCATCACATGCGCATCGGCGCGCGCGCGCGCATCGACTCGCTGCTCGACGCCGAAGGGCGCACCGAAATCGGCGCCACCACGCGTCCCATGGATCCGCTCAAGTTCAAGGATTCGCGCAAATACCCCGATCGCGTCACCGAGGCCGTCAAGCAAACCGGCGAAAGCGAGGCCCTGGTCGTGATCTCCGGGCGCATACAGGCGCTGCCCGTCGTGCTGGCCTGCTTCGAGTTCGAATTCATGGGCGGCTCCATGGGTTCGGTGGTCGGCGAGCGCTTTGCACGCGGCGTGCAGGAAGCCTTGCGCACGCGCAGCCCCTTCGTCTGCGTGGCGGCTTCCGGCGGCGCCCGCATGCAGGAAAGCCTGTTCTCGCTGATGCAGATGGCCAAGACCAACGCCATGCTGACGCGCCTGTCCGAGGTCGGCCTGCCGTTCATCAGCATTCTTACCGACCCCACCATGGGCGGCGTATCGGCCAGTTTCGCCTTCATGGGCGACGTGGTCATCGCCGAACCCAAGGCCCTGGTCGGCTTCGCCGGCCCGCGCGTCATCGAACAGACCGTGCGCGAGAAATTACCCGAGGGCTTCCAGCGGGCGGAGTTCCTGCTGGCCAAGGGCGCCATCGACATGATCGTCGACAGGCGCGAGCTGCGTTCCAAGGTGGCCCAACTGCTGGCCTTGCTGACGCGCCAGTCCACCGGGGTCATCGCGCAGGACTGATAAACGTTTCTTGAAACCGCAAGCCATTCCATTTTTCGCTCCAGCGATGGCGTCGTGAGGAACGCCGGCCTGCCTCTCTTGTAGCCCCATTGCCCCCGAATAGGGGAGTGTGCCGATTTTTTCATTTGAAATATAGTCGGACGACTACAAGAGAAAGCGTTCAAGGGGCGGCGACATGAAGGGTTTTTCGAAGCGTATGCTGGCGGCGGCGGTCGTGCTGGGGGCGGCCTCGGGTTGTGCAACGGTAGGCACCCAGGAAGGCGTTATGACGACGGAAACGCGTAAAGGCGGCTTCATGGGCCTGTCTACCAAGGACAACGTCGAATCCCAGTACGATCAGGCCTTCAAGGGCGTCCAGCAAGTGGTGATCGGCGGTTTCAAGGTGGGCTTCAATCAAAGCAAGCGCTACGAAAACAAACGTTCCGGCGGCCTGTTTCAGCCCGACATACGGGCGACCGGCCTGGTCAAGCTGGATGGCGTGGACGCCCAGGTGCAGCAGCAAATCACCGACAAGTTCTATGAGGATTTCGTCGCCTTGCTGGCCGCCAAGGGCTATGAGGTCGTATCGCGGGAAATCTTCACCCGCACCCCCGAGTACGAAACCGTCAAGGAAACCGATTTTCCCTATACGGACGATCAGTCCGGCCTGTTTTCGTCTTACGGGGTAGGGACGGTTTTCTCGCCCACGCAGCTAGGTGGCAAACAGCCGTTCTTTCCAGGCGAAATCCAGGCAAGCGCGTTCAGCGGATTCAGCGGCATGAGCCTGGCCAACGCCTTGTCCAAGTTTGCAACGCATTCCGACGCCAGGGTCGTCAACGTATCGTTCACGGTTGATTTCGCCGGTACCTCCAGCGGCGATTTCTTCTCGGGCAAGCTGCTGGAGGTCGGCCAGCTGATGTCGGTGGACAAGGGCGTGGTGGGCATCACCAGCGGCAACAAGGGCGTTTATGCGCATCGCACCGGCCAACTGACGCTGGGGCAGCCGGTGGGTTCGGAGGTTCAGTTCGCCACGATCGAGAACATGACGTCGGCAACCGAAGCCGGCTTGGAAACGACGGCGAACGTCGTGGCCGGCTTGTTGTCGGGCGGCTTGACTGGGGCCATGGCGCGTAGCCAGAACCAGTCGCGCGAATACGTGTTTCATGCCGAACCCGACAAATACGCCGAAGCGGCGCTGGACGCCTTGACCAAAGCCAGCCACGTCATGGTGGACAAGATGGTGGAGCTGCAAGCGGAATAAGGCTTGGGGACGAAACTTGGAGGATAGCCTGCCAAAGAATGGCCGGCGGTAAAGCAGAAAAGCCGGAGGCAATGTGAGTTGCTCCCGGCTTTTCCTTTAGCGGCTTAGTGGGTTTCCACTTGCTGCAAGGGCTCGTCGGCGACAGCCGTCGAGCGCCTGCGCGGACGGCCCAGGCGAGGCGCGGGCGCTTCTTGCACGAGAGTCTGGACGGCGTCGTGGCGAGTCTCGATCAGTTGCAGGCCGGATTGCTGGGCGGCTTCCTGGACGCTGGCCGGTGCGGTGACGCCATTGCCTGCCAGAGCGTCGGCTTGTGCGGCGACGGCCTCTTGAGCGGGTTTCTGGACGGCTTCCGTAGCGGTTTCCCGGGCGGGCTCCGTTACGGGCGCGGCTTCGACTGCCTGCTCAAGCTGCGGGATGCCGCTTGCCGGGGCTTGGACGGCGGTCGGCGCTGCTTCGGCGTCTGCCCGAGCTTGCGTTTCGACGCTTGCGACGGTATGCGCTGCCGCTTCAACCAAGGTTTCCTCCGCTGCCTGCTCCGTGGCGGCCTGCGCTGTGCCTGGCGCTGCCGCTGTTTCGACGACTTCGGCGGTTTCCACGCTTTCCGTCGCCTCGGCCGTTGCGGTGGCGCTGGTGGCGGACGCTTCATCCGGGGTGCTTGCCGGGACAGTTTCGGCTTGCACGCCGGTATGGCCGGCTGCTTCGGCTTTTACCGGAGCATTGTCTGCTTCCGGAATGATGATGGCTTGCGGGTCGAACTTGGGCGTTTCGTGCGTGACGAGCGACGGCGCGGCTGGTTGCTCGGCGGGCTCGGAAGCCTCGGCGGGCTGCTCGCCGCTTACCGGCGCGGTGTCGGCGCGCGGCGCTTGCGGAGCGCTTGCGGCAGCCGTGCCTTGTTCGACGGCGGTTTCCTCGGCCTGGACGGCATCCGTTGCCGAATCGGCCTGGTAGGCGCCTGCCTCGTCGGCATCGGCGGCGTCCATGCCGTTATCGGCGCCGGCTTCGGAAGCAACGCCTTCACCGCCACGGCGGCTGCGGCGGCCGCGGCGACGGCGGCGCTTGCGTTCCGGATCGGCCTGTTCGCCGTCCTGAGCGATATCCTGATCCGTCAATGCGGCATCCGTTTCGAAGTCGGCGTCGACCTCGGACGCGGCTTCGGTGAAGGCGGCGACCGTGGACTGGTCGGCGGCGGCTTCTTCGGGGGTTTCAGGAACCAGAATCGACTTTTCCGTCGTTTGCGCGTCGGCAATCACGGTATCGGCGGCCACGGCTTCGTCGCGGCGGCTGCGGCCTCGGCCACGGCGGTTGCGGCCGCCGCGGCTGCCGGCGTCCTGGGCTTCGTCGGCCACGGGGGCGGCGGTGACCGTTTCGGGCGTTTCCACGACGGGCGCGGCTTCGGCGCTGCGGCGCGGCGGACGAGCGCTGCCGTTGGCGGCATTGCGGCCGCCGCGGCGCTGTTCGGTGTCTTCTTCGTCGCTACGGCGCTCGTTGCGCCGGCCGCGAGTGCGCTCGCCTTGGCCTTGCGCTTGGGCGCCGCGTTCACGGCGGTTGTCGCCGCGGCCGCCGCGCCCGTTGCCTTGGCCGCTACGGCGATTGCCGCTGGCGGACGAAGCCTTGGAGGTTTCGGCGGCGGGCTCGGCCGGGGTTTCGTCGTTGGCGGCGCTGCCGCTCAGCCACGAGAGCAGGCGGGTGAACAGGCCGGGCTTGGCCACGGCTTGCGGCGCTGCCGCCGGGGCGGCGGGCGCAGCAGGCGCGGCTTGGGGGCGCGGCGCGGGCTGGGACGGCGTGATGCCCTTGACCAGGGCTTCGGGGCGCTGGCGCGCTTCCTCGGCCTTGTTGGGCTGCCAATCGACCAGCGTGCTGGGGGCTTGCGCCAGATCGAAGCTGGACTTGCTGTCTTCCAGGCGAGGATCGTCGTGGCGCAGGCGTTCGATGTGGTGGTGCGGGGTTTCCAGATTCTTGTTGGGGATCAGAATCAGGTTGACCTTGAGCCGCGACTCGATCTTGGTGATGTCGTTGCGCTTTTCGTTGAGCAGGTAGGTGGCCACCTCGACCGGCACCTGGGCGTGCAGGGCGGCGGTGTTTTCCTTCATGGCCTCTTCCTGCAGCAGGCGCAGCACGTGCAGCGCGCTGGATTCGGCGTCGCGGATGACGCCGGTGCCGTTGCAGCGCGGGCAGGTGATGTGCGAGCCTTCGTTCAGGGCGGGGCGCAGGCGCTGGCGGGAAAGCTCCATCAGGCCGAAGCGCGAGATTTTGCCCATTTGTACGCGGGCGCGGTCGAAATGCAGGGCGTCACGCAGGCGCTGTTCGACGGCGCGCTGGTTCTTGTTGTCCTCCATGTCGATGAAGTCGATGACGATGAGGCCGCCCAGGTCGCGCAGGCGCAGCTGGCGCGCGACTTCGTCGGCGGCTTCCAGGTTGGTGCGCAGCGCGGTTTCCTCGATGTCGGCGCCGCGCGTGGAGCGCGCCGAGTTGACGTCGATGGCCACCAGGGCTTCGGTGTGGTCGATGACCACGGCGCCGCCCGAAGGCAGCTGCACCGTGCGCGAGTAGGCCGTTTCGATCTGGTGTTCGATCTGGAAGCGCGAGAACAAGGGGATGTCGTCGCGGTACATCTTGACCCGATGCAGATTGTCGGGCATGACCACGCTCATGAAGGCCTGGGCCTGCTCGGCGATTTCCTCGGTGTCGATCAGGATTTCGCCGATTTCGGGCGAGAAATAGTCGCGGATGGCGCGGATGACCAGGCTGGATTCGAGGTAGATGAGGATGGGCGCGGCGTTTTCGCGGGCGGCGGTGTCGATGGCCGTCCACAATTGCATCAGGTAGGCCAGGTCCCATTGCAGTTCTTCGACGCTGCGGCCGATGCCGGCGGTGCGGGCGATGATGCTCATGCCCTGCTGCACGTCGAGTTGCTCCATGGCTTCGCGCAGTTCCTGGCGATCCTCGCCCTCGACGCGGCGCGACACGCCGCCGCCGCGCGGGTTGTTGGGCATCAGCACCAGGTAGCGGCCGGCCAGCGAGATGAAGGTGGTCAGGGCGGCGCCCTTGTTGCCGCGCTCTTCTTTTTCGACCTGGACGATGAGTTCCTGGCCTTCTTTCAGGGCTTCCTGGATGTTGGCGGTACGGTGGTCGACGCCTTCCTTGAAGTAGCTGCGGGCGACTTCCTTGAAGGGCAGGAAACCGTGGCGCTCTTCGCCGTAGTTGACGAAGCAGGCCTCCAGGCCGGGTTCGATACGGGTGATGACGCCTTTGTAGATGTTGCCCTTGCGCTGTTCGCGCCCGGCGGTTTCGATGTCCAGATCGATGAGTTTCTGGCCATCGACGATGGCGACGCGTAATTCTTCTTGATGCGTCGCATTGAACAACATGCGTTTCATGAGTGTTTCTCCGTTGTCATGGCGCACCGGTTATCGGAGCGCGACCGCGGGCCACTCGGGGTGCAGCGGAAAGCTTGCAGGGGGGCGAAAGCGAACTGGCGCGCCTTGCCCCGGTACGTCAGGCAGGCACGGCGCGTGGGTGTCCACGCGATTCAGTCAGCAGAAGGGTCAGGGTCACGGGTGGTGAGGTTGACGAAAACAGTTTGCTGGAAATGACAGACGCGCCCGGTAGGGGCTCGGCTGGTGCGTATGCGAAAACTCTTTGCAATGCTTCAGCGCCGCACGCGGCTGGCAAGGGGTTGGGAAGGGCGGCAGTGAAGTCTGCCCGCCATTTTTGTAGCAACGCAACCCGTTGCGCCGGCGACCTGAGTGGCCCGAAAGCTGGGATTCAGGCAGTACAATGTCGATCTTGCGACCCACGGAGACGCATCCGTTGCATCTCTACGCAGGTATGTTTCCCAGCTTTCATAGGCTGCGCCAATTATATATGCGACCTTCCCCTAAGGGCAAACCGTCTTCCCCCCCTTCCGCAGCCCCCAGCGTCAAGCTCTGTCAGGTCGACGACGACCATGCCGGCCAGAGGCTGGATAATTTCCTCATCGGCGTGTGCAAGGGCGTGCCCAAAAGCCATGTGTACAAGGCCATACGCAGCGGGCAGGTGAGGGTCAACAAGGGCAGGGCGCAGGCCGAATACCGCCTGGAGCCGGGCGACGTGGTGCGCATTCCCCCCATGCGCATGGCCCAGCCCGGCCAGCCCAGGGCGGTGCCGCCGGCCCGGTTTCCCATCGTTTACGAAGACGACGCCCTGCTGGTGGTCGACAAGCCCGCGGGCGTGGCCGTGCACGGGGGCAGCGGGGTTTCCTTCGGCGTCATCGAGCAATTGCGCGCCGACCGCCCCGGAACCATGCTCGAACTGGCCCACCGGCTAGACCGCGAGACTTCCGGCCTGCTGATGGTGGCCAAGCAGCGCAAGGCGCTGGTGGCGCTGCACCAACTGATGCGCGAAAGCGGCGGGCGCAAAATCTACCAGGCGCTGGTGGTGGGAGACTGGGTCAACGACAGGCAGCATTTGCGCCAGCCTTTGCTCAAGTGGCTCACGCCGTCGGGCGAGCGCCGCGTGCGGGTCGATCCCACGGGCAAACCGGCGCATACTATTGTTACATTGTTGCGGCGTTTCGGCGGCTATTCGCTGGTGCAGGCGGAATTGCGCACCGGGCGTACCCACCAGATCCGGGTGCATCTGGCGTCCAGCGGGTTTCCCATCGTGGGAGACGAAAAATACGGGCCGGATGCGGTAAGGGCCGAGTTTGCGGCTCGGGGGTTCAAGCGGATGTTTCTGCATGCGGGGCGGCTGGAGATTCCGCATCCGCTGACGGGGGAGTTGCTGGCGCTGGAGGCGCCGTTGCCGCCGGCTTGCCAGGAGTTGTTGGCTGAATTGGCTGGTAACTCGACTCCGGTGTCGCCTGGCCGGGACGGGTAAAGCGCTGCGACCAGGTTTGCGGCCTCTATGGCTGGAGGCCGTACGGGCATGGTTTGTGGTCAGGGTAGACTTTTCAGGATGGCCAGGGTTTCGGCGTCGGGTTGGCCGTTGTACAGGCGGGGGCGGTAGTGCATCTGGAAGGCGGCTATTACGGTTTTGGTGGCGGCGTCCAGGGTGCCGCCTTGCGGGGTGTCGTAGCCCACGCGGGCTAGTTGCTCTTGAATCCAGGCCGAGTCGGGCAGGCCGTCCCGCTCGAATTCCGCCTGGTATTGCGTGGCCAGGGTCTCGTCGTACCAGCGCCCCAGGCCGGCGTCGGCCAATTTTTTCCAGGGGAAGAGCGGCCCGGGGTCGGTCTTGCGCTGAGGCGCGACGTCGCTGTGGCCCACGATGTTGCGCGGCGCGATGCCGTGGCGGCGGACGATGTCTTGCAGCAGCAGGCGCAGGGTCTCGATCTGGGCGTCCGAGTAGGGGTCCCAGGTGACGGGTGCGCCTAATTCCGGAGGACGGGAGGACGATGGCGCGTCGCCATCTTCCCAGCCCGTGATGCCGGCGTTGACGATTTCAATGCCTATCGAAGAGGCGTTCAGCCAGGTGCGGCCGTACCATTGGCTGGCGCCGGCATGCCAGGCGCGCCGGGTTTCGTCCACGAGCTGGTAGACGTGGGGCTTGGCGTCGTCGGTGATCAGGTAGTGGCTGCTGACCCCATGGCGCGACAGCAGTTCCAGGGAGCGTTCGTTCGGGGCGGAGGTGTAATGCAGCACCACGAACTCGACCCGGCTGTTCTGGCTCTGGGCCTGAACACTGCGGTCTATGCTTAGCCCGGGCGGGCCGCCGGCGCAGGCGGCCAGCAGCAAGCTCAGTGTGGCGCAGGCAAGGGTGTGGAAAGGTCGCATACCGTCAACGGTAACGTATAAGTACGGCGTTGGTGTGACTGCCATCGCCCAGCTCGCTGCGGCATAAGGCCTTATGCCGCAGCGAGCGGGGAGCACATGGGCGCTCGCAAAAATAGAGCGAAACAGCGATTCTTAATCGGCTAAAAACAGGAAAATCGTCGGCTTCTTGTTCAGGTCGGGCGCTGGGCGGGACTTCCATTGCTCTATCGTGCAAGTATGTATCCACTCGTCGGCGGTGGTGAGCGAGCGGGCGATGCACAGCCGAGTGTGTCCGCTCAGCGACTGCGTCAGGGTCTTGAACATGGCGTCGTTGCGGTACGGTGTTTCGATGAAAAGCTGGGTCTGGCGCAGCTTGCGCGACTCGGCTTCCCATTGTTTCAGGCGCTTGGCGCGCTCGCCCGGCTCTACCGGCGCGTAGCCGTGGAAGGCGAAACGCTGGCCGTCCAGGCCGCTGGCCATCAGCGCCAGCAGCAGCGACGACGGCCCCGTCCAGGGCTGCACGCGTATGCCCAGGCGATGCGCCTGGGCGGCCACCAGCGCGCCCGGGTCGGCCACGGCGGGGCAGCCGGCCTCGGAGACCAGGCCGATGTCCTGGCCCTGCTGGGCGGCGGCCAGCCACTCGCGGATTTCCTCGGGGCGGGTGCGCGCGTCCAGCGTATGGATGGTAATGCTTTGCAGGGCGTGCGGTGTGCCGATCAGCTTCAGGAAGGCGCGCGCCGTCTTGGCGTTCTCGGCGATGTAGACCGTCAGTTGCCGGGCCTGCTCTTGAACGCCGGCGGGCAGCCAGCATTCGGTGGGAGAGTCTCCCAGGCCGACGGGAATCAGGTGCAGGGTGCCGGGTGCGCTCATGCCGGGCTGCCTTGGTGCGCGCGGGCGGCCAGCGGGTTCAGGCCGAATTCGCGCAGCATGCGGCTCAGGGCGATGAGAGGCAGGCCGATGATGGCGGTGGGGTCGTCGCTGTGCATGGCGCTCATCAGGCTGATGCCCAGGCCTTCGGCCTTGGCGCTGCCGGCGGTGTCGTAGGGGCGCTCCAGGCGCAGATAGGTTTCGATTTCTTCGTTGCTCAGGTCGCGGAACACGCAGCGGGTGACGACGTCTTCGGCAACGTGGCGCTGGCCGTCGTGCACGCACAGGGCGCTGTGGAACAAGACGGTATGGCCGCTGAGCCGGCGCAGTTGGGCGAAGGCTTTTTCGTGGGTGCCCGGCTTGCCGATGGCCTCGCCGTCCACCGTGGCCACTTGGTCGGCGCCGATGACCACGCAGCCCGGATGCAGCCGGGCCACCGTTTCGGCCTTGTCGACCGACAGCCTCAGAGCCAGTTCGTGCGGGGTTTCGCCAGTGTGGGGGGTTTCGTCCACGTCGGGCGACAGCGCGGTAAAGGGCAGGTGCAGGCGGGTGAGGAGTTCGGCGCGGTAACGGGAGCTGGAAGCGAGGATAAGCGGCATGAGGCGAGGTGTTGTGTACTTGCTTGTGGGATGCTTCCACAATTTGACGTTGCAAAGGGATAAGCGCTATTATCTAATGTTTTCCCGGTTTGCGCTTTGCTGCGTTTATGGTTGTACTGCGAGCTGGTACTGCAGACTGATGCTGCGGCTTCGTATCTACCGTCTAAGGTGGATATATAAGCTGGGCCATGGCACGGCAAAAGCACGGGTAGGCGAGCAAGCAATGGAAGGCCGTAATCACGACACCACGATCGACGCATTCGCCGTGGCACGTGCGGGTGCAAGCCTGTCGGGCGAATTGTCGCTGTCCGAGCTCGGGCGCTTCTGCCAAGGGCTGCCGGCCCGGGCGGAACAAGCGTCCAACCGTGTGCAGTGGCAGGTGCAGGGCGAATATAATGCGGCAGGCCAGGCGTTTTTATCTGTCCAGGCGCAAGCGGTCGCCGTGCTCGAATGCCAGCGCTGCATGAGCCTGTTCGAGCAGCCTTTGCGAGTGTCGAACCGGCTCGAGCTGGTTCGCAACGACAAGGCGCTGGAAGGCGACGACGCGCCGGACGCCGTGGAACGCATAGTAGGAAGCGAGCGCTTCGATCTGCTGGCGCTCATCGAGGACGAACTCATTCTGGTTCTGCCCTATGTGCCGCGCCACGATGTCTGCCCTCCCAGAGAGGGCCAGCCGCGGCAGGTACAGGCGGAGCCGGTCGAAGAAGCCAAGCGGCCATCGCCGTTTGCGGTGCTGGGCAAGCTCAAGAAGCCCGATGCGCCATAGGTTTTTGTTTAGGTTTATTTAATTAGCACGCGGGTATCGCGCCCCAGCGCGGCGGTGCCTGCCACCAGGAGTCATCATGGCTGTTCAGCAAAACAAAAAGAGCCCGTCCAAGCGCGGTATGCATCGTTCGCACGACGGTCTGGGTACGCCTCCGACGGCTATCGAGCCGACCACGGGCGAACTGCACCTGCGCCACCACATCAGCCCCAACGGTTTCTACCGTGGTCGCAAGGTTCTCAAGACCAAGAACGACGAGTAAATCCGGTTCGACTGGCGACCTGTCTTGTAGATTGCGCCGTTGATGTCATCGAAACCGATCCGGATCGCCGTCGATTGCATGGGCGGCGACATCGGCCTGCCCGTTACGGTCGCGGCCACCTACCAGTTCGCGCGGCGGCACGCCGATACGCGCTTTCTGCTCGTGGGCGACGTGGTCGCCATCGAGACGCGCCTGAAAGACCTCGGTTGCCGTGACGACAGTTGGTATCAACTGGTGCCGGCCTCCGAGGTCGTCGCCATGGACGACCCTGTCGAAGTCGCCTTGCGCCGCAAGAAAGACTCGTCCATGCGCGTGGCCGTGCAGGCCGTCAAGAATGGCGAGGCCGACGCCTGTATCTCCGCGGGCAACACCGGCGCCCTCATGGCGATTTCCCGCTACGTGCTCAAGACGCTGGACGGCATAGACCGCCCGGCGATCGCGACGTCCATTCCCAACCAGAAGGGCGGCGCCACGACCATGCTCGACCTGGGCGCCAACGTCGATTGCTCCGCCGAACACCTGCTGCAGTTCGCCATCATGGGCGCGGCGCTGGTGTCCGCCCTGTACGGGCGCGAACGCCCCAGCGTGGGCTTGCTCAACATCGGCGAAGAAGTCATCAAGGGCAACGAGGTCGTCAAGCAGGCGGCCGTGCTGCTGCGCCACAGCGGCCTGAACTTCCACGGCAACGTCGAGGGCGACGACATCTGCAAGGGCACGGTGGACGTCATCGTGTGCGACGGCTTCGTCGGCAACGTGGTGCTCAAATCCATAGAGGGCCTGGCGCGCATGGTCAGCAGCATGATGCGTGCCGAATTCAAGCGCAATTGGCTGACGATGCTGGCCGGGCTGGTGGCCTGGCCGGTGCTGCAGCGCTTTCGCGGGCGGGTGGACAACCGCCGCTACAATGGCGCGGCGCTGCTCGGTTTGCGCGGCATCGTCATCAAAAGCCACGGCTCGGCGGACGTCTACGCTTTCGGCAACGCCTTGCAGCGGACGCGCGAAGCCGTGTATAACGGCTTGCTCGAAGGCACCGCCACGGCGGTGGAACAGATCCGGCAGAGCCTGTCGGCCGCGAACGTGCAGCCGGTGGCCCCGGAAGAGCCGATCTCTCCCCGCTCCAGCGTGCCTGGGGCCTGACGGAAGTGAATATGTCCTACGCAAAAATCATAGGGACGGGCAGCTGTTTGCCCGCCCGTGTCGTGACCAACGACGACTTGGCCGTCGAACTGGCCAAGCGCGGCGTGGAAACTTCCGACGAATGGATAGTCGAGCGCACCGGCATCCGCCAGCGCTACATCGTCGAGCCGGGCACGAAAACCACGGATCTGGCCGCCATCGCGGCGCGCGCCGCGCTGGAAGACGCCGGCGTCGAACCCGAAGCCATCGATCTCATCATCGTGGCCACCTCTACCGCCGAATATCTGTTCCCGTCCACGGCCTGCCTGGTGCAGGCCCGCCTGGACTGCAAGCGCGCCGCCGCATTCGACGTGCAGGCCGCCTGCACCGGCTTCGCCTACGCCATGGCCACCGCCGACAGCTACGTGCGCGCCGGCCGGGCGCGCCATGTGCTGGTCATCGGCGCGGAAACCTTCTCCAACATCCTCGACTGGGACGACCGCCGCACCTGCGTGCTGTTCGGCGACGGCGCGGGCGCCGTGGTGCTGTCGGCCAGCGACGAACCCGGCATCATGGGCGTGCACCTGGGCGCCGACGGCAACCAGGAGCAGATTCTGTACGCGGCCGGCCACGTGGCCCACGGCCAGGTCACCGGCGACCCCTTTTTGCGCATGGACGGCCAGGCCGTCTTCAAGCAGGCCGTCAACTCGCTGGCCAATTCCGCCCAGGAAGTCTGCCGCCAGGCCGGCGTGGCGCTGTCGGACATCGACTGGATGGTGCCGCACCAGGCCAACGTGCGCATCTTGAACTTCCTGTCGCGCAAGCTGGGCATCGCGCCCGAGAAAGTCATCATCACGCTGGACAAGCACGCCAATACCTCGGCGGCCAGCGTGCCCCTGGCGCTGGACGCCGCGCGCCGCGACGGCCGCATCCAGCCCGGCCACCTGGTGCTGATGCAGGGAGTCGGCGGCGGGTTTACGTGGGGATCGGTGCTGGTTCGCATGTAGGCGGGCCGGGCCGGCAAGCTAGGATAGATATAAAAAAAGAGCAGAGGAACAACATCAGCATGAGCAAAATTGCATTTGTCTTCCCCGGACAAGGTTCGCAGTCCGTCGGCATGCTCGACGCCTGGCAGGCGCACGAAGGCGTGCAGGCAAGCATGCGGCGCGCGGGCGAGGCCCTGGGCCAGGATCTCGCGGCCCTCATCGCCCAAGGCCCGGCTGAAGAGCTGAATCTCACGACCAACACCCAGCCGGCCATGCTGGCCAGCGCCGTGGTCATGTACCAGGCCTGGCGCGACGCCGGCGGCGCGGCCCCCGACATGGTAGCCGGCCACAGCCTGGGCGAATACTCCGCGCTGGTGGCGGCGGGCTCGCTGACGCTTGAAGACGCCGTGCGCCTGGTGCGCATCCGCGCCGACGCCATGCAGCAGGCCGTGCCGGTCGGGCAGGGCGGCATGGCCGCCGTGCTGGGGCTGGACGACGACGCCGTGCGCGCCGCCTGCGCCGAAGCCGCCCAGGGCGAAGTCGTCGAGGCCGTCAACTTCAATGCGCCGGCCCAGGTGGTCATCGCCGGCCATCAGGCCGCCGTGGCGCGCGCCTGTGAACTGGCCAAGGCCGCCGGCGCCAAGCGCGCGCTGATGCTGCCCGTATCCGCGCCTTTCCATTCCAGCCTGCTCAAGCCCGCGGCCCAGGTGCTGGCCGACGCGCTGGCCAAGGTGGACGTGAAAGCCCCGGCCATCCCCTTGGTCAACAACGTCGACGTGGCCTGCCCCGCAGACCCCGCGCAAGTGCGCGATGCGCTGGTGCGCCAGGCTTGGCATCCCGTCCGTTGGGTCGAAACCATCCAGTACATGAAGTCCGCCGGCATCACCCACGTGGTCGAGTGCGGGCCGGGCAAGGTGCTAGGCGGCCTGGTCAAGCGCATAGACCGCGATCTCCAGGTGTTGTCCATTTCCGATCCCGCCTCGCTCGACGAGACGCTGGCGGCTCTAAGGGGGTAAGCAAAGTGAAAGATCAAGATCTGCAAGGCAAGCTTGCGCTCGTCACGGGCGCGACGCGTGGCCTGGGCAAGGCCATTGCCGCCGAACTGGCCGCGCGCGGCGCCGTCGTGGTCGGCACCGCCACCAGCGAAGCCGGCGCGCAAAGCATCGGCGAAGCGCTGGCGCCGTTCAACGGCCGGGGCGTGGTGCTCAACGTCGGCGACGCCCAGGCCTGTGAAGCGCTGGTCGCCGAGCTCGCCAAGGAAGACGGCGGGCCGCACATTCTGGTCAACAACGCCGGCATCACGCGCGACACCCTGGCCATGCGCATGAAAGACGACGATTGGGCCGAAGTGATCGAAATCAATATGTCGTCGGTTTTCCGCTTGTCCCGCGCCGTCATCAAGAGCATGATGAAGGCGCGTTGGGGGCGCATCATCAACATCACCTCCATCGTCGGCTCCAGCGGCAACCCGGGCCAGGCCAACTACGCGGCGGCCAAGGCCGGCGTGGCCGGCATGTCGCGCGCGCTGGCGCGCGAACTGGGCAGCCGCGGCATCACGGTCAACTGCGTGGCGCCCGGCTTCATCGAAACCGACATGACGCGCGCGCTCAGCGAGGCGCAGGCGGCCGCTCTGCTGACGCAGATTCCGCTGGGCCGGCTGGGTTCGCCCGCCGACGTGGCCCATGCAGTGGCCTTCCTGGCCAGTCCGCAAGCGGGCTACATCACCGGTTCCACTGTGCATGTCAACGGGGGCATGTACATGCAGTAAGCGTGCCGCGGGTGCTTCATCGCGCCCGGCGCGCCACGAAATCGAACAGGGTAAAATCTGTTCACTTCGCAATGTTACCGATGGACAGGCCGCCTATTTGGTGCAAAATGTCCAGGGCTGTACGGGAACATGTTTTTTTGTCATGGCCGGCATCCCGTTCATCCGGCCATTTGGCTATAATTCGCGGGATTTTTTTCCCAATTGGAGATCTGCATGGAAAGCATCGAACAGCGCGTCAAGAAGATCGTCGCTGAACAACTTGGCGTCAACGAAGCCGAGATCAAGAACGAATCTTCCTTTCTTGACGACCTCGGTGCCGATTCACTCGACATGGTCGAGCTCGTGATGGCACTCGAAGACGAATTCGAAACCGAAATCCCCGATGAAGAAGCCGAAAAGATCACTACGGTCCAGCAGGCGATGGATTACATCAACTCGCACAGCAAGTAATTTGTACATGGCTGTGGCCGTGGCGGCTGGCTCAGCCGGCGGGCTGCGCCAGGGCGGTTTTCAAAGCAGGGCTCCGGGTCTGCATCGCTATCGTCGGCGGCAAGGTTTCACCGTTGCCGCGATGCCTTCGATAGGCTGGTCAGGCCCCGCCCGGACAATTCGTCCGGGTGACGCCGGGTTTTCTGCTTGCTGAACCGCCTTTTTTACATTTTGGGAGTCAATCTGTGAAGCGACGTGTCGTCATAACCGGTCTGGGCATCATCTCGCCCGTGGGCAACACTATCGAAACCGCTTGGGACAACATCGTCAATGGCCGCTCCGGCGTCAGGACGATTACGCGTTTCGACGCGTCCATCCTGACCACGCAGATTGCCGCCGAAGTCAAAGATTTCGACGTTTTGCAGTATCTGCCCGCCAAAGAAGTCAAGCAGATGGATACCTTCATCCATTACGGCATCGCGGCGGGCATACAGGCCTGGCACGACGCCGGCCTGGAAGCCGGCAACTGTGATCCCGAACGCATCGGCGTCATCGTCGGTTCGGGCATCGGCGGCTTGCCGCGCATCGAAGAAACCCAAATCGAATTTTCCGAGCGCGGGCCGCGCCGCATTTCGCCTTTCTTCGTGCCGGCTTCGCTCATCAACCTGGTTTCGGGCCAGTTGTCCATCCGCCTGGGCCTCAAGGGTCCCAGCTACGCTGTCGTGTCGGCGTGTACCACCGGCCTGCATTCCATCGGCGACGCCGCGCGCCTCATTTCGTACGGCGACGCCGACGTCATGCTGGCCGGCGGCGCCGAATCCACGGTGTCCCCGCTGGGCATCGGCGGCTTCGCCGCCATGCGTGCGCTCTCCACCCGCAACGACGACCCGGCGACGGCTTCGCGCCCCTGGGACATCGACCGCGACGGCTTCGTGCTGGGCGAGGGCGCCGGCGTGCTGGTGCTCGAAGAGTACGAACACGCCCGCAAGCGCGGCGCGCGCATCTACGGCGAGTTCTGCGGCTACGGTATGAGCTCCGACGCCCATCACATCACCTCGCCCGACCGCGACGGCCCGCGCCGCGGCATCGAACTGGCGCTGCGTGACGGCGGCATCAATCCCGACGAAGTCGATTACGTCAACGCGCACGGCACGTCCACGCCGCTAGGCGACAAAAACGAAACCGAGGCCCTCAAGCTGGCCTTCGGCGATCACGCGTCCAAGCTGGTGGTCAATTCCACCAAGTCCATGACGGGCCACTTGCTGGGGGCCGCCGGCGGCATCGAAGCCGTATTCACCACGCTGGCCGTGCACAATCAGGTGTCGCCGCCCACCATCAACATCTTCAACCAAGACCCGGAGTGCGATCTGGATTACTGCGCCAACGAGGCCCGTGATCTCAAGATCGACGTGGCGTTGTCGAACTCCTTCGGCTTCGGCGGCACCAACGGCTCCATGCTTGTTCGGCGCCTCTAAGGAAATCCAGTTGCCGCTAGGAGTCCTGGGCTCGGAGTCAAGTTGGAGCCTGCGCCGGCCCCGCCATGTGCAGGCGGCGGTGCTTGCCGCCACGTTCGCCATGCTGGGCGGGCTGGCGCTGACGCTTCCGTGGCTGGCCCTGCTCATGACGGCAGTGGCGTGGCGCATGCGCCGGCACCGGTATTGGGGCTTGTATAATCCAGTCGGCAGTTTGCGGGCGAGCCCGGCGCAATGGCGTCTGGTCGATGCGTCCGGCGAAGCCGGCCTGGCGGCGGCCCAACCCATCGAGGCCTGGCAAGGCCCGGGTTGGCTGGTGCTGCGGCTGCGGGGCTTGGGCCCCGACGGCAGACCGCAACAGCTCGACGCTACGGTATGGCGGGCCAGTCTGGGCGCGCGGGCCTGGCGCCAATTGCAAGAACGGATAGCCCGGCTGGCCGAGCGGGCGTCCATCGT
Source organism: uncultured Burkholderiaceae bacterium (assembly GCA_934525625.1). Classification (GTDB taxonomy): domain Bacteria; phylum Pseudomonadota; class Gammaproteobacteria; order Burkholderiales; family Burkholderiaceae_B; genus Mesopusillimonas. Next base: position 21,899 of record CAKSZL010000009.1, read on the forward strand.
GGGGGGGGCGCAATGACGGAACGCGACGTCGATGCCGAACTGGTCGCCCGCGTACAAAAAGGCGATAAACGGGCATTCGATCTGCTGGTCATCAAGTACCAGCGCAAGATCATGCGCCTGCTGTCGCGCATGATCCGCGACCCCGCCGAAATCGAGGACGTGGCGCAAGAGGCCTTCATCAAGGCCTATCGGGCCTTGCCCCAGTTCAGGGGCGACAGCGCCTTCTACACCTGGCTGTACCGCATCGCGGTCAACACCGCCCGCAATTGGCAGGCGGCCCAGGCCAGGCGCCCCAGTTCACCGGATACAGTTCAGACCGAAGACGGTGAAACTTTTAGCCAGATTGACAACCTAAGTGATATCAGCACGCCGGAGTCGCAGCTGGCCAGCCGCCAGATCGTCGAAACGGTCAACGCCGCCATACAGGCTTTGCCCGAAGAACTGCGTACCGCCATCGTGCTGCGTGAAATCGAAGGCATGAGCTATGAAGACATTGCCCAGGCGATGGATTGCCCCATCGGCACTGTGCGGTCGCGCATTTTCCGGGCGCGCGAAGCCATTGCTGCGCAATTGCGCCCCGTGCTGGATACCAATGCCGATCGCCGATGGTAAGGAGTGTTGAATGACGCAAGTGGCTACTAAACCGGAAACCCGGGACGACTCCTGGGAAAGCACCGTATCCGCATGGCTGGATGGGCAAGAGGAAATCCGCGCTGAAGATCTCGACACCCCCTACGGGCGCCAGGTCTGGGACACTTACCACCTCATTGGCGACGTGTTGCGCAGCGAAGAACTCGGCTTCCGGCCCACCGATCTGTTTTACGCCCGCGTCTCGCGCGCCATCGACGCCGAGCCGCCCATCGTGGCCGTCGAGCGCAAGGTGTTTTCGCGCGCCCGCCTGGGCTGGTCGGGCGTGGCCGTCGCGGCGGCCGTGGCCACCGTAGTGTGGGTCGCCATGCCTTATTTTTCCGGCGAAGCGCCGTCCGCCGTTTCCGAGCCCGTCATGGCCTCGTCCGAAGAGCCCGGTTTCTACAGCTACGTCGATGCGCATCGCCAGTTCGCCGGCGGCAGTCCCATCCGGCAGGTGTCGCTGGACGTCGGAGTTTCCCATTGAGGCGCGGCGTATGACTCCGACGCTTGGAGCGCAGTCCGCTTTTCCCGCGCGCGCCTGGCTGTGCCGGGCAGGCATGATGATGCTGGCGGCGGCTTTGGCTTTACCCGTCGCCGCGCACGCGCAAACCGAGACCGAGGGCTGGCAACGGCTCAAGAAAGTCCAGGAAGCCGCGCGCCAGGCTGACTACGCTGGCGTGTTCACCTGGCAGCAGGGGGCGTCGCTGCAATCGTCCCGTATCGTCCATATCGTCGATGGCACGGGCGAACGCGAACGCGTCGAAGTCCTGGACGGCGCGGCGCGCGAGTTCATCCGGCACAACGAAGTCGTGCAGTGCCTGGTGCCCGAGAAAAACCTGGTGCTGGTCGAAGAACAGCGTATCCACCGCTTCCCCAGCCTGATGCTGGACCAGGACGCCCTGGTCGACGAACACTACGACGTCTCGGTCGGGCCTCCCGGCCAGCGCGTGGCGGGCCGCGCCTGCACCCTCATCGACATCCGCCCCAAAGACACGCTGCGCTACGGCCACAGGCTGTGCGTGGACGAACAGACCGATTTGCTGCTCAAGGCCCAGACGCTGGACGAATTCGGCCACGTCATCGACCAGGTGGCGTTCACTTCGCTGCAGTTCGGCGACGCAGTCCATGCCGCGCAACTGTCGCCCGCCTGGGACATCTCCACCTGGAAGGTCGTGCAGACCGCTGGCGAGGACGTCAAGGTCGAAGAGCAGGGCTGGCGCGTGCCGGCGCCGCTCGGTTTCCGCTACATCTCGCAAATGGCCAGGCCCACCCGCAGCGGGCAGCCCATGACGCATCTGGTGCTGTCGGACGGCATGGCGGCGATTTCCGTTTTTATCGAGCCGGTTTCGGAACGTCCCAACGGTCATCCTGTCCAATCACGCAGCGCCGGCGCCATGAGCATTCATGGCCTGCGCGTAGCCGACTACTGGCTCACGCTGGTAGGCGAAGTGCCCCTGGGTACGCTCAAGACGCTGGCCGAGCAGGTCGAATACGTGCCGCCGGCTGGCGCGCCCAAATAAAAAACGCCCTCTCAAGGAGTTAACCCTCATGCTGGCTATTGGAAAATACGCTCGATCGATACGGCAATGGACGGCCGCCGTGTCGGTGTCGCTGGCGGTCGCCGGCGGCATGATGTCCGCCGCCCAGGCGCAGGTTACCGCGCCGCCTTCCGCGGCGTTGCCCGACTTCACCGAAATCGTTGCGCGCACCGAGGGTTCTGTCGTCAACATCCGTACGACCGAAACCATCGCCGTGCGCCAGTCGCCGTTCGGCCCGGGCGGCTCCGACCCCTACGAAATGTTCCGCTGGTTCTTCGGCCCTGATTTCGCGCCTCCCGGCATGCCCGGCCCGCAGCGCCGCGGCGAACCGCCGCAGCAACCCCAGCAGCCGCAAGAGCGCACCGTGCCGCGCGGCGTGGGGTCGGGCTTCATCATCTCCGCCGACGGCTACATCCTTACCAACAACCACGTGGTCGAGGGCGCCAACGAAATCTTCGTCACGATGACGGACGGCAAGGAGCTCACCGCCGAGGTCGTCGGCACCGACCAGCGCACCGACATCGCCCTCATCAAGATCGACGCGAAGGACCTGACCCCGCTGCCCATAGGAGATTCGCGCCAGCTCAAGAAGGGCCAGTGGGTGCTGGCCATCGGTTCGCCCTTCGGCCTCGATTCCACCGTTACCTCGGGCATCGTCAGCGCCATCAACCGCGACACCGGCGACTACCTGCCCTTCATCCAGACCGACGTGGCCGTCAACCCCGGCAACTCGGGCGGGCCGCTGATCAACCTGGCCGGCCAGGTGGTGGGCGTCAACTCGCAGATCGTGTCGCGCAGCGGCGGCTTCATGGGCATTTCGCTGGCCATTCCCATCGACGAAGCCATGCGCGTCGTCGAGCAGCTCAAAGAGCACGGCAAGGTCACGCGCGGCCGCATCGGCGTGCAAATCGGCGAAGTCTCCGACGAGGTCGCCAAGGCGATCGGCCTGGGCAAGGCGCGCGGCGCCATGGTTTCCCTGGTCGAGAAAGACGGCCCCGCGGCCAAGGCCGGCGTGATGCCGGGCGACGTCATCACCGGCTTCAACGGCGCCGATATCAAGCAGTGGGCCGACCTGCCGCGCATCGTGGGCGAAACCAAGCCCGGCACCGCCGCCACCCTGGACGTCTGGCGCAAGGGCAAGGCCGTCAAGCTGAAGGTCAGCGTGGGCGAGATGCCCAACGAAAGCCCCGAGACGACCCCGCGCGGCCCCGCCGCCCAGCCCGAGAAAACCGATGCGCTGGGCTTGGTGGTAACCGACGTGCCTGAACAGGCCCGCGCCGAACTGGGCATCAAGGGCGGCGTGCAGGTAAGCGACGTGCGCGAACCCGCGGCTGCCGAAGGCATACAGCCGGGCGACATCATTGTCACGGTGGGCGAAACCGACATCACCGACGCGCGCCAGTTCGCCAAGGTGGTCGGCGACCTGGACAAATCCGGCAAGGCCGCGCTGCTGGTGCTCAGCAACGGGCAGTCGCGCTGGGTGCTCGTCCAGCCCCGGGCGAAATAAGCCGGGGAAACGGCTAAAATGCCGTAAACGGCAAAAAAACGGCCCGGACGCTTTCTTGCGCGCCGGGTCGATAGCGGGGGCTGAAGCACATGGCCTCCCAAGAGGAGCGCTGTCGGCGCTCCTCTTTTTACGTATCTTTCGCGGGTCGTCGTCTCCCGTGTCGGGGTTTTTTCCGCTCATATATGGATCACATCCGCAATTTTTCCATCATTGCCCACATCGATCACGGCAAATCCACACTGGCAGACCGGCTCATCCAAACCTGTGGCGGCCTGGACGCCCGCGAGATGTCTCAGCAGGTGCTCGACTCCATGGACATCGAGCGCGAGCGCGGCATTACCATCAAGGCGCAGACGGCTGCCTTGCAGTATCTCGCCCGCGACGGCAAAACCTATCACCTGAACCTGATCGACACCCCGGGCCACGTGGACTTTTCCTACGAGGTCAGCCGCTCGCTGTCCGCCTGCGAAGGGGCCTTGCTCGTCGTCGACGCCTCGCAAGGGGTCGAGGCGCAGACGGTGGCCAACTGCTACACGGCCATCGAGCTGGGCGTCGAGGTTGTGCCTGTGCTCAACAAGATGGACCTGCCCTCGGCCGACCCTGAAACCGCCAGCCAGGAGGTCGAGGACGTCATTGGCATAGACGCCAGCAACGCGATTCCCGCCAGCGCCAAGACCGGCATGGGGGTGGAAGACATCCTCGAAGCCATCGTCGCCCGGATGCCGGCGCCCAAGGGCGACCCGCAGGCGCCGCTGCAGGCGCTCATCATCGATTCCTGGTTCGACAACTACGTCGGCGTGGTCATGCTGGTGCGCATCGTCAACGGCACGCTGCGGCCTAAAGACAAAATCATGCTGATGGCCAGCGGCACCAGCCATCTGTGCGAGCAGATAGGCGTTTTTACGCCCAAGTCGCAGCCGCGCCAGGTGTTGTCCGCCGGCGAGGTGGGTTTCGTCATCACCGGCATCAAAGAGCTCGAACACGCCAAGGTGGGCGACACCATCACGCTGGCCGGCAAGCCGGCCGCCGCGGCGCTGCCGGGCTTCAAAGAGGTCAAGCCGCAGGTGTTCGCGGGCCTGTTCCCGGTTGAAAGCAGCGAATACGACCAGTTGCGCGACGCTCTCGAAAAACTCAAGCTGAACGACGCATCGCTGATCTATGAGCCCGAGGTATCGCAGGCGCTGGGTTTCGGCTTTCGCTGCGGCTTCCTGGGCCTGCTGCACATGGAAATCGTGCAGGAGCGCCTGGAGCGCGAGTTCGACATGGACATCATCACCACCGCGCCGTCGGTGGTGTACGAGGTCGAGAAGCGCGACGGCAGCGTCATATGCATAGAAAGCCCCTCGCGCATGCCCGAGGTGGGCGCCATCACCGAAGTGCGCGAACCCATCGTCATCGTCAGCCTGCTGATGCCGCAAGAGTACGTCGGGGCCGTGATGTCGCTGTGCACCACCAAGCGCGGCGTGCAGCAGAACATGGTGTACCATGGCCGGCAGGTCAATCTGGTCTACGAGATGCCGCTGGCCGAGATCGTGCTCGACTTCTTCGACAAGCTCAAGTCCGTTTCGCGCGGCTATGCCTCGATGGACTACGAGTTCAAGGCCTATCAGCCTTCCGACGTGGTCAAGGTCGACGTGCTCATCAACGGCGACAGGGTCGATGCGCTGTCCATGATCGTGCACCGCAGCAACGCCCGCTATCGCGGTCGCGAGGTCGTCAGCAAGATGCGCGGGCTGATTCCGCGCCAGATGTTCGACATTGCCATCCAGGCCGCCATCGGCGCCGAGATCATCGCGCGCGAAACCGTCAAGGCCCTGCGCAAGAACGTGCTGGCCAAGTGCTATGGCGGCGACATCACGCGTAAAAAGAAATTGCTGGAAAAGCAGAAAGCCGGCAAGAAGCGCATGAAGCAAGTGGGCAACGTGGAGATCCCGCAAGAGGCCTTCCTGGCCATCCTGCAGGTCGAAGACAAGTAACAAGCAAGCAGCGTAGCGACAAGGTCGGGAGTCATGAACTGGGATTTCGCATTGATACTATTCATCTTGCTGGTGCTCACCGGCGTGGTCAGCGCGCTGGAGTGGGGCTGGCTGCGCAAGCGCCGCTTGCGCCGGGCCGAGGCGCGGATGGCGGTGTACGACGCCAACCCCACCGGCATCGGCACGGTCGAGGCTGCCCGCCTGCGCCGCGAGGCCTACGAGCAGGCGCATCGCGTGCCGGCCTGGATAGAATTCTGCGTCAGTTTCTTTCCCATCATTCTGGCGGTGTTCGCCGTACGCTCCTTCGTAATCGAGCCCTTCCGCATTCCGTCGGGCTCCATGCTGCCCACGCTGCAAAACGGCGATCTCATCCTGGTCAATAAATTCCAGTACGGCATACGCCTGCCCGTGGTCGACAAAAAAGTCGTCGAGCTGGGTTCGCCCAAGCGCGGCGACGTCGTGGTGTTCCGCTACCCGGTCGACCCCAAGGTGGACTACATCAAGCGCGTGGTCGGCCTGCCCGGCGACGAGGTGCTCTACCAGGGCAAGAAGCTGTACATCAACGGCCAGGAAGTGGGCCAGCAGCGCTCGGGCGACTACTACGAACCCGACCAGTCCGTCTACATCGGGCGCTACACCGAAGAACTGGGCGAGACCTCGCACGACATCCTGTACAGCCGCAAGGTGCTGCAGGACTACATGCCCATCTCCAATTTCCCGTATCGCAACCAGTGCGAGTACTTTACCGCCGGGGTGCGCTGCAAGGTGCCCGAAGGCCATTACTTCATGATGGGCGACAACCGCGACAACAGCCTGGACAGTCGTTATTGGGGCTTCGTGCCCGACCGCTACATCGTGGGCCGCGCGTTCTTCATCTGGATGAACTTCAGCTCGCCCAGCCGCATAGGCGGGTTCAACTGATGAATAAGCTGCCGGCGCTAGAAGCGGCCCTGGGCTATACCTTCCAGGACCGAGCCCTGCTGGAGCAGGCCCTGACGCATCGCAGTCACGGCTCCAAGCATAACGAACGCCTGGAATTCCTGGGCGATTCGGTGCTCAATTTCGTCGTGGCGGCCAGGCTTTACGAGCGTTTCACCAAGATAGACGAGGGCGATCTGTCGCGCTTGCGCGCCAGCCTGGTCAAGCAGTCGGCGCTGGCCGAGATCGCCCAGCGGCTGGATCTTTCCTCTTACCTGCGCCTGGGCGAGGGCGAACTCAAAAGCGGCGGTTTCCGCCGTCCGTCCATACTGGCCGACACCGTCGAGGCCATTCTGGGCGCGATATTCCTGGACGCCGGCTTCGAGGCCGTGCGGCAGGTGATTACGCAGCTATACGAGCCCATGCTGCAGCAGGTAGACCCCAAGACCCAGGGCAAAGACCCCAAGACCTTGCTGCAAGAGCTGCTGCAAGGCCACAAATTCGATCTGCCCACGTACGCGGTCGTGGCCACCCACGGTGCGGCGCACAGCCAGACTTTCGACGTCGAATGCACCATCGCCGCGCTGGACATCAAGGTGTCGGCGGTGGGCAGCAGCCGGCGCGCCGCCGAGCAGCAGGCGGCCACCCAGGCCATCGAGGCCGTGCGCCAGGCCTTGCCCGCCAAGAAGCGCGCCGGCAGCCGCAGCCGCGCGCGCAAGTCGGCCCAGTTGTCCCTGCCCGTGGCGGTGGAGCAAGAGCGCAAATGAGGCATGGCGCCAATGGCGTGGTGAAGGTGCGCAAATACAGGAGATTCCCATGAGCAGCCAAGCTTTTCACTGCGGTTTCGTGGCCGTCGTCGGCCGGCCCAACGTGGGCAAGTCCACGCTGATGAATGCGCTGGTCGGCGGCAAGGTGTCCATCGTGTCGCGCAAGGCTCAGACCACGCGCCACCGCATCCACGGCGTCTACACCAGCGATACCCACCAGTTCGTGTTCGTCGACACGCCCGGCTTCCAGACCCGCCACGGCGGCGCGATGAATCGCATGATGAATCGCGTCGTCACCCAGGCGCTGGCCGACGTGGACGTCGTGCTGCACGTGGTCGAAGCGGGTAAATGGAGCGAGGCCGACGCGCAACTGCTGCCTTTGCTGCCCAAGAGCCGGCCCGCTATCCTGGTGATCAACAAGGTGGACATGGTCAAGGACAAAGGCAGCATGTTCGGCTTCGTCGAGAAAATCGTCGCGCAGCACGAATACGCCGCCGTCGTGCCCATCAGCGCGGCCAAGGGCATCCAGCTGGACATCCTGCGCGACGAAATCGCCAAGCATCTGCCCGAAGGCGAACCCATGTTCGAAGAAGACGCGATGACGGACCGCTCCGTGCGCTTCATCGCCGCCGAACTGCTGCGCGAGAAAATCTTCCGCCTGGTCGGCGACGAACTGCCCTACGGCTGCACGGTGATGATAGAGCAGTGGGAAGAAACCGAGCGCGGCGTCAACGTCTCGGCTTGCGTGCTGGTCGAGCGCGACAGCCACCGGCCTATCCTGCTGGGCGCGGGCGGGGCGCACATGAAGCGCATCGCCACCGAAGCCCGCCAGGACATGGTCAAGCTGCTGGACAAGCCCGTGCACCTGGACGTCTACGTGAAGGTGCGCAAGGGTTGGTCGGAGCGCGAGAGTGCCCTGCGCGAACTAGGCTACGATTGATTATTCCATTCCCAGATCGAACGATGGCTTTGTCAGCTTCGCTTGCCGTACGATTTGTACTGTCTGCGCTTCGCTTTCGCGCCCTCGTTCGATCTGGAAATGGAATGGGGGCGCTTGCATGAGCAGACGCGTTCACCGCGTACACGACGTGCCCGGCTATCTGCTGCACAGCACGGCCTGGCGGGAAACCTCGATGATCGTGCAGGCGTTCACGCGCGAACACGGGACGGTGGCGCTGGTGGCCAAGGGCGCCAAGCGGCCGCAGTCGGTGCTGCGCCCGGCCTTGTCCATTTTCCAGCCCGTGCTGCTTTCCTGGACGGGCAGCCACGAAATCAAGACGCTGGTGCGCGTCGAGTCCGCCGGCATACGGCCCATGGCCGGCAAGGCCTGGATGTCGGCCTGGTACATGAACGAGCTGCTGCTGCGCCTGCTGCCCCGCGAAGACCCCCACGAAACCCTGTTCGAAGCCTACGACGAAGCCCTCAGTCAACTGGCCCAGGGCAGCAGCGCGGCGGGCGCCTTGCGCCGCTTCGAGTGGATACTGCTGACGGAAACCGGCTACGGCCTGGACGTAGCCCCGCCGGATTTCGAAGACCCGGCCCAGGCGGCGGCCTTGCGCGCGCCCTTGCGCGAGCGCATCGACCATCTGCTGGCGGGCCGTCCGCTCAACACGCGCAAGGTGTTGATGGCCTTGCAAAGGATGTAGGCCATGCAGTTGCCCGGCGTGCTCGTGCTGGATACCTGCGTGCTGCTGTCCAACGTGCTGCGCCGCATGTTCTTCCAATTGGCCGCGCGCGGCGCTTTCCAACTGGCATGGAGCCCGGTCATCGGCGATGAATGGCGGCGCAACGCGCATCGCCTGTGGGGCACCGAGCCCGAACTGCTGGCCGGGCACTGGCAGGCCCTGCAATCGGCGTTTCCGCAGGCCGACCTGGGCGACGTGTCGGCCGGCAAGCAAGGCCTGCGCTACAGCGACCCCAAGGATTGGCACGTCATCGCCGCGGCGCGCGCGGCGCAGGCCCGCTGGCCGCAGGCGCGCGTCGTCGTGCTGACGCGCAACGTCAGGGATTTCAACCGTTCGGAGCTCAGGCGCCTGGGCCTGCAAGTCTGGGAACCCGACCAATGCCTGTGGCTGTGCGGCCACGCCGGCTTGTCGCTGCCGGCGGACGTGCTCGGACATCTGGCCGAAGACGCCGCCCGCGAAAACCAGGAGCTGACGGTCGAGAAAATGCTCAAGCGCGAGCGGCTGTTCCGCTATGGAGCGTGGATGGCCGGGCGCGCGGCGGCCTAGGCCTACCGTTCGGCAAGCCGGCTCAGGCCAGTTCTTCCGACGTCAGGGAATTCAAGCCGTCCAGGAATATCCTGGTGATCATCTCGGCAAGCTCGTCGGGCTTGATCGAGCCCGACGGCTTGTACCAGACGTGTATCCAGTTGGTCATGCCGAAAAACAGCATGGCCAGCGCGGTGGTCTTCTTGCGGGTGACGTCGATGTCCGGGCGCAGGGCCTGGATGACCAGGGCCAGCCGGGCAATGAAGCGTTCCTGTATCTTGGCGATGTCCTGGAAGGCGCCCTGTTCCAGGTGGCGCACCTGGGTCAGCAGCACCGTGATTTCCTCGGGGCTGCGAATATATTCGTTGACCAGCGTGGTGGTCAGGGCAAGAAGCTTGTCCCGCGGCGTGCCGGCTGCCTCGATGGCCGCCTCGACCTTCCAGAGCAGATCTTCTATCTTCCACTGGATCAGCCCGAGAAGGACGGCGTGCTTGGAGCGATGGTAGTGATACAGCGCGGACTTCGAGATGCCGCATTGCCTAGCGACGTCTTCCAGCAAGGTTTCGTTATAGCCTTGGCGGGCGAACAGGACTGCCGCCGCGCGCAGAATGTCCCGCTTGCGGTCTTCGTAGTCTAGCGCCTGGGGTCTCGCCATGGGATTCGGGCCTCTGGTGATGAACAAAAAATAGCGGCCGTTCGCCGCCGCCACGGGCCATACTATATCAAGTCGGCCCGGGGCTTTCGGGCATGCCCGCCGCGGCGCTGGCTACTCGGCCGTTTGGAACACCAGGCGCTCGGGGCCGTCTTCGTCTTTGGCGTACAGGCGCTCGACCTGGGCGGCGCGCGCCGCCAGCACGGCGCGCTGGTTGATATGCCCTTTGTCGGTGATCTCGCCGATGTCGATATTGGGCGGCGTCTCCAACAGGACGGCGCGGGCGATGCGCGTGCTGCTGCCGGGAAACGCCTCGTTGTAGCGCCGGATGCGCCGCGCCAGCTCGGCCAGCAGGGCAGGGTGGCGGCACAGGGCGGCGGGCGGCGCCTCGGCCAGCTCGGGGTAGAGCTTGCGAAGGCGCGCCGCATTGGGAAAGCACAATGCCCCCAGTTCCGGCCGGTTGGGTTCCGCAAGCACCACGTCTTGTATCAGCGGCGCCAGGTGCTCCAGCAGTTCCTCGCGCACCTTGGCGACCGACACCCAGGTGCCCGACGACAGCTTGAAGTTGTCCGACAGGCGGCCGGCGTACAGCAAGCCTTGCGTGACGTCGTCCGGGTCGGCGAAGGTGACGGCGTCGCCGGTTTTCAGGAAGCCTTCCTCGTCGAAAGCCTGGGCCGTCGCCTGCGCGTCGCCGTGATAGCCGGGGGTGATGTTGGGGCCGCGGAAGCGAACCTCATAGCGGCCATCCAGCGGCACCAATTTGGCCTCTACGCCGGGCGCGGGCAGGCCCAGCGTGCCCAGGATCTTGGGCGGCCACCAGATCAGCGTGGCGGGCATGGTGGTCTCGGTGGAACCCAGCGACGAGCTGACGGGCACGCGGCGTCCGGTCGCCTGCACGCTCAATTGCTCCAGCCTGGCCAGGGTCTGGGGCGACAGCGCCGCCCCGCCGTAGACGATGACGCGCAGATTGGCGAAGACCTCGGCTGCGCCGGCCGGATCGTCCTCCATTTGCGCAACCAGCATGTCCAGTCCGCGCGGTACGTTGACCATGATGTTGGGACGGATTTCTCGCAAGTTGGCTAGCGTCCGGCCTATCAGTTCGGGGACGGGTTTGCCGTCGTCCAGATACAGCGTGCCGCCGTGGCGCAAAGCCATGCTGAAGGGGCCGTGGCTGCCGGCCGTATGGTTCCAGGGCAGCCAGTCGACGAGCACCAGGGGCTCTTGCGCCAGAAAGGGCCAGACCGTGTCCCATAGCACACCGGAAGACAGGATATTGCTTTGCGTCATGATGACGGCTTTGGGGCTGCCGGTAGAGCCGGAAGTCAGTAGCAGCCGCGCCACCGTTCGCGGGCCGACAGCAGCGTAGGCGTCCTCCACCGCAGCCGTCGGCGCCGTCAGGCTAGCCTCCGAGAACACGACGGCATCGGGCCATGCGCCGTTGTCGTCGGCCAGTATCTTGAGGTCGGGTACCGCCTCCCGCGCCACTTCCAGCGCCTTGGCGTAGCGCTGCGCATTGTCGGCGTAGATCAGCGCGGGCTGGAAGCGCTGCGCCAGCTCACGCACTTTGCCGCAAGCCTGGGACATCAGGCTGTAGGCCGGCGACACCGGCATCACAGGGATGCCGATCTGCATCGCCGCCAGTTGCAGCAGCGCGTGATGAATGCTGTTTTCGCTGAGAATCATCAGCGGGCGGCGGCCGTCCAGGCCGAGGTTCAGCAGCCATTGCGACAGCGCATCGGCTTGCCGGCGCGCCTGGCCGTAGCTCAGGCGGCGCCAAAGCCGGGCGGCATCGCGTTCGGCCAGGAAAGTGTGCTCGGGGCGCTCCCGGGCGTGGCGGCGCAGGTAATCGCCCAACTGCCGCACGGGCAGCGGGCCCAGCGGCAGGCGGTTGCTCAGTACGATACTGCCGTCCGCACGGGTTTGCGTAGCGATGTCCACCGGCGCGAAGCCGGGATCGAGGAAGGGGGCGTCGGGCCGGGCCGGCGTCTGCCCGCTTTGCGCGGAAAGGTTCTGGCGCTTCATGTTCTGGTCTCGCAGCAGGGTCGTTGTCGCGTCATGGCGCTCGGGGCTAGGCGGGGGTGCGGCGCATGTCCAGCACGATCTTGGAGCCGCTGGCCGCTTGCGTATAGCGCGACCAGATGGCGGCGAAATCCGAGATCGGGCAATGGCTGACCGCCAAGGGCGTCAATACGCCCTCGGCCATCAATTCGAGCATGGCGGCCAGTTGGCGCGTGAACTCGGGCTCTTGCCGTATCAGCAGGCCGCCGCAATACACGCCCACCAGGCTGGCGCCCTTGAGCAGCAGCAGGTTGGCGGGAATGCTGGGAATGTCGCCTGCGGCGAAGCCGATGACCAGCAGGCGGCCGCGCCAGCCGAGGCTGCGTACGCCGGCCTCGGTAAAGGAGCCGCCCACGGGGTCGACGACCACGTCCGCGCCCGCCGGGCCCAGCGCTTGGCGCAGGGCGGCTTTCAGCGTGTCCCGCGTGGCGCGGACGTCGGCTATGCCCTTGCCGCGGATGACTAGGCCGTCGCCGTCCCGGCTCAGCGTGTATACGCGGGCGCCGGCATGCTCGGCGATCTGCCGGCAGGCCTTGCCCACCGCGCCGTTGGCGCCCAGGATCAGCACGCTTTCGCCCGCGCGCAGCGCGGCGCGGTCGATCAGGCCGTGATAGGCCGTCAGATGCGAGTTGACCGAGGCGATGGCCTGGTCCAGCGGCACGGCATCCGGCACTTTGACCAGGCGCCTGGCCGGCGCCTTGAGTTGTGCGGCCCAAGCGCCTGCGACGCCGCTGGAAATGACGCGGTCGCCCGCCGCCAGCCCCTGTACGTTCGCGCCGGTGCGCAAGACGATGCCGGCGGCGTCCAGCCCCGGCACGAAGGGCGGGGCCGGCTTGTCCTGATACTTGCCTTGCACCAGCAGATAGTCGGTGAAGTTGAAGGCGGCGTACGCCACTTGCATCAGGACTTCGTCCGGGCCCGGGGCTTGCGTGGCGGCTTGCTCGTCCAGCCGGATGTCGGGCGGGTTGCCGTAGGCATGGCACACATAGGCCGGGTGCTGAAAGGTAGGGGCGGGCATGCCGTTCACTCCACGCGCGACCAACTGCCGTGCTTGACGGTCAGCAGCTCGACGCCGCGCTCGTCGAAGCCGCTATGGTCTTCGGGCGTCATGTTGTAGACGCCTTGCGTGCCGGGCATTTCCTTGATTTTCTCCAGCGCGTCGCGCAGCGCCAGGCGGAAGGCCTCGGTGCCGGGTTTGCCGTGCTTGATGGCTTCGGGAATGGCGCGTTCCAGCAGCAGGCCCGCATCGTAGGCGTTGCCGCCGAAAGTGGCGGGTTCGCTGCCGTGCAGTTGCTTGTAGCCGTCGATGTAGCGGCGCGCCACGGGTTTGGCGGGGTTGCTATCGGGGATCTCGTCCATGACCAGCATCAGGCTGCCGCCCAGGATGGTGCCTTCGACCTTGGCGCCGCCCAGCTTGAGGAACTCGTTTAGCGCGGCGCCGTGCGTCTGGTAGATCGTGCCGGGATACTTCATGTCGTGCAGCGTGGCCTGCGGCAGCACGGCGGGGCCGCCGGGCGCGGCGACCAGCACCGCGTCGGGCTTGGCGCTGAGGATGCGCAGCGCCTGGCCGGTGACGGACGTGTCGGGACGCTTGAAGCGCTCGTTGGCGATGATCTGGATGCCGGTGCCGGCCAGGTGCTCGGTCATGACCTGGTGCCAGGTTTCGCCATAGGTGTCGCCGGTGCCGATGAAGCCCAGCGTTTTGACGCCCGACGCCTGCATGTGCTTGATGAGCTTGTCAGCGACCAGGCCGTCGTTCTGCGTGGTCTTGAAGACCCAGCGGCGCTTGTCGTCCATGGGCAGCACGATGGCGGTGGTGCCGACCGGGGCCAGCATGGGCAGCTTGGCCTCGTCCAGGAAGCTCAGCGCGGCCATGGCGTTGGGCGAGCTGCTGGGGCCGATCAGGGCGTCGATGTTCTGCTCGCTGATCAACCGCTTCAGGATGGTGACGGTGGCGTTCGGGTCGCTGGCGTCGTCGAAGGGCAGGTACTCCACCGTGACGTCGCCGATGCGCGTGGGCAGCAGCGGCACGGTATTGCGTTGGGGAATGCCGATCAGCGAGACCGGCCCCGTGGACGAGGCGATGAAGCCGATCTTGACCTGGGCCTGGGCCGCGGTGCCGAGCAGCAGACCAGCGCAAAGCGTGGTCATCAACTTGCGTAGTGTCATGGTTTGTCTCCGTGGTATTGGTGTTTCTTTGGTTATGCCGCCGGCGGGCCGGCGGGTCTTGAGGGAAAACGGATGGGGTCAGGCGTTGGTGCAAGACGGCTGCGCCGCGTGCGCGGTGGTGTAGGCGCCGCGCCAGTACACCAGCGGCGGCCCGTCCTGGTGGGCGAAGCCGTCCACGGCGCCCAGCACGATGTCGTGGTCGCCGGCCGCCACGAAGCTGTGCACGCTGCATTCGAAGGTGGCCAGCGTGCCGTCCAGAATGGGTAGGCCGTGGCTGGAGCGCTGAAAGCCCACGTCGTGGAAGCGCAGCTCGTTCGGGCCCGTCATGCGCTGAGCCACGGCAAGCTGGTCGCGCGCCAGGATGTTGACGACGAACCGCCCGGCCTGCTGGATGACGGCGCGGGCGCGCGAACCGCGTATGACGTTCCAACTGATCATGGGCGGCGCCATCGAGACGCTGGCGAAGGAATTGATCGTCAGGCCGTAGGGCGCGCCTTGCTCGTCCAGGGAGGTGATGACCGCGATGCCGGTGGCGAAGCGGCCGAAGGCATGGCGCAGTTCGGGTTTATGCGGCGCGGCGTGGGTGGGAGTGGTCATGGCGTCACCGTGAGGGCGGAAGGTCAATGGGGTTCAACGGTTCAATCGTCGGTTTCGTTTTCTTTGTAGAGCAGGCCGCGGCCCAGGCGATCCATGCAGATCTCGGAGGTCCAGGGCAGCATCAGGGCGCCGCAGCGGCTGTCGCGGTACAGGCGTTCGAGCGGGAAGGACTTGAGCATGGCCTGGCCGCCGCAAATGCGCACCGCGTCCGAGCAGATCTGGTTGCAGTACTCCATGATGGTGTACTGGCACGAGTACGCGCGCATGCGCTGCGACCAGCTCGGGTTGCGACGAAACTCCGACGTGACGCGGTGGAACAGGGCCCAGGCCTGCTGCAGCTTGATGTACATTTCGGCCACGCCGTACTGCTTGGTGGGATACATGCGGCGCTTGACGTTGACGCCCTCGACCTCGCCGCGCAGGTACGCGATGGTGAAGTCGAAAGCGGCCTGGGCGACGCCGATGTAGCAGGGCGTCAAGGTCATGAACATGTGCGGATACTGGGAAGCGGCGCGGATATAGACGCCTTCGGGCATCAAGGCCGCCGTTTCGGGTACGTGCACGTCCTTGAACAGCAGCGTGCGCGAGACCGTGCCGCGCATGCCTAGCGGGTCCCAGTCGCCGACGATGGAAACGCCCGGGGCGTCGGCCGGCACGGCCAGGAACATGGTGTTCGCCAGCGTGGCGTCGGGCACGTCCTCGGTGCATAGCACGCCATAGTAGTCGGCCGAGCCCGACAGCGAGGCGAAGATCTTCTTGCCGTTCAGCACCCAGCCGTCGTCTACGCGCGCGGCGGTCGTGCCGAAGGCATGGCGGCCCGCTGCCGCGCCGCTGCCTTCCGAGAAGGGCTGGGAATAGATTTTGCCGGCCAGCATGTTGGCGTAGTGCAACGACCGATTGCGTTCATGGCTGGCCCGCTGCGCATCGCTCAGCTCCATGCCGTCTACCATGTCCGCCGTCCACAAGGCATTGGCGTTGTGCATATTGAAAGTGTTGGCCGTGTTGCCGCAGTAGTAGGCGATGCGCGAAGCCACCAGCGCATAGGTGCGGTAGTCGGCGCCCAGCCCGCCCAGGCGCTTGGGTACGCATAGCCCCAGGAAGCCCATTTCGCGTAGATCGTCGTAGTTCTCGCGCGGGAAGCTGGCCTCGCGGTCATGCCGGTAGGCGCGATCGGCCCAGCGCACGCCGTACTCGTCGACCTTGGCGATCAGCGCCCGCTGCTCGTCCGTCAGCGCGGCGCCGTCGAAGAAGGTGTTGTGATCGGCGGATTCCGAATAGGTGTTCAAGTAACTGCTGTTCATAGGATGTCCTGTTGCAAAGTCGGGAAGGTGGATGCTGGCGCTTGCGCCAGAAAGTCCTCCAGGGTCTGGTTGAATGCGTCGCTGGCCTCCAGGTTGGCCATGTGCGCGGCGCCGGCGATGACGTGAAAACGGGCGCCGGGAATACGTTGGGCCAGCGCCTGCATGCCGCGCGGCGGCGCCTGGGTGTCGTGCTCGCCGGCCAGCAACAGCACGGGGGCGCGAATGTCGGCGGCTTGCGCCTTGCGGTCGAAGCGGGTCAGCAGATGCAAGTACTCGACGTAGCGGCCGCGCTGGATGCGGGAGGCGGAAAGCTCGGCCAGATGCCGCAGGCTGGGCGGCGTCGTGGGCGACATGAAATTCGCCAACAGCGTGGGCGCGGCGGCGGCAAAGCTTTCGTATTGCTCCAGCGGCTCGATGCGCTGGCGGATGAAGCCTTGCGTCCATTGCGGGTCTTTGGCGCCGAAGGCTGCGCTGGTCGCGGACAGTGTCAGGGACTGAACCCGCTGGGGATGACGGTGGTAGAACTCCTGCGCCACCATGCCGCCTATGGAGTGGCCCAGGATATGGGCGCGCGGGATCTCCAAAACATCCAGCATGGCGGCCAGCGCATCGGCCAGGGCCGGCCAGCCCAGTTCCGCCAGCGGGGGCGAATTGCCGTAGCCGGGCGCCGTCCAGGCGACGACCTGGCGTTGGGCGCTCAATGCATACAGCTGGGGCAGCCAGGCGTCGGCGGTGGAGCCCATGCCGTGCAGCAGCACCAGCGGAACGCCGCCGCGCCCACTGCTCAGCCAGCTAGGAATAGGGCCGGGCATCAGAACACCTCGCACAGCATGCCGTCCTTGACCACCGTCAGGTCGTCGACGGCGATGGTGCAGCGGCGCATGGGCAAGTCGAAATGCCCCAGCGTATGGCGTCCGGCCACGTCGTTGGCGCCGGTGCTGTACAGGAAGTTGCCGGCAAAGGCGCGCAACTCGGTGCCGTTGGTGTCCGCTTTGTCGAACATCTGCAAGGCGTCCCAGCGGGCGGCCGGATTCATGCCCCAGCCCACGTGGCTGACGGCGTAGGCGTCGCGGTCGTTCCAGGCCGCCATGTAGCTGCGCATCAGCTCGGCGTCCAGGCCAGGGCCGTTGATGTCCACGACGTAGTCGTCCTCAATGCGCAGCGTAACGGGGCTTTCGAGATAGCGCTTGAAAGTCAGGTTGGCGTCGCCGACGTCCATGACCAGCGTGCCGTTGACGCTATGGGCGGCCGGAAAGGCCAGGCAGATGCCGCCCGGCCAATGCTGCACCAGCCCCGGCCGGTCGGCGCCGCCCCAGACGCCGCCGACCTTGGCGTGCTCCAGCGCAATGCGCAGGTCGGTGCCCGCGGCCGAGGTCACGTGCATCTGGCGGCCTTTGGCCAGGATGCGCACGGCGTTCTTCACCGGCGATTTCAAATCCTGGCTGGTGGTCAGGCGTTCCAGAATCTCCGGGTGTTCGTTGCTGATCATGATGACGCGCGCGCCCGATTGCAGCAGTTGGGGAAGTTCGGGCGAATGCAGCAAGCCTTCGACGGTCAGGTCCACGATCAGGCCTTCGCCGGACAAAGCCCGCATGACGGGCGGCATATGCTGGATGACGTGCGAGGCGCCGGTGGAGCGCACCGGCACCGGTGTGGTGACAGGCAGAGACGGAACGTTGATGCGCACCGGTATGGCGCCCATGCGCGCCAAGGCCAGTTCGGCCAGCGCGACGTTGATCGAGCGGCTATCGGTTTCCGTCAGGATGCGCACGGCTTCGCCGGACGTCACCTTGCACGCCTGGAAAATCGTTTCGAACGTGCGTATCCATCTTTCCTGTATGTGCATCGTGCGGCCCCTGAGCACCGGCGCTTTTCATGCCGGTCGTAATTAATAAACCAATGAGTCGAATAATAGATTTTATTGAACCCGCTGGTCAATTAATTTCGAATGAGTGTTGCGTAGGGGTTTTCCCAGGTATAAATGCTGTGGTTACAGTAAGATATAACTGTTGGAAGGAGACGGCTTCTATTTTTAATAGACTTATCAGTCTATTAATTTAGGTGTGGCATGGCGGCGGGTGAGTCGGCGGGCGGGGCGCCGCGGCTGTGAACCCATACGTGATTGGTACGGTTCGTGGATGACCGCCGGCGCTCAGTCGTCCAGAAACAGCGAGGCGATCAGGTTGCGCATCCAGATATGGCCGGGATCCTTCTGCATGCGTTCATGCCAGTGTAGCCGCACCTGGTAGCCAGGCATGGCCACGGGCAGCGGCAAGACGCGTGCGTGGGATTGTTCGCCAAGTATGCGGGCGGCGCGGCTGGGCAGGGTGGCCACCAGGTCGGTGCTGCCGATGACGGTGGCCAGCCCGAGAAAGTTCGGGATCTGCACGCCGATTTTGCGGATGATGCCTTGCTGGCGCAGCTTGTTTTCGATGATGAGGTGGGCGGTGCCCGAAGTCTTGACGATGACGTGCTGTTCGTCGTGGTAGGCGTCCACCGTCAGCGTGCCGGAAATGCGCGGATGCCCTTGGCGTACCAGGCACGAAAAGCTTTCTTCGAAAATGGAACGCTGGATGAAGCGGCCTTCCATGTCGGGCAGGAAACCCATGGCGATGTCCAGCGAGCCATGCTGCAGCTGGTTGACGGTGGTTTCGTCTATGGTGCTGATGTCGATGTTCACGAAGGGCGCGGCGGTGCGCACGGTGTTCAGCAGTTTGGGCAGCACGACGATCTGGCCGACGTCGGTCATGGCGATGCGAAAGATACGCAGCTCCCGCTCGGGGTCGAAGGTGGGGCGGTAGGCCAGCGTGGCTTCCAGCGAGGCGATGGCGTTCAAGGCCAACTGCGACAACTGGTCGGCGGCGGGCGTGGGCATCATTTCGCCGCCTATGCGCACGAACAGCGGATCGCCGAAATGCTGCCTGAGCTTGCCCAGCGCAAGGCTGACGGCGGGCTGCGTCAGGCCGAGCTGATCGGCCACGCGCGACAGATTGCGATGACGGTAGATCAGCTCGAATAGCTGAAGCAGGCGCAAGTCGACGTTATCCAGTCTTGCCATTAGTTATATTTATGATTTCAATAATTTCCATTATATAGACTTAGATTGCTGGCCGCCTGACAATGCAGTCGTCACAGGAGGCGCAAGCAATGAATTCAAGTATTTCCGGGCAAGAGTCGCCAATCATCGTTGCCGGCGGCGGCATCGGCGGCTGCGCCCTGGCGTTGATGCTGGCCCGGCAGGGGCGGCAGGTGCTGCTGCTGGAGCAGGCCGAAGAGTTCAAGGAAATCGGCGCCGGCATACAGTTGGGGCCGAACGCGTTTCGCGTGTTCGACATTCTGGGCATCAGCGCAGCCATCGAGCAGACGGTCGTCTACCCCGAGCACCTGGTCATGATGGATGGCATGACGGGCGAGACCGTGACCAGCATGAAGATGGGCCAGCCGTTCATCTCCCGCTTCGGCAAACCCTATGGCGTCATTTATCGCGCCGACTTGCATGCCGCTCTGGTGCGGGCTTGCCGTGAACAAGCCAACATCGTCATGCATACGCGCTGCCGCGTGACCGGCTTTGAAGACCATGGCGACCGCGTCGTGCTGCGCACCGAGGACGGCGCCGAATTCACCGGCGCGGCGCTGGTGGGTTGCGACGGCCTGTGGTCCAAGGTGCGCGGCCAGCTGCTGGGCGACGGTGCGCCGCGCGTGTCGGGCCACATCGCGTATCGCGCGGTGCTGCCCATCGAGCAAGTGCCGGAGCACCTGCGCCGCAACGACATGGTGCTGTGGGCGGGCGCCAAGAACCATCTGGTGCAGTATCCGCTGCGCGGGGGCCAGCTTTACAACCTCGTCGCCGTGTTTCACAGCGATAAATACGTCGAGGGCTGGGACGCCAAGGCCGACAGCGCGGAGCTGTTCAAGCGCTTCGCCGGCAACTGCGAGCAGGTTCGGCACTTGCTTGCACTGATAGAAACCTGGCGCATGTGGGTGCTATGCGACCGCGAACCGGTACGGGAGTGGTCGAAAGGGCGTGTCACGCTGCTGGGCGATGCCGCCCACCCCATGCTGCAGTACATGGCGCAAGGGGCGGCCATGGCCATGGAAGACGCGGTCTGCCTGGCGCGCGAGCTTTCCGAAGGCGGCGGCGTGCAGGAAGCGCTGCTGCGTTACCAGGAGCACCGCTATCTGCGCACCGGCCGCGTGCAGCTGACCGCGCGCATGTACGGCGAGGCCTATCACGCCAGCGGCGTGGCGCGCGAGCTGCGCAACCAGATGCTGGCGCCGCGCACGGACGAGCAAGGCTACGAAAGCCTGTCCTGGCTGTACGACTACGACGATTTCTGATTACTGGAGTTCGCATGAAAATCTGCCGTTTCAATTCGGGGCGCCTGGGCGTGGTGCAAGGCGAATCGGTGCTGGACGTGACCGAGGCCTTGTCGGCGATTCCCGCCGCGCATTACCCGTATCCGCTGGGCGACCAACTGATCGCCAACCTGCCTGCCGTGAAGGCCCGCATCGAGGCGCTGCTGCCGGATGCGCCGCGCCAGGCGCTGTCCGGCGTGGCGCTGCAACTGCCCCTGGCCAATCCGGGCAAGATCATCGCGGCGCCGGTCAATTACCAGAAGCACTTGAAGGAAGTGCTGGACGACCCGAATTTGCATCACGACAACCAGATCAACCACATCGAACGCGCCGGCTTGTTCCTGAAAGCGGCCAGCTCCCTGGCCGATCCCGCGCAGGGCATATGCTTGACCCTGCCGGAGCGCCGTACCGACCACGAGGTGGAGCTGGTCGCCGTCATCGGCAAGGAAGCGCGCGATGTCGGCACGGCGCAGGCGCTGGACTACGTGGCCGGCTACTGCGTGGGCTTGGACATCACCATACGCGGCCCGGAAGAGCGCAGCCTGCGCAAGTCGCCGGACAGCTACACCATGCTGGGCCCGTGGCTGACGACGGCCGATGAGCTGCCCGACCCGAGCGACCTGGATCTTGCCCTGACCGTGGACGGAGAGCCCAGGCAGTCTTCCAACACCTCGCAGTTGATTCTGGGCGTGGCCGAACTGATCGCCTTCGCGTCGCGTTTCTATACCTTGCAGCCCGGCGACGTGATCTTCACCGGCACGCCCGAGGGCGTCGGGCCGATAAAGGCCGGGCAGCGCATCCACACATGGATAGAGAACTTGGGCGAGCTCAAGGTGGACGTCCATGGATAGCCGGCATACCCGCGAGCCGCCGGCCGGCCTGGCAGAGCGCCGGCAGCGGTTCTATGACGAGATAGATACCCATGCGATGGCGCCGCTGTGGGAAGTGCTGGCAAGGCTGGTGCCGCGCGAGCCCGTCACGCCGTGCCGGCCTTGCCATTGGTCTTGGCCGCTGGTGCGCGAACGCCTGCTGCAGGCGGGCGAGCTGATTACCGCCGAAGAAGCCGAGCGCCGCGTGCTGGTGCTGGAGAACCCCGGCATGCGCGGCCAGTCCTGTGTGACGCACTCCTTGTATGCCGGCGTGCAGATGATTCTGCCCGGCGAGGTGGCGCCCGACCACCGCCATACCGCCACGGCCATCCGGCTGATCATGGAAGGCAAGGGCGGGTTCACGACGGTTGACGGCGAGCGCGCCGGCATGGAGCGCGGCGACTTCATCATCACGCCTTCGTGGGCCTGGCACGGCCACGGCAACGAAGGCGCGGAACCCATGTTCTGGCTGGACGGCCTGGACGTGCCGCTGGTGCGCCTGCTGGACGCCAGCTTTTCCGACCCGCACCGCGACGCGCCCGCCGCCAGCCGCGGCCCCGAAGTCTCGCCGCTGCGATTCAGCGGCCATTTGCTGCCCATCGATTACGAGCCGGGCGGAAGCAATCCGGTTTTCCGCTACCCCTACGAACGCACGCGCGAGATTCTGCGGCAGCTGTCCACGGCGCAGCCCTTGGACGCCGCGCACGGCATCAAGCTGCGCTACGCCCATCCAGGCACGGGTGGCTGGGCCACGGCAACGATGGGGGCCGCCGTCCAGTGGATGCCGGCCGGCTTCGAATCGGCGGCATACCGCAGCACCGATGCCACCGTGTTTTGCGTCATTGAAGGCGAAGGCCACAGCATGGTGGGCGATATCCGCTTCGACTGGCGCCCGAACGACGTGTTCGTCGTGCCTTCGTGGGTGCCGGTGTCGCATTGCGTCGCCAGAGAATCCGTGCTGTTCAGCATGTCCGACAGGCCCGCCCAGGAAGCATTGGGCCTGTGGAGGGAGTCCCGGAGCTGATTTTTTACTAGAACGATATCGATAAACAGGAGACGAAATGAGACTGAACAAACTATGGGCGGCCGCGCTGCTGCTGGCTTCGCCGCTGGCCTTGGCCCAAGCGCCGCAGGAATTCAAGGTGGGCGTGGTGGCGTCGATGAGCGGGGTGTACGGCGTCGGCGGCAAGCAGTTGCAGAACGGCATCAATGCTTTTCTGAAGCTGAACGGCGACGAGGTGGCGGGCCGCAAGGTGAGGGTGATCTATCGCGATACGGCAGGCCCCAACCCGGAGGTGGCCAAGCGCGTGGCCCAGGAACTGCTGACGCGTGACAAGGTGGACGTGTTGGCCGGCTTCGATTTTACGCCGACCGCGCTGGCGGTGGCGCCGTTGGTGACGCAAGCCAAAAAGCCGCTGATCGTGATGAACGCCGCTACCTCCATCATCACCGAGCGTTCGCCTTTCATCGTGCGAACCTCGTTCACCTCGGCGCAAACCTCGTATCCCATGGGCCAATGGGCGGCGCGTAACGGCCTCAAGAACGTCTACGTCACCGTGGCGGATTTCGCCCCGGGGCATGAAGCCGCCACCTGGTTCAAGAAAGCCTTCACGGAAGCGGGCGGCAACATCGTCGGCGAAGTCGCGCTGCCCATCGTGAACTCGGATTACGGGCCTTTCCTGCAGCGTGTGCGCGACACGAAGCCCGATGCCGTATTCGCCTTCCTGCCGGTGGGCGAGCCGGTCATTCTTTACTACAAGGCATGGGCCGAGAAGGGCCTGGACAAGGCGGGCATCAAGCTGATCGCTCCCGAAGGCTGGGTGGACCCGGACGTACTACGCATCGCGGGTGAAGCTTCGGCGGGAGCGATATCGACGGGATTCTATACGCCGTCCAATACCACGCGGCAGAATCAGGACTTCCTGAAAGCCTATGCCGAGGTAGCGGGCGAGAAGATGGACGCTAATTATCTGGCGGTGGGCGCGTATGACGGCATGGCTTTGATTTTTGATGCCTTGAAGAAAACCAGCGGCGACGCCGATGGCGAAAAACTGTTCCAGGCCATGAAAGGCGCTTCGCTGCCCAGCCCGCGCGGCGTCATGGCCATAGACCCTGAAACCCGCGACGTCATCAACACCGTCTACGTGCGCAAGGTCGATATGGTGGACGGCGTGCCGGTCGCCATGGATTTCGACCAGATCGAAGCGGTCAAAGACATGGGCAAGGGAGCGCACTGATAGCGTCGGGCTAGGCGCCGTGTTTGTGCGGGCCTGTGTATCGCCGGTGGCCTTGCTGGACGAAAACCGAGGGGGCAGGACGCCGCAGCCCTGGTTTGGATAGAATGGCGGCTTGTTTGCGCCCCTGGAAGTCTCCGATGCTGCATGTCCTGACCCTCACTGCCCCCATCTACCTGCTGATCGCCGTCGGCTACTTTGCCGTGCGCTTCGGCGTGCTGCAGAAGACCGATACGCGGGTATTCGGGCGGTTCGTCTTCCTGTTCGGCATGCCGGCCCTGCTGTTTCACGCCCTGACCCAGCGCCACGCCGAGGCCGATATCGAATGGGTATACATGGCGGTCTACGGGCTGGGCAGCGCCCTGACCATGATAGGGATCATCGTTTATGCGCTGAAGGTGCGCGGGGCCAGCATCCAGTTGGCGTCGGTGCAGGGCATGGCGTCGGCGGCGTCGAACACGGCGTTCATCGGCTTTCCCATTCTGCAGCAATTGCTGGGCCCGACGGCGGGCATGGCGCTGGCCATGTGCTTCATCATCGAGAACCTGTTCATCATGCCTTGCGCCTTGGCGTATGCCGACAGCGCGGGCGGGTCGGGCAAGCTGCAGGCGCTGTGGCGCTCGCTGAAATCCATGGTGCGCAATCCCTTGCTGTGGGGCCTGGTGATGGGCCTGGTGTTCCGCGTTATGGATTGGCACTTGCCGGCCGTGCCGGCGAAAGCCATAGAGATGGTGTCGGTGGTGGCCAGCCCGCTGGCCTTGTTCGTCGTGGGCGGCAGCCTGGTCGGGCTCCGGCTGGGAGACCGGATACGCGACGTCGTTACCGTGGCGGGCGCCAAGCTGCTGCTGCACCCCTTGCTGGTGGGCGCGCTGATGCTGATTCTGCCGGCCATGGACCCCAAGCTCAGCGTTGCGGCCCTGGTGAATGCCTCCATGCCCATGGCCGTCATCGTGACGGTGCTGGCGCAACGCTACGAACACGAGGAGTTCTCGGCGGCGGCTTTGCTGGTGGCGACTTTATGTTCGTTCGTAACCATCAACCTGTTGCTGATGGCGGTGTCGCCCATGCTGCCCGCTGGCCAGTAGCCGGCGGGCGGCCATGCGGGCGTTCAGGCGCGCGAATGCGAGTCGCGCTGCGTCAGTTGTGTGAGCAGGTAGATGGCGGCGCCGATGGCGAGCAAATGCCATGAGGCGGTGACCAGCGCGGCGATGCCCAGCACGATGCCCGCCAGGGAGCCTATGAGCAGGGCTTTATTGCGCGGGCCCGTCAGGGCGCCGATGGAGATGCCGATGAGAATGGCGGCCAGCGTAAGCGTCACGTAGTACATGTTTTCCCCCTTTGTTTTTCAGATTCATGGCGGCTTTGCGGGCCGGCCAGCGGCCCGTAGAGGCGGATTGATTCTAGCAGTTATTCCCTGGGCGGGCGCCAGGCTTCAGGGGCGGCGCGTGCGCAGGTAGTCGGCGACGGCTTGCTGGTCGCCGGAAAACTCGATGCGCGGCATTTTCACCTGGCGCTGATAAACGTACATGGGGTCGTAGTATTCGTTGAGCAGGCCGGCTATCCAGTCGCGGTGCAATGCCAAGTCGCCGGTGCGCGCCTGCGCCTGCAAGGCGGCGTCCATGATGGCCGACAGGCGCTGATGGCGCTCGTTCCCCAGGCGTTTGACGATGCGGTCCAGGCTCAGGCGCAACTGCGCGGCGAAGCGTTCGAAGCCTGCCTCCTCGCCATGAAGCGCCACGAACTCGGCGCATAGATCGACGACGTAATCGCGCAAAATGCGCTGAACACGGTTCTCCAGCGTGTCTTCCAGCCAGACCAGCGGCCATTGCTGCATGCCTTGGTGCAGTGAAGACGGCAGATTGCAGCTGCCGATGATGCGGCTTTCGTCTTCCAGCACGAACCACTCGCGGCCGGCACGGCGTTTCTTCAGGAAGTCGATGGCCAGGCGATGTTCGAAGTCTATCTGCGCCGGCTGGGCGTCGGCATGGCGGCCGAAGCTGGAGCCGCGATGATGGGCGTGGCCTTCGAGGTCTACGCTATTGTCCAGTTGGCGCAGAACGTCGGTTTTGCCGGTGCCCGTCAGGCCGCCCAGCACCACGAAGCGGCACTCGGCGACGGCTGCTTCGGTGACGTTCATCAGAAAGCCGCGCATGGCCTTGTAGCCGCCGGTAATGCGCGGATAGCGCTGGCCGGTGGCCTCTAGCAGCCACTGCTGGGCGATGCCCGAGCGCAGGCCGCCGCGAAAGCAATACAGATAGCCCTCGGGATGGGCGTGGGCGAAATCGGCCCAGGCCTGTATGCGCTCGTCCTTGAGCACGCCGGACACCAGTTCATGGCCGAGCGCGATGGCGGCCTCCTGGCCATGCTGCTTGAAGCAAGTGCCGACTTTCTGCCGCTCCTGATCGTTCATCAACGGCAGGTTGACGGCGCCCGGAAACGCGCCTTTGCTGAATTCCACCGGGGCGCGCATGTCCATCAAAGGAACGCCGCCCAGAAAAATCGCCTGGTAGTCGCCGGTGTCCGGACGCATCATTCGACGAAGACCGCGTACTGCTGCCGCGCGATGAGTTCGCCTATGGCTTGCAGCGTCAGCCCTTGGCTGGACGCGGCTTGCAGGAACTCGGCTTCGCCCTCGGGCGCGACGGCCACCAGCAGCCCGCCGCTGGTCTGCGGGTCGCACAGCAGATTGCGCTGGGTGTCGGGCAAGGGCGCGATGCGCGCGCCGTAGCTGTCGAAGTTGCGGCCCGTGCCGCCGGGTATGCAGCCTTCGGCCAGGTAGTGGTCCACGCCCGGCAGGCGCGGCACGCGATCGAAACGGATGCGCGCGCTGACGCCGCTGCCGTCGGCCATCTCGACCAGGTGCCCCAGCAGCCCGAAGCCGGTGACGTCGGTCATGGCCTGGACGCCGGCCAGCTTGCCGAACGCGCTGCCCGCCGTATTCAGCTTGCACATCCAGTCGCGCGCCGAGCCGACGTCTTCTTCGCGCAGCTTGGATTGCTTTTCCGCGGTGGTCAGCACGCCTATGCCCAGCGGCTTGGTCAGGTACAGCTTGCAGCCCGCCGTGGCCGTGTCGTTGCGCTTGAGGTCGGCCTTGGACACCAGGCCGGTGACGGCCAGCCCGAAAATGGGTTCGGGGGCGTCGATGGAGTGGCCGCCCGCCAGCGGGATGCCCGCTTCGTCGCAGGTGGCGCGCCCGCCGCGTATGACTTCGCGCGCCACTTCGGGCGCCAGCACGTTGACGGGCCAGCCCAGAATGGCGATGGCCATCAGCGGCGCGCCGCCCATGGCGTAGATGTCGCTGATGGCGTTGGTGGCCGCGATACGGCCGAAATCGTAGGGGTCGTCGACGATGGGCATGAAGAAGTCCGTCGTTGACACCACGCCGCGCTCTTCGTCGATGGCGTAGACGGCGGCGTCGTCGCGCGAGGCGTTGCCCACCCACAGCTTGGGGTCCAGGTTCTGCGCGCCGCTGCCGGCCAGAATGGTGTCCAGTACCTTGGGGGAGATTTTGCAGCCGCAACCGGCGCCGTGGCTGTATTGGGTAAGACGGATGGTGCTGCTCATGGGGAATCCGTGGAAATGTGGTGATTCGATCAGGGAATCATTCTAAACCAGGGGACTGTATGCCTCGACCCTGGTGTCCTGTTTGGCCAGTTCGAATATCAATACGCGAACAATCAAGCGGGACACTAGCCTTTCACCCGGAACCACGCCGCATACAGCGCAGGCACGAAGATCAGCGTCAGCACCGTGCCCACGGCCAGGCCGCCCATGATGGACACCGCCATCGGCCCCCACAGCTCGGAGATCGTCAGCGGAATCATGGCCAGGATGGCGGCCATCGCGGTCAGCGCCACGGGGCGGGTGCGGCGCACCGTGGCGTGGATGATGGCGTTGCGTGGCGTGTCGCCCTCGGCGATGTCGCGGTCTATCTGTTCGACCAGAATCACCGAATTGCGCATGACCATGCCGGCCAGCGCGATGACGCCCAGCGTGGCGACGAAGCCGAAAGGCAGTTGCGTGACCAACAGGGCCAGCGTGACGCCCACCATGCCCAGCGGCGCGGTCAGCAGCACCATGAACATGCGGCTGAAGCTTTGCAATTGCAGCATCAGAAAGACCGCCCAGAGCAGCAGCATCAACGGCACCACCACGGCGATGGCGGCGTTGGCCTTGCCGCTTTCCTCGGCGACGCCGCCTTCCTCTATCTTGTAGCCCACCGGCAGTTTGGCCTCGACGTCGCGCAAGGCTGCGCGTATCTGCGCGGAAACGTCGGGCGCCTGGGCGCCGACCACGTCGGCGCGCACGCTGAGGCTGGGCAGGCGGTTGCGCATCCACAGGCCGCCTTCTTCCAGCACGGGCTCGATCTCGGCCACCTGGCTCAAAGGCACGGCGCGGCCGGCGGCGGTGTGCAGCATCAGCGCGCCCAGCTGTTCGGCGTCCAGGCGTTCGTCGGCGCGCGCGCGGGCCACCACGTCTATCAGTTCGTTGCCGTCGCGCACCTGGGTGACGGTCTGGCCGCTGAGCATGGCTTGCAGCGTCATCGCCACGTCCTGGCTGTTCACGCCCAGCGCGCGTGCGCGGTCCTGGTCTATGCGAAAGCGCAAGGCCTTGGTGCGTTCGCGCCATTGCAGATTGACGTCGCGCACGTTAGGGTGGCGGCGCATGGTGTCGCGCACTTCTGCGGCGATGGCGCGCACGGTGTCGGGGTCGGCGCCGTTGACGCGGAACTGCAGCGGATAGCCGACAGGCGGGCCCAGTTCCAGCCGGTAGACGCGGGTGCGGATGTGCGCTAACTCCGCTGCCAGGTAATCGTGCAGATCGGCGGCCAGCGCATTGCCTTGTTCCAGGCCGTGCGGGTAGACGATGAGCTGCGCGTAGTTCAGCTTGGGCAGCTCGGGTTCCAGCGCCAGGTAAAAGCGCGGCGAGCCGCCGCCCACGTAGGCTGTCATGGCGCGCACGCGTTCGTCGCCGGCCAGCCATTGCTCCAGCTTCTTGGTTTCGGCCAGCGTGGCGGCATAGCTCGCGCCTTCCTCCAGATGCAGGTCGACCAATACCTCTTCGCGCGGCGAGTCGGGAAAGAACTGCTGCGGCACCAGCCGGAACGCGCCCAGCGCCAGCAGAAACGTGATCAGCGCGGTCGCGAGCACCGTTTTGCGGTGGTTCACGCTCCATTCGATACGGCCCGTCAGCCAGCGCATCAGCCGGCGCTTGAAGCGCGCCCAGCGCGTATCGCGTTCATGATGGTTCGCCATGTCGGGCAGCAGCAGCGCGCCCAGGTAGGGCGTGAACAGCACGGCCACCACCCACGACACCAGCAGCGATATCGTCACCACCCAGAAGATGGACTGGGTGAATTCGCTGGTGGACGAGCGCGCAAAGCCCACCGGCACGAAGCCGGCGGCGGTGATCAGGGTGCCGGTCAGCATGGGGAAGGCGGTGGACGTCCAGGCGAAGGAGGCCGCCTTGGCGCGCTCCCAGCCTTCCTCCATTTTGACCTGCATCATCTCGACGGCGATGATGGCGTCGTCCACCAGCAGGCCCAGCGCGATGATGAGCGCGCCCAGCGAGACGCGGTGCAGGTGTATGTCCAGCCGCCACATGAGGAAGAAGGTGATGCCCAGCACCAGCGGCACCGACAGCGCGACCACGATGCCGGTGCGCCAGCCCAGCGCCACCAGGCTGACGGCCAGTACGATGGCCAGCGCCAGCAGGAAGTGCAGCAGGAATTCGTTGATGGAATGGTCTACCAGCGTGGGCTGGTCGACGATTTTCTCGATGGCGATGCCGGCGGGCAGCTCGGCCTGCACCTGGGCGATGGCGGCGTCCAGGTTGCGGCCCAGCGCCAGGATGTCGCCGCCCTCGGCCATGGAAACCGCCAGCGCCGTCACCGCTTCGCCGTTGCGGCGCATGGAGGTTTCCGGCGGGTCGACGTAGCCGCGCGTGACTTGGGCGATGTCGCCTAGCCGGAAGCTGCGTCCGTTTATGGCGACGGGCACTTGCTCGATGTCTTGCGCGCTTTGCACGGCGCCGTCCACGCGCATGGCGATGCGGCTGCGCGGGCCTTCGATGGCGCCGGCCGGCATCACGACGTTCTGCTGCTGCAGGCTGGCCAGCAGTTGCGAGGGCGAGATGCCCAGTGGCGCCAGTTGCGCCGGGCTGAACTCCACGTAGAACTTCTGCTCCTGCACGCCTAGCAGTTGCACTTTGGAAACGTCGGGCACGCGCAGCAGGCGTTCGCGCGCCGAGAGCAGCACCTGCTTCATGCGAGCCTGGTCGAAGCCGTCGGCATGAAAGACGTAGATGGAGCCGAAGGTATCGCCGAAGTCGTCGTTGAAGAACGGCCCCAGCACGCCTTCGGGCAGGGTGTGGCGCATGTCGCCCACGCGTTTGCGCGCCTGGTACCAGCTTTCTTGTATCTGGTCTTTCTTGGCCCAGTCCTTGAGCGTCAGGAACATCGTGGCGCGGCCCGGACGCACGTAGCTGCGCACGTTGTCGTACAGCGGCACCTCGCGCAGCGTGCGCTGGATCTTCTCCACCACCTGCTGCTGCATGTCGTCGGTGGTGGCGCCGGGCCAGGCCACGTCCGCCACCATCACCATGATGGTCATTTCCGGGTCTTCGGAACGCCCCAGGTCGCGATAAGCCAGCACGCCCATGACGACGGACAGAATCATGGCGAACACCAGCAATTGGGCGTGGCGCAGGCCCCAGGCCGAGAGATTGAATTTCATGGCAGGCGGCCGTCCCAGGCCTGCACCGCCATGCTCCCGTCGAGCCGGTGCGTGCCGGCGGTGACGACGCGCTCGCCCGCCTTCAGGCCTTCGGCGACGAGGATGTGGTCGGCGCCCATGGCGGCCAGCTTCACGGGCCACAGTTCAAGCTTGTCGGCGCCTTCGGGCAACACCCATACGGCGGCTTGTTCGCCTTGCTGCGCCAGCGCGGCCAGCGGCAGGCGGAAGACCTGGCCTTGAGCGCCGGAGGTATCCGCAGGGCTGAAGCTCACCGACGCCGTCATGCCCAGGCGGGCCGATGCCGGCATGTCGTCCAGCGTGACGCGCACGCGATAGGTGCGCGTGGCGGGGTCGGCCACCGGCGAGACTTCGCGTATGCGCCCTTGCAGCCGCGCGCCCGGATCGCTGAGCAGCGTGGCGTGGATGGCCTGGCCGGCGGCGAAGCCGGCGATGCGGTTTTCGGGTACGTCGACCTGGATTTCGCGCTGGCCGTCGTAGGCGATGGTGGCCACGGGCGTGCCGGCCGCCACCACCTGGCCCGGTTGCGCGTGAATCTGCGCCACCACGCCGGTTTCGGGCATGGTCAGGTCGGCATAGGCCAGGTTGTTGCGCGCTTGCCCGAGCCGGCTTTGCGCGGCGTCCAGTTGGGCCTGGGCGTTGTCCTGGGCGGTTTGCAGGGCGTCGAAATCGGCGCGGGCGACCGCGCCCTTGGCGACCAGTTCACGATGCCGGGCCACGTCGCGGCGGCTGCGTTCCAGCGCCACGCGGGCCTGCGCGCGCTGCGCCGTGGCTTCGTCCACGGCCAGGCGGAAGGGTTCCGGATCCAACTGCGCCACCAGGCCGCCTTGCTCCAGACGCATGCCCACGTCGGCGGGGCGGGCGGCGATGCGGCCGGCCACACGGAAGGAGAGCGTGCTTTCCACGCGGGCGACGACCACGCCGGGCAGCGATCGCCCTTGATGGCGCGCGGCGCTCTCGGGCTGAGCGATTTGCACTTGCACGCGAGTGGGGGCGGGGGCGGCGGGTTTAGCCGGTTTGCAGCCGGCCAGTATGGCCAGCAACGCCAGAACGCAGGCGAAACCTCGAAGCGGAATGAACGGCATACGCACGCTTTGCATAGGGGTCAAATATTGGAATGATACATACGCTGATATTTGCTGGCTTGCAGTGTGTGTAAGGGATGTTTATCGTTGCCTTTTGGATCACGGAGTCATGCATGACCCTTAGTAAGTTTCTGGCGGTGTCGGCCTTGTTCTTTTCAGCGGTAACCCATGCCGAGCTGCTTGAATTGCGCCCCGAGCGCGTCGAGGTCGACAAAGACCCGGCCACTCAGCAGGAAGTCGTCGGCGTCACGCTGACGCCCGAAGGCCGCCAGGCCTTGGCCGCCTACACGCGCGAGCGGGTAGGCAAAATCATAGAAATCCGCGTGGCGGGCCAGCGCGTTCTGGCGCCTACCGTACGCGACACCATCGATACCGGCAGCCTGTGGATCTCGCCCGGCGAGGACGGCTTCCAGGGCAAGACGGCTACGGAGCTTGCCGCCGCCTTGCAGCAGGCCGGCGTCATGACGATTACCGAACAGGGCGACAAACCCGCGCCCGCCGTCGGCATGCCCAACCCGGCTTCGGCGTATTGCGTGGCCCAGGGCGGCAAGCTGGAAATCGTCGACGAGGCGAATGGGCAAGTGGGGTATTGCACCTTGCCCGGCGGCGAGCGCGTGGAAGAATGGGCCTTGTTCCGCCGCGACAACCCGCAGGCGCCGTCGGGCGAATCGTCTTGAATCGCTAGGCGCGCGCGCCTAGCGGGGCTTGCGTTTCCAGCGTTTCGGATGGAGTTCGCTGGCGATGACGCCAGCGACGATGAGCGCGCCGCCCAGTAGCGCCAGCCCCGGCAGCCGGTCTCCGGCGATGCGGCCGATAATACCGGCCCACACGGGTTCGCTGGCGTAGATCAGCGTGGCGCGCGTGGGCGAGACTTCCTTCTGCGCCCAGTTCATCGTCAATTGAATCAGGCAACTGGCGGCGCCCAGGCCCACGGCGGCGAACAGCCACACCCATGAAAACTCGGGAATGCTTTCGCCCGCCACCGGCATCAGCAGCCAGCCCAGCAGACCGGCCACCAGCAGTTGCAGCGTCGTCACACGGCGCACGTTCACCTTACCAGCGAAAAAACTGATCAACACGATCTCGGCGGCCACGGCCAGCGCGCCCCACAGCGTGGCCCATTCCCCCACGCTCATGCTCAGGCTCGCGCCTTCGGGCCCGGCCAGCAGCACCAGCCCGCAAAAGGCTAGCGTAACGCCCACCAGGTTCATGAAGCGCGGCGCGCGCCGCAGCACCAGCCACTGCAGCAGCGGCACCGCGGGCACGTACATGGCCGTAATAAAGGCCGACTGGCTGCTGCTGATGGTTTGCAGCCCATAGGTCTGCAAGCCGTAGCCGGCGAACAGGAAGACGCCGATGAGCAGCCCCGCGGCCAGGTCTTGGCGCGTCATGCCGGCCAGGGCGCGGCGGAACAGCAGCGCGCTGAACAGCCCCGCCGTCAGAAAGCGCAGGCCCACGAAAAAGAGCGGGCCGCTGTATTGCATGGCGATCTGGATGACCAGAAAGGTCGTGCCCCAGATCATCGTGATGCCGACCAGCGCCGCTTCGTGCCGGTTGATTTTCAAGATGTACGTCTCGTGAGGATGCCGCGCGGCGCCGCGCGCGTGCGGAAAAGGGCTACATCATAAGCCAGTTGGCGCTGCGCCATGCCGCCCTGTACGGCAAGGGGCGGGCGTCTTATGAACCCC
This sequence comes from uncultured Burkholderiaceae bacterium, assembly GCA_934525625.1. GTDB lineage: Bacteria > Pseudomonadota > Gammaproteobacteria > Burkholderiales > Burkholderiaceae_B > Mesopusillimonas. The sequence goes on from CAKSZL010000009.1 coordinate 55,206, forward strand.
GCGCGCTGGCCGGCCCCAGCATATTGCGCACTATCGCCCGCCCGATCTCATCCGGGCCCAGCCGGTGGCCCGGCTTGTACCAGGCGTTGGTCCAGTTCATGGCGCCTATCAGCGCCAGCCGGAACAGGCTTTTGTCCGTGCCGTGGGGTAAAGGGGCATGTGCTATCAGTTCGCGGAAAATGTCTTCGAACTCGGCGCGGTCGGCGTCTATCTTGCGCCGCAGTGCGGGCGTCAGCTTGGCCGAAAGGTCGACCCTGGCGACGACGGCATAGGCGTTGGCGTCCAGTATGTAGCTGACGGCCGTGGCGCAGGCGGCTTCCAGCCGCATGACGGGGTCGGTATGGCGTGCTACGGCTTGGCGGATGGCCGCCGTGGTTCTCTGCATGCCGCGCTGATGCACGGCGGCGTACAGGCTGGCCTTGGAGTCGAAGTGATAGTAGAGCGAATTCGGCTGTATGCCGGCCGCTGCGCAAATCTCCTTCAAAGAGGTGGCGGCGTAGCCTTTCCTGGAAAAAATCTTGGCCGCGGTTTGCAGGAGTTCTTCGCGGCGCACTTCGGTCAGGGTGTCTTGCTCTTTTTCGGCGCGGGTTTTCAGCCGGCGCGTTACCTGCTCGCGCTTGAGCATGGCCAGTTGGGCAGGGGACAAGGCTTCGGCGCGGGACGCCTTGCCGCCGCTTTTGGCCATCAGGCGCAGATAGCTGGTGTGCAGGTTGTGACGTTTCCAGATGCCGCGCACGCCGGCGGCCGACACCTTGAAGCCCTGGCTGGTCAGGACTTCAGCGACCTTGAATTGGCCCAGCTCGGGATGCTGGCGCGCCATTTTCAAGACTTCTTCCGCGATGTCGCGGCGGTTGGGAGCGACTTTTTGCTTGGCCATTTCCATCTGTGCGGGGAGGGGTTGCGACACACTATATGGCTGGACGCCGCCCAAGGTAACTCAGTGTTTTCACTGCCTTGATTGTTGTTTCCGGTATCTGTAAAGTAACTTTTAGAATATGATTCTTGAAGATACTTTAATTCATTTGGGTTGGGTTGTTGCTTATGCCGGTAGATCTGTTCGGTCCGCGTCAAATCGTGCAAACGCCCATGCCGGACGGCGGCTTCGTGCTGTCGTCGGCCGTGCCGCTGGGGCCTTACGCCGAACGCATTACCGATGCGCTGGCGCATTGGGCGCAGGCAGGCCCCGACCGTACTTTTCTGGTCGAGCGCGGCGGCAACGACGAATGGGAAGCCATCAGCTACGGCGGCATGTACGACAAGGCGCGCGCCATCGGCCAGTATCTGCTGACGCAAGGTTGCGGGCCGAATAAGCCTGTCGTCATCATCGCCGAGAACAGCATCGCGGCCGCCAGCCTGGCGCTGGGCGCCATCTATGCCGGCGTGCCCATCGCGCCGCTGTCCACCGCCTACGTCAAGCTCGAAACCGCCCACGACAAGCTGAACGCCTGCCTGGCGCTGCTGCAGCCCGGCCTGGTCTACGTCGACGACGCCCTCAGCGCCGAAGCGCCGGTAGCGTGCATGCTGGCATCGGGCGTGCCCATCATGCGCAACGAGCCGGGCGATTCGTTCTTGAGCCTGCGGCAGGCCTGCACGACCCGGCCCGCCGGTGTCGATGCCGTCAACCGCGCCCTCACGCCGGACACCGTGGCCAAGTACCTGTTCACCTCCGGCTCCACCGGCGTGCCCAAGGCCGTCATCAATACGCACAGAATGCTGTGCGCCAATCAAAAGCAGTTGCGGCTCATCTTTCCGTTCGTCGCCGAAGAGCCGCCCGTGCTGGTGGATTGGCTGCCGTGGAACCACACCTTTGGGGGCAACGAGGTGTTCTTCCTGGTCATGACGCAGGGCGGCCAGCTTTACATAGACCGGGGCAAGCCCGTTGCGCAGGCCATCGAAGAAACCATACGCAACCTCAAGTCGGTATCGCCCACCATCCACTTCAACGTGCCGGCCGGGTTCGAGCAGATCGTCGCGCGCATGGAAACCGATGCGCAGCTGAAGGCCTCGTTCTTCGCTCGCTTGCGCATGGTGTTCTATGCCGGCGCGGGCATGCCGCAGCGCCTGTGGACGCGGCTGGAGGAAATGTCGGTCGAAACCACGGGCAGGCAGCTTGCCGTGGTGACGGCCTGGGGCGCGACGGAAACCGCGCCGCTTGCCACGGGCGTTTATTTCGAATCGCGCCGTTCCGACAACATCGGCTTGCCGGTGCCGGGCTGCGAGATCCGTTTCGCGCCTGTCGATGGGCGCTTCGAGCTGCGCGTGCGCGGGCCTAACGTCATGCCCGGCTATCTGGGCCGTCCCGAATTGCAGGCAACGGTATTCGACGAGCAGGGCTTTTATCGCACCGGCGACGCCGGCTCGCTGGCCGACGCGAACGACCCCTCGGCCGGCATCGTGTTCGATGGCCGCATCGCGGAAGACTTCAAGCTGCAAACCGGCACCTGGGTGTCGGTCGGGCGGCTACGGGGCTTGCTGACGGGCGTCTTGATGCCTTTGGCGACGGACGTGGTCGTCGTGGGTTCGGGCCAGCCCCATCTGTCGGCGCTGGTCTTCCTGAACCTGCAAGCGGCCCGCGCCTGCGCCGAAGACGAACACGCCGCGCTGGAAGAGCTGGCGCGGCATCCCCGCGTGCTGCAAGCGGTTCAGCAGGCCGTGGACAAGCACAACGCCGCGCACACGGGCGCATCGATGACGATCCGGCGCTTCAGCCTGATGGCGCAGCCGCCATCGGCCAAGCACGGAGAAATTACGGAAAAAGGTTCCATCAATCAGGCTGCCGTCATCAAGAACCGGGCCGCCATCGTGCAGGCGCTATATGCCTGATTCCATCGTTCGATCTGATGTTCCATTTTCAGATTGGACGAGCACGCGAAGGCGAAGCGCAGACAGTACAAGTGGTACGGCAAGCGAAGCCGACAAAGTAATCGTTCAATCTGAAAATGGAATAAAGGGGAACAATATGAAGAAGACTGTGCTTGTGCTGGCTGCGTCCCTGTTTTCGCTGGGCGCGCAGGCCGAGGTCCGGGTGGGCGTCATCGTGGCCGAGACCGGCCCGGCCGCCTCGCTGGGCATACCGGCCAAGAACGTATTCGAGATGCTGCCCGACAGGCTGGGCGGCGAACCAGTGCGCTACATCGTGCTGGACGACGCCAGCGACACTACGGCGGCGGTCAGGCAGGCGCGCAAACTGATGGAACAGGACAAGGTCGATCTGCTCATCGGTTCCAGTACGGTGCCCACCTCCATCGCCGTCGCCGGCGTGGCCGGCGAAATGAAGACGCCGCAACTGGCGCTGGCGCCCATGTCCATTCCCACTTCGCAAAATGCCTGGGCCTACGCGGTGCCGCAGCCCACGCGCATCATGATGAGCGCCGTCGTCGATCACATGAAGGCGCACGGCGTCAAGACCATAGGCTATCTGGGTTTCGCCGATTCCTGGGGAGACATGGTGCTGGCCGGCACCGAGGCCAACCTGGGCGGCGCCGGCATCAAGCTCGTCGCGTCGGAACGCTACGGGCGCGGCGACACCAGCGTGGCGGGGCAGGTGCTCAAGCTCACGGCCGCCAAGCCGGATGCGGTGGTGCTCGGCGGCACCGGCACGCCGGGCGTGCTGCCGCAGATGGCCTTGCGCGAGCGCGGCTATCAAGGCCCGCTGTATCACAACACCGGCGTCATCAACCGCGACTTTCTGCGCGTAGGCGGCAAAGTTGTCGAAGGCGCTTATGCGCCCACCGGGCCCGTCATGGTGGCCGAACAGCTTCCCGACGGCAACGCCATCAAGCCGGTGGCCATGGCCTTCATCGAAGCCTACGAAGGCAAGCACGGCAAGGGCATGCGCAACGCCTTCGCCGCCTACGCCTGGGACGCCTATCTGCTGGCCGACAAGGCCGTGGAAGCGGCCCTGAAAACCTCCAAGCCCGGTACGCAAGACTTCCGCGAAGCCGTGCGCACGGCGCTGGAAACCAACAAAGAAATCGTCGGCACGCACGGCGTGTACAACATGAGCCCCACCGACCATACCGGCGTGGACCAGCGCGCCAGCGTGCTGGTGCAGGTCAAGAATGGCGACTGGGCACTGGTGCGGCACTAAAGCCACAGCGATGCGCGGCGGTGCGACAGCTTGCGCCGGCTGCTCGGGAGTAGCCGGCGGGCTGTCCCTGCATGGCGGGGGCGGGCTTACAATGCACACGCCCCTAGTCCGAATCCTATCCTTATGAAGCTGTCCCAGCGAGCCCAAGCCGTTTCCACCTTTTATGCGATGGAGTTCGGCAATCGCGCCGCCGCCCTGGAGGCCCAGGGCCATGACGTTATCCGCCTGAGCCTGGGCGAGCCCGATTTCGGCGCGCCGCCGGCCGTCATGCGGGCCGCGCACAGCGTGCTGGACGAACAGGCGCTGGCCTATACCGGCGCGTTGGGGTTGCCCGCGCTGCGGGAAGCCATCGTCGGCTTTTACCGCGACGTGCATGGCGTGCACGTGGAGCCGTCGCGCGTGGTGGTAACGGCGGGAGCCTCGGCGGCCTTGCTGATGGTGACGGCGGCGCTGGTCGATCCGGGCGACGAGGTACTGGTGGGCGACCCTTCGTATCCGTGCAACCGCCAGTTTCTCAGCAGCTTCGGCGCCAAGGTCAAGCTGGCGCCCACCGATGCCGCCACCCGATTTCAACTGGACGCGGCTGCGGTGCGCGCGCACTGGACGCCGCAAACACGCGGCCTGATCATCGCCACGCCGTCGAATCCCACCGGCACCTCGGTGCCGCTGGCTGAGTTAAGCGAGATCTGCGCCTGGGCGCGCCGGCATGACGCCTGGCGCATCGTCGACGAAATCTACCTGAACCTGGGGGATCGAGACGCCCAGGGCAGGGCGCCGGGCAGCGTGCTGTCCGTGGACCCGGACGCCATCGTCATCAACAGTTTTTCCAAGTATTTCGGCATGACGGGCTGGCGCCTGGGCTGGTGTGTCGTGCCCGAAGCCATGGCGCCCGCCATGGAGCGCCTGGCCCAGAATTACTACATCTGCCCGCCCACCCTGTCGCAATATGCGGCCCTGGCGTGCTTTACGCCGGAATCGCTGGCGGTGTGCGAAGCGCGCCGCGCCGAGCTGGCGCAGCGGCGCGCCCTGGTGCTGGAAGGACTGGCGCGCATGGGCCTGCCGGTGCCCGTGCCGCCCGACGGCGCGTTCTACGTGTATTTCGACGTCAGCGGCACGGGGATGGACGCCTGGCGGTTCTGCGAGCGCGCGCTGGAAGAAGCGCACGTCGCGCTGACGCCGGGCAAGGATTTCGGAGATTGCGGCGCCGATACCTACGTGCGCTTGTCTTATGCGGCGTCGGCCGAGCGATTGGAGACCGCCCTGCGGCGCCTGGCCGACTGGTTGGGTACAAGCGGCGTTATGCAAGGGCCCTGATCATCATCGCCAGTGTTGATCGCTCGGCCGTGTCTTCGGTTCTTTTTCTGGTACCGAAGACGCGGCCGATAAGATGATCAAGGCGTGGCCGAAGCATACTTCGCGAAGTCTTCCGCGATGCTGATGAAGGTGTTGTGCAGAATGCGCAGGCTTTCCGCGCCTATGCCACCTTCGGCGTTCAGGTCCATTTCCACGAAGGCTACGCCGTCGTCGTCCAGGTAGGCGCGCGTCCAGCGGTATTCCTGGTTCCAGCTATTGATTCTTTCCAGGGACAAGGGCTTGTCGCTCTTGTACTCGGCAACGTAGACCAGGTCTTGGCAAGCGCCCGAGAAAGCGTTGCACAGGAAGCGCACGCGCAGCGCGCTGGCGCCTACCGAGGACGGATCCAGCCGCAGCACCGGCGCATCGTCTTCCTCTTCCACTGTTACCTTCTCGCCTTGCTCTTCCAGCAACTTGACGACGTGATCGACGTCGAACTCTTCGAGCATGTTGGAAGCCTGTTCCGCCGTCGTGGCGGCCTGCGTGGCTTCGTCCGCCTCGATCGCGGCGGCGTCGGCAGCCGCTTGCGCCGCCGCGGCGGCTACATCGGCCTCGGCTTCCACGTCGGGAACGTATTCCTCCGTTTCCTCTTCCTCCAACGAGGAATCCAGCATGCCGAACAGTTCCTCCTGGGGAATCTCGGTGCCGTTCAGGTTGCCCACGCCATCGGCGAAGACGAAGGTGCCGACGATGTTGTCGCCATCGTTTTTGCCGACGTTCATCATCTCGGCAAGGCCGGCCAGGCTGCGCACCTGATCCTCGGCTTCAGACGCCGCCTCGTCGGGCATCATCTTGTCGTTCAGGATGCTGTATTGCGTCATCAAGCCCTGGAGCATGGGCTTGGAAAGCACCAGCTTGGCGTCGATACGCTTGATGGCCTGAATGGCGGCTTGCTTGAGCGACAATTCGTCCAGGCTTTCCTGGGGAAGGTCGAGATCGACGGTGGCGGTAAAGAGGCTTTCACCCTTGCCGGTCTTCCAGCTGACGGGCGCGATGCTCAACGAGGGCTTGCCGGCCAGCAGCTTGCGGACGTTGGCTTCCACCAGCGGCAGCAGGTCGTCGTCGACGTCCGCGTCGCCGTTGCTCATGACTTGCGCCATGAGCGAGTTGTAGGCGTCGGCGATCTGCTTGAGCGCCGCGCCGTCTAGGTTGTCCAGCTTGAGCACGGTTTGCCCGCTGCCCAGCAGGATGTCGTTCAGCATGACGTTGCCGGTGCGGTAGGCGGCCTCGACCGAGATGGCGGTGTCGTTTTCGCGAACCTTGGCGGTATAGCCCAGGTCGTCTATCGTGACTTTGCCGTCGCCGTCGGGCAGCGTGATTTCCATGCGCTTGACGTTCAGCGTCGAGTCGCCGATGCCCAGGTCGAACTTGCCCATGCGGCTGGCGCCCGTCAGGCTCATGCCTGTCAGGTTCATGTCCACGGGCTGGTCTTTCTGGCTGTTGATGGCAAGCTTGTCGACGACGGCGTCGATCACGAAGGACTTGCGCACGAACTCGTACTCGCCCTTCATCCGCATGCCGCTGAAGTCCAGTTTCGTTTCGTCATCGGAGAACTGCAGCGGCGCAATTTGCGCGACGCTTTGAACCTTGCCGCGATAGCTGACGATGTCGTCGCTGCTGATGGGCGAAACGCCCTTGAACAAGGCGAACACTATGTTCAGGTCGTCCGTTCGGGCCAGTTCGGTGTGGGCGAAGGCCAGCCGAGGGGCGAATACGCCGCGCGATAGCGCGCCCTTGGGGAAGGGGCCGTGTTCGATGTGCGATTCGAATTCCAGCTTCTCGGTCGGCAGCTTGTCTTCGGACGCGCTGCGCTCGACGAAGGAAAGCCCGTAGCGGGCCTTGCTGGAGAACCAGCCGCGCTCATAGCTTAGCTGCTCCAGGCGCAGTCCGAACAGGGGGCTGAGGTTCTCCAGCTTTTCGTTGGCGGTGGCCAGATAGCGCTGTGAATGGGCTTCTATCTTCGTGCCGGTATACCAGGTGGCGCCTAGCCAACCGGCTACGCCGACGACGATGACGCCGGCCGCGATCGCTGAACTTTTTTTCATTTTGATTTTTTCCGTAGATTGGCGGGTTGCGCCCGCGTGCCTAGATTCTCGGCTCCAGTGTGTCGTGCCGATTTTGAAAGAGGGCGTTCTCTATCCGTAATCGTCGACGCGCCGGGAAGAGCGGCAAGTATAACTAGGCGTGGCGGCAGGATTGTTTCGTTTCTTGAAAACCGCCGAAAGCGCCGCAAACCCAGGCGTGGCGCGGGATAGCGACCATACGGCACGTTGCCCGCGATGCCTGGGCGACATGATTTGCGCTACGCTGTTTCAGCGTGTTGCAAAATCGTTGGGCTGGTGTTTTTACAGCCCCAGCTCGACCATGCGCAGCAGGCGCGCGCCCAGCGAACGGCGCATGCCGGGCGGCGCATTGCGCAGCGGCCCGTCGATGATCAGCAGCGCCATGCCGTGCACCGCCGACCAGGCCAGGAATTCGGCGCCGGGGCGGCGGTCGGCGGGCAGCACGCCGGCCTGCGCCATGGCGTCCAGCGCGTAGCTTAGTAGTTCAAAAGGGTTGAGTCCCTTGGAGGCTGTGCGCGCCGGGTCGGCGGGCACTTGCACGTCGTGCGGGCCGAAAGCGAAGGCGGTGCGGAACCAGCCTGTTTCGGCCTGCGCAAAACCCAGATAGCCGCGCCCCACCGCGGCCAGCATGCCGCGTGCCCGCGCCACCGGGTCGTCCAGCGCCTCGGCGTGGCGCAGCTCGGCTTCGATGGCCTGCGCCAATGCGCCCAGCGTGGCGGCGCGCACCGCCTCGAACAGCGCCTGATGGTTGGCGAAATGCCGGTAGGCCGCGTTGGGCGCCACGCCGGCGCGGCGCGTGGCCTCGCGCAGCACCAGGGCTTCGGGCCCGCCCTCTCGCACCAGCGCCAAGCCCGCCTGAACCAATGCCGCACGCAAATCGCCATGGTGGTAGGTGCTGCGGGGAGAGCGGGCTTGGGAGGCGGTCATGATTTACAACTTTACGCATTTTTCATGTGGACAGTGTTCATTCTAGCCTCTAGCATTGATGTGAACAATGTTCACACTAACAAGAAATGATCAGGCGGCCATGTGCCGCAGCCACCTCGACACCAAGGAGATGTCCATGTCATTCGCGCCGTATCTCAATTTCGACGGCGATTGCGCCGAGGCTTTCGCCTTCTATGCCGACACCTTCGGCGGCACTATCGCCTATCAAAGCACCTTTGGCGAAGCGGCTTCCATGCCGGGCATGCCGCCCCTGAACGACGAAGACAAGCGGCGCATCATGCATGCGCAAATACAGCTCAAGGGCGGGCTGTTGATGGGTTCCGACGCCTTGGCCGGCGCCGATGAAGCCTGCGGCGGAGGCTATCGGCCGCCGCAAGGCATGTGGGTATCCGTTCAGGCGGACGACGCCGAGCAGGGGCGGCGCTTCTTCGATGCGCTGGCCAAGGGCGGCGAAGTCGCCATGCCGTATGCCGACACGTTCTGGTCGGACGGCTTCGGCATGGTGAAAGACCGCTTCGGCATCCCCTGGATGGTCAACGTGCCCAAGAAAGAGGGCTGATTTTCATCAGGAGACGATCATGCATTATGTCGATGGATTCGTGGTGCCCGTGCCTCGGGACAAGCTGGAGGCTTACCGTGAAATGGCCCAGCGGGCCGGCGAAGTGTGAATGGAGTACGGCGCGCTGCAATACTGGGAATGCGTGGGCGACGACGTGCCGTCCGGCAAGCTGACGTCCTTTCCGCAGTCGCTGCAGCTCAAGGACGATGAAGTGGTGGTGTTCGCGTGGATTGTCTACCCGTCGCGGGCCGAGCGCGACCGCATCAACGAACTGGTCATGAAAGACCCGCGCCTGGCCGGCATGAAGCCGGAAGACATGCCCTTCGATGGCAAGCGCATGTTCTGGGGCGGCTTTGCCGGCCTGGTGGAGATGGGCGGCAGCGGCGTTCTTACCTGATGCCGCTGCGGCGCAGCCTGTCGAGGGAAGCCTGGTTCAAGCGCCGCGCTTCTTCCTCGGCGAACTTGCGTTCGCCGGGTTCGTACTTGCCTTCGTACATGCAACTGCTGCGATTCCATTGGCATTCGTTGTAGCGCATGGCCGAGGGAGTTCCGGGCTCGGAATCGCCCAGGCCCAACACGGAACAGCCCGAAACAAGCATGACGAGAAGCAGGACGACACCGTATCGGCTGAGCATTTGCATGAGTATTCTTCCCTGAATTTACAGTTTGCTATACGTTGCTTATAGCAAACTCTTAAAGCTTTTTCTAGGGAAGAGGCGGTCAAGCAATGTCAAGCGGGCCCAAGGTGCGCCTTGGCCCGCTGTGTTCGGGCTTTACTTGATGCCCAGGAAAGGCAGGGCTGAGCCCGGCACTTGGGTTTGCGGCAAGGCGCCGTCCCATTTTTCCACGGCGATCAAGTCGACCAGCCTGGCATTGGCCGCCAGCGCCTGGCCGCGCGCCTGGATAGCGGCGGCTTCGGCGTCGCCGCGCAGGCGTATGCCGTCGGCCTCGGCCTGGAAGCGCTCGCGCTGGGCGTCGGCTTCGGCTTTGGCGCGCACCACCTGGATGTCGGCCTGGATTTCCGCCGTCTGCTTTTGCTGGCGCGTGGTTTCGATCTGCACCTGGGCCAGCATGCGCTGTTCGATGGACTGCTCGTAGGCGTCCGAAAAGCCCACTTCCTCCACCTGTACGCCCACGACCTGAACGGGCGCATCGCGCATGGCCTGCATGACGGCCTGCACGGTTTCCAGGCCCAGCTTTTCGCGTTCTTGAATGGCACGCACGGCGGTGAAGCGGCCAAAGACGTTCTTGACGGCGTCGGGCGTGCGGCGTTCGATGACGCGCGCCTGCAGATTGGTCAGCGTGCCGTATTCGCTGTACAGCGTGGCCACGCGGTCGACGGGCACGCGGTACGTGACGGAAACCTTCATCGTGGCGGGCTGCTGATCGAAGGAATAGGCTTCCAGGGCCAGCGAGACGTTGTGGTCGCGCACCGAGATGAACTGCACCGAATCGAGCACCGGCGTCTTGAAGCCCAGGCCGGGCTCGGCCACGGTAACGATCTTGCCGTTGCGCAGCACCACGCCGCGCTCGCCCTGGTCTACCTGGAAGAACGAGCCGAAGACAATGATGAGGATGAGAAAAAAGATGACGACGGCGGCGCCGGCGAATCCGAAATTACGTTTCATGGTTTGTGTTTCTGCTTATTGGAGGATTGGCCGCGCAGGAACGTGCGCAGCCCAAGAGCAAGCAAATAGGCCACGACAGCGGCGCCTATGAGAATCAGCACGATCCGCATGATGAGTATCCTGTCAGTGAATGAAAGCGGGGCGGTATGCGGCAAGTGCCCCGCGCGCGGGCGAAATTGTGCCAGACGCGGGAGACGAGCGACCGGTGCTTGGATGAAGAATCGTTACCGAGTGTATATGAAGCGCCGTTGCGGCGCCCGGCGCGGCCGGTTCAGCTCCAGTGCCCCCAAAGCGCGTCCAGCCAGCCCGGGGATATTTCTATGCGTCGCCATCCCGGCATGTCGAGCGCGCCGGTGAGCGTGACGTGCGCGCCCGATGCATAGCTGCGCATTTCGTCGCGGCCCAGCCGGTAAGGCGCGGCCCTGGCATCGCCGGTATCCAGATAGTGTCTTGCCAATTCGCCGCGCACCTGCGGCGGCAGAGCCTTGTCCACGATGGACCAGGCCTGCTCGTCGTCGAAGGCCGCCAAGCCGTCGGGAAAGAATATCGCCTGGCTGCGCAAACGCCCCGGCTCGCGGTAGCGGATAACCAGCACCCGAGCGCCGGCCCGCCAATTGGGCAGCAGCCGGATACGCCCGCGGTCGGCGCGCGGATGCAGTATGCCGTGATACCGCGCCAGATGGATCTGGGCCGGAACCGCGACGCCGGGGTCGGCGTGAGCGCCCAGCTCTTCCAGCAGCGGCCCCATGCCGGCCGCCTCGTCGCGGATTTCCGTGGCCGCCATCAGGGCCAGGTCGACGCGGCCGGCGGCGATCAGCCGGCGTATCGCGCCGGGGTTGTCCGCCGCAAGTTCGTGGATGTGAAAGTCTATGCCGTTGAACGGCATGCAGCCGGGCTCGGCGCCTTTGCGCCGCTCGATGATGCCCAGCATCCATTCCACCGCATCCAGCCCCACCAGTTCGCTGAATTCGCCGGGCGTCATGCCGGCCGCCGACCAGAACGGCCCCGCGATGCCCGGCCGGGCCAATTCCTTGGCGGTCAGCCCGGCGATGAAGTCTGCGTTGCAACGCCCGTTGCCGGTGTCGCCGCAACCCGCTCTGCCGAGCATATGGGCGGCGCAGGCCCGCACGTAATCGGATTCGTGACCCAGAAGGGGCGGCAGAAGCGATTTTCCCCACGTGCCCCGCCCGCCCATCAGCACGATGGCGCCTTCCACCTTTTCCAGCGGAACGCCTGCCGGCTGTTGCTTTTGAAGGGCATGCAGCCAGGGCAGGATGACTTCGATGAACGGCGGCTCGCCGCCCTTGTAGCGCAACTGATCCAACAAGAAGATCCCGACGTCGGGGTGAGTGCGGCTGGCTTCGTCCACCAAACCCAGCAACCACGCGGCGCGCCGGCGCTTGGCATCGTCGGTCGCGCCAGGCTTGCCTGGCGAAAGCGAATGCTCGGCCCAGAACACGGCCATGGACAGGCGTTCCATCGCCGCGGCGCGAACATTGGCATCGCCGTGTTTCAACAAGGGCGCAACGCGCTCATACCAGTCCGGCCAGTCGTCGGGTTGAAACTTGTGCAGCGGCGCTGTAAGCAGAAGCTGAATCGTTTTATCGTCCATGGCGGCAACGTATCACATTCCGCCTGGGCCGCGATGGCGGATTTCGTAGTGGGTGCTGCGTCCGCCAGCCTTGGCTTTTTGAAGCACTTGGTGCTGCAGCAGTTCCGTAATGTCTCGAAGCGCCGTGTCCTGGGAGCATTTTGCTATTGCCGCCCATTTGCGCGTCGTCAGCTTGCCTTCAAATCCATCCAACAGCCGATTCAACACCTTGATCTGCCGCTCGTTCATCGGGATGGTTGCTGCCTGCCGCCAGAACTGCGCCTTAGCCAGCACCTGATCCAGCGTGCCATGCGCCTGTTGCACGGCCTTCAGCAAGGTTGCCAGAAACCAAGCTAGCCAGGCCGTGACATCCATGCCGCTCTTTTGCGTGCGTTCGAGGATGTCGTAGTAGGCCTTGCGTTCCCGTTGAGTCTGCGCCGACAAACTATAGAAGCGTTGCGGGCTGCCATCGGCGCGGGCCAATAGCAGGTCGCCTATGGCTCGGGCGATCCGGCCATTGCCATCATCGAAGGGGTGCAGCGTGACGAACCATAGGTGTCCCAAGCCTGCGCGCAACAGCAGGGCGGGTTCTTTAGGCTTGGCGTCGTTCACCCAAGCCAGGAAGCGCGCCATTTCCGCGGACAGGCGCTTGGCCGGCGGCGGGGCGGCTGCGCCGCTGGTTGCGTTCAGCACCATATCCACTACGCCTTCCACATGGCGATCCACCGGCGCCAGGGCGCCTATGTCCACGCCCAGGCGCCGGGCTAACGAAGATCGGACAGAGGCTAAGTTCAGTGTTTCGCCTTCGATGGCGCTGGTTTGGACGACGTCTTCGGTGAGCGCGGCCAGGCTGGCTTCATCGCGCAAGGCCATGCCCACGTCGGCCAGATTTGATACAGGCGGGTTCGAGTGGATTCGCGGACCTTTGAACTTCAAACTGAATTGTCACTGATGCAACAGAAGCCTAGCGGCGATCCGGCATGCCTTGGTTCATCGCGACTTGAATTTCAATTCGACACGGGCCCTTACAGGCGCTGCGCAAAGCCGATGGTATAAAAATTTAAGAGCAGGCGTGACGCTTGGAACTTCATAGGATCATCCATGAACCGTAAACTCACAGTAGTAGCTGGCATTTTCTTGAGCGCAGGACTGGCCGCATGTTCGACGGCGGAAAAGAATCCCCGGGAATTGTCGCAACAGACTGTCGAATACAACTGCGGACAAGGAAGCAGCCAACCGCTAAGCGTTCAGTACACCTTCCAGGGCGACGAAGCGCTGGCGGCCAAGGTCATCTACAACAACCAGGCGGTGGATCTCATACGCGCCACCAGCAGCAACGTCGACATGGTGGGCAACACTTTCCGTGGCAACGGCCACACATGGGCGACCGATAAATTCACCCGTGCCGACGCCGGCACTGTCGACGGCAAAATGCTTACCCAGGAAGTCCAGCAAGACGTCAACGGCCAGACCTCCATCGTCAGCAACGTGATCGTCAAGGATTGCAGGGCCGTCAACGTGAACGCGTCGTAAACGTCACCAACCCGTTCGCTCGCCTTTCCAGGCGGGCGGCGTTTTTTCGATCGCAGCGGTTATTCCATTTCCAGATCAAACGAGTACGCGAAGACGAAGCGCAGACAGTACAACTCGTACGGCAAGCAAAGTCGACAAAGTACTCGTTTGATCTGGAAATGGAATTACACCACTCTTCCAGGAGGTTTATCATGCCGGCACAATCGAAAGCCCAGCAGAAAGCCGCAGGCGCGGCATTGTCAGCCAAGCGCGGCGAGACCAAGGTCGGCGATCTCAAAGGGGCGTCGAAGACCATGTACGAGTCGATGACCGAGAAAGAGCTGGAGGAATTGGCCCAGACCAAGCATAGGGGGATGCCCGAGCATAAGCACTGAGGGCGTGCGGGTCGCGGCTTATCCGGATCGATGGCGCCGGAATACCAATAAATAGATCGCCGGAATCACGAGCAGGGAAAACAGCGGCGCCGAGAGCATTCCGCCGATCAAGGGCGCGGCTATGCGTTTCATGACGTCGGCGCCGGCGTCGTCCGAAAACATGACCGGCAGCAATCCCCCCAGGATGACCGCCACCGTCATGGCTTTGGGACGCAGGCGCAGCAGGGCGCCGGCAATGATGGAAGACAGAACATCGGCCTGCGAGAGCGATGCGTTCTCTTTTTTCCGCGCGGCCAGCGCCTGGTCCAGATACAGCAGCATGACGACGCCGAACTCGGCGGCCACGCCCGCCAAGGCGATCAGGCCGATGTACACGGCGACCGACAATTGATAGCCCAGAACATAGATGAACCAAAGGCCGCCGATCAATGAGAAAGGCAGGCAAAGCAAAACGATTCCAACCTTGAGCGCATCGCGAAAGTGCAGGAACAGCAGCGTCGATATCAGGAGCAGCGTCAGCGCCACGGCCGCCAGCAGCCTGGGCTTGCCATGCTGGTAGCTCAAGTACTGCCCTTCCCAAGTCATGGTGTAGCCCACGCCGAGCTCGATGTTTTCATCCAGCGCTGCCTGAGCGGCGCTCAGGTAGCCGCCGATGTCCGGCGTCGCCAGGTCGATGAAGACGTAGGCGACGGGGCGGGCGTTTTCACTTTTGATTTCGGTGGGGCCGTCGCTGACCTGGACTCGCGCCACCTCGCGCAAAGCCACCAGCGCGCCATTGGGCGCCTTGATCCGTATGTCGCTTAGCGCCGATAGCGAGTCCCGGTCGCCGCGTGTGTAGCGCAAGGTAATGGGAAACCGTTCGCGCCCATCGATGACGGTGCCCAGCGTCCGGCCACCCATGGCGCTTTCCACCGTGCTCTGAATGGTGCTGATGCTAAGGCCGTAGCGCGCGGCTAGTTGCCGGTCGATGTCGATATCGACGTAGCGGCCCGCGCCGATGCGTTCGGCGAACGCCGACCGGGTGCCGGGTACGGCGCGCAGCGCGGATTCCATGTCTATGGCGATGCGGTCCAGCTCGGCCATGTCGGGCCCGGTAATCTTGACGCCTAGCGGGGTTCGGATGCCGGTCGACTGCATGTCGATTCGGGTTTTGATCGGATAAGCCCATGAGTTGGTCAGCCCGGCCAGCCTTACCGTTTGATCCAGCTTCTCGATCAGGCTCTCCATGGTGCTGCCCTCGGGCCATTCGGCGCGCGGCTTGAGCATGATGGTGGTTTCCAGCATCGAAAGCGGCGCGGGATCGGTGGCGGTTTCGGCGCGTCCGGCCTTGCCGAATACGCGCGCCACTTCCGGCATGGCCGCGATCAACTGGTCGGTGCGGCGCAGAATGTCGGCGGCCTCGTCCGCCGATACGCCGGGCAAGGTGGTGGGCATGTACAGCAGGTCGCCCTCGTCCAAGGGCGGCATGAATTCGCTGCCTAGCCGCGACAAGGGAACCGCGATGGTGAGCAGGCTCAGGGCGGCGGCAAGCAAGACCTTCTTGGGGTGGCGCAGCACCGCGTAGAGCAGAGGCTGATACATGCGTTTCAGCGCGCGATTGAGGGGGTTGGCCGACTCGGGCGGAATGCGTCCGCGGATGGCGTATCCCATCAAGACCGGCGTCAGCGTAATCGCCAGCACCGCGGCGGCGGCCATGGCGTAGGTTTTGGTATAGGCGAGCGGGCTGAACAGGCGCGCCTCCTGCCCCGTCAGCGTGAACACGGGAAGAAAAGATATCGTGATCACCAATAACGAAAAGAATAATGCGGGGCCGACTTCACCGGCGCTTTGCCGAACAATGGGCCAGACGTCCCGCTTTTCTCCGGGCGAGACTGGTTCTTTCTCCAGATGCCGGTGCATGTTTTCGATCATGACGATCGCGGCGTCGACCATGGCGCCGACGGCGATGACGATGCCGCCCAAAGACATGATGTTGGCCGATACGCCTTGCAGCCGCATGATCCACAGCGCAACGAGAATGCCGATCGGCAAGGTGACGATGGCGACGAGCGATGAACGGAAATGGAAAAGAAAAAGGCCGCAAATCAAGGCCACGACCAAGGACTCTTCCAGCAGCTTGTTTCGCAGCGTTCGCACGGAGCGCTCGATCAGGCTCGACCGGTCGTAAGTCGTGACGATCTCGACGCCCGGCGGCAAGCCGGTTTTCAAGGTTTCCAGCTTCGCTTTGACGCCCTGGATGGTGCTCAAGGCGTTCTCGCCGTGGCGCATGACCACGATGCCGCCGGTGACTTCGCCTTTGCCGTCCAACTCCGCCACGCCGCGCCGGGGGCGCGGGCCGATGCTGACGTCGGCAAGCTGCTTCAGGCGGATGACGCTGCCGGCCTCGTCCGCATAGACGGGGATGTCGAGAAAGTCGGCCGTATCGCCGAGATAGCCGTTGGAGCGCACCAGGTATTCTGCGCGCGCCATTTCGAATGCGGCGCCGCCGCTGGATTGATTGTTGTCTCTTATCGCCTGTGCGACTTGATCCAGGCTGAGATTATGGGCGGCCAGCTTGACCGGGTCGACGTCGATCTGGAACTGGCGCGCCTTGCCGCCGACGCTGGCGACTTCGGCCACGCCGGGCAGGCCTTGCAGTTCCAGCTTCAGGTAAAAGTCCTGCAAGGCGCGCAGCTCGTCGGGGGGCGTATTGCCGGCCGTATCGACGAGCGCGTACTCGTATATCCAGCCGACGCCGGAGGCGTCCGGCCCGAGCGTCGGTATCGCATTGGCGGGCAGGCGGCCCGCCACCTGGCTCAGGCTCTCCAGAATGCGTGAACGCGCCCAGTAGATATCCGTGCCGTCTTCGAAAATGACGTAGATCAGCGATTCTCCGAACATGGAGAAGCCGCGAATCGCCTTGGCCCCCGGCACGGACAGCAAGGAGGCCGCCAAGGGGTAAGTCACCTGGTCCTCCACGAACTGCGGCGCTTGTCCCGGGTAATCGGTTTTCACGATGACTTGCGCATCGGAGAGATCGGGCAGGGCGTCCAGCGACAAGCGCGACAGCGATTCGATGCCCGCCAGCGTCAAGGCCAGCGTCATCACCAGCACGAGCAGCCGGTTGTGCGTACACCAGCCTATGATGCGGGTAATCATGGATGCGCGTGGGCGTGTGTTGACGCGGGCGTTGCGCCGGCGGCGGTATCGGCATTATGCGCGGCGGTAATGTATGCCGCCGCAAGGCGGCTTTGCATGGACTGCAGCGAAGCCGCCGCGTCCAGCAGGAACTGGCCATTGACGACGATGCGGGCTCCGGGTTCCAGGCCCGAACGGATCTCGACGGCATTCGCGTTTTCAATGCCGACCTCTACGGGAGCGCTGCGGAAATGGTTCTGGCTGTCGCTGACGACCACGTATTGTCCGTGGCCGGTTCGTATGACGGCGTCGCGCGGCACGCTTAATGCGCGCCGCTCGCCGGCCTTGATCGTCGCCTTGGCGTAGCTGCCCGGATAAAATGCGTTGTGCGCATTCGGTATGGCTATACGCAGCCTTGCCGTCCGGCTGGCGGGGTCGATCTGGAATGTCGAGAGGTCGACGTGAGCATGGACGCTGGCGGCGGGGTCCAGGCCCGAGGTCAGCGTGATGGCGTCGCCATCTTTCAGCCAAGCGATCTGGTCCGGAAACAAGGTAAGCTCCGCCCAGACATGGGCGTTGTCGGCGTACACCAGCAGCGGCTGCTGCGGGTTGATGTAGCTGCCCTCGCGCGCCGATATCTCCGTGACGATGCCGTCTTGCGTAGCGTGTATGGGCACGACATCCAGCACCTTGCGGTGGGTTTCGATCTGTTCGAGCACTTTGGGCGGCACACCGGCCGCGAGCAGGCGGTCGCGTGTGCGGAAGCGGTCTTTGGCCAGGGCGCGCATCATGGTGAAACTCGGCCCGGACATGTCGATTTTGCCGCTCGACATATCCATGCCGGCACTGCCGGCCATGGTATCGCGGCGCGTCAGAATATTGATGTATTCGCGCTGCCGCTGCTGCAGATCGGGCGAATAGAGTTCGTATAGCAGTTGCCCCTTCTTGATCGCCTGGCCCACGCCTTGCACATGCCAGCGTGTAATCCAGCCGTCGACGAAGGAATTGACCGATACGCTGCGGGTTTGATCCGGCGCCAGGGTCGCAAACGTGTTGATGGCGCGGTGCATGCTGGCGACTGCCGCGGTTTGCAACTGTACGCCCATACGCTGCTGGGTCTGCACGTCCACGTGCACTTGATCGTCGCTTTTGTCCGATTCGCCCGGCTCGATCTTGACCAGATGCATGCCGCATATCGGGCAGCTTCCAGGCTCTCCCGTGACGATGTTGGGATGCATGGGGCACGTGTACTTTACGGGCGAGTCGGCTATCCCGGCTCGCTCAAGAAAATTCGGCTGGGCGGCGTGGCCATGTGTGGCGTGATCGTGCGCCGAGTGGTCGTGGCCTTGGGCCGCATGGCTATGCGCCGAGTGGTCATGGCCCTGCGCAGCGGCGTAGCCGATGGCGTTGGCGCCGATGACGGCGGCGCCGGCGAACAGTAGTTTTGCCTGCAAACGCATGAGTGGCTCTCCGGAAAATGGGTGACGACGCGTGAACAGAAAAAAGTGAGGGCATGGAAAACCGCTGCGCGGTCTTCCATGCCCATGGGCTCAGCGCACCAGAATGTGTTCGCCCTTGCCCATTGCCGGGTCGGCATCGTTGCTGAAGTCCAGAACCGCTATCGCGCCGCTCAGCGCCTGGCGCATGGAGTGCGTCACCAGCGCATTGGCCCCTTCCTTGGGCGAAATGATGTCGAGCGAGGCGGCGTCGCCGGGGCCCACCACATAGGTTTGCAGGCCGTGTATGACGTTCTTGGGATTGCCGCTGGGGTAGACCTTATCCCAGACGCCGGCAATCGCGTGGAACGAGGAGAACTCGTTCGGGCCGGCATTGATGAAGTGAATGCGCACGCGTTCGCCGGGCTTGGCTTGCAGCATCTTCGTGGCGGCCGGGTCGTGAACGGGGTCGTATTTGAAGACGCCGCCGTTGAACATGACGTTGCTCCACTTGTTGGCCATCATGTCGTCCTGATTGTCCGGGTTCGGATACAGCTCCGCCTGGATCAAGACGTATTCGCGGTCGGCCTTGGGCATGGCGTCCTTGTCTTTGGGATCGACGATGATCGCGCCGTACATGCCGCGCGCGATGTGCTGGATCATCGGGTCAGACCCGCAGTGGTAGAAGAAGATGCCCGGATACTTGGCCGTGAAGGTGAACTTGCCTTCCTCGCCCGGCTTGACCGACTCGAAGTCCGTCAGCACGTCGAATTGCCCGGCGTGCATATCCATGGAGTGCGAATTCTTGCTCTCGGGGTCGTTCAGCAGGGTGAATTCGACCACGTCCCCTTCGGTGATGCGTATCACCGGGCCCGGCACCTGCCCTTCGAACGTCCAGCTCCGGTACAGCGTGCCCTTGTTGTCTATGGGCAGATCGACCTCTTTTGCGGTCAAGGTGATTTTGACGGTCTCCGCCTGAACCGGCGTCATGGCCAGCATCGCCATCGCCATCGAAATGGCGGCCAAGACTGCTTTTTTCTTTATGAGTTTGCCTTGCATAGTGTTCTCCTATTCGTAGTAATTACTGTGTGCTCGTTGTATGGCTGATGAAACGCAGATAACTGACTAGATCTGTGATTTGTTCATCGTTTAGTACGCCCCCCCATTTGGGCATTAAGACGGATTTACCTACTGCTAACCCTCCCTCTTTGATGGCTTTGAATAGCGTTGCATCGGGCGTGTCGCCCATCGCCTTGCTATCGGTGTGATCCCTGGGCTGAACCGACATGTGTTCGCTATTGATGCCGCGGCCATCGCGGTTGATGCCGTGGCACTGGACACAGTAGGTGTTGTAGACCTTGATCGAGGCGGCATGCGGCTCTTCCGCCAGCGCGCTGCCGCAGGCCAGGCTCAAGCACCCCGCCAACAGGCCCGAGCCGACAGCGGCGCTCAGATTGTTCAAGTAGCGCATTACTTTTCCTCCGCAGGCTTGAGGGTGGCGATGTATCCGGTCAGCTTCTGCAGATCACCGTCGTTCAGATCCAGAGTGGGCATCCATACGTGCGGATCGAATTTCTGCGGATCCTTGATGTATGCCAAAACGAAATCGGGCTGCAGGCGCTCTCCCGCGTCGTATAGCTGCGGCCCCGACGCCACGCCATCGGTGGACTTGGCGGCATGGCAAGAGCTACAGCCCCGCAGCTTTCCAAACAGCATGGACACCATCCTGGCGTTCACGGGCCCGTTCTTGAAAGCGCCTTCTTCAATGAGGCTGCTTTCCGCCTTCAACGCCATCAAGGCCTCGGCGGCAAGCGCCGCATCCTCCGCGGAGAGTTTCGGGTGCGGCTGCAGCTTGCTGGCGTCGATGGTGTCGATGGCACCCTCGTTGGCCTTGACGATCTTCGTGTACATCACCCCGGCTGGACGTATGACGGCCGGGTTTTGCAGCCATTTCTCCAGCCATTCCTTGTTGAATTTGCTGCCGGCGTAATGCAGGTCGGGGCCTTGGCGTTCCAGCAGGCGCGCCAGCGACGTGTCGTCGGGCTTGGTGATGGCGTGGCAGGCGATGCATTGCTTGGAAAGCAGCGCCTGGCCCGCCGTATCCGCCCAGGCGTTCAGCGCAACGGCGCCAAGCGCCATGGCTCCTAGAGCGTGTCGTAGTTTCATGCTTTTCTCCTTGCTCACTCGATGACCTGGCCTTGGAAAACCTCGTCGTGATACATGCCGGGCCCTTGTTTCAAAGACTCCTCGTAGTAGAAGTTGGGCTTGAACTCCTTGTCCTTCCATTCGTACCAGGGCTCGTCGTTCTTGATTTCGTCGTACTCGACTGTCGTCATGATGCCGCCCATGACCCGCTCGCCATTCAGGGTGTGGGTGTCGACGTGGTCGTGAATCATCCAGCGCCCGGGGTTGTCAGCATGGAAAATGACGTCGTAGCGTTCGCCGGGGCCAATCAGAACCGTGTCGCCGTAAATGGGGTTGGCCAGCGGGAATCCGTCTTTGAAGGCAATGATGGAAATATGGCCGTGCAGGTGGATGCTGTGAATCAGGTCGCCGGCGCCGATCAGGCGCAGCCGAACGACGTCGCCTTTTTTGACCCGTATGGGCTGGCTTTCGGGATACGACTTGCCATTGATGGTGAAGTAATCGAAAACGTCGCCCGGTATGCCGCCAAAGCCGGGTTTGTCAGCCCACTTGGAAGCCCAGTCGGACAGCATCATCACGTACTCCTTGGTGACTGTCTTTTCCAGTTCCGTGGGATTCTTGGGGCGCACGATGAAAGGGCCCCACATGCCGCGCATGGTGACGTGCTCGTTGACGTTCACGTGGCAGTGGTACCACATGGTGCCTGACGGCTCGGCGATGAAGTTGTAGGTGAAGGAGTCCCCGGGCTCGATCTGCTTCTGGGTGACGCCCGGCACGCCGTCGTTCTTCCAGGTGCCCCGCTGCAGCATGCCGTGCCAGTGGATGGTGTGGGGCAGGGCGGTCAGGTTGTTCACCACCACCGTCACCTCGTCGCCCTCATCGACATGAAACATCGGGCCCGGAACCTGGCCGTCGAATGCGAAAGTGTGGAATTTCTGGTTTTCCACCAAAGTGATGCGCGTGTCTTCGATGCTCAGTTCGAAGTCTCGCTTGGCGGCCAGCGCGTTACCGGACGCCGAGATGCCGAAAAACAGCAAACTGCCTAGAGCAAGAATTTTGCGCAAACCCCATTCTTGGATTTTCATAAGAGCCCCTCGCGTATAAACATATATTGAAAATGCATGTTTTATAAGAAAAAAATGACGGCGGTATGGCGTCAGAACGATAGTGTCGAGAATATGTATTCGGAATGCATGTTTTGTTGAAAAAAAAAGCGCCTCGTGCAGCGTTGGTTAGCGCGGTAGCGCCTTTAATGTGTACTGAAAATACATGTTTTAAGAGAAAAAAAACCGGGAACTGAGGCCGGAACCAAGTTTGACCAGGCGCCGGAAAACCAAGGATGTTGGGAAATTCTCTATGCAGTGCCCGCAAGAATCCGCAAAAACTTTACGCCGAATATGGCTATTGG
Source organism: uncultured Burkholderiaceae bacterium (assembly GCA_934525625.1). Lineage (GTDB taxonomy): Bacteria > Pseudomonadota > Gammaproteobacteria > Burkholderiales > Burkholderiaceae_B > Mesopusillimonas. The sequence continues at coordinate 77,451 of CAKSZL010000009.1, forward strand.
CCCGGCAATACGGCGTGGGTAAGAAAAATTTCCTTACGGGATAAATATTTAGAGTGAGTCTAGGTGTTATCCCTTATGGGCTTGGTCCAGCAGCCGTACTCGCACGGGCGCGAAGCCCGCGCGTCGCTTCCAGGTAAGCAGGCCTTCGCCGCCATGCTCAAGCGCCCCGTACCAGATGGCGCGCGCGCCGCGGGCCGCTGGCGTCTCGGCGCGTAGCAGCCACTGCGCAATGTACACATGCATGAGCAGCATGACGCCGTTGGCCAGATGATCGCGGTGTCCCATCAAGTCCAGCATCGTAGGCGTGGCGCCCCGGCCGTGTCCCAGCATGTCATAGCTCCGCGCCACGCGCCGCATGCGCGCCAGCGCCTGCGCCGAACCTGCCCCTTGCGCCCGCCCCGCCTCCAGGCTCAACGTCAATGATGCGGGCGATTCTCCCCACCGGCGCAGACGAGCTGCCTGACGTCGCCGCACGATCAGGGGATCAAGCACGGCGTAATAAAGACGCATCAGCAAGTCTAGGGTTTTCATTCGGTTCCGCACTAGCGCAAGTAAAGACAGCTCTTCATCCTGAATGGAGGACAAATGGCATTGATCAGACTTGTTTTTGCGAAGAACACGTTTAATGAGGCAGTGCCGATGTCTTCGGTAATTTTATCTCTTCGGCGCTCGTGGTGAAGCAAAAGCTGTGAAGGATTGCGTCCCGGTTTTCATCGTCGAACAAAGTTGTGCAAGGTGATCCTGGCTATGATGGATTTGGCGAGATTGGAACTGTGACGGCCAACTTTGGCGTGGCGCAAATGAAGGCGACAGATACCTGGGAAAGCTTGCACAAGCAGGCGGATACCAATCTGCTGGCGGCCAAGCAGGCGGGGCGGGATGGTGTCGTTAGCGGAGGATTGATTAATGAGGATTAAAGTAGGGCTGCCTTCCGGGTATGTGCTGACTGCCGTCGCGGTCTCCTGAAGTGGCCTTCAACGCGAAATGAACTCGACCCATCTTGAACACATCATCTACGCGCTGGCGATGCTCGCCATGATTGGCCTGCCGACGAAGAACTGGTGGGCGGGAGCGGCGTTCGCCGCCGCTTTCTTCATCGGCAGGGAACACGCCCAGCGCGAATACAAAATCGGCGACCCCAGCAAGTTGATGCCCTGGGAGGGGTTTGATGTCTGGAACTGGAGTTTGGACGCGCAGCTTGATTTACTTGCGCCGGTCTTGGTTGTGTTGGTGGTGGCGTTTTTGATGTCTCGGCGATGATCTCGTTCAGGCCGTAGTCAGGCATGAATGGCGCTTGTCCCTCGGTGTTTACAGCGAGCCATATTGTGAAGGGTTGAGTTCGAGCTTCTTATCCTCGAACAACTGGATCAAGTAATTCGCCACTGCCCGCACGCGCCTGGAATGGGCCAGGTCGGAGTGAATGACCAGCCAGATCGGCTGATCCGCGCCGATCTCCGGCAGCAGGCAAACGAGGCCGGCCTGGCGCGCCAGATAATGCGGAAGCACGGCCAGCCCGATACCGGCCGTCGCCGCGGCCAACTGCGCCGACAGCGTGTTGGTTTCCACTTTGCAAGGTCGTCCGCGCAGCATGCGGGCGATCCACTTCGCGGCCGGCAAGTGGCTATGGGATTCCGCCCAGCCGATAAAGGCATCGTCATCGAAGGCGGCGGCATCGGAACCCGCGCGGCGGGCCTTCACGTAGCGGCGGGCGCCATAAAGGCCGAACCCCAGCGTGCCCAGGCGCTTGATCGTGACGTTTCCGGCTTCGGGCTTGATCATCCGCACCGCCAAGTCCGCGTCGCGCCGGTGCAGATTCACCGTTTGCACACCGCTGACGATCTCCACGCTGAGGTCGGGATGAGTCGAAAACAGTTTGCCCAGCGACGGAATGATGAGTGGGTTGGCCAAGTTCTCCGCGGTGGCCAGCCGCACGCTGCCGGCAACCCGCTCTTGCTGCCGGGCGGCCTCTCCGAAGGCGTGTCCGGCATGCTCCAACGCCTCCGCGCGCTCCAGCAGCGCCTCTCCGTCGTCGGTCAGCCGATAGCCGCTTTGATGGCGGCTGAACAGCGGCACGGCCAGCGCGGCCTCCAGGCGATCCAGACGCCGGGACACGGTGGCGACGCCCATTTCAAGGGAGGCCGCGGCGCCGCTCAAGGTGCCCTGACGCGCAATGGCCAGAAAGATACGGGCGTCATCCCACAGCAAAAGAGGGTTCATCTTTTTTCCGATAACGGAAAATAGTCTTCCGTTTTACGCTATTTATTAAACAATAATGGAAGATCATACTTCCCCTATCTTGTTAAGGGGAAGTGCAATGCAACGACGAAAACTTGGCGCCGATCTGGTAGTGTCCGCTCTCGGCCTAGGCTGCATGGGCATGAGCGAGTTCTATGGCCCGCGCGACGACGAGCAGGCCATGCAAGTGCTGGAGCAAGCCATCGGTATGGGAGTCGATTTTCTCGACACCGCCGACATGTATGGCCCGTATCACAACGAAGAATTGATCGGCCGCTTCCTGGCGTCGCGCAGGCCGAAGGTGCGAATCGCCACCAAATTCGGCATTGTGCGCAAGCCGGGCGAGTACCGCCGCAGCATCGACAACAGCCCGCAGTACGCGCGGCAATGCTGCGAAGCCTCGTTGCGCAGGCTGGGCATCGAGCAGATCGACCTGTACTACGTGCACCGCATCGACCCAGCGCATCCCATCGAAGACACCATGGCGGGCCTGGCCCAGCTTGTGCAAGAGGGCAAGATCGCTCGCATCGGCCTGAGCGAAGTCAGCGCAGCCACCCTGCGGCGCGCGCACGCCGTGCACCCCGTGGCCGCTGTGCAGACAGAATATTCGCTGTGGACGCGGGACGTGGAGGCCGAAGTGCTCCCGACATGCCGCGAGCTGGGGATAGGCCTGGTGGCCTACTCGCCATTGGGGTGCGGTTTCCTGACAGGCCGATTTCAAAACGATACGATCTTCGAGCAAGGCGACTTCCGCGCCAGCCTGCCGCGCTTGCAGCTCAAAAAGCATGCACAAGCGCGCAAATCGCCCTGGCGTGGCTATTGGCCCAGGGCGATGACATCGTGCCCATTCCCGGCACGAAACACATCGCCCACTTGCAAGACAACCTGGGCGCGCTGTTGGTGCATTTGGGGGCGGATGATCTTGCCGAGCTGAACCGTGCGCTCAACACCGTGCCGGTGGCGGGAGAACGCTACACCGAGGAAGGCATGAAAGGGGTCAACGTATGAGCGGTTTTGTTTCTGAACGGCGCGAACGTGCTTTTGCGCTGCTGGATCGACTGGACCCGCAGGCTTCCCGCAAGGTTGCGGCGAGGCTGGATGAGATGTCGCACGATTTTGCCGAACTGGTGCTGGGGTTCGCTTTTACCGACGTTTTGTCGCGTCCGGGTATTGATTTGCGTACCCGTGAGATGCTTACAGTCGCCGCCTTGATGGCCATGGGTACTGCGCCTGAACAGCTCGAGTTTCATATCCGGGCTGCGATGAATGTTGGCGTCAGCCGGGAAGAGATCGTAGAAATCTTGCTTCAGATCGCGGTTTATGCTGGGGTGCCTGCGTGTATGAATGGGGTTGGTGTGGCTCGGAGGGTGTTTGGTTTGCGGGGTGAAGGATAGGGTAGGTAATAGGCGGGTTCATTATGAGCGCGAGCGAAGGAGATGCGCTCACGCTGGATGTATGGCGTTAGGGTTGATTAACCGCGTATGAATGGTCTAATTAACCACGTCTAATGGATACCCATCTTACCGATAACGGGATAGAACCTGGAGCCGAGCCAAAACAAGTCCGGGGCCGGAATCGAATTTTTTTATAATGTTCTGATAGTAAAGGAATTTATTGTCATTGATTTTATTTATACCAACAAATATACCAACTGCTGAAAAGTCACGTGCAGTGGGTTGGTATGCATTAGTGCTTAATGGTATCGGTTGGGTTGCTTGTTGGAAACTATTTTTTTATTGTCTTGTGGGCGTCCGAAATCAAGACTTCTAGAGTTTTAGGCAAGCTCCATTTGTAATGTCTGGATAACTCATCAAGCTGTACTTTCGCTTCTGCTTTGATATGTGTGTTTATAGGCTTTGTTGTGGTCGATTTGCGTACCTGTTGTTGTCTCCATGCCTTAGCAAGGTTGGTTCTCAGTTGTTTTAACTCCGCTGGATGGCATTTCCATGTTTGTAGTGCGGCATAAAAGGCTAGGCATTGTTCTTTTGCATTATTCGGCGTGAGCCAAAATAATAGGGGGATGCCTATGGAGTTGGATGCTAGAGAAAATTCTAGCTTTCCTGATTCTTTGGCCGAAGCTATTTCTCGTTCGTGATAGCTCGTTAAGTAGTTCCACGCCCAGTGACAGGCTTCATTGTTATTTGGCGTAAGCCATATGAGAGGTTTAACCTTGTTCTTAGCCTCCGCGTACTGATGTTCTAGAGACTTAAAGTAATCTTGCTTGCCACGAATTGGTTCGAAATCTAAGCTATCAAATTCCTCTATGAGGCATTTATAACGTGCCTCATGGGACTTGGCGATATTGCGGTTTGAATTAGCCCGAGCCTGTTCTAAACCCTGGGAGAGGTCTTTTATATTTATATATGGGGTAGTGGAGAGATAGAAAAAAATACAGGCTTGCTCATCTTCTTCAAGCCATTTAAATTTTCCCATTTCGAGAATATGTGCTTGTGCTAGGCCCTGTAATTGCGTGTTGAGTGTATATAAAAAATTATCGCCGTTATATGGATAATGATCAGCTAAATATCTATTGAACGCTTCTTTTAATTCTCTCACAGTGCCCGCTTCAGGTAGCGGATGCCGTGGAAAGGGGGGGAGGGGCTGTGGTGCGTTTCGTATCCCGTGACTGTTATTTAAGTATCTCGCATAGAGCCGTAGCGTCCTTAAATCAGAGGTTTGGAAAGCGCTGATAGGTTGAAAGCTATTAAAGTGAACCGCCATGATATCCGTTGCTTTAGAAAAGACACTGCGTGTTATTCGAGAGTTAATTGTGCGTTAAGCAAGGATGAATAGTAGCATAAACGATGTTAATTCAGAGAGGATTCAAAGGTTATTTTAGTTGTTTAGAAGGTCATCCTGTCCTAGAGAAAACGGCATTAATAGCGCTTTTATCGTGCGGCTTATCACTGTGAGCTTTAGCATACATCTGTCTTGGGTGTTGTGGATGTGCAGGTTTGCGCCTTACCGACTGCCAGGAAGAGCCTATCCGTATGAGCGTATGAACCCATTATGTTACCGAGCCGATGTGCCTGCGGATGGAGCTGTCGTTCATCCCGCGTCCGGGCGTTGAGGAGCGTACAGCCCTCGGTTCAAAGGAGAGCTCAGCGTAAGCTGCCAGCAATTAGTGGGTGCGTATAAGGCGAGGATCGCCCCTTGGGTATGGATTGAATTCAAATGGCCGCATTGATAATATATTTCTATTTCGATTTAACTTGAGAGTGATTCATGTTTAGGAAATGCGTTATCGGATTTGTTTTCTTATGGCGTAGTAGGGTAATCAATGTATTTAATCGCAATAAATAAGGACGGTATAGTAATAATGAAATGAAAAGACACTTAATTCCGCTATGCCTGATTAATTAAAAATAGAATAAGCAATAAAAAAATATGGAGTGCTTATTACCTATGACATAAACAGCATAGGTATTGAACATGCAACAACACCGTTATAACTCAGAATATCAAACAATCAACTTTAATACGATCCTCAAGGCCTTAGAGACCCATCCAAGACTTATGGTTGTTCGATGTGATTTACGTTTCCCTCAGGTGGAAAACCAGGCTGAGACAGATTCACGTGTGATTACCCGGTTTTTCGCATCGCTGAAAGCCAAGATCAATGCTGATCTAAAACGAAAAGAGAAGGCTTGGCGCAGGAGGCTATCCTGCGTGCTGAATTACGTTTGGGTGCGTGAGTACGGCGACGTGAATGGAAGAAAACATTATCACGTTCTGCTTTTTGTTAATAAGGACATATACCACTCTTTGGGCGATTACCTGGCGGTCAACGGTAATCTCTCCGCCATGATCAAACAGGCTTGGTGTAGCGCAACGCGTTTAGGCCATCCGGATTTTCTCTCGTTGGTTCAATTGGGTCGAACTTTTTATCTTGATAGAAACAGCGCCGATATCAGTTTCCAGGTTCAAGAGGTGGTTGAGTGCGCCAGCTATCTGGCGAAGAACGTGACCAAGCGCTATGGTGATGGCGAGCGATCAATAGGTAGCAGTTTGTAGTTTTTTTATTCGGTTGATTCATGTTGTGGAAGAGGTGTCGGTTCCCTTCGATCGACATCGGCTTCTGCCTTTAAACAAGACAGGAGATCAACATGACTACAGCAGCCACAGCCAGCCTACGTTCTATAACCCCATCGGCAACTAACAACTTCCCTTTGATTGAAGACCAATTTGTTGACATGGCGTTCATGACCCATTACACGGGGCTAACAGACAAGTGGTTCTACAAGCTAATTCAAGATGGCAAGTTCCCACCACCGGTGAAGTTCGGGCGTAGTTCTCGGTGGCTGAAAAGCGAATTGGAAGCCTGGATACAGCATCGTATCCAGGAATCCCGGCCCGCATGAATCACTGAAATTTGCGAATTGCGCTTTCCGATCCGGCCTTAGCACTGCTTCTTTTCCAGGCCTTCCTTCCAGCGACGACGCAAACATTCATTCTCTGCCTTGAGTCGCTGATACTTCAAGTAATGTTGATAGCCGTAGTGAGCGAGCACGGTAAAGCCCACCGTGGCAAGCAAGTTCTTAATCAAGATCGCCCTCCTTTGTCATTGTGGAAGCTGAAGTGACGGATGCAGGAGAGGCATCAGTCCGATGCGACTTCTGTATTTGCAGCCATCTTTTCCAGCTTCTCGTTCAATGACGGTTTTTCCGTGGGCCGGACTACTTCGGCAGGTCGGTCATGAAAGAACTCCTCGATCACATCCTGGGCTTCGTCCGGGTCCTCTTCAAAGGCCCCATTGCCTAAGCCTGCACGAGCAATTGCATCCAGCGCCTGCTGGTTGTACGCAAGGGCTTCGCGTTGCGCATACGTCTGCTGAGCCTGAGTCAGGGCTTCTTCAAGGGTCATCCCATCACGGATGGTCAGATCCACGTAGTAGATGGGTGTGCCACGTGACTGCGCGGTGCTTTTCCCACGCAGGCGTAGCTCCAGCGGCATACATGCCAGTAAGTCGCCTGACACGGCCTTGAAGTAATGCAGGCGAGCCGCTAGGGTGCGGATGCTGTTGTAGCCCGTTGTGCGGAAGATAAACGTGCCCAGCTGATCATCATCGCCCAGTTTCACGTTTAACCGCCCATAGGGCTTGCAAGCGCCTCCTTTGGCCATTTCACAGCTATCGGTTGAGGGGCAGGGCAGGGTTTGTATGCCAGAGGTAGTCACGCGTCGGCACGTCTCACCGTTTCCCACGCACATCGGGCGAGCCGTGCTGCGATCAAAGAGCGAATACTCAGCCCGAAGGTTCAGGTCGGGGTCGTTGAAAAGCAAGGTAACGGGGATGGATCGTAGTTTGCCGTTGGGGCTGTTTTTACGCAGCGCCTCATCCAGGGGGTGGATGATCCAGCCCTCTTTGGTTTGGATCTGGCTGGTGATGGTGAATTGATCGTCTTTCTCCGGCAATCGTTTGCCATTGCGTTCGACGACGTGGCCAATGGAAATACGCCCCAGTACGGGCGGGGTGATGGATAAACCTTTGATCATTATGAACTCCTGGGAAAAAGATAGCCCGCTGATCAAGCAGCGGGCGTAAATGGATGAAAAGACGGAAATAAAGGTGGGCGGCGTTTAACAACGCATTGGGAGTCACCAGGGTTACGCGCTAACCAGAAAACGACGACTGCCCGAACGCGTGAGGCTGTATTGCTCCAGCAATTCCGGCTGATCGGTCAGTAACCGCTTGGTATCTAGCAAGGTACTGTCTTTACTGCGCTTCCAGCTCACCGACCCGGTTTCAAAGGTCGCTTTGCTGGCTTCGCCCATGGCCTGCTGGATTTGTTGCTTGAACTGTTCTTCCAGCTGCTTGTATTTATCGGCCTGAAACCGTGCCTCTTCCAGGTCAGTAAAGAGCGCTGACATTTGGCTGTCTTGGCTGAAGTCCAGTTGTTCACCGGTATCGCGTGGGTAGAGGTATTGCAAAGCGGTCGCTGCCGAATCAGAGCCGTCCACAGGTGGTGGGGTGTCGCTGGTGACGTACTGCCAGAATCGCTCTTGCAATGCTATTAGCTTTGTAATGAGCGCTTCATCCCGTTGTATGCGGTGGACCTGTAACTGCTGGCCACACAACAGAACCGCCACATCTGCCGCTTGTTTGCCGGTCACCGCCAGTTGATGCTGGACTTGCAGCTGAATGTATTCCGGCACACCGTCTTTCCATAGACGTGCGCCAAACTCACCTGCTGTTTTGCATTCCAGGATTTGTACCTCACCTGCGCCGATGACCTCACGGTCGATATTGGCGAGCATCCAGGGCTTATCCGGGTGTTGCAGCACGGCGTTGACCTTACGTACCCTACGGCCCGTCTGCTGGGTGTAGGAAGCGGCCACAATCGGTTCAAGAAGTGTGCCCCAATAGACCGGGGCGGTTGTATCGTGTGGGTCAGGCTTAGGCAGGTCGGCATCCCTGCCGGTTTTCTCCATCCACAGCTCCAACTGGCTTTTGTAGGGATTCAGGCCCACGGCAGCGGCGGCGTCCGAACTGCCAATGCCATGCTTACGGACTTCCAGCCACTCATCGCGTGACAGGGTATTGGTTTTAACCAGGCGTAGGGCTGGTCGTTGGTGATGGGGGTGTGATTGTGTCTGGACAGCGTTACTCATGTTTTGGCTCCATAAAAGCATAAGGCCCGACAGGTTGATTCCTGTCGGGCCTTATGCCGTGTGCGTGTGATAAGTCGAGAGGCATTCATGCCAGCATCAGCATGGTTCGCTCAAGGGCTTTTTGCTTTAGCGTTGCCCCGTGACCAAACCAGGCCGAATCCAGCCGGTAGTCGGTGTTACGCGCGCGACGTTCGTGATCAACGAACTCGGTGACGGAATTGAGTAGCCCAAGCGCCGTGCCGTTAGACGACCCAAGCTCCGCGCCGCGACCCCGTCCGTTGTAGATGTCCAGGGTCTTGGCCATCGCCTGCTCGTTGGGTTTTCGTGAAAGGTCCTGGCTGGGATCGGTGAAGAGTTGCTTGAAAAACCGTTCTGCTTCGGCATGTTTCACTTTGCGTTGGCTGAGCAGCTTCATGCGGTACATGAACGTATCCCAGTTAGACACCGAAATGCCCAACTGACGTTTGACCGCTTCTGCATCGAAGGTTGTACTGTGCGGCACCTTGACAGCACCCTTACTGTCGTCAATGGCCACGGCCAACGTGTTGTTGCACACGACCCGTACCGCCGTGAATTGAGCGGTCGTGGCCAGCGTTCCATCGCAGGCGGTGGCCAGCAGTACATAGGCGTTGGTGACATCGTTGGCCTGGATCGTGGCCGAATGTCCAGTACGGGCCAGTGCCCAGATTTTTTTGCCGCCCTTCAAAACACCGGCGGTTTCAAGCTGAAAGCCAGATACTTCTGTCAGGTCGCGATAAAACTCCAAAATTTCACGCGGTTGCACGACTTGATAGCGCTGGCTGACGACCGACAAGGGGGCTTGCGTGTCGGATCGGTACAAGACCTTGCTCTGTGGGAAGGTGATGATGCGGCTTTGGGTCTCGTCAACCGAGTCCATGAACTGTACGGGTGATTCCTTGATGTCCCAGTCCATCCCGGCTTGCTGCTGCCAGACTTCAATGGGTTGGTTGGCAGAGAGTTGGTTGCCTAGTCCATGCCAAGGCGTTTGGCCGACGTAGGCCATTTGTTCGACGTGATGAGCCATGATGGATCTCCAGTAGAAAGCGTTACGGGGTTTGAAAGGAGTGGTCGCAGTGAAGACACAGGTGGTTGTTCAGCACCGTTTCGTCAACGACTTGACCCAGGGCTGCGCCGGTTGCGCAACCCATTGCGCCACCCGCTAACGCGCCTAGCACGGCGGCGGTGACGCTGATTAAAGGCATGGTTGATGCGGTAGCGCGATAGGCCATTGCCGCACCGACACTGGCACCTTTGGCTGCACCAGATAAAGAACTCATGACGCCTGCACAAGTGCCTAGGGCACCACCGATACGTTTGGCGTGGTTTTTGGTTTGGGTGTTAGTGGAGCCGCATTTGGGGCAGACGACCGTGCGAGACGGCTGTTGAGTGCCGCGCACGCCACTATGGTGGGATGTGTTGGATGGTTTAGACATGGGAGATTCCTTGATGAGGGGGAGACGGCATAAACGGGCAGGCAATTATTTTTGCCTGCTGTCATCAAGGTGATATATGTCTGAAAAAATCTGGAATCGTGTTGTCAGTAGCGGCGTGAATGGCCGAATCGTTGGAATATGTGTCGAAGTACGGCTACGCCCTTCTTTGGATGGAGAGTCATGCATCCAACTACAAAAGATACGTAGAAAAGTAGGGCTATACATCTTTATACGGGTAAAAACGGCTTACAATCGGCTACGGGGAAAAATCATTGCAAAATGTATTAAATTGGGGGCTTGTTCGGTCCTCCGGTATCGTCCAATGGGCAATCGCGCTTCAGGAGTTGAGGAATGGCCGAGATTGAAGACCGCTGGCTATCAGTAGAAGAGATAGGCAAGTATCTTGGTGTCAGCGGAGACACTGTTTATCGCTGGATTGACAAGCATGCAATGCCTGCGCATCGAATGGGGCGTCTTTGGAAGTTTAAAAAGGACGAGGTTGATTCCTGGGTCAAGGCCGGTGGTGCGGCTGATAAAGCAGATAAGCCGGACACCGGGCAGTAAGGAGCAACCATGACCGAACAGGTGCGGAACAAAATAAAACGATCCCTCCAGGCAGCCGATGGCTTGTACCACCGGCTGGTGTTGCTGGTGGGTGAGACCGGTTCCGGCAAGACCGGCATCCTTCGGGATATTGCCGAGGAGTTCGGCTCGTCCGTCGTCAACGTCAATCTGGCGCTCTCCGGCGAGCTACTGGAGCTGACAGCCAAACAGCGGTCACTGCGGCTGCCGGGCATCCTAGACCAGATCGCGGACCAGGCTCAGTCACCCGTGGTGCTGGATAATCTCGAAATCCTCTTCGATAAGGATCTCCAGCAGGACCCCTTGCGTCTGCTGCAGTCCGTTTCGAGAAACCGGGCCGTGGTGGCTTCGTGGAACGGAATCGTGAATTCCGGGAGGCTTTTGTACGCCGAAACCGGCCATCCCGAGTACCGCAGCTATGACTCGGTCGATGCGCTGATTGTGCGCATGGATGGCACAGCCACGGTCGATTCGGCAAAAAACAATAGAGAGGCAGGACAAGCATGAAATACGGAGACCTTATCCAATTCGACCCGATTGAGTCGGTCGTTCAGTTGCGTGACGCGGACAAATCAAGCGCCGCGCACACACTCGTGAACACCTATGTCATTTCCGAGGAAATGGCCGAACGGCTCACCCAGCTTGTCATTCCGCAGATGCAGTTCGACAAACCGGTCGACAACAAAGGCCTGCTGGTCGTCGGTAACTATGGCACCGGTAAGTCGCACTTGATGTCGGTGGTCTCCAGCCTTGCCGCAGATGCCTCCCTGCTGGAAGGGCTGAACCACGCCGGTGTCCGCGATGCAGCCTCTCAGGTCGCCGGTCGATTCAAGGTTATCCGTACCGAGATCGGTGCCACTACCATGTCCCTGCGCGACATCCTGGTAGCCGAACTGGAAGAGCATCTCGAAAAACTCGGTGTAGAGTATGTGTTCCCCGAAACGGGGACGATCACCAGTCACAAACGTGCCTTTGAAGACATGATGGCCAAGTTCGGCGAAGTGTTTCCAGAACACGGTCTGCTGCTGGTGGTCGACGAGCTACTCGACTACCTGCGTACCCGCAAAGACCAGGAGCTGATCCTCGATCTCAACTTTCTCCGCGAGGTCGGCGAGGTCTGCAAGGGTCTGCGCTTTCGCTTTATGGCCGGTGTCCAGGAAGCCATTTTCGACAGCCCGCGCTTCGCCTTTGTCGCCGATAGCATCCGCCGAGTGAAGGACCGCTTCGAGCAGATCCTTATTGCCCGCAGCGACGTGAAATTTGTCGTAGCCGAGCGCCTGCTCAAAAAAACCGCCGAGCAACAGGCCAAGATCCGCGAGTACCTGATGCCTTTTGCCAAATACTACGGCGGGCTCAACGAACGGATGGACGAATTCGTCCGACTCTTCCCGGTGCATCCCGATTACATCGACACATTCGAGCGGGTCACCGTGGTGGAAAAGCGCGAGGTACTCAAAACCCTATCCATGGGCATGAAAGGCATTCTCGGCAAAGATGTGCCACAGGACGAACCCGGCCTGATCGCCTTCGACAGCTACTGGAACACGCTCAAGCAGAATGCCTCGTTCCGCGCCATTCCCGAGATCCGGGCAGTCATCGATTGCAGTCAAGTGCTGGAATCCCGCATCGAAAACGCCATCACACGAAAGCAATACAAGCCGATGGCACTGCGTCTGATCTATGCGCTGTCCGTCCACCGCCTCACCACCGGCGACATCTATGCCCCCATGGGCGCATCCGCCGAGGAGCTGCGCGACCGCCTCTGCCTGTTCGATCCGCTGATCGCCGAGCTGGGCAGCGACGAGCCGGATAAGGATCTGCAAACCCATGTGGAAACGGTCCTGCGCGAGATCCACAAAACGGTCAGCGGCCAGTTCATCTCCTTCAATGCCGACAACCGCCAGTTCTATCTCGACCTGAAGAAGACCGACGACTTCGACGCCCTGATCGACAAGCGGGCCGAAAGCCTGGGGCAGGCTCAGCTCGACCGCTTCTATTACGAAGCGCTCAAACGGGTCATGGAATGCCAGGACACCACCTATGTGACCGGCTACAAGATCTGGCAGCACGAACTGGTCTGGCAAGAGCACAAGGCCGCCCGCGCCGGCTACCTGTTTTTCGGGGCTCCCAACGAGCGGTCCACCGCAGTGCCGCAGCGAGACTTTTACCTGTACTTTATCCAGCCCAACGATCCGCCGCGCTTCAAAGACGACAAGGTCAACGACGAGGTTTTCTTCCGCCTGAAAGGCACCGACGAGGAATTCCAGAGCGCGCTGAAGAGCTATGCGGCCGCCCTGGACCTTGCCGCCACCTCATCGGGCCATGCTAAGGCCACCTATGAATCGAAGGCTAATGGCTTCCTGAAGAAGCTGGTTCAGTGGCTGCAAAAGCACATGAGCGATGCCTTTGAGGTCACCTACCAAGGACGCGCCAAGTCCATGGCCGAATGGGCCAAGGGCAAATCCATCCGCGACCTATCGGGCCTGTCGCCGCACGAAACTATCAACTTCCGCGACTTGGTGAACACCATTGCCGGTGTCTGTCTGGCCCCGAACTTCGAGAACCAGGCGCCAGACTACCCATTATTCTCGATCCTGATCACCGGGAACAACCGCGCCCAAGCCGCGCAAGACGCCCTGCGGGCCATCGCCGGGCAAAACCGCACCAAGCAGGCCACCGCCGTGCTGGACGCCCTGGAGCTGCTCGACGGCGAGAAGATCGACTCCTACAAGTCGAAATATACCAAGTTCATCCTCGATGCCGTTAAGGTCAAGGGGCACGGCCAGGTGGTCAACCGCAGCGAGATCATCCAGGACGACCACGGGCTGGAATACATGAACCCGGGCGGCTCGCGTCTTGAGCCCGAATGGGTGAGCGTCCTGGTGGCGGCGTTGGTCTACTCCGGCGATATCGTACTCGCTATACCGGGCAAAAAATTCGATGCCACCGGGTTGCAGCAGCTTGCCGCGACCGGCATGGACGAACTGGTACGCTTCAAACACCTGGAGCAGCCCAAGGAATGGAACCTGCCTGCGCTCAAAGCGCTGTTCGAATTGCTCGGCATGACACCAGGTATGGCCCAGCTCGTCACCCAGGGCAAGGACGATCCGGTGCAGAACCTGCAGCAGGCGGTAGGCAAGATCGTCAAGCGCATCGTCATGACACAGCAGACCCTGCGCGAAGGGCTCTCCTTCTGGGGGCTGGACCTGCTCGCGGGCACCGACCTAGTCAGCCAGACCAGCGGGCTGGACGAAGCCAAGGGTTTCTTTGAATCGCTGCAGGCCTACTCCTCGCCGGGCAAGCTGAAAAACTTCCGCTACAGCGCTCCCGAAGTGCTGGCCCATGAAAAGGCCGTAAAGGCGCTCGATGAGCTGGACGCCCTGCGCGAGTTCATAATGGACCACAGCCCGACGGCGTTATGGCTCTCCACCGCCGAGGCGGTGCTGCCCGCCGAGCATGACTGGGTGGATCGCATGAAGACCACCCGGCAGGATGTGCTGGATGCCCTCAAGCAGGCCGACCTGTCCGAGCTGGCCAGCCAGTCCCAGAGCATCGGGGCCAAGCTGCAAAAGCTGAAGAAGGATTACACCATCGCCTACATCGGTCTGCACACCAAGGCCCGGCTGGGCGTGAACGACGACAAGCGCAAGGCAGGACTGCTCAATGACCAGCGCCTGCAAACCCTGCTCAAACTGGCCGGTATCGACCTGATGCCGCGGCAGCAACTTACCGATTACCAGAATCGCCTGGCCGGGCTGAAGAGCTGCTTCGCCCTAACCGAGCAAAACCTCGACGCCTCACCCATCTGCCCGCATTGCGGGTTCCGGCCTTCAGTAGAAACCGGCACGGCATCAGGCTCGCTGATGATCGACCAGATGGACGCCCAGCTTGACGCCATGGTGACAGCCTGGACCTCCACCATCCTCAGCAACCTGGAGGACCCGATCACCCAGGCAAACATGGATCTGCTGAAGATCGATGACCGCGAACCGCTGGAAGCCTTCATCGAGTCGAAGGAACTGCCGGTGCCGCTGGACAGCAACTTTGTCCACGCGCTGAAGGAAGTGCTCTCCGGTCTGGTCAAGGTCACCGTCAAGGCGCAGGAGCTGCAACAGGCCCTGCAGGTTACCGACGGCCCGGCCACACCGGCGGAAATGAAAAAGCGCTTTGAGGAGTACGTCGATCAGCTCACCAAGGGCAAGGACCCGGCCAAGGTGCGGATCGTCATGGAATAAGCGTGACTAAGCGAGTGACCAACTTCGCCGAGCTTGGTCACCCGCGAAGTGACCAAGCTGAGACACAAGACGAAAGCCAAGGATTATGAAGATGAAAGAAACCAGTTTGTTCGACTCGCTGCTTGAAGAGCCGCAGAAGCCCTCCGGTCCGGTGACTTGCCTTGGCATGACCTTCGAGAACGACGAGGCCCGCCGCGCCCATTTCACCGAGGAGCTGCGCAAGAAGCTGCGGGACCCGGAGTTCCGCAAGATCGAAGGCTTTCCCATCGGCAGCGATGAGGACATCCTGAATCTGAGCGATCCGCCTTACTACACCGCCTGCCCAAACCCATGGATTGCCGATTTCATAGCTGAATGGGAGGCGGAGAAGCCGAAACAGCCTGAAGGCTATCACTATCACCGTGAGCCATTTGCGACCGATGTGAGCGAGGGGAAAAACGACCCCATTTACAACGCGCACTCCTACCACACCAAGGTACCGCACAAGGCCATCATGCGTTACATCCTCCATTACACGCAGCCGGGGGATATCGTGTTCGACGGCTTTTGTGGAACCGGCATGACAGGCGTGGCTGCACAGATGTGTGGTGACCGCAAAGTAGTCATGTCGCTCGGCTACCAGGTGAAGCCGGACGGAACCATTTTGCAGGAAGAGACGGACGAAGATGGCAAAAATGTTTGGCGGCCGTTTTCAAAACTTGGCGTCCGCAGAGCGATTCTCAATGATCTGTCTCCGGCAGCCACTTTTATTGCTCAAAATTACAATACTTCAGTCGATTCATTTACATTCGAGAAGGAGGCTAAACGTATTCTTAAGGAAGTCGAAAAAGAATGCGGTTGGATGTATGAGACGGTCCATACTGATGGAAGAACTAAGGGTAAAATCAATTATATCGTTTGGTCCGATGTGTTTATTTGCCCTGATTGTTCAACTGAAATCAATCTATGGAGTCAGGCTGTAGACGAAGAAGATAAATGCGTTCACGATGAGTTTCCCTGCCCAAATTGCAGTGCACACTTGACCAAGAAAAAGATGGATCGGGTTTGGATCACCGAATTTGACGACATAACCAAGGAAGCTGTTAAAGTCGCTAAGCAGGTACCAACACTCATTAATTATTCTGTTGGCTCGAAGCGTTTCTTTAAAGTCGCCGACAAATATGATTTTGATCTCTACGAAAAAATTAAATTAGTTAGCCTATCTTCAGAAGTACCACATGATGACCTTCCAGACGGTTTTAACACAAGGCAACCAATTGCCTCTCATGGCGTTTCAAAGGTACATATGTTTTTCACGCGAAGGAATCTATCTGTGATTTCTTCAATCCGTTCTCGCATACAAGCACAATCAAGAGTAGGTACAGCTTTATTGTTTTGGATCAACGCTGCGAATAGGAATTTATCCCGTTTGTCGAAATTGGGAACAGGTAACTATTTTGGTGGCGGGGGCGGCGCTGTAAACGCTGGTGTCCTTGGAACTCTTTATTTGCCATCTTTTTCTGTGGAAAGTTCGGTTATCAAAATGATGAAGGACCGTTTACCGAAACTTGTCAAAGTATTGGCAGAGTTAGGTGGTTCAAAGAACGTAATTTCTACTCAATCCTCGACATTAATCAATTCTATTGATGCTTCGATGGATTATCTCTTCATAGATCCACCGTTTGGTTCCAATATAAATTATTCTGAGTTGAATTTCTTATGGGAAGCTTGGCTTGGACCTAAAACAAATATTCGTGAAGAGGCAATTGAAAACAATATACAGGGTAAAGGCATTGATGAGTATCGTCAGCTCATGACTCTCTGCTTTAAGGAAGCCTATCGGCTGCTTAAGCCGGGGAGGTGGATGACTGTTGAGTTCTCTAATACTAAAGCATCGGTCTGGAATAGTATTCAGACCTCCCTTGCGGAAGCTGGATTCATAGTTGCGAATGTTTCCGCATTAGACAAAAAACTCGGTAGTTTCAAGGCTGTAACCACCCCTACAGCAGTTAAACAAGACCTCGTTATCTCAGCCTACAAACCCAATGGCGGTTTTGAAGAACGTTTCCAGAAGGAAGCGCAAACCGAAGAAGGCGTGTGGGATTTTGTCCGAACCCACCTAAAGTATCTGCCAGTCACCAAGCGCCAGGGGCCACTAATGCTTTTCGTCCCCGAGCGCGACCCTCGCATCCTGTTCGACCAGATGATCGCATTCTATGTCCGCAAGGGTTACCCGGTGCCGATCTCTAGCCAGGAGTTCCAGGTCGGACTATCGCAGCGTTTCATTGAGCGTGACGGCATGTATTTCCTGCCGGACCAGGTGGCCGAATACGACCGCAAGAAGATGACCTCCGGTGCCCCACAGCAGCTTTCGATGTTCGTCTCCGACGAAGCATCCGCCATCCAGTGGCTCCGCCAGCTCATCAAGGAAAAGCCGCAGACCTTCTCCGACATCAATCCGCAGTTCATGCAGCAGCTTGGCGGCTGGAGCAAGAACGAGGCCCAGCTCGACCTGCGCGAACTGCTAAACCAGAACTTCCTCTGCTACGACGGCAAAGGCCCCGTGCCCGAGCAGATCCACGCCTACCTCTCCACCAACTGGAAAGAGCTGCGCAACCTGCCCAAGGATGACCCGGCGTTGGTGACCAAAGCCCGTGATCGTTGGTATGTGCCCGACCCCAACAAGGCGGGCGACCTGGAGAAGCTGCGCGAGAAGGCGCTGCTCAAGGAGTTCGAGGAATACAAAGAGGTCAAAAAGAAACTCAAGGTCTTCCGCCTGGAAGCTGTCCGCGCCGGATTCAAGAAAGCCTGGCAGGAACGCGACTACGCCGTCATCGTCGCCGTGGCCGACAAGATCCCCAACAACGTCCTGGAAGAAGATCCCAAGCTTCTCATGTGGTACGACCAGGCAGTAACACGAATGGGAGGCGAATAAGACATGCCCCGAGAAAAGCGTGATGTAAAAGAGCTGAAACAACGCGCCATTCACTCGCTCGTTCTTGCTATTGAATTATTCAATAGACCTCATGAGGACGGTCGTCCAGAAGGGACTTTGATTCTCTTACATCATGCTTTTGAAATGCTTTTGAAGGCTATCATTAAGGACAAAAGTGGAACTGTCCATGCCAAAGGCGAAAAATATTCATATGGGTTTGACAAGTGCCTTGAAATAGCTCAAGTCGAATTGAAAGTGCTATCAAAAGATGAACGATCTGCGCTTTCAATTCTTGATGCTCATCGAGACACTGCCGTTCACTATTACCAGGATGTTTCGGAAGATTTGCTCTACTTGCAATCCCAATCCGCAGTCACGTTGTTTGACGACATCTTGAGTAAGTCTTTTGGCGTCAAGCTGGCCGATTTTATCCCTGAACGTGTTCTCCCCGTTTCGACAAGGCCCCCTAAAGACATCCAACTTCTAATCGATAGTGAGTTGACCCAAGTCGATGAACTTCTTGGTGCTGGCAATCGGAGAGGTATTCAGGCTACAGCCCGGTTGCGTTCAGTTATGGCACTTGCAACAGCGAGTAGAGATAATGCCGAGCGCGTTACTGAGAGTGAATTGCGTAAGGCTGTGCAGCGTAGAAGATCAGGCGAAGATTGGAAAGTTATTTTTCCAGAAATTGGCCAGCTCAGATTGGATACAGAAGGCGAAGGTATGCCTTTCTCCCTACGGATTCGGAAGGAGGGCCTGCCTGTCCGGATGGCGGGTGATGGCGAAGATGCCATGGTTGTAAGAGATCGAGATTGGTTCGATAAATTCAACCTCTCACTTGATGATGTAGCAAAGAAACTCAGTAAGACTGCACCAAAGACAAGAGCATATATGTTCGAAATTAACATCTGGAATGATCCAGAAATGTACGGTGAAAAAAAGATTAAATCACAACGGTATAAAAGATACACACAAAAGGCACTGGAAGCCTTACGGGCCGCTGTAGACCAACATACAGAAGAGGACATGTGGGAAAAACACAAAGGTAAGGTGTTGGGGCGAGAATGAGGCAAGATATTTGGCAATACAGCACCGTTCATAACAGCGCCTGCAAGGTCATTGAAGAACAGACCTTGTGGGGGCAGACGGTGTGCCGTGTCTGGTTGCCGAACCAGGACGCGGTAGTGCGCGTGCCCCGCTCCGCCTTGCGGCCGCTGAGTGCCGACCTGCGACCGGAGGTTGAAGCTGGACGCATTGCCTATGTGGCCGCCGCAGCCAAGGTCGCCGAGGTGCTTGAAGGCGCCACCAGCGCCACCGAGGGCCATGTGCTGCTGGCTCCTATGGAGTCCAATGTCATTCCTCTGCCGCACCAGATCCACGCCTTGTCCCGGGCCATCTCCGGTGACCGCGTGCGCTACCTGCTGGCCGACGAGGTGGGTCTCGGCAAGACCATCGAGGCCGGGCTGGTCATGCGCGAGCTCAAACTGCGCGGACTGGTGCGTCGGACATTGGTCGTCTCGCCGAAGGGAATCGCTACCCAGTGGGTGGCGGAAATGCAGACCCACTTCAACGAGCAGTTCCAGCTCGTGCTGGGCGACGACATCGGCACATTGCAACGCCTGGCACCAGGGGCGGATCACCGGAACTCAGCCTGGTCGATGTTTGATCAGGTCATCGTCTCCCTGGATTCGGTCAAACCCATGGACAAGCGGCGCGGCTGGACCGCCGAGCGCGTCGCCGAATACAACCGCAGCCGGTTCGAGGATCTGATTACCGCCGGTTGGGATCTGGTCATCGTGGACGAAGCGCACCGCCTTGGTGGCAGCACCGATCAGGTCGCCCGCTACAAACTCGGCAAGGGGCTGGCGGAAGCCGCGCCCTATGTGCTGCTCCTTTCGGCGACTCCCCACCAGGGGAAGACCGACGCCTTCCATCGCCTGATGAACCTGCTGGATGACGACGCCTTTCCGGATATGGACAGCGTCTCCCGCGAGCGGGTGGCCCCGTATGTCATCCGCACCGAAAAGCGCAAGGCCATCGATGCCGACGGCAAGCCGCTCTTCAAACCCCGGCGCACGCAGATGGCCCCGGTGGCCTGGGAGAGCCGTCACCAACTGCAGCAGCTTCTCTACGAGGCGGT
>CAKSZL010000010.1 GCA_934525625.1 uncultured Burkholderiaceae bacterium
AATACCTGGTACAGCATCCAAGCCCGGACTACCGGCAACGCCAACACCATCACAACCTACATCCATGACGAGATTGGCACCGGGGGCGTGACCTCCGATCAATTCGTCCAGGAACTCGACCAAGCAGCCAAGCACACCTCCAACGTGTTCCTATCCATCAATAGCCCTGGCGGGGACGTGTTCGCCGCCATAGCCATCTACAACGCCCTACAGCGCTACCAAGGCAAGATCACAGCGCAGGTGGATGGGGTAGCAGCGTCTGCCGCATCCTTGATACTCATGGCCGCTTCCCACATCCGCATGCCGGAAAACACCATGATCATGATTCATGAACCGTGGACGGTCACCGGGGGCGGCGCTGAAGACTTGCGCCGCCAGGCCGACATGATGGACAAGGTGAAGGCCAGCTTCGTGGCCGCCTACGTCAAGCGCAGCAAGCAGCCCGAGCAAGAAATCATCCGCATGATGGAAGAAACCACCTGGCTGGATGCTTTCGAAGCCCAGCGCCTGGGGTTTTGCGATGAGATTGTCGACCCCGAGCGTATCGCCGCATCCGCACAAGCCACGGCCTTGCTGGCCAAGTACAAGGGAGCGCCCAGCGCCCTGCTAGCCAGCATGCAGCGGGGTCAACGCCAAGGGGACAAGCAAAGCGCCTCCGCACCTCAAAGCATGGCTGAATATGTATTCGCCGAATGCCGCAGCCGTCACATTCCCCATCTTGCCGAAACCATCCTGGCCGCCAGCACAACAGACGAACCCAAGGCGAAAGTGCAGCAGCGCATCGCGCACGCCCATGAGGTGGCCGGGCTGTGCATGACGGCAAAGAAACGAGACCTGGCCACCGGCTTCATCCGAGCGGGGCTGGACATTGAGCAGGTGCGCACCAGGCTGTTCGATATCATCGTCAGCGAGAGCGAGGCTATCGTCATCAGCAACATCCAACCGGGTGAAGGAATATCCGGGGGCGCCAGGGGCGTCACTGATATGGATAGCTTGAAAGAGAAGGTCTATGCCGATCGGAAAACCGGGGGGCGCGAGAACCCCGCACACGAAGGCAGTGAATCGGACTGAACAAGCCCTTAACCATCTGTTATGCGAGCCAAGCCCACTGTCATCAGACGATGGGCCTGGAGCTTTCAAGCTGCTGCCGTGAAGCGGCTTGCTGCTCCCTCGACGACCCTTGCACCCCTTTTGTCACTTTTGGCACTGCCCCAGGTAGCCATATTTCCATTTTCACGAGCGCCGGGGGCCCCTGGCGGCAACTGTCCGGTAAGGGTAATTCGGACCCCGCGCTATCTCTGTTCACGAGTCTGCCATAGGGGTGATAATAATAATTGTGGGGCCATGTCAGACGAAATAGGACTCCCTGAGCTTTTGAAAATATAACGGGATTCACTCTTTGCTGGCGTCCCAGGGTACAGAGGCAGGGACGTTACCCGGAAAGTGATTGAGATAAGACCTTGTTGGCAAGGGACGCCGCTGCTCGATACCGCCACGGAAGCAGTCGTTCTACTTCCCATAAGCAATCCGATTTTTGTACCTGATTTTGTACTTTTAAAAACAAGCTTCCTTGAAACCCGCGAAAATACAAGGTATTCGAGTCTCGCCGTCGCACCAAGATTCAAAGGCCAGGATGCTTCCTGGCCTTTTTATTTTGGCTCGCATCCAACAGGCCTAGCCATGTTCGGCCACCAAACCGCCAACCGCTTGCGTTTCGTTGTTATGATGCCAGCGGCACCCCCTCCCACAGACCTTCTTCCCTCGCTCGATGTCTTCTTCCCATTCCCGCATTCCACTGGGCATCACCTGTATTACCGGCGGCATTTTCTGCCTGACAATCAGCGATACGCTGGCCAAATGGCTGGGGAATATTTATTCCCCGATGCAGATTCTGTTTCTACGCGGCGGGCTGGCGGCGGTTGTCCTGCTGGGGCTGGCGGCGATGGTCGGTGGCGGGAGGGCTTTGACGACCCGGCATCTGGGCATACATCTGCTGCGTGGCGCCTTGAATGTGATGACCGCGTATTGCTTTTACCTGAGCCTGACCATGCTGCCCCAGGCCGAAGCTACGGCCATTGCGTTCAGCGCGCCGTTTTTCGTCACCATTATTTCGGTGCTGTTCCTGAAGGAGAAGGTTGCGCTGGGCGGGTGGCTGGCGCTGCTTACCGGTTTTGCCGGGGTGATGCTAGTGGTGCGGCCCAGCCCCACGCATATGCAGTGGGCGGCGCTGCTGCCGCTGGCGACGGCTTTGGGCTATGCGGTCATGATGACGACTGCGCGCTACATCAAGGCGCAGGAAAGCATGCTGACGATGATGCTTTATCTGGCGCTGGGCCAGGCCGTGTTCGCGGGTCCGTTGTCGGCCTGGATGTGGGAACCTATTCAAAGCGGGCATATGCTGGGCTTTGCCGGCATTGCCTTGTTCAGTACCTTGGGGCTGGGCTTGATTACGCAGGCTTTCCGTGTGGCGCCGGCTTCGGTGGTCGCCCCCTTCGACTATAGCGGGCTGATCTGGGCGGCGATGTTGGGTTGGCTGGTCTGGCAGGAGATTCCTTCCCCCTGGTTTTATGCAGGCGCCGTATTGATCGCGGGCAGCGGTATTTACGTGGCGCTGTTCCATCACCGCGAGGATAAGAAGGCAGCGCCCTGAATTATGATCAACACGCCTTTACCCGTTCTGTATTCGTTCCGGCGCTGCCCTTACGCCATGCGCGCGCGGCTGGCCATCGCCGCCGCGCAGCAGACGTGTGAACTGCGGGAAGTCAGCCTGAAGACCAAACCGGCCGAGATGATGGCGGCCTCCTCCAAGGCTACCGTGCCAGTGTTGGTGCTGCCGGGCGGCGCAGTCGTGGATGAAAGCCTGGACATCATGCTGTGGGCGCTGTCGCGCAACGACCCGGTCGGCTGCCTGCCCGCCGCTGCGGATCGCGGCGCCATGCTGGAACTGATCGCACAGAACGACGGCCCTTTCAAAGCCAAACTCGATCGCTACAAGTATCCCAACCGCTACCCCGAAGACCTTAACGGCCCGCATGCCCGCGACGCCGCCCTGCTCTGGCTGCAAACCCTGAATCAGAGGCTGGCTGACCAGCCCTGGCTGTTCGGCCAACGCCGAACACTGGCCGATATGGCCATCGCTCCCTTCATACGCCAATTCGCCCACACCGACCGGGCCTGGTTCGATGGCCAGCCTCTGCCGCACTTGCAGCAATGGCTGGAAGCTTTTCTGGCCAGCCCGAATTTTGTCCAGGTGATGGAGAAGTACGAACCGTGGATACCGGGGGATAAACCGATAAGCTTTCCGCCCGACATGGCGGATTGAGCACGGGACCGATCTAGGTTGGCAGACGCGTGTGAACGACGTCATGCGGGAATAGCTGCGCCTGCGGCGTCCGTAAGCCAAGCACGCAGAGAGCACATCTGGAAAGCAACAAGGCCGCTCACAAGAAGCGGCCTTGTTGCTTTCCGGGGCGGCAAAACCGCCCCTGAAATTGCACGTCAGGCAGGTTGCACAGGCGCCGTAGGGCCGCCCTGGGCTTCGATGCCGCCGATGGCTTTCATGGACAGGCGCAGGCGACCTTTGTCATCGGCTTCGATGACTTTGATGCGCACGACCTGGCCCACTTTGAGCACGTCGTTGATATTGTTGATGCGGTAGTTGGCGATTTCGGAGATGTGCAGCAGGCCGTCGCGGCCGGGCAGCACTTGCACGATGGCGCCGAAATCCAGCAGGCGCAGCACGGGGCCTTCGTAGTCCTGGCCCACTTCGACGTCGGCGGTCAGTTCCTTGATGCGGCGCTCGGCTTCGTGGGCCTTGTCGAGGTCGGCGCTGGCGATGGTGATGGTGCCGTCTTCGCCGATGTCGATTTGCGTGCCGGTTTCTTCGGTGAGCGCGCGGATGGTGGCGCCGCCCTTGCCGATGACGTCACGAATCTTCTCGGGGTTGATCTTGACCGTCAGCATGCGCGGGGCGTAGGCCGACAGCTCGGTGCGCGAACCGTCGAGGGCTTCGCCCATCTTGCCCAGGATATGCAGACGGCCTTCGCGCGCCTGCGCCAGGGCAACCTGCATGATCTCTTTGGTGATGCCCTGGATCTTGATGTCCATTTGCAGCGCGGTGATGCCGTTTTCGGTGCCCGCCACCTTGAAATCCATGTCGCCCAGGTGATCTTCGTCGCCCAGGATGTCGGTGAGCACGGCGAACTTGCCGCCGTCTTTGATGAGGCCCATGGCCACGCCGGCCACGTGCGCCTTGAGCGGCACGCCGGCGTCCATCATGGCCAGCGAGCCGCCGCACACGGAAGCCATCGACGAGGAGCCGTTGGATTCGGTGATTTCGGAGACGACGCGGATGGTGTATTGGAAGTCTTCCTGGGCGGGCATCATGGCGATGAGCGCGCGCTTGGCCAGGCGGCCGTGGCCGATTTCACGGCGCTTGGGCGCGCCGAAGCGGCCGGTTTCGCCGGTGGCGAACGGAGGCATGTTGTAGTGCATCATGAAGCGGTCGCGGTATTCGCCCATGACCGAGTCGATGATTTGTTCGTCCTGGCGGGTGCCCAGCGTGGCGATGACCAGCGCCTGGGTTTCGCCGCGGGTGAACAGCGCGCTGCCGTGCGCGCGGGGCAATACGCCCAGGCGGATGCTGATGGGGCGCACGGTGCGGGTGTCGCGGCCGTCGATACGAGGCTCGCCGCTGAGGATCTTGCCGCGCACCAGTTCGGCTTCGAGGTCGAACAGGATATTTTCCACTTCGACGTCGTCGGGCGCATCGTCGCCGCGTGCGTGGGCGTGCTCGGCCAGCTTGGCCTTGACGTCGGCGTAGACGTTACGCAGTTGCGTGGTGCGCTGCTGTTTTTCGCGGGTGTTGTAGGCGGTGCGCAGGCCTTCGGAGGCTGCGGCGCGAACGGCCGTGATGAGGGCTTCGTTCTTGACGGGAGGCTGCCAATCCCACTCGGGCTTGCCGGCGTCGGCCACCAGGTCGTGGATGGCGTCGATGGCGGCCTGCATTTGGTCGTGGCCGAAGGTGACGCCGCCCAGCATGACGTCTTCGGGCAGTTCCTGGGCTTCGGATTCAACCATCAGCACGGCGGCTTCGGTGCCGGCGACGACCAGGTTGAGCTTGGATTGCGCCAGTTGCGAAACCGTGGGGTTAAGCACGTACTGGCCGTCGACGTAGCCCACGCGGGCGGCGCCGATGGGGCCGTTGAATGGAATGCCCGAAATGGCCAGCGCGGCCGAAGCGCCCAGCATGGCGGCGATGTCAGGGTCGACTTCAGGGTTGACCGACAGCACGTGGATGATGACCTGCACGTCGTTGTAGAAGCCCTCGGGGAACAGCGGACGCAGGGGGCGGTCGATCAGGCGCGAGGTAAGGGTTTCTTTTTCGGAGGGCTTGCCTTCGCGCTTGAAGAAGCCGCCGGGAATGCGGCCGGCGGAGTAGGTTTTCTCGACGTAGTCGACGGTAAGGGGGAAGAAGTCCTGGCCGGGCTTGGGTTTCTTGGCGGCGACCACTGTCGCCAACACAACGGTGTCTTCGATGGAAACCACGACGGCGCCGGACGCCTGGCGCGCCATTTCGCCGGTTTCGAGCACGACGGTATGCTGGCCGTACTGGAAGGATTTGGCCACTTTATTGAACATGGGAATTTATATCCTTGAAAATGAAAAACCGTGTACACAGCGCCCGACAGGCGCCGCATACACGGTTGCACATGAATGGGGTTGCTGCCCCGGATTCACTTGCGCAGGCCGAGTTTTTCGATCAGTGCGCGGTAGGAATCAGGGCTACGGCCCTTCAGGTAGTCGAGCAGTTTGCGACGGCGGCTGACCATGCGCAGCAGGCCGCGGCGCGAGTGGTGGTCTTTCTTGTGCTCTTTGAAGTGGCCGGTGAGCTCGTTGATGCGAGCCGTAAGCAAAGCGACCTGGACTTCGGGGGAACCCGTGTCGCCCTGGGCGCGTTGGAACTGTGCAACGATATCGGATTTTTTGATGTCAGCAACGGACATGATTGGTAGACCTCTATGACATGCGCCGGGGCCGAGGTGCCCTGGCGTGGTTTGGTGTAGTAACAAAAAACCAGCTCTCAACGAGCTGGACAACGGTTCACCTGTAAAAGGCTTGCAAGATTATAACCAAATTTACGCCGGGACGGCGGCAAGGCTTGAGAACCCCTCTTTGCTGGCGTAGCATAGGTGTATGCCTTGCTTCAGCCATACGCCCCGCTTTGCGCCCATGGCGCTCGCCGCTGCCGCGGTGATCGCGCTGGCTGGCTGCGCCAACCCCGTCACCATTCCGCCCGGCACGCCTTTGACCCAGACGGAAGCGCAACTGGGGCGTCCCAATTATTCGTGCCAACTGCCCGACGGCCGCCAGCGCGTCATCTGGTCGCGCCAGCCTTTCGGCCAGTTCGCCTGGGGCGCCAACGTCAATGCCGACGGCGGCATAGAAGGCGTTGAGGCCCTGCTGACGGACAAGAACTTTCGCAAGCTGAGCGAGGGCGTCTGGACGCCCGAGCGCGTGCTGTGCGAATTCGGCCCGCCCGCCGAGAAAAGCGGCGTGGGCCTGCCGTCCAATCTGCAGATCGTCTGGAGCTACCGCTACCAGCAGGACGGCGTGTGGAACTCGATGATGCACGTGTACTTCGGCCGGGACGGCCAGCGGGTTACCCGTTTTCATCCGGGCCCCGACCCCATGTACGAAGAGAAGAACTGGCCGTTCTTCTAGGTTCGATGGCGACCGGGCCGGGTTCGCCCCCCGCCCGGTGCGCTACTGGCCAGGCTCCTGATTCGACGATTCCTGCGCACGGGCCGCGGCGCTGCCCCTGCGCTTGAGCTGGCGCGCGCGACGCAAGCGCCAGGCCATCAGCACCCAGCCCGACAGGCCGTAGATGATGAACAGGCCGAACAGCATCAAAGGCGGGTCGCTGGACACGAAGACGAACACGGCCACCAGCACCAGCAGCACCCAGAACGGCACGCTGCGCCCCAGCGCGAAGCTTTTGCCGCTGTAGAACGGCGCGTTCGACACCATGGATAGGCCCGCGTAAACGGTGATGGCGAAGGCCACCCAGGCGATGGTTTCAGGCGGCCAATTCAACTTGTTGTCGACCGCCACCCAAACGAAGCCCGCCACCAGCGCGGCCGCCGCCGGGCTGGGCAGGCCCTGGAAGAAGCGCTTGTCCACCGTGGCGATGCGGATGTTGAAGCGCGCCAGGCGCAAGGCCGCACCCACCACGTAGATAAAGGCCGCGAGCCAGCCCCAGCGGCCGAGGTCTTGCATGGCCCATTCGTAGATGACCAGGGCCGGCGCCACGCCGAAGGAGGTCATGTCGGAGAGCGAATCGTATTGCTCGCCGAAAGCCGACTGGGTATTGGTGAGGCGCGCCACGCGGCCGTCCATGCCGTCGAACACCATGGCCGCGAAGATGGCGATGGCGGCGATGTCGAAGTTGCCGTCCATGGCCTGGACGACGGCATAGAAGCCCGCGAACAGATTGGCGGTGGTAAAGGCGTTGGGCAGCAGGTAGATGCTGCGCCGGCGCCGGGTTTCTTCGGTGGTATCAGGCATGGGGCAGTTCGGCCAGTACGGTACTGGTTGCGCGCACCTTGTCGCCGATGGCGACCCGGGGACGCGAACCGGGAGGCAGATAGACGTCGACACGCGACCCGAACCGGATGAAGCCGTAACGCTGGCCCTTGTACACCATATCGCCCGTCTTGACATAGCAAAGTATACGACGAGCCACCAGGCCCGCCACCTGCACCGCCGTCACGATGTGCCCATGGGGGGTGCGCAGCACGATGGCATTGCGCTCGTTTTCCAGCGAGGCCTTGTCCAGCGCCGCGTTCAGGAAGCTGCCGGCGAAGTATTCGGTGTACTGTATCTCGCCGTCCACGGGGGCGCGGTTGGAGTGCACGTTGAACACGTTCATGAACACGCTGATTTTCAGGGTGGCGCGGCCCGATTGGTAGGGGTCGGCGCTTTCTTCGATGGCCACGATGCGGCCGTCGGCCGGGCTGAGCACGTCGAGCTCGCCCTCGGGCGCGGGACGCGCTGGGTCGCGGAAGAACTGCAGCACGAACAGCGCCAGCAGCCACAGCGGCAGGCTGGCCCAGCTGAAGAAATAGGTGGCCAGCAAGGCCAACACCACGCTGCCCGCCAGGAAGGGCCAGCCCTCACGGGCGATGAGCGGATGAGGATAAGGAGGAATTTTCATGGCAAGGCACGGGAAAAGTTCTGGACAAGCAAAAGCCCCACAACCCGCAAAAACATGCGGTTTGTGGGGCGCAAAGGACGGAAGAGCGGTATCGCCACCCGGCCTTAGTTCTTGCTTTGGTCAACCAGCTTGTTGGCGGCGATCCAGGGCATCATGGCGCGCAGCTTGGAACCGACCACTTCGATGTCGTGTTCGGCGTTCAGGCGGCGGCGCGATTGCAGCGTGGGAGCGCCGGCCTGGTTTTCCAGGATGAAGCTCTTGGCGTATTCGCCGGTCTGGATGTCCTTGAGCACTTGCTTCATGACTTGCTTGGTCTCTTCGGTGACGACGCGCGGGCCGGTGACGTATTCACCGTACTCGGCGTTGTTCGAGATCGAGTAGTTCATGTTGGCGATGCCGCCTTCGTAGATCAGGTCGACGATGAGCTTGAGTTCGTGCAGGCACTCGAAGTAGGCCATTTCGGGCGCGTAGCCGGCTTCCACCAGCGTTTCGAAGCCGGCCTTGATGAGTTCGACGGTACCGCCGCACAGCACGGCCTGTTCGCCGAACAAGTCGGTTTCGGTTTCTTCGCGGAAATTGGTTTCGATGATGCCGGCGCGGCCGCCGCCGTTGGCGCTGGCGTAGGACAGCGCGATGTCGCGGGCGGAGCCGGACTTGTCCTGGTAGACGGCGATCAGGTGGGGCACGCCGCCGCCTTGGGCGTAGGTGCCGCGCACGGTGTGGCCGGGGGCCTTGGGCGCGATCATGATGACGTCGACGTCGTCGCGCGGCACGACCTGGCCGTAATGCACGTTGAAGCCGTGTGCGAAAGCCAGCGCGGCGCCCGGCTTGATGTTGGCGGCGACTTCGTTCTTGTAGACGGAAGCGATGTTTTCGTCGGGCAGCAGGATCATGACGATGTCGGCTGCCTTGACGGCTTCGGCGACTTCGCGGACTTCCAGGCCGGCGTTGACGGCTTTATTCCAGGAGGCGCCGCCCTTGCGCAGGCCGACGATGACCTTGACGCCCGAGTCGTTCAGGTTTTGCGCGTGGGCGTGGCCCTGCGAGCCGTAGCCGATGATGGCGACGGTTTTACCCTTGACCAGGGACAGGTCGCAATCTTTGTCGTAGAAGACTTTCATTTGATGCTTGCTCCAAATCTAAGCTTTTATTCGGTTGATGTTCGTTGTTTGGGTGCCGCGGCGCCGGCTGGCCGGCGATGGCGGCGCGACCGCCCGGCACCCGGATTGTAATTACAATTTCAGGATGCGGTCACCCCGCCCTACTCCCGAGATACCCGTACGCACGGTTTCCAGGATGGCGCTGCGGTCCAGCGCCGCGATGAAGGCGTCGATTTTTTCCTGGTCGCCGGTGAGTTCTATGGTGTAGGACTTGTCCGTGACGTCGATGATGCGGCCCCGGAAGATGTCGGCCATGCGCTTGAGCTCGTCGCGTTCGCGGCCCAGCGCGCGCACCTTGATCATCATCAGTTCGCGCTCGATGTGGGCGCCCTCGGAGAGGTCGACCACCTTGACGACCTCGATGAGGCGGTTCAGGTGCTTGGTGATCTGTTCGATCACGTCGTCCGAGCCATGCGTGACGATGGTCATGCGCGACAGCGTGGCGTCTTCGGTAGGCGCCACCGTCAGCGTTTCGATGTTGTAGCCGCGCGCCGAAAACAGGCCCACCACGCGGGACAGCGCACCGGGCTCGTTTTCCAGCAGTATGGAAATCATGTGTTTCATAGCTTACCCGTCCTGTACCGTCAGAGATCTTCCGAACCCAGCAACATCTCGGTCAGGCCTTTGCCGGCCTTGACCATCGGCCAGACGTTTTCGGTCTGGTCGGTGATGATGTCCAGGAACACGAGCTGATCCTTGTGCTTGCCAAAGGCCTCGCGCAGCGCGGGCTCGACGTCGGCCGGCTTGTCGATGCGCAGGCCCACGTGGCCGTAGCTTTCGACCAGCTTGACGAAGTCGGGCAAGGCGTCGACGTAGGACTCGGAGTAGCGCGACTCGTAATCGATTTGCTGCCACTGGCGCACCATGCCCAGGTAGCGGTTGTTCAGGCACAGCACCTTGGGCGTCAGGTGGTACTGCTTGCAGGTGGAAAGCTCCTGGATGTTCATCTGGATGGAGCCTTCGCCCGTGATGACCGCCACCTGCTGGTCGGGGTTGGCCATCTGCACGCCCATGGCGTAAGGCAGGCCCACGCCCATGGTGCCCAGGCCGCCGGAGTTGATCCAGCGGCGGGGTTTGTCGAAACCGTAGTACTGGGCCGCCCACATCTGGTGCTGGCCCACATCGGAGGTGATGAACGCGTCGCCGCCGGTGACTTCCCACAGCTTTTCGATGACGAACTGGGGCTTGATGAGTTCGCTGGACGGCTCGTAGGCCAGGCACTTGCGCCCGCGCCAGGCTTCGACCTGCTGCCACCAGCGTTCCAGCGCCTCTTTGTTGGGCGCGGTTTCGGCGGAAAGCTGCTGGTAGACGGTGTTGAGCTCTTGCAGCACGTCGCGCACGTTGCCCACAATGGGCACGTCTACCTTGACGCGCTTGGAGATCGACGAGGGGTCGATGTCTACGTGAATGATCTTGCGCGGATTTTGCGCGAAGTGGCGCGGATTGCCGATGACGCGGTCGTCGAAGCGCGCGCCCACGGCCACCAGCACGTCGCAGTTCTGCATGGACATGTTGGCTTCGTAGGTGCCGTGCATGCCGGGCATGCCCACGTAGCGCGCATCGGAAGACGGGAAGGCGCCCAGGCCCATCAGCGTGGTGGTGCAGGGCGCGCCGGTGAGTTCGACCAGTTGGCGCAGCTCTTCGGAGGCGTCGGCCAGCACGGCGCCGCCGCCGGCGTAGATCATGGGGCGCTCGGCCGCCAGCAGCATCTGCACGGCGCGCTTGATTTGCCCCTGATGGCCTTTGTTCACCGGCGAGTACGAACGCATGCTGACTTCGCCGCGCTGGGCGGAGAACTTGCAGCGCGCCACGGTGATGTCTTTGGGGATGTCCACCAGCACGGGGCCGGGACGGCCGGTGCTGGCGATGTAGAAAGCCTTGCGCATGGTGTCGGCCAGGTCTTTCACGTCGCGCACCAGGAAGTTGTGCTTGACGCAGGGACGCGTGATGCCGACGGCGTCGCATTCCTGGAAGGCGTCCTGCCCCACGGCGGTGATGGGCACCTGGCCGCTGATGATGACCATGGGGATGGAGTCCATGTAGGCGGTGGCGATGCCGGTAACGGCGTTCGTCAGGCCCGGGCCGCTGGTGACCAGCGCTACACCTATCTTGTTGGACGAGCGGGAATAAGCATCCGCGGCATGCACGGCGGCTTGCTCGTGACGCACGAGAATGTGCTTGAAGTGATCTTGCTTGTAGATGGCATCGTAGATGTAGAGCACTGCGCCGCCGGGATAGCCGAACACATGCTCGACGCCCTGCTCGGCCAGGCATCGCACCACGATGTCGGCACCATTGAGTTCCATGAGTATTCCTTTCGTAACTTGCGCGAACCCGCCAGCGTCCGTCCGATGGACCGGGCGCTCTTGAAGCGGGAAAGACACACCAGCGCTTTGCGATTCACGGAACCGCGCCACCTGGCTGCCTGACCAACCCAAAAACACCTTCTGGGGAGCAGCGCACGCCTTTTGTTTGAGGCGTAAAGATAGAAATGGACGCCGTGGCAACCCACGCTTGTGGCGCGGCCCTCGGCAAAACGGTAAGGCGTATGACAAACAGGCGGTAGCCTGAAAACAGAGCCAGCATGGCCCGCCTTGGATACAAGCGGGCCAATCCATTAATTTACTGCATTGCACAAACGCGTGCAAACCGCAAGCCGGCCATTGCCGCCGCGACATGGCATAAAACCAACACAACAGCGATATACTCACTGGTTCGGCGCCCCCGCAAACGACGTCCCGCCATGCTCAACAGCCTTCCCTCGCTGCAACGCTTTCTCTACAGCCAGTATTTCTTCAGCGGCGTGCGCCAGGCCGTCGGCGTGCTGGTACCGGCACTGTTCGCCGCGCTGATCATGAACAACGCCGGCGCCGCCCTGGTGGCCGCCATCGGGGCCTCGTGCGTCGCCATTCTCGACCAGCCCGACAACCCCCGGCGCCACAACACCAACACCATGCTGGGCGCCGTCCTGCTGGGCACCTGCACAGTCATCGTCACGGGTTTGGCGTTTTCGGCCGGCGCCCTCTTCTGGTTCATCATCCCGCTGCTGGTGTTCAGCCTGTCGATGCTGAGCGTGTACGGCAGGCAAGGCAATCTGATGGCCTTCGCGTGCCTGCTCGTCATGACGCTGACCATGCGCACGCCGCTGCAGCCGCACGAAGTGCTGATGCACACGCTGCAATCGCTGGCGGGCGGGCTGTTCTACTTTTGCTACAGCTTCATCACGCACCGCCTGCTGTGGCACCGGGAAACCCAGCAGCACCTGGCCACGGCGCTGTACGCCACGGCGGAATACGTGCTGGCCCGCTCGCGCCTGTACACCTCGCCCGACGAGCTGGACGAAAACTACCGCAAGCTGACGCGCGCCCAGGCGGCCATGACGGACGCCCACCAGGTGGCGCGCAACGCCGTGCTGCGCGACCTGCCCAAGCAGGACCATGCCGGCGACCGCCAGCGCCTGACGACGCTGGGCATCTTCACCGACATGGTCGACCTGCTGGACACGCTGGTGGCCACCCATACCGACTACACCACCTTGCACCGCATGCTGCCTAATCACGACATCCTGCTTTTTTCGCGGGACGCGCTGATCAAGCTGGCGGACAATCTGCAGCACATCGCCCTGTGCGTGGCGCGCAACCAGCCCGCCAAAGAGCAATTCAGCACCAAGGCCGAACTGCGCGCCTTCGAATACGACCTGGAATTGCTGAAACGCGACGACCTGCACAACCGGCAGCCGGAGGTGCATGCCCTGCTGGTGCAGGTGCTGCGCCGCCTGCGCAACGCTTCGCGCATCGTGTCGCGCATGGCCCGGCACAGCCAGGGCAAAGAAATCTCGCAACCGCTGGACGGCCGGCTGCACAAGGAACTAGGGCGGTTCATCTCGCACAACCCGATACGGCTGGGGATGCTGACGTCCAACCTGCGCCTGGATTCCCCGCACTTCCGCTATGCGGTGCGCGTGGCCATCGCCACGCTGATGGGCCTGCTGATAGGCTGGGGCCTGGGCCACCTGATGAACCAGAACGAGTGGGCGCGCGTCATGGAGGTGCATAGCTACTGGATCATCCTGACCATCGTCGTGATCATGCGCCCCGGCTTCGCGCTGACCCGCCAGCGCAACAACCTGCGCCTGATCGGCACGGGCATAGGCAGCCTGCTGGCGCTGGCCGTGCTGCACATGACGTCCAACCTCGACGTCATGTTCGCCATCCTGGTCGTTTCGTGCATTCTGGGCTACAGCCTGGTGCCCACGCATTTCATGGGCGCGGCCGTCTTCAATACGCTGACGGTGGTGCTGGCGTTCCAGATCATGTCGCCCAGCAATAACTTCATCGTGGGCGAACGCC
Organism: uncultured Burkholderiaceae bacterium; assembly: GCA_934525625.1. Taxonomy (GTDB): domain Bacteria; phylum Pseudomonadota; class Gammaproteobacteria; order Burkholderiales; family Burkholderiaceae_B; genus Mesopusillimonas. Next base: position 13,725 of record CAKSZL010000010.1, read on the forward strand.
TGATAGACACGCTGATAGGCTGCATGCTGGCCTGGCTGTGCAGCTACGTGCTGCCGTGGTGGGAAGCCAACTTCATGTCTTCGCTGGCGCGCGCGGTGCTGCGCGCCAACCAGCGCTTCTTTCATGCGGGCCTGCGCTATGCCAAGGCCGAGCGCGCCTTGCAGGCCACGCCCGACGACTCCGACAGCCGCCTGGCCGCCCAGAGCGAGCGCGACGACGCCGACCTGGCCTGGCGCCTGGCGCGCAAGAACGTGCACATCGCCTTCAGCAACTTCGCCTCGGCGTTCAACCGCATGTCGAACGAGCCCATCCGCCAGCAGCGCAAAATGCCCGAGCTGAACCACCTGGTCATTCAAAACCACGTGCTGGCCCAGCAGATCAGCGCCGCCACGCCGCAACTGGCGCAATTGCGCGAGATTCCGCCGGGTATCCAGCAGGCGCTCAACACCATAGACTCGCTGCTGGCCGGCCACGAGGCCGACACGTCGATTTCGCTGGAAACGGAGGGCGAGCTGGCCGCGCTGGCCTACCCCTTGCGCCAGATGCTGAAAGCCGCGCAACTGATACGCCAGGAAATGCAGGCCCTGGAACCACCCAGCCAGGCGCCGGCCAGAACGCCCCGGCCGGCCCGGGCCTGATATGAGCGCGCCGGGCGCGTGGGCGGCGGTGTCGAACCTCGCCCGCGCCCCCGGCGCCTTCGTACCAAGCCTCTTTCCCGGCAGGCCTGGCGTGCGTCAAGCTTCTTTGCGGCGGAACACCAGCTTGTCGGCCGACGAGGCCTTGGCGTCGAAGGCGTAGCCTTCGCTGTCAAAGCCCTTGAGCGCCTCGGGCTCGGTAATGCCTTGCTCGATGACGTAGCGCGCCATCAGGCCGCGCGCGCGCTTGGCGTAAAAGCTAATCACCTTCCAAGCGCCGTTTTTGTAGTCCTGGAACACGCACTGCACCACCTTGGCCTTCAAAGCCTTGCGGTCGACCGCCTTGAAGTATTCCTCGGACGCCAGGTTGAGCACCCACGGCGAGGCTGCGCCCTTCTGGCGCTGGTTCAGGTAGTCGGCGATGGCGCTACCCCAGTATTCGTACAGATTGGCCCCGCGCGGGTTGTGCAGCCTGGTGCCCATTTCCAGCCGGTAAGGCTGCATGAGGTCGAGCGGGCGCAAGGCGCCGTACAGGCCGCTGAGAATGACCAGATGGTCTTGCGCCCACTGCAATTGCTCGTCGGACAGCTCGGGCGCCCGCAGCCCTTCGTAGACGTCGCCGTTGAAGGCCAGCACGGCCTGGCGCGAGTTGGCCTTGGTGAACTTGGGCTGCCAGGCGGCGTAGCGTTCCACGTTCAGCTGCGCCAGCGCATCGCTGAGCAACATCAGCTTGGCGACGTCGCCCGCCGATTTCGTGCGCAGTACGTCTATCAGTTCGGCCGAGCGCTCGACGAACAGCGGCTGGCTGCTTAGCGTGGTGCGCACCGGCGAGTCGTAGTCCAGCTTCTTGGCCGGGGAAAGCAACATCAACATATGGGTGGGTTCCTTCATCTATGTAGCGTCTTAGCGCGCCGTCCAGCCGCCGTCCATGGTCAGCGTCGTGCCGGTCATCTGGTCGGCGGCTTCGGAAGCCAAAAACACCGCCGCACCGCCCAGTTGCTTGGGCGTGACGAAATTCAGCGAGGGCTGTTTTTCAGCCAGCAATTCCTTGGCCGCTTCCTCGACGCTGAGGCCGCGCTGCTTGGCCAGCGCTTCGATCTGTTTTTCCACGAGTTCGGTGCGCACCCAGCCCGGACAGATGGCATTGACGGTAACGCCTGTGCCCGCGGTTTCCAGCCCTGCCACCTTGGTCAGGCCGACCACGCCATGCTTGGCCGCGACATAGGCGGCCTTGCGCTCCGACGCCACCAGCCCGTGCGCCGAAGCAATGTTGATGATGCGCCCCCAGCCCTGGCTTTTCATGTAGGGCAAGGCCGCCGCCATGCCGTGGAATACCGCCGACAGGTTGAGCGCGATGACGGCGTCCCAGCGGTCGGCGGGGAAATCCTCGATGGGGTCGGTGTGCTGGATGCCGGCATTGTTGACCAGAATGTCGATGCCGCCCAAGGCCTGCACCGACTGCTCGATGAAGGCGCGCGTGGCGTCGGACTTCATCAGGTCGGCATTGATGTAATGCACCTTGACGTCGTACTCCAGCTCGATGTTGAGCCGGGTTTTCTCGATGGCCTGGGGGTCGCCGAAGCCGTTGAGTACGATGTCGGCCCCGTTGGCGGCCAGTTCGCGTGCTATGCCCAGGCCGATACCGCTGGTCGAGCCCGTGATTACTGCTTTTTTTCCGTCCAGCATGATGCATCCTTTTATCGTTCGTAGTCTCGCCCCGCCAGTACAGGCCTACGGCCGCGCCAGGGCGCCAAGGCGCGCGGTTTCAGGGGGGGAAAACCGCAACTGCCAGCCCCTCAAGTATAAAGAAAACACACCGCAAAATTTCCTGCTAAAATTGCGGGCTTGACCACGCTGTATTAATTCAAAAACTGGCGTTTTATGACGCGAGCAGGTAAGAATTGATACGGCAGCTTTGTAAGTGGACACCGGACAGGTGGCAGAGTGGTCGAATGTACCTGACTCGAAATCAGGCGTACGTGCAAGCGTACCGTGGGTTCGAATCCCACCCTGTCCGCCAAAGACCTATATAAATCAAGCTGCTACGGCATCCTGAATTGCGCTCAGGGTGCCGTTTTCTTTTGCCTGCTCGGGCTGCTGTGACCAAAACGTGACCGCGCCCGCATGCTCGGCCAAGTGGCTGGGCGCCAGGTGCGCGTACTTCATCACCATGGCCAACGTCTCCCACCCGCCAAGCTGTTGCAGCACCAGCAAGGGCGTGCCGGCCTGCGCGTGCCAACTGGCCCAGGTGTGCCGGATGTCGTGAAAGCGGAAGCTTTTGATGCCGGCGTCCCCTACCGCCTGCCGGAACATCCGATCATCGCCACCCGCGATGCGTTTGCCATTGCGCGACAACACGTATTGCGGGTGCGAGTCCTCTCGGCGGCGCAGCACCGCCAGGGCGTCAGCATTCAGCGGCACGGTGCGCGCCCGCCCGGACTTGGCCCTGTCAGCATCCACCCAGGCGGTTTCGGCCTGCATGTTGATGTGCCGCCATTCCAGCCCATACAGTTCATCCTCGCGCATGCCCGTGGCAAACCCGAGAATGCACGCGTCGCGCAGCCATTCTTGCGGCACCGCCTGTATCAGCTTGGCTGCTTCCTGACGCGTTACCCAGCGCACCCGGCGCTTTGGTTCGGGCAGCGCGGGCAGTGATGGCGCCCGTGTCACCCAGCCCCACGTCTCGCACATGTTGAGCATGGCCCGAATGGTTGCCAAATAGCGGTTCTTGGTGGCGGGCGTGAGCGGCTCGGGACCGCGCTTCTTGTAGACCTTGTGCGTGGGCAGGTTGCCCAGCACGTCGTCTGCTGTGATATTGGCGATGGGGATATGCTTTAGGTGCTGGCGCCAGTACTCGACGTACCGGGCCTTGGACTCGTAATCAGCCTGCCCTTCGCAGGCCGCAAGGAAGCGTAGCGCCGCCTCTTCATACGTGCGGTCGGGCTGTTCACCTAGTCTATGTTGTCGCCAGAGCTGGGCCTTCAGGCGGTCGTGATATTCTTGCGCCGCCCTTTTGTCCGGCGTGCCAGTAGAGCGTCTAACTCTTTGGCCGCCTGGCGTGCGGAAATCGACCCACCAAACCCCATTACGTTGTCGGATTGGCATGTATCAGTACTCCTGCTGGTGCCAACCGACGCTATCCGAGTGACGTTGTAGCGCGGCTGGGTCAGTTCTGCAAGTCTGGATGGCCAGACCCGCCAGACGCGGGAACCTGGCAACCGGAAGCCGATCTGGTGGCGCTTGGCAAAAACCGTCTGGTAGGAAAGGTTCAGACGACGGGCGGCTTCCTGCAGACTGATTGCGGTTTCTTCCATGGCCATCCTCTAGAACGGAATATCGTCATCCAAATTGGCTAAGCCACCGCCGCCATGTCCGGCAGCGGGTCGAGCCACTGGCGCTACGCCAGCGCGCGCGGCCGCGTAGCCACCAGTGCCGACAGGTGCTGCTGCGCGCTGCTGGTCAGCCCCCTCTTCCCGCCCCCCAAGCATCTGCATCTGGTCGGCGACGATTTCGGTGGTGTAGCGGTCCTGGCCGTCCTTGCTCTGCCACTTGCGCGTTTTGAGGCGGCCTTCGACGTAGATGGCGCGGCCCTTGCGCAGGTATTCGCCGGCGATCTCGGCCAGGCGGTTGTAGAACACGACGCGGTGCCATTCGGTTTCTTCGCGGCGCTCGCCGGTGTTCTTGTCCTTCCATTGCGAACTGGTGGCCAGGGTGACGTTGCAGATGGCCGCACCATCGGGGCTGTAGCGAACTTCGGGGTCGCGCCCTAGGTTGCCGACGAGAATGACTTTATTTACGGATGCCATATTGTGCCTTTCTGTAGGTTTTGGTGAGGTCTGCTTTGATGGTGTGCCCGCGCCGGCGCAGCACGTTGGAGAACGCAGCGCGGTCCTGATGGCTGCTGGTGGCCTGGCGCATCAAGCCGTAATAGCTGTTGGCCATCTCGAACAGATCGACCGAATTCGCCTCGCCCACACGGCGCAAGGCTTCGTTGTAGGTGCGACGGCGCAGCGTGCGCCGCCATGGCTTGATGACCTGGCCAACGAAGTCAACCCCACGCGATACGGGCTGCAAGATGGTCTTCTTGGGGTTGAGCCGAACGGCCAGACGCTCGGCCAAAAAATCTTCGATGCGGGCCTTGGCATCATTCAGCCATCGGGGCGATTCGTGCAACAACACAAAATCGTCGACGTATCGGATGTAATAGCGGCAGCGCAGGCCGTGCTTGATGAATTGGTCCAGTTCGTTGAGGTAGACGTTCGCAAAGAACTGGCTCGACAAGTTGCCAATGGGCAGACCCATATGGGCCGGTTGGTTCGTCAGCCTCTTATATGGGGGCACCATATCCAACAGGCGTGGATTGCCACGCAGCTCATAGTCCTGGCGCGGGTCGTGGAACAAGATCAGCTCAGTGAGCTGCAGCCACCACGGCTCATTGATGTAGCGCGCCAGCAAGGTGCCCAGGATGTTCTTGTTGATGCTGACGAAAAAGTTGGCCAAGTCGCACTTGAGATAGTGCGCCGGCCGCGCCCAGTTCTGGGTGATACTGCGCACGTGGCCCTCAAGTCGCTGGGCGCCGTACAGCGTGCCCCGGCCCGGGATGCATGCACACGAGTCGGCCGAGAACCTGGCGTAGAACCTGGGCCCAATCCGATTGTGCAGCAGGTGGTGTACGATTCGGTCGCGGAACTGAGCTGCCCAGACTTCCCTGTGCTTAGGCCGCTCGATGGCAAAGCATATAGACCGGCCTGGCCTATAGCTCCCATCGGCCAGTTCATCGTATAGATCTCGGAGGTTGCGCTCTAAACGCTCTTCGAATGCCAGGGCGCTGCCGGTGTTGCGCTTGGTGCGCCGGCAGTCAAAATAGGCGTCCGCCAGATCGGCGAACGTGAAATCATCAGGAGCCGCGCTCCAATCTGCGGACCGCGCGGGCGCGCAACAGCGCGCCCTTGCGGTTGTCGTACTGGCCGCCGTAGTAGAAGCTCTGACACCAGGCGGAACCGGAAGAACCTGACACCGTCTCGGAAGACCAGTACGCCCGCTTGACGAAATGCTCGGGAAGGTTGGCGAAAAGCAACGCCAGCTCGCGCCGAGTAGGCAACTCCGCGCCCTGCTGAGCAGCCCAGTCCGAGGCATCTTTCCAAGGCTTGTCTTCGATCTGGCCGCGCAGCAAAATCAGGTGATGATCAGGCTGCCCATCTTTGCCCAGCACTAGGCCAGCGTATACCTCGCTATCGCGCAGGTTGGCCGCAAGAAACTCTTTCTTAGCTTCGGCGTGGCTCATGGCTCAGCCCTCCAAATTGTTGAAAGACTGAATGGGCAATCTGCGGACCGCGCGGGCGCGCAACAGCGCGCCCTCGTGGGTGTCGTACTGGTAGCCGTTGGTGAAGACCTGACACCAGGCGGAACCGGGGTCCATCTCCCATTCCTGATTCGACCAGTACCAATCCCGTTGAAATTGGTCGCGGCACGTGTTCCAGAGCATTGCTAGCTCGACCTTGTTGGGCAAGTCACCGCCGATGGACTTAGCCCAATCGAGCTGCTCTTGCCAGGTGGCGTCTTCGTTGTCGCCAGGCAGCAGGATGACGTGGTGCAGGTTGCCGTGCTGGTCGCCAGAGGCACCTACGTAGATCTCGCCAGCGGCAAGTGGGGGAAGTTGCAGTTGTTGCATGTTGGCTCCTAGTGTTGGTCAGGCTTCGGCATCGGTGCCGGGGGCCGGGTGGTTTTCTACCAAGCCGTCCACGAAATCGCGGAACTCGGAGAAAACCTTGCCTTTCAGGCCGCAGTCGTGGCCCTTGGCATAGATCTGGGTGAGGCTGCGCCGGATGGCAATCAACGCACCTTCTCGACTATCAGCTGAATCGCATGCTGTCAGAGGGCTGGAGCGGTATTGACCATCGATGTTGTTGAGTTCCGTCGCATACAGCCATTTCCCGTTTTCGAGCTCAAGCAAATCGATAATCACGGAATGCTTTTGCTTCACCCATTCGATAACCTCGTCGGCGTCGCATGTGTAAACGCCGTGCTCGTTGGGTAGCTCGTCAAGCTTGGCAGTGGGAACCGGTTCATTCCATGCCTCCCAGCCTCGAATCCATGCGATCACCAGTTCAGACGCTACAACTGGGCAAGAGTCCTGCCCCTGTCCCTTCATCGCCGCCGAATAGCCAGCGCGGAAATAGCTACGTAGCTCTTCCGGGTCCAGAGCGGGCGCGGGCAACTCCTTGATTTCAGCATCGACGATGTTGTCGTCGTTGCCCATACCCTCGCCATCGCTGTTGGGCTTGTATTCGTGGCCCAGGTCCATCGCTCGCTGGTCGCTTTCGCCCCTCACTTGCTCCATGCCACCCGTGTAGTCGGCCGCATTGGCCACCGCCAACAGCACGGCCTTGCCTGCGACGTCATACAACTCGTGCAGATTCGCCGCGTTCGGGCCGAATTTCACAACCGCTTTCACGCCGTCCTTGATCGTGATTTGCTCCAGATCGCCAGCCACTACGGTGCGGCCATTGGCCGCCAGCAGGTGAACGGCCATCTTGACGTTCGTTTCGACGCGGGCGCGCAATCGGTCGATGACGTCATCTTGTTTAGCCTTGGGTAGCTTCGGCCATACGTCGGGCAGCAGTCTCACTTCCTGCACCACGGCCTGCAGCAGTTCGACGCCGATAGTACTGGCGACCATGGCGCGGGGGTCTTGTTTAGGGGTGTCCATCGGTAAGGGTTCCTTATTGGATGCAGTTGGAAGAAATCAGACCGCTTGCGGCGCCACATTCGGGTAGTGGTAGACAGCGCCAGCGCCACGCGTGAAAGTCACAGCCAACGTGCGCGTTGCTCCGTCGTAGCCAATGGCCTTGACCTGATGAGATTCCACCGGAGTCATCGGAATCGGCGTGTAGGGGTCATCGTCGTAGGGAGCGGGCGCCGCGGCCTTGTCCTGGCCAGCCTTCCTGCCGGGGAAGGAGGTAGGCGCCTGAGCTGACTGGCTACCCAGGATGGTCTGGATATGGCGCACCAGCGCCGCGCAGATCAGCGGAAACTGACCTTCGTGATAAAGCTTGGCAGCCTTGTCGGTCGCGGCGTGGGGGAAACCCAGGGCTGCCAGGCCATCAGCGGTAAGGGAGATCGGCGCGAGGCGCGCATTGATCTGCCCCAGGCGTAGGTTGGGCTGGCCAGTCGGCATGCTGTGCGTCGGAGCAGCGGGCGGCAGCACGGAGACGCGCGTTACGGGCACCAGCGGAGCAGCTTCCACGACCGGCTCGGGCTCAGCCACAGTGGCTTGCAGCTTGGCCGCCTCTTCCTGGCGGATTTGCTCGCGCTGCACCTCCAAGCGTTCGGCCTCGGCCTTGATGTGCTGGTCGACGCGGCTGATAACCGTCATTTCGAAGTGCTTGGCAGCCATCGTGGCCAGGTCGTCCAGGTCGCGGAACAGGCCCAGGTAGTCCGCTTCCACGTTGTCGTGGAACCAAGCGAGCTTCGCGCGCATATCGGCGGCCAGGGCATCGGCCTCAACCTTGGCGTTGGCCAAGGTCGTATCCAGAGCATTCTGGATACTGGTCAGCGTTTTCAGCCCCTTAATAGACTCGCCGAAGGCGGGCTGGGGAATGCCCAGCCTCACGTCCTTGATCTCGCGTTGTAGTGCGACGATGTGGTCGGAGAACTTGCGCCGTGCAGCTTCAACCATCTGAAGGCGGATGGTCTCTTTACGCGTCTTGACGGCCTTCTCGCCTGCAAGCCGGGTTTGCCGTGCCAGCTCGCGCAAGTCGGCCACCATGCGCCGCATGGTTTCCACGTTCGCCATGCTGCCCAGCGCGGCGTCTTCCGCCGCACTCAAGCGTTCCTCGACCTCCTTGAGCCGCTTGCAAGCGGCCTCGGTATCAGCAAACTCCTGATCTGTGCTGGGTTGCTTCGGAATGCGCTCCACGAAGGCGCGCAGCGCTTTGCCGAACGGCTCCAAATTGCTGACCACGGCCAGCGTGCCCGAGACCTGGACAGACACAGCCGGCAGGTGCTCTTGCGGCGCAGCAAGTACGACGTCGGCAACCTCTGGCAGCTTGTATTCTGCAAGGTCGCGGTCGAACTGCGCCCAGCCGGCGCGGATGCGGTCGAACCATTTCCGATCGGGCTGAACCTCCACCCACACCAAGTTATCCGGCGTGCCATCGGATACCGTGAAGATCACTCGTTGGGCACCCGTTATCATCATTGTCTGCTGGCACTGGGGCATGTGCTCTTCCGGTAGTACGCCAGCACGAACCGACGCAGCCAGCTCGGCCGCCCATTGCTTGTGCTCGAAAGCAGTGTCGCCGGCCAGGTTCAGGCCGTCGCAGGATGCAGACAGGTTGCCACCCTCATCTTCGTTCGAGCACGTCACCGGATACAAGTCATCGCCGATGATCTTCTCGACCAGCGGCCGCGCCAGTGCCTCGACTTCGTGCCCATAGTCCAGGATGTGAGTCTGCACCCAGTCGCTAAACTCCTTGGCGGTGCCGGTGTGCTTCATGCGCAGTAGTTCAGAACGCGTCGTCTTCGTCGACAAGCCCAACATCGCGGATGCTTCACTGGCGCCGTGGCGGTTCAGGCGGAAGGCCTGCCATTCCGAACTGCCCTGGACAAGCTCATGAATTTTCATGGCCGCCCCCTTGTTCGTCGCCGGACACCTCATTTCCCATTTCGCGCAAGAACTGCTCGTTGGCGGGGTCTTGTGCCGGCGGCTCGTCCAGCGCCAGGATTGCGGCGCGTTGCGCAGCAGTCAACGTGCCCTTGCTCGACACCATGCTGATAATCTGGGTGGCCGTACGCTTGCCAGACTCGACAGCCAAGCGCCATGCCGGCAGGTTCTTCTCGAAGTCGGCTTCTGGATACATCGCTGGCGTCGCGGGCGTCGTGTCCCTCACCTCGCCAGTGATCGGGTCGGCTGTGCCCGAGCCGATCTCCGTGATATCGGCAAGTTCCTCGGCGCCCCCCATGCCCTTGAGCAGATCGGCAGCCGCATCGCGCGCGGCAAACCAGAATGCACGCCACGCCATTTGGCGCTCAGGATAGTTGCGCCAGGGACCCTCCTTATTCCAGAGGGCTGCCGTCTTAGCGTTCTCGACGGAAAACGTGCGCTCGACCGGCGGCCGGCCACGGCGCGTAATCTTGCAGCGTGCGCGACCCGACGCCTTGATGACCTCGATGTCGTCCTCTTCGATGATGCAACCGTTGGCGAGCAGCAACGCCTTGCCAACGTCACCGTACAAGCCCGGTTTTCCGTTGATGACGCCGATGTTCTGGATGGCGGCCATGGGCGACAGGCCCAGTTCACCGCCCATCTGCATGGCGACAATCACATCTTGCGGGCGCCTGCGGTAGTTTTTGGGGACAAGCTCCGATTCCGCCATCATCTCGGCAAGCTGCAGCGCCTCGCCCAAGTTGTTCGGAATGATCGAAAACACGCGCGGCGGTGACGCCGGTGCAAACTGCTGGTCGGATTTCTCGACGACTGCGTTCATGGATTACCTCGGGGAAAAGGAAATGACTAAAGGGTTAAATGGGCAATCTGCGGACCGCGCGGGCGCGCAACAGCGCGCCCTTGCGGAGGCTGCGCTGGGTGCCGTAGCCGAAGTACTGATACCAGGCGGAACCGGAGTTGTAGGCTTCGCAAGACCAGTAGCAAGCTCCTCCGAATTGCGGCTTCTGGTTCGCATACAAGAGCGCCTGTTCCTGGCGCGTGGGCAGTTCACCGCCCTCTTGTTTCGCCCAGGCCAAAGCCGTCTCCCAGTCTGCGTCTTCAATCTGACCAGGCAGCAGCACCAGGTGGTGCTGCGGCTGACCTTCGTCATCCAGGACGATGCCTGCGTACGATTCACCGGGCTGCAGCTCGATCATGGCGGCGGGAATGCCGTACTCGGTAGGCCGCTGCGCTTCGAATGCCGCGATCAGTGCGGCCAACCTGACCTGCTCGGCTTTGATGAAATCAAGTGTGATGGTAGTGATGCTCATGGTGAAGGCTCCTTACAGGGTGGCTTGGGCGAGACGCCATGCCGTGCGGATGCTCCAGCCACGGCGGCGCCAGTAAATGAAATCGGAGAGGAACTTGTGCAGGCGGCGCATTACGTGGCCTGCTCAGTGTTTGCCGCGTGCATCGGGGCTGCGCTGATCGTCAACGCCCCAGTCGGCAGGGCGCCATTGATGAACGCTTCGTCCATGGCCTGGGTGATGGCATCGCATGAGCACGCCGCATGGATAACGCGCTCTTCCTGGGCGCAGCCTGCTGCCTTGACCTTGACCAGGTACGGACGCTTGATCTTTTGCAGGGCGACGGCAGCCAGGGCTGGCTGCAAGATGGAAATGGCGCTGCTCATTGCATGAGCTCCGTCGCTTCCATCGTGGCATCGTGTTCGGCCTGTAGCTGCGCGTGATGCGCGACCATCTTGTTGATTTCCGGCACCAACATCTCGCGTAACTGCTGGCGCAGCGACTCGTCACCGTTCACGATCTGCGCCATAGCCATCGCGAAGAAATTCAGCGGCAGCGGGTTGGCGAGCTCGTCGGCCAGGTCTTCCGGTTTGTACGACGTGCGCATGCCGGAAGACGCCCAGGTGGCGAACTCTTTGCGCTTACCTTCCAGGGTTTCGAGCAGCTTGGCCAGCCCATGCAGTTCGGCCCGGCTGTAGTGGACGTTGAACGCAGCGTGCCAGCGGTTTTCGTAGGCGAAATTCTCGGGCGGCGTGACAGCCGGTTCGGGGAAGTTATGCATGGTCAACCCCCAAGGCCTTGGCAATAGCAGCGCGGGCGGTGATGATCGCCGGGCCGGTTTCATCCCACGGGGTGTTCCGGCAGTTGACGCGGACCTTGTTCAGGGCCTGCTCGGCAATAACCAGCGCGTCGAACAGATCGGGAGCCGCCGCGATCACTGACCGATTTTTTGGCGAGATCGATTCGGCAACCAGGTGGCCGCCGTAGACCTCAACATGGTCGTTATCGAGACCATCCGTGACTGGCGTCTCGCTGACGACGGCGCCGTGGCACTTGCCGATGTGCCAAGGGCCGGGGGTGTGCTTGTACTCCATGGCTTTCTCCCATCTGTTGCCTGCGATGTGCAGGCTTGGGAGGATTATTAGCTAAAGCTAAGACATTATCAATAGCCATGGCTAATTATTTTGTAACAGACAAAAGAAAACCGCCCGGAGGCGGCGATAATGGCTACATATTCAAGATGTGCAACATAGGGCCGCGCCTGTGGTGCGGCTGGAGAAAGTCATGAGCTATACGCTACATCCGACAGACACACCCGGATTTTTTCTGATTCGCGCGGCCAGCGGCGGGGGGCTATGGGTCGTGGAAGGGCTCGATGCCGCCCTATCAAAGCTGCGGGAGCTGATGCAAGCGGATGGGATTACCGGATAAATACCGCAATAATTGATGCCCCGGCAGCAACAGATGCGGCAAGCGCCGCCAACTTCGCCCAGTAGGCTGCTTTCTTAGTGGCTCGGCTGGTCTCTTCTGCAGCGTCTAGCATCCTTTTTTCTCGCTCTAGCCGCTCCAAGTATTCGCCGCGAGTGGCCCATGGGTTTTCAGTCATTTGGCCTTCCTGTTCACGACGTCAATATTTCGGGGACCAGCACACCGTGCGATGTAATGATGTCCCGCAGTCGAGCGCAATCTCGGAGAAACATATTTGCACGGTCTGGGTTAAAAAATAGCTGCTGGGCTTGAAAGGCACGCAACTCAAGTGCTTGAGTGTAGGCAGCCACCTTTGCCGCAGTGTTTTTGCCGATACTCTGAATTTCGGCGGCGGACATCGCATCTCTCGCGATTTCCTCCAAGCATGCCTTGGGCAGCAAATCAGGAGGGATGCCTGCTTGCTTTAAGAATGTGCGAAGCCCCATCCGCCCAATCCAAACTGGAGCGAAACGATAGCCAAATAGAGCAACAGCAGCGTTAAGCATCTTTACCCCGGCGATGGTTTAGGATGTTCTTAGCAATAGTCTTTTCATCTCGTCACACTCACCCCAAAAAAACACCATCGGACCAGATCAGCCTAATTGCGGGCCGGTCAGGCGACCTTTGTTGATGCGCTTTTCGGTAGACGCGATACCTTTGTCTGCACCAGCGTCAGTATGTCTTCCTTATCCGTAGCGGAAAGGCGCGCATAGTCTTCCGGAGACACGCCGGGAAAAGGCCAAGTCGGTGGCTCTGCGCTCCTCAGTTTGAGGCCCTTGCCGTCCGCGAGCCACGCCTCATTCACCCCGAGCAGACGCGCCGCAGCAACCAGGTTCTTTCCGCGAATGTTCTTGGTCTGGCCATGCACCCACTTATGCACAGAGGGCGCCTTCGCTCCGGTCGCGCGCGCCAAGTCGGCGGCGGTTACCCCGGCGTCTGCCATTGCTTCCCTCAGTCGTTCTTCGAGTGTGCTCATTAGCTAATGCTAAGTTGTAAAAGATTAGCCATGGCTTGCATTGGAAAATTAGCTATGGCTAAATACCGCCTATGGATACCAAACACCCCGACTCCGACATCATCGACGCGCTGGGCGGTACTGCCGCTGTGGCCCGTCTCTGCGAGGTAAAGCAGCCATCGGTTTCCGACTGGCGGAAAGACGGCATACCTCGCGCAAGGCGGATGTATCTCAAGGCCATCCGCCCCGACGTCTTCCACCCCGCCCCCACGGCCCCAGCGGAACCTGAGCATGAGGTGGGGCATGACTGACCTGACCACCAGATCGCGGGCATTGTCCGATTCCGCGAAGGTGATAGCCCTTCTTGCCGAAAGCGCGGAACGAGCTGCGGACGGGCCTTCCGCCATCCCTCCGGTGATGTGGATGGCCCCAGACCTCAAGATCGGGCGGCCATTGCCCGAAGATTGGACTGCATCTGCTCGACAAGCGATGCGAAAAGAGTTGGTACGGCATCGGGAACTGCTGCGCCAACTAGATGCGCTTCTTGATGTGCGGCAGCCAGAAGAAGGTGGCCATGAATCTTTGCCACCTGGTCCGGCGTGAGGGTTTCCAAAATGCCCTGCACAACGATATTCAGCACCGCGGCCTGCGCGAATGCGCGCTCTGCGAAATCCTTGGTTTCCATGCCCATGGAAGGCTCCTTTCCTGATGATTGGTTGTGTGAGAACTCCGATCATAAGGGGAAGGAGCCGGGCACCCCTATGCCTGATCGGGACAGAAAAGTCCCGATTGGGCCAACTGATGTTTGAGGTAGTCATGCAGACATCATCCGCCAACCTGGAAGCACGAGCACGCAAGATCGAGCGCGAGGTTCTCAAGCGCCTTGCGTCGGTCGGCCAGGCGCGCATCGCCGAGCAATTGGGTGTCAACGAATCCACGGTCAGCCGCTGGAAAGATGGCGACATTGCCCGCTGGGCACGCTTCCTTGCGCTGCTGGGCTTGAAAGCAACGCCGCAGGATTACCGCTGCTACGACGAGAAGACCCTGTCGGCCATGCTCACGCTGGCCAGGCAGCGCATGGCCCAGCTTGAGAGCATCGAGCACTTGCAGTTCGAGGACGACGAATGAACCTTCCCGCCATCCTGGATCCTTGCTGCGGCGGCCGATCATTTTGGTTCGACCAGGCCGACCAGCGCGCCCTTTTCGGCGATATCCGCAGCGAACAGCACACGCTTTGCGATGGCCGGGCCTTCAACATCACGCCCGACCTGAACATGGATTTTCGCGCGATGCCATTCCCGGACAGTGTGTTTCGCGTGGTCGTGTTCGACCCGCCGCACTTGCGCCGCGCTGGCCGTGACTCATGGCTGCGCGCCAAGTACGGGCTGCTGGGCGACGACTGGCGCCAGGATTTGCGCCAGGGTTTCGCCGAGTGCTTTCGCGTACTGGCGCCCTATGGCGTGCTGATCTTCAAATGGGCTGAGGTGCAGATTCCCGTCAGCCAGGTGTTGGCCCTGACCCCGCACAAGCCCGTGATCGGGCACAAATACGGCAGACGTAACGGGACGCACTGGATTGCCTTCATGGCACCGGGGGGAATGGTCGCATGAACCACTACCCCCACCACATCGGTGACTACCTCAAAGACACGGCCCACCTCACCATGATCGAAGATGGCGCTTATCGCCGCCTGCTGGACCTGTATTACCAGCATGAGCAGCCTTTGCCCGCCGACAAGCGGCAGGTCTATCGGCTGGCCAGGGCAACGACGCCGGCAGAACGCAAGGCTGTCGACACCATCTTGTCCGAGTACTTCACGGCCACGCCAGATGGGCACCGGCACAGCCGCTGCGATGAAGAAATCGAGCAGTACCAAGCAGTGAACGAGGACAGCGAAGCCCGGAAAGAGAACGAAAAGGAGCGTCAACGACGCCATCGGCAACGTCGCAAGGAGCTATTCGAAGCGTTGCGCGCGCATGACGTTGTGCCGGCCTGGGACACCAAAACATCGGAACTAGAAACGCTTTTGTCACAGTACCGGAAACGGCCTGTCACGCGTGACAGCAACGCACCTGTCACGCGTACGGCCACGGCTAACCAATACCCAATACCCATTACCCATATAAAAACAGAAGAGACGACGACTACACCTCCACCAGAATCGCGCGAGGCTGACGCTCCTCCGTCGTCGTCTTCCCTGCCAGAAAAAATTCCCGACGAAGCCCCGGCGCGTGCGGTGCAGCTTGCCGTCATCCTGCGGCGCGGCGGCGCTTGCCCAAACACCCACGCCACCAGCCGAGGCATGGCCGAGCTCGTCGGGCTGAACACCACCGACGCCGAAGCACTCGCCGCGCTGGAAACCGCGAAGCGCCAGCGCCAGGCCAGCGGCAGCGCGCAAGCCATCACCGTCGCGTACCTCGTGCCCATCGTGCGGGAGCTGCGCGCAACACCGCCCGACAAGCCGGCACCCAAGCCACGCGACGACTGGTACCGCTCCGACGTCGGCATCGAACGCAAGGGCCGGGAGATCGGCCTGCATGCTCGGGCTGGGGAAAGCTACAGCGCCTATGCCGATCGCATCCGACAAGCCCTGACCCAGCAGGCCCAAGGAGCCCAGCCATGACGCCCTACGCTCAAGCCGCCGCCGCAGTGTCCGGCAAAACGCTGGCACCTGCCGAACACCACTGCACCGCCAACGGCTGCCCGATGCCCGGCACGCTCGCCAGCAGCACGAACGGCGCCAGCGAGTGGTACTGCCAATGGCACTTCGGCCAGTCCTACGGCGAGTACGGCGCCATCACTGCGCGCATCAACAACCGCGTTGGACTGATTCGCCGCGCGCTGCAGATGTGCAACGAATCGCCAGCCGAGCCCATCGCGAGACAAGCCGACGAGATCAAGCGGTTCTATGCCGCTGCTGGCCGCGCCGATTTGCTCAAGCTGCCCAAGACCAAGCCCATGACGCTGCGCACGCTAAGCGCCCACATCCTGGGCGAGCTGGGCAGCGAGATCAGCCAGCCGCAGCCCCGCGTGGATGACACGCCCACTGCGCAGCCCGAAAACTGGACGGACACCAAGGCGCTGGTCAAGAGCGCCCTTGCAGGTCTGCGCCGGCCCGAAGCCTTTGATGAACTCGCTGAGGCGTGACGATGAAAGATTTACCCAGACCCCTAGCCCTGGAAGACCTGGCATTCCCGCCATCGCACGCGCGCGTTTTGGCCTCGAACGAGCGCCAAAAACCGGAAGTTCCAGGCGTCGAAATCGTGCTTCCCTACCCGCCCAGCGCAAACCGATACTGGCGCCATCGCTCGCTGCCCAAGGGCGGTATCTCGACCTACGTCAGCAAGGACGGCAAGCAGTTCCGCGACGACGTTCACAAGCTGCTGTTGGTGGCCGGTATCCGCAAGCCCATGCAGGGCCGCGTGGGCATCGACTACACGCTGTACCCGCACCGACCGCTGGACTACCGCACACGCATGCGCAAGCTGGGCGATGCGTGGCACGACACTGTGCAGTGCATCGACCTGGACAACGCGCAAAAGGCGCTGCTGGACGCACTCAAGGGCGTGGCTTTCGAGGATGACGCGTGGGTGCGTGACATCCGGGCCCGGCGCGCTGAGCCAGACGGCCAGGCGCGCATCGTCGTGCGCATCTGGTCCATCGGGACACCACGGCCGCAATTGGCATTGGGGGCATCATGACCTGGATACTCTGCATTACCGCCATCCTGGCCGCGCTCGTTGCCCTGGGCCTATGGGCCGCTTGGCCTGTACTGAGATGGCCCTATGGAACGTGGGAAGGCGACGAAGAATGACCGCCCAAGCCCGGATACGGCCCGCCCCCCGCGTCGATTGGAACCGCGTCATGCTGAACCTGCGCAGCGAGGGGTACTCCATGCACGACGTATCCAGCCTGACAGGCATCCCGCGCAGCACGCTCAAGAGCTGGTCGCATCTCGGATGCAACCCGAACCATCAGGACGGCGAAACTTTGGTAGCGTTCTGGTGCGAGGCCATGCAGTTGCCGCGCGAGTCGCTGCCCACCGTTGCCGCTCACCTGGCCGGCGCTAGGCTGTACGCAAACCGATAAAGGCGAGATTTCGCCCCAGCCGACGTCCCACAATCGGCTCCGAATGCCCCCACACATCCGGAGTCGACAATGGCAACCCGACGCAATCACGTAATCCAAACCCCCGGCCAGGCGCCCGAGCTGCCCGAAACGACGGACCAGCAGCAGGATGCTGTGCCGGCCGACCCTTTGGCCGCCGGCAGCGAGCTGCCCGACATTGAAGAGAATCCGAACCCTGGCGATGCGCCGCCAGCGCAATCGGAGCCCGAGCCCCCCACGCCTGCCCCTGCCGCCAGCGCCGCGCCACGGCTGTACCGCGACATGCGGGCCAACGAGATCGACGTGTCCAAACTGGCCGCGCCGGTGCTGTGCAAAGACGGATGGCTGGTTCCGCCCACCATCGGCCCGGCCCGCGCGCCCGTGGGGGCGTAATCATGTGCTTGGAAAACATCCTGGGTGGCGGCTCGTCTCCCGCACCCGCCCCCACTACCGACCCCGAGGCCGAGCGCCGGCAGGCGGAGAACGAAGCGGCCGCGGCTGCCAACACTCGCGCCGCTGAACGTGCGCGCCAACGTCGCCAAAGCTCGCTGCTAGCCGCCGGCGGCAGCGCAGACCAAGCGCAGACTTCTTCCGTGCTCGCTTACGGCAAGGGTCGCCTCGGGGAGTAGTCGTGGCTGAAAGCTCACTCGCATCGTCAATCATCCGCCGGCTTGGCGTCCTCAAAGGTCAGCGCATCCAATACGAAGAGGTCTGGCGCGAGTGCGGCGACTATTCGTTCCCCGTGCGCAGCCAAGGCTTTTACGGCGAGCGCGAGGACCTGGGCGCGTCCCTTACAAAACGGGCAAAGCTCTACGACAGCACCTCCACGGACTCGGGCCGCATTCTGGCCTCGGCTGTGCAAACCGGTATTACGCCCGCCAATACCAGGTGGTTTGGTCTAGCAGTGTGGGACCAAAGCAACGCGGAACGCGTCTGGATGGACGAATCATCGGAAGACCTCTGGCAGGCCATACACGCCAGCAATTTCGACGCCGAAGCGCTGGAAGGCCTGCTGGACTGTGTGTGGGCCGGCCTGTTCGTCATGCTCATCATGCTGGACGAGGACGATGGCGGCGAGGTCGAGGGGTTCCGGTTCGAGCTGCTACCCGTCTCGCAGTGCTACTGTGCGGCATCCAAGCCCGGCGGCGCTATCGACACGCTGTATCGCCCGTACTGCTTGACGGTTGAGCAAGCTATCGCTGAGTTCGGCATAGAAGCTGTCAGCCCCAAGACCCGCGAACTGTTCCTCGACGGCAAATACGACGAGCAGATCAACCTCATACACGCAATCTACCCCCGCCGCGATGGTCGGGAAGGCTCTGCCCGCGCGCGCAATCTGCCGTTTGCTTCCGTCTACGTCGAGTGCGAAGGCAAGATCGTTCTGCGCGAGTCTGGCTTCCATGAACAGCCGTTCGTGGCGCCCCGCTGGACGCGCATCCCGAACAGCGTCTACGCGGTCGGCCCGATGTTCGATGCTCTTCCGGACGTCAAGACGCTGAACGATCTGGCAAAGATGGAGCTGGCCAACACCGATATCGCGACGGCCGGCATGTGGATTGCCGAGGATGATGGGGTGCTGAACCCTCGCACAGTCAAGGTTGGCCCGCGCAAGATCATCGTGGCCAACTCAGTCGACAGCATGAAGCCTCTGCAGACTGGTGCCGACTTCAATATCTCGTTCACGAAGCGCGACCAGCTTGCAGCGCAGATTCGCAAGATTCTGATGGCCGACCAGTTGCCGCCCATGGAGGGCCAGCCGCGTACGGCCACCGAGTTCTACGCTCGCATCAACCTGATACGGCAACTGCTGGGGCCCGTGTATGGCCGGATGCAAGCCGAGTACCTCAAGCCGCTCATTCAGCGGTGCTTCGGCCTGGCGTTCCGCGCCGGTCTGTTCTCGCCCCCCCCTGAATCTCTGGCAGGCCGTCAGTACACCATCACCTATCTGTCCCCCATGGCCAAAAGCCAGAAGCTCGAAGAAGTCGCCGCCATTGATGGTGCCTTCGCGGCCGCCGCCCAATTGGCCGCTGCGAAGCAAGACCCGACCCTGTGGGACAACTTCAACGTTGATGAGGGCATACGGCTGGGCGCGGATGGTCGCGGCGTGCCAGCGCGCATCGTGCGCAGCGCTGAGGACGTGGCGGAGATACGCCGGATACGGCAAGAACAGCAACAGCAGGCCCAGCAGCAAGCTATGCAGGCCGAGATCGGCATGCAAGCGGCGCAGGCAGGCATCGACAGGATGGCAGCAGCATGAGCGTAGACCCTCAGATCTACCGCGACATCTTCGAGATCGACCGACGCGGTGCCGCCATCCTGGAAGAACTGGTCGTTCGTTTCAGCCGTCGTGCCGTGACGACGGGCGGCATTGACGCCGTGCTCAAGACATACCAGCAGGAAGGCATGCGCCAGGTTGTCGAATTCATCGTCGGCCAGATCAACCGGGCGAACGGCGTGCCCGACCCGAACGCCGAGCAATCAGGAGAGTAACGATGTGGAAAAAACATCCGTGGATGATGGCCGAGGAAACCGGCGGCGATGGTGGCGCAGGTGGTGGCGGCACCGGGGTCGATGGCTCCGGCGGCAATGATGGCGGCGCACCAGCCGCAGCAGCTGGTGACCAGGGGGCTGCCCAAGCTGCATCCCTGCTTCAGCGGGCCGAAGGCGGCAGCGAAGCCACTCCTGCCGAGTTCATCCCCGAGAAATACCGCGTAGCAAAGGAAGACGGCTCCCTCGATCTGGAGGCATCGTCCCGCAAACTGGCCGAAGCACACGGCCATCTGGAAAAGCGTATGGGCTCGGGCGGCGCACCACCTGAGGAACCTTCTGAGTACCAAATCGAAGTGCCCGAATCGTTGCCGGACTACAAGCCCAGCGATGACCCTGGCATGCAGAAATTCTTGGCCGATGCCCACAAGTCTGGCATGACTCAGCAGCAGCTAGACGTCGTGATGCAACACTACTTCCAGGCCGTGCCGCAGTTGGCCGGCGCATTCCAGACGCTGGACATGCAAGCCGCCACTGACCAGCTAAAGAACGCTTGGGGCGCCGATGATCGCGAGTTCAAGCGCCAGGCCGGGCTGGCTCATGTTGGCGCATCCGCAGCGGCAGAGCGCGCGGGTGTGACGATGGAAGAGATCGAGCGGGCCGGCCTGGGCAACAACCCGGTGTTCCTGCGCATGATGTCCGCCATTGGCGCCGAGTTCAAGGAAGACAAGGGCCCAGGCGGCGGCGCCAGCTACGCTTCGTTCGGCGAAGACGACGTGCAGAAGCTCATGCAGTCCGAGGCGTACAGCAATCCGCGACACCCCGATCACGCCAAGACCAGCGAAACCATCCGCAAGTATTACGAACGCAAGCACGGCACCAGCGCGGTCGCGTAAGCCCTTCAAAAAGGCGAGATTTCGCCGCCCTCCCAGCGCGACCATTGCGGGCATCTACCGGCCCGCAGTGGCGCGCGGACACCCGGACATAGGCCCATCCCAGGCGCGGTAGCCGGCGCACGCGGATGTAAGCGGGCCCGGGCGACCGGATACCCCGAAGGCGATTGAAAACAATCAATCATCGGAGCTATCCATGTCTCAGACCATCACCCAAGCGTTTGTCATCCAGTGGGACAACACCATTCGGCTGCAGGCGCAACAGAAAGAATCCCGCTTCGCCAACGCCGTCACCGACCGAGGCCCAATCACCGGCGAATCGTTCACGGCCAACCGCCTGGCGCCCCTGGACGATATGCCAGAGAACACCGTGCGCCATGGCGACACCGTGTTCAGCGAAGCCGAGCACAGCACCCGCGTGGCGCTGATGCGCGACTTCTTCCAGGCGCTGCCCGTCGACCGCAACGATGAGCCCAAAGTGCTGGCCAACCCACTCAACGGCAGCTACATGTCGTCGCTGGTCGCCGCGCACAACCGGCGCAAGGACTCGATCATCTACAACGCGCTGATCGGTAACGCACAGACCAAAGACGGTACCCAGATTGCACTGCCGTCCGAACAGATCATCCTGCCGGCTGCCAGCGGCTTCACCAAGGCCAAGCTGATCACGACCCGCAAAATCTTCCGCAAGAACGAAGCCGACGCCCACAACGGCGAAGAGCTGTTCATCGTCTACACGGCAGACATGCTGGAAGACGTTCTGGCGGATACCACGCTGACGTCCGCCGATTTCTTGGCCGTCAAGATGCTGCAGGACGGCGACGTGTCCGGCAACTGGATGGGTTTCAAGTGGATTCCCTATGAAGGCGTGCGCATTACGGGTGGCACCACTGCCCGGACGGTGGCCTGGGCCAAGTCGGCCATCCACTTCGGTACCGGCTTCGTCGAAGGTACCGCCGGCCGACGCAAGGACAAGAAGAACCTGATGCAGGTCGATATGGCCGCTTCCCACGGCGCTGTGCGCATCGAGGAAGAGAAGGTCGTCGCTATCGACTTCACCATCTAACCCGATCTCGATCAAGGAGCCCATCATGGCTGAACGAAACAGCGTCCAGGCGCAAAAGGTGGCGGACAACAAGAAGTTGATGCCCGCCGAATCTCATGGTCGCCAGCGTGTGCTGGTCGCCACCCTGCCGGCGGCTCACGCCGCGTACCCCGTCAATGACACCATCGTGCTGGGCGTCGTGCCCGTCAATAGCCGGTTCCTGACGGGCGGTGTCGTCTCAGTCGGCGGCGCTGGCACGGCAAGCTCGACGCTCGATATCGGCGTGCGCAACGCCAATACCAAGGTTGTGGGCGATGCGGATGGCATTGCCACCGGCGTCGACATATCAGCCGCTGGCAAGATCGCGGCCGACACTGGCGCACTGATCGCTGCTGCGGCCGACTACATCACGCCGCATGACGTCGAGGTGTACGCGACAGTGCTGGGTGCCAGCCTGGCCGCCAATCAGCAATTGCGCATCGAGCTGCCATACGTCACGGACTGACAGCGGCGCAGTACTCCCCCTGGATTCCAGCGGGAAAGACCGGGGGCTTGTCCCCCGGTTTTGCTTTTCAGGTACCAACAATGTCCACAGCCAGCGAAGTATCTATCTGCTCGAATGCCCTGCAGCGCCTGGGGGCAAACCCCATCAGCAGCTTCCAAGAGAATTCGAAGTTCGCGCCTGTCTGCGCCAACGTCTGGCCTACGGTGCGAAATGCCCTGCTGCGGGCGCACCCATGGAATTGCGCAGTCAAGCGCGTCATCTTGGCGCCACTGTCCAGCCCTCCGGCCTTCGATTACGCCTATCAGTTTCGCCTGCCGACAGACTGGCTCAAGACGCTGCAGGTAGGTCGGCGCGGTTGCCCCATCGACTTCCAGCAGGAAGGCCGCAGCATCCTGGCGCACACCAACGCCCTGCCGCTGGTCTACATCTGGGAAAACACCAATCCTGGAACGTGGGACGACGCGATGGTTGAAGCCTCCGAAGTTTTGATGGCGGCGGCCATGGCGTACACCGTCACGTCCTCGACGAGTCTGCGCGACAGCCTGAACCAAGAGGGCCAATTCAAGCTCAAGGCGGCCAAGGCCCAGGACGGCCAAGACAGCCCGCCCGAAGAGTTCCCCGAATCTCGGCTGACGATGTCCCGGTTCTGAGGTATACCCATGCCCCGCATCAGCACCATACAGACCAACTTCACCGCCGGCGAGCTATCGCCGAAGGCCAGCGGCCGCGTAGATATCGCCCGCTACCAGAACGCTGCAGAACGGCTGCGCAACGTGCTGGTAAACATCTACGGGGGCGCCGAACGAACGCCCGGCACGGAAATGATCGCGCCGGTGGCGAATGAATACGACCGCACCCGGCTTGTGCCTTTCATCTACAACCGCGATATTTCGTACACCTTGGAGTTCGGTGACGCCTACATGCGCGTCTACCGTTCTCGCGCGGGTCAGATCATCGACGGCGGGCAACCCTACGAGATTCCCACGCCTTATGGCATTGACGAGGCCTGGCAGTTCCGTTTTGCGCAGCGCGATGACACGATGTTCATTGCTCACCCGGACTTCCCCGTCTACATCCTGCAGCGCCTGGGCGAGACCAATTGGCGGCTCGCGCCCGCCCCCGTTGCCGTCGCCCCATTCGCCGAAGTCGGCCGGGTGATGAGTGTGTCCGGCACACTCATCGATGCAAGCGTAGGCGCTGGCCGCACGCTGACAGTGCCGTCCGCGCAATTCATCGGCGGCGATGTCGGGCGGCGCATTACCTCCGGGCCGGGCTTGGCCGTCATCACCGCATTTACCACATCGGCCGAGGTCGTTGTGCGCGTCGACAGCCAGTTCGAGAGCGTCACCCTTGCCGCTGGCGAATGGACGTTGGAGGATTCTCCACAAGTCGCCATCAAGCCATCCGCGAAAGGAACCGTAGGCCAGACCATTACGCTGACCGCAACATCACCAGACGAGGCTTGGCGTAGCGACGATGTGGGCAAATACGTGCGCATCAATCGCGGGCTTGTGCTGCTCACCGCTGTCACGGACGCGCAAGAAGCCTCGGGCACCGTCAAGGCTGATCTGGATTCGGACGTGGAATCGCCGCCCAGCGCCTGGACGCTCGAATCATCCGTCTGGTCGCCGGAGCTGGGCTATCCATCCGCCGTCACGATAAACCAGCAGCGCCTGGTCGTGGGAGGCACCAAGAAGTACCCCAATGGCGTATGGGGCTCACGCACCGGCCTGTACTACGACTTCACCCAGGGCGACGATGATACCGATGCATTCTTCTACGCCCTGGATGGCGAGAGCAACGGCATACAGCACCTGGCCAGCATCCGCCTGTTGCTGGCACTGACGTCAGGGACGGAATGGACGCTGGCCGGCGGCGTGGAAAAACCCCTCACCCCCACCAACGTGCAGGCCAAGGACCAGAGCGTGTACGGGTCCAGCGACGTGCGCCCCGTGCGTGTGGGTAGCGAGCTCATGTTTTTGCAGCGCTCCGGCCGCAGCGTGCTGGCCATGTCCTATAGCGTCGAGAGCGATTCCTACAAATCCCCCGATCTGACAGTGCTGTCAGAGCATCTGACGCGCGCCGGCGTGGTGGATATGGCATACCAGCAAAAACCCATTTCCGTCATCTGGTGCGTCATCAGCGACGGCACGATAGCAACCGTTACCATCGACCGAGACGAGGGCGTCATCGCCTGGACCGCCCAGGATACCCAAGGTGCGTTCGAATCGGTGTGCGTCATCCCGGCTGGCGACTATGACGAAGTGTGGGTAACAGTCCGACGCGAGGTGCAGGGCCAGGTCCGGCGCTACGTGGAAAAGCTCAACCAAGACGCACAAACGCATTCAGCCGCCTTCGGCAGCGACCCCGCAGGCTTAACGGTCTGGTCTGGCCTAAGCCATCTGGAGGGCCTTACCGTCGTCGCCAAGGCGGACGGCTCCATGCTGGGCGAGTTCGTTGTCACCAGCGGCCAGATCACGCTGCCGCGTCCAGCCAAGCAGGTTCAGATCGGCCTGCGCGTGACGCCCGAGATCAAGTTACTGCGGCCCGAGATCAGCACCCAGTTCGGCACGGCCCAGGCCAGCAAGATGCGCGGACACGAATTCATGGCGCTCACGCTTGATACCGTGGGCATGTATATCAACGGTCATGTCGTGCCCTGCCGCCAGTTCGGCAATGACATCCTCAATCGCCCGCCCGCCCCGTACAGTGGCTGGAAAGGCGTGGGCGCCACCGGCTGGCAGGACGGCGAAATGGAATGTGCCATCACTCAACCCGACCCCATGCCCTTCCATGTGCTGGGCGTCGTGCGCAAATGGACCACCAATGATTGAACCCGCACAGATCGCTGATGTGCCGCGCCTGGTCGAGATCGGCCACGCCATGGCCCAGGAAAGCCCCAGATGGCGCCGCCTGGCGTATAGCGCCGAGAAGGTGGGCAACACCATCACCGCCCTGCTGGGCACGGCTGACGGCCTGGTGCTGGTCTACCGCAAGCAGGGCGAAATCGTCGGCGGCATCATGGCGCGCGTCGCAAGCAACTGGATGAGCGACGACCGCATCGCGCAGGAAATCGCCCTCTTCATCCTGCCCGAGCATCGCGCGTCCTTCGCAGCCTGCCGCCTGATCAGCGCCATGACGGCCTGGGCCCACATCAAGGGCGCGCGGTGGATAGAGGCCGGCATATCCACAGGCGTCGAGACCACCGAACGCACCGCCCAGCTTTACGAGCGCCTGGGCTTCGAACGTTTCCAAATCGGATTGGAGTGTGTGAATCATGGGAATTGAAACCATCGCCCTTGTCGCGCTGGCCGGGGGCACCGCCTTGCAGGCTATCGGCAGCGTCCAACAGGGCAATCAGCAGCGCAAGCTGGCCGAGGCGCAAGCCGCGCAGCTTGATCAGCAGGCCGCCCAGGAACGGGATGCCGCACTGGCCCAGGCCGAGAAGATACGGCGCGCCGGCCGCAGCCAAGCCGCCCAAGCTGAATCAGCCTATGCCGCTTCTGGCGTGTCGGTCGGTATTGGCACCCCTGTACGCATCAATGAACAGATCACACACGACGCCGAGGAAGACGCCTACATGACGATTCTTAGCGGAAACCGGCGCGGTCAGACGCTGGAAACCGAGTCCGGCCTTACCCGGCGCTCCGGCAAGAACGCGCAGCAGGCCGGGTACATGGGCGCGGCCTCGAGCGTGCTGAGCGGCGCGGCAACCTACGGCAAGTGGAAGATGAGCAAATGAGAATCCCAACTGGCAACTTTGGCAATGTGGTGGCCCAGCCTCGGCCGGCGGCCAATGTTCCTGCTGGCGCGTTTGTTGACGGCAGCGGCGAGGCGATGCAGCGAGCTGGGGCGCGGATAGCAGGGGAAGGCCAGCAAATCATGCAGGACCTGGCTAAGGCCACGTCATTGCGGCGCATGGCCGAGTCCAAGACCGAGATGGCCACAGCGTTCGATACCTTCCAGCAAGAACTGGACGCAGGTGGCATTGCCCCCGAGAAGGCGCAAGAGGCCTGGCAGGAGCGCGCCAAGAAGATCATCGATGCTCGCATGGAAGGGGTGGGTTTGCTACAGCGTGACGTCGTGGCAGCACAGCTTGAGGGCATGGGTGCCGACTATGGCATCCGAGCCAGACAGGCCGGCACCAAGAAAACCCAGGACAACATAGGCGGTGAGCTGGTGGCCCTGGGCAATGCGCTTGAGCGCGAGCCCGACCCAGCAGCCGCGGCTACGCGATACGAGCAGTCCGTGCGCGCCATGGGGCCATCCGCTGGCTGGACGCCTGCACAGATCGAAACCCAGATCAACGGGTTCAGGGAACGCGCCTATGCCACGCAGGCCTATTCCCTGGTCAATGGCGCCCGCAACAACATGGCGGCGCTGAACGAGGTGGAACGCCGGCTACAGTCCGACGAGTTCGGCGCACTCGACCCACAGCGCCGGGCCGTCCTGTTGAATACGACCGCCGGCTACAAGACCAGTCTGGAACAGCGTGCACTGGCGGCAGCACAGCGTGCGGAGATTGCGGCCGCCAAGCGCGACCGTGAGGCCGGCGTGCTGTTCGGCCAGGTGCAGGCGCTGACCACCGAAGGCAAGATCATCAGCCCCGAATACATCGCTCAGGTCGCGCCCAAGCTGATGGGCACGCCCTATGAGGCCGCATTCAATGCCGCCGTCAAACAGGCCCCGGAAGGCACGGCCTTTGCCATGCAGCCGCTGTCTGTGCAGCGCGCCGTGCTTGATCGCCTGGAGGCCGAGGGCAACAGCAAGGGCTGGACGCCTGAACTGGCCGACCGCGCCGACACTCTCAAGAAATCCTACGAGGCCAGCCAGCGCGAGTACAAGGAAGACCCACTGCGCGCGGCCGTCGCGCGCGGGGTACTGGCGGAGCTTGAACCCCTCGACCTGAGCGGGGGCGCGCAAAGCCTGCTGCTATCCATATCTGGCAGAGTCGATCAGGCCTCCCAGGTCGAACAGGTGACAGGCATTCCAACGTCGCCCTTGACGCCTGATGAGGCCGGACAGGTGGCGACCCTTCTCTCTCCCCTGCCCGTAGATCAGAAAGCCACAACCATGGCGAAGCTATCCGCCGCACTTGGCCCCGGAAAAATGGGCGCCCTGGCTGCCCAGATCGACCAGAAGAATCCAACCCTCGCCCTGGCCGCTGCTTATGGCAATACCTTGCAAAGCAATGGCGGGCTGGTGTCGGAGCGCCTCATTCGCGGTCAGCAAGCCATCGATGACAAGCGCGTCCAGCCGGCTGACGTGTCCATGTGGCGATCCGAGATAGCGGAACAGGTACGCGGCGCCTATGCCACGCCAGAAATGGAAGACTCGATCATCGAGGCCGCAGTGCTGGCGCGCGCCGACGCTGAAATCAACGGTGGGCCCCGGCGACTGTCAAAGGTGCTTGAAGACGTCGCAGGGAGCATTGTTGAGTTCAATGGCGGCCGCATCCCTTTGCCTATGGGTATGACCGAAAGCCAGTTCGAGCGCAGCATCGAATCCATGAAACCTGACGCGCTGACCAGCCAAGCGCCCGATGGCAATGTGTATGTGCAAGGCAACGCTGTGCCGCTGGCCGACTTCCTTAAGTCCTTGCCCGACGCTTCCCTGCGCCACGCCGGTCAGGGCCGCTACACCGTGTCGGCCGGCGCCGGGTTCGTGTTGAATCAGGCAGGCCAGCCCATCGTAATTGAGGTATCCAATGGCACTCGATGATCTGTACGCGGAGGGCATCAATGCATCCATCCGCAACCGCGCCACCCTCACCCCGAGCATCCCGGAACCGGAGCCGGGGTTTAGCTTTTGGGGGGCTGCGCGCACATCCGCGAACGTGATGATTCCTGGCATGGCCTATCGAGGCGCCACGTCCGGCCTGCTCGAATCCGGCGCGTTCTGGTCGGAGCTTGCCGGCGCAATGGGCGACGTCGAGGCGTCGTACAACTACAGCGGCATGTTGCCGGCGGGCGTAGCGCGAGACGTTGAGTGGCGCCCGGAAGACGCCGAGGAAGCCCAGCGCCGCCTGCGCACGGGAGAGGCATACAGCAATCCTGCTGCCGACCGCCTGCGCGACGGCGCCCGCTGGCTGGGCCCAGACCCGGAAACGTCGGGATACGCCAGCCAGATTATCTACGATGCCACCCGTGTCATCACCAAGGGCGTAGGCTACACCATGGCCGCCGGCCCTCTGGCGGGCCCGATGCTGACGGGCGCTGACGAAGCCATGAGGGCTTCGGACGAGCTGCGGCGCCTTGGTGTTGATCTTTCCGCACGCACCCAGGTGGGCGCGCTTACTGGGGCCGCCACTGCCGTGGGCGTGGCGCTGCCGGTGGCCGGCAAAGGGGTAGCCAGCACCGTGGGCCTGATCGCCGCTGGCGGCCCTGCCACGTTCATCGGGCAAACCGCCCTCACCCGCAACATACTGGACAACGCTGGCTACGAAAGCTTGGCGATGCAATACGACCCGTTCGACCCCGTGGGCCTGACAGTCGCCACACTGCTGCCCACCGCCTTCGGGCTGCGCGGGCTTCGTGGGCGCGCCGCACGTCCGGAAGCCGCTCCGACCGCTGACGAGCCGCAGGCCCAGCCGCTGCGGCCAGTTGACCGTGATGCGGTCGACGCGGCCCAGGTGCAGCGCGTCAAAGAAATGGTGGACGCATGGAACCTGGCCGACCCGGCTGATGTTCGGGCGGCCAATGACGCGCTGCTTTCGGTAATGCGTGCCTCGTCCCAACTGGCTGACGGCCGGCCCATATCGGTTGCCGACACCTTCCCGCTGAAAGACGCCTATGCGGCGCGCGCCGTGGAAACAATGATTGGTCGGGCCGAAGCCACGCGCGCCGATCTGCTGCCTCAGGCTGACATGGTGGCCAAGCCTGGCGCCATTGCGGCCATGCGAGCCGAAATAGATGGCCTGCGCACCCGAGCGCCCGACCCGAGCGACACCGCCTTGGTGCGCAGCCTGGCCGAGCAGATCAAGCGCAACGAACCCAAGATCAGCCAGCGCACCGCTATGGCTCGGGCGCGCAAGGATCTGCAAACCCAGCTCGATGACGCCCAAGCCCGTATCGATGCACTGGAACAACAGATCGACGACAACGCCGAAGCGGTGGAAGCACGCCGCGCCATCAAGCTGCTGGACGAGCAAATCGAACAGATGAAGGCTGACCGCGCGGCGATCAATGCCCCGGCAACGGGGCTGACGCCAATTGTGGCGGCGGCGCGTGAAGCCGTGCGCCCATTGCGCATCGCGGAGCGAGGACGCTCACAAACGCCCGATACGCAAGAAGCCGCGCCGTCCGGTCGAATCGAACACCCCGCGCTTGCCGAAGTGCAGCAGCGACTGCGCGATGGTGTCGAGGATGCGCGCCTGGGCGTCGGCCGCGACCTGTTAGAACGCGCTCGCCGCGTGCTTGATTTCGTCGGCCGCGTAGCTACCGGCCAGGCCACACCCCGGGAATCCGTGCGATTTCCTTGGGCCACACAAGCGCTTCGTGCGCGCGCGATGGATGAGGCTGGATTGGATATTGGGAATGCTGAAGCGCGCATCCGCACCGATTCAATCGCCCACGTTCGGCGATCTCATCCCAACCTGACTGATGACGACTGGCGATTGCTGCCGGCAGTGCTGGAAACGCCAGACAGCATCCATCGCGGCATGGCCGGCCATGGCGACCGCGAACGTATTGTGCTGGTCCGAAGTGACGAATCGGCTGGCTACGTGTACGTTGCCGAGCTATCTATTGGCAGTAAGAGCGGCGACAGGGCGCAGATGGTGACTTACTTCAAGGGACGCCCGCAGGCCGTAGAGAACTGGCTTGGGCAAGCCACGCGACCGGCAAAAGAAAATGCGCCTACTACGCCGGGTGGTGGCGGGGCCGATTCCACCTCTAAGGCCCCCTACGCCCCCGATGGGGACAGTCCGACATTGCAGCAAGCGCACGACCAGAATTTACCACAAAGCCCCTCGTCCCTGGTAACGCCCGCTGCATCACGGGCTGATATCGACCCTGTTGCACCACCCAGGCCCATATCGGCAGATGAGGCGCAAGCCATTGCGGCGGCCCGTATCGGCGATAGGGTTGCCGAAATACAACAGACGACCCCGGACGCCTTGGTCCGCATGGAGGGCGACGCCGAACCAATCCCGCTGTCCGATGTACTGGCGCGCCTGCAAGATGACGTCGCGCGCGCGGACGCGGACGCCGACTTGCTGATGGTGGCGGCACGCTGCGCCATCGGTGCTATCTGAGGAACGAAACATGCAGCCAAAATGCATCGATCAAGTCAATACCGCCGCTGGCCGCACGCTGCGGCCGTCAGAAATCAAGGCCATCGAGGACCGCATCAGCGGTACCGCCAAGATGCTGGCCCGCCAGGACCGTCAGGCATGGTCGGCCTTACCACCCGATCAGCGCACGCTGATGGCGGCCCAGCGCGCCTTCGAGGATGCGAAAGCCGAGGCGCGGCTCGACCAATACCGCAAACACTTGCAGATCATCAAACAGGCCGAGGTGGGCGACCAGGTGGCGACCCTGCAGGCTGAATACGGCACTCACCGCGCTGGCGGCCTGGTGCGGCACATGGAGCGGGCAAACACCTACATCAACGGCATTCGTGATCAGTACTGGTCGCAGATGCGCGATCTATTCGATGCCGCCATGTCGACACAAGGCGTAGGCATGGGCCAGCGCGCTCTGCAGTTCCTTTTCGACGTCGAGAACCCGCAGATGACGCGCGACCTGGCCATCGAGGTATACGCCAAGGGACAAGGCGGCACCGGCAATAAGTTGGCTATCCAGGCAGCCAAGGCGTGGACAGAAGTCACCGACGCCATGCGACAGCGCTTCAACAACGCCGGCGGCGACGTGGGCCAGCTCGAATATGGGTATCTGCCCCAGGGCAGCGATCAGGCGAAGGTACGGCGCGCCGGTAAAGATCAATGGGTCGCCAGCACCCTGGCCCGGCTTGACCGCAGCCGTTACGTGCATCCTGATGGTCAGCTCATGACGGATGCCGACCTGACGAGCTTCTTGGGCGAGTCTTGGGAGACGCTCTCGTCTGGCGGACTGAACAAACTGGTGCCAGGCCAATTCCAAGGTTCCGGCATGCGGGCCAATCGTGGCAGCCAGGCCCGGCAACTGCATTTCAAGGACGGCCAGGCCTACATCGAGTACATGAGCGACTTTGGCGCCGGCAGCATGTACGACGTCATGACCAGCCACATATCGGGCCTGGCGCGAGATATCGGGCTGGTCGAAGTCTATGGGCCGAATCCTGCCCACCAGATGCGCGTGCAGATGGATATCGCAAAACAGCAAGATAACGGCCTACGGCGCAGCATGGTGAACACCCCCGAAGGATACTGGAACGTGCTGTCCGGCAACGCCGGTGCCATGCAAAACGCATCGATCGCGCGCATCGGGTCCGACGTCCGTAACCTTCAGGTTGCCTCAAAGCTGGGTCGCGCTGTCTGGGCCTCGATCTCCGACATTCCCACCTACTTCGTGACGGTGGGCTACAACAAGCTGTCCTACTGGGACGCCCTGAAGAACATAGGCGCACAGGCCGGCAAGGAAAACCGAGACTTCCTCACCTCTCATGGCCTGATCGCCGAAAGCCTGGTCAGTGACCTGAACCGCTTCTCGGGCGATCACATCCGCAACAACTGGTCGGGCAAGGTCGCCAACAGCGTCATGAAACTTTCTTTCATGAATGCCTGGACGGACAGCATGCGCCGCGCCTTCCAGATGACCATGATGGGCGGCCTGGGGAAAATGGCCGGCAAGGGATGGGGCGATCTGACCGAATGGGACAGGACACACCTGGGCCGCAAGGGCATCACGGAAGCTGACTGGGATGTCATCAGCCAGGCGCAACCCACCGAATACCGTGGCACTCGCTACCTCACGCCCGAATCCATCATGGCGACCGGCCATGAAAACGCCACGCAGCTTGTCTCCAAGGTGCTGGGCCTCATCCGCGACGAGTCGGAATATGCTGTCATCAATCCTGACCTGGCCACGCGCGCAGCGCAAACCTGGGGCGGCCAGCAGGCCGGTACCATCGGCGGCGAGCTTGCGCGCTCTGTAATGCAGTTCAAGAGCTTCCCGTTCGCCATGATCTCCCGCCACTACCGGCGCATGATCGACGCCCCGCGCGGACTGGATGGTGCCCCCGCTGTTGCGAACCGACTTGCGTATGGGACTGCGATCATGCTGGGCTCAACCATCGCCGGCGGCATCGCTTTCCAGATTAAGGAAATGCTGAGCGGGCGCGACCCAATCCCGGTCAACTCCACCAGGTTTTGGATTGAAGCAATTGCGCAGGGGGGCGGCCTATCTATTGTCGGCGATCTGATTTTCCAAGACCCCCGCGAAAACCCAGGGGGCTTTGCGGGAATGCTGGCGGGCACGGCTTTGGGCCCGACTGTAGGCACGGTGGGCGACATTGTTGGCCTGGTATCCGAGAACGCCTGGCGCGCCGCCAGCGGCGACGATCTGAACCTTGGTGCCGGCGCGGCCCGCACGATTCGCGGCACGCTGCCCTATCAAAACCTGTGGTGGCTGTCGGGCGCCATTGATCACACCTTCTTCCACGCGCTGCAAGAAAACCTCAGCCCTGGCTACCTGAGCCGCGTGCAGCGCCGCATGCGCCGCCAGCACGATCAAGATCACTGGTGGCAACTCGGCACCGGCATGCCCGACCGCGCCCCCGATCTGAACCAACTATGGAGCCAATGACATGCGCCAAGACCAATACGAACGCCTGCAGGCGCTGCAGGAAAAGCTGATGGATGTCTTCCTTGACGAGGCCGACCCGGATGGCTGGCCCGGCGTCGGCATCGAGCCGCGCAATATGGACAAGGCGACGCGCGGCGACCGGGTATGGTGCAAGAAAGACGCCGCCGGCACGGCCGTGCTCATCATGAAGGCCATGAGCATGACGGGCATGATTCAGCGTGGCGGCCCTGACGGCACTACCCTGCCGCCCGAGGGTGCGCCCGAACCCGACGACATCGAGGACGCCATCCAGGCCGCTGAGCGTGAGGCGGCCAAAGTGCTGGCCAACGTCCAAACACGCATGAAAAAGCACGAATGAAGAAAATTTCGTTCCTGGCGTTTTTCCTGATGTGGGCGAAGGTGCAGGGCTGGAAGGTGCCCGACCTGCACATCAGGATATGCCACTGGCTGGAGCACTGCGACGCGCCCGTGCGCGTGCTGCAGGTGTTCCGGGGCGCAGCCAAGTCCACCCTGTATGCCGTCTTCAAGGCCTGGCAGCTTTACTGCGACGGCACCTGGGTGTCGCTGATCTGGGCTGCGGACGGGCCGCTGGCCAAGAAGCTGACCCGCGACACCATCAACGTGCTGCGCCGCCATCCGCTTTGCGGCGGCATGCTGCCCACCAAGCCGGGTTCCCAGATGTTCTGGGTGTCCGGCGCTATCGACGCCCGCAACGCCAGCATGACAGCCGTGGGCGTCAATCAGAACGTCACCAGCGCCCGCGCGCGCAGCATCGACTACGACGATATCGAGGTGCCCAAGAACATCCGCAGCGCCGAGGCGCGCGAGAACTTGCGGGCCAAGATTCAGGAAGCCACATTCATCTTGGTCCCCGGCGGCCAGGAAACCTACATCGGCACGCCCCACACGCATGACTCCATCTACCCGGAACAGATTTCCGCCGGTGCCGCTTCGCTGACCATCCCGCTGTTTGAAGACGCCATCCGCTACGAAGAAAAGACGGACAGGCTCACCCGCTACCGGGTGCCCTTCGGCCCGGGCCCAGACGGGCTGTACGTGATGACGGGCATCCACAAGCATGCCCGCCTGCTGGTGCAGGGCCGCGACTACCAGTTCGAGGGCGGCTGTGTGGTGTTCGCCCGACCACCGGCCGCAGTGGTCGACATTTATGCCCGCTGCGCCTGGCCCGAGCGCTTCACGCGCGAGGACATCGAGAAACGACGCCAGAAGACGCGCACGCTGAACTATTGGGACTCTCAATACCAGCTCCATGCCAAGCCCATCAAGGAGTGCAGATTGGACCCTTCCCTTATCCGCCCCTATGCCGTCCACCCTATCGTAGAGCGCGCAAATCGGTCGGTGCGCATGATGCTGGGCAGCGTGCAGATCGTCAGCGCCCGTGCCTATTGGGATTGTTCCCTGGGCAAGGTGAACAGCGACGCGTCCGCGTTTTCCCTCATGCTGGACGACGCCGCCGGCAACGTCTACTGGCATGTTTGCGAAGGACTGACGGGGGACTTTGCGGAGTTCGCCGACAGTCGAAACACCAAGATCACCGGCGGCCAGGTAATGCAGGCCTGCCAGCTCATCGAGCGCCTCAACATCCCAAATGTGTATGTCGAAACGAATGGCAATGGGGCGTTCGTGCCGCAGCTTCTAAAGCAAGCGCTCAAGCAGGAGGGCCTGCGCTGCGGTGTCACTGGCGTGCAGGTGACCGGCAACAAGAACGCCCGCATTCTCGACGGCCTGGAACCGCCCATGAAGTCAGGTGTGATGTGGGCCCACGTCGATGTCCTGGACGGGCCCTTGTGGGACCAGATGACGGACTGGGATCCAAGCATCGTTCAGCAGCCCGACGACTACCTCGACAGTGGTGCCGGCGCAATCCTGCAGGCACCCGTGCGTATCGGCCGGATGGTCAAGGAAAAAGGCGAGATTTCGACAGGCATGGAGCGGCAAGATTGGCGTCCATCAGGGGGTGTACACGAAGTCACCCTGGAAATGTAGCCGCAGGCGGCACTGCGGCCATAGGAGCCGCAGCCGTGACCGTCCCAGCCCAGACCACTACCCGCACCGAAGCTATTGGCAACGGTATCACCACCATCTTCGCGTTTGAATTCCTTTGCCTGGAAACCCGAGATATCCGGGTTTCTCTGGACGGCGCAGTGGTATCTCCCTCGCAATACAGCGTCACGGGCCTGGGCCAGCATCAGGGCGGTACCGTAACCTTCTTTTCGCCCCCTGCAAATGGAGCGCGCATCCTGATGGAGCTGGCGGTAGTCGCGGACCGAAAGAACGACTACCAGGATTTCGGGGACCTATTCGCGGGCACCGTCAACTTCGATTTTGATCGTATCTGGCTTGCGATTCAGGGCGCACTCGGGTTGCTGAGCCGCGCACTCCGGCTCGGGCCATATGATCTAGACGGCCAAGGCGCCTACCGCGCAAACGAAAATCGCATCCAAGACCTGGGCGACCCCATCGCCAGCCGCGACGCCGTGCACCGGCAATGGGTAGACGCCCGCATTTCGCAAGCTGCAATCGACGGCGCGGGGCAATTTGTCGTCGAGCGCCTCGCCGACGACACCGACCCCGCAAACGGCGCTGG
>CAKSZL010000011.1 GCA_934525625.1 uncultured Burkholderiaceae bacterium
GTGGCTGATGGGACTCGAACCCACGACGACCAGAATCACAATCTGGGACTCTACCAACTGAGCTACAGCCACCGTCCGAAGCAAAAGATTATAGCCAGACTTGGGGCTGAGCCGGGCATTGAAAACGGCCCCGAAGGGCCGTTGGGTGGGTGAGTGGCCGGGGTGCGGTGCTCAGTCGCTGCTGCCGCCCATGCCCAGCAGGACCAGCAGGCCCTGGAAGACGTTGAACAGATCCAGGTACAGGGCCAGGGTGGCGCTGATGTAGTTGGTTTCGCCGCCGTCGACGATGCGCTTGAGGTCGTACAGCATGTACAGGCTGAACACGCCGACCATCAGCGTGCTGATGACCATCATGCCGGCGGTTGAGCCGACAAAGAGGTTGACGACGATGCCCGCCAGGATGACCAGCGCGCCGACGAACAGCCATTTGCCCATGCCCGAGAGGTCGCGCTTGATGACGCTGGACAGGCTGGCCATGACGAAGAACACGCCGGCCGTGCCGCCCATGGCGGTCATCACGATCTCATGGCCGTTCTTGAAGCCCAGCACCATGGCGATCAGGCGCGAAAGCATCAGGCCCATGAAGAAAGTGAAGGCCAGCAGCACGCCCACGCCGGCTGCGGAGTGCTTGGTTTTTTCGATGGCAACCATGAAGCCGAAGGCGCCAGCCAGGAACACGATCAGGCCCAGGCCGCCCGAGAGCGCGAAGGTGATGCCGGTGGACACGCCCAGCCAGGCGCCCGCCACGGTGGGCAGCATGCTGAGCGCCAGCAGCCAGTAGGTGTTGCGCAGCACCTGGTTGCGCTGCGTTTGCAGGGCGGTGTCGCTGGCGTTACCGGCGGCGTAGCCAAAGGGGGTCAGACGGTCGGACATGCTTGGAATCTCCTGTGGGGTCGGGCCGTCGGCTGCCAAGGTGGCAGCCGTCTGGTTTCATTGTACGTAGAGCGCAGCGGGGCCGAATAATTCCCGTCTACCGGCAAAAGATGTTGCTTTTTACCGGCAGGATGGCGGTTTGGTTCAAACGGGTATTCTCCATGTGTGGCTGCTAGCCATCGCATTCAAGACCTTCAGAGCATTTTTTCGGATCCTTTGCCATGAAAACCAAATCCTTTCTCGAAGCCGCCGACGTCCAAGCGATTGCCGCTGCCGCCGAGGCCGAAGCGCACAAGCACCAGTGGGCGGTGACGATTGCCATCGTCGACGACGGCGGCTGCCTGCTGCACCTGCACCGGCTGGACGGCGCGGCGCCCATGAGCGCGTTGGTGGCGCCGGCCAAGGCGCGCAGCGCGGCGCTGGGGCGGCGTGAGACCAAGGGCTTCGAGGACATGATCAACGGCGGCCGCACCGCCTTCTTGTCGGTGCCCGGAATGGACGGCCTGATGGAAGGCGGCGTGCCCATCGTCAAGGACGGCCACTGCATTGGCGCGGTCGGCGTCAGCGGCGTCAAGGCGCCGGAGGACGCTCAGGTGGCGCGGGCCGGCATCGCGGCGCTGGGTCTTTGACGATTCTGGTTTATCAATAAAATACGGCACTAGCCCGGATATTTCACGCATACCCCAAAGCACTGGCCATCAAGCCATTGCGGCTCGGCTGTGAGCGTGCCG